>NZ_DASWMD010000001.1:0-105356 GCF_036399935.1 Longimicrobium sp.
GAAGCCGTGCTCGACGAAATCCTGGAGGAGATTCTTCCGCCCCGCCGCAGGCGAGTCGTCAAACGCGGGGTGAAGCGGAAGCAGAGCAAGTACCCGGTACGGCGGCGAACGGACAGGTGCACAACCGCCCCGCCAGTGACAATGATAATCCTTAGATGAACGGCATTCCGCCTGCGCGGACTGGCCCGTTCTGGTGCTGTGAGGACCGTGGGGCGCGGCCGGAGTGTGTGGCGGATTCCTCGGTCGCTGCGGAGTATCGGTGTGGCGGCAGGTTGCCCGTGGCCGCTCCGTCGGGATGGCATCCCGCGCTTCGGCAGGTTCGGTGTGCGTGCAGGTGAAGCCCCGAACGGGACGCGCCAGCGGTCCGTGTCGGGGCTTTCCGCTTTCCCAGCGGCGGGTTCACCCGCACTTGGGGGGCTCGTCGGGGCGACGTTGGGCTTCGCGGTACGTTTATCCCTTGGTCCCGATGCTCCTCACGGCCCATCCGTCCCGCGCCACCTCGTCCGTGTGCTCGCCCAAGGCCGGGGCCGGGCGGTGCAGGCCCGGAGGGGTTCGCTCCAGGCGCAGGGGCGAGGCGATGGTGTCCACCTGTCCGTAGCCTGCGCCTTGCATTGGCCAGAGGCCCGCGCGCTCCCGGAGGACGGGGTCTCGCAGGGCCTCGCCTACGGTCTGCAAGGGGGCGCAGGGCACGCCGTACGCCTCCATCCGTCCCAGCCACTCCGCCGCCGGTGCGCTGCTGAACAGGGCGGCCAGCACGGGGACGAGCTCGTCTCGGTGCTCCACGCGGCCCGGGTTGGTGGTGAAGCGATCGTCGTCTCGCAGGTCGTCTGCCCCGACCGCCTCGCACAGCCGCCGCCATTGCGCGTCGTTGCCCACCGCCACCACGAACGCGCGGTCCGCCGCGTCGAACGCCTGGTAGGGAACGATCGTGGCGTGCGCGTTTCCCCAGCGCCGCGGCTCGCGCCCGGTGACCAGCGCCGCCTCCGTGACGTTCACTAATCCCGCGAGCGCGGAATCGAAGAGCGACACCTCCACCCGCTGCCCACGCCCGGACGCCGCGCGCTCCGCCAGCGCCGCGAGGATGGCGATCGTGGCATTCTGTCCGGTCAGCACGTCCACCACCGCCACGCCCACCTTGGCCGGCGCGCCGCCTGGCTCCCCTGTGATGGCCATCCACCCTGCCCGCGCCTGCACCGCGAAGTCGTAGCCGGGCCGCCCCGCCTCCGGCCCGTCGCTCCCGTATCCGGTCACCGAGCAGTAGATCAGGCCAGGATTCTCGGCCGCGAGCTCATCGTATCCCAGCCCCCAGCCGTCCATCATCCCCGGTGCGTAGTTCTCCACCAGCACGTCGGCCTCGCGCGCCAGGCCGCGGACGAGCGCGCGGCCCTCCGCGTCCTTCAGGTCCACCGCGGCCGAGCGCTTGTTGCGGTTGACGCACAGGTAGTAGGCCGATTCGCGTCCCCGCGGCCCTTCGGCCCAGGGCGGGCCCCACGCGCGGGTGTCGTCACCGGCGCCGGCGCGCTCTATCTTGATGACCTCCGCGCCCAGGTCGCCCAGCGTCATGGTGCACAGCGGGCCGGCCAGCACGCGGGTAAGGTCCAGCACGCGCACGCCGGACAGGGGGCCGCGCGGACGATCGGGTTCGGGCATGGGATGGGCACGGAACGGGGAAACGGGGCCGAAGCGTAGCCCCGCCGCCGGGGTGGTGCAAGCGCGGCGGGCACACATCGTGTAAGTTGGCGCGGGGCGGACGACGATACGGCGAACCGGGGCGGCTGATGGCGGAACAGGCATCGGGACGGCTGGCGCGGCTGGTGGGCGCGGCGCGGGAAATCGCGGACACGGTGATCGCGCCCAGCGCCGAGCGCGAGGACCACGAGGCGCTCTGGCCGGCCGAGTCCATGCGCGCCCTGGGCGACGCCGGGCTGCTGGGCTTGAACGTTCCCGAGGCGCTGGGCGGCCACGGCGAGGGGCTGGCGGGGCTGGTGGCCATCTCGGAGACGCTGGCGTCGCAGGGCGCGTCCACCGCCATGTGCTTCGCCATGCACTGCGTGGGCACGGCGGTGATCGCCGCCAAGGCCACCGACTGGCAGAAGGAGGCGTACCTGCGCCCCATCGCCCGGGGCGAGCACGTGACCACGCTGGCGCTCAGCGAACCGGGCACCGGCGTTCACTTCTACGTCCCCGAAACGCGCATCGCGGCCGACGGCGACGACTTCCTGGTGACGGGGATCAAGAGCTTCGTCACCAACGGCGGGCAGGCGCAGTCGTACGTGGTCTCCACCTGCGCCGCGGACGATGCCGGTGGCGAGGGCAGCTTTTCGTGCGTGCTGGTGGACGAGGGCACGCCGGGGCTGGAGTGGTCCGAGCCGTGGCACGGGCTGGGGATGCGGGGCAACAGCTCGCGGTCCGCCACGATGAACGGGGTGCGCGTGCCCTGGCACAACCTGCTGGGCGAAGAGGGCGACCAGCTCTGGTACGTGTTCGAGGTGGTGGCGCCCTACTTTCTGATGGCGATGGCGGGCACCTACCTGGGGGTGGCCGCCGCCGCGCTGGAGGCCGCGCGCGAGCACCTGGGCTCGCGCCGCCACTCGCACTCCGGCGAGCTGCTGGGGAGCCAGCCCGTGCTTTCGCACCGCTTGGGCGAGCTGTGGATCGAGGTGGAGCGCACCCGCCAGCTGGTGCATTCCGCCGCCCAGCGCGCGGACGCCGGCGAGCCGGGCGCGCTGCTGGGCGTGCTGGGGTGCAAGGCCGCGGCGGGAGAGACCGCGGTGCACGTGGCCAACGAGGCGATGACGCTGTGCGGCGGCATCGCCTACCGCGAGAACGCCCGCCTGTCGCGCATCCTTCGCGACGCCCGCGCGGCCCACGTGATGGCGCCCACCACCGACGTCCTCAAGACGTGGGTGGGGCGCGCCCTGCTGAACCTGCCGCTGCTCTGATGGACGGGCCCCGCGCGCTGGTGCTGGCCGCCGGGGACGTTCCCTGGCGCGCGGCGCTGGGGGCCGGCGACGCCGTGCACCCGGTGGCCGCCAACGACGAGCTGGCGGCGCGCGCGGAGGGAGCGGACGCGGCGTTCCTGGCCGGATCGCCGCGCGAGGCGCTGGCCCTCGCGCGGCGGCTGCGGACGCTGGACCCCACGCTGCAGGCGGTGATCGTCGCCGAGGCGGGGAAGCGGACCGAGATGGAGCGGGCGCTGCTGTTCGCCCCCGGGCTGGGCGAGCTGTGGGTGGTGGAGGCCGAGCAGGTGGACGACGACCTGCTGCGCCGCGCCGCCTCGGTGACCGCCCAGCGGCGCCGCTTCCGCGGGACGGAAAAGGCCGTGGCGCGCGACCTGGCCCGGGTGGAGCCCCGGCGCGGGGAGCGGACCCTGGTCTCGGATGCGTTCCTGGCCGCGCTGCTCGACGTGCTGCCCGACCCGGTGGTGTCGCTGGACGACGACGGCAACGTGCTCTCGTGGAACCCCGCCGCCGAAACGACGATCGGCCACGCCCGGGCCGACGCGGTGGGACGGCCGCTGCTGGACCTGCTGCGGCCGGAGCCGCGCGAAGACTTCGAGGCGCTGCTCGAGGCGGCGCGCAGGGGCGCGGCCCGGGGCGAGGTCACCTACCGGCGGCGCGCGGGCGAGCCCGCCGTCGGCGAGGTGGCCGTGGTGCCGGTGATGGCGTCGGGCCACAGCGTGCGCGCGCTGGTGCTTCACGACGTCACCCACCTGCGCGAAACGCAGTCGGAGCTGGAGGCGCAGGCCGGCGAGCTGGAAAGCCAGGCCGCCGAGCTGGAGATGGTGAACGTGGACCTGGCCGAGCGCTCCGCCGAGCTGGAGCGGGCGCTGGCCACGCGCAGCCGCTTCTACGCGGCCATGAGCCACGAGCTGCGCACGCCCATCAACGCGGTGATCGGCTACACCGAGCTGATCCTGGAGGGCATCTTCGGCCCCGTCGACGCGCGGCAGCGGGACGCGCTGGAGCGGTCGGCGCGGGCCGCGCGGCACCTGCTGGAGCTGGTGAACGACGTGCTGGACCTGTCCAAGATCGAGGCGGGGCGCATCGAGGTAGAGGTGGAGGAGGTCGTTCCCGGCCACCTGGTGGCGGAGCTGATGGACACGGTGCGGCCGATGGCGGAAGAGAACGGCGTGGCGCTGGAGATGGCACCGGGCGGGCACCCGTGCCTGCCGGTGGTCACCGACCCGCGGCGGGTGCGCCAGATCGTGCTGAACCTGCTGTCCAACGCCATCAAGTTCGGCGGCGGCAAGCCGGTCACCGTGTCGTGCCGGGGGCTGGGGGACGGCGGGGTGGAGATCGACGTGGCGGACCAGGGGCGCGGCATCGACGCGGCCGACCAGGCGCGCATCTTCGAGGAGTTCGTGCAGATCGACCGCCAATCGGGAACGGGCACGGGGCTGGGGCTGCCCATCTCGCGGCGGCTGGCGCAGCTCCTGGGCGGCGCCATCCGCGTGGCCTCCGCGCCCGGCCAGGGCAGCACCTTTACCGTGCGCCTTCCCGCCAAGGCCCCCGCCGCGGGGTCGCGCCCGCTGGACGGCTGAAGGGCAGGCTACTTGCTGGGAACGACGCTGAGAAGCTCCACGAACACGAAGCAGTGCCGCACTAACGCACTGACGCACTGACGCACTGTCTTTACACCAAAACTCGAGACGGACGACGGTTATGGCTTCATTCAACGACCTCGGGCTTGGCGAGCCGCTGCTGGCCGCGCTGGAAGACGCGGGGATCGAGCATCCCACCGGCCTTCAGCAGGCCGTGATCCCCGTGCTGCGGCGCGAGGGAAACCTGGTGGCGCGCGCCAGCAGCGGCGCCGGCAAGACGCTGGCGTACGGCCTGGGCGTGCTGGACCGGCTCCCCGCGCGCGAGCCCGTCGCTGACGACGACGAGGGCGATGACTCCGCGTCGCTCGACGAGGCGCCGTCCGGCGTCCGCCTGCTCATCCTTACCGCCACCCCCGAGGCGGCTGCGCGCGCCGCGCTGGAGCTGGTGCCCTTCGCCCAGGCCGCGGGGCTCACCGTCAGCGGGTCGGGCGGCGGATGGGGGACGGGCGCGGGCGAGGCCGAGGTGCTGGCCGCCACGCCGCAGGAGGTGATGGAGGGGGTGCGCACGTCCGAGGTGAAGCTGGAGGGCGTGGAGGCGGTGGTGGTGGATGGCGCGTCGGAGATCCACGCGCTGGGCGGATGGGAAACACTGGAAACCCTTTTCGACCACCTCCCGCGCGACGCGCAGCGGGTGATCGTCACCGCCGAGGTCAGCGAGCCGGTGGAAGACCTGGCCGGCCGCCGGGTGAAGCGCGCCCTGCGCTACCCGTCCGAGCCCGCCTCGCCAGACCTTCACGAGGCCGCCGCCGAGCCCACGTCCACCGTCGGCTACGTGGCCGTCGCGGAGCGCGACAAGCTGGGAACGGTGGCGCGCCTGCTGGGCGGCGGACCGGCGCCGGTGCTGTACTGCCGCACGGACGAGCGCGCGGCGCAGGTGTCCGAGGCGCTGACCCTGCGCGGCTTCCTGGTGGGCGACGCGGACGATCCCGACGCCGACGTGGTGGTGCTGGGCTCCACAGTAGACGAGGACGGGGATACGCCGGAGGGGCAGGTGATCAGCTTCGACGTTCCGGCGGACGAAGCCGCGCTGCGGGCGCGCCACGGCGGCGAGGACCCCGGGTTCGTGCTGGTGGAGCCGCGCGAGCTGGCGCATCTTCGACAGATCGCGAAGCGCGCGGGCTTCCATGCGCAGCCGGGGGGGATCGAGGGCGAGGCACCGGTCGGTGGATCGGCGGAGCTGCGCGCCTTCCGCGGCGACCTGCGCCGCGCCCTGCGCGAAGAAGACTTGGCCGCGCAGATGCTGATCCTGGAGCCGCTGCTGGAAGACTTCACCGCGACGGAGATCGCCGCCGCGGCGTCCGCTCTACTTCGGAAGAAGCGCGCGGCCGAGCCGGCGGCCTCGGCGGCGGACGCGCTTCCCGCGGCCGCGGCGGCGGCGCGCAACCGCCTGGCCCGGCCGGCGCCGGGGGGCCACGCCGAGTCGGGCGCCATCCCGGGTGCGTTCGCGCGGCTCTTCATCAGCGTGGGCGAGCGCGACAACGTGCGCCCCAACGAGCTGATGGGCGCCATCGCGGGCGAGGCCGACATCCCCGGCAGCAGCATCGGAAAGATCGACATCCGCGACACCTTTTCCGTGGTCGAGGTGCCGGCGGAGATGGCCGAGCGGGTGATCAGTGCGCTGAACGGCACCAGCATGAAGGGCCGCAGCCTGCGCGTGGACTACGATCGGCAGCGCAAGGCAGGGCCCGGTGGCGGCGGGCCGCCCATGCGCCGCACGCAGCGCGGCCCCGGAGCCGGTGGACCGCGCGAGGACCGGCCGCGGGACGACCGGCCGCGCGACCGTGACGATCGCCCCCGTGGCGGACCCGGCGGCCGTCCCCGGCCCGGCGGAGGTGGAGGTGGTCCCCGTGGCGCTGGCGGCTCGGGGGGCGGCTTCCGGCGGCCTCGCGACGAGTGACGGCGCGGAGATGAAACGGGAAAGGGCGGCGCGCAGCCATTGCGCGCCGCCCTTTTCGTCGGCTACACTCTTGCCCGCCGCTCAGCCCTCGTCCAGCAGGCGGCGGATTTCCGCCTCCAGCAGCGCGGGGGTGGAGGCGATGCCCAGGTCCGCGAGCGCTTCCTCGGCCCGCAGGCGCAGGGCGGGTTCGGCGTCGCGCAGCAGGGGCGGCACGGGGGCGGGGGGACGGGGCGCATGGGTGCGGGCGGGGCGGCGCAGCTCCACGCGGAAGCTGCCCCCCAGGTTTTCGGCGCTCCAGCGGCTGACCAGGGTGCCCTTCAGCTCAGCCAGCAGGTGCTCGATTTCGTTGCGGACCACGGGAATGCCGCCGGAGTGGAGGCCGCGGCCGGTGACCACCACCACCGTGCGGACGTTCTTGGCCTGGCGGGCGCGCAGCCACTCCCCGGCGCGGCGCCGCGCCTCGTCGCCGGTAAGGCCGTGCAGGTCCAGCACGGGATGCACCGTTCCCCACGCCTCGCGGGACACGCCCCCGGCGGGCGGACGCTTCTTCCTGGGCATGGCGGGACGGCGGCGCTCGGGTGGAGGGTGGATGAAAACACGAGGGGCCGCGGTGCGAACCGTGGCCCCTCGGGATGGCGAACCGGCACGGGCCTTTATCAGGCGCCGAGCATGTCCTTGAGGCGCTTGCCGATCTTGAACGCCGCGCTGGTGCTGGCCGCGATGTCGATCTCGTTGCCGGTGCGCGGGTTACGACCCTTGCGCGCCTCGCGCTTCTTGCTCTCGAAGCTGCCGAACCCCGTGATCTGCACCTTGTCCCCGTTCCGCAGCGCGTCGGCGATGATGCCGCCCTCTACGCCGAACAGCGCGTCGACCGCCTTGGTGGCCTCGGCACGGCTCAGATCGGCACGGGAGGCGAGCTGCTGAATGAGTTCAGACTTGTTCACGAAGGAGCTCCTGTCTTTAAGAGGGTGTGACCTGGCGAAAAAACCAAACGGCGGCGCCGTTCGCACCGTAGAGTAGGTGCACCCTCCGCACTCGTCAAGAGAGTTGCTGTGCAAGAAACTCCAGTAGCTGCGCCGATTCCCGCCCACGAGCGCCATCTCCGCGAGCTGACCGCCGCCCGCGAGATCGCCCACGCCTTCCTGACGGCGCGCACGCCCGACGAGGTGTATCGCCTTGCCCTGGAACGGGTTGCCCCCGTCGTGGGCGCCGCGTTCGGCTGCGTGTACCTGCGCGAAAGCGACGACGTGCTGCGCCTGGTGGCCGCCTGGAACTGGCCCACGGCGTACCGCAGGTTCCTTGGAGAAATGCGGGTTCGCGTGGGGCTGGGCCCCACCGGCAGCGCCGTGGCCGAGGGGCGGCCGGTGGAGGTGTACGACGTGTTCGCCGACCCGGAGCTGGCCGACTGGTGGGACGCGGCGGGCGAGCTGGGGTTCGCGTCGTCCGTGTCGCTTCCCATCATCCTGGCCGGTCAGGCCGAGGGCGCGCTCACCTTCTACTTCGCCCGCACCGACCGGCTGGACGAGGCCGACCGCTCGCTGCTGCGGCTCGTGGCCGACCAGCTGAGCGCCACGGCCGAGAAGGCGCACCTGATCGAAGACCTTCAGCGCGCCAACGTGCAGCTTCGCGAGCAGAACGTGGAGCTCGAGGCCCGCTTTCTCGAGGCCGAGGAGGCGCGCCGGCTGAAGAACGAGTTCCTGGCCAACGTGTCGCACGAGCTGCGCACGCCGCTCACCGCCATCCTGGGCTTCACCTACCTCCTCCGCGAGCGGCACGCCGGCCCGCTGACCGACGAGCAGGCGCAGAGCGTGGAGCGCGTGGAGACGGCGGCCATGCAGCTGATGGAGCTGATCGACGACCTGCTGAACATGGCCAACCTTCAGCTGGGGCGCCTGGACGTGCGCCCGGAAACGTGCGACGCCGTGGCGCTGGCGCGCGCCGCCATGTCGGGGCTGGCGCCCCCCGCGCCCGAGGTGGAGGTGCGCACGCTGGCCCCCGACGCGGCCGTGCCGGTGCGCACCGATCCCAGCCAGGTGGTGCGCATCCTTCGCAACCTGGTGGGGAACGCGTTCAAGTTCACGCCGGCGGGGCGGGTGACGGTACGGGTCCGCGTGAGCAGCGGCTCGCCGTGGACCCCTGAGGCGCGCGCCGGGGGCGACGCGCGGCACTCGATCGTCTGGGAGGTGGAGGACACAGGCATTGGGATCGACGAGGCCGACCAGGAACGGATCTTCGCGCAGTTCCTGCAGATCGACGGGTCGGCCACGCGGCGGTACGGCGGGACGGGGATGGGGCTGGCCCTGTCGCGGCAGCTCGCGCGGCGGCTGGGGGGAGACGTGACCGTGCGGTCGAAGCGAGGCGTGGGTTCGACGTTCACGCTGTCGCTGCCGGCGGGGTTCGGGCCCATGCTGGTGCCGTAGGAGGGCCTTCCCCCGACCGCGCCGACGTCAGGCTCTGGTGCGTCGAGATGGAGTCCTGTGCGCAGGCCGGCGCCCCCATCCCCAGCCCTTCCCCCGCAACTGCGCGGGGGAAGGGAGCCAGTCCGGCGCGCATCCAAGTCATTGGAGCGCAACGCACCGCGCGGACCCAGTTCAGCGCACCTCTCAAACCATTGTCGCGCAACGACCTGTCATCCTGAGGCCCAGGCGAGCGACACCTGCCCCCCACGCCATCCCTCGCGGGCCGAAGGATCTAATCGCGGACGCTTCCCAGCCCGGGCGCGGCAGCGGTCACGAAAGCGTTGGCCTCGGCTGCCGTCCCGGCGGTTGAAACCGCAGCTGGCACATCACGAAGTCCGCCTGCGCGGACTGCACGCGCGGTCGAGTGCGCCACCCCGGCCCGAGCGCAATCGGATTCTCCCTTTCCCGCGCTTGCGGGGGAGAGGGCCGGGGAGAGGGGGCGGCCAGGCGCATGCGCCGCCTCCCCCGAAGCGCACCGTTCTTGCCCCGGGCTTCCTTGTCGAGTGCGCCAGGCCGGCCGGACCGTGATTCAGGTCTCCCCCTCCCCTGCGCAGCGGGGGACGGGGGCCGGGGGGCAGGGGGCTCCAAAGGCATGCGAGGTAGCCCGTCGAACCGCACCGGGCTGGCTCCCTTCCCCCGCGGGGGTTGCGGGGGAAGGGCTGGGGATGGGGGGCGGCCGGGGCATGCGCCGGGATCAGGATGACGCGCTCGATGTTCCGCTCGTGTTCGTGCCGGGTGCGCCCAGCCGCTCCAGGATATCCGCCCGCACGGCGGCGAACTCGTCGTCCGTCAGCACGGGGCGGAGTCCTGCGGTGGGGAGCGGGTGGTCCAGCTGCACCCACGACACGCATCCTTCGTAGCGGTGCACGTCCGGGAGCGTCACCGGCTCGTCCAGCCGGTAGGCCCGCACGAGCAGCGCGTGGACGTACGGGCGGTTGCGGTAGTTGAAGCGGTAGTGCGCGGCGGGGGGAGAGAGCGGGTGCAGCCCCTGGATGCGGTCCAGCACCTCGGGGCTCTCGATCCGGTGCACGCCGTCCACCACGCAGTACGTGCGGAACGGAATGGTGCCGCGCGGCTGCGGGCCGATGGCGTTCAGCAGCGGATGGAGCTCGGCGGCGAGGTCTGCGGGGTTCTGGTGCCAGCCGCTGGGAAAGATCCAGAACTCGCCGTGCTCCACGTCGAAGTCGCCCGCCCGTTCGTGGATGCCGCCCTTCCGCACCAGCAGCGACACGCGGCCGGTGGCGAGCGCCTCGTCCACCACCGCCCACTCCTTGAGCGCCGACGCGCTGCTCTCCTTCATGCGCGGTCGAACGGCAGCTTGACCACGCGCGCGCGCCCCTCGCCGCCCTCGCCCACCTGCACGTCCTCCCCGGGCTGCACCTCGCGCCGCACGTATCCGAGCGCGATCGTCTGGCCGAGCATGGGCGAAAAGGCCGCGCTCGTCGTCCAGCCTACCGGCTTTCCCGTATCGACGTCCGTCAGCGGTGCGCGCGGTGCCGGGACGCCCACGTCGCCCAGCAGCAGTCCGCGCAGGTGGCGGTTCACGTGGCCGCGGTGCGCGATGCGGATCACCACCTCCTGCCCCGTATAGCACCCCTTGGTGAACGAGATGGCGCGGTTCATCAGCCCCGCTTGCTCGTACGCCTCGGTGGGGATGGTTTCTTCGGTGATGTCGATGCCGTAGCGCGGGCGCCCCGCCTCGATCCGCAGCGTCTCCAGCGCCCCGAAGCCCACCGGCCGCGCTCCCATCCCCGCTCCGCGCTCCCGCAGCATCCGCCAGAGCTCCGCCGCGTGGTCCGCGGGGACGAACAGGTCGAAACCGTCCTCGCCGCCCGCCTCGCGCGTTGCCGCGACCAGCAGGCGCGCACCGCCAAACTCCGGCTCCACGAACGCGTCTTCGTCCAGCGGGGAGATGTCGGTACCGAGCGCGGCAGACAGCAGCTCGCGGGAGCGGGGGCCGTAGACGCCCAGGGCCGTGATCTCGTCCGTCGCGTCGGCCCAGCGGGCGAACATCGGCGGGACGAACTTCTTGAAGTGGTCGCGGACGCCCTCCAGCGCCTCGGCGGCGACGTCCACCAGCACCTCCGGACCGCCCGCACCCTCGCGCCGAAAGACGCGCAGGTCGGCGATGGTGCGCCCCTTGGGGGTGAGCATGGCCGCGTAGACGCCCTGGCCGGCGGGCGCCTTGAGCAGGTCGTTGGTGATCAGGCCGTGGATCATCCGCGCGGGGTCCTTGCCCCACAGCCGGAACCGCCCGCGGTCGCCGCGCTGCGCGATCCCGGCGGACTCGCGGACGGCGCGGTACTCCGCGTTGCCGTCGCCGAAGTGGCGGGCCACCTCGCGCCCGGCCACCTGGCCGAAGACGGCGCCCGCGCTTTCCAGCAGGGCGCGGATGGGCGCGGCGGGGGGCGCCGCGGTCGTTTCGCTCATGCAACCTCCTTCATCGTGCCGCCCGGTGGCGACAAAGGCCGCCCGCGGGGTGCCCGGGGCGGCCGTGATTCGCGGATTCGTGATGGCGCGGGGGATCAGGCCCGCGCCGCGCCCTGGCCGCAGAGCTCGCGCAGGCGGTCCTCGGCGCCCTCGTATTCCGTCACTAGGCGACGCACCTCGGCGGTGGAGGCGGCGTTGGGGAGATCGACCTTGATCTCCTGCCCCTCGTCGCGCGGCAGGTACACCACGGTCACCTTCCATCCCTCGACGCCGGTGGCCTTTCGCGCCACCAGGTCCACCGAGTATTCCGTGCCTCCGCACTCCAGCTTGTTCGCCAGCCGGTGCTCCTTCCAGGAGGAGCTTCGGGATAGTGCCATCGACCGTCTTCCGCTCGTCGTAAGTCCGTTTCCGAGCGGGAGAAAATAGCTTTCGTGACGCGTGCGGGCAATCGGATCTGGCTGGCATCGGGGCGTTTCGATGGGCCTCCGTGCATTCCCCCGGCTGCCCTCTCCCCCCGGCCCCCTCTCCCGCAAGCGGGCGCAGAATTCGAACGCGCTTCGGCGGGCTCCGGCGCGTGCTGTTGAAGCCCCGAACGGCGACGCGACAGCGGCGCCGTGTCGGGGCTTACCGCTTTCCGAGCGGCGGGTTCACCCGCTCACGGAGGGGGGCGCGTCCGAGGTTGTCCTCCCCTACATCCCCATCCGCCGCTTCATCTCCCGCAACCGCTCCTCGACGTCGTCCGCGGACGAGGGGGGCGGGGGCGCGGGGTCCAGTTCGGAAAGCTCGTCGAGCGCATCGCTGTACGCGGCTTCGCTTTCGATGCGGCCGGAGGCGCGGGCGAAGTCGTCGTCCGTCGCGGCGCCGGCCTGGCGGAGGCGCTGGCCGGACTGCGCGCGGCGCATCTCGCTGAGCAGCGCGAAGCGGTTGAGGTCCGCCTCCTTGTAGCGGCGCATCATGTCCTGCACCTCCACCCCGCGCAGCTCGTGCTCGGCGCGGGCGGCGCGCACCTTTTCTTCCAGGACGGCGATGCGGCGGCGGTGGCGGTCGGCGAACTCGGCGGCCACGCGCACCGTCTCCGCATCGCCGATCTTCTGCGCCAGGCCGCCGCGGCGGACGGCGTCGTCCAGGGCCGTGCGCTCGCGCGCCAGCTCGCGCTCGGCGGCGGCGATGTTCTCCTGCAGCAGCGGCAGGGTGGCGCGCGCGTCCACCATTTCGCGGCGCATGGCCGAAAGGAGCTCGGCTACCTGGTCTTCGGGCTCGCGGCGGCTGGACTCGGCCACGAAGGCGTCCCACGTCCGCGCGAACAGCTTCTTGAGGTCGGTGAGCATGGGGCAAGCTACGCACGCGGCGGGGCCCGGGTCAACGCGCGGCGGAATCAGGTCCGATTGTTGCTTTTCCGCCGCCCAACGCTTCAACCACGGACTGCATCGGATGGTCAAAGTAGAGCCGGGACCGCCTAATTTTCCTGGGTTCGACACCCTCACCAAGGAAGAGCGGAAGTCGGTTACCCACAGCGAATTCTGGATCCCCGAGGACGAGCGGGAGCTGTACAAGATGGCGCTCGCCGCGCTCCGGGACGCCGGGGTTCCGTCCGTGGTGGCGGGGGCGTACGCCATCTACGAGCACACGGGCATCTATCGCCAGACCAAGGACCTGGACCTGTTCCTCACGCCCGAGGCGGTGATCCAGGCCATGGGCGTGCTGAAGAGCGTGGGGTTCACCACGCGGCTCGAACAGCCGCACTGGATTGGCAAGGCGATCAGCAAGGCCAACCGCGACCACTTCATCGACATCATCTACGGCATGGGCAACGGCCTGGCCCTGATCGACGAAGACTGGTTCCGCTACAGCACCGCCGCCACGCTCGCGGCCACCCCGGTGCGGGTGGCGCCGGTGGAGGAGCTGATCTGGCACCGGCTGTTCATCCACGAGCGGCACCGCCACGACATGGCCGACGTTGCGCACCTGATCCTGTGCAAGGGCCACGTGATGGACTGGAAGCGGCTCGTGGCCAAGGCGGGCGAAAACTGGCCCCTGCTGCTGTCGCAGCTGCTGCTGTTCCGCTACGTCTATCCGGGCTATCGCGACCAGGTTCCCGAGGCGGTGCTGCGCGAGCTGCTGGACCGGGCCGAAAAGTCCAGCCACCAGCGCTCGGACGACGGCGACGGGCACAACGTGACGAACGGCACGATGATCTCGCGCTTCTCGTTCGCCATCGACGTGAACGAGTGGGGGTTCCGCGACACCCGCGAGGAAAGCATCGCGCGGATGCAGCAGCATCCCGAAATCCTGAAGCTGCTCGATGCCGACGTGTGGGACGAGCGCGCGCCGGACACGGAGCAGGAGAGCGTTCCCGACAGCCTGGGCGAAGAGGAATGACGGACCATCCGAGCACGGCGGAGGGGGAGCCCGGGACGGAGAAGGAAGCTCGCTTCGGGCGGCGCAGGGAAGACCGGGCCGGCCGCTCGGTGCGGGTGGCGGCGGTGGGCGACTTTCATTGCGGCGAAAAGGACGGCGGCCTGTACCGCGAGCTCTTCGCGCGGGTGAACGACGAGGCCGACATCCTGCTGCTGGCGGGCGACCTCACGCGGCGCGGCATTCCCGCCGAGGTGGACGTGGTGGTCAAGGAGCTGTCCGACGTGCGCGTGCCCATTCTGGCCGTGCTTGGCAACCACGACCACGAGTCAGGCAACGTCGACAAGGTGAACTCCATCCTGCGCGCGCGGGGCGTGCACCTGCTCGACGAGTCGCCCTTCGAGCTGAACGAGCACGTGGGGTTCGCCGGCGTCAAGGGCTTCATGGGCGGGTTCGGGCGCTACACGCTCACGGCGTTCGGCGAGCAGGAGACCAAGGATTTCGTGGGCACGTCGCTGGACGAGGCGCAGAAGCTGGAGTACGCGCTGCGTCGCCTCTCCACGCCGGTGCGCGTGGTGCTGCTTCACTACGCGCCCATCATGGACACGGTGATGGGCGAGCCCGAGCAGATCTTTCCGTTCCTGGGCAACGACCGCTTGGTGGAGCCCATCGACCGCTTCAAGGCGGCGGTCGCGTTCCACGGCCATGCGCACCACGGCACCTTCAGCGGCAAGACGCCGGGTGGGGTGCCCGTGTTTAACGTGTCGCTGGTGCGCGTTCGCGAGGACGCCAAGCACGACATGTTCTACGTGCACGAGATCCCCATCCCCGCCGATTCCGAGACCGAGCGCGTGTCCGAGCCGGGGGTGGAGCAGCCGACGGAGCAGGAGAGGACGGCCGCGGGAAGTGCGTGAGTAGGAAAGTGCGTTAGTGCGTTAGTGCGTTAGTGCGGAAGTTGATCGGCCCTCTCCAGAATCCGGGGAGGGCCGATGCTTTCGTGGGGCCCTCACCCGTCCTCGCTTCGGGCATCCGCGCGCTCGAAATGCGTGATGCGCGATGGCCTGTCATCCTGAGGCCCAGGCGCACCTCACTTGCCCGTACCGGGTACCTCGCGGGCCGAAGGATCTAACCGCGGCCACTTCCCGGCCCGGGCGCGGCAGCGATCACGGAAGCGGAGGCCTCTGCCCGGCTGGGGCGACTGAAGTCGCGGCAACAACGGCCCGAAGTCCGCCTTCGCGGACTGCACGCGCAGCCGAGTGCGCGAGGCCAGCGGCACCACAATCGAATTCTCCCCTCTCCGCATGCGCAGCATGCGGGGAGGGGCCGGGGGAGGGGCTAGCCGAGGCATGCGCCGGCCCCGGTCGAACCACCCCGATCGCCGCGGGTTCACCCACCCCCGTCTCGGAACGCCGCCCGGAGACGCAAAAACCTGCCGCCGCGCCGAAGTTCCGCCCGTTCATCTACTTGCAAAGCCTTGTAGAAGCTGCGCCGGAAAGTGCACGGAATACGGTGCGGACCTTGCTACTCTGCCCAGTCCGCTCCGTGAGCACGTCGCACGACCCAGGGCCCGGAGCCCGCACACATTCCGACCACCCGGTGGGCACTGCATGAAGCTGGTCATCTTCGGACTGACCGTCAGTTCGTCGTGGGGCAACGGGCACGCCACGCTCTGGCGGGGGCTGATCCGCGCCCTCGCCGCACGCGGCCACGACGTCGTGTTCTTCGAGAAGGACGTTCCGTACTACGCCGACAACCGCGACCTGGACACGATTCCCGGGGCCACGCTGGTCCTGTACCCGGACTGGGAAGCCAATCTCCCCCTCGCCCGCGCGCACCTGGCCGACGCGGACGTGGCGATGGTCACCAGCTACCAGGCGGACGCATTGGCCGCCACGGAGCTCGTCCTCTCGTCCCAAGCGGCGGTGAAGACGTTCTACGACCTGGACACGCCCGTCACCCTCGATGCGCTGGCCAGCGGCAAGCCCGTGTCGTACGTGGGCGAGCGGGGGCTGCGCGACTTCGACCTGGTGCTCAGCTACACCGGCGGTGCCGCGTTGGATGAACTGCGCAGCCGGCTGGGCGCGCGCCGCGTGGCGCCGCTGTACGGCCACGTGGACCCCGACGTCCATCGTCCCGCCGTGGCGACGGAGGAATACCGCGCGGACCTCTCGTACCTGGGGACGTACGCGGACGACCGGCAGGCCGCGCTGGAACGGCTGTTCATCGACGCCGCCCGGCAGCTTCCGGAGCAGCGGTTCCTCATCGCCGGCGCGCAGTATCCCCAGGACTTTCCGTGGACGCGGAACACCTGGTTCCGCCGCCACCTGGCGCCGGGCGACCATCCCACGTTCTACAGCTCGTCGCGCTTTACGCTGAACGTCACCCGCCGGGCGATGGCGGAAATGGGCTGGTGCCCCTCCGGCCGGCTGTTCGAGGCGGCGGCGTGCGGCTGCCCCGTCGTCAGCGATGCGTGGGAGGGGCTGGACGCCTTCTTCACCCCCGGCGCCGAGATCGTCGTCGCCCACGACACGGCCGACGTGATCGCGGCCATGCGGATGGACGACGGCGAGCGCGACCGGCTGGCGCGGGCGGCGCGGGAGCGCACGCTGGACGAGCACACCTCCGAGCGGCGGGTGGCGGAGCTGGAGCAGGTGCTGGACGCGGCCTTCGGCGCGGCCGAGGGTGCGGCGGAGTGGGACACACCGGTGGCGGGAGAGGCATGAGCATGTGGGGAATCGTGCCGGCGGCGGGCGCGGGAAGCCGTATCCAGCCGCTCGCGTTCAGCAAGGAGCTGCTTCCCGTGGGCAGCCGCGTGGACGGCGACGGGGTGGAGCGACCCAAGGCCGTCAGCGAGTACCTGGTGGAGCGGATGATCCGCGCCGGGGCCAGCAAGATCTGCTTCGTGATCTCGCCCGCCAAGAGCGACATCGTGCAGTACTACGGCGGCGGGTTCGGCACGGCCGACGTGTGCTACGCCGTGCAGCCCAAGCCGGCGGGGCTCTGCGACAGCATCTTCCGCGTGCTTCCCTTCATCCACCGTGACGAGCACGTTGTCGTCGGCCTGCCGGACACCGTCTGGTTTCCCGAGGACGGCCTGTGCGCGCTGGGCGACGACTCGCTTTCGTTCCTGCTCTTTCCCGTGGAGCGCCCCGAGTTCTTCGACGCCGTGGTGACGGACGACGACGGGCGCGTGCAGGAGATCCAGGTGAAGCAGCCGGGAGCCGCCACGCACTGGGTGTGGGGCGCCTTCAAGCTCCCCGGCTGGTGCTTTGCGGAGCTTCACGACCTGTGGCAGGAGCGCGGCAGGCAGGACGAGTACATCGGCACGCTGGTCAACGCGTGGCTGGCGCGCGGCGGCGTGGCCCACGCCGTGCGCGCGGGGCAGACGTACGTGGACGTGGGCACCCTGCACGGCTACCGCGAGGCCATCCAGGCGCTCACCGGCCAGGCCGCTCCCGAGGGCCCCACCCCGCTCTGCGCGCTGGGCACCGCCATCGCGGCCGCGCACGTTCCCGTCGTCGCCGGCGTTTCGCCTGCGTGAGCGGAACCCCATACATCCAATCGATCCGGAGGAGACGTTGATCTCGCCCCACACCCCAGGCACCGCGAACGGCACCGAAGAGCTGGAGCGCAAAATCCGCGAGCTGGGTCCCTGGTTCCACAACCTGAAGCTGCGCGGGGTGAGCACCGCGCCCGAGCACTTCCTGGGCGACTATCCCGCCGTGAAGTGGCAGTCGTTCGCGCACGCCATCCCGGAAGATCTTACGGGAAAGACGGTGCTGGACGTGGGGTGCAACGCCGGCTTCTACAGCATGGAGATGAAGCGCCGCGGCGCCAGCCGGGTGGTGGGCATCGACAGCGAAGACCTGTACCTGACGCAGGCCCGCTTCGCCGCCGAAATCGAGGGCTACACCGACATCGAGTTCCACAACCTGTCGGTGTACGACGTGGCCAAGCTGGGGGAGAAGTTCGATTTCGTGATCTTCATGGGCGTGCTGTACCACCTGCGCCATCCCCTGCTCGCGCTTGACCTGCTGTACGAGCACGTGGTGGGCGACCTGCTGCTCTTCCAGAGCATGCAGCGCGGCGCCACGGAGGTGGAGCCGGTGGACCCCGACTACCACTTCTGGCAGCAGGACCACTTCCAGCGGCCCGGCTATCCGCAGATGTACTTCATCGAGCACCGCTACTGCGGCGACCCCACCAACTGGTGGGTGCCCAACGCGGCGGGTGCGGAGGCCATGCTGCGCAGCGCGGGCTTCGACATCCTGGAGCATCCCGAGCAGGAAGTGTATCTCTGCCGCCGCGGCACCATCACCGACAACGAGCCGCGGGCCGTGTATCCCGCGCGGGGAGGCTCGGGTTCGTGATCGAAGCGGCGATGGTATGGAACGAACCGAACAACACGTCGCACTGGGACTTCGGGGTAGACCCCGGGTGGCGGATCTTCGCGGAGATGGCCCGCGCCGCGGGTGACGCCATCCATGCGGAGGCGCCGAGCGTGCAGCGGGTGCTGGGGGGCATTTCACCCATCGACGCGCGCTTCATCGCCCACATGAAGGGGCTGGGGGTGCTGGACTCGATGGACGTGGTGGCGGTGCACGGGTTTCCGCTGGACTGGAACCTGTGGAGCATCGAAGACTGGCCGCAGCGGCTGGCGGCCGTCCAGGCGGTGACGGAGCTCCCCGTGTGGGTGACCGAGGTGGGCATCAGCACCTTCGCCGGCGACGCCGTGCAGGCCGAGGGGCTCACGCGCACGGCCGAGGTCCTGCGCGGCCGGGCCGACCGGGTGCACTGGTACAGCCTGTTCGACCTGCCGGGGCAGTGGGAGGCCACCACCCGCCACAAGCAGCGCGAGGGCTCGTCGTACTTCCGCCACTTCCACATGGGGCTGGTGCGCGAGGACGGCACCCCCAAGCCGGCGATGGACGTCTTCGCGCGGCACGCGGGCGAGCTGGGCATCTGCCAGTGGTTCCACTACGAAGACCACCGGCTGGACGACGCCGTGCGCTGGCTGAAGAAGCTGGGCGTCAGGAAGCTGCGGACCGGCCTCAGCTGGAGCGACGACGACCGCCCGAACTCGCTGGCCTGGTTCGACCGGCAGATGAAGGCGCTGGAGGAGTTCGACGTGACCGTCACCTTCTGCTTTACCCCCGAGCACCGCGGCATGGTGCCGCACTACACCAGCCCGCCGAAGGACGTCGGCGAGTTCGTGGACTTCTGTGCGCGAATGGTGCGCCGCTATGGGCGCTGACGCCCAGACCTTCTTCGGCTGGCTTCGCGGCTACGGGGCCACGCCGCGGGTGCTGGTAGCCGTCGCCCACCCCGACGACGAGACGGCCGGAACCGGCGCCGTGCTGGCGCGCCTGCCGGACGTGCGGCTGGTGTGCGCCACGGACGGCGCCCCGTTCGACCGCGCGCTCTGGGGAGACCCCACGCCGGCCACGCGCGAGGACTACGCCGCGCTTCGCCGACGGGAGCTGCGGTGTGCGCTGGCGATGGCGCGTCTTGGATGGGACTGCGTGGAGCAGTGGGACATCCCCGACCAGGACGCGTCGTCGGACCTGGCGGACCTGGCCCTGCGGATGCGCGACGCGCTCGCCTCCGACCTCCCCGAGGTGGTGCTCGCCCCCGCGTACGAGGGCGGCCACCCGGACCACGACGCCGTCTCCTTCGCCGTCCACGCCGCCTGCGCGCTGATGGCCCGGGACGGCGACCCCTATCCCGGCATCGTGGAGTTCCCGCTCTACCACGCCGTGGACGACCGCGTGGTGGCCGGCGCCTTCGCTCCCGGGCACGGGGGCGAGGAGGTGACGCTCACGCTGTCGGAGCGCGAGGTGGCCAACAAGGAACGCATGATGGCCTGCCACGCCTCCCAGCGCGACACGCTCGCCCTCTTCCCTCGCGACGCGGAGCGCTTCCGCCTCTCCCCCGGCCACGACTTCACCCGCCCGCCCCGCCCCGGCAAGCTGAACTACGAGCTGTGGGGATGGATGACGGGCGACGAGTGGCGCGCCCGGGCCGCCGAGGCCATCGCAGAGCTGGGGCTGGCGAGCCTGGACCTGCCCCGGGATCGGGGGAGCGCCGGCGCCGAAGCCGTACGGCCGAACGTGGTGATGTCTATGCCGCGGATCTATTCGCCGCCCCCGGGCTATGACGAGCCCGATCTGCGCCCCGCGCCGCCCGGGGGCGAAGCCGCCGCATGAGGCTGACGGTGATGACCGTGGCCTTTCCGTTCGCCCCCGTCAGCGGCACGCGCGGGGCGGGCTTTCTCACGCGGATGTAGCGCGCGGAAGAGTTGGGGATTGGACGATCAGTGGGACGGATGTTGTTCGTGGCGAACCGGGATCGATCACTTACGTGCAGAACGCGATGGATAGCAGGGATTCGACGCCTCTGATGGAGGCGGGCCGCTGATGACGATGGTAGCCACCCGCCGGCGCGCACCCGCGCCGGCACTCGCGCCGCTGGAGGTGGTGGAGCTTCCTTGGATCGAGGTCGCGGGATCGTACTTCCAGGACGACACCGGGGCGGCGTGGACGCCCATCGGCTACAACGATGCGCTCACGTGGCGGGAGCTGGGCCCGCTGTACGGCCGCAAGGACGTGGAAGCCGCCGACCGGCACCTGCGCTGGCTGGCGGAACATGGGGTTACCGTCATCCGCATGATGCTGGAGTGCGCGCACCAGGGAAAGTACCTGGAGCGGCCCATCGGGCGGTTCTCGCGGCCCGTGGTGCAGTTCTGGGACGACCTGGTGGCCCTGTGCTCACGCCACGGCCTGCGGCTGATGCTGACGCCGTACGACACCTTCTGGACGTGGATCCGCTGGGCGCACCACCCGCTCAATCGCGAGAAGGGCGGCCCGTGCAGCGGCCCCAACCAGCTGCTGCTGTGCCGGGACACGCGCCAGGCCGTCCGCGCCCGGCTGGCCTTCATGGTGCAGCGGTGGGGCGGCAGCGGCGTGGTGATGTCGTGGGACCTGTGGAACGAGATCCACCCCGCCCATGCCGATTCATGCCCGGACTGCGTCGACGTGATGAACCACTTCATCGCGGAGATGTCGGAGCACGTCCGCACGCTGGAGACGCGCCTGTACGGCCGGTCGCACCCGCAGACCGTGTCCATGTTCGGGCCGGAATTACGACAGCGTCCCCATCTCCCGCTGGCGGACGCGGTCTACCGGCATCCGTCGCTGGATTTCGCGTCCACGCACATCTACATGGCGGGAAGCATCGACGACCCCGTGGACACCGTGGCGGCGGCCATCGACACGGGCCGGCTGGTGCGCGAAGCGATGGGAGAGATCCGGGACGGGCGCCCGTACCTGGATACCGAGCACGGCCCCATCCATACCTTCAAGGACAAGAACAAGACCCTCCCCGAGGTCTTCGACGACGAGTACTTCCGCCACATGCAGTGGGCGCACCTGGCGTCGGGCGGGGCGGGCGGCGGCATGCGCTGGCCCAACCGCAAGGTGCACAAGCTGACGCCGGGAATGCGCCGGGCGCAGCAGGCCGTCACGGGCTTCCTGGGGCTGATCGACTGGCCGCGGTTCGAGCGCCGCAACCTGAACCACGAGATCCAGCTGGGGTCGTTGGGGCTGACCGTATGCGGCTGCGGCGACGAAACGCGGGCCGTGGTCTGGCTGCTCCGCACCGACTCGCTGGCCCCCGACGGTCGGGTGCGCACCGACGCCGAGCCGCTGGTCACACGCGTCGGCGTGCCGGGGCTGCAGCCGGGCCGCTACTCCGTCGTTGCATGGGACACGCGCGCCGGCGCGGAGCACGCCCGCGCCGAGGTGGCGGTCACGGGCGATGACGGATTGTGGATCGAGAACGTTTCCGTTACCACCGACCTGGCCCTGGCGATCCGCCGGAGGGAGTAGCTGCGGAGGCCGCGCGGAGGCAGGGAGAACGGCTGAGGGGCTGATACGCGGATCGACTCTCGCCCAAACGCCAAGGTCGCGGAGAAAGGCTGATTCCTCGCCAGTTCTCCGCGCCCCCGTGTGAGACGTTCTGTTCCTTATCGAACCGGAGCAGCCTCCGCACTCGGCGGGTTGCGGATGATGATGGTGTCGCGCGGCGCGGGTGTCGGCGGCGGCGGCACCGGCTGCTGCGGCTGTGGCTGCGGCGGCGGTTGCTGCGGCTGAGGCTGCGGCGGCGTCGGTTGCTGCGGCTGCGGCTGAGGCGGCTGCTGGGGCTGCGGCTGCTGAGGCTGCGGCTGCTGGGGTTGCGGCTGCTGCGGTTGCGGCTGCGGCTGGGTCTGCGGCGGCCGCTGGGGCTGCTGCGCAGGCGGACGCGCCGGCTGGCGGACCACCGGCCGACGGGTCGGCTGCCGGGGCTGCTGAGGCTGCGCGACGGGCACCCGAACGCCAGGGGCGCGCGGCTGCTGCGGCGCGGGCTGGCTGGTGGCCGGGGGAAACGCGGTCCCCGGGTTGGACGGCGTGGTGCCGGACGTGGCGGGTTCAGCGGGCTCATCGCCCGGGGAGGGCTCCGAGCTCTCGTCCGGGTTGCCGGACGACACGGGTGTGGACGGCTCGATCACCGTGCCGGTGACCACCTCGCCGGTCTCGCCGCTGCCCTCCACGGGCTCGCCTTCTTTCAGCGCGGTACCGGCGGTGTCCTTCTCGGGCTCACCCCCTCCTCCACCCGACATCATGGCCCACATGCCACCCGCGCCCAGCACCAGCGCGGCGATCAGCACGATCAGCCAGGTGTTGCTGCGCTTCGGCTTGGCCCCCGCGGTGCTGGGCGGCGGCAGCGGATCGCGGTCTACCGGGCCCGCCGCTACGGCCGCGGCAACAGGCCGCACGGGCGGTGCGACCGGTGGCGGCTCAGGCGCAGGAGAGGATTCCGCGGGCGCCACGACGGTGCCATCATCCACGTCGTCCATCGCCGCGACGCCCATGGCGGCACCGGCCATCGCCGCGGGGGCGATCGCCGTCTCGTCGTCCTCGCGCATTGCCGCGTCCAGTGCGTCGGCGAAGGAGTCGGCGTCGGGGTAGCGGTCGGAGGCCTTTTCCGACATCGCCCGCATCAGCACCTCGTCCACCGCCGCGGGCACCTCGGCGTTCAGCTCGCGGATGGGACGGCGCACCTTCCAGGTGGTGGGCACCTGCCCCGCCTCTTCCACGAACGGCCGCTCGCCCGTCAGAAGCTGGTAGCCCACCACGCCCAGGCTGAACACGTCGGACGCGGCGGTCAGGTTGCGGTCGCCCCGCAGCTGCTCCGGCGAGGCGAACGCGGGCGACAGCGGGGTGGAGCCCATTCCGCGGGTGACCGTCTGGTCGTCCTCGATCACCTGGGCGATGCCGTAGTCCACCAGGCACACGCGCGGCTCGCCCCCGCGCGCCTCGGCCAGGAAGATGTTCCCCGGCTTGACGTCGCGGTGGATCAATCCCTCGCGGTGCCCCACCGCCAGCCCCTCGGCGGTGTCGCGCAGGATGCGGATGGCCTGTTCGGTCGGTGGCGGCCCCTGGGTGGCCAGGTACTGCGACAGGTTCTCGCCAACCAGCAGCTCCATCACCAGGAAGTCCAGCCCCAGCTCCGGGTCGGTGCCCACGTCGTGCACCGTCACCAGGTTGGGGTGGTGCGGCAGGCTGGCCGCGGCCTGCGCCTCCTGGTGCAGGCGCTGGCGAAGCTGCTCGCGCGCGGCGGCATCCACGGCGGTGAGCGTGATGACCTTTACGGCCACGGGACGGCTCAGGCGAAGGTCGGTGGCGCGGTACACCACCGCGAACCCTCCCCGGCCGATCACGTCTTCGATCTCGTAGCGCTTCACCAGCGTGTGGCCGGTGAGCAGGCCTTCCAATCCAGCCATGGTCTCCTGGCGGGTTTCGCCGCCGGCTCCGCTGCCGGCCAGCCCTTCCCGTTCGGCAAGATGCGAACCGGCGCGCCGCGCGCCGTTTCGGGAGGGGACACAACGAAAACGCCGACCCGCAAAAAACTGGGCCGGCGACGCGTGTTTCCCTCAGCTGCTCTAGCCGCGGCTGCCTTTCCGCTGCCTTTCCTCCCACTGTGCGATCGTGAGCTTTACCTCCACGCGGCGGGTGCGGGTGTCCTCGCGGTCGTCGCGGTTGGGCTGGTACACCTTCGCGATGAACGGGCGGGGCGTGCGCTCCAGCACCGACAGGATTTCGGGGAGGCAGCGAAGGAAGTTGCGGGCTTTGTCTTCCGCGGTGCAGTGCCCGCCGGAAAGGCAGAACACCGCGGCGCCCGACGTCATGATCGCCTCCACCTCCAGCCTGTCACGCGCGATGCGGATGTCGGGAGAGATGATCGGCCACCCGCGCCGGGCAACCTCGGGCATCCAGTCCACATCGTCCGCCGCGGGCGGAAAGTAGTCCTGGTGCAGGTGCACCACGACGCCGTTCTCGCGAAGCAGGCGCGGAAAGGTGTTTACGCCCAGGTTGCGGTCCGCGAAGAACTCCACGTCACGCGGCACGCTCGAACAGCACCGCGGCGTTGATCTGCGGCTCCGTGATGCCGTAGTCGTCCACGAGTGCCGCTACGCTCTCGCCTGCGTCGATGCGCTGCACGAGAACGGCTGTGCGAATGCCGGAACCCGCCACCGTCGGCCTGCCGAACGAAACCCTCGGGTCGATGACCACGGTCCTGCTCTCCCGCTCCCTGCCGTGACCGATGAACGGGTACAGCCGGATGGGAATGGCGCGGCTGTCACGCTCCACCCGTTCCAGGTGCGCCGCGAGGAGCTGCTTGACCGCAAGCTGCCCGGACTTGCTGAGGTTGATCAGGCTTCCCAGGTGATCCAGGAAGATGTCGCCCCCGGCGGTCTGCATTTCCTCACTCAGCAGCAGGCGCTGGATGCCGAGTTCCTTTTCGGCGTACGTGATGGCAGGCCTGACGTGCTTCAGCGGCACCGCGTGACGCGTGCGCAGCGCCCGAAGCACGTGGGCCTCGACAAGGTTGTAGAACGAGAGCCGCGAGCCGTTCGCGTCCGCGGGCGTGATCAGCGGCTCGAACGAGCCGACGCCGTCCTGGCGCGGGTACTTCCGGCCCACCACCCACGAGCGAACGGTCGCGGCGGGAACCCCCAGATACCGGGCTGCATCCGCGAATCCATAGGCGGGCAGTTCGCGGGGGTCGCGGCCGTCGTACATCGCGCTCGAGCGCATCAGGGCACCGGTTGAGGGAGCGGCTTCGTCCATCCTAAATATAGACGGTCGGGCCGATCAGGGCCACGCCGACGTTTTCCCACCCCTACCCGCGGCAGCGGAAAGGGTTCTCGTCGGGATTGGCGCTGGTCAGGTCCACGCGCGCGGTGTCGCCGCCGCGCACGCGCACGTCGGCCAGCCAGGTCCAGCGCTCGCCGACGATGGTGGTGTCGGCCCAGACGCGGTACTCGCCGGGGGGCACGCTGTCGAACGCGAAGCGGGCCTGCGCGCTGGCCCGGGTAGACCGCGTGCGGCGCGCCTGCAGAATGCGCCCGCGCTCCTGCCAGGCACGCGCGTGCGCCGCGGCGAGGGCGGCCGAGTCGGCTGCCTGGCGCGGGGGGCACAGCTTCGCCAGCGCCGAATCGACCTGCAGCTCGTCACCCGTCACCAGGTGAACGGGCATGCCGGCGAGGTTCACCTCCGATTCCAACTGGACCAGGAAGGCCTCCCCGGTAACGACGCCTGGGCCATCGTCTCCACAGGCCGCCAGAGCGATGACGGTTCCGGCGGCGGCGAGGCAGAGACGCGAGATCGATCGCATGGTGTCCGATGGAGGCAATCGGGTGAAGGAACGGACGTCATCGGTGGACGATCCTGCACGATCCGGGCAACGTATCAGACCGCCGGAATCTGCCGCCATACCCTTTCCTCCTCCGTGCTCTCCATGTCATCCGCGACACCACCTTCATCCCTGCAGCAACTGCCGGCCCGCATCTAAGCAGCGCTCTTGCCGCAACTTCCAACACCAACCCACCTCAGCACCCTGCCGGGATGGGATAGGTGTAGAAAAGGATGATGCTGCGGCTCTCCCCAAACGGAGTCAATTGAGAAAACAACAATCCTCCGGCAAGGCGATTGCTACGGGTGTACAAGCGGCCGGGTTAGAGATGTTCAACGCCAACTTGGGAATGTGTCATGTCCACGGTAACGACGGATAACTGTCTCGTATGTGGCACTCCCGCGCAGCAGAGTCGCCCCGATGAATACAACAACAAACAGTTGCGCGTGGAATGCCCCCGATGTGGCACCTACCGCCTGTCGGAGAGGACGCATCACGAGATGGTTAGTCTACTACACCGGATTCCGGAAACGGGCGCGAACCCGCCGCTTCTACCCAATGTTGAGGATATGTCTGCTCTCATCCGCGAACGGTATGACGCAAGCGGCGGGCAAGACGTCTATCTGGAAGATTGGGCTGAGTTCTGGAGCGAAACGAACCAGCGTGCCGCAGCTAGGTTGCATCGACGGTTCACCTAGACTAGTGCCTGATCAAACAGCTTGCCGCCTCGCCGGGGGTAGGAGGCTATCTACCCCCCACGGGCCCGCCGTGCCCGAATGTTTTAACCACGATCTTCGTCGGTTTTGGTTGGCCGAGCCGTCTGTACCCTTGCAATTGCTCAGAACGCAACAGATAAATAGCTATGTGCCTCCTGTTGGCTGACAATCCACCACCCTTCTCAGAAGCGCCAATGACACCCCAAAGACGGTACTTCTTTGCTAACGGGGCTGAACGGTACCCGTTGAAGGAGTGGGTTCGCCAGCATCCGGAGGTTTTGCCTCCCGGCTTCGATCCGAACAAGCCGGGGACAACGACGCACCAGATGAGAGATGCACTTAAACGTGTCGGATGGACAGTCAAAGAAACGGATACCGAAGTTCATTTGAGTCCACCCGGTGAGTCGGTGCCCGCTGCGGATCGGCCGCATACCCACGTTGTTTACAACGACGCACAGACGGGTGAGATACAGTCGGTGCGCTTGGCGGCGCGGCCGGAGTACGGCGAACATGGTGAGTTGCGGGTGGGCGGGTGCTTCTGGAAACGGGGGATGTACTTGCAGGTGATAGACGAAAGCGAAGGGACGCCAGAACAGGCTTAACCGTTGTAGTTAGGGTACTGCAAGCGAGTGGGTCAGATATTTTCGGCGGCAGAATAGGGTATAACATCAAAGGATTACAAACAATTTTAGGATTCCTTCGGGCGCAGTTGCTATGGCCGGAGATACGGTTTGATAACCTGCGTCTTGGGCAAACTCGGGCCCAAGGTCCGTCGCCTGCCCGGGCAACTCTGGTTTTGACCAGTGCCGAACAACTAAGTTGCGGCTACACCTGCGGGACGCGGACTCAACTTCCAACCAAGCGAGCAAGCCGTGGAACCACTGGAATTTCGCATTGTGGGCGGGGGAGACCGCCAATCTTTCGAAGAGGAAGTAAACCAACTACTCGGGGACGGATGGACGCTACACGGCTCGCCGTCGGTAGTTGTTACGGCGCAGATGACGCACGGTAGTCCCGGCTATCCGGTCGGCATGTTCTACTACTCACAGGCTCTGACGAAGCCTCGCGAAAAGGGGCCTTCGGTCTACGAGAAGCGTGGTGTCCTGTCGTTCTGAATGGCAGCCCCGCCGGGCGGCTCGCCCGGCGAGGCTGTTGATTCTAAACTGTCCCTTCTCCTTTGCCCGCTAAGCGGGGTAAACCTGCTAACCTCAGTCGGTGGGTGGGATTGGTTCTGGGATAGGTGGGGCGGCAAACTAGAGGGCATTTCGGCCTCTGGATCCGGTTGGCTCGTCCGGAACATCTAGGTTTTACAAGGGCTTCTGGCTTCCTCGCCGTTTACTCCGTGTCCTCCGTGCGAGACCGCCGTCGCAGCGCGTGCCGGTGCGTGTGAGTTCCGGGCGTGGCGCGGAGTGTGTGGCGGATCCCTCGGTCGCTGCCGTCTCCGGCGCGCGGGCAGGTTTGGCGTGGCCGCTCCTCGGGATGACAGACGGCTGTGTGGGTGGGCCTGCCGAAGCGCGGTCGAATTCTCCCCTCTCCCGCTTGCGGGAGAGGGGCCGGGGGTGAGGGCAGCCGGGGAATGCGCCGGAGCCCGCCAAAACGCATCGACGACGGCGAACATTCTTGCGCGGACGGCGGCGGCGGCGCAGAGTGCAGTCATCCGCCACGCTTCCTCCCGCACGAGCCGCCATGAGCGACACGCTTGCCGCAACGCGCCCCCTGGCGCCCGCCATCGAGCCCGCCGTGCCGCCCAGGCCCGAGCGGCTGGTGTCGCTCGACGTGTTCCGCGGGGCGACCGTCGCGGCGATGCTGCTGGTGAACAACCCGGGTACGTGGAGCGCGGTCTACGACCCGCTGGAGCACGCCGCGTGGCACGGGTGGACGCCCACGGACCTGATCTTTCCGTTCTTCCTGTTCATCGTGGGCGTGTCGATGGCGTTCTCGCTCCTCCCGCGCCTGGAGGCTGGCGACGCGCCCGGCCGCCTGTTCGCGCGGGCGGCCAAGCGGTCCGCCATCCTGGTGCTGCTGGGCCTGCTGCTGACGGCGTTTCCCTACTACAACCTGGACCTGGCGCACCTGCGGCTCCCCGGCGTGCTGCAGCGCATCGGCCTGGCGTTCCTGCTGGCCTCCGCCGTGGTGCTCTTCACCCGCCACCGCGCGCAAATCGGCATCACCGCGGCGCTGCTGCTGGGCTACTGGGCGGCGATGATGCTGGTGTCCGTTCCCGGCTACGGCGCGGGCGACCTGGGCAAGGACGGCAATTTGGCCGCGTACGTGGACCGTGCGGTGCTGGGCACCGACCACCTGTGGAAGTCGGCGAAGACGTGGGATCCCGAGGGGCTGCTGAGCACGCTGCCCGCCGTGGCGACGGTGCTGCTGGGGGTATTCGCGGGGCGGTGGATGAGGTCGCCGCGATCCCCCGCCGACCGGCTGGTGGGGCTGTTCCTGGCGGGTACGGCGGCCGTGACGCTCGGGTGGATGTGGAACGAGGTGTTCCCCATCAACAAGGCGCTGTGGACCAGCTCGTACGTGCTGCTGACGGCCGGGCTGGCGCTGCACGCGCTGGCCGTCTGCTACTGGATGGTGGACGTGCGGGGATGGCGGCGCTGGGCCGGGCCCTTCGTATGGTTCGGGATGAACGCCATCGCGGCGTTCTTCCTGTCGGGCATCGTCGCGCGCCTGCTGGGGATGATCAAGCCGGGCGGCGTGGCCCTCAAGCAGCGGATCTTCGACACGGCGTTCGATTCGTGGCTGCCCGCGCACGACGCGTCCCTGGCGTTCGCTCTCTGCTTCGTGGCCCTCTTCACCGGCCTGATGGGCCTGATGTACCGCCGCCAGCTCTTCATCAAGGTCTGATCGCCGCGCGAATCGGCGACGAGAAGGGCGCGCATCCCGTTTCGAGGGGATGTGCACCCTTCGCTCAGCGCGGCGCCACGATGGGCGTGATCCACTCCCGGGTGAGCAGGCCGAAGACGAGCAGCGCCATCAGCAGGCTGAAGACGATGATCACCATCCACATGCACCCGCTGAAGCCGCACCCGCCCGGCGGCCGGTACGCCTCCGGCGGAAGAGGTACCACTCCGTCCGGCAGCTCGTGCTCCCCTCGTCCATCCCCCCGCTCCGCCATCTACGCTCCGCCGATTTCCTGGATCTCGTCAGATTCCACCACCCGCACGCCCGGCGGCGCCTGCTTGGCCAGACGCACCATGGCCCGGGCCACCACCGCCGCGTCGATCGCGCGGTAGCGCCGCAGCGGCCCCACGAACGCCGGCCCGAGCGCCGACATCACCCGCTGCGCCACCGCTTCCACGGGCCGCCGCTCGCCGCGCTGCCCCAGCAGCTGCGAGGGGCGCAGGATCACCGTCGATCCAAACGGAAGCGAGGTCACCGCCTCCTCTGCCTGGCCCTTCACGCGGCTGTAGAAGAAGGGCGACTTCACCCCGGCACCCGCCGACGTGACGAGAAGATAACGCGTGGCGCCCTGCTCCGCCGCCAGCCGGGCGCTCAGGGCCACCGCATCCAGGTCCACTGCGCTGAATGCCTCGCGAGAGCCGGCGGTGCGCAGCGTGGTGCCCAGGCAGCAGAACACGTCGTCCACCGCGAACGCGCCCGCGTGCTCGGCCATGCCCTCCAGGGGAGCGACGTGCTCGGTCAGCTTGGGGTGGCGCTGCCCGGTGGGACGGCGGCCCAGGACGACGACCCGTTCGTACGACGGATCGTCCAGCAGCAGGCGAAGCACGTGGCCGCCGACCAGCCCGGTCGCGCCCAGCAGCAGCGCCGACGCGGGCCGGCCGGCGGCCGGTGCAGGGGGCGTGTCGGACAGGTTCAGCTCTCCCCGGCGGTGGACTGGGCCTCGGGCTTCTCGGGCTCCATCCCCGGCGTCACGCGGTTGGCGAGTGCGTCGGTGTACACCTGGCGCCACTCGTTCAGCTGGCGCTGCGCGGTGGTGTCGGAATCGGAGGTCATGCTGGCGGGCAGCATCATCAGTCCGCTCGCGCCGGCGAAGGAGACGGTCATCCACATCTCGTCCGTCACGTTGGGCCGGGCCTGGCGCAGCACCTGGAAGTTGCGCACGGCCGATCCGCCGGTCTGCATCTGCTCCTTGGCCTGCCGCTCCATGTCGTCGGCGTTGCGGATCATCTCGGCGATCTGCTCGTCGCTGAAGCCGGGCTGGCCGCGGTACGACTCGGCGCTCTGCCGCATGGTCTGCGCCTGCTGCACCATGCTCTCCAGCATCGGCTTGGTCATGATGTAGGCCGAAACCTCGCCCATCCGCTCGCGCACCCACTCCATCTCGGCGGGGTTGTAGCCCAGCGTGCGCGAGGCGCGCGGGTAGCTGTCCACGATCAGCTGGCTGTAGTCGTTGATCAGGCTGCCGGCCGCGGCCACGTTCCGCAGCCCGTTCATCACCCCGCCCTTCTGTTCGCGCTGCTCCATGGCCAGCGCCTGTTTCCGCAGCCCCGGGGCCTCGTCGCGGATCAGGTCGTACTGCAGCAGGCTGGCCTTCAGGTAGGCCTCCACCTGCCGCGGCGTCAGCACGCTGTCGGCGGGGGCCTGAAAGCTGGCGACTTCCTTTTCCGTGGGCGTGATGGAGGTGGTCTGGTCCACGTCCGACGGCTTGGCCGTCATCTCGCCGGGCTCGTCGCCACCGCAGGCAGCGGCAAGGAACAGCAGGCCCGCGGCGGCGGCGCGGCGGGGAAGGAGGGCGGAATAGTTCATCGCGGGGACCTCGGCCGTGAGGGAACGGTGCCCGGAACCGGGCGGAAGGAACGCGCACCGGCCTGGCGCGCGCGTGGAACGAACTGGCTAGGGTGCGCGCGGCGAGCCCCCCTGTCAAGTGTTTCGTTGCAACCCTGTTCCGTTTCCGGCCGTGCGTGTACAATGCACGGCGCCGGCGGCATCACCGCCGACGATCATCCCCGAAACCCCACATCGAATCCCATGAAAACGATCCTTGCCGCCACCCTGGCCCTGGGCCTTGCCGCCTGCGCCACGGCGAACACCGGCACCCCGGCGCCTGAGACCACGGCCACCACCATGACCACCACGGTGGCCACGACGCCATCGGCCGCGCTGAACCCGGTGGGCGCGTACGAGTTCGCCACGCAGGTGGGCGGGCAGGACGTCACGGGCACGATGGAGATCACCGGCACCCCGGGCGCCTACACCGGACGCCTCGTCACGAACCACTTTCCGGAGTTTCCCGTGCGCTCGGCCTCCGCGGCGGGGCAGGAGATGACGGTAGTGGCGGAGACGCCCAACGGCAACGTGACGTTCCGGCTGACGTTCACCGGCAACGCCTTTACCGGCGGCTGGACGCAGGGCGGCGACAGCGGCGCCATCACCGGCCGGCGGACGCGCTGATCGACGGGCGGATCACACGACGGGGGCGGCTCCAGGTCGGAGCCGCCCCCGTTTGCTTCTATTCCCCAGCCCCGCCGTACAGTCCCCGGTAGATTGCCGTGTTCCGGGTGAGGATCTTTACGTAGTCGCGCGTTTCCTGGAACGGGATGCGCTCCGTGAACAGCTCCTCGTCGCGGTACTCCGGCAGCTGCCGCCACCGCGTCACCCGCGCCGGGCCCGCGTTGTAGGCGCTGAACACACTCGGCAGCGAACCGCGGTAGGCCCGCATCTGGTCCGCCAGGAACCGCGTGCCCAGTGCGACGTTGATCTCCGGGTTGTAGAGCAGCTCGGCGTTCCACTGCCGCAGCCCGGCGCCGGTGGCCAGCCCGCGCCCCGTTTCGGGCATCACCTGCATCAGCCCGCGGGCGCCGGGGCCGCTGACGGCCTTGTGGTTGAACCACGACTCCTGGCGGATCATGGCCGCCACCAGCGCCGGCTGCAGGTCGTTGCGGCGCGCCTCGCCGTCGATGATCCCCCGGTACGGCAGCGGATAGAGGATGCGCAGCAGGCGCGCGCTCACCGGCTCTCCGCCCTCCTGCATCTTGATGGCGACGCGGATGCCCGCCGACGTGTATCCCCGCTCGTTGACGGCTTCGGCCAGGGGATAGAGGACGGCCCGGTCCTCGCCCGCCTCGCGGATCCGCCGGTCTACCTCGGCCGCGGCCTCGGTGTCGAGCCCGGCCGCGCGCAGCAGGTCCACGCCGTACATCCATCCCGCCACCTTGTCGCGCGCCGCCGCGTCGTCCGCCGGGTCCGGCCGCAGGGGGATGGGCCAGTACGGCTGGCGCAGGCGCTCGGCGGACCGCAGGGCGTAGTACGACAGCGGCTCGCGGGTGCGTACCTCGCGGTACAGCGCCCCGGCCCCGGCGCTGTCGCCGCGGGCGGCGCGGGCACGGGCGGCCCAGTACGCCGCCTGGGGCCAGAAGCTGCCGGATGGCGTGCGCGTGCGGTACTGGTCGAACGCCGCCGCCGCCCCCGCGTAGTCGCGCGCCAGGAACGCCATCCCGCCCAGCCGCATCAGCGCCAGCCCTGCACGCTCCGTGGCGGGAAAGCGGTCCGCCACGCGGCGGTACGCGGCGCGCGCCCCGACCGCGTCTCCCGCGTCGTGGCTCATGTCGGCCACCATGAACAGCGCCTCGGCGGCGGGCGCCGCGCCGGGGAACCGATCGGCCGCGCTCACCCAGGTCTGCCGCGCCTGGTCGCGCGCGCCGCGGCGGAACTGCGCCCGCCCGGTGACGTACAGCGCCTGCGCCGCCGTCTCGGGCGCGGCGCCGAACAGCGGACGCGCCGCCGCATCCACCTCGGCGTAGCGCCCGGCCGCGAACAGCGCGTTCGCCAGCCGCAGCCGCACCGCGGCGTCGGCGGGGTTGGCGGCGAGCCAGGCGCGGTAGCCGTCCGCCGCGCGCGCCTTGTTGCCGTGCCGGTCGTACACCGTGGCGATCGCCAGCCGGTCCGCGGGGGTCAGCCCCGGCATCGTGCCGATGGTCCGCGCGGCCTCGATGGCGGGCGCGCTCGCCGGCGCCTCGCGCATGGCCGCGCGCAGCAGCTCCATCGCCGCGGCCGCGTCCCCCGCCGCCCGCGCCCCGCGCGCCGCCGACACGGCCATATCCGCGCGCTCCCCGGGTTCGGTCGCCTGCTCGCGGAAGCGCAGGGCCAACGCACGCGCGCCTGCCGGGTCGTTCGCCACCAGGTGCGCCTGCAGTCGCGCGCGGCGCCCGCGCGAGGGTGAGGGAAGATCCTCCGCGTCGTCCAGAAACGCGCGCACCCGCGCCGTGTCGCCGCGGCTGGCCAGCGCCTCGGCGGCAAGGATGGTCACCCACCCCGACACCGCCGGCACGTGCGTGCGGGCGTGGTCCAGCGCGCGGATGCCGTCGTCCGCGCGGCCGGCGCGCAGCAGCGCCAGCGCGTGCCGCAGCTCGCCGACGGCGCGCTCGCCGCGAAGTGCGGCCGTCCCCGTGTCTGCCCGCAGCCGCACGTAGCGGGCGTAGGCTTCGGCCGCCTCGTTCCACTTTCCCTGCTCTTCGCGCGCGCGGCCCAGCAGGTACCACCCGTCGCCGCCGCCCACGCGCTCCAGCCAGGGCTTGCCTTCCAGCAGCCCGCGGACGTTGTCCCATCCGCCCCACCCCGCCTCGGCCTTGGCGGCGACGAGAAGAAGCTCGGGGTCGCTGTCCGGGCTGGTGAGCTCACGTAGCCGGCGAGCCGCGCGCCAGTTTCGGCCATCGCGCAGCAGCTCGGCCACGTCGCGCGGCACGTCGATGTGAATCCCCTGAACGGCCTCGGCGGCGGCGGCCGGGGCGCGGGGGCGCTCAGGAGCGTCGCTGGCGTCGCCCAGGCGAACGGCGGCCCACACCAGGATGGGCACGAGCAGGATGCTGACGGCGGCGACGATCTGGTGGCGACGGGTCATGGGCTTTCGCGCGGGTGACTGCCTTCGGTGCGCGCGGCGGGCTGCGAATCGTGTGCCCGGGTGGGCGCGGCACCGTCGTTGCGCCCAGCGGGGCGGCGGGATGGCACCCGAACGAGGGGGGAGACGATGGGGGAGCGGATGCCGTGGGTAGAGGCCGCGGCGCACCAGGTGGCGGTGTGGGTGGAGATCGGCGGCGTGCTGATGCTGGTGCTGACGGCCGTGGTGGCGTCGGTGCTGATGCTGCGCGACTGGCGGGCCGCGGGGTTCACGCAGGCGTACCAGGGCTATCGCCGCAACCTGGGACGCGGAATCCTGCTGGGGCTGGAGTTCCTGGTGATCGCCGACATCATCGGCACCGTGGCGGTGGAGCCGTCGTTCCACAACCTGGGGGTGCTGGGGCTGATCGTGCTGATCCGGACGTTCCTGAGCTTTTCGCTGGAGGTGGAGATCGAGGGGCGGTTCCCCTGGCAGGGCACGCATCCGCGGCACGAGGCCAAGCAGGACCAGATCTGACGGGGCGCCCCACCCCCGGCCCCTCCCCGCACAACCTACGGGCGGAGAGGGGGGAACTTCGGTCGGGGTTCGACAGGGTGTTTCGCGGCCCGCGGCGCCCCCCATCCCCAGCCCTTCCCCCGCAAACCCCGCGGGGGAAGGGAGCCAGTCTGGTGCGCTTCCGGACGCATGGGAGCCCGAGCGGACTCGCACGCGTCTCGACCAGGTCCGGAGCATTCCGCGGCTGCCCTCACCCCCGGCCCTCTCCCGCGAGCGGGAGAGGGCCCCGCGGAGCCGAGGACCAGAACGGCACCCATCCGCCTGGACAGGTGCCGTTCGCATCGACGAGGACCGCAGTGACCTCCCGACCGTGCTGCCCGTAGTGACCCGCCGTCAGCCCGCCCCCGCCGCGGTGACCGTCCGGCCGAACCGCTGCGAAAGGCGCCGCAGCACCAGCTCGCTGATCCCCTTGAGCGTGTGGAACACGCCGTCTCCGCTCAACGCCTCGGCCTCGAAGCGCGGCAGGTCGCGGTAGTTCAGCAGGTCGTCCATCTCGTCCAGCGACATCACGTCGGGCAGGTCGCGCTTGTTGTACTGCAGCACGATGGGAATCGTCCGCGGGTCTACCCCCTGCTCCAGCAGGTTCACCTGCAGGTTGCGGAAGCTCTCCACGTTCTCGTCGCGCTGCGCGCGCTGGCTGTCGGCCACGAACACCACGCCGTCGGCGCCCTGCAGCACCAGCTTGCGGGTGGCGTCGTAGTACACCTGCCCGGGCACCGTGTACAGCTGGAACCGCGTCTGGAACCCGGAGATGGTGCCCAGGTCCAGCGGCAGGAAGTCGAAGAAGAGCGTACGGTCCGTCTCGGTGGCGAGCGACACCATGCGGCCGCGCCGGTCCTCGGGCACCTGGCCGTGGATGTACTGGAGGTTGGTGGTCTTGCCGCTTCGCCCGGGACCGTAGTACACGATCTTGGACGTGATCTCGCGGGTGCTGTAGTTGACCAGCGACATGGTTCCTCAGGGATCGCTCGGGCGGACCTGGCCGCCGAACACGTTCTCCACGCCGGCATTCAGGTCGCGCTCGAAGGCGCGCGCGTCGGCCGTGGGCCTCACCACGTTCCACCCGGGCAGCTGCGACACCTGCCCCGTGAACTCGGCGAAAAACACCTGCACCAGCCCGATGGACGAGTCTTCGCCGAAGACGGCGATGACGATCAGGTTTTCCGCCGGGGTGCGGAACGGGCCGATGAACACCTGCGACTGCGCGCCCCCCTGGTGAAGGTGGGCAAAGCCGGCCTCCCCCAGCATCTGCGCCAGCGCGCGGGAAGACGCGTGGATGCCGGCCCCCAGCGAGGCCACCCCCATCACGTCCAGCGCCCGGGCGAACCCCCGCTGCGCCAGCACCTGCCCGCTCTCGTTGATCAGCAGCACCAGCCGCAGGCCGGCCTCGCGGGCAAAGCGCTCCACCGGCGCCTCGAGCGCGCCCACGAACTCGGCAAGGTCGCCGCGCCTCATGCCAGCGCCTCGACCACCTTCTGCGCCTCCAGCCGAACGAGGCCCACGTTCACCCGGCTGTCGGCGATCACCACCAGCAGCAGGTCGCCCAGCTGCGGCGGCGCGGCGGCGAAGAGCAGCCCGTCGTCGCCCTCCACCTGCATGTACGATGCGCTTCCGAACTCCGCGGCCTGCACGGATCGCCGGGCCCGGCGGAAGAGCGAGGCGACCAGGGCCGCCGCGGCGGGGCCGGGCACGCCCACCATCAGCTCCTCTTCCACGATCAATCCGTCCGCGGCCGCCACCACCATCGACCCGCGGACGCCGGGGATGCGGTTGATGCGCCCCAGCATCTCGCCGAACGCGCTCACGCCGATCCTCCCAGGAACTTCAGCGCCGACTCGCGCGCTCTCGCGGCCACCCGCAGCACCCAGCCCGTGGGCACCTGCCGGCTACCGGCGACGGCGACGAGCCCGTCTCCCGCGGGGGCGATGCGGACGATGGCCTCGGGCGTTTCCACCAGGATCCCCTTCCATCCGCCCAGCCCCAGGTGCCGAAGCGCCCGCTCCGCCTCGGGCGAGGCGCCGGAAAGGACGGCGGCCACGTCCGGCGCGCGGTCCGTGCCGCCCACGCGGATCTCTCCCGCCAGCACGAACCCCTGGTCGTCCATCAGCACCGCTCCCGCGATCCCCCGCTCGCCGGCGATGGCGTGGAACTCGTCCATCACCACGGTGAACGGGTCCGCCGCGTTTACCGAGGGCGCCGGCGTGGCGGCCGGCGCCGGGGGAACGGCGACCACGGGGGGAGCGGCGGCGGGGCCCGGCGGAGCCGCGGGCGGTGTCGCGTCCACAGGTGCGGCGGACGGGCTCGACGCAGGACCGCCTCCATCGCGGCGGGCCCACGCGTCTTCGAGGGCGGACCGCACCTCCTGGTCGAACGAGTCAAGCTCCAGCGCCTTTTCCAGGTGCCGCACGGCCGCGCCCCAGTCGCCCTGCGCATGGCAGAGCAGGCCGATCTCCCGGCGCGAGCCCGCGTGCTCGGGCGAAAGCGCCAGGGCGATGTCCCACTCGTCGAACGCCTTGACGGTGTCGCCGCCCTCGCGGTACAGCAGCCCCAGCAGGTAGTGCGCGTCGACGTTCTCGGGGTGCCGCTCCAGCCCGCGGATGCACAGCTTCTGCGCCGCCTCGCGGCGCCCCTGCTCGCGGTACGCCCGGGCCAGTGGGAGGAAGGAGAGGGAGCCGCGGTCGGCGGCCACCTCTTCGCTCCACTGGCGCACCTGCGTCGCGGAGGCGCTCACTGGCCCTCCTCGCCCATCACGGAGAGCAGCGCGTCGGCGGCGTCGCGGGCGCGGGCCGCGCGCTGGCGGCGGGGCGTGTCGCCGGCGTCGTCCAGGCGCAGGTAGGTGTCCCACGCCTCGCGCGCCCGGTGAAGGTCGCCCGTGTGCGCGGCGGCGAAGCCCATCTGGTAGTGCACCGGCCCCGCGAGGGGATCCAGCGCGGCGGCGCGGCCCAGCGAGATCATGGCCTCGCCCCAGCGGCCAAGGCGGCGCTGCGCCTCGGCCAGCAGGGTGTAGACCTCGGGACGGTCCGGGTGCGCGCGGGCCAGCTCGTCGAGCACGCGGCGGGCGCGGTCGGCCGCGCCGTCGGCCAGGGCCAGCTGCGCCTCGCCCAGGGCGTCGCGCAGCGGGCGGTCCATCCCCCCGGCGGTGGGGGTGAGCACGCGCTCCGCCGGCTCTTCGCGGATGTCGGCCACGCCCGTGGCCACCAGGCCGTAGGCGATCTTGGCGACGTCGAAGTCTGCACGGCCCAGCGCCTGGGCGATCTCCTTGAGCGTGCGGGTGCCGTCGATCTCGGCCAGCACCTCCCACTCCTTGGGGTGCAGGTCCAGCGTGGGCCCGTCGGGCGAGTCCATCACGAACACGGGGATCACCCCCATGTGCGGGATCTTGGTTTCCAGCGTGGACCACTCGTCCACCCGCCGCGCCGCCTCCATCAGCAGCGACTCGGTGCTCACCCGCACCGGCACGTTGCCGTTGGCGGTGACGACGCCTTCCTCGAAGCGGAAGTAGCCGTCCTTCCACTGGATCAGCTCGAAGACGATCTCCTGGATCTGGAACTTCAGCTGCCGGCGCACCTCGTCGGCCGTCACCGCGCCCTGCTCCACCAGGATGGCGCCCAGACCCCGCCCCGGGGCGTACTTCTGCGCCAGGTGGGCCGCCTCGATCTGCGCCTCGGTCACCTTGCCCGCGCGCCGCAGCAGGTGGCCCAATCGCTCGTGCGCGTGCCCCAGCTCGGCCGCGATCACGGCGCCCCGGTCGAAGCGCACCAGCGCGGGGCGGCTGCGCCCGTCCTCGGGGGTGATGGTGAGCGTGCCCGTCTTGCGCGACAGGTCCAGCAGCTGAAAGACGTCGGTCAGCGCCAGCTCGCGGAGCGGCCCTTCGATGGCCATGCGCTACACCCCCGCCGTCTCGGTGCGGAACACGCGCGCCACGTCGAGCGCGGTGGCGATGTTGTCGCGCGCCGCCTCGGCGAAGGGGCCGCGCGGGTCTTCGTCCACCACCCGCCGCCAGTGCTCGATGGCCTCGCGGAAGTGCCGGTCGGACGCGGCCACCACACCCAGGTGAAAGTGCGCGTCCACCCGCCCCGCGTCGAACTTCAGCACCCGCCCGAAGGCCCGCCGCGCGTCGTCGCGCCGCCCCTCGTCGGCCAGCGCCTGGCCCAGCAGCACCAGCCCCTCCATGTGGTACGGATCGCCCCCCAGAAGGTCGATCAGCGTGCCCACCGCCTCGCCCGGGCGCCCGGCCCGGCGCAGCGCGGCGGCGAGAAGGAGCGCGGCCTCGCTGTACGTGGGCAGCACGTCGAGAGCGGCGCGGCACTCCACCACCGCCTCTTCCACCCGGTCGGCGGAGAGGAGAAGCCGGCCCAGCTCCACGTGCGCGGCCACGAAGTCGGGGTCCAGCGCCACCGCCCGGCGCAGCGCCCGCTCGGCGTCATCGGCCCGGCCCGCGGCCAGCGCCGCGCGGCCCAGGTGGCGAAGGAGCGAGGGATCGCGGGGGGCAAGGGCGCAGGCCTGGGAAAAGACGCGCACGGCGCCCACGGCCTCGCCCTGCAGGAGCAGCACCTCGCCCAGCACCTGCAGCGTCTCGCCGTCGTCCTCCACGTGCTCCAGGACGGTCTCCGCGGCTTCGCGGGCGTCCGCCAGCCGGCCCAGGCGCAGGAGCGCGCGGGCGCGCCCGCCCAGGACGCGGGCGTGATCGGGGGTCCACGCCTGCCCCTCCAACCGGGCGAGCGCGGCGTCGAAGCGCTCCAGCGCCTCGCCGTCCAGCCCCTGGCGCAAAAAGATGCGCGCGGTCAGCAGCGCGGCCTGCACGGGGTTGGCGCCGCCCACCGCCGCGCGGCGGATCTCGGCCAGGGCGCGGTCCAGCAGCCCCTTGGAAAGGTAGTCCTGGGCCAGGGCGAACGCGTCGGCCGCCGGGGCCGGTGCCGCGGGGGCGCCGACGGGCTGCAGCTCGGCGAAGATGCTGTCGAGCGCGCCTTCCTCGAAGGTGAACGCCTCTACGCCGCGCTCCTCGCCGCTGATGCGCTCGGCCGCGTCAAGCTCGGGCGCCAGCACCTCGGCGTATTCGAACTGCAGGTCGATCGCCAGCTTGTAGCGGGGCGTGGTGTAGTACGGGTTCAGTTCCAGCGCTCGCTTGGTTTCGCGCAGCGCGCCCTCGAAGTCGCCCAGGTTGCTGAGGACGAACGACAGGTTGTAGCGCGCCTCGGCGTGGTTGGGGTCGCCCTCCACCGCCCGGACGAAGGCGTTGCGTGCCTCCTCGTAGCGCCGCGTTTCCATCAGCACCGCGCCCACGCCGTTCCACGCGGCCGCCGCCTCGGCGTTGGCGCGCAGGGCGGCGCGGTAGGCGTCGAGCGCGGGCGAGTGCCGGCCGCGGCGCAGGTACATCAGCCCCCGGTTGCACCACGCGTCCACGAACTCCGGGCGCAGCCGCACGGCCTCGGTGAACGCCGCGTCGGCACCGTCGGGGTCCGAGCGGTGCAGGCGCACGACGCCCAGGTTGTTCCACGCCAGGGCGTAGCCCGGATCGGCCTCCAGCGCCCGGCGATAGCTGATCTCGGCCCCGCCCACGTCGCCCTGCTGGTGAAGGCAGGCGCCGCGCTCGTTCCACAGCTTGGGGCTGCGCTCGTCCTCGGCCAGCAGCCGGTCGTACAGGTCCAGCGCCTGCCCCGCCTTGCCCTGGAGAAGGTAGACCTCGGCCATCGCCTGGCGGGTGAGCGAGGGCTCCTCGCCGGCGTCCAGCGCGCGGGTGAACTCGCGCAGCGCCTCTTCGTACAGCGCCTTCTGCCGGAAGGCGATCCCCAGGTTGTAGTGCGCCAGCACCCCGTCGGCGGCCACCTCGGGGCGGCGCACCCGTCCCCCCACCATCTCCTGGTACCGGGCCGACGAGTAGCGGTCCAGCGACAGGTTGGTCTGCGCCTTGGCGTAGTTGGGGTTGAGCTGCGTGGCCCGGCGCGAGCTGGCCGAGGCGCGCTCCATGTCGCCCATGTCGCCGTGCACGAAGGCGAGGACGTAGTGGGCGTCGGCCAAGTCCGGGTTCAGCTCGATGGCGCGGGTGAGCGCCCGCAGCGCCTCTTCGTTCAGGCCGCGGTTGTAGTACAGCTCGCCCAGGGAGAAGTGCAGGACGGCGCTGCCGGGGTCGCGGCGGACGGCGTGCTGGAACCACTCCATGGCCGCCTCGAAGTGCCCGCCGGCCTTTTCGGCCTGGCCCAGGGCGATGAGGGTGGCCAGGTCGTCGGGGTGCTGGGCCAGGACGCGCTTGAGCTCGGCGACGGAGCCCGCGCTGTCGCCGGTGTGCAGGTAGGCCTGGGCCAGGCGGCGCCGGGCGTCGGCGTCGGTGGGGTCTTCGCGCAGCCGCTCGCGAAGCTCGCTGATCAGCCGGTCGTAGTAGCCGGTGTTGAAGTAGGCGATCTCCAGGTTGCGCTGGGCCACCTGCATCTTGGGGTCGATGGCCAGCGCCCGCTGGAACTGGCCGATCGCCTCCTCGTACATCCCCTTGTTGAAGTACAGGACGCCGAGGTTGTTGTGCGCGCCGGCATCGGCCGCGTCGATGCGCTGCGCGAAGCCGCGCAGGATGCGGAGGTCCCGCTCCGAGTGGGGCGGGCGGGCCGCCGCTTCGGGTGCGGTGGTATCCGTCACGTCAGGCAAGCCGGATGCTTTCGAGGATCTTCTGCAGCGACTCCACGTCGGGCAGCAGCAGGAACTGGCCGTTCACCCGGTCTTCGCCGTTCATGGCGAACTCGGTCTGAATGCAGAACACCACGTCGCGCTCGTGCCCGAAGTTGGTGTACGCCGTGGTCATCACCGCGCCGCACAGGTCGATGACCAGCGACGGCACGCTGGGCAGCAGCATCAGCCCCATGAAGTCGGAGATGGCGTTCATGTACGCCGCCGACAGGATGTTGCCCGCCTCCTTGATGGCGCTCTGCTCCAGCTCGCCGAAGACGTGGGCGCTCCCCTCCGGCCGGCCCAGCAGCATCTCGGCCAGGCGCATGGCGGCATTGCGGGGAAAGATCAGCAGGGTGCGCCCCGTCAGGTCGCCCAGCATGTGCATCAGCACCGCGGCCACCACCTCGTCGGGGTTGCCGATCACGTCGGGCACCTCTTCCAACGGCACCACCGTCAGGCGAGGGACGTTGATCATGATGCGCGTGTTCGTCATCTGCGAAAGCGCCGTGGCCGCGTGTCCCGCGCCCATGTTCGACACCTCGCGCAGGCCGTCGAGCTGAACGGCTCCCAGTTCCCGCAGGTCGAGCGTCATCGGACCCTGTCCGTTTCGTCTTCGGAGGAAAGTTCAGCGCGCTACGCCGTGAGCGCCGCGGCGCCCAGCAGCGAGCCGGCGTCCAGGATCAGCGCCGGGCGCCCGTCGGAAAGGATCGTCGCGCCCGAAAACAGCTTCAGCGTGTCGGCCGTGGCGTCGAACGCCTTGACCACGATTTCCTGCTGGCCCAGCAGCTGGTCCACCTCCAGCCCCACCCGCTGCTCGCCCACTTCCAGGATCACCGCCGGCCGCTTTCCCGTACCCGGCCCCGCGCCGTTGGTGCTCAGCAGCCGCCGCAGCGAATGGAGGGGGATCACCTCGTCGCGCAGGAAGGCGACCGTGCGGCCGTTCACCGCGCCCACCTCTTCGGGCAGCAGGTGCACCGTCTCGCCCACGTGCGTCAGGGGCAGCGCGTAGGTTTCGCCGGACTGGCGGACCAGGAGCGCGCGGACGATGGCCAGCGTGGCGGGAAGCTGAAGCGTCATCGCCGTGCCGCGCCCCGGCTCGCTCTCGATCTCCAGCATGCCGCCCAGGGCGCGCACGCGGGTCGCCACCACGTCAAGTCCCACGCCGCGCCCCGACACGTCCGTCACCGTCTCGGCGGTCGAGAAGCCGGGGCGCGTAAGAAGACGATACACTTCCTCGTCCGTCATCCCGCGCGCCTCATCGGGGCTCACTATGCCGTTGGCCATGGCCTTGGCCAGCACCCGCTCGCGCACCACGCCGCGGCCGTCGTCTTCCACGCGAATGACGATGCGGCTGCGCTCGCGGGCGGCGGACAGGCGCAGGGTGCCCGTCTCGGGCTTGGCCGCCGCGCGGCGCTGGGCGGGCGACTCGATGCCGTGGTCCAGCGAGTTGCGCAGCAGGTGCACCACGGGGTCGCCGATCTCGTCGAGCATGGAGCGGTCGAGCTCGATCTCCTTGCCCTCGATGACGAAGTCCACCTTTTTGCCCAGCGACCGCGCGGCGTCGCGCACCAGCCGGGGAAAGCGGTCGAACACCTGCGTCACCGGCGCCATGCGCGCCCGCATGATCTCGTCCTGCAGCTCGCCGATCAGCCGCCCGGCCTGGTCGATGGTCTCCGCCAGCTCCGGCTCGGCCTGGCCGGCCAGGCGCCGCATGCGGTCGCGGACGATCACCAGCTCGCCGACGCCGTTGACCAGCGCGTCCAGGCGCTTCAGGTCAACGCGGATGTTGCGCGCCCGCCCCGCCGCCCCCGCCCGCTCGGCCGCTTCCTCCCCCGGCGTCTCGGACAGCACCTCGTCCACGGACGGCACGGAGGGCACGCCCGCCAGCCCGCGGCGGATCTCTACCTCGCTGATCTCGCCCGCCGCCAGCAGCGCCGCCTCGATCTCCGCGTCCGTCTTCTCCGAGCGCAGCACCAGGCGGACGGTGCCGGCGAAGCCGTCGTCCTGCATGGCGGCCTCGGAGGGCTCCAGCCCCGAGACCTCGCCCAGCCCGCGCGCGGCACGCAGCGCCATGAAGGCGCGGACTCCCGGGAGGGGCGACGCGGGGTCCACCGTGAACCTCACCCGCAGGGCTCCCGCAGGTGCGTCGGGGGCATCGGCGAAGGACCCGGCGAAGGCGGCCGCGGGGGCCGGCTCCGCCGCCACGGCCGGCAGGCCGGCCAGGGCGCGCAGGCGGGACACGACCGGGGCGACGACGGATTCGTCGTCGCCCTCTTCCACGGCCAGCTCGATGCCGCGCTCCAGGGCGTCGCAGGCGGCGAAGAGCGTGTCGACCAGGTCGCCGCCGGGGGCGGCGCGGCCCTGGCGCACGCCGTCCAGCAGGTTTTCCATCTCGTGGGCCAGCTCCGCCACGGCGCGGTAGCCCATGGTGGCCGACATCCCCTTGATGGTGTGCACCGCCCGGAACAGCCCTTCCACCGGCTCGCGCGAGCGCGGGTCCGCCTCGAGCGCCAGCAGCAGGTGGTTGATCGCGGAGACGTGCTCGCGCGACTCGCTCAGGAAGAGCTCGGCGTACTGGGAGAGTTCCATGGGCAGGACAGTGCGTTAGTGCGTTAGTGCGTTAGTGCGGAACAGAACGCGGGACCCCGACTGCCATTTACTCCCGCACTCACGCACTCACGCACTCACGCACTCGTCTCAGCCCAGCACCCGCTGCACGGCCTCGAGCACGCGCGACGGCTGGAACGGCTTCACCACGAAGTCCCGGGCGCCGGCCTGGATGGCCTCGATGACCAGCGCCTGCTGCCCCATGGCGCTGCACATGAGGATCTTGGCGTCGGGGGATTCCTTCACGATTTCGCGGACGGCGTCGATGCCCCCCATGTCGGGCATCACGATGTCCATCGTCACCAGGTCGGGCTTGAACTGGCGGTACTTTTCCACGGCCTGGACGCCGGTTTCGGCCTCGCCCACGATCGTGAAGCCCGCCTGGGTGAGGATGTCGCCGATCATGGTGCGCATGAAGATGGCGTCGTCGCAGATCAGCACGGTCTGGCTCATGAGCGTCCGTTCAGGTGTCCAGGGGTGGGGCGGTTCAGGCGGAAAGGATGGGGGAGATCACTTCGTCGGGGTCTACGGCCACGAACACCTCGCCGTCCACCTCTCCCACCCCGCGCAGGTACGACCGGTCGATGCGCAGCGCGCGGAGCGAATCCGCCGCGTCGGCCAGCGCCGCCGGGTCAACGTTCACGATCCGGGAAACTTCTTCCACCGCGAGTCCGGCCAGCTTTCCCCGGTGCTCCACGATGACGATGCTGTGGTCCGGGTTGGCCGACGCGGGGGGAAGGTGCAGACGGGCGCCCAGGTCCACCACCGTCACGATGCGCCCGCGCAGGTTGATCAGGCCGCACACGTGGCTTCCGCTTCCCGGCAGCGGCGTGTACGGCCGCGCCGGAATGATCTCGCGGATGCGGTCGATGCCCACGCCGAAGCGGTGCTCGCCGACCACGAACAGGGCCATCCGTTCCAGCACGACCTCACCCCCGGCATCCCCCGCCGGCTCCTGCTGTGCTTGGGTTGGGAGCATTTCCCGCCTGGGGTGATGCCTGGAAGGTGAGCGGACAGTATAGCGGCGGGCCGGGATGGGGTCAAGAAATGCGGGCGGGAACGGCACCTATGACAACTTGGGGCGGAAAACATGGATCTTTGGCGGGGCGACCGCCACCACGGAATGGGCATGTACATGGCCAGGTCGCCCGCGCTTCCAGGGACGACGAAGGGGCTGCCCGCGGCGGGCAGCCCCTTCGCCGTCTCCGCCGGCGCGCTACGGCGTGGCGCGCTCGCCCATGCTTTCGCGCCAGGCCAGCAGGCGCGGCGCCAGCGACCGGCCGTCCGCCGCCGCGCGATGCGCGGAGAGCGAAACCAGAGACGGGCGCTTGAACGAGCGCCAGCGCCGCATGCCCACCTGGTCGCCGCCGTCGCGTGCCAGCGTGTGCAGCCGGCTGCGCGCATGGTCCTTCTGCGGCGCGTCGCCCCAGGCCAGGGCGATCAGCAGCGCCTCGCGCGCCGAGGCCCCGTCGCCCGCGGCCAGCGCGGCGCCGGCCAGCTCGTGGCAGGCCCGGGCGCGGTCCACGGGATCGGTGTAGCGCGCCGCCGCCACGGCCAGGTCGCGCGCGGCGCCCTTGCGGTCTCCCCGCCCGCGCCGCAGCCGGGCCCGCTCCTCCAGCCCCACGGCGGCGGACTCCGCGTCGCCCGCCATCAGCGCGCGGCGGACCACCCGTCCCAGCGCCGCCTCCGCCCCGGGAGAGACCACCGCCTCGCCGATGGCCGCCAGCCGGGCGATCTGCCCGTCGCCCCCCTCCAGGTCGCGCGCCGCGCAGTACAGCGCCAGCGCCCGCTCGGCGTCGCCCAGCTTGCGCGCCAGGCGAGCCGCGTGGAGCGCCGTGGCGCCGCTGCCCACGTCCAGGGCAAAGGCCAGCGACACGGCCGCGTTCGCCTCCGGCAGCCGGCGCGTCGTCTCCAGCTCGCAGGCGTAGCTCACCAGCGCGGCGGCCAGCCGCGAGGTGGGAGCCGCGTCTTCCAGCACCCGCACGATCCTCAGGAGGATGCTGCGCTCTGCACAGGGGTCCAGCGCCGCCACCTCGGCCGCGGCGCGGCGCAGCGTGAACTCGTCCGCGGCGCCCTCACCCGCCCGCTCCACGGCGCTCAGCACGAGAGCGCCCGCGGCCGCACGCCGGGCGCGCTCGCCGCGCTCGGTCTCGCTGATCTGCCGGAAGGTGTCCGTCGCCGCAAGCGCGGGGTGGGGCGTCTGGGTCATGTTCCTGCGCGATTGAGAATCGTTCTCAATCCAATGTAGCTACGGAACGCGTACCAGGGAAGTGGGCTGGAACGGCCGGGGGCCGGACCGCGTGGTGCGGTCCGGCCCCCGGAAGGAACCGCGTGCGGCGGTGGAGCGAATCAGCCGGTGACGGGCGTGGTCAGCGGCAGGGTGTCGCGGGGCGTTTCGCACACCAGCTCGATCGCCTCTTCCAGCAGCACGGGATTCAGCTTGGGATAGAAGCTGCGGGCGCACTCCTCGATCTCGGTGCGCGACGAGCCGGGCCGCACCGTGGCGCGGATGGCCCGTGCACGAGCCTCGCGAAGCTGGCGCTGCGTCAAGTCATCCCGGCGCTTGCGCGCCGCCGCCATCTCGGCCGCTAGATCAATTGGGGACACCGAAACCTCCAGAAAAGGGTATTTCGTCAGCGTCGTAGGACGAGAACGCCGCCTGCTGCGGATAATATAGCACATTCGAGACGATTTCGCCCGTCCCGCCTTTCGCGGCTTGCAGCCGGGCCGGGCGGACGCAAGCTTGCGGCTCGCGTGAGGCATTTCCCCGCGCCGCGTCCGGCAGCTGCCTATGGTGCCGGGTCCGCCCGACGCCGAACGTGCATGCTTCCGGTTCCCCATCCCTCCGCCTTCCCCGGAGAAGCCGCATGAATCCCCATCTGCAGGCCGTGATCGACGAGCTCCATTCCGCCAGCGAACGCCTGCGCCGCCTGGCCGACACCGTCCCCGCCGAGCGGTGGGCCGAGCGCCCCGGCCCGGAGCGCTGGTCGGTGGGGGAGTGCATCGCCCACCTGAACCTCACCTCGCAGGCGTACATGCCCAAGATCGCCGCGATCCTGGCGGACGCTCCGCGCACCGGGGCCCCGGCCCGCTTCCGGCGCGACTTCCTGGGATGGCTGATCTGGCGGGTGCTGGAGCCGGGGAAGGGCGGCAAGGCCAAGACGACGGCGGCGTTCATCCCCACGGGAACGGAGCCGGCGGCGGACATCATCGCCACCTTCGAGCGGCTGCAGCGCGAGCAGGAGGAGATGATCCGCGGGTCGGAGGGGATGCCGCTCCACAAGCTGAAGGTGGGCTCGCCCTTCAGCGACAAGCTGAAGTACAGCATCTACTCGGCGCTCACCATTCTTCCCCGCCACCAGCACCGCCACCTGCTGCAGGCGGAGCGCGCCTGGGCCGAGATTTCCGCCCGGGGTTGAGCGGCGGGCCGCGCTGCACGAGATTCGCTGCGCGCCGCGGGCGATGGGGCTCGCGGCGCCCCGTCCCGTAAAGGTATCGCCGATGTGCTGCCCGGAGCTGGTCCGCTCGATCTCGCCCACGTCCACCCGTGCGGATGACCGCCACGACGCCGCGCTCGCCGTCACTCCCGAGGCGCTGGGGCGGCTGCGGCGCGTGTGTGACCTCACGCACGCGCTGACGCCGGACTTTCCCGTCTTTCCCGCGTACCGCCCCTTCCGCGCGACGCGCCTGTTCTCGGTGGAGGCGAACGGCTTCTCGGCCGGCGAGGTGGCCTATGCGGAGCACACGGGAACGCACCTGGACGCGCCCGCACACTTCTTTGCGGACGGCGCCACCGCCGACCTGCTGCCGGTGGGACGCTTCGTCGCGCCCCTGGCGGTCGTCTCCATCGCGGATCGCGCGGCAAAAGACGAAGATGCGCTGCTCACGGCGGACGACCTGGCGCAGTGGGAGCGGCGGCACGGGCGCATTCCGGCGGGCGCGGTGGTGGCGCTGCACTCCGGGTGGGAGGCGCGGCTGGGCGAGCCCGGCCGGTTCCTGAACGCCGACGCGATGGGAGTGATGCACGCGCCCGGGTTCAGCCGCGAGGCCGCGGACTTCCTGGTGCACGAGCGCGACGTGGCGGGTGCGGCCACGGACACGCTGAGCCTGGACTTCGGCCCCTCGGCCACCTACGACGCGCACCGCGTGCTGCTGGGGGCGGGGCGCTACGGACTGGAGAACGTGGCGTCGCTGAACCGGGTGCCGCCGTCCGGCGCGGTGATCGTCGTCGGGGCGCCCAAGCACGCGGGCGGCACCGGCGGCCCGGCGCGCCTGCTGGCCCTATACTGAGCCGCCTCGGCCTTCGCCCGTCCGGCTCCGATCCGACCCGTCTTCCCGCGACTACGGTGGGGAGGCGGCGTCGGGGCGTCCAAGGCGGGTGAACCCGAGAGCGGGTAAACCCGCGGCTCTGAAAGCGGAAAGCCCCGACACGGGCCGCTGGCGCGTCCCGTTCGGGGCTTCACCTGCACGCACGCCGCACCTGCCGAAGCGCGCCTGTCATCCCGAGGAATCGAGGCCTCGGGAAGGATCGGCGACCGCCGCCGTGTCCAGGCGGGTAAACCCGCGGCTGGGAAAGCGGAAAGCCCCGACACGAGCCGCTGGCGCGTCCCGTTCGGGGCTTCACCTGCACGCACACCGCACCTCCCGAAGCGCGCCTGTCATCCCGAGGAGCGGCCACGGGAACCCTGCCCTTGCGCCCGTACTCCGCAGCGACCGAGGGATCCGCCACACACTCCGGGCCCGCCACACGGTCCTCCCCTCACGAGAACAGGCCAGTCTGCGAAGGCAGACTTCGTGTGGTTGTTGCAGCGAATTCATTCGCCCGACGGAGCCGACGGCCTCGGTGAGATCGGGGACCACATCTGCCAGCCCCGATCCACACCAGGTTTCGCAAAGCGGGGCGGACCGTGGTGGCCCGCCCCGCTCAGCTTACTCGCCGTCCTCGTCGCCAGTCCTCTTCACCAGCTTGTTGAAGCGGTCCAAGCTGCCGTCGTCACCCTTGATGTCGCGGTGAAGGAAAGCCAGTTCCGACTCCTCGAACTTCTCGAACCACTCGTCCCAGCTGATGGGCTCCAGCGAATCACTTCCCGAGTAGCCGGGAAAGTCGATGCGCAGAACGCCGATCTCCTCTTCCCCGGTTCCACGGACGCAGGCGGGGTGCCCTCCGCGCTCCGTCACCCACTGCTTGATGAACTCGTGGTTCGTGGTCGTATGTCCACTGCGGTCCGTCTTGCTCATCGTCGCCTCCCGAAATGTCGGATCCGTCTGCCCAGATCGGCGCTTTTAGCACACTGCGTACCGTTTCGCTCGCGGGACGGTCTCACTACGTCAGGAGCGGAGTTGCCGAGGTCCGCCAGTCATCCCAGGGAGGAGTCCGACGCACGCCCCTCCGTGGGGAGAACCCGAGGAGTTGCCCGACGTGCGCGCGTGATTCGGGCATAGGCCACACGCCTCGTGTTCCAGGGGCGGGTGAACCCGCGGCTGGAACAGCGGAAAGCCCGACACGGGCCGCTGACGCGTCTCGTTCGGGCTTCACCTGCACGCGCCCGCACCTGCCGTCGCGCACGGCACTGTCCCGCCCAGTCCGCGCAGGCGGACTTCGTGACTTTCCAGTCGCGGTTTCAACCGCCGGGACGGATGTGGCGGCCTCTGCATCAGCGACCGCTGCCGCGCCGGAGGCCTCATCGCACACCCCTCCAGGGGCGGGTGAACCCGCGGCTGGAACAGCGGAAAGCCCGACACGGACCGCTGGCGCGTCCCATTCGGGCTTCACCTGCTCGCGCCTGCACCTGCAGATGCGCACGGCACCGTCTCGCCCAGTCCGCGCTGGCGGACTTCGTGACTTTCCAGGCGCGGTTTCACCCGGCCGGACGGATGTGGCGGCCTTGGCATTGGTGACCGCTGCCGCGCCTGGGCTTGTACGTGGCCGCCGCTAGATCCTTCGGCCCGCCGGGTCTGGTTTGCGGGCGAGTGCGGCGTGGCTCGGCCTCAGGATGACAAGCTGCTGCGCGTCAAGGGACTTGGATGCGTACCCCAATGCTGAAGTGTACCCCCTCTCCCACGCTGTTTGTGGGAGAGGGTGGCACGCGTGTCAGCGCGGCCGGGTGAGGGCCCCACGCAGCCGAGGACGCGGGCGTCGTTCTCTCCTCTCCGCACGCAGTTCGTGCGGGGAGGGGCCGGGGGCGGGGCCGGGGGTGGGGCTCCCCTCACTCGTAGACGAACGTCACGTCCTTGCTGATCTCCGGCAGCAGGCTGCGGTACACGGGGCAGGTGAGCGCCACGTGCTCCAGCTTCTTCCGCTGCTCCTCCGTCAGCGCGGCGGGCATGCGGAGGGTCACCGGCAGCGACTCCACCCGCCGCGGGTCGGAGCGCATGTGCTTTTCCAGCGAAAAGCTCACGCCCTCGAACGGCAGGCCGTTGCGCTCGGCGTAGATGGCCATCACCGTGACCATGCACGCCCCCAGCGAGGCTGCCAGCAGGTCCGTCGGCGAGAACGAGCTCCCGTCGCCCGCGTTGTCCACCGGCGCCGCCGTCCGGATCTCCGCGCCCGAGGGACCGTGCCGCAGCTCCGTCTTCAATCCGCCGGCGTACCGGCCCGTCATCTCCACCGCCATCGATCAGCCTTCCCTGTCGCGATCGCCGCGACCTTGAACGTTGTTGGATTCGTGGACACCCGCGGACGGCACTGCTGTCCTCCCGAGTGGTCACCCGCCGGGCACGGCCCGCATCGCCCGAAACAGGTAAGTCGATGCACCGCAGTGCGATGCCGTTCCAGGCCGCGAGCGGCCCGCGCGTTGCCCCTGTGCTACGGTGTCCGGCGGCAGATCGCCGGGCCCCGAACCTTTCCGATTCTCGTCCCCGCACGAGGTTGAAGCCATGAAAGCCCGCATCATCGCCGCCGCCGCGGCCGCCCTGCTGATCGCCGCCCCCCTCGCCGCCCAGGACGACGACTGGGACTGGGACGACGACGACGAGGAGTACTACGAGAAGCAGCCCACGGGCGGCTTCTTCGGCGGAAGCTTCATCGCCGCCCGCACCGAAGGCGAGTTCAGCGACTACGTGAACGGCGGCCTCGGCGGGCAGATCAACTACATCCACCAGCTGGACCGCGACGGATGGCTGGGCATCCGCGCCGACGCCGGCCTCATCGTGTACGGCCACGAACGGCAGCGCGTTCCGCTGAGCCCCACGCTGGGCGGGCGCATCCTGGTAGACCTGACCACGTCGAACAACATCGCCTTCGTGGGCGTGGGCCCGCAGATCGGCGTGCCCAACGGGCGGCTGCGCCCGTACGTGAACGGCTACGCGGGCTACTCGTTCATCTGGACGCAGTCGTCCGTGTCGGGAACGTACGACGACGAGGACTTCGCCAGCACCACCAACTTCGACGACGGCAGCTTTTCGTACTGCGGCGGCGGGGGCATCTACATTCCCGTGGGCCCACGCTCGTCGCGGGCCAGCCTCGACATCGGCGTGAAGTACCACAACAACGGCGTCGCCGAGTACCTGCGCGAGGGCGACATCGAGGACCACCCCGACGGCAGCATCACCCTGTATCCCGTGCGAAGCGACACCGACCTGCTGACGTTCCACATCGGCTTCAGCATCGGAATCTCGCACTGAACGGATAAACGGAAGTACCTGAACGGCAGTACCAAGTGCCCAGTACCAGGTGCCAGGACAAACCCGGGGTTCCAACCAGGCACCTGTCACTTGGCGCTGGGCACTTGGCACTTGGTACCTGCCACCTATCCCACCCGGGCGACGAAGGCCTTCAAATACGCCGTTTCGGGGATGGCCGGGTGTACGGGATGGTCCGGCCCCTGGTGGCCCTCTTCCAGCACCTGCAGGTCGCGCCCCAGGCGGCGGCTGGCGCGCAGCATGGCGTCCATCAGCCCGTCGCGGTGCAGGTGGTACGAGCACGATGCGGAAACCAGGATGCCGTCCGGCTCCAGCAGCTCCATCGCCAGCTGGTTGGCGCGCCGGTACGCTTCCGCCCCGGCCTGGGCGTCCTTCTTCCGCTTGATGAAGGCGGGCGGATCCAGCACCACGGCCCCGAAGCGCTCGCCGTCGGCCACCATGCGGCCCAGCACGTCGAAGGCGTCGCCCCGGACGGCGGATACGCGGTCGGCCACGCCGTTCAGCTCGGCGTTGCGGCCGACCCACTCCAGCGCGGGGGCCGACGCGTCCACGCAGACGACGGACGACGCACCCGCGGCGGCGGCCTGCACCCCCCAGCCGCCCACGTACGAAAAGACGTCGAGCACGCGCCGGCCCCGGACGTACGCCCCCATGCGGGCACGGTTCATCCGGTGGTCGTAGAACCACCCGGTCTTCTGCCCGGAGACGGGAACCTGGAAGCGGACGCCGTTCTCTTCCAGCGACAGCACCTCGGGCACGTCGCCGAACGCGGGGCGAACGTACGGCTCCAGCCCCTCCAGCGCGCGGCCCGAGGTGTCGTTGCGCAGCAGCAGGCTTTCGGGGGCCACGGTGTCGCGCAGCGCCTGCACCAGGTCGTCCAGCACCCGCTCCATCCCGGCGGTGGTCACCTGCGCGACCAGGTGCGGGCCGAAGCGGTCCACCACCAGGCCGGGAAGCCCGTCGCCCTCGCCGTAGCACAGGCGGTAGTACGGGCCGGGAAAGACGGACTCGCGCAGGGCCAGGGCGCGGGCCAGGCGGCGGCGCAGCAGGTCGCCGTCCAGCGGGCGGTTGCGCTGCCGGCTGACCAGGCGCGCGGCGATCAGCGAGCGGGGGTTCACGTAGGCGGTGCCCATGGGCGCCCCGCGCGCGTCCTGCACCTCGGCGGGCTCGCCCGGCTCGAAGTCGGTGAGCGGCGTGGCGCGGACGTCCACCTCGTTGCTGAACACCCACAGGTGGCCCGCGCGCAGGCGGCGGTCCTCGTTCTTCTTCAGGCGGAGCGGACGAAGGGTCATCTCGTTGGACGTCGGTTGGCTTGCCGGGGCGCCGTGCGGCCCCCAAGATAGCCGGAGCCCCAGGCCGCCGCACGCGGCCCGCACTCCGATCAGCGAGGAAACCGATGGCCGACGGCAACTCCCAGTCCACCCCGGCACACGCGCCGGCCGCCACGGCCGACTGGGAAACGCGCGCCCGGCGGCTGGAGGCGCTCTGCGGGCTGGCCGCCGAGTCGGCCTCGATGGTGGATCCCGACCGCATCTGGGACGGCCTCTGCCGCCGGCTTCCCTCGGTACTCGGCGCCGGCGCGGCCGCGCTGTCGACGCCGGGGATCGAGCAGCCGCGCGCGTGGGTGGCGGACGGATGGTCCATCGGATCAGACGAGCTGGCGGCCCTGGCGGCGGCGCCGGCGCCGGACGACGGCCGGGTGGAGGTGGGGGGCGGCGCGGGGTTCGTCTTCCCCCTTCACCACGCGGGCGATGCCGTGGGCACGCTGCTGGTGGCCTGGCGCACCCCGGGGCAGGCCGATGAGGAGATGCACGCGCTGGCCGGGATGCTGGCGGGGCAGGCCGCCGCGGGGCTGGCCAACGCCCGCGCCTACGCCCGGCTGACGGAGGCGGCGGTGCGCCGCGAGCGGTTCTTTTCGGCCATGAGCCACGACCTGCGGACGCCCATCACCGCCATCGTGGGCTACAGCGAGCTGCTGGCCGACGGCATCGTGGGCGAGCTGAACGGGCAGCAGCACGACATGGTGGAGCGCATCTGCCAGGTGTCGGGCCACCTGTCGCAGCTGGTGAACGACATCCTGGACCTGGCCAAGCTGGATGCGGGCCGGATGGAGTTCAACTGCGAAGAGGTGACCCTGGGCGCCCTGGTGGACGACGCGCTGGTGGTGGTGGAACCGCAGGCGCGCAGCAAGGGGCTGGACCTGCGCACCGAGGTGGATCCGCTTCGCGACGAAACGCTGTGCGTAGACCCGCCCCGCGTGCGCCAGGTGCTGGTGAACCTGCTTTCCAACGCGGTGAAGTTCACCGACGCGGGCGCCGTGTCCGTCGCGGCCGGGTGCGACGAGGGCGGGCGCGCGTGGATCGAGGTTCGCGACACCGGGCCGGGGCTGCCCTTCGGCAGCGAAGAGGCGGTGTTCGAGGAGTTTTTGCAGCTGGGCTCGGCGCCCAAGAGCAAGGGCGAGCCCGGCAGCGGGCTGGGGCTCGCCATCTCCCGCCGCCTGGCGCGCGCCATGGGCGGCGACCTGGTGGCCCGGAACTCGCCGCCCGCGGGCGCGGCGTTCACCTTCGTCCTTCCCGCCAGGGGCGAATGAAGCACGGCGCTCCGCATGCCGCGGAGCGCCGCACCGACCTGACTCGAAAGAAGGGATCCCTTCCATGCGCACATCGAAACGCACCCTCCTGGCGCTGGCCTCCCTCGCGCTGCTTCCGCTGGCGGCGTGCAAGGATTCCAGCGGCCCCAACCGGGACCTGGTGGGCGAAGTGCACTTCACCTACAGCGGAGGGGTGAGCGGCGATTTCGATGCCGAGGGCAGGGTGACGGCCGCCAACTCCGAAAGCGGCACCTTCGCGTTCGCGGAGCTGGCGGAGGACCCCCAGGGCGGCGACGCCCTGGTGCTCTACGGCCAGAAGGGCCGCTCCGGCAACAACAAGTACGACGCGCTGCTGGTCGTGCTCGACGATCCCGCGACGGGGACCGTCACCTGCACGGAGTCCGACACCGACTGCCCGATCCTGTCGGCGTTCGTGCTGGGCCAGGACGACACCACCACCGATGACGCGGAGGCGCTGTTCTTCGCCACGTCCGGGCAGCTCACCATCACCCACATGGACGACGAGCGTGTCCGCGGCACGTTCAGGTTTTCGATGGCGGGTTTCGTGGGCGACGACGAGAACGAGGTGGTGGAGGTACAGAGCGGAACGTTCGACCTGCCGCTGCTCGACAAGGGCGACATCCCGTAATCGAGGCGGGTTCGGCGTGCTCGAGCGGTGACGGGATCGGCCTGACGCCACGGGCCGGATGCGAAGGAGGAGCAGAGACGCGGTCTCTGCTCCTCCTTCCGTTTTCACCGCAGGCGCTCGGCCAGGCGCAGCGCGTCGAACGGGGCGTGCACCTTGGCGTCGTTGTCGAAGTAGACGAACACGTCGCGTCCCCCGTGGACGTCCTCGCCGCGATCGGCCACGCACATGGCGTCGCGCGGATGGCACCCGGTGCGCCACTCGCGGATGCGCGACGCCCACCAGTCCAGCTGCGAGTCGCTGTAGCCGCTCGCGTACAATTCCTCGGCCCCGTGCAGGCGGACGTACACGAAGTCGCTGGTTGTGTCTTCCGCGTACGGCCACCGCCCCGCCGTGTCGGCGAACACGAAGGCGGCGTTGTGGGCGCGCAGCAGGTCTACGAAGCGGGGAGAGAGGAACCCCGGGTGGCGGATTTCGAAGGCGTGGCGGATGGTGCCCTGGTGCTCGGGCTCGGTCCACGCGCGCGCGTCCAGCCGGGCGTCGTGGCCGCGGGCCAGGCGCGACGCTTCGTCGTGCGTCCTGGGGATCAGCGCCAGGAAGTCGGCGAAGCGCGCCTCGTCGAAGCGCATCCGCTCCGGAAACTGCCACAGCACGGGCCCCAGCTTTTCCGCCAGCCGCAGCACGCCGGACGCCAGGAAGTTGGCCAGCGCCACCTCCACGTCCTTGAGCTTCTTCATGTGCGTGATGAAGCGGCTTCCCTTCACGGCGAAGACGAAGCCGGGGGGCGTGGCCTCGTACCACGCGCGGTAGCTGGTGGGGCGCTGAAGGGAGTAGAACGAGCCGTTGATCTCGATGGTGTTCAGCCTGGACGCGGCGTAGGCCAGCTCGCGCTTGCGGGCCAGCCCCTCGGGATAGAACACGCCCCGCCACCCGGCGTACGTCCATCCCGAGATCCCCACGTACGTCGTTCCGCTCTGTTTCGTGTCCATGCCGCGCGTTTCCGCAAACATGAAACCGCTGGTCTCACACGGAGGGCGCGGAGGTCACGGAGGACGAAGGGAGGTGCCCTCCTCCTGCGTGTGCTGCGTGCCCTCCGTGTGAGGGGTTCTTCGTCAGTGGCCCGTGTGCCCGGTGTCGGCAGGCGCGGCGGCCGGAACCGGGGCGGGCGCGGTCGTGGACGATCCGCCCTGGGCCGCCGCGTTGCTGGAGGCGGGCACGTTCGATGGGGCCGGCGTCTGCACCGCGGGGGCGGCGCCGGTGTCGGCCGCGGGGGTGGTGGCGACGGGGGGCTGCATGGAGGGCGCGCTGTCGACGGTCAGCGGCAGCGGCGGGGCGGCGCCCGCGTCGACGGTGTTGTCGGTGGGCTCGGCTTCCCTGGCGCAGGCGGCCAGCGCGGCCGCGCAGGCGAGGGCCATCACACTTCCGCGGATCGCGGCGAAACGGGCCATGGGTCCTCCAGATACGAGAGTGGGGTCACGAAGGGCGACACCATACGCGGGCCGTCTGCAGATGGCAACTCGCCGCGCCCTTCCATCCCGGACCATCGTCGAATATACTCTGCGGCCATCCTCCTCAGCCGTGCTCCCGACCCGCGCTCATCCCATGCACAAGACCCGGCGCCTTCTCGCCGTCGCGATCCTTTCACTCGCCCTCACCGGCTGCGGCGACGGCAAAACACCCATCGATCCGACTCCCAAGGGCCCCGCGCCCGGCGAACTCCGGTTCGAGTACTCCGGCGCGTTCACCGGTACCTTCAGCGCGACGGGAGATCCAAGGGCGAGCCGCGTGGCTGCGGCGGGGGTCGATTACGATGGTGAAAACGAGCTGCACATCGTCGGCTACCGATACCCTCCCCAAGGGTTCGATTTCGACGACTTCGGGATCGTGGTCCCGAACCCGAAGGTTGGAACCATCGATTGCACCACCATGACCACGTGCCCGGTGACGCACGCGTTCGTCGCGTTCAACGCCACTTCACCCGGCAGCGGCTATGGAGACGCCACGTCGCTGCGCCTTACGATTTCCACCCTGCGGGCCGACAGCGTGAAGGGCACGTTCGAGATGCAGGTGCGGATGCGCGAATCGGGCGCCACGCTCGCCGTCACCAAGGGCGGGTTCAGCCTCCCGCGTCTTCACTTCTAACAGGAACTCCGCTCCGCAACACGGCCCCGCCTCAATGCTTGAAGCGGGGCCGGTCTTTTCACCGAGACGGAGGAAACTCTACCGAGCGGACAGCAGCTCCTCGCGCTCCTTCTTGGCAGACTCCACCACCCGCGGCACCTCGTGGCCGGGCACCTCCTCGTACGCGTGGAAGGTACGCGTGTGCGTGGCGCGCCCCTGCGTGAGCGAGCGCAGGGCGGTGGCGTACTTGTACAGCTCCGCCTGCGGCATCAGGGCGCGGACGCGCTGGTTCCGGCCGGCCGGCTCGATGCCCAGGATGTGCCCGCGCCGCTGGTTCAGGTCGCCGATCACGTCGCCCAGGAACTCGTCGGGAGTGAACACGTCCACCTGCATCACCGGCTCCAGGATCACCGGCTGCGCCTTTTCGGCGGCGGCGCCGAAGGCCAGGATGCCGGCCATCTTGAAGGCCATCTCCGAGCTGTCGACCGTGTGGTAGCTGCCGAAGTATACCTCGGCCTCGAAGTCCACCATGGGGAAGCCGGCCAGCACCCCGCGGGCGGACGCCTCCTGCACGCCCTTGTCCACCGCCGGGATGTACTTGCCCGGGATCACCCCGCCCACGATGGAATCGGTGAAACGGTAGCCGGAGCCCCGGTCCAGCGGCTTCAGGCGCAGGTGCGCGTCGCCGAACTGGCCGCGCCCGCCCGTCTGCTTCTTGTGGCGGCCCTGCGCCTCGGCCACCGCGCGGATGGTTTCGCGGTAGGGGATGCGCGGCGCCTTGACCACCACGTCCACCCCGTTCTTGCGCTTCAACCGCTCCAGCTGCACCTCCAGGTGAAGCTCGCCCAGCCCCCGCGCGATCGTCTGCCCCAGCTCGGGAACGTACTCGGAGGTGAAGCAGGGATCTTCCTCGTGCAGCTTGTGCAGCCCCACCGCCAGCTTGTCTTCCTCCCCGCGCGTCGCGGGCTCCACCGCCACGGCGATGTCGGGGTCGGGAAAGCTCACCCCGGCCAGCACCAGCGGGTGCCCGGGGGCGGAGAGCGTGTCGTTGGTGTGCGTGTCCTTGAGCTTGGCCACGACGCCGATGTCGCCCGCGCGCAGCCCGTCCACCTCCTGGCGGTCGCGGCCCTGCGGGATGGAGAGGTGGGCCAGCTTTTCGGGCTTTTCGCGGGTGGCGTTGAACACCTCGGCGCCGCTGCTCACCGAGCCGCCGTAGATGCGGAAGAACGACAGCTCGCCCACGTGCGGCTCGCTGGTGGTCTTGAAGACCAGCGCGGCGAACGGGTCGCTGTTCAGGTTCCTCAGCTCCACCACGGTGTCGGTGCGGCCCTGCGCCAGCTCGGCCGGGCGCTCCTGGGGCGAGGGCATCAGCTCCACCAGCTTGCTGAGCAGCGCCCGCGTGCCCCACGTCTTCGTCGGCGCGCCGCAGAACACGGGGTACAGGTCGCCGCGCAGCATGGCCTGCTTGAGCGCGTGCAGCGCCTCGTCGCGGGTGATGGTGTCGCCCTCCAGGTAGTGCTCCAGCAGGTTGTCGTCCGTGGCCGCGATGGTTTCGATCAGGTCGTTGTAGTAGCGGTCGACGATGGCCTGCAGTTCGGGGGGAACGTCGTGCTCCTCGTACTCGCCAGCCGTGGTGCCCTCGACGTAGTAGTGCACCTGGTCGCTGAACAGGTTCACGATGCCGCGGAAATCGTCCCCCGCGCCCACGGGCACCTCCACCGGGATGGCCTTGGGCGTCAGGTGCTCGCGGATGTCCTGGTAGACGCGCTCGAAGTCGGCGTTCTGGCGGTCCATCATCGACACGAAGAGGATGGCGGGCAGGTGGCGCTCCTCCAGCAGGTCCCACACGCGCTCGGTGCCCACCTCCACGCCGTTGACGGCCGACAGGCACACCAGCGCGCCGTCCGCCACGCGGATGCCGGCGCGCGTTTCGCCCAGGAAGTCCAGGTAGCCGGGGGTGTCGATGAAGTTGATCTTGCTGTCCATCCACGCCGCCCAGGCCACGGACACGTTCATGGAGATGCCGTGCGCGTTTTCCTCGGGCGTGAACATGGTGAGGGCGGTTCCGTCATCCACCGACCCGTGGCGCTTGGTGGTGCCCGCCACGTAGCACGCCGCGTCGACCAGGGTGGTCTTTCCCGATCCGCCGTGGCCTACCACGCACACGTTGCGGATGCGGTCCGTTGTGAATGAGGGGGCTGAAGCCATACGCACCTCCTGGAGAAGGGGGAGGGGTGGGAATGCCGCCCGTTCCCACACGCGGGCGGGTAGTGCAGGGTGGTTCCGGTCATGGTGTTCGTCAAGAGTTTTCGATCGGCGGGGCCCCTCCCCCGGGCCCCGCGCGGCACGCAACTGCTGGGCGGAGAGGGGAGAACTTCAAGCGAGGTTCGACGGACTGCCTCGCATGCCGCGGGAGCCCCCTCTCCCCGGCCCTCTCCCCCGCTTCGCAGGGGAGAGGGAGAATTCGATCGCGCTCCGGCAGGTGGGGCGCGCGTACGCGTGAAGCCCCGGGAGGGACGCGACAGCGGCCCGAGCCGGGGCTTTCCGCTGGTCCAGCGGCGGGTTTACCCGCTCCTGGAGGCCAGGCATTCCGCCGCTCGCTCGTGAATCGCGCGGTGTGTGGCGGATCCCTCAGTCGCTGCCGTCTACGCGGTGCGGGCAGGTCAGGGGTGGCCGCTCCGTCGGGATGACAGCTGCGCGTCGGCAGGTGCGGAGTATGAGCCTCACAGGCTTTGCGAGGCTTTCCCCAGTGGTTGCGGCGGATTACTCCGCTCCCCCACGAACGAACGCGGCCCTCCCCGAAGCCGAGGAGGGCCGCACTCACGCACTCACGCACTCACGCACTCACGCACTCTCACGTCCCCGCCATCGCGGGCTGCTGCTCGAACACGCCCTCTTCGGTCTCGGCGATCAGGTGGTCCACCACGTCCTTCAGGTCGCCCGTGCGCTCGAAGACCTTCACCTGGCGGTCGGCGCTGGAGCCCTCGTCCATGATGCGGAAGGCGTACGACACCTCGGCGCGGCTGCCCAGGTCGTCCACCACGTCGTCCACGAACCACTCCAGCATCTCGCGAATCAGGTGGCGGGCGGGGCTCTCCTTCTGCTTGCCGAAGTCGATCAGGTTGCCGTCCAGCCCGTACCGCACCGATCGCCACTTGTTCTCTTCGATCAGGTCCGACGCGTACACGCGGAAGGTCATGTTGTCGCGCCGCAGCTTCCACAGCTTGGCGATGATGGCCTGCAGGATGGCGCCCACGCACACGGCCTCGTCCACGCGCGTGCACACGTCCAGGAAGCGGAACTCCAGCGTGGGATACGCGTGGTGCGGCCGCAGGTCCCAGTAGATCTTGCTGCCGTCGGGAATGCACCGCGTGGAGACGAGCGTTTCCTGCAGCTCGGCGAAGTCTCCCCAGCTGCGCATGATGCGGGGCACGCCCGTCCGCGGGAAGTTGCGGAACACCACGCTGCGGTAGCTCTTGAGCCCCGTGTTGCGCCCCATCCAGAAAGGCGAGCTGCTGGACAGGCACAGGATGTGGGGCAGGAAGTAGCGCGACACGTTCATGGCGTCGATCAGGAACTCCGGGTCTTCGATGCCCACGTGCACGTGGGTGCCGAAGATCAGGAGCTGCTGCGCCAGGTCCTGCATGTCCTGCTTGACGCCGATGTAGCGCTCCAGCGGCGTGATCTCCTGCGTCATCCAGCTGCTGAAGGGGTGCGTGCCCGCCGCGACCACCTTGAGGTTCTTTCGCGCGGCCAGCCCCATCACCATCCCGCGCAGCCGCCGCAGCTCGGCGCGCACCTCCTGCGGCGTGCGGCAGACGGTGGTGCCCACCTCCACGATGGACTGGTGGAGTTCGGGCTTGATCTCGCCCAGGATCATGTGGTCGTCTTCCAGCAGCTCGGTGATGTACGACCGCAGCTCCCGGGTTTCGGGGTCGATGATCTGGTACTCTTCTTCGATGCCGAGCGTCAGCGAAGGAGCCTTCATGCGGGCAATCCCTGGGATGGTGTTGCGGGCCGATGCTGCGTTTACCTGGGCACTCGCTTCGTTTGCTGCTCCGGCTGCACGGATCGCGCCGGTTCCCCCTCCCCCGGCCCCTCCCCCGCAAACTGCGCGGGAGAGGGGGGAACTTCGTCGCGGGCCGACCGTTCGGCGCATGCCGCGGGTGGGCGCCTCCCCCAGCCCCTCCCCCGGCAAACTGCGCCGGGAGAGGGGGGAACTTCGGTCGGGGTTCGACTGGCTGCCTCGCATTCCGCGGGAGCCCCCTCCCCCCGGCCCCCGTCCCCCGCTGCGCAGGGGAGGGGGAGACCTGAACTGCGCCTCGGCTGACCCCGCGCACTCGACCATGCGTGCAGTCCGCGCAGGCGGACTTTGGGCCGTTGTTGCCGCGACTTCAGTCGCCCCAGCAGGGCCGGGCCTGTGCCTCCATGCTCGTCGCCGCACCTCAACCTGAAGTTCTCCCCTCTCCGCCCGCAGTTGGTGCGGGGAGGGGCAGGGGGTGGGGCGCCCCTACCGCGGCTCCACCAGCATCGTGGCCACGCTCGAGCCGCCACCAGCCGTCACGTTCAGCAGCGGGTCCGTGGCGATGCGGGTGAGGGCGCCGTCCACGTGGGCCGTCATCGTTACGTACGGCGCGATGTCGAGCATGCGGTCGGTCACCTGCACCTGCCCGTCTACCCAGCTGGGGAACGGCTCGGTGGGCAGGATGATGCGCTCCTGCACCACGTGCGGACGGGTGAGCGCCGTCTGCATCGCGGCCGTCCACTCGTCGTCCGACACCAGCCACCCCAGCACGATGCCGTGCCCCCCGTAGTCGTCATTGGGCTTCAGCACCAGCCGCTCGCGGTTCTGCGCCATCCACGGCAGCAGGTCGATCTGCTCCGCGCCGCGGCTGGTGTGGCGCTCCTCCACCACGCGCGTCCAGGGGATGCAGGCGTCGATCACGGCCTGCTCGTCCGCATCGAACATGTCGGCGTTGCGCTCGTCGCCCAGCACGGCCAGGCCGGCCTTCTTGTAGATCACCTTGCAGCGGAACGGGTTGATCATGCACACGGCGCCGTCCTTGACCGCCTGCACCACGGGGTTGTCCATCCCCATCCGCATGATCAGCTCGTCGATGAGGACGCGCTTGTAGATGAGCGTGATCTCGAAGCCGCCGGGGGCGATCAGCTTGCCGTCGCGGTACTCGCATTCGCGCGGATCGGCGATCTGCGCCTCGATGCCGTGCGCTCGGAAGTAGTCGCGGAAGAAGACGAATTCGCTGACCGTCGGCACGTCGGACCAGTCCAGGATGCCGATGCGCGGCAGCTCGCGGCGCCCCGACCACTCCTGGAACGACTGCAGGAGCGCGTGGAGCACACCGTGCCTGGCGGGAAGCGGATGAAGGACGTGCGTTCGCATGAACTCGCCCGTCACCGGCAGCGCCAGGAACGTCTCCGACAGCACGTCCACGTACGCCGGGCCGGCGGGCGTCTCGGCGTTGTACTCCGTTACCTTCAGCGTGCCGTCCTCGGCCGAGAAGAAGGTGTCCAGCCGCGACGTGGGGCAGGGCGAGCGGAAGCCGGGATCGAAGTGCACGATCTCTTCTTCCCAGTCCAGCAGGTGGAACTGGGCGCGGAAGCCGTCATCCGCCATCGCGCGCTCGTGGATCTTGCGGTACGCGCTCATCAGCGTGCCCACCTGGCGCCGGATCCAGGCGTACTGGGCGTGCGTCAGCATGCGCGGGCGCAGCACCGAGCAGAGCGGCCGGTCGCCGAAGTACATCCCCCGGCGCCGGTGGTCGTCTTCCATCCGCTCCGCGCTCCCCGCCGCCAGCCCCTCGTCGCCCAGCAGCCCGTGCCAGGTCTCGATGGCCTCGCGAACGGTGCCGGCGTCGTTCACGCGTGCCCCTCTTCGGCCTCGGCGCGGACGACGGCGTCCGGCGCGTCACCCGGGTCCGCCGCGGGCCGGGCGGCGGACGCGGAGCCCGTACCCGCCACGGGCCGCGCGGCCGGGGCCTCGGTTGGAGCCGCGACGGGCGGGGGAGGCGAGCCGGAGCCCAGGACGGCCGCGCCGCCCACCATCTCGGCCGAGTGGCGCGAGCCGGCGAACAGGTCTTCCCACTTGAGCTCGCGCACCTGCGGCCGCGGGTTCTTGGCCAGGTCGATGGCCATGTCGGCCATGTGCTTGACCACCCAGTCGAAGTAGTGCGGGGTGAGCGAGTAGATGTCCATGTCGGGCGCGGGGTTCATGAAGTCGATGGCGTAGGGCACGCCGTCGCGCACGGCCCACTCCATGGAGTTCATGTCGTATCCCAGCGCCCGCACCAGCTTGCGCGAATCGTCCACCACCCGGCGCCCCAGCTCCTCGCCCATGTGGGCGTGCTCCACGTGGTACTTGCGCTCGCGCGGGTCGTACTTGATGGGAAGGATCTCGTCCTGCCCCAGGCAGATGCAGCGGATGAAGTGGTCCCAGTGGATGAACTCCTGCACGATCATCGTCAGCAGGCCCGACGTGTCGTAGTTGTCGATCAGCTCGCGCATGGTGCGGCAGACGTACACGTCCTTCCATCCGCCGCCGTGCGCGTCCTTGAGGATGCAGGGCAGGCCGATGTACTCGACGATGGCCTCCCAGTCCAGCGGGTACTTGAGGTTGCGGAGCGACTCGTCGTGCACGATGCCGGGGATGTACTCCTTGTTGGGGAGCACGATGGTCTTGGGATGCGCGATCCCCAGGCGGGTCGCCAGCGCCGCGCCGAAGAACTTGTCGTCGGCCGTCCACATGAACGGGTTGTTGACGACGGTGCAGCCCTGGATGACGGCCTGCTTGAGGTAGGTGCGGTAGAACGGCACCTCGTGCGAGATGCGGTCGATGATCACCGCGTACTCGCTGGGGTCGTCCATGCGCGGCGCGCCCAGCTGCACGAACTCGGCGGTGACGCCCTCGTTCCGCCGGTTGACTTCTTCGATGAAGGCCGGGGGAAACGACCACTCCCGCCCCACGATCAGCCCCACTTTCAGCGCCATCTCCGCTCCTCCGGTTCGTTTGATTGCCGGTGCCCGGCGTCCACTCCCGCCCTCACGCACTCCCGCACTAACGCACTCACGCACTTTCCGTTCAGTCGCTTCCGTTGATGTAGGTGCGGATCATCCGCTCCCAGTACGGCCAGTCGTGCGACCACCCGTCCCACAGCCGCAGCGCGTTGCCGACGCCTTTTTCCCACAGGATGCGCGAGAGATGGCGGTTGTTGTCGACGAACTGGTCCGTCTCGCCCGTCGCCAGGATGATGTCCATCCGGCGGAGCGCCTCCAGGTGCCCGTGGTCGTGCAGCTCGCCGACGAAGTGAGACGGGTTGTTGCCCTTGATGGCGTCGTCGTAGTAGCCGTCGGCGAACTGGCGGATGTCGTACATCCCGCTCAGCCCGATCACCCGGTTGAAGACGTGCGGGTGCCGCAGCGCCATGGTCACCGCGTGGTACGCGCCGAAGCTGGCGCCGGTGGCCATCAGGAACGGGTTGTCGTTGCGGCTTCGCGAAAACGGAACCACTTCGCGCACCACGTAGTTCTCGTAGTCGTACTGCCGCTGGGCGCGGTCGCGCGGATGCTTCCAGCGCGCGTACCAGCTTTCGACGTCCACGCTGTCCACGCAAAAGAGCTGCAGCCAGCCGTTGCGCAGGTGGTCGCCCAGCACGTTCGTCATCCCGCGGTCTTCCCACTCGAAGTAGCGCCCCTGCGAGGTGGGGAACACCACCATGCGCGCGCCCGAATGGCCAAAGACCAACATCTCCATGTCACGCCCCAGCGAGGGGCTGTGCCATCGGTGGTACTCGCGGTTCACGTGGGGCTCTTCCTCCGGTCTGGTGCACTCGTCAGTCGCACGGGGGCGCGGCTGCACCCGCAAACCGCGCACCGGCGGCAACGTAGGGGCGCGCGGGGCGGGGCGGAAGGGGCGATGAGCGGCGGTTCCGGACGCGAAAACGGGCGCGGCTCCTTGCCGCGCCCGTTCGGGATTCCTGCGTGTCGCGTTCCTACCGCCAGGGTTGCGGCAATCGGCGCACGACGACGCGGTCCACCCCCAGGTCGTCCACCTCGGTGAAGGCGGCCAGCCCGCCCCGGCTGATGGCCGCCGGCAGGCCGAACCCGTTGATGGTCCCCAGGTACTGCCCCTCGGCCGTGAGCAGGTCCACCGGGCCGTCCTCCGACCCGAACGGCGGCGTGCGCTCCACCCACAGCTTGCCCGAAGGCGCCACGCGCAGCCCCTTCAGCGCGGGGATGGTATCGGCGAAGCGCATCTCCCCGAGCATCCGCTCGATCTCGGGGCCGCTCGGTGCCCCTCGCGGCGCGCGGCCGCCACCGCCCGTGGTGATGGTGACCCTGCCCCGCCCGCTCTGCATCCGTTCGCTCCGCTCGGCGCGGGCGCGCTCGCGGTCGCGCTCGGTCGTCCGGCGCACGGGCATGGGCCGCTGCAGGTAGCGCACGGTCTGGCCATTGGCGTCCAGGATGCGCACCGTGTAGCCGGACGTGAAGCTCAGCGCCATCTGCCCGCCCGGAAGCACGCCGAACAGCACCGCGGGTGAAAAGGTGGGCGGTGGCACCACGCGCACCATCATCTGGCCGGGGGTGCTGCTGGAACTCTGCGTCGTCGACTGCTGCGGGATCTGGTACAGCCGTACCGGGTTTCCGCCACCGAATGGATAGAACGTCAGCGGGACGGTGTTGTCGGTGTGGGTGCCGGTGCGCGGGCTCGCGGTGGGGGCCGGGCGGAAGGTGCCCACGACGCCGCCGCGCGGGTGCCAGGCCATCGGCGAGCCCAGCGACGGAAACAGCCCCTCCATGGCCACGTTGCGGATGAACGTTCCATCGGGCCGGAACAGGCTGTACGCGGGCCGGGCCAGGTCCATCACCACCACGGTGCCGTCGCCGGCGATGGCGAGCTGCATGGGAACCGTCAGCTCGCCCGGGCCCTGTCCCTTGCGCCCGATCTGGCGGAGGAAGCGGCCGGTGGGCCCGTACACCATCACCCGCGCGTTGGGGCGATCGAGCACGTACAGGTTGTCGGACGCGTCGAAAGCGACCCCCGCGATCTCGCCGAAGATCTCGTGGTCCGCCCCCTCCGCCGCGCCGACGGCGTACACCTGGGGCGCCGTTCCCGACAGCACGCGGTCCTGCCGCGGCAGCTGCACCACGCGGTCCTGTGCCGCCGCGGCGCCGGCCGTCATCAGCGCCGCCGCCAGCAGCGGGGCCGCCGTGGTCCTGATCCTGATCATCATCCCCGCTCCTGGTGGGTCTGTGCGCGGAAGAACGCCGCTCTCCCGAGTTCCTGTCGCGGGTTTGGACGCCGCCACGAACCGCACTGTTGCCGGGGATGGATGAGGGAATGATGAAGGGGCGGGCGGGGGCGGCGCGCATCGGGGGACCGGAAGGTGCAGGAACGGGAGACGGAACGGAGCGCCAAGCGGGTCGGCGAGCTAGATTCAGCTATCGCGCGACACCAGCGGCGAGCACGCACCTACGAACCGGAGCAAACATGGCGAGGCGTCCCAACTACAATTTCGAGAAGCGCCAGAAGGAAATCGACAAGCAGAAGAAGAAAGAGGAAAAGGCCGCGAAGAAGCTCGCCCGCAAGGAGGGCGGCGACGACGACGAGCTGGGCGGGGTGATGGACGAGGGCACCGAGGGCCCCGGCGGAGAGACCGAGCCGGCCGACGAGGACGACGCGTGAGCGCTGGGGCACCACCCCGGATGGCCGGCGTGGACGCGGAGCTGCGCGCCAGGATTTCTGCCCTGAGCGAGGAAGGGTGGGAAATCTGGCGCCGCTTCGATACCGAGGTGCGCCAGAACGAGTGGCACCCGTTCGTCCCGGCCGACTACGAGGTGGTGCTCGACGCGCTGATCGAGCTGCGTGCGCCGGGGCTCCGCTTTTTGGAGTGGGGCTCGGCCACGGGCGTCATCACCATCATCGCGGACCTGTTGGGGTTCGAGGCGTACGGGCTGGAGCTGGACGGCGAGCTGGTGGACGTGGCGCGCGGGCTGGCGGAGCGCTACGGCTCCTCGGCGAAGTTCGTGGCCGGCAGCTTCATCCCGTCGGGCTACAAGTACCGGCCCAAGGGCGGGGACGGGCGCATCGGCACCATCGGCGACGGCGCCTCGGGATACCCCGCGCTGGGGCACCCGCTGGAGGACTTCGACCTGGTGTTCGGGTATCCCTGGCACGGCGAAGAGCCGCTGATGCACGACCTGATGCGCGCCTACGGCGGGCGTGGCGCACGTCTGCTCCTGCACGGCGGCGGCACGGCGGGCGTGCGCGTGTTCCGCGACGGCAAGCAGGAAGCCTGACGAGGTTCGTCCGCGCGGAAGAACGACGTACCGGATGAGCCTGGGTGTGGCGGCTGGGGCGAATGAATTCGCGGCAACAACCACACGAAGTCCGCCTGCGCGGACTGGCTGAATGTGGGGCTGCATCGGGTTCACCCGGCCCTGGCCCCCCGGCCGCCCCGTGGGTTCGGGTCAGACCTGACCCCCGCCTCCCCTCACGCCGTCGAAGAGCAGGCCCAGCTTCTCGGCGGCGAGGTCCGCAAGGCCGAATCGCCGGTCGGCGGCGATCCATGCCCGGAGCGTGGCGAACCACACGTCCATGATCACCGTCGCCAGCAGGGCCGAGTCCGCGCCGGGCCTGATCTCTCCCCGCTGTTTCGCCTCTTCGAACCACTGCACCCACCGCTCGAACACCCGCGCCTCGGTTCCAGCGTCGGCCGCGACCACTTCCGGCTCCCGGAACGCCTGGTGGTAGACGACGGACGCGAAGTCGCCCTCCCGCCGCAGCAAGGCCTCGGCTCCCCGGAACAGCAGGATCAGCCTGTCGCGCGCCGTGCCCTGCTCAGCCGCGTCGAGCAGCGCGACGAATTCCTGGGCCAGCCGCTGGTACTGCTCGGCGAGAACGGCCGCCTTCGACGGGAAGTAGTTGAAGAACGTTCCGCGCGCCACGCCCGCCGCCGCCGCGATGTCGTCCAGGCTGGTGGCGTCGTAGCCACGGTCGACGAACAGCGCGCGCGCCGCGGCGTGGATGCGCTCCCGCCTCGCCGCCTTCTGTTGCTCGCGTCGGCCACTCGCCGGATCGGCTGCGCTGCGTTCCATCACCTGTCTTGCGCAAAGTTGTACTCCAGTACAAGTTTCTGGCGCTGCAATCTGCCACCTGGCCTGGAGGTTGGAAATGGGCGCTCCCCGGAACACGATGACGACGCTTCTCGCATTCAGCCGGCGCACCGCGCTCCTGCTCGCCGGCACCGCGTTCCTCGGCGGCTGTGCGGCGACGGCGTCGCCGCGCACGACGCGCTGGGCCGGCGTGCTGGGTCCCGGACCGGGAACGCGCATCGAGGTCGAGGAGGAGCGCGGCAGCCAGGATCGTACCGCACGGTTCGTGGACCTGGGCCAGGCCGGCATGCCCGTTCTGGACTGGGTGCGCACCCCGGATTCCCTGTCGTTCCGCATCCCCACTCCATCGGGGCAGTTCACGTTTTCCGGGGCGATCGCGGCCGGGGCCGCCTTGGGGCGGTACGCGTTCGGGCCGCTGGAGGGACCGTTCACTCTCCACCGCGCCGCATCCCGCCCGCCGCGCTTCACCGACCATGCACTCACGATCGAGAGTGACACCGTACGCCTCGCGGCGACGCTCCTCATGCCGAACGGCCGCGGCCCCTTCGCCGCGGCGGTCGGCCTGCACGGGTCCGGTGCCGAAACGCGGGCCGGGGCTGGCCGCTACCTGGCCGAGGAACTGGCATCGCTGGGCGTCGCGGTCCTGCTGTACGACAAACGAGGAAGTGGAGAGTCGACGGGCGACTGGCGGAGCGCCACTCCGGCAGACCTTGCGACGGACGCCGTTTCGGCGTTCCACGTGCTGCGGGCGTACCCCGGGGTGGATGCGGGGCGGATCGGACTGGTGGGGGCGAGCCAGGCGAGCTGGATCGCCGCCGTGGCGGGTGAACGGCTGGCGCGGAACGGCACGCCGCCGGGCTTTTTGATCATCCGCTCCGGGCCGCTGACCACGCCCGCCGACGAGGGCAATTACGACTACGAGGTGCGGCTGCGGGGCGCAGGGTTCGGCGAGCGCGAGATCGCGGAGGCCCGTGCCCTGCTCCTGGCGGATGATGAAGTCACGCGGAGCGGCGGCGGAGACGAGCGGCTGCGCGCCCTGGTCGACGCGGCGGCCGGGGCAGCGTGGTTCCGCGCCATGGAATACGCGCCGGAGCCGGGCGGCTCACCGGGGCGAATCCGCTTCCGTCCCTGGCTGGACCTGGATCCGGCGCCACTCCTCCGCCAGCTGCCGGCGCCGGGCCTGTGGCTGTACGGAAGCGCCGACGAGACGGTGCCGGCCCTTGCCAGCTCGCGTATCGCCGAGCAGCTGCGCGGCGCGGGAAAGGACTACGACATCGTGGTGATCGGGGGAGCCGACCACGCCTTGATGCGCCCGAACCCGGGGGGAGGCCCCTGGCCGGTCCTGGCGCCCGAGTACCTGCAGCACGTCCGCGCGTGGGTGTGCCGCCGCGGAATCGCCCTCCCAGGGGCGTGCGCTACTCCCCCTCCGCCGCGGCCGGCGTATCCCACCTGAGCTCCCACTCGCAGAACGCATCGCCCTCCAGCGAGCAGCGGACGTGGCGCACCGTGCCGGACGTGCCGCCCGCGAATTCCATCGAGCGCAGCAGCCCGCCCGTCTGGCGGCGGCAGAAGGTGCGCTCGCCGGGGTCGAAACCCACCAGCCGCAGCACCGCGCGCCCCTGCTCCGCCTCCACCACCTCCATGTTGCCCGGGTGGTAGTACAGGCGAAAGAGCGACACGCGCTGCGTCAGGAACTCCATCGGCGACTTCTTGCGCAGGATGCCGCCGTACAGCTGCTGTCCCGTCCCCTCGATGGCGAACGCGCCGGACTGCTCCGGCCAGTCCGGGTGCTCCGCGCCGATCTCCGCCTCCACGGCCCGCCACAACGCGTGCAGAAGCGTCAGCGGGATCTCGTCCGTGGGCGCCGCCGCGTCGATGCGGGCCCGGTCGTCCGCGCCAAGGCCGTCCCGGATGCGCGCCACGGTGTCGTCGCCTGCGATGCGCTGCACGAAGGCGAGCGTCGACCGCAGGGTGGAGCCCCTGGCGCCGTGGGCCGTAGTCGTGATCGGGTTCATCGCTTCACGCCTCCACCAGGAGCGGCTGCACTGCGGCGAGGGCGCGGCGGTCGGGCTTGCCGCTGCCCAGCCGCGGGATCTCGGAGACGATGAAGACGGAGCGCGGCACCTTGTAGCCCGCCAGCCGCCCCCGCGCATGGGCAACCACGTCCGTTTCCGTCAGCACGGAATCCGCGCGGGGGACGACGAAGGCGCGGCCCACCTCGCCCCACTTCTCGTCCGGCACGCCGACGACGACGGCCTCCGCCACGCCGGGGCACTCGGAGAGTGCGGCTTCGACCTCGGCGGGAAAGACGTTTTCGCCGCCCGAGATGTACATCTCCTTGCGCCGCCCGCAGATGCGATACGCCCCGCCCTCGTCCCTCACGGCCAGGTCTCCCGTGCGCAGCCATCCGTCCGCCGAAAGCACCTCCGCCGTGCGCTCCGGGTTGCGCAGGTATCCGCCGAACACCTGCGGCCCGCGAAGCAGCAGCTCGCCGGCTTCGCCCAGCCGCGCCTCGCGCCCGTCCTCCGCGTCCAGCCGCATCTCCAGGTACGGCACCGGCCAGCCGACGAATCCCGGCCGGCGGACCGCCTCCTCGTCGGAGATGGCGAAACAGTTGGGGCCGCACTCCGTCAGCCCGTAGCCCTCGCGGAAGGTGTATCCCGCTGCGCGGACCTTTGCCGCCAGCGCCGCGGGGCAGGGCGCGCCGCCGGAGACGAAGCGCCGCAGCCGGGGCAGGGGACGGCCCCAGCGCGGGCTTTCGGCCATCATCATCAGCTGCGTGGGGACGGTCAGGGCCACGGTGCACCCCTCCTCCTCGATGGCCTGCATGAAGCCGTCCGGATCGAACGCATCCAGCAGCACCACCGTGCCGCCGCGGTGCCACAGCGGCGTGGCGAAGACGTTCCATCCGCCCGTGTGGTAGAGCGGCGTGCTCACCGGCGCCACGTCGTCGGCGCCCAGTTCCCACGCGGTCGTCGTGGCGACGGCGTTCCAGAAGACTTGCCGATGCGGCAGGACGGCGCCCTTGGGCGTGCCCGTGCTTCCGGACGTGTACAGGACCAGCAGCGGCTCGTCGCTCGAGATGGGGACGTCTTCGCTGGATGGTTCGGCCGCGGCCAGCAGGGCGGGGGCGTCGGCGTCCAGGTCCATCCACGCGGGATGCCCGTCCGCCCGGTCGCGGAACCGCGCCTCGCCGATCAGCAGGTCGGGGCGCGCATCGGCCAGGATGGGCTTGAGCTCGGCGGCGGAGAGGCGCCAGTTGAGGGGCAGCAGCGCCGCCCCGATGCGTCCGCAGGCAAAGAACAGCTCCGGCAGCTCGCGCCGGTTGCCCGCCAGCGCCGCCACGATCGCCCCGCGGCCAATGCCGCGCGCCCGCAGCAGCCCCGCCCAGCGGTCCGCAGCCGCGTCCAGCTCCGCGTACGTCAGCCGCTCGCCGCGCGGGCGGTCGACGAGGGCGACGCGGCCGGGCGAGATCCGCCGCCAGAAGCGCAGGGGATCGGGCTGGCGGGGAAAGCGGGGAAGTGCGTCCATCATCGAACCGGGTGCTGCAGGAAGAAGCGCAGCATCTCGCGGCTTGCGTCCGGCCCCGCCGCCGAGGTGTAGGTGCCCGCGGGCGAGCCGCCGGACCAGGCGTGGCCCAGCCCCTCGACCATCCACAACTCCACGAACGGCCCGGAGACGTCGCGCGTGGCGCGCAGCCCGCCCGCATCCACCTGGTGGCGGGTGAAGTCCTTGGCCCCGACGGTGCGCCGCCACTGGTCGGCCAGGCGCCGGCCGTTTTCCGCGTTCACGACCACGTCGGACGTGCCGTGGAAGACGATCAGCGGAACCGGCGTGACGCCCGCCGCGAAGGGGGCGGGGAGCGCGTCGGGGTTGGCCGGGCCGGAGCGCATCGCCGAGACGGCGGACGCCACGTCCGTCGCGGCGCGGTACGGGATGGCGGAGTGCGCGCCGGCTGCGGCGTACAGCTCGGGATAGGCCGCCGCGGTGTTGACGGCCATCGCCCCGCCCGCACTGACCCCGGCGATGTAGACGCGCGTGGAATCGACGGCGAAGCGGCTCATCACCTCGCGGGTGATGCCGGCGACGATGGACGGCTCGCCCGCGCCGCGCGCCTGGTGGGCGGGATCGTACCACGACCAGCACTTTTGCGGATTGTACGCCGCAGTCTGCTCGGGATAGGCGACGATGACGCCCGCGCGCTCGGCGTGCGCGCTGAACTGCGTTCCGCGCGCGAAGTCTTCCGGGTCCTGCGTGCAGCCGTGCAGCATGACGACGAGTGGGGCGGGGCGGGCGCGATCGTATCGGGCGGGCACGTACACCCAGTACCGTCGCGTGCCGCCCTCGCCCTGGTACGTGCTCCATCCGATGAGCGCCTGGGCCGTCCCGCGCGGCGCGGCCACGGTGTCGTACGCGGCGGGCTGGGGCGCTGGCGGCTGCGCGGGCGGAGTGCAGCCCGAGGTGGAGAGGGTGCCTGCCATCGTCAGGGCGAACAGGGTGCGGGTCAGGTGGTGCATCGTGTGCCTGGCAGAGGTGCGTTTCCGCTGGGGGCCCCTCCCCCGGCCCCTCCCCGCACAAACTGCGTGCGGAAAGGGGAGAACTTCGAATGTGCTTCGAGGGGTTGGATGCATGCTACGGCCGCCCCCCTCTCCCAACCTCTCCCCCATAAACCCCATGGGGGAGAGGAGTCAATGTCGTGCGCGCCCAAAGCTGCCGGAGCGCTCCACAGTGGCTCCCTTCCCCCGCGCAGTTTGCGGGGGAAGGGCTGGGGATGGGGGGCGCCGGCCCGAGCACCGGGCTATCCTGACGCTCTAGACCTGGGGTGTACCCCCTCTCCCACGCTGTTTGTGGGAGAGGGTGGCACGCGTGTCAGCGCGGCCGGGTGAGGGTCCCGCGACGCCGGGTGAGGGCCTCAGCGCGTCTGGTACCTGATGCCCAGGAAGACCATCGTGCCGATCTCCGGCATGTTGATCATCTCCGTGTGCTTCTGCCCGAACCCGCAGCCGCGGTTCTCGTTGGTGGGAGTGGCGCGCAGCAGGTCCTTGTCGTCGTACTCGAAGTTGCCGCCGCACCCGAAGAGGTTGCTCACGCCCAGGTTCACCGTGGTGTTGAAGCGGTCGATCCGGTAGCCCAGGTTGGCGTCGAGCGTGGTGAAGCCCGAGATGAAGCCGCGGTTGACGCCCGAGCGGAAGTAGTACTCGTCCACGTGGCGCACCGTCAGCCCGCCGGTCAGGCGGCCGAAGTCCTGGAAGCTGCCGCCCAGCGTCCACTTCATCTCCGGCGAGTTGAGCGCGGTGCTCTCCTCGCGGCCGGCGTCCACCTCCACGTCGCTGATCTCGATCAGCGAGAGCGTGCCGCGCACGTTGATCTTGGGCGTCACCACGAAGTTGATCCCCGCGTCGGTGCCCTGGATCCTGGCCGCGCCCAGGTTGTAGTACGTCAGCGCCAGGGCCGGGCCGCCCGCCGCCGTGTTCAGGCGGTTGCCGTCGGCGTCGTACGCCCACACCGAGGTGCCGGCCGGCTGCCCGCCCAGGCCGGCGTTCAGCGGATCGCCGATCACGGCCAGCGGGCTCATGAAGTTCTCGTACGCCGAGCGGTAGTGGGCCACGTCCACGAACAGCCGGTCCCCCAGCACGCCCTTGTAGCCGAACTCCCAGGTGGTGTTCTCTTCCGGCTGCAGCGGCGCGTACTCCCGGAACACCGTGCCGTCGGGCCGCTTGACGGTAAAGCCACGCGTGTTGCCGTAGATGACGGTGATGGCGTTCCAGTCGGGGATGTGGAAGTTGGTCTGCAGGATGGTGGGCGACTTGAACGCGCGGTTGTACGTCACGCGGAAGTTCTGCCCCGGCACGGGCCGCACCACCACGCCCGCCTTGGGGCTGAACTGGGCGTCGTAGTTCTCGTGGATGTCGTACCGGCCGGCCAGCACCACGTCCATCCACGGCATCACCGGCGTGGTGACCTGCCCGAAGCCGGCGTACTGGTTGATGGAGATGTCCTCGCCCGTCAGGCGGTCCGTCAGCCACTGCCGGTCGCTGCTCACCACGTCGCGCCGATAGCTCGTCCCCAGCACCACCGCGCTGTTCAGCAGCATGGGCACGCGCGAGTTGTACTGCACCTCGCCGGCGTACATCCGCCCGTCGCTGGGCCAGTCCGACGCGGCGACGAGCTGCTCGTCCGTCATCCGCGTGGCGTCGGGCCGCGCCAGGTTGGGATAGTAGGCCTGGCTGTAGCGGTTGGTGGCCCACGACTCGCCCGACTGGCTCTGGGCGCGGTATACGTTGGCGTACCAGCGCGGGCTGCTGAACCGCAGCTGGCCGAAGTTGTACCGCCAGCCCTCCAGCTGGTTGCGCCCCACGCTGGTCTGGCCCACGCCGTCGGTGACGCTGCCGCCGCCGGAAAGCTCCAGCCGGCTGTTGCCGAAGTAGCGCACCACGGCCGCGGTGCCGCGGGCCACGCTGGCGTCCCAGTTCAGCCCGTTCACGCCGCCTGGGCTCACCTCGGGCGCCACCGTGGCCGAGCCGACGTCGGTGGGGCGCCACGCGCGGGCGATCCCCGACACCAGCGTAAGGCGGTTGCTCCAGTCGTCGGCCTCCTGGTACTCGCCCGACACCTTGTAGCCCCAGTCGCCGAGCACGCCAGCGTAGCGCGCCTGCACGTCGCGGTAGTTCCGGTTGCCGCCGGTGACCTCCATCGTCAAACCGGGGAAGGCGCGCGGGTCCTTGGTCTCCATGCTGATCACGCCGCTGCTGGCGTCGGCGCCGTACAGCGCCGCGCCGGGGCCCACCAGCACCTCGATGCCACCCAGGTCCACCTTGGGGGTGGCAGTGAACTGGCCCACGGGCAGGCCGTTCTCGGGCAGCACCATGATGCGGCCGTCCTCCACCATCAGCATGCGGTTGTTGAACGACGAGTTGAAGCCGCGGGCGTTGATGCCCACGCTCGTCATCCCCACCTGCACGAAGTCCAGCCCCTTCACCTCCTTGAGCGCGCCGGCGAAGGTGTTGCCCACCGCCGCGTCGAGCTGGTCGGTGCCGATGCGGGTGATGGTGGCCGGCGCCTCGGTGACGCGCTCCGACTGGCGCGAGGCCGAGATCACCACGGCGTCCAGCTCGTACGGCTTGTCCTCGAGCTGAATGGCCACCAGCGTCTCCTCACCGGGGCGGATGGAGGCCTCGCTGGTCTCGTCGCGGAAGCCGGCGGCCGACACGCGAAGCTGGTGCGTGCCCGAGGGAACGCCGCGCAGGGTGAAGGCGCCCTGCGGGCTGGTGCTGGTGACCAGGCGGGTGCCGACTACGGTCACCCGCGCGCCGGCCAGGGCTTCGCCGTCGCGCCCGGCGACGGTGCCGCGGAGCGTGCCGGACTGCGCGTGGGCCACGGCCGGCCACAGGGCCAGCGCAAGGGCCAGCAGAATGCTGCGCCAGGCGAGGCGCGGGGTACCGCTGCTGCTCATGGAAGGATCTCCACGTTCGGGGGACAGGGGGCGCGCCCCATGGCGGAACGCGCGGTTGGACTTCCTACCTCATCTGCACTTCCGCACTAACGCACTCACGCACTTCCCTCACACCGACATCACCAGCCGAACATCCGCATCCAGCGCCGCCGCGGCCCGGTCGCGGGTCGCCCAGCTGACGGCGAAGAAGACCAGGATGGAGAGCACCAGCGAGAGCCCGCTCACCGTCACTCCGGCGGGGAACGAGTAGACCTTGAAGAACGCCATCGTCTCGAATCCCAGCGTGATCGCCAGGCCGGTACAGATGGAGGCGATGGCGCCTTCCTTGGTGGCGCCCTCCCAGTTGAGCCCGATGGCCAGCGCGGGAACCAGCGTCGAGGCGAACAGCCCCCATCCGAAGATTCCCAGGAACGCCACCAGCGCGCCCGGCAGCAGGGCCAGCCACGCCGCCAGGAGGGACACGACCACGGTGCTGATGCGGCCCCACTTCAGCTCGTTCTTCACCTTGATCCCCAGCGCCACGGGGATGTCGTGCGTGATGGCCGCCGCGCCGATGTTCATGAAGCTGTTGACCGTGCTCATGATGGCCGCCGCCACGCCCGAGAAGACGAGGGCCGCCAGGAGCACGGGGGTGAAGCGCAGGAGGAAGAACGGCGTGGCGTCGTCCGGGCGGGCCAGGGGCTCCATGCGGCCCTCGACGACGAGCGCCTTGACCGCCACGCCCACGCCGAAGTACAGCAGCATGGTGACGATCAGCGCCAGCGTGACCAGCAGCGGATACCACTTCAGCTTCCGCGGGTCGCGCAGCATGTAGAACTTGTGGATCACGTGCGGCTGGCCCATCGACCCCACGCCGAAGACGAAGAACAGCGACAGCGCGGCCACGGCGCCCATGGACCCGAACGGCCCCATGAACGCGGCGTCCGCCGACAGGATCGTGCGGCTGATTCCCTCCATCCCCCCGCCCGCCTGCAGCGTGTAGATGAAGACGAGCACGGAGGCCACGGCCATCAGCGAGCCCTGGAAGACGTCGGTGTACACGCCGGCCAGGATGCCGCCCGCCACCGAGTAGCCCAGCACGATCGCCATCCCGATCCACACGCCCCAGGTGAGCCCCGTGCCGAAGATGGCGTCGATCACCAGACCCAAGGCCAGGATGTTGGTGGCCATGTAGCCGATGACGGCAACCAGGATGGCGACCGCCGACAGCCCCTGCGCGGCGGGCGACCGGTAGCGCGCGCCGATGGCGTCGGGCACGGTGATCAGCCCGCGCACCTCGGCCAGCAGGCGCATGCGCTTCGCCAGCGCCCACGAGGTCATGGACGAGGTGACGGAGGCCGGGAGGATCAGGAACATCGCCCCCAGCCCGGTGGCGTAGACCAGCCCCGGCCCGCCGATGAAGGCGAAGCCCGAGAGCGTGGCGCTCATGGCCGCCAGCGTCAGCGCCGCCAGGCCGATGCCCTCGCCCGCCACGAAGAAGTCGCTGGCCGTGCGCGTCTTGCGCGTGGCCCACACGCCGATGGCCGCCACGATGGCGAAGTAGACGACGGCGACGGCGACGATCGTCGGCTGGGCGAGGCGGGGCAGCTCGGACGTCTGCAGGATGGCGAGCATCATACGGGCTCCACCTCGGGCGCGGGGCGGGGAGTGGGGGCGGCGTGGGCGGACTGGGCCGATGCGGACTGCGACGCCTGGTAGACCCGGGCGGCCTCGCGGATCTTCTCCCAGTCGGCCTCGTTCAGCGTCATCTCGTCGAAGGTCAGCGCGTAGGCGATGGGCAGGACGAGAAGCGGCAGCAGGCCGATGCCCAGCAGCACCACCGCGGCGCGCGGGGGCAGCCCCAGGAAGAGCGTGGGGTCGGCCGGGTCCACCGGCGGAAGCGCCAGCACCAGGGCGAAGCCGCCGGCCAGGATCAGGAAGACGAGCGCAAACGGCAGCTTCAGCCGCCCGAGCCCGCCATCCCTGCGCGCGGCGCCGAGTGCGGAAGCGGCCACCATCACCACCGCCGTGCCGATCCCCAGCGCCCAGGGCGCCCACGAGGTGGGGGGACCCGGGAGGAAGGCGGAGCCGTATGCGGCCGCGATGGCCACGGTGCCCGCCAGCAGGGCCAGGAGCGAATTTCGTCTTGCCATCAGGCGTCCACGTAAAGGGCTTCCAGGTGCGCCCGGTAGCGCTGCTCCACGATGGGGCGGCGCAGCTTGAGCGTGGGGGTCAGGTCGTCGCCGCTGAATCCGCTGCCGAGCAGCGCGAAGCGGCGGACGCGCTCGGGGTTGCTGAGGCGGGCGTTCACCCGGTCTACCGCGGCCTGCACGGCGGCGCGCAGCCCGGGATCGTCCAGCAGGCGCGGATCGTCGGCGTCGCGGGCGTGCTCGGCGGCCCAGGCTTCCAGGGCGGGGCGGCGGATGACGAGCAGCGCGCTGACGAAGTTGCGGCCCTCGCCGTACAGCATCGCCTGCTCGATCCACGGCTCGCCCGTGAGCGCCGCCTCGATGCCCAGCGGCGCCACCTTTTTGCCATTGGACAGCGCGATCAGCTCCTTCTTGCGGCCGATCACCCGCAGCGCACCGTCTTCCCCTACGCGCCCCAGGTCACCCGTGCGCAGCCACTCGCCATCCGCGCTGAACGCCTCCGCCGTCTCGTCCGGCCGGCCGTGGTAGCCGCTGAAGGTCAGCGATCCGCGCCGCAGCAGGATCTCTGCATCCTCCGCCAGGCGCAGCGTGGTGCCGGGCATGGGCGGGCCGGCGGAGTCGAACGTGTAGTGGTCCGGCCGGTTGAAGGCCGCGCACAGGTGCTCCGTCAGCCCGTACGCGCCTAGCACGGTAATGCCGAGCGCATCCAGGTACTCGGAAACGTCCTCGGGCAGCGTGGCGCCGCCGGAGGTGGCCACCCTCACCCGTCCGCCGAACAGCTCCCGCGCGCGCTCCAGCAGCGGCTCGCCCGTACGCATCCACTCCGCCTCCAGCTCCGCCGGGACGGGCTGCCCCGCGCGCCTGAGCCGCGATCGCACCGTGCCGAGCTCCATCGTCCGCTCCCCGCGCGTCCGCTCGTCCCCTGTCGCCGCCGCCTGCTGGGCGCGGAGGGTGGCGACGGCCTTTTCGTAGAAGCGCGGCAGCCCGCCGAAGAGGGTCGGCGCGAACTCGCGGGCGGCGTCCCACACGCGGTTGTGGTCCGCGACGAGCCCCGCCTGCATGCCGCAGACGATGCGCGTGTACAGGCCGAAGATGCGTTCGGCGGCGTGGCAGAAGGGGAGGAACGAGAGCGAGCGGTCGCCTTGCACCAGGCCCAGCGTGTCGCGGATGGACGCGGCCGACGCGAGCAGGGTGCGGTGGGTGAGGGCGGCGCCCTTGGGCTCGCCGGTGCTGCCGGAAGTGTAGATGAGGATGGCCGTGGTGTCGGCCCGCAGGGCGTCCATGCGCCGGGCCAGCTCGGCGCGCGTCTGCACCGATTCGCCCAGCGCACGGCCGCGCTGCATCCACCCCGCCCACGACACCGCGTCGCCACCTCCGTCGTGGTCCACGCAGATGACGGTGCGCAGCTCGGGGAGGGTGGAGCGGACGGCGCGCACCTTCTCCATCTGCGCGGGCGAATCCACCACCACCGCCACGGCCGCGCAGTCCGCCAGCAGCTGCCGCACCTGCGCGGGCGCGCTCGTGGGATACACGCCGACGGAGATGCCGCCGGCCATCAGCACGCCGAGGTCGGCGATGGGCCACGCGGCCGCGTTGCCCGCGAGGATGGCGACGTGCTGCCCCGGCCGGTGCCCGGCGGCGATCAGCGACGCGGCGAAGGCGCGCGACAGGGCGGCCCACTCGCCCCAGGTGATCGTCTCGTCGCGCGCCGCGCCGCCCGCCGGGAGAACGCGCAGGGCGGGCCGGTCGGCGTCCGCCCGGGCACGAGCGACGAAGGCGGAAACGGCCGTCTCAGCCATGTGACGGCCCCTCCCCCGGCCCCTCCCCGCGCAGACTACGCGCGGAGAGGGGAGACCCATCACGGGTCCACCGAAGCGCGACGCATCCCATCGATAGCCCGGCGCCCGATCCGGTGAGGACGACCAGGTCACCAGTCTTCAGCCGCCCGCTCTTCGCGGCGTCGTCCAAGGCCATCGGCAGGCAGGCGGAGCCGGTGTAGCCCCACTTGCCCATCACCGTGTGCGCCTTGTCCATCGGCTCGCCCAGGCGGTCCATCACGGCTTCGATGGTGGAGCGGTTCACCTGCGTCCACAGCCACAGGTCCACGTCCGGCACCGCCTGCCCGATGCGGCCGAGCACCGACTGGACGATGCGCGGCCAGCCTTCCTCGTTGACTTCCTTGGGATACTTGCGGACGAAGCGCAGCCGGTTGCGGGTGCCGTCCTGGAGCACGTCGGCGGTGATGGGCTCGGCCGTGCCGCCGGCGAACACGCCCATCCCGTCGCTGAACGACCCGTCCGCCGCCAGCTCCGAGGCCAGGATCCCCGCCTGCTCCGACGCCTGCAGGACGACGGCGCCGGCCCCGTCGGCGAAGATGGTGACCGTCTTCTTGTCCGCCTGGTCCAGGAACTTCGACATCGCGTAGACCGCGACCACCAGCACGCGCCCGTACCGCTCGTCGGCGCGCAGGTACTTCCACGCTACGTCCAGCGCCGTGGCGAACCCCGCGCAGGCGCTGTTCACGTCGAACGTCCCCGCGTCCGGCCGCATCCCCAGGCGTCCGTGCAGGACGGAGGCGGTGGCGGGTGAAACGTACTCGGGGGTGTCGGTGGATACGATCAGCAGGTCGACGTCGGAGGGATGCAGGCCGGCGTCGTCCAGGGCGCGGCGGGCGGCGTTCTCGGCCAGGTCGGCGGTGGATTCGTCGTCGCGGCACCAGCGGCGCTCGCGGATGCCCAGCGTGTTGCTGACGAAGCCGTCCACGTCCTCCCCGAGCGCGGCGGACAGCTCCGCGTTGGTGACGACGCGCTCGGGGACGTAGGACCCCGTTCCGGTGATGACGGCCTGGCGCATGTAGGGAAGTGCGTGAGTGCGTTAGTGCGTGAGTGCGGAAGTAACTGCTGGATCGGGTGCCGCTGCCGACTATTCTCTATTACCTGGCCCCGAGGTGGTCCCTCGTGATATCAGCTTCACCGGCAGCGGCTTGGTGGGGCGGGGGACCCAGGATTCGTCTTCCAGCTGCTTCAGCAGCAGGCGGGCGGCGCGGGCTCCCAGTTCGCGGGCGGGGACGCGGATCGTCGTCAGCTCGGGGGTGAGGACGCGGGCCAGTTCCACGTCGTCGCATCCCACGATGCTCATCTCCCCCGGCACGCTCACCCCCGCGGTCAGGCAGGCCTTGAGCGCGCCCGCTGCGACCAGGTCGTTCGCGCAGAACACGGCTGTCGGACGTTCGATCGAGGGTAGCGCGAGCAGCGCCCTCATCGCCTGCAGCCCGCCCGCCACGTCCGGCGTCACCCTGCGCAGCCGCGCCGACGAGAGCCCGAGGCCATGCGCGCGCAGCACCTGGAAGAATCCACGCTCGCGCATCCGGAAGCCGTGCACGTCCGTCGCGGGCCCCGCGAACGCCAGCCGGGTGTGCCCCAGGCCCACCAGGTGCTCCGCCGCCAGCCGTCCCGCGCCCAGCGCGTCGCTGGCGACCCCCGGCCAGCGTTCCGACGGCTCGTCCACCAGCACCACCTTCAGGTCCGCCAGCGCGCTTTCCGGCAGCGCCAGCGCGCCGAAGCCGTCCAGGATCAGCCCGTCCACCTGCCGGGCGCGCAGGGCGTCCAGGTGCCGCGCGGCGTTCGTTTCGCGGACGTCACCGGGGAGAACGGCGTATCCCGCCTCTGCCGCCACGCGCTGAACGCCGGTGACCACGTCCAGGAAGAACGGGTTGCTCAGGTCCGGCACCATCACACCCAAGGCGTACGACTTCCGCTGCACCAGCCCGCGAGCCAGCATGTTGGGCCGGTATCCCAGCTCCCCCGCCGCCAGCACCACCCGCTCGCGCGTCGTCGCCGACACCCGCGCCCGGGGGTTGCCTCCCAGCACCAGCGAGACGGTGGCCTGCGACACGCCTGCGCGTCGGGCAACGTCGTGCGTCGTAACGCGGCGGGCGGGAGAGGGAGGAGGCGTCGTCATTGCTGATACGTATTAGGTAATACGTATTGGCAAATCGATTGTCAAGAGAGTCTTGTCGAGGGCCTTGGCTCCGGGAGGGCACCTCACCATGCTAGAGCGGGTGAACCCGCCGCTGGAAAAGCGGTAAGCCCCGACACGGCGCCGCTGTCGCGTCACCGTTCGGGGCTTCAACAACACGCGCGTCCCAGCCTGCCGAAGCGCAATCGAATTCTCCCCTCTCCCGCTTGCGGGAGAGGGGCCGGGGGAGAGGGCAGCCGGGGACTGCGCCGGACCCAGTCGAACCACACCAAACCCCAGCCAGGGTTGCCGGCCCCACCATCCCCACCCATCGAATCGCACCGAACTGGCTCCCTTCCCCCGCGCAGTTTGCGGGGGAAGGGCTGGGGATGGGGGGCGCCGCGGCATGCGCCGGAGCCTGCATCACACATCATCCAAGCCTTTGACGCGTCCCGCCCGGGCCGCTAGCATCCGATGAAGGTCCAATCGTCCAGCACCATCCGCCCCGAATCGCGCACATGAGCGACCGCGAGACGCAGCAGGCCTGGGTGGTGGTCGCCACGTTCGGCGCCGTGTGGGAGGCCGACTTCGCCGCCGAAACGCTGCGCGAGGCCGGAATCCCCGCCCACGTGGACGGCGGTTCGCACGTGGGCATCTTCGGCGCGGGGTACCAGGGCCCGTCGCAGTTCGGCGTGAAGGTGCGCGTGCCCTGGCATCGCGAGCGCGACGCGCGCGAGCTGCTGGAGTCCGACGCCACGGACGACGACACCCCGCACGGCCATCCCCCACCCCCCGAGGCACCATGACCCCGCGCACCCTGCTTCCCCTGCTGCTGCTGGCCGCCTGCTCCGGCTCCGAGCCCGGCGACCCCGGTGAAACGCCGGGACAGCCCGCGCTGCGCCTGGTGGAGGTCGCCAGCGGGCTGCAGTCGCCCGTGCACCTGACCGCGCCCGCGTCCGACGCGCGGCTGTTCATCGTGGAGCAGCCGGGGCGCATCCGCATCGTCGAGAACGGGCAGCTGCTCCCCACGCCCTTCCTGGACATCGCGGCCAAAGTGTCCAGCGGCGGCGAGCGCGGCCTGCTGAGCGTGGCGTTCCATCCAAAGTACGCGCAGAACGGCTTCCTGTACGTCAACTACACGGACCAGGCGGGCGACACGCGCATCGAGCGTTACCGCGTGTCCGCCAATCGCAACGTGGCGGATCCGGCATCGGCCTCGCTGGTGCTGCAGGTCCGGCAGCCGTACAGCAACCACAACGGCGGCCTGGTCGTATTCGGGCCGGACGGCATGCTGTACGTCGGCATGGGCGACGGAGGCGGGGGCGGAGACCCGGAAGAAGCCGGGCAGGACCCGCTGAAGCTGCTGGGCAAGCTGCTGCGCATCGACGTGGACGCCGCCCAGCCGTACGGAATGCCGGCGGGCAACCCGTACGCCGGGCAATCCGGCGGGCGCGGCGAGATCTGGGCGCTGGGGATGCGCAACCCGTGGCGCTTTTCGTTCGACCACACGGCCAAGATGCTGTACGTGGCAGACGTGGGGCAGAACCGGCTGGAGGAGGTGAACGTGGTGCCCGCGGGGCAGGCGGGGGTCAACTATGGGTGGGACACAATGGAGGCGTCGGACTGCTTCGAGCCCGGCAGCGGGTGCGCGCGCGAAGGGCTGACGCTGCCCGTGCTGGAGTACACGCACGACGACGGCTGCTCCATCACCGGCGGGTTCGTGTACCGCGGCCAGGCGATCCCCGGGCTGCAGGGGCACTACCTGTACGCGGACTACTGCGAGGGGTGGGTCCGCAGCTTCCGCTTCGCCGACGGGCAGGCGGCCGACGAGCGCTCGTATCCTCTCCCGGACGTCGGAAACATCTCGTCGTTCGGCGAAGATGCGCAACGCGAGCTGTACCTGATCTCACACCGGGGGACGGTCCACCGGATCGCCCCGGCCCCCTGAAGGAGGTTGCGATGACGATGTGGGAGTACCAGACCTTCAAGCTGCAGCCGGGCGGCTACACGGGAGGCGAGGTGGACAAGGAGGAGCTCGATGCCCTGCTGCGGCGGGAAGGCCGGGCCGGCTGGGAGCTGGCGAGCACCTTCGTGACGCACAACGGCGAAGGGCTGACCCGCGAGGTGGTGCTCATCTTCAAGCGCCCGGCGCCGGACAGGTTCTAGGCGTAGAACAGCACCAGCGCCGCGACGGCGATGTCGAACGCGGCGCAGAACGGCGGAAACCAGCGGCGGATTCCCAGCCCCGGTGCGCGCGCGTGGTGCGCCACGTCCCACACCGCGTGCGCGCCGAAGCCCGCCGCCAGCCAGATGGGAGCCCACCAGAAGCTCAGGGCCGCCAGGATGACGAGAACCGCCCCGAACGCCCATTCGATGGCCAGCTTCCGCGTCGCGACCTCCGCCCGCAGCGCCGACCCCGTGTAGACGCCGCCCGTGAACGCCAGGATCAGCGCGAGCAGGTCGTACGCGCCATCGGGGTGATACATGAGGATGGCGATGAACGGCAGCGCCAGCACGATCCCGATCAAGGCAGGGATGGCGGGCGAGCGGCGCGTCGTGGGATCAGGATGGTCGTGCATCCGCGGTTCTGCTCGTTGTTGATGAGGCTCAATGAGCGCGAGGGGCCGACGCGCGCAACAAACGTTGTCATCCTGAGGCCCAGGCGCACCGTACCTGCCCGTACACCATCATCTGCGGGCCGAAGGATCTAGCCTGAGGCCCACTTCTCAGCCCGGGCGCGACAGCGGCACGAATACTTGAGGCGCGTCTCCTCGGGCCCGGCGCATGCCTCGGCGCCCCCCATCCCCAACCCTTCCCCCACAAACTGCGTGGGGGAAGGGAGCCAGCCCGGTGTGCGTCCGCGGGTGCCGAGGCGGCGGCTGGCTGCGCTACAGGCTTTGGTGCGGTTCGACGGCTCCGGCGCAGGCCCCGGCTGCCCTCTCCCCCGGCCCCTCTCCCGCAAGCGGGAGAGGGGAGAATTCGATCGGGGTTCGAAAGGGTGCCTTGCATGCCTCGGAAGCCCCCTCCCCCCGATCACCTTTCCCCGCTGCGCAGGGGAGGGGGAGACCTTCGATGCGTTTCGGCCGGCCACGCGCGCTCGACTACGCGTGCAGTCCGCGAAGGCGGACTTTGGGCCGTCGTTGCCGCGACTTTAGTCGCCCCAGCAGGGCCGAGGCCTCGCCCTGTGCCCGCCCTCAGCGCTCGCGCGGGAGGGCCCACGGCAGGAGCAGCGCCGCCGCGAGGGCGAAGGCCGCGCCCACCGCGAACGCCACGTGCGCACCGAACACCTGCCAGAGCACCCCGAAGAGCACGCTCGCCGGCAGCGCCGCGATGCCGATGGCCGCGTGGTACGCGCCGAACGCGCTGCCGCGGCGGCCCTCCGGAGCCAGCGCCGCCACGAGCGCCTTTTCCGGCGCCTCCGTCAGCCCGAAGTACAGGCCGTACACCAGGAACAGCGCCCACACCTGCCACGCCGCGCCCACCACCGCAAACCCCGCGTATACCGCCGCGTACACCATCCACCCCGCCACAATCGCCCGCCGCGCCCCGATGCGGTCGCTCAGCCGCCCGCCCCAGATGCTGAACACCGCCTTGCTGACGTGCAGCGCGCCCCACAGCAGCGGAATGGCCGCGACCGGCACGCCCGCCTCGGCCGCGCGAAGCAGGAGAAAGGCGTCCGACGCGTTGCCCAGCGTGAACAGCGCCAGCACCGCCAGATAGCGCGGAAGCGTCGGGCCAAGCTCGCTCCAGCGCGGCAGCGGCGGGGCGGAGGTGGCCGGGGACGCGGGCGCGGTTTCGCGCACCTTCCACATCACCGCGCCCACCGTCAGCAGGCCGGGGATGATGGCGAGCGCGAACACCGTCCGCAGATTGCCCGGCCACGCCAGCAGCATCGCCGACGCGATCAGCGGGCCGGCGACGGCGCCCGCGTGGTCCGCCGCGCGATGCAGCCCGAACGCCGCACCCCGCTGCTCCGCCGGCACCGACTCGGCCAGAAGCGCGTCCCGTGGCGCCGTGCGGATGCCCTTGCCCACCCGGTCGGCCAGGCGAACGGCGAGCACCTGCCACCCCGCCGCGGTGACGGCGATCAGCGGACGGCCGAGTGCGGCAATGGCGTAGCCCAGGGCCGTGGGCGCCTTGCGGCGTCCGGTACGGTCCGCCAGCCAGCCGCTGGCCAGCTTCAGCAGGCTCGAGGCGCTCTCGGCCACGCCCTCGACGACGCCCACGAACGCGGCGCCCACCCCCAAGGTGCCGGTAAGGAACAGCGGCAGCAGGGGATAGATCATCTCGCTGGCGGCGTCGTTCAGGAACGACGCCACGCTCAGCCACAGCACGTTTCCGCGCATCAGCCCGCGCGGGCGGGCCTCCGGCGCCGGGGCTTCGGGCGCGTCCTGGCCGGTCATCCGCGCATGATCCTACACCGGCGCCCGCCGGGCAAGGTGCGCGCGGTTCCCGGACGCGAGAAACCCCGCCGGAAAGTCTTCCGGCGGGGTTTCTCGAGCGAGCAGATCCGCGGCTCAGTTCAGCAGCAGGCTGGCGATGATGATGCCCAGCGCGATGGCGGCCACCATGTACCAGAAGCTGGTGCTGCCCACCTGGGCGCCTTCGCGCTGCGCCTCGGCGGCGGCGACGCGCTGGCGGATTTCGTCCTGGGACACGAACAGGCTGGGGGCCACCGTCTGCGCGGCCGGAGCGGTCGTCGCCGGCGCGGTCTCGGCGGGCGCGTTCATCGTCTGCTGCGCGGCGGCGGGCGCGGCGGAAAGCAGCGCGGCGGCCGCAAGAACCAGGAGCTTCTTCATCGGATGTTCCTTCCAACCCGGGTGATGTTGTCCGTCTCCCTCGACGGCTCGTCCGGGCGCATCCGCAAGTACCGTGCAGAAGCGATCACGTGTGGGCGTAGCACGCGGCGAGGGAGTTGTCATCCTGACGAGCGGTGCACCCGGAGCAGCGCCGGGGGCATCCGTCATAGGTGCCGAAGCGCACCTGTCATCCCGATGGAGCGGTCACCCGAAAGCTGTAGGTACACCGTAGGCGGCAGCGGCTGAGGGATCCGCCACACAGCAGGGATGGTGCTCCTCGATGGCGAAAGCGCCGATCCCACTCGCTTCGCAGCCACGCGAAGCCACGAACAGAACCGGCGGCTGTGCGATCGCGGAGTACGGGCGTCTCGCGAAGTGTGTGGCGGATCCCTCAGTCGCTGCGGTCTGTGGAGCGGGGGCAGGTGTGCCTTGGCCGCTCCATCGGGATGACATATCGGCGGTTCGGGAACTTCGGGGGCGCGTGCAGGTGAAGCCCCGAGCGGGACGCGACAGCGGCCCGAGCCGGGGCTTTCCGCTTTCCGAGCTGCGGGTTGACCCGCTCTTGCGGTTTCGCGGCTGCCCACGTCCGACACGGTCTGTCCATCGCGATGACATCGTGTTCGGGCGGGCTGTGTGCAGTTCTCCCCCACCCCTGCGCAGCGGGGGACGGGGGCCGGGGGGGGCGGGCTCCCGAGGTGTGAGCGGCAGCCCATCGAACCTCGAGAGAAGTGCTCCTCTCTCCCGCGCAGTTTGCGGGGGAGAGGCCGGGAGAGGGGGGTCAGTCCTCCAGCGCGAACTCGCGGACCACGCGCAGCAGCCGCTCCTGGTCGCCCTTGAACTGGTGGCCGCCGCGCAGCTGCACCTCGCGCATGGGCGCCGTGCGCATCAGCGGGCAGGCGGCCTTGTCGTCTCCCACGCCCCAGACGCAAAGCACGCGAAGGCCGGCCAGCTTTTCCACCTCGGGCCGGGTGGCGAAGCGCGGGGCGCCGGAGGTGCCCCACCACTGTTCGAAGCGGAACTCGAACACGGCATCGTGCGCCAGCGCCAGCAGGGCCATCCCCACGACCCGGCGCCGCGAGTCGTCCGGAAGGCGGTTCACCAGGAAAGGCAGCACGTCGGCGCCCATGGAATAGCCCACCAGCACCACCCGCTCGCGGCCCCACGCCGACGCGTAGTTGCGGATCACCCGGTCAAGGTCGCGCGCGGACTGCTCGGGGCTCTGCGGATTCCAGTAGTACCGCAGCGTGTGCCATACGATGGACGGCACTCCCGCGGCCTGCAGGTCGCTGCCGATCTTCCTTCCGAGCCCGCCGGTGGGCCCGTCGCCCGTGAGCACGATGGCGAACACGCGTCCCGTGTCGCCCTGCACCGGCATGGCGCGCAGGGGAAGCGACCGCGCCTTGCCGCCCGCCGGCCCGGCGGCCGGGGGAATGCGCACGCGGCTGCATCCGGCGAAGAGGCCGAGCCCCAGCAGCACCGCCCCCGCGACGAGGGCGCGGATCACGCGGCGCGCCCGCGGCGAAAGATGGCGCGGTAGCCGCCCGCGATCAGCGCCGACACGTCCGCGGTGATCCGCGGCAGCGCCAGGCCGCCGGGGTACGCCAGGTAGCGCGGCTCCCACGCGGGGTCGAACTTGTCCTTGTACTGCCGCAGCCCCTGGAAGTTGTACAGCGCCTCCCCGCGTTGAAACAGGAAGCTGCCGATGCGCGTCCACGCGGGCGCCACGGCCGACACCTCCAGCCCCGACAGCGGCGCCATCCCCAGGTTGAATCGCCGGTAGCCTTCCGCCTTGCCCCACAGCATCAGGTGCAGCATCAGCGCCTCCATCACGCTGCGCGGCGCGTCGCGGCGGTAGCGCATCAAATCCACCGAAAGCTCCGCTCCACCCGGCCCGGGCCACACCGTGGCGAAGGCCAGCAGCCGCCCGTCCTGCTCCACGACCGCGGCGGGAAAGCGCAGCACGTACGCGGGGGAAAAGAAGCCCAGGGAGAAGCCCTTCTCGGCCGCGCGCTTCCCCTCCATCCACTCGTGCGACACCTCCTCCATCTGCGGCAGCAGGGCCGGGATCTCCTCCGGCGGCACCACGCGAAAGGTCATGCCGCTGCGCCCGAAGCGGTTGATCACCAGGCGGAACGGCTTGCGGTCCGCCCCGTCCAGGTGAAAGGAGGGAAGGTCCACGAACGCCTCTTCGCCCAGCTTGGCGAAGGTCAGCCCGAAGTCGGCGTACTGGTGAAGCCGGTCCTTGCCCACCTGGTAGAAGACGGGAATGCCGCCGTAGTCGTCGCAGCGTTCGAAGAAGCGGCGGATGAGCCCCGGCACCGAGCGCGGGTCGCCCACGGGGTCGCCCATGGCCACCCAGGTGTTCCCCTGCACGGCGTACATCAGGAACGCGCGGCCGTCCTCGCTGAACATCAGCGTCTTGTCCAGCAGGTAGACGAGGTAGGGAACGGTGGACGGCTGCGCGCGGACCAGCTCCTCGGCGCGGCGCAGCTCCTCGTCGGTCGGCAGGTGGATCTGCGGCGGGGCGGGCCTCAGCAGGCGGGCCACGCCGAAGGCCAGCATCAGGATGGTGGCCAGCATGGTGGCCCGCAGCGCGCGCGGGGCGTCCTGCCGCAGCGCGAAGCGCCACCACAGGTCGCTGCTGTACTCCACGTGCTTGAAGGCGAAGAAGCCCAGCCAGATGGTGGCGCCGATCACCGCCGCCAGCCCGAACACCCAGCCCGGCGAAAAGCGCGCGGCCCAGAAATCCGCCTTGCGGTCGAACGCCGGGCGGCTGACCACCAGCGCGGCCAGCACGCCGCCCAGGAGCACCGCCTCTTCGTAGTCGGCGCCCTTCAGCAGCGACGCGCCGATGCCCACGGCCAGGCTGGCGGCACCCAGGAAGAAGGCCATGTCCAGGCGCCGCGCCACCGCCTGCGACACGATCAGCATGGCCACGCCGGCCACGCTGCCGATCAGGTATCCCGCCTCCACCATCACCAGTGGCAGGTTCCGGTCGATCCACGCCAGCCGCTGGGGTTCGGTGGGCGTAGCGCCGGAAAGGAGCAGGAGCGCGCCGCACAGGAACAGGAACATCCCCAGGACCCGCGGCGCCAGCTGCTGCGACAGGCTCCCTACCCAGCTCCCCAGCTTGGCCAGGTGGTGCCGGCGCTGGCGGACCTCGTCCACCACCAGGATCAGCAGCGCCACCGCCAGGGGGATGATGTAGTAGATCAGCCGGTAGATGACGAGCGACGAGACGATCTGCCCCAGCGACAGGTACTGCCCCAGCAGCACCACCATCGTCCCCTCGAACACGCCCACGCCGCCGGGAACGTGGCTGACCAGCCCCAGCAGCTGCGCGGCCAGAAAGGCGCCCAGGAACTCGGCGAACGTCAGCTCCGTCCTGGGCAGCAGGACGAAGAACACGGCCGCGGCCAGCGCCCAGTCCACCGTCGAGAGCAGGTACTGCATGGCGACGGTGCGCATGGGCGGCACCGGGATCCGCCACTTCCACATCTTCACCGGCTCGCGGCGCACCCCCGCGGCCGCCAGGTACGAGAAGGCGGTGACCAGCAGCGTCCACCCGATGAGCGACACCGTGGTGGCCCCCAGCATGGTCTTCATCCCGGGGAGCGGGTCGAAGGCCAGGCTCCACCCCGCCAGCACCAGGAATCCCAGCCAGAAGGTGCCGGTATAGAAGACGACGATGCGCGAGATGTCCTCGGCCCCCAGCCCCCAGCGCGAGTAGAAGCGGTAGCGCACCGAGGTGCCCGAGATGATGGCGAACCCCACGTTGTTGGCCACCGCGTAGCCGATGAACGAGGTGACGGCCACCTTCCAGTCCGTCAGCCGCCTGCCCACGTAGCGGAACGCCAGCAGGTCGAAGGCGCAGAGGATGGCGTAGTTGGCCGCGGTGGCCAGCACGGCCAGCAGCAGCGACAGCGCGGGAAGGTCGTGGATGGTCGCCCGCACCTCGCGGTAGCTCACCTCGCGCAGCGACTGGTTGAGCACCCACACCGCCGCGGCGAACAGGCCCAGCCCCACCGCGGGGGAAAGCCAGCGGAACGCGAGCGACGCCAGCGACGCGCGCTGCGGGGTCGGCTCCTGCGGCGGAGCAGCGGGCGAGGTCTCGGTATCCACGAAAACGCTTGAAATGGCTCGTCAGAAGGGGCGGGGAATATGGCGCCGCCGCCGGGCCGCCGAAAGGCTGCGCCCGAGGGTACGTGCACCAGATGAAGCGCACGGTTCCGGGTCCCGCCGCACCATTCTGGTGCACCCGAACACCGGAGCGGGTGCCGCGCAAAGACGTTAAGTAGTTGTTTGATGGCAACTTGCGTTGTGGGGCCGGAATGGTCCCGCGCTTGCCTTTCCAGGAGGCGTCCCATCCGCGGGCACCGTTGGGCCTCCCCTGGCCCGTGCCTGCGCCTCTTCACCCACCCGGAGGAGATTCCATGCGTCGTTCCATCCCCCTCGCCGCGCTCGCCGCCCTGAGCCTGGCCGCCTGTCAGGACGGGCCCGTGACCACCCAGGCGGCGGACGCGTCGCTGTCCGCGTCGGAAAACGCGCCCATCTACATCGTCACCTTCAAGCCCGGCGTGGACGTGGCCTCGGCCGCCGCCGACCTGGCCCGCGGCAACGGCTTCGCCGTCCGCTTCCTGCGGCAGCATGCGGCGCCCGGCTTCTCGGCCGTGATTCCGCAGGGCCGGCTGGCCGCGGTGATGGCCGACCCGCGCGTGGACATCGTGGAGAAGGACGGGGTGGTTTCGCTGGACCTTCCGCACGTGTCGGCTCGTCCGGGCGGCGGCGGCAGCACGACGCAGACCACGCCCTGGGGCATCACCCGCGTGGGCGGCGCCGGCGACGGCACCGGCAAGACGGCGTGGATCATCGACAGCGGCATCGACCTGAACCATGCCGACCTGAACACCAGCCGCGCCTGCCACACCTACTACGCGGGCACCAGCCCGGCGGACGGCAACGGGCACGGCACGCACGTGGCCGGCACGGTGGCCGCCAAGAACAACGGTGTGGACGTGGTGGGCGTGGCGGCCAACGCCTACGTCTGCTCGGTTCGCGTGCTGGGCAACAGCGGCAGCGGCAGCTGGGAAGGCGTGATCAACGGCATCAACTTCGTGGCGGCCAACGGCGCCTCGGGCGACGTGGCCAACCTGAGCCTGGGCGGCAGCGGCAGCAACGCCACGCTGGAAAAGGCCGTGACCGACGCGGCGGCCAAGGGAATCCGGATGGTGCTGGCGGCCGGCAACGACGGCCTGAACGCGGCCAACTTCACCCCGGCCCGCGCCAACGGCAACAACGTCTTCACCATCTCCGCCGTCAACAACGTCGACTGCATGGCGTCGTGGAGCAACTGGGGCAACCCGCCGGTGGACTACGCCGCGCCGGGCGTGAGCATCCTGTCCACCAAGAAGGGCGGCGGCACGACGACGATGAGCGGCACCTCGATGGCGGCGCCGCACGTGGCCGGCGTCCTGCTGATGGGCAGCATCCGCACCAGCGGCAGCGCCAAGTGCGACCCCGACGGCAACCCGGACCCGATCGCCAGCCGCTAAGCTGCGGCAACGACGGTCACCAGGGTCGGGAAGGCCACGACCACGGGTGAATGAAAGAGGCCGGCTCCGCGATGCGGGGCCGGCCTCTTCTCGTTCCGTGTCACCGACGTGACGCTGTCAGCCGCCCCTCGTCCTCGGCCGCTCCCAGTCGCGCAGGTGCCCCAGCAGGTAGTCGATGCCGAACACGTGGCGCGAGCCGTCGTCGTCGGCGCGGAACACGACGGACGACCAGCCGCGCATGCCCGTGGGCGTGTAGCGGCGTCCGTGCATCCACAGCTTCTGCCCGCTGATGGCGCGGATCAGCACGCGCTCGTAGCGGCTGCGGCTCAGCTGGTTCTCGGGGAACAGGTTGTCCCAGGTGCACAGCCGGCCCACGTCGTCGTACTCCGCCGGGCGGTCGTCCAGGTCCAGCAGCGACGGTGCGCGCCCCCGCATCACCGAGCCGATCAGGCGGAAGGTCCACGGGTCGCTGATGCGGCGGATGGGGTGCCAGAACGTCTTGGTGATCAGCCCCGCGATGTGGCGAAGGCTCATCGTGCGCCCGTCCGTGGTGTCCCACACCGGCGAGTCGATGTCCTGCGCGAACGGGTCCTGGCTGTAGCAGTCCTTGCGCGCCAGCCATCCCTTCCGCGACGTGTGCGGCATGGGCGTGTAGCCGGCGATCACCGGAATGGTGTGCTCCTCCAGCATCTCCAGCTCGAACGACCGCCACTTCATCACCTCGCGGACGATGCCCACGATCAGCGTGCCCGTGGCGATCATCAGGCTGGCGCTGGGGGTGAAGTCCACCGTCACCTCGATGCGGTCGCCGCGGGGACGCACCCCCACGCCGCTGGACTGGCGGTTGGTGGCCAGCAGCATCACCGGCACGGGAAGGATGTAGGACAGCAGCAGCGCCAGCTTCTTCACCGTGCGGCTGCGCCCCTGCTCCTCGCGCGGGAGCTCGAACGACACGTTGTAGTGCGCGCTGAAGCCGGTCAGCCGCACCTCGCGCCCCTCGCGGCGCTCCCACTCGTCCAGCTCCTCGCGCAGGTACAGCACGCTTTCCCACAGGCTGCGCCCGGCGCGCGCCGCGCAGCCGCGGTCGATCTCGATCACCGGGGTGGCCACCTCGATGACCCCGGTGTCGAAGTACACGGCCCCGCCCGTGGGCAGGTGGTACGAGGTGCCCACGCGGTGCATCAGGTTGCCGCGCACGAAGGCGCGCGGGCTCCCGAACACGTCCTCGGGCCGCACCAGCTCGCCGTCCACGTGCACCTGGAACTCGGCTTCCATGCCGATGGCCGCCAGCTCCAGCCGGCCGCTGCCTCCTCCTGAACCGGCCGAGCGGGACTCGCCCTTGGCCGAATCGAGCTTCTTGGTATCGTCAGGCATCACGCCTCAGTCTCGCGGGTTTCGGTTTCGTCCGCGTCCCCGCCCTGCAACGGCTCCGCATCTTCGTCGTTCTCTTCGCTGGCACCCTCGTGCGGCGCCAGGGTGGCGTATCCCACGTCCAGGTGCAGGTGGTCGTCCGTTTCGCCCAGCCCGTGGCCGTACGGCAGGGCGAAGAACGCGGGCGACACTTCGCGCGCCAGCCGCGCGTACTTCGTGATGTTCTTCTCGTCGTCCAGCCAGTCGTCGCCAATGCGGTACAGGTTCACCGCCGTCCCCCAGAAGTGCGGCGACGCGGGGCCGCTCAGGCGGTGGGCCGGCGAGCGGTATCCCCCGTTGGCCGCCACGTGCACGTAGGTGTCCACCTCGGCCCGGAACACCTCCAGCGCCGCCGCCAGCAGCCCCACGGCCATCGGCAGGTAGCGGGGCCAGCGCAGGCGCTGCAGCTCGTGCTCGCGCACGTCCACGTTCAAAAACTCCCACACCTTGAAGTTGGGCGCCAGCTGCGTGTCCAGCGCGGCCTCCCACGAGGGCACCTCGTAGAACCAGCGCGGAAGCCGGCGCGCCTTGCCGTCGCGCCCCCGCACCAGCTGGCCGGGGCGCAGCACCCGGCGGTGCGCGTCGGCCAGCGTCAGCCCGTCCACCACGCGAAGCAGGGGCATCAGTCCCCCTTCTCCGCCAGGTGGTGGTAGATGGCGCGCGAGATGCGCGCGATGGTGTCCTTGCGCCCCGACGACCTGTCCTTGTCCCACTCCGTGAGCACCACCAACGCGTACGGCTTGCGCCTGGGCAGGTACACGATGCCCGCGTCGTGCGCAACCGTGCTGATCTCGCCCGTCTTGTTGGCCACCTTCGCGCCTTCCGGAAGCCCCGCGGGAATGCCGCTGCGGAACTCCTGCGCGTGAAGGATGTCCAGCATCTGTTCCGATGCCTGGGCGCTGAACGCCTTGCGGTCTTCGATGGCCCGCAGCACGCGCAGCATGCCGTCGGCCGTGCACCGGTTGCTGATGCCGCGTTCGAAGGCGTGCTCGTCCTCCACGCCGCGCCGGAACTCCACCCCGTCGTCCAGGTTCAGGTCCGCCAGCGTCTTGCGCACCGCGTCGATGCCCACCACGTCGATCAGCAGGTTGGTGGCCAGGTTGCTGCTGGTGGTGATCATGTGGTACGCCAGGTCGCTCACCTTCATGGTCTTGCCGATGGCCTGCTGCACGTCGGCGTTGGCGTCGCGCGAGCTTCCCACGCGGAACGAGCTGCCGTCGGCCACGCTCAGAAAGCGGTTGCGGACGTGCACGCGGGCGTTCAGCGCCAGCTCGCCCCGGGCGATGGCGGCGAACACCCCCAGCAGCACGGGAACCTTGATGGTGCTGGCGGCGTGGAACCACTCGTCGCCGCGAAAGCTCCACGCCGTGCGCGTTTCGTAGTCGTGATACGCCACCGCCACCGAGAGCGCACCCGCGTCGTCGGCGATCTTGCGGACCTGGGTGCGCAAGGGGTCGTCATCTTCCTTTCGGTCTTTCCTGGCTGCCATCTCGGTCGTGGCGGGTCGGCGGGCCGGCCGGTTCTGTCCGGGCTGGCCCGGTCGTACGAGAACCGGACCGGCCTTGCAGGTTGTACGCCAGCCAGGGGCGCAGGCAGGGGTGAGCGGGGCTCAGCGGAGACCGGGTTTCACCCGCGCCGCGGCCAGGGCCGGACAGCGATGGGACGGCCAAATGTGAGTGCCTGCGGCATGCTACCTGCTCTGGCTGCGCGCCGCAGCTTCCTTCGGACCCGTACAGGAGATGAGAGCCATGCATGCAGCCCGAGGCGGTACGACGATGTGGTGGAAGGTGGTCGTTGTTGCCCTCGTCCTCTGCGCGATGCCGGCACCGCCGGTGCACGCCCAGGATTCGGTGGCATCTACCACGACCACCACCGTCGAGCACGAAGAACGCGAGGGAGGTGGGTTCCCGTGGGGCCTGCTTGGCCTGCTGGGTCTCGCGGGGCTCCTGGGCCGGGGCAAGAAGGAGGAGGTGCACACCCATCGCGAGACGGTACGACCGGTGGAAACGCACCGTGCCACCACGAGCGGGCCGGTGGTCGACCACACGGTCGTTCGCCCGGACGACACGCCGGGAAGCATGGGCCGTGGTGGAACCACCGGGGGTGGCAACCGCAACCTGTAAAGACTTCGGTGTGCGGGGGCCCGGCGCCGTATTCCGGCGCTGACGGCCCCCCGCATCCGTACGTTCCTGATGTTCAGCCGTTCACCAACGCATTCCGGGGTAAATCATGGATCAGAACGATCGCCTGGGTGGGAGCGCCGGCAGCAGCGGTTCCGGTGGAGCCACCGGAGGGTCCGGCACGGGGGCCGGGCACCCGGCGGCGCCGGATGATTTCGACGCGTACGATTCGCACTACTACCGGCGCGACTTCGACGCACGCACGGACCGCCCCGCGACTCACAGCTACGAGAACGCGCGGTCCGGGTACCAGCTGGGCCACACCGCTGCCGCGAAACCCAACTACCAGGGTCGTTCGTTCCAGGAAGTGGAGATCGATCTCGAGAAGGAGTACAAGCCGCAGGGGAACAGCAGCTGGGTGGACGTGCGGGACTACGTTCGGGGCGGCTTCGAGTGGAAGACGCTGCTGGGTGGGCTGGCCGTAGCCGCCGGAAGCTGGTGGGCGGGGAAGCAGGTGCTGGAGGCGTTCTCGGAGCACAGCGAGGACGACGAAACCCACTACCGCGCCCACTACCAGTCACATCCCGCGCGGACGACCGTCACCTACCCGCAGGCGAGGAATTACTACACCCTCGGGTACGCGGCTTCGCGCAATCCGGAGTACGGCGGCCGGAGCTACACCGAGGTAGAACCGGAGATCCGGCGCGGGCTCGCCGGCCCGAACGCTGCTTCGTTCGACACCATGCGCGATTTCTGCCGCACCGGCTACGAGCGCGGCACCACCCGGTCTGGACGGGGCACCACTCCCTGAGGCGCTTCGCTCCCGTCAGCGGTCGGGTAGCCGGGGTTTCGGAGCGGGGGCAGCTTCACCACGTGAGGCTGTCCCCGCTGTTCGATGTTCCATGCCGCGCGCGCGGGCGCGGCGCACCCAGAGGAGGAGGGGAACCAGCAGCACGCCCGCGATCCCCCCCGCGGTGGCCAGGATGCGCCCCTCCGTCGGCGTGCCGCCGAACGCCGAGGCGGCCGCCTTCAGCACGCCGGAAACGCCCAGCACCAGCGTGGCCGCGACGACGGCGCTCATCACCACGTTGGTGGCGGGGCGGTTGATGCCGTCGTCGCCCATCAGCGCGCGGTCGTTCACCACCACCAGCAGGAACACCGCGGCAAAGGGCAGCACCACCCCGTTCAGCGCCTGCGCCAGGATGATGGCCGGGATGGGCGGCACGCCGGCCAGCCCGAATGCCGCGCCCACGGCCAGCACCCCCATCCACACGGCGCGATAGCGGGGGCCGCGCGCGTGCCAGCGGCCGGACCCGTCCTCGAACAGGCTTCCCGCCGTCACCGCCGCGGCCAACGGAGCCGTGATGGCGGACGAGAAGCCCGCCGCGAACAATCCCCACGCGAACATCGCCCCCGCCCATCCGCCCAGCCGCCCCGACAGCATCGCCGACACGGCCTCGTAGCTGAAGGTGCCGCGCAGCCCCGTGCCGGCGACCAGGATGGCCATGGAGATCAGCCCGCCGAGGACGACGGCCACCGTCAGCCCGAAGCGGATCTCGCGCAGGTTCTGCCCCCGCGCCGCCGCCGAGCCCAGGAACAGGTTGTAGGGCACCACCGTCGTCCCCACGAGGCCCAGAAGGAGCAGCCCGGACCCGGTGGGGGCGGACGGAACGAGCGAGCCGCGCAGCACCTCGCCCACGGGAGGCGCCAGCATCACCGCGGTCACCAGGAAGGTGATGCCCATCACGCCCACCGTGGCCGCGAGCACGGTGGTCACCACCTTCGGCGTGCCCACCCACAGGACCGCGAAGGTGACGATGACGATCAGCGCCGTGGCGGCTCGCGACGAGATGGGCGAGCCCAGCGCCGCGCCGGCCGCCGCACCCAGCACGTTGCCCGCTTCGTACGCCGCGTTGCCCAGGACGATGGCGCCCAGGACCAGGAGGATCACGAGAAGGCCCGTCGCGCCGCCGCGGAAGCGGTCGCGGATGGCCTCGGCCAGGTTGCGGCCCGACACCACCGTCACCCGCGCGCTGGCTTCCTGCAGGACAACCGTGGCGATGGTCGAGAAGGTGAGCGCCCACAGCAGGCCGTAGCCGAACCGGGCCCCGGCCGAGGCGGCGGTCGTCACCGTGCCCGGGCCGATGAAGGCGGCGGGAATCAGCGACCAGAACAGCACCTGGAGAAAGCGCTTCATGGGATGCGGAGGAAGGGAAGCGTGCGGCGCCGGCGGGATGCGCGTAATGTACACGGGCCCCTCTTTCCCCGCATCTTTCCCCGCACCCGTGCCGCATCGGCAGGGGCGCCGCCGAACCGGCATCCGGCGAGCCGAATCGAGCCGCTTTGGCAGCGGACCCGTTTTGATGGGTTAAGTGTAGATTAGGCAGGCGGTTACGGGGCACGCGGGAACCCCTGGAGGGGTATACGGGCGTGGCCGCAAAGATGCAAAACGCGATCGACAGCAAGCGGCGGGGACACAGCCCGCCGCATTCGTCTAAAGGATAGACAACATGAGCGAGAAGTTGATGCTGCCCGTTCTTCCCCTGAGGGAAACGGTCATCTTCCCGGGAACGGCCGTGCCCATCTCGGCGGGCCGCCCCGGGACGCTGCAGGCCATCGAGGCGGCGCTCGCGGGCGACCGCCGGATGTTCGCCGTCGCGCAGAAGGAAAACCGCGACGACGTGGAGCAGGACAACCTGTACACCGTCGGCACCATCGTGCGCATCGCGCAGGTGCAGAAGGGCGGCGGAGGGGTGCAGCTGCTGATCCACGGCGAGTCGCGCGCCATGTCGCTGCAGTACGTGGATGCCGGGCACGGGCTGACGGCCCACGTGCGGGCAATGACGGAGCAGCCGCCGGTGAATGCCGAAGACCCGGCGTTCGTGGCGCTGAACCGCGAGCTGCGCGACCGCGCGGCCGAGCTGGGTCGGCGCCGCGGCATTCCGGCGGAAATGCTGCAGCAGTTCATGGAGGGCGTCACCGAGCCCGGCGCGTTCGCCGACCTGGTGTCGTTCTACGTGGAAATGCCCCCCGAGGCCAAGCAGAAGCTGCTGGAGAGCCTGTCCGTGGAAGAGCGGCTGCGCTCCCTGCTGCTCATCGTGCAGCGCCAGCTGGCGCTCATGGAGGCGCAGGAGGAGATCCAGCAGCAGGTGCAGGAGGAGCTGGGCGAGCGGCAGCGCGAGATGCTGCTGCGCGAGCAGATGAAGGCCATCCAGCGCGAGCTGGGCGAAGAAGACGAGGGCCGCGAGGTGGAGGAGCTTCGCGAAAAGATCGAGGCGCTGGGGCTGTCGGAGTCCGTGCGCGAAGAGATCGAGCGCGAGCTGGGCCGCCTGGAGCGCACCAATCCGCAGAGCGCCGAATACCAGGTGATCCGCACCTACCTGGAGTGGGTGACGGACCTGCCGTGGAGCACGCGCACCGAGGACAGCCTGAACCTGGGCGCGGCCGAAGAGGTGCTGAACGAGGACCACTACGGCCTGGAAGACGTCAAGGACCGCGTGCTGGAGTTCCTGGCCGTGCGCCAGCTGGCGGCGCGCCGCGCCGAGGCCGAGGTCAAGGAAGACGCGGCGGTCGAAGCCGAGGCACTGGAAGGCACCGAGGCCGAGGAGCCGGTGGAGGTGCTCGAGAAGGAGATCGCCGAGGCCAAGGCCAAGGCGACGGCCAAGGGGCCCATCCTGCTCTTCGCCGGCCCTCCGGGCGTGGGCAAGACGTCCATCGCCAAGAGCATCGCGCGGGCGCTGGGGCGCAAGTACGTGCGCATTGCCCTGGGCGGCGTGCGCGACGAGGCGGACGTCCGCGGCCACCGGCGCACCTACGTGGGCGCCATGCCCGGCCGCATCGTGCAGGCGCTCAAGCAGGCCAAGAGCCGCAACCCGGTGATCCTGCTGGACGAGGTCGACAAGCTGGGCGTGAGCTACCAGGGCGACCCGTCGTCGGCGCTGCTCGAGGTGCTGGACCCGGCGCAGAACCACGAGTTCACCGACCACTACCTGGGCGTTCCGTTCGACCTGAGCGAGGTGCTGTTCATCGCCACGGCCAACTACACGGAGAACATCCCGGCGCCGCTGTACGACCGCATGGAGGCGGTGGAGTTCCGCGGCTACACCGAGCTGGAAAAGAAGAACATCGCCCAGCGCTACCTGGTTCCGCGCCAGATGGAGCAGTCGGGGCTGGAAGAGGGCGAGCTGGAGCTTTCCGAGGCGGCGCTGGAGCGGCTGATCACCGAGTACACCCGCGAGGCCGGCGTTCGCCAGCTGGAGCGCGAGGTGGGCAAGGTGGCGCGCAAGGCGGCGCGCCGCATCGCCACGGGCGGCACCACGCGCGTGGTCGTGGAGCGCGACGACGTGAACGAGTTCCTGGGCCGCACGCGGGTGCACCCGGAGCGCGCGGGGACGGAGGACGTGCTCGGCGTGGCGACGGGGATGTACTACACCCCGGTGGGCGGCGACATCATGTTCATCGAGGTGTCGGCGCAGCAGCGCGCGGTGACGCCCGCCAGCGGCGACGCCGACCAGGCGCCGCCCGGGTTCGGAAACCTGGTGCTGACGGGCCAGCTGGGCGACGTGATGAAGGAGTCGGCCCGCGCGGCGCTGACGTACGCCCGCGCCAACGCGGCGCGCTATGGCATCGACCCGCGCAAGGCGTGGGGATCGGAGCTCCACATCCACGTTCCCGCCGGCGCCATTCCCAAGGATGGCCCCTCCGCGGGCGTGGCGATGACGGCGGCACTGGTGTCGGCCCTGTCGGGAACGCCCGTCCGCAACGACGTGGCGATGACGGGCGAGGTGACGCTCACCGGCCGGGTGCTGCCCATCGGCGGTGTGAAGGAAAAGCTGCTGGGCGCCCACCGCGCCGGCATCCGCACGATTCTTCTGCCCAGGGAGAACCTGGCGGACCTGGAAGACCTGCCGGCCGAGGTGCTGGAGCAGATGGAGGTGCACGGCGTCGGCTCCATCGACGAAGCGCTCTCCGTCGCCCTCCGTGGCGCCAAGATGAGCGAGGGCCGCCTGCTCTTCCCCGAGCTGGCGCTCCCCGGGGGCGGCGGCCGGGGGATGGAAGGCGAGCTGCGCCTTCACCGCGGGGTCTAAACAGTTCGTTCACAATCAGAGCACCCCCGGGACGTTAGTTCTGGGGGTGCCGTTGAGGTGGAGCATGCGTCATCTGGTACTTTTCGGAGCTGGTGCTTCGTTCAACGCCGGAATCCCGATGGCTCGCCAGATGAGTCAATCGATCGTGAGTCGGTTTTACGAGCACCCCGAGCTGAGATCGTTGCAGCGTCCCCTCTCGTTTGCCTTGGGGGGACTGATCTTCCAGCGGAGCACTGAAGGGGAGAATCCACTCGGTGGGGTGGATGTCGAGGATCTGTTCAATGCAGTTCTGTTGTTGTCGGAGCGGCACACCTTGGACGTCGCGCCGTTCATCAGTGGGTGGCATCCAACGCTGGATCAACTAGATCGAGAAGTCCGAGGCAGCGACTCACCAGACGCGCTTGCGAGTGCGATCTACGGGGTCGTCACGTCTCTTCTGCAACACGCGCTCGAATCACGCGGAGCGTCAGACCACGCCGTCTATGCTGAAATTAAGGCGGCGGTAAAGGAAATGGCAGCGGAGGCTCCGCGACAAACGGAGGGGTTTCTGTTCACCTTTGGTCAGGAGGACGCGGCTGGTAAACTTATGAATGCCGTTCTTCGCCTGCTTTCGGAGCGTCTGGGCCGTCGTGCCTCGCTTACCGATCTTTGGTTCAAAACGCCCAAACCTTCCTCACCTTGGCTGTTCGCTCCGGCACGCCAATCTCCGGAGGATAGCTTCCGATTCGAACTCGAGCGGGCTGTCACAGATCTTCAGCCGCAGTCTGGACGTGGGCGCATCTTCCGGGATGTGGCAGAGCAGATGATTCGCTCGTTGATCGATCTGGTATGGGTGCGTGAGCCGGCCCGTGTCGATTACTTGCGGCCTCTACTCCAGTTCGCGGACCGTCAGCCTTCCGCCGTAGTGCTGGCTGGCCTTAACTATGACAATGCCGTCGAGCTCAGCGCAACGGCTTCGGATATTGTGATCTCGAGAGGCGTGGGTCGCTGGGTGGGATCAGGGCAGCTCGAGTTTGGTGGGGGATTGAAGTACCTGAAACTGCACGGCTCTGTCGATTGGGAACTCACTCGTGGCGGACCCGATTCGCAACAGTTGCTGCCAGAGGTAGGTATTCGCGAAATTCCTTCTGAACGCGTGCAAGCCGGCGGGTTCCGGCCCGCCGTCATCTTCGGCCAGCGGAACAAGCTGACTGCGGAAGGACCGTTTTTGCAATTGTTAGCAGAGTTCCAAAACGAACTTCAGCGCACCGACGTACTCACGGTCATTGGCTACTCCTTCCGTGATCCTCACGTGAACGAGTACGTGACGAGATGGATTAACTCAGAAACGAAGCACGTACTTCGCATTGTTGATCCGTACTTCAAGTCAACGTCCATTCCGTATGCTCGCTCGCTGCTGCAACTGAGTGTAGCTCACCCGGAACGAGTCAAAATCATTGAGGTTGACGCACGCGAAGCAATCGCTGACCTCTTTCAGTAGTCACATCAAGCGGCCTCGGAGGACGAATCCTCCTGGGCCGCGCTCCTTTCCATCCCTCCCAAACCAATCGTCATCCACCCGCCGCCCTTCATCCCTCCCCCGCCCGTGCCCTCCATCTGAGATTCACCCCATCCAGAGTTGACGATCTGGCTAGCCGGCCTGCCCGAACAAGTCGCAGGTGGCGGCTGCATCTCATTGCACACCATCCACTTACGCTCTTCTGGAGCGCAATGTCAAGACATTGATCCAGCCCGTATGACGGGTGTTCATGTAGCAGATGAATCCTGCGTCGTGCCTGGTTGATCCCACCAAACGGGTGAAGCGACATGACTCGCGTAAGTCGAGTTTCTTGACAGCCACTCCGAACCGCATTACTGTCGAAGTCCCACTCCGCGGTGCAGTACGTTTCCCCACAAGACCAAGCAGGTCCGCATGCCGTATCCCGCCCTGCTCGCGTTCGTGGCCGCGCTTTCCGCGGCGACGCCTTCGGACACCACCGTGCGGCCCGACCGCACGGCGCGCCACGAGCTGTCGTCCGCCGCCGCGGCGGGCTTCAGCGCCAGCGCCCTCCTCCGCGCCGAAGACGCGGTGCGCGACGAGATCCAGCGTGGCTCCTTTCCGGGCGCCAGCCTGGCGGTGGGCCGCTGGGACCACGTGGTGCTGGAAGAGGGGCTGGGCCGCACGGGACGCGGCGAAGGCGAGGTAGACCCGGAAACCACGGTGTACGACCTGGCCTCGCTGTCCAAGGTGGTGGGCACCACCACGGCCGTGATGCTGCTGGTGGAAGACGGGCTGATGCGGCTGGACGAGCCCGTGTCGGCGTACCTGCCGGAGTTCCGCGGCGGCAACAAGGACCGCGTCACCATCCGCCACCTGCTGACCCACACGTCGGGGCTCCCCGACTGGGTGGAGCTGGGGGGCAGCACGCCCGAAGAGTCGCTGCGCCGCCTGCTGAACGTGCAGCTGCGGTCGGCGCCGGGGATGCGGGTGGTGTACTCCGACGTGGGCTTCGCGGTGCTGTACGCCGCCGCCGAGCGCGCCGCGGGCGAACCGCTGTACCGCCTGCTGGACCGCCGCGTGTTCGAGCCGCTGGGCATGCTCCACACCAGCTACGTCTATGGCGAGGCGTGCCGCGCCTGCGCCTCTACCCACCGCCCCATGGGCGACGCCTACCGCGGCCGGGTGCACGATCCCATCGCGCGCAAGCTGGGCGGGCTGGCGGGCAACGCGGGGCTGTTCAGCACCGGGCACGACATGGCGCGCTTCGCCGCGATGATGGCCAACGGCGGCCAGTACAAGGGCGTGCGCGTGCTGCGCGAGTCCACGGTGCGCGCCTTCAGCCAGCGGCAGCCGGGGACGGGAACGCGCGCGCTGGGGTGGGACACGCCCAGCGGCCCCGGGCAGGGCGCCTCGGGCACGCGCATGTCCAGCCGCTCGTACGGGCACACGGGCTTTACGGGCACCTCCATCTGGATCGACCCGGAGCGCGGCACCTGGGTGGTGCTGCTGGCCAACCGCACCTACGAAGACGGCCCCAACCGCATGCAGACGCTTCGGCGCACCGTTCACGACCGCGTGGCCGACGCGGTGCGCCCGGGCTCCGAAACCGGCACGGCGGGGCGGTAGGGGTTACGAGCCGCCACCGGATGCACATCTGCGACACCGCGCCGGACGTTTGGGCGCGGTGTTTGCCTTTTTGTGAGCGAACGACGAGCGACCCAGACAGGGAGAACGCACATGCCGAGCGCAACGCTCCGGACCCGCGGGTCCGCAATCCGGCCTACGGGGCAGCAGGACGAAGAAGCCCTTCGCGAGCTGCTGGGCCCCGCCGCCGACCTTCCCGCGCCCCCCTCGCCCGACGACCGCACCGACCCCACCGAGCAGACGGGCGGCATCATCCCCGGCACGGGCCGCCGGATGGAGGACCACGAGCCGGCGCCGGAGCAGGGGGGGAGTGCGTGAGGTTGGGGAGTGCGTGAGTGCGTGAGTGCGTGAGTGCGTGAGTGCGTGAGTGCGTGAGTGCGTGAGTGTCCACCACGTCCACCTGTCATCCAGGGGCCCGAGCGGCACCATCCCAAAAACCACCGTACTCACCCGTGCAGTCCGCGCAGGCGGACTTCGTGACGTTCCAGCCGCGGTTTCAACCGCCCGTCCCGACGTGGCGGCCGCGCGTCCTCAAACGGCTCCGCGCCGGTTGATCCGGCCGTCCACCGCGCCGACCGTCCACCGCGCCTGCCCGTCCACCCCGCCCGTCCCGATGTGGCGGCCGCGCGTCCTCAAACGGCTCCGCGCCGGTTGATCCGGCCGTCCACCGCGCCCGTCACAGGAACATGAGAAAGCCGCAAAATCCCGTAAGTCGTTACGTGCTTTTGCACTACGCCTATTTCGCCTAATCCGCTGCTACGGAGCCACTGCCAAGACTCTGGCGCGAGGCGAAAGCGCGCACTATCATGCGCCCACCCGATCAACCTTTACGTCGTGAACGCAGCACCGCCCGCCCGCGCTCCCGGGCATGGCACCGCTCGTTCAGTCCGGGCCGGCGAAGGTCCCCCGATCGGCGGCAGTATCGGAGCAGCGGTACCCCGGTTCCCCTCTCCCGGCCCCAGCGGCCGGAGACCTCAACGACAACGGCAAACCCGCCGAAAGGCGGCGACGCAAAGCTACGAGGCTACAGCCAGCCCCGCGTGGGCCGCGCCATGCCAGTCGAGCCGCCGGCGAGACCATCCCATGAATCTTCCCCTGAAGCACGCCGCGTTCGCCGCCCTGACCCTGGCCACCCTGGCCCTCCCCGCGCGCGCCGAAGCGCAGTCGCGGCGGCTGCTGGGCAGCCCCGCCGTCATCTCGCGGCTGGAACGCAGCGAACCGCGCGAGGCCGGTCCCCTGCTGGTGCCGGTGATGGGCGTGCGCCCCGAGCAGCTGCGCGACACCTACCGCCAGTCGCGCTCCGAGGGCCGCACCCACCACGCCATCGACATCCACGCGCCGCGCGGCACGCCGGTGCTGGCCGTGGCCGACAGCCGGGTCCGCAAGCTGCACTCGGGCGACCGCGGCGGGCTGTCCGTGTACCTGGTGGACGAAGACGGCGTCACGCGCTACTACTACGCCCATCTGGACGCCTACGCGCAGGGACTGCGCGAGGGGCAGCGGGTGCAGCGGGGCGAGGTGATCGGGTTCGTGGGCGACACGGGCAACGCGCAGCCGGGCGACTGCCACCTGCACTTTTCCGTGGCCATCCTGGACGACCCCGCGCAGTGGTGGGAAGGCCGCAACCTGAACCCGTACGACCTGCTGGTGCGCGACTGATCCGCGCCGGTACCGGAAGACGAAACGCCCCGTCCAGGACACCGGACGGGGCGTGCTGCTTGCGGCGGTTTCCGCCCGCACTCACGCACTAACGCACTAACGCACTAACGCACTTCCCTCAC
>NZ_DASWMD010000002.1:0-188144 GCF_036399935.1 Longimicrobium sp.
CTGTCGCGTCACCGTTCGGGGCTTCAACAGCACGCACACCGCACCGGCCGAAGCGCGAGCGAACTCTCCCCTCTCCCGCTTGCGGGAGAGGGGCCGGGGGAGAGGGCAGCCGGGGCATGCGCCGGCCTGATTCGAAGCGCACCGCGACCCGCCAGCAGCCTCCGCCCGCGCACCGGGCGCCGCCCATTGCGCCGGGCTGGCTCCCTTCCCCCGCGCAGTTTGCGGGGGAAGGGTTGGGGATGGGGGGCGCCCGAGGCATGCGCAGGAGCCAGCGATCCCCATCCGAAGTTCTCCCCTCTCCGCACGCAGTTTGTGCGGGGAGGGGCCGGGGGAGGGGCCGGCAACCCCACGGGTCCGTGCCGCTGTCGCGCCCACGCTAGAAAGTGACGCCCGGCTGGATCCTTCGGCCCGCGTAGGGTGACGTGCGGGCAGGTATGGTGCGCCTGGGCCTCAGGATGACAGGCCGGGGTGACTCCGTCTGGTGCCGCTCTTCCCCTCTATGCACGTGGCTTGTGCGGTGAGGAGGCCAAGGGGTGGGGCGCACCTCCGCCGCGGTCGCGTGTACAATCTCGGTTCGGGGCGCAGCCGTTGCCCCGCCGTGTCCAGCAGATCGAGAAAGCCGAATGTGTGGAATCGTCGCGGTCTCCGGGAATCCCGAGGCCGCACAACTCGCTTTCCTGGGCCTGTACTCCCTGCAGCACCGCGGGCAGGAAGCGGCCGGCATCGCGTCGTTCGACAGCGCCACGGGCGAAAGCCACCGCGTCCGCAAGGCGGGGCTGGTGGTCGACGCCATCAAGGAAACCGACATCGCCGAGCTTCCCGGCGACGTCGCGGTGGCCCACATCCGCTACTCCACCGCGGGCGGCGCCGGCCTCAAGAACGCGCAGCCCATCCGCGAGCGCTTCCGCGGCGGCGTCGTCTCGCTCGTCCACAACGGCAACCTCACCAACGCCAACCTGCTGCGCGACCGCCTGTTCGACGAGGGCGCGCTCTTCCAGAGCACCATCGACAGCGAGGTGATCGTTCACCTGATCGCCCGCTCGCGCGCCCCGTCCACCGAGGAGCAGATCGTCGATGCGCTCTCGCAGGTGGAGGGCGCGTACTGCGTGCTGATCACCGTGGGCGACACGCTGTACGCCGCGCGCGACCCGTACGGCTACCGGCCGCTGGTGATCGGCGCGCTGCCCAGCGGCGGGCTGGCGCTCGCCAGCGAAACATGCGCGCTCGACATCATGCACGCCCGGTACGTCCGCGACGTGGAGCCGGGCGAGCTGGTGCGCATCCGCCATGGCGAGATCGAAAGCATCACGCACCTCCCCAAGTTCGTCGCCGAGCCGCAGCCCTGCGTCTTCGAGCTGGTGTACTTCGCCCGCCCCGACACCCGGCTGTGGGGCTATACGGTAGACCGCGCCCGCCGCGCCTTCGGCCGGCGCCTGGCCGAGGAGCAGCCGGTGGATGGCGACATCGTCATCTCCGTTCCCGACAGCGCCAACTCGGCGGCGGTGGGCTACAGCGAACGGTCGGGCATTCCCTTCGAGCTGGGGCTGATCCGCAACCACTACGTGGGCCGCACCTTCATCACCCCCACGCAGGCCGGGCGCGACTTCAAGGTGCGGATGAAGTTCAGCCCCGTGCGCGAGGTGCTGCAGGGCAAGCGCGTGGTGGTGATCGACGACTCGCTGGTGCGCGGCACCACGTCGCGCGCGCTGGTGAACATGCTGCGCGAGGCCGGCGCGAAGGAAGTGCACCTGCGCCTGGCCTCGCCGCCCGTGCGCTGGCCTTGCTTCTACGGCATCGACATGCCCACGAAGGAGGAGCTGATCGCTTCGGGAAAGACCGTCGAGGAAATCCGTGAGTACCTTCACGTCGATTCCCTCGGCTACCTCTCCCCCGAGGGGATGACGGACGCCGTGCGCGAGAACGGCGAGACGTACTGCACCGCCTGCTTCACGGGGGACTATCGCGCTCCCCTCGTGGACGCCGGCGCCGGGTTCGCGATGTCGTCGCACTGCTGAGGGGAAGTGCGTGAGTGCGTGAGTGCGTGAGTGCGCGCCGATGTCATCCCGATGGAGCGGCCCCGGCGAACCTGCACTCGCTCCACCGCCCGCAGCGACTGAGGGATCCGCCACACATTCGCCGGAGCGCGCTCAACCCCGCCGATGCACCCGGGCGTTGCGTCTGCCGGGCGAAACGACGAATAGAAGGGATTGTGCCGGAACGGGCCTCGGGGCGATTCGCACACTGTGTGGCGGATCCCTCGGTCGCTGCCGAGTGTTGCGCGGGCGGAAGCTATCCTGTGGCCGCTCCGTCGGGATGACACGTTGGTATCCGTGCGGCTGCCTGCTGCCGTGCGTCCTACATCGCGTAGGGACTCTCCTTCTTGCCGCTTGCCTGCCCCGGGGCTACTCTGCGGTGCATGCGACGGCACGCTTCCGCCGCATCCGCATCCCCAAATCGACTGACCGCTCGACCGCCGAGCTGATGGAGGCACCATGAAATATCGTACCTATCCCGGAACCGACATCTCCACCTCGGAAGTAGGTTTCGGCGTGTGGACCCTGGCCGCTGGGTGGTGGGGCGACTTCACCGACGACGAGGCCATCGCGCTGCTCCACCGCGCCTACGACCTGGGCATCACCCTGTTCGACACCGCCGATACCTACGGCAACGGTCGCGCGGACGAGCTGGTCGGCCGCGCGTTTGCCGGCCGGCGCGACAAGGTGACCATCACCAGCAAGGTGGGCTACGACTTCTACAACCACCCCGACGCGCGCCGCGGCCAGCAGGAGATTCCCCACAATCCCGATCCCGCGTTCCTGCGCGAAGCGGTGGAGAAGCAGTTGCAGCGGCTGGGGACGGACACCATCGACGTGCTGGCCTTCCACAACGTCAAGGAAGACCACGTTCCTGACGACGGTATCTGGGAGACCTTCCAGCGGCTGCAGGACGAGGGCAAGGTGCGCTCGTGGGGCGGCGCGCTGGGCCCCTCCAACGGCTACCTGTTCGAGGGGATGGACCTGATCCGCCACCGCCGGGTGAAGAGCCTGCAGCTGATCAACAACATCCTGGAGCCCTTCCCCGGGCAAAACCTGACGGAAGAGGCCGAACGCACCGGCTCGACGGGCATCCAGGTGCGGGTGACGCACTCGTCGGGGATGCTGGAGGGCAAGTACACCGAAGACACCGAGTTCGCCAAGAACGACCATCGGCGCCACCGCCCGCGCTCGTGGCTGGTGAACGGGCTCAAGAAGCTGGAGTCGCTTCGCTGGCTGCACGAGGGGCGCGAGATGACCATCGGCCAGGCGGCGCTCAAGTGGCTGCTGGCCTCGCCCGCGGTGGTGACGACGCTGCCCAACATCTACAACGTGGAGCAGCTGGAGGAGTTCGCGGCCGCCAGCGATCTGCCCGACCTTTCGGCCGACGACCTGGCGCGCATCGCCGAGCTTCAGCGCACCAACTTCGGCGTGCACGAGGACCACATGCGCTACAAGGGCACCATGCAGCGCGACGGCGAGCCCATTGGCCCCATGTACCGCTACGCCGACGACGGCTTTCCCGGTGCCCCTGCGCCCGAGTTGGAGACCGCCGCGGCGGATTGACGGCGAGGGCCATGCGCAAGAGATCGCCCCCGGATGCGGATGCGTCTGGGGGCGCTTCGCTTGCGGGCGAAACCCACCATGATCGTATTGCCCGTGGCACGGCGCACGGACCTGTCAGGTTTTGCTAGGCGGGCACCTAGGTTTTCTCGAACCGGGCGACGTCCTGACGCGCAGCGTACCCGCGATCACGGCAACGGTCTAGGCGAGGGATTCCGGGCCATTTTGCGCGCGTGACTTCGCTGGGGCCCGCGTCCACGGACGCGGCAACGCCGGCATCCTCTTGTGGATGCCGGCGTTGCCGCGTCAATGCTGCGGCGGTTGGGTGTGCGCCGGGTACCAATTAGTATGACGACGACCGCTCGGTGTTACAGAAATGCGTTGATGCCGCAGCACGCCTGGCCCGCCGTGCAATCCCAACCACAGATGTCGCAGGCGGGGGGGTTGCCCGCTTCGTACCAGCAGCCCTTCGAGCCAGCGGGCTCCAAGGCCGTGGCCGGCTGGGCGGCGAAGGCGAACGAACCGGCAACGGCGAAGAGCGCGACGTACACGCGCAGACTCGAGTTCAGGATCTTCTTCATGGCTACTCCAGTGGGATAAGGATTTGTGAGGACCTTCAGGATGACGCACCCCAACCTACCAGCCAACGGGCTCAGCGAGAGCCCGGACTATCCAGAGGGAGCTCCTGCGCGAAGGAGCGGCCCCGCAAGTTCTTGAAGCGTGATGGATGGGAAACCCCAGCCTGGATGTGCCCCTGGCGATCGGTCACGAGGGCGGCCGGGGTGGCCACCGGGGTACCGTCAGCCATGAGCCGGGTGGGATCCGCGACCACGATGGCGACCCGCGGGATGCGCTCCTTCGCCAGGAAGCGGCGCAGATCGTCCTGGCCCGCGGAGTCGATCAGAATGGCCATTCCCCACCCCGGCTCGTCCGGCACCGCACGGTACAGCTCTCGAAGCTGTCGTCCCATGTCTTCGCAGGTGGCCAGGTCGGCGCCGCGCATGGCCACGAGCACCGTGGTTTCCGACGGCAGGCCGCTCGCTGCGGCGACGGCCGTGGGCGCCAGGCGCCCGGTGAACCGCACCGTGGCGCGGTCATAGGCAGCGGCACTGTGCTCTTCTGCGGTCACGCGGGGCGGGCTGGTCTTATGGGCCGCCGCGGCGCCCATAGCCGCACTCGCGGCGGAGCCGAACATCAGGCCGCCCGCGACGGCGACGAGCCCGAAAAGTCCCTTCTTGAAACGATCAGGAATGGTCATGACTCACGCCTTTTCCGGGGCAACGGTGAGGTGGAACAGGTCCAGCTTTTCCAGGTCGCTTCCGCTCCACCGCAGGATCAAGCCATGGCCCCGTTCCGTGCGGCCCAGCAGCGCGCCCGGCGACTCTACCTGCGTCACGCGGCGGATTACCCCGTCCGCGCCCAGGCGCATCACCACGACGGGACCGCCTTCCGAGATCAGGTCGGTGCCGTGCTCGAACTGCAGCAGGCCGTACTGCACGGCCACTAGGCCGTCGTCGAGGGCGACGAGCTTGAGCACCGCGAAGTGCCGGTCCTGCGCCCAGCTGCCGTCCGGGCGTTGGAGCGACTTGCCAGTCCGCGCCAGTAGCCGAGACAGGTCCAGGACGGGCTCGTGGTTCTCCAGGTTGATGCGCCCAGCGCCGAGAAGACGCCCCTCGGGAGAGTAGGCCATGATGGTGTCGTAGCCGTGCAGCGTAGAGAACACCACGCCGTCGCGGCCGTCGGCGAAGACGAAGGTGTGCCGCAGCAGCTCGGGATTGGCAGGCGAAAGCATGCGTTCCACGTCCATCATGGTGCCCACGCTGCGGCCGTGCCGGTCGAATACTTCCACCAGCGGCCGCTCGTGAACCCCCAGCACCCATCCGCTGGCGACCAGGAGCGAGTCGTCCATGGCCCGCATCCGCGAGTACGGCGGGCGGCCTACCCGGTGCAGCGCCATCGTCCGCGCGTACTTGCCGTTGCCGCTGAACATGGTAAGCCGGTTGGAGGTGCCGTCCCATCCGAATACCGTGTCGGCGAGGACCCCGGCCGAGAGCAGCGCGACGAACTCTCCGGGCCCGGCACCCGCCGTGCCGATCACGGCCCCCTGCACGCCGTCGGCGCCGAAGGCCTTGATGCTGTGGTCGGAGCCGTCGCCTATGTAGATGCGCCCGTGTGAATCCAGCGAGATGCTGTTCGCCGAGGAGAGCCCCACCCTCGACGGCGACAGCGACCGCGTGTGCTCGACCGTCGCCGTCAACCGCACGACATCCGGCTCCGCCGACCGTGCTTCGGCACCGCAAGCCGCAGCCAAGGGGGCGCAGAACGCCAACAGTATTCGGCGGAAAAAACGTTTACGATCGAGGATGCGCAGGGGTTCGGTCGACATCGGAAGGCGTTGCTCGCGGTGTATGGGAGAGCTGTCCCGGATGCGGCGCCGTGGGCAGGACGGGCCGGAGACTGGATGCAGCAGCGGGAAGGAGTAAGCGACCTCAAGATAGAAGCTGGCCGCCCCGATGTCAAGATAGTCGTTTAATGATCGTACAATATGTACCTTCAGAACATTTCTCCGAGCAATTGCGCCCTTGCGGAGTAACCCATTGTCTCACTGATGATGTGTCAGCAAAAGAAAGCCCCAGCACGGGCCGCGCCGGGGCTTTCCTCCCGCGGACTGTGCCGAGCAGAGGCTATCGCTCGCGATCCGCCGGGTTCAGCGTGAGCACCGGCTGCACGTCCCCGCGGTCCGGGAGGAGGCGGAAGGGCTCGATCCGCACGCGCACGTCGGTGCCGGCGGGTTCCATCACCACGATCATCCCGCGGCTGACGCCCATGGGGCCCGCGTTGTAGTACTTGACGCCCACGTGGTACGCGCCCGGCAGTACGCGGTCCGTCCTCACCACCTCGGGGCCGAAGCCCTGCGTGATGTCCTCCAGCAGCCGGATGCCGCTGGGGGCTTCCTTCTGCGCGTAGTACACGTGGTGGCCGGCGGGATCGACCACGTGCAGGTCTACGTCGTTGCCGTCCGTGTCCCACGTCATGGTGATGCGCAGGCGGTCCGGCGGGTCCAGCTTTACCCCGTGCTCGCGGGCGCGGCGCCGGATTTCGGCTTCACGGCCGGGCTCGGCGCGCATCCAGGCGCGGTAGACGTAGCCCAGCTCGTCGCGCACCACGGCGGTGGCGTTGCCGTACCACCGGTCCACCGGCGTCTGCAGCGCCTGCTCCAGCGTTTGCGCGGCTTCTTCCAGGCGGCCCGCCTGCCAGAGCAGCAGCGCCAAGGTCCGCCGCGGGTTGGGCAGGTCCGGCCGCATCTCTACCGCGCGCCTCGCCGGCGCTTCCCACGCCGTGCGCGCGCCCACGCGCCAGAGCAGCATCGCCGCGCGCTGCAGCATCTCGGGCTTTCCGGGCGCCACCTCCACCAGCGATCCCGTGGCTCGGACGGCCTCGTCCCTCATCCCCAGGCTGTGGCTGGCCAGCGCCAGGCTTTCGTAGACCTGCGGGTTGTCGGGGTCCATCGGCTGCCAGCGGAACGCCACCTCGCGCAGCTCGCGCCAGCGCTCGGCCTCCGCCAGCGCTTCGCTGAGCTGGTTGTACAGCGCCCGGTCGCGCGGGTTGGCGGTCAGCCGCGCACGAAGGCTGTCTACCTCGCCTAGGCGGAAGCGGCGCGCGCCTACCCACGTCGTCGGCGCGGCTGGCGGGGGCGCTGACGCCGGCAACGGCGGGGGCGGCGGCGGGGGCGCCACGGCCGGGGGCGGCGGGGGCGGTGGAGGAGGCGCCATGGCCGGGGGCGGCGCGGACACGGGTGCGGGCGGCGGCGGGGCACCCGCGGAGGCGCGTGGCCTCCGCTCGGCTTCCTCGCGCTCCTCACCTGCCGCAGCCGTCACTACCACGTTTTCGAGTGCGAGCGCGCCGGGTTGCGCTCCTTCGGCCGGCTCGGGGGCCGAGACCGTGTCGGCCGCTACCGTGCTCACGGAATCGCCGCGGGCCAGGCGCGGCGCGCGGCGGCGGTCCAGCCGCTCGATTCCGCGCGGGCCCACCACCAGGATCTGCGCGAGCGCCGTGCGGTCGATCCCGAAGCGCACGTAGTCGGCTTCCGTTTCCAGCACCAGCATCGTCGTGCGCGGCACCATCACCCGGTGCTCGATGCTCAGCTTCACCTGCTCCTCGGCCAGGCGGCGGCGGGCCGCGTCGCCATCGGCGTAGCGCTCTTCTTCCTGCAGCTTTTCCAGGTGCGCGCGGTGGAACTCGCGCACCAGCAGCGGTCCGAACAAGTCCTCGTCCAGGCGCACGCCGGTGCCCACGCGCACGCCGTCTACCGCCAGCCGGGTCTGCTCGCCCCCGCGCAGCCGGCCCAGCACCAGCACTTCCCCACCCGCCTGCACGTCTTCCGCGCCGGTGGCATGGAATGCGTCCGCCGAGGCGTCTCGCACGGGCACGGTGCGCCCAGGCGGCAGCGCCAGGCGCGCGGCGGCGGCGCGGGCGCGGTTCTCCATCTGCTCGGTGAAGGGCACGCGGACGATGCGCCCGCGCCCCTGAACGATCTGGCGCAGCGCCCCCGCGTCCTCGCGCGCGCCCAGCACCAGCGCGCTCAGCTGCGTGCCCGCGGCCATGCGGTCCAGAGGGCGGAACATCTCGGCTGGTGCCGTCTGCCCCACCGTCGCGGCGCCGTCGCTCACCAGCACGAAGCGCGTCGATGGCTGCCGCGCGGCACGCGCCTGGATGGCGGCCAGTGCGGCGTGAAGGTCGGTGCCGCCCAGCAGCCCGCGCTCGCGGACGAGCGGTTCCACGCGGCGGGCGGCCTCGGCCGGGGTGCGGAAGGTGCCCAGCGGCGCCACCTGCTGGTCGAACGCCACCAGCTCCACCTGTCCGCCCGGGAGCGCCGCGAGCACCGTCCTCAGCGCGGCCAGCCGGTGGTCCATCCCCTCCGCGGCCGAGGCCGACGTGTCCAGCAGGAACACCCATCGCGTGTCCGCCGCCGCGGGGCGCGCGGGGGCCACGTCCGGCCGCACGCCGGCCAGGTAGTACGGCCCGGCGCGCAGCAGGTACTCGCGCGGGGCGTCCGGGCGCGGGCTCCAGCGGATTTCCAGGTCTTCGGTGGGGATGAAGCTCTCGTCTTCCCACGCCAGCGTCCGTCCATCCACCATCCGGCTTCCCGGCGGGCCCGCCAGCGTGGCCGACACCTGCGCCTCGTGCGGTAGCGGCTGCACGTGCGCCGTCACCCGCATCATCCCGATCCGTGGCAGCCCCCGCAGCGGCACGCGGTAGCTGCGCACGCCGCCCTCCAGCGGGAGCAGCCGCGTGTAGCCCAGCACCACGCGCACGGTGGTGTTGGCCTCGATGGGAAAGATGCGCGCGCTGAAGCGGTTGCCCTGGTCCTGCTCCAGCAGCGCGGGGTCGCGCATCTGGTGAAGGATTTCGGCGTACACGCGGTTGGCGCGCAGCCGCTCCACCACCTCGCCCTCCATGAGTTGGCCGTTCACCTCCTTGGCGAAGCGGCTGACGGTGGCGCCCTCCGGCAGCACGGCGGTGAACCGCCCTTCCATCCGGCGCCCGTGCGGGTTGCGGAAGACGATCTCCATCTCGGTGAGCGAGAACACCCCCTGCACCGCCGCCCGCACGTTCAGCTCTTCGATGACGAGCTCCTGCCCGTCAGGATCGGAGAGCGCGATGGGGGCCGGGGTGCGTTGGGCCGCGAGTGGAGCCGCGGCGGCGAGGGTCAGCAGGGCCAGCAGGACGGGAACAGCGGGTTTTCGCATGGTGGACCGGGCATCGGGCAGGCGTGGCGGGCGGGATTCCCCGCCTTGAGCGTGGTGAACGGGCCGGGCGCGGAAATAACACCGCGCGGGAGGATACTAGCCTCTCGCCCGTTCTCCTAACCGTGGAGGTATGTCTGAGCCGTGGCACTTCAAAGATCTGAGGCAGTAGGCTCATGATACTATCATCGTTGATCGTGTGCATCTCGGTTGTAAATCTTGGATTCTTCTTGAGCCCGGATGTAACTGGCGACACGAGGATATTCGTCGCTCGGGGAAACGGATGTAGACGCATCGCGGCTGAGATATAAGGTACGTGAGATTCCGGCCCACTGCTGGTGCAGCACCGCCCGGTGTGGACAATCGCTTCTTCGGCGGACGCTAACCTCAACAATTGGGAACGGCCGCGTACGGCCTAAAAAAGTGAATGATGGACCCGGATCATCAGCGCCGTGTTCCAAGCTGCCAATCGAGATCACATAACGGCTGGCAAATTCATACTGCGAGAAATGGGCGACATGCCCTTCAATATCAGATTTTAAAAGGTAGTCATCCAGTTCTGATCGTGCTTCAGAATCGCTGTACACGATCAGTCCTCTAACCTCATAGGCCTGAAGGAGTATATTCGACGTAGATGGCTCACCGCCAGCGCGGTGGGAAAGGCTTACTATCAGGTCTGTTGTAGTACGTCGGATGAAGGCAGCATAGGCACGTCGGTAGGTCAGAGTCCCAAATCTCGTCTCCTCATCGTCCTCTTCGTCGGGTCCTTCGGCATATTCATCCAAGATCATCGGAACGGGTACTACCACGACATTGTTCCCTTCCCACAATTCTGCACCACCTGCACGAGCCGATTTGCTCTCAATCAGGACCGGATAAAAAACTATCCGTTCTACATCTGCTTCCCATAAAGTGCTTGCTTCGTTGAGGACATATCCCTGTGGAGTCCAGCACCAGAAAGGACGGACTCGTGCCCGCGGGGCACAACTCCCTGGATAGTCCATTCCCATGCACCACGAACAGTTACCTGTTTCAAAAAACGGAAACGTTGGTGCGCAGCGGGCGGAATGGCCGAGGTAATCGAGACTAACATCTTCGAGCAGTGCTGTAGAGAGATCCCCAGGCACGTGCGTAAGCGTTTCTCGCCGCAGATCGAGCGGGAGAAACCCATCAGGATCGTAGATCGCCACGGCTGGCGCACGGAACGCGTATGGACTCGTGTCGGAGAGAAGGATGTCCCGCTCACGGTTGAAGTACCCCCGCGAATGAGTCGATCTGTCACCGAACGGACTGACCTCCTCATGGATGATGATTCCATTTGATGTCAGCGCCGGTGCCGTATTCCCAAAGGTCCAGTAAACATCGGAAAACCGAGGAACATGTATGTGGCGCCAATCTCCGGATGCCACCTCCCCGGGCGCGGGAACAATGTGACGCTGACGCAACGTCCGGCCATCCGGCTCAATCCTGCGAATCACCTTCGGACTATCGAGACAATACCAGTCCCACTGATCAGCAGGTGTGTAACGATATCGCCCGTTCTGTCCCGTAAAGAGTTGTTGTGCTGCTTGGGACGACAGCGTGACGGTGATTGATGTCCCAACAGGCCGCTCGCACCAGCATAGCTCAACTGGGTCGGTGTGCAGGCCCGCTCTGAATTTTATTCCACGATTCGCAGGGACACTATAATGCCTCGTACTTACTTCGATTTCGTCGCCGAGCAGGAATGCTGCCAGTGCTCCCACACCGAATCGTCCTGATCGCATTACCAATGATTGGCCACTAACGTCAACAAACGCTTCTCGCCATGCGCTACTACTACGGAAAGAGACACCTGCCCGCAGGAAATAATCCGTCACGATTTCGGGAGTCATCCCTGTACCACGATCCGATACCGTGAGGAAAATCTCATCACCAACCTGCTCAATCGACAACTCTACGTCACTCTCAATCGCCGAATATTCAATCCCCAATGGAACTAAACCGCGCTCCTTCAAATTCGCTAGTTCCCGAACAGAATCGACGGCATTCTGGATCAACTCCCGGATTCCAATCTCCGGCCGCTCACCGTACAGCGGGCGGATAAGAAGACTAAGCACGCTCGGGCTAGCGATCGAAAAATTTACACGCTTAGGTACAAAGGGCACGAGTTCAGCCAGCGACGGCACGTCATCGATGTTAGATCGGATCCGTCTAAGCTTTATTCCAAGCTTTTGCACAGCAACGCTTTGTCGGCTAAATACCTCACCCAGAACAGCCCACGACTGATCAAGTTCTTGTTGCAACGATGCTAACCAATCCTTCAGACGAAGGAAGGTTTTGACATCCCCTGGAACTGCATGAACAAAGATCGTCTCGGGGTCATCTTCAGATTCACGGATATCCCGAACAGATGCATGGACGTTCCACTCGGTTGCCGAGTAGGGGCTTCGGATTCGATGAACGTTCGCGAGAATTGCAGGCGCGCGTGATGCCTGAATTTGCAGGTAGTCCGCTACACGAAGGATCACCATTAGAAAGACAGCATGGATCCCTAGCGGGGCAACTCGGTTGTGGTAAAGGCCTTTCAAGTACGGCAGCATCTCACGCACAGGATGTCCATGACTGCGCGCCACCAGGCCAGCTATCTCGGCATGATCCGCCGAGAGTCGCACAGAAAGAAAGGTCCCCGTGGGACCCGGCACTCCGATCCGAGCTATCTCATGTGCAAGTCGCGGATGATGCCTTCGTAGGAATTCTCCGATGAGCCGACGAGTTCGCCCGTCAAGGATGAGATCGTCTAAATCTGGTATCGGAGCAGGCTGTGAATCGCCAAAGATCGTTGACAGCTGTTGTGGGCTGAATCGTTGGGCCTCCGAGCAAAAGCCTGCCCATAGTTCCGACCACGGCTTATCTGAGAACCCTTGCAGAGGCAACCAACGTGATCCCGGGCGAACCAGCGCCTCAAAGCCTTCTTTCGTGAGATGGAGCGCAGAGTCATGCAATAAAGCCGCTACGACCAATATGGCTGCATCTGCGGGAGTAAAAGACTTCCATGCCTCGGCACGAATCAGATCCGAACCGGTCTCCAGAACCTCTTCAATATGGCGGATACTATGGTCGGTGTAATCAGGAAAGAAAGTTGGTCTCTGGCCACCCGAGCTGATCCACGGCTCAAACTCCTCTATGGTTGCGTACACCTTCGCTTCGAGACCCTTGTCGATGCTCAGCCGGGAAGAAAGCCGCTTGGGAAGTCGCATCTCAGCGTATTGGATTCGGAGGTATAGAAACGGAGTGAGGAATGTTTACGGCCCACGAGCCTGCGGTGCAATGCCTCACACGGGCACTCTACGACTCCATCTCCTGCACAAACGCGCGCAACTCTTCAATCCGCTCGCGTGCCAAGCGCGCGAGAACCGGCCTCCAGTTCTGCGGCGGCGAGCGGTAGGCCGGGCTCGATGGGTCCAGCCGCGCTCTCGCGATGCTGTTCCGCACCACGCCGCATGCCTCGGCGATATCGTCGGCCGTGATCTTGGCTGCGGAGAGCCGGTCGGTGGCGGTCTTGAAATCCATGTCTTCCTCTGGCGATAAAATTACTGACCGCGAACAGCCTCGTCAGTATATTTGTATCCAGCAGGGCTAAAAGCAAGGCCGGCCGACTCTCCCATCACGAAGTCTCGACCAGCCTCGTTCACGAACCGACCCGAAGGCCGCCTCGCTCGCCAAAGGTGCCCTGCCGCGGCCCGAGGGTCAAGAGACACGGAGCCGACCCATGCCTCGCAAGCCGAAGTCGCCCTTCCCTCCCCCGCCGCCGCCACCCGGCGTGTGGACGATCAAGAAGCGGGACCGCAACTGGATGGTGATTGCCCCGGACGGCGCCCTGGTGTGCATCACGCTCTACAAGAAGGGCGCGCAGGAGGTGGTGCGGCGGCTGGCCGCGTGAGCAGCGAGAGCCCCGGTGCGGACGACCCGCCGGGGCTCTCAATGCCGGCAGGGCGAGCAGAGCGCGGGCGGCCGGTCTGCACATGGCGTCTCGGGGCATTGGGCGGGTGTGGCGGATGGGATGCGAGAGCGTCGGGAGCGCGCGCCCGGCAGAAAGGCGAGAGAGAAACGACAGGGCCGCTCCGTTTCTGCCGGACGCTGGAAGTTGCGGCGGTGCCGCGCATTCGCAATTGCGGCGGGAGCAGGATGACGAACGGCCCCGGCGATGGATCGCCGGGGCCGCGCTCCCCGACAGGTGCGGGGGCCGGGTTCGGACGCCTGAATGCCGGCTCAGCGACAGCCCGGCGCGCTCAGAACCGCACGCCGGCGTGCAGCGCAATCGTGGGGTGGTTGTGCTTCGACGAGAGCGCGTACTCGTGCGTGGCCGTGTGGGACAGGGAGGCCCGCAGAACGAACCAGTCCAGCGAGGCCGCCACGCCGCCGCTCGCACCCAGTCCCCAGGCGCTGCGCGTCTGTGCCGGGCCGGTCTCCGGCCGGTAGGTCTCGCGCTCGAACACCACCGCGGGGGCGATGAACGGCACCAGCGACACCCGCGACCCGACGCGGAACTCGCGGCCCATGCTCACGCCCACGGGGACGCGCTGCCGCCGGTACGGACCCCCGATGCGGTGCCGCTCGATGAGGCGGCCGGGCTCCTGGCCGGTCCATTCGGTGCTTTCGTGCCGGGTGTCGTCGTAGGCCGTCCGCTGTACGCCGGCCGTGACGCAGACCGGCAGCCGGACCCCCGGCAGCCCGACGCTCGCCTGCACGTCGGTCGTGCGCAGATCATCCACCACGGTAAAGTCGTCGAGGGCGCGGTGCTGCAGCTGTACGGACGCACGCGGCGTCTGGTAGGCAAAGGCGACACCCGAGCCGGTGGCGCCGTCCGTCCCCTCCAGCCCCACGGAAAGGATGCCGCGGCCGCCCGGCAGGCCCACGCACTCCTGGGCGTGGGCCGGGCGAACCACGCCGGACAAGGCGAGCACGGAAAAGGACACGGAAAGCAGACGAAGGCAGATTTTCATGATCTGATATCGGTGGTGGTGCCCCGGACTGGGAAACAAACGATTACCCCCACTCCGCGCGGACAGTTCCGACGTGGCGCGGTAGCAGCAGCGAGAGCCCCGGCGCGGAACAGGCCCCGGGGCTCTTCTGGGGCAGAGGCGCAGGTAGACGGGAACCGCGCCCGCCGTGCCGAGGTATGGAACGCAATCTGCCCCCTGCCCCCTCCGACCCTCCCTCCCCTTCCCAAGGCTCGCGACCGTGAAGATTCTTCCCGAGTGGCTCACCCAGCGCGTCGAGAACGCCCCCATCGCCACGCACCGCAACCTGGCGCCCATGGCGGCGCTGCGCATAAAGATGGCGTGGGAAAAGCTGAAGCGCGACGCCGGAGAGGGCGACGAGATGTGGGCGTTCCAGAACCCGTCGAACACCTGGAAGAAGCTGGGCAAGCACAGCGGCTACGCCATCGTGCGGAATGGAAAGATCGTGCAGAGCGTGGTCGTCCTGAGCGAATGACGCGGCGGATCGGCGGATGACGAACGAGGCCGGGCGAGCGCATCGCCGGGCCTCTTCGCATCTCTACGGGCCGTCAGGGATCGAACGGCTTCGCGAGCAGCGCGTCGATGGCGGCGCTGGCATCGGCCAGGCGCGCATCCAGCGGTCCGCGCAGGTTGACGACGGGAACGGCGAGCGCCCCGAGTTGATGAAGGAAGCGCGCGTGCATCGCATCGCGGACGGACTCGCCGTCGCGCCATCCATCCTGCACGAACGGAAAGTCGGGGTAGGCCAGCAGGTACAGGTGCACGCGGTCGCACCGGCCGATCGCATCCACCGCCGCGTCGCGGTGGCCGATGTAGCGCTCGTGCCAGGTGGCCGTGGCGAACGCGTTCGTATCGCACAGCAGCACCCGGTTGGCCACGCGCGCAAGCTCATCCTCGCGGCGCTGCTGTTCCGCCGCGATGTGCCGGAACTCGTCGCTCGTCCACTCCAGCGCCGCTGCACGCGCGGCCAGCTCCGCCTCGGCCTCGGCGGACGATCGCCCGCCCGCCGCCGGCGCGGGAGACGGGCCGTCCGGCGGGGCGCCCTCCGTCAGCTTGGCCTGCCAGTACTCGCGGCCGAACTCCTCCACCCACACGGTCTGGAACCGCGCCGCGAGCATCCGCGCGAGCGTCGTCTTGCCGGTGGACTCCGCGCCGATCAGCACCACGCGCCGCACGAAGTACGCGCGGACGCAGGGCTCCAGCCACTGCAGGTGCTCCACCGGCGCCGCGCGGATGGCGGTGCCCGAGACGGGGAACGCCACGCGGTCCCGGTCCACCATCACGTGCCGGCAGCCCAGGAAGCCGGCGAAGCGCGGGCCGTAGCCTTCGCTGCTGAACACCACGTCCGGCGCGCGCCCCAGGTGCCCGACCGTGAAGCGCGACCATTCCTCCACGTCGTCGCCCAGCTCGTCCGGCACCAGGTGGATCTCGCAATCGGGATGGATCTCCTGCAGCCACGCCAATCGCAGCGCACCGGAGATCGTCTGGGACGGATGATGCGGGACCATCACCACCAGCCGGTCGCAGCCGCGGCGCGCCGTCTCGATCAGGTGCTTGTGGCCCCGGTGCGGTGGATAGAACTTGCCGACGACCAACCCCAGCGTCACGCCGGCACCCCGTGCAGGGCGCCACCGGCCGGAGCGACCGGATCGCCGTCCTGGCTGCGCCACGTCGCGCGCCAGTGCAGCAGTCCCATGGTGGCCATCACCAGGAAGACGGCATACAGGGCCGCCGTCAGGTACAGCTCCTTGTACGCATAGAGCGGGACGGAGATGATGTCGACGACGATCCACGCGTACCAGTTTTCCACGTGCTTGCGGTTCAGCATCCACTGGGCGCAGAGCGAGATGCTCGTCGTCAGCGCGTCGAAGAACGATGCGCTCCCGCCCACGTGCCGCAGCGTGACCCACAGGACCATCGTCAGCGTGACGCCGGCCGCCGCCACCGCGATGCCCTCGCGCGGGCGAACGCGGGAGATGCGCAGCGGCGTCTTGTGCTCACCGCCGTGCAGCCACAGGTACCAGCCGACGATCCCGAGCACGAAGTAGACGACCTGCAGCCCGGAGTCGGCGTACAGCTTCGCCCCGAAGAAGACGACGCTGAAGAGGGAGGCGTTGATGAGGGTGAGGGGAAAGTTCCAGACGCTCTCGCGCACGGCCATCCACACGCACACCGCGCCCGTCACCACGCTCGCCGCCTCCAGGGGCGACGACACACCGAGCCGCACGCCGGCCACCGCCAGGATGCTGACCGCCACCGTCAACGATGCCAGCACGGCGGTCTGGCGGAAGGGGGCCGATTTCACGGCCCCTATCGCCGTTGGTCGCGGTTTGGCGTCGTTGTCCAGGGCTCCCACTGCAACGGAAGCTCCACCCACACCGCGACCGCCCTGCCGTCGAGTGCGGCCGGACGGAATCGGACGACGCGTACGGCGCGAAGGCTGGCCTCGTTGAACTCCGGGCTCGTGGATGACCTGATCACCGCCTCCCCCGGGATCCCCTCGGGGCTCACCCGCATGCGAACGACGACCGTCCCACGCGATGCAGCGGACTTGAGCCACTCGGGATACTCACGGTACATCGCGTCCCTGAGCGAGCGTAGGTTGAGCATCATGGGCATGCGCTCCACGATGTCCCTCTCCGGAGCAGGAGGGGCATCGACCGCAGGGGCCTGCGGGACCGGCGCGGGCACCTGCCATTGGAGGGGGAGATCCACCCATACGTGGACCGGGCGGCCGTCGATCTCCGCGGCCGCGAAGCGGAGGACGGAGAGCGCCGCCAGCGCCGGCGCGTGGAGCGCGCTGTCGGTGCTGGTGATGATCTGAAACCCCCGCCCCGTGCCATTCGCGTCCACGATGAAGCGCACGTGCACCGACGGAACGACGCCGGCATCCGGGGTGCCGCCCGGATACGAGGCAGCCAGCGCGGCGGCGAACTCATCCACGTTCAGAGGCCGCGGCAGAGCGGTCACCGACTGCGCCTCGTAGACGCTGTCAGCGGGCACCGCCGGCGTGGCCTGCCCAAGCGCGGGCAGCGATGCGAAACCCAGCAGGGCACCGACGATCGGGACCTTGATGTTCATCATGAGTGGTTTGGCAGCGCGGGAGCGGGACCAGCCGTGACGATGGAATGATAGCATTTGTTTCTCCGCCGCGGCAGCCGGGCGCACCGCTACCGCCCCGGGGTGTCCCACTCGATGGGGAGCGATACCCGGACCGCGACCGACCGCCCGCCCACCTGCCCCGGCTTGAACCGCAGCCCCTGCAACACTCGCAGCGCCGGCTCGTGGAGCTCGGGGTGGCTGGCTTTCACGACCCGCACCTCGCCCGTGCGCCCGTGGGCGTCCACCACGAAGCTGGTCATCACCCGGCCGGAAGCACGCGCGTAGCGCAGCACCGTGGGAAGATCGTACCGGGCGTCGGCCAGCGCTTCCGGGTTCAGCAGGTGCGGCTGGACGTCCAACTCGGCTTCCTCGTAGACGCGCGTGCCGCCGAACGCATCGGCCGGCTCCCGGCCGGCGCCGCGGAACAGCCCGGCCACCCAGGCGAGGGCGACCAGCAGAAGGGTCGCCGCGATCCCGGCCGCCATCCACACGAAGCCGCTGACCCCGGTGGACGGCGCTCCGGGCGGGGAAGGTGTGCCGGACCCGGTCGGCGGGGCTGGCACCGCCGGCCAGGAGGGTGTCGCCGAATCCGGCCGCGGCCCGCCGGTATCCGGTGGTGGCGCCGAACGGGGCGGTGGCGGTCCAACCGGCTCCCCCGCGATCTGCCACTGGATGGGGAGCTCCGCCCAGACGGGGACGGGCCGGCCGTCCACCTCGGCAGGAGAGAAGCGGAGTAGCGACACGGCCGCGAGGGTGGGCGCGTCGAATCGGCGGTCTGTGCTGCTGGTGATTTCCAGGCTGCTGACCGTTCCGTCCGTGTTCACCCTGAACCGTACCTGCACCGAGCCGGTCACCCCCGCGTCGCGCAGCGCAGGGGGATACAGGCGCTCCAGCTCTGTCTGCAGCTCGGCCACGTTCAGCGGGCGGGGCCGAACCGTGACCGCACTCAACTCGTAGGCGGCTTCATCGTCGGACTGCGCGGCGGCCGGCAGCGCGGACAGGAGTGCCAGGACCAGGGCGGGCAACAGGTGGCGGAATCGCATCTGCGTTGGTGTACGGGGGGAGGTGAGGCCGTTGAGGTTGCACCATCGCCTGCCCGGCGTCAACGGCCCCATCCGCCGCGATACCTCGAGATCGATCGTCTACCGACAAAGCGAAGCGCCCGCCGGGAGGGCTCCCGGCGGGCGCTTCGCTTCCTATCCCGGCGGCTACAGGGTCGTGCCGCCCGTCCCGAACCCGCCGGTGCCGCCGGCGGTCCCGCCGCCGGTGCCCGTGCTCCCGGTCGAGCCGTATCCACCGGTGCCGGCCGTGCCCGTGCCGGTGGTTCCGCCGCTCGAGCGCGAGGTGCCGCGCTCATAGCCGCGGCGCGCGAAGTCACGCAGCGAGTCGTAGCTCGCCGCGCGCGAGCCGCTGAAGCCGCTGCGCAGGTGCGGCTCCACGTCGTCGAAGCTGCGCCCGGCGTACTCCGGGTTGCGAGCCGCGGCGTAGCCCACCACGTACACGGTGCGCGCCCGGTCGTACGGCACACCCGTGGTGCGCACCGGGTGCGACTCGTAGTACGTGCGGCACTCCTGCTCCTCCTCCTCGCTGATGTCGCGGAGGCTCTCGTACAGCTTGCGGCCGGCCCACCAGCCGCCCGCCGCCAGCGCGATGCCGCCCACGATCATCTTCCAATCGTACGCGTGCGCCGCGAAGCCGCGGATGCGCTCGTAGCGGCCTTCCTTGTCCTCGCCGTAGTCGCGGCGGATGTCCACCTCGACCTCGTTGAAGTCGCGGCCCGAGTACGTGGGGTTGGCCGCGGCGCGGTGGCCCAGCTCGTACCCGGTGCGCGCCTCGTCGTACGTGGACGGGCCCGTGGCGGGCGTGGCCGGTACCGTGGCGTAGTGCCGCTGGTACGTCGTTTCAGCCGTCCCGAAGTCGTCTTCCGTGCCACCGAAGCTCGCGGTGCCGGACGCGCCACCCAGGTCACCCGACGATCCCAGGCTGCCCGTCGAACCACCCAGCCCGCCGGTCGAACCACCCAGGCCGCTGCCCGTGGACCCACCGAGCCCACCATCCGTCGAGCCGGCCCCAGTCGAGCCGCCCAGTCCGCCAGTGGACCCTGCGCCGGTCGAGCCGCCCAATCCGCCGGTCGATCCCGCGCCGGTGGAGCCACCCAGTCCGCTGCCCGTCGAGCCACCGAGGCCGCCGCCCGTGCTTCCGCCCGTCGACGCGCTCAGGTCCCGGGAGGTGCCGGAAGTGCCGCTGTTGTCGCCGAAGCCACCATCGTTGCGATCTTGATCCATACGTCCGTCTCCTTGCTAGGCGTTGACCAGAGCGCCGGAGCGAGCGCATTCCCCATGCCACGATTGACCCCTGGCACGATCGCCGGCGGATCGGCCGCTCAGGCCGGGACGGCGAGCGTCTGCAGCACGGGGCGCATGGTGGCGGTGGATGGCGCGAAAAGGGACAGCTGGTCCGCATCCGCGAAGACGGCGGCGAAGTCGGCGGGAGTGAGCGCGCGGGCCAGGCGCGCCGCGAAGGTGGTGCGGAGCACGCGCGCGTAGTGCGCCACGTCGTAGTCGCGCGGGTCGGCGCTGGAGGCGGCGTCCTCGTCCGCCGAGGGGACGACCGACGCGCCGCCGCCCTGAGTGCGATAGACCCGCACCCGCTCGCCGACCCGCCACGTCGTTCGCCCGCTGGCCAGCAGCGCCTCGTACGCCAGCTCGCGGCGGGTCTCGCGCGTTTCGGCGTAGCGGGCGGGCGACTTGGTCAGCCGCACGCGCGAAGACACGTCGAACGTGGGCAGCTCGCGGCGGCGGAGCGCGGTGACGGTGGCGAGATAGGTGTCGCGCACCCCGCCCACGTCTCCGGCGAACAGCTTCAGGAGCGCGGCTCGCAGGAACGCCTCGCCGTACGGCTCCGCGCGGCTGCTGCGGAAGGCGACACCGCGCAGCGTGAGCGTGCCATCGTATCCCAGCAGCGCGTAGTTCTTGGGCTCGTGCGAAAGCATCGCCGCATAGCGCCCGTCGAACTCCAGCTGCACCAAGGGCGGCAGCAGCGTGGCGACCTCCGCCACCACGCGCCGCTCCTCGGCCTCGGTCCAGCCCTCGGGGACGGCGAAGTACACGCCGTCCGTGTCGGCTTCCAGCAGCGTCACCCCGCGCGCGGCCAGTTCGCGGCACATCATCCCCAGCATCTCGCGGCCCCGGCGCGTTACCTCGTTCGCGGCGTGCACGTCGGCGAAGCGCGTGAGCTCGCCGCCCGCCGCCAGGTAGCCGTACGCGGAGTTCACCAGCAGCTTCATGGCGGCGGACATGGCCTCGTGCGTGTGGCGCTCGGCCGAGCCCGGGGGCGCCGCGCGGCCGCGGGCCTTGGCGGCCAGCCGCTGCTCCACCAGCCGGTCCACGAGCGCGAGCAGCGCGCCCACCGAGTCCCGCGCCGGCCCGATGCGGTAGGCGCGCATCAGCGACGGGTACAGGCTGGCGACGTCGGCCTTGACCACGCGGTGCGCCACGCCGGTGGCGAACAGGTGCAGCGCGGCGCCGCTGTGGGGCGTGCCGTCCCCCGCCTGGTGCGCGGGGAGCGCGGCGCCGGCGCGCAGGTAGGCCCGCACCAGCAGCGGGTCGATGACCCCCGTCGCGGGGCCCGCATCCGCCAGCCGCTCGTACCGGCGCGGGGCCATCCGCGCCAGCGCGAACGCCGCGCCGCCCAGCAGGTGCGCCAGGCCGGCCACCTCTTCCACGTCGTCCGTGGCGTAGCGGCGGATGCGCTCGGGGTCCGTGCGATAGACGGTGTAGATCTGGCTTCCCGGCACGTACTCGCGGTCCGGCGCGGCGATCCCCAGGTGCCTGGCGACGGCCTTGAGCCCGTGCCCCGGCAGGTCGCGCGACGCGAAGTCGTAGCGGATCACCGCGTCCAGCGTGTCGATCAGCTCGCGCCCCGGCGCAAGAAAGCGGACACGTCGCGATGCGTCGCGCGAGTCCACCGTCCCCCGCCGCGCCGCCCGCTCCCGCAGGCCGAATCCGCCCAGCCGGCCCAGGTCGATCTGCACGCCCAGCCGGCGCGCGCGGGTGGCGAGAAAGGGAAGATCGAACCCGTGCAGGTTGTGGTTCTCGATGACGTCGGGATCGGCGTCGCGCACCGTCTCCACCAGCTCGCGGATCAGCTCCGCCTCCGCCGCGTCACCTTCCCCGCGCGCCTCCAGCACCTGCGTTCTGCCGTCCGTGAAACGCACGGCGATCATGAACACGCGGTTGCGCGACGGGTCGAGCCCCGTCGTTTCCAGGTCGAACTGCAGGCGGTGGAGCTGGTGGAAGGCCAGGTCGCGGAAGTACGTCCGCCCGGTGGCCACCAGGTACTGCTCCTCCGGCGGCAGGGCGAGCACGCAGGCGCCGCCCAGCTCGCGCAGGTGCCCCACCTGCCGGCCCAGGCGCCGCGACGCGCCGTGGAGCACGGCCTGGGCGAGTGCCCTGCCCTCCTGGGCGGAGACGAGGAAGCGTAGCGTTCCGGGACCCTCCAGCTCGCGGAACCAGACGCGGCCGTCGGGCGTGCCTTCAGGGGCGAGCGAGGAGCCGACGTGGCGCAGGTCATCCAGCCGGTCGAGCAGGATCCACGGCCGGTAGCGCTCGTCTTCCCGGACCAGCATGCCCGTGTCCGGCAGGCGGCGCCACACGATCGCCCGTCCGTTCGGCTCCGCCCACACGGAGACGATCCCTGGCGTGGGATCCCACCCCCACAGCCACTCGTCTTCGCGCGTGGCCTGGGCGCTGGCCGCCGATGCGGAGTCCGCGATGTGGTCAGGCTCCGGGTTCATCTGGATGGGCGAGAGGATGGCTGGGGCGGATCGCTGCGTCGCACTCCGAGCGATGGAATCGGCTTGCCGCGAACGCGGGATGGAAGTTAAGTAGCAACGGGCCTTCGAGTCAGCCCCGGCACGGGCGGAACGCGGGTCCACACCAGCCATCCACCAGAAAAAGCGCCACGATGCACCAGGAAACGGGGCTGATCGCCCTGGTCGCCGTTGGATTCGGACTCGCTTTCGTCCTGGGCGTCGCCGCCCACCACCTGCGCCTTCCTCCGCTGGTGGGATACCTGGTGGCGGGGGTGGCCGTCGGGCCGTTCACGCCGGGGTTCGTGGGCGACGCCGCGCTGGCGTCGCAGCTGGCGGAGATCGGGGTGATCCTGCTGATGTTCGGGGTGGGCCTCCACTTTTCGCTCGACGACCTGCTGGCGGTGCGAAAGATCTCCGTTCCGGGCGCCCTGGCGCAGCTCGTGGCCGCCACGGCCATGGGGGCGCTCCTGGCCCGCGCGTGGGGCTGGCCGTGGGGACAGGGGCTGGTGTTCGGGCTGTCGCTGTCCGTCGCCAGCACGGTGGTGCTGCTTCGGGTGCTGGAGCAGAAGGGAATGGTGGACTCGGCCGAGGGACGCATCGCCGTCGGCTGGCTGATCGTGCAGGACCTGGCCATGGTGCTGGCGCTGGTGCTTCTGCCCGCGGTGGCGGGGGTGCTGGGCGGAACGCCGGCGACCGCGGGCAGCGAAAGCGTGGGCCTCGCCGTGGCCCTCACCCTGGGCAAGGTGGTGGCGTTCCTTGCGCTGATGTTCATCGTGGGACGGCGGGCCCTGCCCTGGCTCCTGGGGCGCGTGGCGCACACCGGGTCGCGCGAGCTGTTCACGCTCAGTGTGCTGGCGGTGGCGATGGGCGTGGCGGTGGGCGCGGCGGGGCTGTTCGGCGTGTCGTTCGCGCTGGGGGCGTTCTTCGCCGGCGTGGTCATCAGCGAGTCGGACCTGAGCTACCAGGCCTCCGCCGACGCCCTTCCCTTCCAGGACGCGTTCGCCGTTCTCTTCTTCGTGTCCGTCGGCATGCTGTTCGATCCCTCGGTGCTGGTGCGCCGGCCCCTGCAGGTGCTGGCGGCGCTGTCCATCATCGTGGTGGGCAAGTCGCTCGCGGCGCTCGTCGTCGTCCTGGCGTTCCGCTACCCCGCCCGCACCGCCCTGGTGGTGACGGCCGGCCTGGCGCAGATCGGCGAGTTCTCCTTCATCCTTGCCGGGCTGGGCGGCACGCTGGGGCTGCTTCCGGCCGAGGGGACCAGCCTGATCCTGGCCGGCGCGCTGATCTCCATCACCATCAACCCCCTGGCCTTTGCCGCGGCGGCGGGGCTGGAGCGCTGGGTGCGCGCCAGCCCCCGGATCGCCGAGCTGCTGGAGCGGCCCGCGGGCGCCTTGGGCGAGCTCCCGACGGGGGTCGACGAGGCGGCGCTTCGCGACCACGTGGTGCTGATCGGGCACGGCCGGGTGGGCGCGCCGGTGGCCCGCGCGCTGGAGCGGCAGGGCATCCGGTACGTGGTGGTGGAGCAGAACCGGGGCGAGGTAGAGGCGCTGCGCGCGCGGGGGATGCCCGCCCTGTTCGGCGACGCCACCCGCCCGGGCATCCTTCACCACGCGCGGCTGGAGCGGGCGCGCCTTCTCGTCGTCTCCGCGCCCGATGCCTTCCAGGCGCGGCTGATCCTGGACCATGCGCGCAAGGTGAACCCGCACATCGACACCGTCGTCCGCACGCACAGCGACCAGGAGCGGGCCCACCTGGAGCGGCGGGGCGTGGGCCGGGCGGTGGTGGGAGAGCGGGAGCTGGCCCTGGCCATCATCCGCTATGCGTTCGGCGCCTTCGGGGTGAACGAGAACATGGCCGCGATCGCCGCCGAGACGCTTCAGCTGCCGGACCCGCACACGGGCCGCCGCGATGAGCCGGGCAGCGGGGTCCTGCCCTGAATCAGGGCTCCGCGCGCCCCGGCATCTCCAGCAGCTCGCGGTAGAACTCCAGCGTCTGCTCCGCGATGGCTCGCCAGCTGAATTGAGCGAGGACGCGCTCGCGGCCCGCCCGCCCCATGGCCGCCCGCCGCTCCGGCGCATCCATCAGCTCGTTGACCGCGGTCGCCAGCGCCAGGGAGAACGCCTCCGGGTCGCGGGGCTCCGCCGAGCCGCCGCCCTCCGCGTCGAACGCCACGAGCGTCCCCGTCTCCCCCGGGACCACGATCTCGGGGATGCCCCCGACGGCCGAGGCGACGACCGGCGTTTCGCACGCCATCGCCTCGAGGTTGATGATGCCGAAGGGCTCGTAGACCGAGGGGCAGACGAAGACGGCGGCGTGCGAGTACAGCGGGATGATGCGGTCCTTGGACAGCATCTCGCTGATCCACACCACGGGCACCGGCGCGTCGCGCTTCACCTCGCTTACCAGCGCCGCCATCTCGCGGCCGATCTCCTCCGTGTCGGGGGCGCCGGCGCACAGCACTACCTGCACGCCCGGGCGCAGGTGCCGGATGGCGCGGACCAGGTGGAGGATGCCCTTCTGCCGCGTGATGCGGCCGACGAAGAGGATGATCGGGAGATCCGGGTCGACCCCGAGCGCGCGGAGCCCGCCGGGATCGAACCGCGGCTGGTACTCGTCGGGATCGATGCCGTTGTAGATCACCCGCACGCGCTGCGGGTCCACCCCGTACAGCGCCTGCACGTCGTCCTTCATGGCGCGGGAAACGGCGATCACACCGTCGGCGTTGCGGTAGGCGGTGCGCTCGATCCAAGTGGTGGCATCGTACGCGGTGCCCAGCTGCTCCACCTTCCAGGGCCGGTGCGGCTCCAGCGAGTGGGTGGTCAGCACCAGCCGCGCGCCGGTCAGCGGGCGCGCCAGGCACCCCGCGAGGTGCGAGTACCAGGTGTGGCAGTGCACCACGTCGGGCGCATCCACCGCCCCGGCCATGGCCAGGTCGCGCAGCAGCGCATCCAGCAGCCGCTCGTGGCGCGGGTCGCGCGCGGGGAGGCGAAGGGCGGGCGCCACCCCGTGCACGCGCAGGTTGCCCTCCTCGTGCCGCTGCTCGCCGAAGGACAGCACCTGCACCTGGTTCGCGCCGCCCTCGGCGCGGGCCAGCTCGCGGGCCAGGTACTCCACGTGCACGCCGGCGCCGCCGTAGACGTGCGGCGGGTACTCGTTGGTGAGCTGCGCGATGCGCAGGGCGCGCGCGCTCATATGATTGTGCCGTCCGGGATCTCGGCGTTCTTGACGACCACCACCACGCCGTCGCGGATGAAGAAGCCCGGGCCCTCGCCCTCCACCACCCGCGCCACGTTGGTGATCACGCAGTTCCGGCCGATGGAGGCGTTCTTGTCGATGATGGCGCCCTCGACGATGGAGTCCTCGTCCACCCCGGGGCGCGGGGGTCCCTCCACCCGGTTGCGGCTGCCGGGGTCCTCCCAGCGGTAGTAGTCGGCGCCCATCATCACCGTGCGGTGCACGCGGGTGCGCGCGCCCAGGTACGAGCGGATGCCGATGACCGACTGCGTGATGTCGCTGTCGATGATCACCGAGGCCTCGCCGATGATGGACGCGTCGATCCGCGAGCGGGTGATCTTGGCCGGGGGAAGCAGGCGCGCGTTGGTGTACAGCGGCATCTGCTCGTCGAACAGGTTGAACGCCGGCTGCGGGTCGGTGAGCATCAGGTTGGTGTCGAAGAACGACCGCACCGTGCCGATGTCGTTCCAGTATCCCTTGAACGGGTACGACACCACCTTCCGCTCCTGGATGGCGAACGGAATGATGTGCTTGCCGAAGTCGTTGGCCTCGCGGTGGCCGTCCAGCAGCTCCTGCAGCACGTCGCAGTCGAAGATGTAGATGCCCATCGACGCCAGGTAGATGCGTCCCGCGCGTTCCAGCGCGGGCTCCACCGGGCTTTCCTTGCCGCGCAGCTCGGAGAGGGGCGGCTTTTCGTAGAACTCGGTGATGCGGTGCTCGGCGTCGGTCTTCAGGATGCCGAAGCCGGGCGCCTCGGCGGCGGTGACGGGGGTGGCGGCCACGGTGACGTCGGCGCCGGTGCGCTTGTGGTGCTCCAGCATCAGCCGGTAGTCCATCGTGTACAGCTGGTCGCCCGATAGGATGAGCACGTGGTCGTGCGCGTAGCTGCGGATGTGCAGGTTGCTCTGGCGCACCGCGTCGGCCGTGCCCTGGTACCAGTGCTCGGAGGTGGGCGTCTGCTCGGCCGCCAGCACCGTCACGAACCCGCCGCGGAACCGGTCGAACAGGTACGAGCGGGCGATGTGGTCGTTCAGGCTGGCCGAGTTGAACTGCGTGACGACGAAGATGCGGTTGAGCCCGGAGTTGATGCAGTTGGAGATGGGCACGTCCACCAGGCGGTACTTGCCCGCCAGGGGAACGGCGGGCTTGGCGCGCTGCGCCGTCAGCGGGAACAGGCGGGTGCCTGCGCCGCCACCCAGGATCACTGCAAGAACTCGGTCCATGGAACGAGAAAGCCGGAAGTGAGGAACGGCCGCCCGTCCGAGGGCGGCGATGCCCGTGCTAGCTGCAAAGTACCAGCCGCCGCGCCCCGCCGACATGCCTCCGGGCCCGGTGTTGTCACGCTTCTGCAGGTGTGACGCGTCGAGACCTGTCATCCTGAGGCCCAGGCGCACCGTACCCGCCCGCACGCCGGGCCTCGCGGGCCGAAGGATCCAGCCGCGGACACGTACAAGCCAGGGCGCGGCAGCGGTCACCGCAACCGAGGCCTCGGCTGCCGTGGGGCCCTCACCCGGCCGCGTTGACACGCATACCCCCTCTCCCACAAACAGCGTGGAAGAGGGGGTACGCTTCAGCTCGTTGCTGCATCCAAACCAATGGAGCACAACAGCTTGTCATCCTGAGGCCCAGGCGCACCCTACTTGCCCGTGGCACGGACTCGGCGGGCCGAAGGATGTAGCCGCGCACACGTAACAGCCTGGGCGCGGCAGCGGTCACGAAGGCCGGGGCCTCTGCTGCCGTGGGGCCCTCACCCGGCCCTCACGCGGTGAAGATCTGAATCAAGTTGTCGATGCTGTCCTCCACTCCGTTGCAGCACAGGTAGGCCACGCCGGACCTGGAGTAGCTGTACATGCCGGGGTAGGGCGAGCAGTTCAGCGGCTCCACGGCCCAGTAGCGTGCGTCCGACCACCTGCTGTAGACGCCCACGTACGAGTTGCCGTTGTAACTGAGGTAGTACCCCTTCCAGGTCCCGTTGGCGACGACGATGTAGTGGTCATTGTAGTAGGGGACGAGCACGTACTTGGTCCTCGCCGAGTCCTCGATGCGCGCCCAGCCGCTGTCGTCGATGTTGACGTAGTTGCCCGTTTCCTGGACCATCAGGAACGCAGATGATCCGCCCGAGAGCCGGGCCAGGCCAGCCTCGAAGTGCTTGTGGATGGTCTTCGGGTCCTCGCCCGGCAGGGTGCCCTTGTCAAGGGCGGCCGTGGCGTGGAACGGACCGGAGGGTTCAGTGCGGGACATGTTTGCTCCTTTCCTAATGGTTTCAGGATGAAAGCCCGGAGACCACGCCGTACCGACGAGGCTCCCGGCAACAAGGCATCGGTTCTCGACGCCCTGTCCTGTACTATACGCTCCCGCTTCCCAAAACGAAACGCCCGCACCGCACTTCAGGAAAAAATTCCGCACCGGACGCGACAACTGATGCGAAGGCGCACGCGGTCGCTCCGCGCCCGCCAGAGAGCGCGAGAAGGCCGCGGAGCAAGCCGCCCGCAGCACCACGTCCGCCACCACCGAGGTCGACGAGCTTCGGTGCAGCCGGGTAGGACGTGGCATTCCGGTCAAAATAGGGAGGGAGGGCACCGCCCCTTGGTAGCCCCTTTCCATTCAGAGCAGAAGAATCCTCCCGAAGATAAATCGTCGGCTTCCATCCGGGCGGAGGTCGAAAACGCCCGGACATCGAGGCCTCTGCACGAGTGCCCGCTACCGCGCCCCGGCTTGGAAGCTCCCGCGGCTGGATCCTTCGCCCCGCGAGGCACGGCGTGCGGGTTGGTTCGGTGCGCCAGGGGCTCAGGATGACAGGGTTGGTCGCCCGCCCCGGGGCTCCGGGCACACACCGGACTGGCTCCCTTCCCCCGCGCGGTTTGCGGGGGAAGGGCTGGGGATGGGGGGCACCCGCCGTCGCACCGGCCCCGGCCGACCCCCCCCCACAGCCCACAAGAAACGGCGGCCGCCCCGTGAAGGGCGGCCGCCGCGGACGAGGGATGGACGACCGGCTACCCTGCCGGTCGCCCCCTCGGATCAGAGCTCGTCGTCCAGGTCCTCTTCGTCGAGCTCGTCGTCGAGGTCGTCGTCGAGATCGTCGTCGTCCACCTCGTCGTCGAAATCCTCGTCCTCGTCCAGCTCGTCGTCGTCATCCGGCGCCTCGAACAGGCGCTCTTCCCAGCCCTCGTCCTCGTCGTGCAGCCCGCGCCGCGCGACCACCACCCCTTGTTCACCCATCCAAGCCTCCCTCGGTTCCGTGTTGGTTGCTCCTGCTCCGTTCGCCCCACCGCACAGCATGGACCAGCGGCGAAGTCCCACGCCCGCCGCCGTCCCGCCGTGCCTCCGCACGCGCCGGCCTAGCGCAGCCGAACGCGTGCCAGGTGCATGCCCGCCGCGTCGCGCACGGACAGGTACACCACCTTGCCCCTTCCGAACCCCACCAGCGTGTAGCCCTGCGGCAGCTGCAGCCGCGTGACCATCTCGCCCTGGCGGTCGACCACGTCGTACACCGGGCCGCCGGGAACCCGCCGCACCGGCACCGCGCGAATCCACAGGTTGCCATCCAGGTCCGCCCGCGCCGATCCCCCGCTGGCGATGGGGGGACGATAATCCGGAAGCTCCGACGCGGGAAGGACCGAGACCTGCCGCAGCGCCGGCGGCGGCGGGGTACCCCCGCTGAAGAACACCGTCGGGGGCGCGACGCAGGCCGGCGTTCCGCTGGATGTCGAGCCCGGAGCCCCGCCCGGCCCCGCGCCCGTCGGCGCGGTTCCGCCGACGACGACGGTGGCGCCCGGCGCCGGCGGGCCCTCGGGTCGCGGACGCATCGCCGGCTGCTCGCCGGGCGCGCAGGCGTACGCATACGTGGCGGGAAGCGTCATCCCCGGCGGAAGCTCCCACCCCCTGGCGATGAAGCCGGGAGGCGGAACGTAGCCCTGCGGCACCGCGAACCCCTGCGGATACGGCCGGTTCACCGTGTTCACCCAGCGGATCGTGGCCGTGGCGTACTCCGTGGCCGCGGACTTCTGCTGCTCTACCCGCACCGAGTCAACGATGCGCTGCTTGTCTTCGTCCGTCACCCGCTGCCATTCGTACGGCAGCTTGGGCGACGAGGCCAGGGTTCCATCCGCTCCCAGGTACTCCACCCGGTAGTCCTGCGCCCGCACGACCGCCACGGTGCCGTCGGCGAGCACGGCCCAGTCGTCGCTGGCGGGAAGCGGGTTGATGGCGTTGTCGACGCTGTACCTTCCATCTCCCGTCCGGCGCACGGTCATCGCCGTTTTGGGCGTCCGCAGCGTGGCCAGCGTATCGGCCGTGCGGGTATCCAGGTCCACCGCCACCACGAATGCCGAGTCCGGGTCGGCGGGAAAATAAGGCACACCGCCCGGCGGCGGAATGCGCGGGGGCGGCGTGATCGCGGCCACCCGGTACACCACCCGTCCGCGGGCATCCACCGCCGGCCATCCGTACGGCCCGCGCTGGTTCATCACGTACGGCAGGTCCTGCACCCGCCAGACGGAGCGCACGCGGACCAGCCTGCCGGCGGGGTCCAGCACCAGCATGGCGTACGACGCGGGATCCACGAAGAGCGTGGAGTCGGCGCGGTAGGGGATCAGCATCCCTGGCCGGGTGCCGTAGGTGGTGGCGACGTCGGTCAGCGAATCCAGCACCACGCCCACCATCTGCAGGGTGCTGTCCATCAGCAGCAGCCGGCGGCGCGCGCCGTCGTTCACCAGGATGCGCCCGTCCGCCAGCTCGCGGACGCCGGTGATGGCGCCCAGCGGCTCGGTGGATAGCGACGAGGCGGTGGTGATGGCCTCCACCGGCGGCCCCGGCGCCCGGGACGGGGCCCCCGGCGCGGGCTCCCCCTGGGCCGCGGCGGCACAGGCAAAGGCGGCGGCGGCGCAGGGAACGGCCGCGGCCAGCAACGCGCGGCGCAGGATTCGGTTCATGGCCCGACGCTGGTGCGCGTGATGGTGACCGTATTGCCGCTGCTGACGATGGTTTCCGAGAAGCCGCCCGCGAAGCCCGCCGGGGCGCCGCCCACGTAGGTGCCGGTGCCGCTGCGGAGGGAGGCCAGGTAGCGGCGGTCCAGCAGGTTCAGCACGTCGGGTCCCAGCTTGCGGCGCTGCTCGGCGGTCAGCAGGTCGCGCACGGCCGGGCCGAGGTCCATCAGCATCTCGATCTGCGCCCGCCGCGCGCCCAGCCAGGTGCGGTACGCCTGGCGCTCGCCGAACTGCCCGGGAAGCGCGGCCAGCTCGCGGGCCACGGGGGTCCACAGCGAGTCGGCGCGGTAGGTGTAGCGCCGGTTCATGGAGGCGATGCTGTCCGCCTGCGGCGCGGTCAGGCGCAGCGAGTCCTGCTCGCGGAGGACGGCCGCCATGGGGTTGGTGACGCTGTTGGTGCCCATGCTCCGCAGCAGGCCTTCCGGCATGCGCGAGCCCGGGAGCGTGCGGCCCGCGCCCAGCTGATGGGCGATGGTCTGCCGCTCGCGCGTGGGGCCCAGGTCCATGCGCATCGACAGGGTGACGACCACGGGGAGTCGCATGGACTGGAACCGCGGGTTCGAGGCGCCGAAGCGCGGGTTCACCTCGTAGCGGTAGCGGCGGGCCACGGGGTCGAAGCCGCGGACGTACAGCAGCGACGGGTCGGAAAAGGCGTTCTGTCCCCATCCCCTCAGGCTTCCCGACCCGTTGACCAGGAGGTCCGCGGCGCCCAGGGGATTGGAGATGGAAAGCGAGAGCGAGCTGCGCGGCGGCAGCCGGAACTTGGCGCGGTCCAGCGTAAGGTTCAGCGACGCCCCGGAGTTCCACGGCCCGCGGCAGCTGTTGCGCGCGGCGATGGCGCCGGCCTGCCGCTCCAGGCAGCGGCGCGTGGCGGCCGGCGCGTCCTCCATCAGCTGCCGCATCCCCTCCGCCAGCGCGGGGTCGGGCGCGGCATCGGGCGAGTAGACGAAGGCGCGGTCGTTGAACGACGCTCCGTCGCCGTTCACGTCGCCCGCCACCATGGGCGTAAAGGCGCTGCCGGAGCGGAACCACCCCGTCCAGTTCACCTGCACGGCGCCGAAGAAGTCGTAGCGCAGCCCGTAGTTCACCTGGTGGCGGCCCTGCGCGGGCGCGGCCCAGTCCACCTCCAATGGATTCCCCGCGGTGCTGCTGAACCCCGACACCTGCTCGCGGATGTGCGACAGGGTGTACGCCGCGTTCCACCCGAACCGGCTGCGGCCGCGGGGGATGGGCGAGAGGCGGACGGAAAGCTGCGCGGTGCGCGAGCGCAGGTCCGACCGCACCTCGTTCACGGTCGAGAACGCCTGGGAGATGCGGGCGCCGCGCGTGGCCGTGCTTCCCGTGGCGGGAACGATGCTCGCCGGGTCCACGAAGACCGGGCGCCCTTCGTCCGCCAGGGTGAAGCGGGGGTCCGGGTCGAAGTTCAGGTCCACCATCCGCTGCTGGCGCTCGTTCAGCGAGTACGTTCCCTCCACCCCCAGGGTGAAGCGTCCGCGCAGGACGGCGCCGTTCCACGACAGGTTGCTGCGGATGGACCGCTGGGGGCGGAAGTCCGGGGAAAAGAGGACCACGTTCGGCGCGGCGTTGGCGAACTGCGTCCCCGAGCTGCCGTCGGCGCAGTGGCCGGGGATCGCCGCGGGATCGTCGTACGCATCCCAGGCCGGCACCGGGGCCGCCGGGCCCACGCAGACGATCTGCTGCGTTCCGCCGGGGAGCCCCGTGGCATCCATCACCTGGCCCAGCTGCCCGGAACCCAGCGCGTTCGTGAACACGCCCACGCCGCCGCGGATCACCGCCCGCGGCCGGCGCGCCGCGCCGGCGTAGCTGGCGATCTCCTGCGCCTTGCCCACCGTCCACGAAAAGCCGAAGCGCGGGCTGAGCGACACCGGCGCGGGAAGCCGGTCGTTCCGCCGGCCGAACACCGAGTCCACCCGTGGGTTGCGGTCCGGCGCGGTGGTGAAGCGGCCGCCCTCGGCCCGCAGCCCGTACTGGAACTGCAGGTCGTCGCTGCGGCGGTACGAATCGCCCAGCGAAACGGCGCCGGTCAGCACGCCGGTGCGGCGCGCGCGGGCGCCCAGCGTGCGGGTGAACGAGGCCGGCCGGCCCGCCTCCAGGTCGGCGAGGGAATTGAAGGTGAACGAGCCCAGCAGGTTGGACGACGGGTCGTGCTCGCTGCCGGAATACTGCAGCTCGCTGGACAGCTTCAGGGGGTGCTTGTTGGCGTCGTCGAACCAGGACAGGCTGTTGCGAAAGCTGGCGCCGAGCGACGACGAGGCGGAGCTGAGCCCCTGGTTGCCGCCGAACACCAGGCTCTGCACGGCGCCCGCGCCCTCGGCGAAGTCGGAGCTCACGCGTACGCGCCCCGCGGGAAGGTCCGCGAACGGCTCGCCCCCGTCGCGCGACAGGTTCACCCCGGCGGACGTTTCCACCAGCGTCAGGCCGAAGTAGCCGCTGTGCCGGGCCTGCACGCCGCCGCCCCAGTTCATCCGCTCGCCCCCCGCCGACGCGAGCTGCGTAGCCCCGCCGCCCACCGGCGACTGACGCCGCCAGTTGCCGTTGAAGGCGAGCCCGAACGACTGCCCGCTCGCCGAGCTGGGCGGCGAAACGTCCACGCTTCCCAGCAGCGAGCCGTTGTCGTTCAGCCGGGCGTCGCGCGCCGGGCCGCCGGCCAGGGGAACCTGCTGCGCGCGCAGGATGTCCATCAGCCGCGCCACCGAGTCCGGGGCGATCCCCGCCGTCTGCAGCCCCAGCCCGCTGGTGCTGCCCAGCGTGCGGTGGTCGCGGGACTGCCGCCCCAGCTCGTACGAAAGGTTGTAGAACGCCCTGTCGCGGCGGATGGGGCCCGACAGGGTGCCGCCCAGTGACAGGGTGGCGTGCTCGCTGCCCAGCGCCCGGCCGGCGGGGTCCGTCCACTGCAGCTGCGGCGCGGTCGCCAGCAGGCTCATCCCCCGGGTGCGGAAGTTGGAGCCGGGGCGCGAGCCGATGTCGAAGCTGCCCCCGCTGAACCCGCCCCGCGACGGGTCCATCGGCGAGGTGGTGAGCGACGCCGAGATGGCGGCGTCGCGCGGCAGCGTCCCGGTGCCCGCGGGCATGCCGTTGAGCGTGGTGTTGTTCTGGTCCGCCCCCAATCCAAGCACCGAAAAGGCGTCCGCCTCGCCCTCCAGCCCGGGCACCAGCACCACGCCGGGGAGCGTCGCGGCCATGGCGGCGATGTTCCCCTGCTGCTCCGGTGGCAGGTCGCTCATTGCGACGGCGCGCTCCGTTCCGCTCACGTCCTGCGTGCGCTGGTTTCGCCCGGGCCGCTGCTGCACGGGCGCCGACACCACCACCGTGTCCAGCTGGACGACGGAAAGCCGCGCATCGGCCACCAGCACGGCCTCGTCGGCGAGGCGCTTGATCTCGAACTGGCGATAGTTGTAGCCCGGGACGGCGAAGCCCATCATGTAGTCGCCGGGCCCGCCGGGGAACACGACCTGGTATCCCCCTTGGGCGTTGGTCCGCGCCTCGCGCGTGACGCCGCCGGGGATGGAGGTGGCGCTCACCCGCACGCCCGGCAGCGGCTGCCCCTCCGTCGTCGTCACGCGCCCGCGGATGACGTCCACCTGCGTGGCGAGCAGCGTGGGCGCGGCGGCGAGCGCCGCGAGGATCACGACGAGCGACGCGAGCCGGCGGCGGAAAGGGCTGTCGGGCACTGCGGGGTTCGGTTCGGGAGGGGAGCGGCGGGAAGCAAAACGAGAATACCGGCGGGCGCCGCACAGGGCAAGCGCGCGGCCGCGAGGATGGCGCGCCGGAGGACGGGGCGGCAGATTGCCCGCGCCCATCCCATTCCCCGCCCGTGCACCCCGCTCCGTGACCGACACCCTCCCGCCCCACCCGTCCCCACCGGCCCGAGCCGTGCTTACCGCGCGCGAAGAACGCTTCGAGGCCGTTCGCCGGCGCGCCGGGTTCGTGCTGGCGCCGCTGGCGTTCGCGACCATCCTGCTGCTCCCCGCCGGCGGCATGAAGCCCGAGGCGCACCGGCTGGCCGCCGTCATGGCGGCCGTCGTGATCCTGTGGATGACCGAAGCGCTCCCCATGCCGGCCACCGCCCTGCTCGGCGCGGCGGCAGCCGTGGTGCTGCGCGTGGCGCCGGCCAAGGAGGTGTTCGCGCCGTTCGCCGATCCGCTGATCTTCCTGTTCATCGGCTCGTTCATCCTGGCGCGCGCCATCTTCCTCCACGGGCTGGACCGGCGGGTGGCGTACGCCGTCCTGGGGGCGCGCTGGATCGGCGGGCGGCCGTCGCGGGTGCTGCTGGCGTTCGGCGCCGTGACGGCCACCCTGAGCGGGTGGATGTCGAACACCGCCACCACCGCGATGATGTTCGGCATCGGCATGTCGATCCTGTCGGTGATGACGGCCTCCGGCGGGGTGGGCCGCCCCACGGTGGACCCTCGCTACGCCACGGGGCTGATGCTGATGACCTCGTTCGCCGCCTCCATCGGCGGCCTGGCGACGCCGGTGGGTACGCCGCCCAACGTGATCGGCATCGGGTTCATCCGCGGGATGGTGAAGCAGGAGATCACCTTCTTCGAGTGGATGGCCGTGGGGGTGCCCGTCGTGGTGCTGCTGTTCATCTGCCTGTACCTGTACATGAACGCCCTGTCCCCGGCGGGCGTCGCCGTGCTGGGCAACAGCGCCGAGGTGATCCGCAGCGCGCGGGCGGAGCTGGGGCCATGGTCCAGCGGGCAGCGGTCGGTGGCGCTGGCCTTCGGGCTTACCGCGGTGCTGTGGATCACCCCCGGCCTCTTCGCACTCACCCTGGGCGAGGAGAGCGCCGCGTACCGCGCCATGGGCGCGCGGCTCCCCGAGTCGGCGGCCGCGCTGATCGGGGCGCTGCTGCTGTTCGTGCTCCCCGGCGACGGCGGCGCCCGCGCCATCACCTGGGACGACGCGGCGCGCATCGACTGGGGGGTGATCCTGCTGTACGGCGGCGGCTTCGCGCTGGGCGTGCTGTCGTTCCAGACGGGGCTGGCCGAAGCGGTGGGCCGCGGCCTGACGGGGTTTCTGCCGCTGCGCGGCGAGTTCGGGCTGCTGCTGGCGTCGGTGGTGGTGGCCGTGCTGGTGTCGGAAACCACCTCCAACACCGCGTCCGCCAACATGGTGGTGCCGGTGGTGATCTCCATCGCGGTGGCGCAGGGGATCGATCCGCTGCTTCCCGCGCTCGGTGCGACGATGGCGGCCAGCCTGGGGTTCATGCTGCCGGTGTCCACGCCGTGCAACGCCATCGTGTACGGCTCCGGCTACGTGCCGCTGATGCGGATGGTGCGCTACGGCCTTATCCTGGACCTGATCGGCATCGTGGTCATCACCGGTGCCGTGTGGCTGCTCGCGCCGCTGGTGCGATAGGCGCGGCCCAACGTCTTACTACGCCCGCGGAGCTCGACCGCTTGTGGCGGCCCTTTGGCCCGTGTGGCCGCGGGATAGCGTCGAGGGAGAGGCATCGTGCACGGCTGTACGCAGAACGCCCCGGCAATCACCGGGGCGTTCCGCGTACAAGGATGAAGGAGCTGATCAGGCGGTTCATCAGCCGTGCCCGGAAGGAGGCCGGGGGTAGCGTCGGCATTCTATCACCACCTGGCCAAACCTGATGCAAACATCGTGCACCGTCCGCGGAGGCGGACGCGCCGGTACGGCGATCTCCCGCCAGCACCTTGCGCGCGTCGACGCGGGACACGGCACACTCACCTTACCGGCACGTTCTTATGGGAATCGCGCGCACGAGGAGTGCTCGCCCGAACGCCCACCCGTGCCCCCTCTTCATCCCCAGCCGGAAAGGTTTCCATGCGCTACCGTACGCTCGGAATGGCCGCAGGATTGGTCGCGGCGCTCGCCAGCCAGTTCGTTACGCCGCGAAAATGCGAGGCCCCGGACACGCCGTCCGGGGCCTCGCGTGCGTTCACGGGCGTCGGGCTACCCGAGGCCGCGGCGCGATCCCTGCGCACCGGTGTGGATCGCGCGTGACCACGCCCCGCAACCCTGTTCCGTCATGAGCTTTTCCCTCCTGCGCTTCGGACTCACCGAGATGCTCTCGTGCGGCGCGGACCTTCGCCGGGCGGCGCTGGGTGCCACGTCCATCGAAGAGGTGGCCGACTCCGTCGTGCGCTACTTCTACGCACAGGCGCTCGGCGATGACGGGGAGCGCGAGTGCGTGATGGCGCGCTTCTACATGACGGTGCCGTTCGCGTCGCTGCCGCCGGAGTCGCAGCAGTTCGCCGCACGGTTCCTGGGCGATCAGCCCGCCGGGCCGGAGCTGCAGTGCCTGACCCTGCTGGGTACGGTGGGCGACGAGCCCGGGTGGAACTCGCGCTGGTCCTCCCAGGGGCACCACGCGATCCCGCTTCCCACGGTGGAGTTCGTGAAGAGCGCGCCGATGATCGCCGAGCTGGTGCGGGCGGTGGGGCTGGACGCCAGCGACGTGGTGTCGCCCAGGCCCGAGGTGCTGCGGGGGATGCAGGGAAAGACGTACAACGTCTTCTACGTCCGCGACGCCGCCGGAAGCCAGTACATCCCCGCGCAGGACTTCGTCGACCAGTACGGCGTGTGTTCCGTGCTGGGCTTCGGCGGCGTGCTGCTGACGGGCGAGTTCTACGCGGTGATCCTGTTCACCCGCATCGCCATTCCGCCCGAGACGGCGGACCGTTTCCGCAACATCGCGCTGGACCTGAAGCTGGGCGTCTCCGCCGCGCCCATCCAGGGCACCTTCATCCCGGACGAGCCCCCGCGCTCCATCGAGATCCTGGAAGACGCCTGATCCGCGCCGCCTACTTCTTCTCGTCGGGGTCGTGCACCATCTCGTCGATGGCCACCACGACGCCCAGGATCAGCCCGTCGTCCTGACCCGGCTGGATGTCGATGCCGTAGGTGTCGCGGAGGGTGAACCACTTCTTGGAGACCCGCGCCACCGTCTTCCCGCCGCGCTCCACCTCGTACTCGTGGTCCAGGATGTCGCCCTTGACCACCAGGTCGTCGCCGCCCTCCACGTCGACGATCCACTTGTCGCGGAACGGCGAGATCAGCGCCTTCCTGACCGTCGCGATGGTTTCGCCGCCGCGCAGCAATTTCATGCTGTCGCGGACGGCGATCTTCATTTCGCGGACGGTGACCACTTCCCTGCCCTGCATGTCGGTGATCTCGAACGTTTCGCGGATCGTCATCACCTTGCCGTCTACCTTGTAGACCGGCTGCCCGCGCTCGTCTTCGATCGTGTAGTCCTCGCCGATCGAGATCAGCCGCTGCTTCATCCTGTATCGAGCCATCCCACACTCCCATTCGGTTGATCCGCAACGCGAGCCGTTTGGGCGGGCAAGCTCTGCGCCCGACATCCTCGCTCCCGCTGCGGCGGGTATGGGTCCGTGCCGTGGATCCGGACGCGTTTTTGCCGCGTCTACCCGTGGTGCTGATGGCGGGCATCGCAGGCTGGCTGGCGGATGAGCGACTGCCGTGGTCTAGTCGTCGAACAGCCAGACCTTGATCCCTTCCGTGGGGACGGCCCCCGGCTTCAACGCCGCCCCTCATCCCGTTCGCGCAGCAATTGCTCGGCATACCCGCGCAGCTCGTCGCCGCCGACAGCCGCCACCCGATCGACCCACGTGGCAGCCTGCGCTTTGCGGAGAAGGTAGCCCTCCGGATGCGGCTCGAACCTGACCCTGTCGCCGGGTTCGAGCCCCAGATCCTTCCGCACGGAGGCGGGGACGACGATCTGCGATTTGCTGCTCAGCTTGTACTCGCGCATTTCTGCCTTCCCGAAGATGCTTGTACCTGAAAATAAAACCGTCCACTCCGAACGTAAAGCAGCTCGCGCGGATTCTTGCCCTCGCTGGGGACGCGCGTGTATAGGAAGGAGAGAAACCGTGTTGCAGCGAAAACCCGAGCAGGAACAGCCGTGCTGCGTATGAAGATCAACTGCATCGCCGTCGCGCTCCTCGTCGCCTCCTCCGCGCATGCGCAGCGCGGCGCCGTGTACTACCCCGGCCCGGGCGACGACTGGCAGCGGCGCACGCCCCAGCAGGTGGGGATGAACGCGGCGCTCGTCGACTCGGCCGTGGCGTTCGCCCGGGCCAACGAGAGCACCGCGCCCCGCGACCTGGAGCTTGCGCACCACCAGACGTTCGGGCGCGAGCCGTTCGGCGAGCCCGTGGGGCCGTTCGCCGAGCGCGGCGACCCGACGGGCATCATCATCCGCAACGGCTACATCGTGGCCGAGTGGGGCGATCCCCGGCGCGTGGACATGACGTTCAGCGTCACCAAGAGCTTCGTCTCCACCGTGGTGGGCGTGGCGGTGGACCGCGGGATGATCCGCTCCGTCAACGATCCCGTGGACCCGTACATGGCGCCCGTGTTCGTGATCCCGCCCGAGGGCGGCAACCGCCACGCTGGCGGCCTGGGCGAGGGCCGGGCGTTGCGGCTGTTCGACAACGAGCGGGAGCGGCGCATCACCTGGGACCACCTGCTGCGCCAGGTGAGCGACTGGGAGGGCACGCTGTGGGGCAAGCCCGACTGGGCCGACCGCCCGCTGCAGAACCCGCAGGAGTGGCTGACGAGACCCCGGAACGAGCCCGGGGCGGCGTACGAGTACAACGACGTACGCGTGAACCTGCTGGCGCTCGCCGCGCTGAACGTGTGGCGCCGCCCGCTGCCGCAGGTGTTGCGCGAGCAGGTGATGGACCCCATCGGCGCGTCCAGCACCTGGCGCTGGACGGGTTACGACAACTCGTGGGTGCTCATGGACGGGCAGGCCGTGCAGTCCGTCAGCGGCGGCGGGCACTGGGGGGGCGGGATGTTCATCGACGCCCGCGACATGGCCCGCTTCGGCTACCTGACGCTGCGCCGCGGCCGCTGGGGCGACCGCCGCATTCTGTCGGAAGAGTGGGTGAGGATGGCCACGACGCCCACCCCGGCGCAGCCGACCTATGGGTTCATGAACTGGTTCGTGAACACCGACCGCAAGTATCTTCCCAGCGCGCCCGCCACCGCGTTCGCGCACGTGGGCAACGGAACGAACGTCATCTACGTCGATCCCGAAAACGACCTGGTCGTGGTGGCCCGCTGGATCGCCAACAACGCCGTGGACGGCCTGGTGCAGCGGGTGATCGCCGCCACCAGCCGCCGCTGAACGAGAGGGAAGACCCGTGATTTCGACGCTGGAGATCGAGGTGCGCTCCACCGAGCTGGACGCGCTGGGGCACGTGAACAATGCCAAGTACCTGGAATACCTGGAGTGGGGCCGCTTCGAGTGGGTGAAGGAGAACGGGATTCCCCTGGACTTCTTCGGCACGTCGCGGCTGAGCACCGTGCTGGTGAACACCAACGTCAACTACCGCCGCGAGGCCAGGCTGGGCGACCGGCTGCGCATCCGCAGCTGGCTGGCGGAAATGGGCCGCAGCAGCTTTCGCGTGGGCCAGGAGATCATCAACCACCGGGACGAGCGGGTGGCCGACGCCATGATCACGTCGGTGATGTACGACACCCACACGCGCACCAGCGTCTACATTCCCGACGACCTGCGGGCGAAGCTGGAACCGCTGGTGCGGCCCTGAACAGAACCGGCGTGCTCACGGGTGAGCACGCCGGTTGCGGATGGGGCGCGGACGCGAACGGAATTTTCCTCTTTCCCGATTCAGGACCATGGCCGGATCCGCCCGTCCCTCGCCCCGAGACCCGATGTCGCCCACGAAGCGTTTCTGGGCGGCGATCTTCATCCTGCTGATCATCGTGGGGTTCGGCGCCCTGGTCCTGACGCACCTCAAGAAGCGCGAACCCGGCTCCGGCATGTTCGGCGCGGTAGACGCGCCGCCGGCTGTTACACGCTTCGGGTGAGCCGGTCCCCCACCATCCGCGCCGACACTTCCGCGGGGCCGTACCGAGCAGCGACGATTCGCTCGTACTCGTTGCGGTACTCGGCGAGTTCGAGCTCCTCGCCGGCAAGATCACTGGCCAGGTAGAACGGTTCCTCGTGAAAGATGAGGTCGGCGTCGTATCCTGCGGGGGGCAACTGCTCGAGCGGCGGGTTCTCGATGCTCTCGCGGTATCCCGCAACCCTGAGCACGGCTTCATCCCGCTCGAAGTTATGGAATGCTTGCAGGCAGTCCGTGACGATCGCCCAGAACGCGTGCTTCAAGGGTTCTGAATCCATGACACTACCGGATTGCTGTTGTTCAGGAGCGCTGCCGCGGTGCTCGTGTGAAAGCTGATCTGATCCACATCCGCGTGCAACAGTCGCTGCCGCCACGAAGACGCCACGGGACCGGCTACCATGTCGTACCAGTCACGCCCGCCGCGCCGCGTGTGATCGGGGCCGCCTGAGCGGCAGTGCGCGACGAAGCTCCAGAAATCCTCCGCATCGAACGAGCCACGTACGAACGCCAGTGTCTACAACGTGGCAAAGGCATCGCGGTCTACGTCGAAGCTGACCACCGCGGCCACTCTGCCCGGGACGCGCGTGGCGGCATGATGCGCCCAGGACTGCGCCTGCCGCTCGACCGTAGTCGTGTAGAAGCCCCGCCCGAAATCGGTGTTCTGACGCCCGAGCCGTACTTGCACACCTCCGGCGAGGATGTTCTCCGCGTGTACGAGCAGCGTTCCGTGGTACAGCCGTACGGGCTGATTGGTCCACTTCGCCGGTGGGAACAGGAAGCCGGAAACCATTTGTTTCTGCGCAGCTCGGACAGATGGATTCAGGAGCGATTTCACAGCTTGCGGCGCACCGGAAGGAGAAACGCACAGCGGCGACCCCGATAACCGGGAGCGCCGCTGTTGTCCTGCATCATCCGTCCACAGCGTGCGGGTACAAGCTACCGTGCGCTGCTCCCACCGTCAAGGTTTACGGTGTAGCCACCGTCAGAGCGGGATGTTCGCGTGCTTCTTGGGCGGGTTGCTGTCTCGCTTGTTCTGCAGCATGTCGAGCGCGCTGATCACCCGTGCCCGTGTTTCGCGCGGGTCGATCACGTCATCCACGTAGCCGCGGGCGGCGGCGGCGAACGGGTTGGCGAAGCGCTCGGCGTAGTCCGCCTGCTTGGCCTCCGCGGCCTGCGCCGGGTCGTCGGCCGAGGCGATCTCGCGGCGGTACAGGATCTCCACCGCGCCCTTGGCCCCCATCACCGCGATCTCGGCCGTGGGCCAGGCGTAGTTGATGTCGCCGCGGATGTGCTTGCTGCTCATCACGTCGTACGCCCCGCCGTACGCCTTGCGCGTGATGATGGTGACCTTGGGCACCGTGGCCTCGCAGAAGGCGAACAGCAGCTTGGCCCCGTGCCGGATGATGCCGCCGTGCTCCTGCGTAACGCCGGGCAGGAATCCGGGCACGTCCTCGAAGGTGAGCAGCGGGATGTTGAAGCAGTCGCAGAAGCGGACGAAGCGCGCCGCCTTCACGGACGCGTCGATGTCGAGCACCCCCGCCAGCACGGCCGGCTGGTTGGCCACGATGCCCACCGAGTGGCCGCCCACGTGCGCGAAGCCCACCAGGATGTTGCCCGCGTAGTCGGCGTGCACCTCGTAGAACTCGCCGTCGTCCACCACGCGGCGGATGACGTCGTGCATGTCGTACGGCTTGTTCGGATGGTCGGGAACGATGTCCAGCAGCTCCTCGTCGGCCCGGTCGAACGGGTCGTCCGTGGCGCGGCGAGGCGCGTCCTCGGCGTTGTTGCGCGGGATGAACTCGAAGAGGTGGCGGATCTTGTGAAGGCACTCCACCTCGCTCTTCACCGCGAAGTGCGCCACGCCCGACTTGGCCGCGTGCGTGGCCGCGCCGCCCAGTTCCTCCATGGTCACGTCCTCGTGCGTCACCGTCTTCACCACGTTGGGCCCGGTGACGAACATGTAGCTGGAGCCCTGCACCATGTAGATGAAGTCGGTGATGGCCGGGCTGTATACCGCGCCGCCCGCGCAGGGGCCCAGGATGGCCGAGATCTGCGGGATGACGCCCGACGCCAGGGTGTTGCGGAGGAAGATGTCGGCGTAGCCGCCCAGGGACACGACGCCTTCCTGGATGCGCGCGCCGCCGGAGTCGTTCAAGCCGATGACCGGCGCGCCGTTCTTGAGCGCCAGGTCCATGATCTTGACGATCTTTTCCGCGTGCGCCTCGCTGAGCGACCCGCCGAAGATGGTGAAGTCCTGCGAAAAGACGTAGACCAGGCGGCCGTGCACCGTACCGTAGCCGGTGACCACGCCGTCGCCCAGGTAGCGCTCGTTCTCCAGCCCGAAGCCGGTGGCGCGGTGCACCACGAAGCGGTCCAGTTCCACGAAGCTGCCGTCGTCGAGCAGCACGTCCAGCCGCTCGCGCGCGGTGAGCTTGCCGCGCTCGTGCTGCGCCTTGATCCGCTTTTCTCCGCCGCCCAGCTCCGCCTGCCTGCGCAACTCGTCGAGGTGCTCCAGCTTTTCCCGCATCGACATCGCGTGCCGCCCGTGCTCTCTCGTGGTAAGGATCCTGGAAAGGGCGGCAATCTACCACCTGCGTGCGCCGCTCGCACGGGTGGTGCACAATCGGAAGGGGCGCAGCGCGTGATCGCGCTGCGCCCCCGACGCCGGCCCGCCGAAAGCAATGTCGTTCGGCCCGTTTCATTCGCCGCGAATCAGCGGCGCGACTGGGCCAGGTCCGAGGCGGCGGGCTGGCACCACGGCCAGGGAGGGGTCGTCCGCGCCCGGGCAGCGGAGGCACTCGACCTGAGCACGCCGCCATCCGTGCGCAGGCCCAGCGCGCGCGTCAGCCGCGTGGCCTTGCCACCCGCCCTATCCAGCACGATCGTACGCGAGGCCGACGAGAGCGCGCAGACGGCCTGGCGCTGCTCGGGGGTCAGCACCTGCCGCACGGCTTCGGCGGCACGGCGGTTGTTCTCCGCGATGGCCGAAAGCGTGGGCTTGGCGCCGGGACGCAGCGCCAGCGCGAACGCCGGGGGACGGTTCCCCCTCGCGACCCCCACGCGCCGGTGCAGCTTTTCGTTCATCACGTCCCACTCGCGGGCGATGGAATCCAGCGCCGCCACCTGCGCGGCCGTGAGCGACAGGCGCTCGCGCTCGCTCAGCAGCGCCAGCACGGGCGGCACGTCCGCGCGCGCTCGCTCGGCGCGAGACGCAGGCGCGGGGGCGGGCGCCACCGCGGGAGCGGACGGCGCGCAGGCCGCGGCGGAGGCAGCGAGCAGAATCATCGACAGCACACGCGATTTCACGGGCTCCTCCTTTGGTTGAAGGGTTCGGTCGTTCGGGGCCGGGGCTCCCCCCGGCCCGCCGCGCGCGACTGCATCCGGCGGACCAGCAGTGTCGGCCAATTCGGCAGACTCCGCGGCACGGTTCTGTCGTGATGGTCCATCCGCGTCACCATCTACCTCCTCGCTCGTTACACCGATGTCACGAATCCACTCCCGCGTTCTGCTGCTCGCCTTGGCCCTGGCGGGGGTGCCCGCCTCGTCAGCGGCCCAGACCGTCACCGGCACCGTCGTCGACCGGTGGACCAGCGCGGCCATCCCCGGTGCTGTCGTGGCGCTGCTGGACACGGCCGGCGGGCGCCACGACGCCACGGTCAGCGACGCACAGGGGCGGTACACGGTCCGCGCATCGGCCCCGGGCGCCTTCCAGGTGCGTGCGGAGCGGGTGGGATACTCCACCGCGTTGTCGCCCGTGCTCGCACTGGGCGCGGGAGAGCAGGCGACGCAGCCGCTTTCCATCGTGCCGTCGGTGGTCACGCTGGACGAAGTCGTGGCGCGCGGCGCACGCCGCCGGTGCACGGTGCGCCCTGCAAACGGCGTTCAGGCCGCCATCGTGTGGGAGGAAGCGCGCAAGGCGCTGGACGCCGCCGAAGTCGCGGCACGGCGGCAGACCTACCAGTTCCGCCTGCGCCGGTTCCGCCGCGTTCTCAGCGACTCCCGGCTCCCCATGCAGGACACGTCGTCAGCCGTGGCGACGGGTTTCAGCGACCAGGCATTCCGCTCGCCTCCCCAGGACCGGCTGGTGGCGCACGGCTACGTGGAGTCGGTAGGCGACACCCTGGCGTTCCACGCGCCCGACGCTCCGACCCTGCTTTCGGACGCGTTCCTGGACCATCACTGCTTCAGCTTTCGCGAGGGCCGTCGAGAGAACGCGGGCCTGGTGGGGCTGGACTTCGCCCCCCTGCGCAGCCGCCGCCTCCCCGAAATACGTGGTACGCTGTGGCTCGATGGAAAGACGGGGAACCTGCGGTTCGTGGACTACACGTACGTCAACCTGCCGTACGATCGCACGGGGGCGCCACTGGGCGGGCGCATCGAGTTCGCCCAGGTGGCCGGCGGCGGGTGGATCGTGAACCGCTGGACGATGCGCATGCCCGGGACGGTGATCCGGCACCGGGGCCTGAACCCGGTGGTGATCGGCATGGTGGAAACGGGCGGCGAGGTGGTGGACGTCCGCACGGCCGCCGGTGAACCGGTCAGCATCCAGCCGTAGCAGGCTCGATTGCAGCGATGCTTGCAGCGGCGGCCGGGGCGGATGATCTTCCGCTCCGGCCGCCGTTCGTCGTTTCCACCCATCCCCGTCCGGACATGATGCTGTGCGCGCTCCGCCTCGCCATCCCGCTGCTCGCGGCCGTCCTCACCACTACCGACGCGGCGGGGCAGTCCCCCGCCCCGCGACCCCGGGCGCGCGACGCGGGCGTGGCCATCGGCATCCTGCCGCCGGGCCCGCTGAACGCCATCACCGACGTGGCCGGCGTGCGCGTGGGCCAGGTGACGGTGGTGGAAGGCGACTTCGTCCGCACCGGCGTCACCGCCATCCTGCCGCACGGGGGCAACGCGTTCCGCGAGCGAGTGCCGGCCGCCATCCACGTGGGCAACGGCTTCGGCAAGCTGCTGGGCGTTACCCAGGTACGCGAGCTGGGGGAGATGGAAACGCCCATCCTGCTGACCTGCACCCTGTGCGTGTGGAACGCGGCGGATGCAATGGCCGGCTGGATGCTGCGGCAGCCGGGGATGGCGGAGGTGCGGTCCATCAACCCCGTCGTGGGCGAAACGAACGACGGGCTGCTGAACGACATCCGCAGCCGCCCCGTCCGTGCGGAGCACGTGGTACGCGCGCTGGAGACGGCCTCGGACGGCCCGGTGCGCGAGGGGGCGGTGGGCGCGGGGACCGGAACGGTGGCGTTCGGGTGGAAGGGCGGAATCGGCACCAGCTCGCGCGCGCTGCCGTCCACCCTGGGCGGATACACGGTGGGGGTGCTGGTGCAGAGCAACTTCGGGGGCGTGCTGTCGATCAACGGTGCGCCGGTGGGGCGCGAACTGGGGCGGTACGCCTTTCAGCGCGAGCTGGGCGCAGCCGCGCGAGGGCCGCAGGACCGCGGCGATGGAAGCATCATGATCGTGGTGGCGACGGACGCACCGCTGAGCGCGCGCAGCCTGGAGCGGCTGGCGTCGCGTGCCATCGTGGGGCTGGGGCGGACGGGCGCGTCTATGACCAACGGCTCGGGCGACTACGTGATCGCGTTCTCCACCGCGGCCGAGGTGCGCCGGCAGTTCGGGGCCCGCACGCCGGCGCCGATGGCAGACCTGCCGAACGACGCGATGTCGCCGCTCTTCCAGGCCGTCGCCGAGGCCACGGAAGAGGCCATCATCAACTCCCTCTTTGCCGCGGAGACGACGACGGGGAGCGGCGCCACTGTGGATGCGCTGCCGCTCGACCGGGTGATGGAGATCCTGCGGCGGTACAATGCGGTGGGGTGGGACCGGAGGTGGGGCACTGAGCGTGAGTGCGTGAGTGCGGGAGGAGTGCGAAAGTGCGAAAGTGCGGGAGTGCGAAAGGGGGTCCGGTGAGTCCCGACTGAGGCCGGCGCATGCCGCGGCGGGCCCCTCCCCCGGCCCCTCCCCGCATGCTGCGCATGCGGAGAGGGGAGAATTCGATCGCGCTTCGACGGGTGCGGCGTGCACGGCGGCGCGGGCGCGCCACACTGGCGAGGAATTCACGAAAGCCGCCAGTCCACGAAGGTGGACTTCGTGGGTTTGTTGCAGCGAATTCATTCGCCCGCGCAGCGAGACTTGCGGACCCGTATCCATCCGTTTCAATATCCCCACCGACTGCTGCTACACTCCCTCCCGACCCACTCCATTCCCGCACCAGCCGCCCGATGGACGCAAAGGACGCCTCCGAGCTGATCAGCGAAATCCGCGAAGACCGCGCGGAAGCCGAGCACGACGAGAAGTTCCGCTCCCGCGCCGCGCTCGTCATCGCCTTCATGGCCATGCTGCTGGCCATCGGCAGCCTGGGCGGCGGCAACGTTGCGGAAGACATGGTCCACAACAACATCAAGGCGAGCGACACCTGGGCCTTCTTCCAGGCCAAGAACGTCCGCCAGACGCAGTACAAGCTCGCGGTCGACCAGCTCACCGCCCGCCTGGCCGACCCGTCCCTGGGCACCGCCGAGCGGAGCGCGCTGGAATCGCAGGTGACGCAGTACAAGGAAACCATCGCGCGCTACGACGACGAGCCCGACCCGGCGGCGCCGCGGGACACGCTTCGCGGCGAGGGCAAGAAGCAGCTTTCCGCGCAGGCCCGCAGCTACGAGCGGCTGCGCGAGCGGGCGAGCGCGCAGGATGCCAACTTCGACTTCTCCGAGGTGGCCTTCCAGCTGTCGCTGGTGCTGGGCTCGGTGGCCATCCTGGCCGTCTCGCGCCCCGTGCTGGGCATCGCCATCGGGCTGGGCGTGCTGGGCACCATCCTGATGATCAACGGCTTCGTGCTCCTCTTCCCGCTGCCGCTGTGACCGCGGGCCAACTCCGGCACTCTCGCTCTTTCACGCCTGCGCGTATATCATTCGGTTCCTGCACGACCCCTCTCCTCGCAATTCAGACCCGGAGAAGCGCATGCGCACAATTCTCGTAAGCTTTGCCCTGCTGGCGGCCGTGCCCGCCTGCGCCCAGCACCAGCACGGCGGACAGCAGCCCGCCCAACCCGCCCAGCCTGCGCAGCCCGCGACCGGCAGCGCGCAGGGGCACGGTGCCGGCCACGCCCATGGAGCCGGGCACGCCCACGGCGCCGGGCACTCGCACGCCATGCCGCAGGGCTGGACGGTGCGCCTGGACCGCGCCAACGCCGACGCGGCGCAGGTGATGTTCATGGAGATGGACGGCGGGCTGCACGCGGAGCTCGGGCCGGCCGGCATCTTCTACAACCCGGCGAACTCGCCCAGCGGCGCGTACCGCATGGCGGCCAGCTTCACGCAGAACAAGCTGTCGGCCCATCCCGAGGGATACGGGCTGATGATCGGCGGGCGCAACCTGACGGCCGACAACCTGGACTACGCCTACTTCCTGGTGCGCCAGGACGGCAAGTTCACCATCAAGCACCGCGCCGGCACCGAGGTGCACACCCTGACCGACTGGACGGAGCACGCCGCCGTCGCCCGCCCCGACGCGCAGGGGCGCGCCACCAACGCGCTGGCGGTCGAGACGGGCAGCTTCGGAACGCGGTTCCTGGTCAACGGCCAGGTGGTCGGCACCCTTGGCCCTCAGCTGAACACCGCCGGCGTCGCCGGCCTGCGCCTGAACCACAACATCGACGTGATGGTGCGCGGCTTCGGCGTGACGCCCGCCCAGTAAGCGCTTCCACCACGATGACGATCGGCCGCCCGGCACTCCGCCGGGCGGCCGATTCGTTTTTCGATCGAACGCGCTGCCGTCTACCGCGTTGGCGGCGCGATCCGGGGTGCCACCAGGATGCCGAGCGGAACGCGCCGCCAGCCGGGGTACCGCAGCGCCCGCCCCCGCGCCGGCCGAACCAGCAGCTGGGCGCTGATGCCGCCATCCAGCAGCACCGCGCGGCGGCATCCCAGCGCGCCCATCAATCCCGCCATCTCGGGGACGGTAAATCCCAGCGGCGCGGTGGACAGGGCGCCGCCCAGGCCGTCGAAGCGCGTCAGCGCCACCAGCACCCGCCCGTCGCGCAGCTCGCCGATCGCAAGCCGTCCATCCCGGTGTCCAAGGTCGATGTCCCGCGCGCCGGGACGAAGCGCGGAGGGCACCTGGCCCTCGTTCACCAGGAGCGCGGGATACGACTGGATGGCCCACGCCACCCCGCCCGCGCGCCGCGCCGCGCCGATGCTGTCGGCGCCGACGAAGCGGATTCGCCCCGCCGCGTCGGCCATCACGGCCATGGAAAGCGGGCCGGTTCCGGGGGCGCGCACCTCACGGCCGTCGCGCACCGTCCATCCCCACGGCGTTCCGCCACTGAACTGTCCGGCGTTGAAGGCGACCACCGCGCCGGACCCGGCGCTGTCCACGGTCCACGCGCCCGCCATCCCGTCCGCCACCCGCGCCTCGTCCAGCGCCAGCCGGTGAAGGCGCGGGTCGATGCGAACCAGCACCACGCGCACCCGCCACGCTTCGCCGCCGCCCGCCACGCGGATCTCCCCCGTTTCCACCCCGGGCCGCACGGCGCGCCAGCGGACCTCGCGGGTGACGGTGGGGAGCGGCCCGGCCCAGCGCACCGGGGCCGCGTCGCCGCGCCAGAAGCCCCGCCATCCCGCGCCGGTGCCGATGGAGAGGCCCTGGGCCCCCGCGGGCGCGGCGGCGGCCACCATGGCCACCGAAGCGCCCGCCATCAGGCTACGATTGAAGCTGTTCCGCATACCGGCGCAGCTCGTCCCCGCGGCGTTCCAGCACCTCGCGTTCGGCGGTGGTGAAGCTGCCCTGCCCTCCGCCGGAGAGCACCCAGGGGGCGATGCGCTCGCGCAGCACGGCGAGCTGGCGGATGGTGAAGCTGCCCGCGTCGGCGGCGATGCCCGCGATATGGTCCGAGTTGTCCAGGCGGCGCAGCGTTTCGTACGCCTGCGCGGGCCGCTCGCCGCACTGCGACGGGCCGCCGCGCTGCACGGTCATCACCGAGTCCATCAGCCGGTAGTAGGTAACGGTGTCGCCGCGCATCATGGCCTGCGACAGGCGCATGGCGAGCTCGGGGCCGGCGTTGGCTGCCAGGTCGGCGCCCCGGGCGTCGCGTGCTTCGTTCTCGCGCTGCTGGCAGCGCTCGTAGCGTTCCACCTGGGCCCGCAGCTCGCCGGCCCGGGAGCGCTCGCCGGCTACGCGGGTGCGCTCGGCGGCCTCGGCGTTGAGCGAGGCGATGAAGCGCTCCAGCACGGGCGCGGTCACTTCCAGGGTGTGCTCGTCGAACGTGGGCGCCCGGGGGGCCGGCGCGGGGGTGGCGGCCGGCGTGGCGGCCTGGGTGGCGGCACCGGCCGCCGCGGAGCCCACCACGCGGCCCGCTCCGCGGCGGATCATGCCGCCGAGCTGCGCCTGGGCGGGCACGTCGGCCAGCGCGGCGATGGCGGCCAGGGTCAATGCGGCGGCGCGAAGATATGAACGCATGGCTGATTCGCCTCGTGTCGTGACGTGGATGGTTCTCCCGGCCGTTCGCCGGACACGCCCAAGTTGCGGTGGATGGCGAAACGGCGCGTGGGTCGGTTGCCCTATTCGGGCTCATCAAGGTCGCCTACGTCGCATCGCATCCCATCTCGCCAGGGACCCGTGCCGCGGCGTGCACCGAAGCGAATCCACCCGCCACGATGCAACGGCGGGTGAAGCCGCGGCTGGCACAGCGGAAAGCCCCGACACGGGCAGCTCGCGCGGCCCGTTCGGGGCTTCACCTGCACGCGCATCGCACCTGCCGAAGGGCGATCGAATTCTCCCCTCTCCCGCTTGCGGGAGAGGGGCCGGGGGAGAGGGCTGCCGAGGCATGCGCCGGCCTACGTTGCATCGCACCCGACCTCGCCAGGGACCCGTGCCGCGGCATGCACCAAAGCCGATCCACCCGCCACGATCCAACGGGCGGGTGAACCCGCGGCTGGAACAGCGGAAAGCCCCGACACGGGCCGCTCGCGCGTCCCGTTCGGGGCTTCACCTGCACCCGCATCGCACCTGCCGAAGCGCGGTCGAATTCTCCCCTCTCCGCACAGCAGTTCCGTGCGGGGACGGGCCGGGGGAGGGGCCACCCGAGGCATGCACCATCGAATCCCCCCCGCGCGCCACCCTCCCCGGCGATACCCAGCCTTAGCGGGGCAGAAGCACCCGGTCCACCACGTGGATCACGCCGTTGGACTGCATGACGTTGGCGATGGTGACGGTCGCCGCGTTTCCGCCCGCGTCGCGGACGACCACGTTGCTTCCGCTCATCGACGCCGTCAGCGTTCCGCCGGCGGCGGTGTTCAGGGTGGCTCGGCCGCCGCCCGCCTGGATCATCCGCATCAGGTCGGCGGCGGTGTGGCGGCCCGGAACCACGTGGTAGGTCAGCACGCCGGTGAGCGCGGCCTTGTTCTCCGGGCGCAGCAGGGTGGCCACCGTGCCCGCCGGCAGGGCGTCGAACGCGGCGTTCACCGGCGCGAACACGGTGAAGGGGCCCGCGGACGCGAGCGTTTCCACCAGCCCGGCCGCCTTCACCGCCGCCACGAGCGTGGTGTGATCGGCGGAGTTCACCGCGTTCTCCACGATGTTGCGCGCCGGCAGCATCGCCGCGCCGCCCACCATCACCGACGCCTGGCTCCCGGTCGCGCCCGCCTGCGCATTCATCCCCATCTCGCCCGTACCACCCGAGGCACACCCCTGGAGAGCCGCCGCCGCGAGCACCACTGCAATCGTCTTGTTCATGTTCGTACCCCTTGTCACTAGTCGCTGGATGACTGCTTGTGACACAGGGTACGGGCGGGGTTCGCCAGCCGGATTCATCCGCGACCCGGCGCGGTGTCTCCGAAGTACAATCCGCCCTTGTAGATCCGGCGGTTTGTGCCTACTTTTCTCCCCTGGCGCCACGTCCGCGCCCGCCTCCCCAGTCGGTCCGCGTTTCCCAGCGTTCTCCCCGCGAACGATGCAGGTCACCTCGTCCGCCGCGCCCAAGGGCGCCGCGCCGCCGCTCGACGCCGTTCTGCTCGGCCTTGCCCGCGCGCCCGTCACCCGCTTCGCCGACACCGCCCGCGACGCGCTCGCCGCGGCCACCCGCGCCGTCGGCGCCCGCGAGGCCGCGCTGTGGATGCTCTCGCCCGATGGCCAGGCGCTCGTCTGCCACGGCCGTGCGCCCTCCGCGGGAGATGAATCCGCGATCGGTGGGTCGGTGGATGCCGCCGCCGTGTGGCCGGGCCCCGGCGCACTGGCCGCCACACGCTGGACGGTGGCCGTGCTCCCCGGCGCGGAAGGCGGCGAGCTGGCGCTGGACGCGGGGGTGTGGAGCCAGGGCACACTGGCCGGCTTCGTCCGCCTGCGCCGCGACGGGGCGCGGTCGTGGACGGAAGCGGAGGGCGCCTTCGCCGCCGCCCTCGCCGATCGGCTGGCGGCCGCATGGGAGTGCGAGGCGCGGGCAAGAGCCGAGGACGACCTGGACTGCCGCAACCGGCACGTGGACGACCTCGAGGCCATCGCCCAGCTGGGAAGCTGGGACCAGGACCTGGCGACGGACGAGATCGTCTGGTCCGCCCAGCAGTGCCGCCTCCACGGGCTGGACCCCGCGGACGGCCCGAGGACCCTGGACGGGTTCATGAGCTTCGTCCACCCGGACGACCGCCAGCGCCTCGCCGACGCCTGCGCGCAGGTCATCCGGGAGGGGACCCCGCTCGGCATCCGCTACCGCATCGTCCGGCCCGACGGCGCGACGCGCTGGCTCCATGCCCTCGGCAGGATGGTGCCCGGGGCGGACGGGTCGCCCGCGCGGCTCGTCGGCACGTCGATGGACGTCACGGAGCGCGTGGAGGCCGAGGAGGCCATCCGCGCATCGGAGGCGCGCTTCCGCGACCTCTTTGAGCAGTATCCCGACCTGGTGCAGACGCTGACGCCCGATGGCGCCACGCTGCAGGTGAACGCCGCCTACACCCGGCTGTGGGGCTACGGCACCGAAGACCTGCGCGGCACCAGCCCGCTGGACGCACCGCAGCTCGCGTCGGTGCGCCCGCTGCTGGAGCGTGGGCTGGCGGGCGAGCGCGTCAGCATCCCCCCCGTGCTGTTCGACGGCGCCGGACGCGGCCCCCGTGCCTCCGCCGACGTGCAGTGGCCGCGGTGGATCCGCGCCTCGATGTACCCGGTGCGCGGCCCCGGCGGCGAGCTGCGCGAGGTGGTGCTCGTGCAGGAAGACGTCACCGAAGAGCAGCAGGCGCTGCAGGCGCTGCGCGTCTCGGAAGAGAACTACCGCGCCATCTTCGAGAACTCCAACGACGCCATCCTGGTGACCGATCCCGACACCGGACAGCTGGTGGACGCCAACGCCAGGGCGTGCGAGCTGTGCGGGACCACGATCGAGGCGCTCCGGGCCGACGCGGCATCCATCATCTGGAACGGCCCGCCGCCGTACACCCCCGAGCGGGCGATGGAGCAGGCCAAGCTCGCCATCCAGGGGGTGCCGCAGCGCTTCGAATGGCTGAGCATCCACCCGGTCACGGGCGACGAGATCTGGGGCGAGGTGAGCCTGCAGCGCATGGACGTGCGCGGCAAGCCGCACGTCGTCGCCCTGGTGCGCGACATCCGCGACCGCAAGGTGGCCGAGCGCGCGCTGCGGGAGTCGGAGGAAAGCTATCGCACCATCTTCGAGCACTCGTCCGACGCCATCTTCGTCCACGAGCTGGACAGCGGCGAGTTCATCGAAGTCAACCGCGCCGCGTGCGAGCTGTACGGCTACGCCGAGGACGAGATCCGCGCGCTGGGGGTGGAGGGGATCTCCTGGGGCGAGCACCCCTTCACCATCGACGTGGCGCGCGGCTACATCGAGCGCGCCATCGCCGGGGAGCCGCAGCGCTTCGAATGGCTGGGCCGCCACAAGGACGACGGCGAGGTGTGGGCCGAGGTGCAGCTGCGCCGCGTGGCCATCGGCGGGATGGACCGGCTGCTGGCCACCTCGCGCGACATCCGCGACCGCCGCGCCGCCGAAGCGCAGCTCCGCCGCGCCAACGAAGAGCTGGAGCAGGGCATCGCCGAGCGCACGGGGGAGCTGGCGCAGGCCAACGAGGCGCTCGAAGAGGAGGTAGCCGAGCACGAGGCCGCCCGCGAGGCGCTGATGGAGCGCACGCACGAGCTGGAGGGGATCTTCCGCGCCCTCCCCGACCTCTTCTTCCGCCTGGGCGCCGACGGCACCATCCTGGACTACCGCGCCGGCGCGCGCTCGGGGCTGGCCGTGCCCCCCGAGGCGTTCCTGTGGAAGCGCCTCCGCGACGTGCTCCCCGTGGTCGCCGACCAGGCCGAGGCGGCCATGGCCGAGGCGCAGGCCACGGGCGAGATCGCGCAGTTCGAGTACCAGCTCCCGGTCGACTCCGGAATGGGCGACTACGAGGCGCGGGTCGTACCGCTGGAGGACGGCACCTTCGTCACCGTGGTCCGCGACGTCACCGGGCGCAAGTCGGCCGAGCGCAAGCTGCGGCGGCGCGAGATGCAGTTCCGCCGGCTGATCGAGAACGCCAGCGACATGGTGCAGCTGATCCACCCGGACGGCCGCATCGCGTACACCGGGCCGAGCGTGCAGCACCTGCTGGGGTACGATCCCGAGGAGCTGGCCGGTACCGACCCCCTCTCGTACCTGCACCCCGACGACCGCGAGCCGACGGCCGGGCGCCTGGGCGAAATGCTGGCCAACCCTGGCGTGGTGTACTCCATCCAGTACCGCGTGCGCCACAAGGACGGCGGCTACCGCACCTTCGAGGCGCACGCCAGTACCGACGCATCCAGCGGGCAGGTGGTTGTGAACGCCCGCGACATCACCGACCGGCTGGCGGCCGAGCGGGCGCTGCGCGAGCAGGAGGCCCAGTTTCGCCGGATGGTGGCCAACACCTACGACATCATCACCATCCTGGGGCCCGACGGGCAGGTGGCGTACGAAAGCGACGCCATGCCGCGCCTGCTGGGGTGGACCCCCGAAGAGCGCGTGGGGCGCAGCGCGTGGGAAAACATCCACCCGGAAGACATCGACCGGGTGCGCGACACCTTCCGCCGCATCCTGGCCCAGCCCGGCACCGCGCATACGGTAGAGTACCGCTACCGTGCCAAGGACGGCGTCTGGCACTTCCTGGAATCGGTCGCCCGCACCCTGGCGGAGGACACGGCCGCGGATGGCGTCGTCGTCAACTCACGCGACATCACCGACCGCAACGCCGCCGAGCGCGCGCTTCGCGAGAGCGAGGAGCACTTCCGCGCGCTGATCGAAAACTCGTCGGACGTGGCCACCATCAACGACGCGGTCACCGGCGCCGTGCTGTACGCCAGCCCCGCCGCCGAGCGGATGCTGGGCTACACGCCGGACGAGATGCTGGGCAGCGTGGCCGCCGACTACGTGCATCCCGACGACCGCCCCGCCGTCGCCGAGGAGATGCAGATGCTGCTGCTGGAGCCCGAGAACCCCCGCACCATGCGCTACCGCTTCCGGCGCAAGGACGGGCGGTGGATGGTGCTGGAGGCGACGACGCGGATGATGCCGGGGTCGCACGAGCCGCGCATCGTGGCCAACGCGCGCGACGTGACGGACCGCGTGGCCGCCGAAGAGGCGGTGCGGAAGAGCGAGGAGCACTTCCGCGCGCTGACGGAAAACGCGTCGGACCTGATCACGGTGCTGGACCAGACGGGCGTGTACCTGTACCAGAGCCCGTCCATCATGCGGGTGCTGGGCTACACGCCGGCGGAGCTGCTGGGCGAAACGCCCTTCCCGTACATGCACCCCCACGACGTGGAAGAGGCGCGCACGGCCCTCACGCAGATGGTGGTGAACCCGGGAACCAGCCACACGGTGCAGTTCCGCTTCCGCCACGCCGACGGGCAGTGGAAGGTGCTGGAAAGCATCGGCCGCACGCTGCTCCCCGACTCGGCGGACGAGGGGATCGTCGTCATCTCGCGCGACGTCACCGAGCGGCGGCGGACGGAGGAGGCTCTGCGGGCGGCCACGGACGCGGCCGAGCGCGCCAACCGCGCCAAGAGCGAGTTCCTGTCGCGGATGAGCCACGAGCTGCGCACGCCCATGAACAGCATCCTGGGCTTCGCGCAGCTGCTGGCGCGCGCCAGCCTGGCCCAGGGCGAGCAGAAGTCGGTGCAGCACATTCTCAAGGCGGGGCGGCACCTGCTGAACCTGATCAACGAGGTGCTGGAGATCGCCCGCATCGAGGCCGGCCGCCACAACCTGTCGCTGGAGCCGGTGCGCGTGGCCCCGCTGCTGGACGAGGCGCTGGGGCTGGTGCGGCCGATGGCGGCGCAGTGGGGCGTCACCCTGCGCCCCGCCGTCTGCCCCCCCGACGCCTTCGTCCGGGCGGATCGGCAGCGGCTCGCGCAGGTGATGCTGAACCTGCTGAGCAACGCCATCAAGTACAATCGTCCCGGCGGCTTCGTGCAGATCACCTGCACGCCGTCCGACGACGGGTACACGCTGCGTGTGCAGGACACCGGCAAGGGGATCCCGGAGGAAAAGGCCGACCAGCTCTTCACCCCGTTCGCCCGCCTCGGTGCCGAGGCGTCGGGCGTCGAGGGCACGGGGCTGGGGCTGGCCCTTTCGCAGCGGCTGACCGAGGCGATGGGCGGCGCGCTGACGCTGGAAAGCACCGGCGCGGAAGGCAGCATGTTCCGCGCGGACCTGGCGGGCGCGGCCGACCCGGTGGAGGCCCTGGAGGATGCCGGCGCGGCCCTGGCCCGCACGGCGGAGAGCGGCGCGCGCGAGGCCACGCTTCTGTACGTGGAAGACAACCTGGCCAACCTGAGCCTGGTGGAAACCATCCTGCTCAGCCGCCCGGGCTGGCGGGTGCTGCCGGCGCTGCAGGGCGGCATCGGGGTGGAGCTGGCGCGCGAGCACCGGCCGGACCTTGTGCTGCTGGACCTTCACCTTCCCGACATCCAGGGCGACGAGGTGCTCCGCCGCCTGCGCGCCGACGCGCGGACGGCCGGCATTCCCGTCGTCGTCGTCAGCGCCGACGCCACGCGCGCCAGCAACGACCGCCTGCGCGCGCTGGGCGCCGACGCCTACCTGAGCAAGCCCATCGACGTCGACGAGTTCCTGGAAACCGTCGAGCGGTTCCTTTCCGAGCGAGGTGACGCGTGAACGCGCCAGACCTTTCGTGCAGCACGCTGCTGCTGGTGGACGACGAAGAAGCCAACCTCGACCTGCTGGAAGGCATCCTGGCCGGGTCCGGATTGGGCAACCTGCTGCGGACGCAGAACCCGTTTCAGGCGGTGGAGCTGGCCCGCCAGCATCGGCCGGACCTGGTGCTGCTGGACCTGCACATGCCGGGGATGACGGGCTTCGACGTGCTGCGTGCGTTGCGCGAGATGGACGAGCCGGGCGACTACCGCCCCGTCCTGGTGCTGACGGCCGACGTGACCCCCGAGGCGCGCGACACGGCGCTGGGCGAGGGTGCGCGCGACTTCCTGACCAAGCCGTTCGACATCGTCGAGGTGCTGCTGCGCGTGCGCAACCTGCTGGAAACGCGGCAGCTGTACCTGCAGGCCCGCCGCGCCACCGAGGCGCGCGAGCGAATCCTGGGCGTGGTCGCGCACGACCTGCGCAACCCGCTGGCGTCCATCACCATGCAGTCCGAGATGGTGCTGCAGACGCTTTCTCCCCGGTCGTCCCCGTACGTGCGCGACGCGCTGGGCAACATCCAGCAGACCTCCGGGCAGATGTACCGCCTGGTGCAGGACCTGCTCGACGTCGCGCAGCTGGAGGGAGCCGGCGGCAAGACATCCGTCGATCTCGCCGAGGTGGACGTGCACGAGCTGCTCTGCACCGCGCGGGGGATGCTCCAGCCCATCGCCGCCGGGCGCAAGCTGACGCTGCACGTGGACGCCCCCGCCGGCCTGCGCGCCCTGGCCGACGGCGCGCGGGTGGTGCAGGTGCTCAGCAACCTGGTGGGCAACGCCATCAAGTTCACGCCAACGGGCGGACGGATCACGTTGAGCGCGACCGCGGACGATGCGTGCGTCCGCATCTCCGTCGCCGACACGGGGCACGGCATTCCGCAGGAGCACCTGCCCCACGTCTTCGGCGCGTTCTGGCAGGGCGACACGGCCGACCGGCGCGGCGCGGGGCTGGGGCTTTCCATCGCCAGCGCGCTGGTGGCCGCGCACGGCGGGCGGATGTGGGTGGAGAGCGAGGTGGGCCAGGGGACGACGGTGCACTTCACCGTTCCCGCGGCGGACGCGCTGGTCGCCGTGTCCGCCGGGCGTGGCGGGCAGATGGTGGAAGTGCTCACCTCCGCCTGAGGCGTTCGATGGAGACGATCATGGGCGTGGTGGCGGCGGGGTGGTGCCTGGCGGCGGTGGTCGTGTCGTACCGCAACATCCGCGGACTGCTGGACCAGCGCCGGGCCAGGCGCGACATGGCGGCGCACGATCCGTACGGCGAGGAGGATCGCGGCGGGGGCTGAGGGGCGGGTTCGACGGGCTGCTTTGCATGCTGCGGCAGCCCCCTCTCCCGGCCTCTCCCCCGCAAACTGCGCGGGAGAGAGGAGAACGTCGATCGGGGTTCGACGGGCTGCCTCGCATGCCGCGGGAGCCCCCTCCCCCCGGCCCCCTTCCCCCGCTGCGCAGGGGAGGGGGAGACCTGAATCGCGGTTTGGCTGGCCCCGCGCACTCGACTGCGCATGCAGTCCGCGCAGGCGGACTTCGTGCCGTTCCAGCCGCGGTTTCAACCGCCCGGACGGGGCCGCGTGCGTGCACTCGATCCGACGACACACCCATGCCTGAAGTGTACCCCCTCTCCCACGCTGTTTGTGGGAGAGGGTGGACGAGCCTAGGCGAGGACGGGTGAGGGCCCCACGGCAGCCGAGGCCTCGGCCGCCGTGACCGCTGCCGCGCCCGGGCTAAGAGGCATCCGCAGCCAGATTCCTCGGCGCGCGGAGAGTGAGGCACGGGCTGGTGCGGTGCGCCTGCGCCTCAGGATGACAGGGGTTTGCGTGGGCTGCGGTCGGCGCGACGTGCCATCGTAGGTCACCCGACCCATGCCTGTCGCTGATCCGTACCCGTACCTTCCCATCCGATTCGACCGCGCGTGCATCAGGCCCGCGCATCCAATCAACCGTACTGATCCTGGAACGAATGTCCCGCATCCTGCTCGTCGAGGACAGCCCCGACCTGGCCGAGGGGCTGCAGCGAAACCTGGAGATGGACGGCTACGAGGTGTCGCTGGCCATGAAGGGCGCCCACGCCCTAGCCCTGGCCACCAGCGACAAGCCCGACCTGATCGTCCTGGACCTGGGCCTTCCCGACCGCGACGGCTACAGCGTGCTCGAGGAGTTGCGCACCCGCGGCGCCACCTGCCCCGTCCTCATCCTTTCCGCCCGCAGCCTGGAAGCCGACAAGCTGCAGGGCTTTCGCCTGGGCGCCGACGACTACGTCACCAAGCCGTTCAGCGTGATGGAGCTTCTGGCGCGCATCTCGGCCCTGCTGCGCCGCGCGCGCGCCGCCGCCGCCCCGGCACCCCCGCCCGGAGCCGCCGAAGCGCCCAAGCCCGCCCCGCTCGCCGACGAGGCCCTGCGTGAGCGCTTTGGCCTGACGGCGCGGCAGATCGCCGTCACCCGTCTGCTGGGCGAGGGCTACAGCAACGCAGAGATCGCCAAGCAGCTTTCGGTGAGCTACTTCACCGCGCGAAACCACGTAGAGCAGGTGCTGTCGAAGCTCGGCGTGTCCACGCGTGCGGCGGTCGGCTCCATCCTGTACGGGCAGGGCTGACGGTGGACCGGGGGCGGATGCGGCTGGCGCGGCGGCGGTCCCTGGCGGGCGGGCGCCTGGCCTCCGGCGCCCTGGGCACGGCCTCGGCGCTGACCGCCGTCGCCGCGCTGGCGCTGGTGATGAGCGGCGGTTCGCTCCCCGGCTGGGTACCTCCGTTCACGCTGGGGGCTGCGGCGCTCGGTCTGGGAGCGGGCGCCTGGCTTCAGCGCCGCGCCGAGCGCGAGGAGCGCCGCGTCCGCCGCGCCGTCGCCGATGGGCTGGCCCACTCGGTCCGCACTCCGCTGGCCCAGGTGCAGATGCAGGCCGAGATGCTTCTCGCCGGCCGCACGCCCTCGCCTGAGGAGCAGGAGCGCGCGTTGATGAACATCGACGGCGCCGCCCGCCGCCTGTCGCGCGCGGTGGAGAACGCCGTCGCCTTCGCCAGTCTGTCCAATCCCGGCCTGCTCCTCGTCCCCGCGACGGTCGATCTCGGCGCGCTGATCGAGGATGCCGCCGCCGACGCCACCGGCGCCTTCCGCGCACGCGGCATTGTGCTCGACGCCGACCCGCCCGCCGGCCTCATGATCGACGCCGACCCGCAGGCGCTGCGGCTGGCGCTGGACAACCTGCTCGACAACGCGCTCCAGCACGGATCGGCCGGGCAGCGCGTGGTGCTGGCGGTTACCGTGGATCGTAGCGCACGCGCCGTCATCAGCATCACGGACGAGGGTGACGGCGTGTCCAAGCGCGACCGGCTGCGCATCTGGCAGCCGTTCGCCCGCCTTTCCGCGCCGGGCCAGCCGGAGCGGAACGGGGGCTTGGGCCTGGCGATCGTCCGCGCGGTGGCGGAAGGGCACGGCGGCGACGCGTGGGTAGAAGCCGCCCCCTGCGGCGGCGCCCGGTTCTGCATCAGCCTCCCCGCGAGCTCCACACCCGCTACTTCCCTGCCCCTCGCAGCGGCCCTGTAGGTTCGGTTCAACGCAAGGTCGGGAGCCTCGGCTCCGGCCTCTCCCCGGCGGTTGAAACCGCAGCAACGACGGCCCAAAGTCCGCCTTCGCGGACTGCATCCGCCAGTCGGTTGCACCTGGCCAGTGGACGCGCATCCCGCTATACCCGCCAAACCACATGGCGCGCCCACACACGCGCCGTGCGCGCCAAACCCTGTCATCCTGAGCCCCAAGCGCACCGCACTCGCCCGCACTCCAAACGACGCGGGGCGAAGGATCTAACCTGAGGCACGTACAAACCAGGGCGCGGCAGCGGTCACGAAGCCGTGGGCCTCGGAGCGGGCACTGGAATGCGCACCACCCAGGACTCGCCGCGGCGGGTGTAACCGCATCTGGAACGTCACGAAGTCCGCCAGCGCGGGCTGCAGGGGCCAGTCGCGTGCGAACCCCTCAGGCGGTGCCTTGCCCGGATTCGTTACACCACGTGCGCGTCGAACAACTCGGCGAGCGCGGCCGCGGGGTCGCGGCAGAGGCCGCCGTGCACGGCGCCGCACTGCAGCACATCCGATCGCGGCGCGGTGAGCCAGTGGAAGCGCTCCGATGGCGGAAGGAGCGCCACGGGCCCGCCCGCCGAATCCCCGTTGCAGATGGCGGAAAGGGTGTGCAGGTAGCGCGAGAGGAGTTCCACGTCCACGTCCCCCACACGTTCCGCCAGCTCCGACGCATCCGTCACCACGCGGATGCCCAGGAACCCCGCCGTGCGCGCGTGAAGAAGCACGCCCACCGGCACGCAGGTGCCCAGGTGCGGGTGCGGAACCGCGCGCAGCACCGCGAAGCTGTACGCGATCCAGGGAGTCTGCTCGCTCATCGGCGGCTCTGGACACGGCGGGGGGGCTCGCGCCTGAGCGTCTCGCGTGCCTCGATGGCCTGCGCCACGAACGCGCGCGGTGCCTGGATGCGCGTGCACAGGTAGTCGGCGTAGCGGGCGCGCGCCGCGTCTGGGTCCGCGAACTCCGACGCGATGGCGGGATCCTGCAGGAGCGCATCCGGCAGGCACGCAACGGCGTCGCGGATCACGCGGTCCTCCAGCGCCGACGCGATCTCCGCGTCCGCCGCCTCCAGGTCGCCGCTGATGGCGAGAAGTACGTGGTCCTTGATCAGCGGAAACGCCGTGCGGGTGCGCGCCGCGTCCACGCCGGGCCAGTTGTGCTGCGCGTAGAGCGCGGCCCCGTGGTCGATCAGCCAGGGCTTGCGTTTCCAGATCAGCAGGTTGGGATTGCGCGCGGTACGGTCGGGATTGGTGGTGAACGCGTCCAGCCACACGATGCGCGCCGCCAGCTCCGGGCTGATGAACTCCCCCGCGGCGGCCGCCTGGAAGTTGAACGCGCCGTCCAGGTAGCGCAGGCCCATGTTGATCCCCACGCTGGCCTTGAGCAGGTCCTGGATCTCGGGATCGGGCTCGCTGCGGCCGAAGTCCGGCAGCACCTCGATCAGCGCGAGCTCGGGAACGGGCAGGTTTACCGCGCGGGCGATCAGCCCCACCAGCAGCTCGGCCACGAGCGCCTTGGCGCCCTGCCCCGCGCCCCGGAACTTGGCGACGAACAGCCCGCCGCTATCCGTGTCGACCACGGCGGGAAGGGTGCCCCCCTCGCGCAGCGGCTGCACGTAGCAGGTGGCGGTGTACACCGGAAGCTCGGGCATGGCGTCGGACATGTGGAGGCGAACGAGCGGGGGCGCCGGGGCCAAACTACGTGCATCCGCCGCACGCGCCAGCCCGTGTCGCCAGCCGTGTCACGGTTTCACGGATCGCGCGTTGTCTCCGCGGCAGAAACCCACCGCATCCCTGTCGATAGGAGGCCCGCAATGACGCTCCGTCGTTCCTTCAGCACCATCGCGATCACCCTCATGCTCACCGCCGCCGGATGTGCCGCGGACCCGGGCGTCGGCCCTACGCTCTCCGGCGACGAGAACCCGTTGGCGGTCACCTTCGTCGCGCAGGTGAATCAGACCACGTCGATGGAGGCGCTGTACCACGGCGTGGTCAGCCGCGACGCCAACGGATGCCTGCGGGCCGAGGGCTCCTCACGGACGGTGATCTGGCCCGAGGGGTGGAAGCTGGAGGCCCGCGGCGAATCCCTGTTCGTAAAGGACGCCACCGGCAGCGAGGTGGGGCGCATCGGCGGGCAGTTCCGGCTGGGCGGGGGCGAGATTCCAAGCGTGGAGTTCGCCTCGCTCTCCGCGTCCGATGCCCAACTACTGCAGACCCGCTGCCCCGGCAGCTACTGGCTGGCGGGGAGCCGCGCGGACCGCTGACGCGGGCGCCCGTCACGTCCTGAGCACACGACACGCATATCGAGAGGCCAAAGCCCCGTCCAGCGAACGCTGGGCGGGGCTTCTTCGCGTCGGCAGCGGCAGGATTCACTCTTTCAGGATATGACCCACCACCGGCCCACCGGCCTGCGCGCGGTACTCCTGCGGTGTGATCCCGGCGAACGAACGGAAGTCGCGACAGAAGTGGGCCTGGTCGTAGTACCCCGCCGATAGCGCAACCTCGGCCAGAGTCCGTTGGGGCGATGCCATCCGGTGCAGCGAATCGATGAAGCGCGACAGCCGCACGTACTCCGCCGGGCCCACGCCCACGTGCTGGTCCATCAGCCGCCGAAGGTGCCGCGGCGAAACGGCCATCGCCCTGGCGGTCGCTCGCACGGCATCGTCGGCGCGCGAGCGGCGGAGCAGCGCGCAGGCGTGCCGCACCAGGTCGGCGCCGCGGACGAGACGCAGCCGCCCCGTCAGCCACCGCATGAGGAACGCGCACTGGTCGCCGAACGATTCGATGTCGTACAACTGCTCGCTGATGGTGGCCAGCCCCGCGCTCGGCGACAGGCCGTGCACCTCCAGGTTGAGGATTTCCCCTGGCGACAGCGGCAGCAGCCCCGCGCACGCGTCGGCCCGCAGGCTGATGCCCACCAGGTCCATGGCGGCTTGCGGATGGACGCTGTACGGCCGCGTCTTCAGTCCCCCGATCCAGGCGGAGCCTTGTGTGGCGATGTAGGGCTCGGCCTGCAGCCCCACGCCGTGGACGGGCTCACCCAGGTTGAAGAGCAGGTCTACGTTGCCCTTCGGCAGGATGGTCTCGTGCCGATACGGGGTTTGGGCACGACAGCGGAAGATGGAGAGCACCGACCCTTCCAGGGGATGCCCCGCGGGCGGCTGGTAAACGTCGATTTGGATGGGCTGCATGGGCACCGGGAGGGGGCGGCGCAAAAGCGGGGACGCTCGCCGCGCGATTGGCGCGGCGAGGGGGGATCAACCTACACGATGGCGCGCGAAGCTCAACCCTCCGCGGCGCGCTCCCGGCGGAGGTGCGCGTCGAAGACGAAGGGGCCGAACGGGAGTACCGAAGCCGCCAGCGCCGCCACGAGCCGCCGCAGCGGCCAGCGCAGTTCCACGCTCGCCTGGAACACGGCCGCGACGTACAACATGAACAGGATGCCGTGCAGCATCCCCACGACACGCACCATCTGCGGCATTCCAGCCAGGTACTTCAGCGGCATCGCGACGCCGAGCAGCAGCAGAAACGAAGCGCCTTCCATCATCCCGACGATGCGAAGGCGGTCCAGCGAAGTCTTGAGCACAGCGTACATCCTGAAACGGGCAGGGTCGATCGACAGCGCGCAAACCTACACAAATCCGCCGCTTGCGCCAAGCCATCGCGCCCACCACGGCCGCCGGGCCGCCGATCTCCATTCACCGGGGTCGTCCACCCAGCGGAGGCACGGAATCGGCAGCACTTCGATTCCGTTGTGCGCCATCTCCAGCAGTTGAGGCGGCACCCAGCAGTACACCTGGAATTCGGAACGCCCCACCCGCGCGCAGTGAAACCACGTGTCCCACCCGGGAAGGTCGTCGGCATCGAAAAACCCGTTCGATTCCGGTTGGGCGATCACGCACCAATCGCTTGTGAAGTCGGTGCTGAGAACCCGTCCCCCCGCGAGGTCGGAGGACTCGGGCGCCACGTGGATCCCACCCTGCGCGAGCGCCTCGCGTCGACGTTGGCAGATGAACTCCACCGCCTGCTGCACTCCCGCGAAGCCAGCGTTGTACACCCGGCTCAGGACCCCTTCGCCAGCAAGGAGCGGCGGAAGGAACTCCGGAGTCCGCGTGCTTCGGTCCGGATCGGCCGGATCCGCGTGGACGGAACACCAGGCAATCGCCTCCGCCAGCCGTTGAGTTACGCCGTCGTTCATCTTCTGCCTCCGCCCAAGTGGGCACGTGGCGAGTAGATCTCTCCGCCAAGACCCAGACGCGCGACTGCGCGGTCGATGACCACCGCCAGCGCGATCCCGACGGCGTAGCACACGAGGTCGCTCCACAGGAACCCGAACCCGAGCACCAGCCCGCCAAGCCGCGTGTCACGCACCGCGTCGATCCAAGGCGCGTGGTACAACTGCCCCACCTCGATGGCGAGCGCGAACGCCGCCGCGCCGACCGCGAGCCGCCGGATCGATGCACGCGGCCAGATCGCCGCGGCCAGCAGGTACATCATCGTCGCCCACAGCACGTCGCCCGCGTACAACCCGACCGCGGCTGGGAGCGCCCGTCGAAAGCGGCGGCTGGCGAGCCCAATGACAATCGTCGCGGCGGCCAGCGCCAGGAACACCGCCCGGCTGCGAACCCGGTGCTGCATCTCGCGCGCGATCGGGGTTGACAACGCTGCCCGTTTCACCAACTATAAGGGTGGATGTACGTCCGCGGATGATTCGAGCCGCTGCGCGAACTCCACCCAACTAACGCGCAGCCCAGCGAGAATGCGGCCGACCACCTTCATCGTGGGGTTCCGCTGTCCACGCTCCACGTCACCGAGGTAGTTCGCCGTGACCTGGGCGCGCTTGGCGGCTTCATCGATGGTGTACCCGCGCTCTTGGCGAAGGCGCCGGAGCACGGGACCGAACGGCGGATCAGGGTTGAAGGCAGTCATGCTGCATGCTAGGGGCTCGGCGCGCCCGAGTCCACCAACTATCAGGGTGGATCAACCACAAGAGAGGATCACGATGCCGATTCAGAATCAAGCCGCCGCGTCACCAGCCCGGCTGCTGGAAATGCTGGCGGATCGATTCGGTGCGTTCGAAGCGATCGCGTACTCCACGATCAAGCTCGCCCGCTTTGCACCCGCGGACGAACTCTCGATGGACCCCATTGTCGCCGAGGCCATTCTGGAGTTCGGCACCGATCTTCGCGAATCCGCTGCCCTCGCTGCGGACGGAAGTGGAACGCAAGGACTACTGTGACGATCCATTCAGGTCCAGGAGGATCAACTAACTAGATAATCACGAACGTTGCTGCTGGACGTTGCGCGCAACCGACTGGACAGCTGCGACGATTCGGGTTGCCTCCTGGAGGCTGGCATCACTCGCGTGCTTCCCGGAGATAACACTCTCAACTTCTCGCAGAAACTTCGCTTCGAGAAGTTGAAGGCAGGAGTACCAGCGTCCAAACTGCCCGCGCATCACCTCAGACATCTCCTCGCTGTTGAGGACTGATGAGAGGAGTTGTTGCATCCCGTGATCTCGGCGCCACGGGACAATGACTCCGCGCTTGAATCCTTCACCAATGAGGAATAGGAGTCGGCCGTGAATCGCTCTGTATATGAAGAATAAAGCCCACGGCAACTCGCCGCAGAAAGGACGGTGCTCCTCCACGTTCGCCGAGGCCGACATGAGTTGCGTGATCTCTCCTTCGATATTCGACATCAGGTCGTTATCCAACAGATCGGGCCGAGTATGTAACCTAGCAAATTCATCATCGCTCATGACGTCCGCCCAAACAGTCACCGGAGGTGCATTCCGCCGCAGATTGAGCATGGCTTTCCACAGACTCTCCACTGCCACCAGCCGACGCTCATTTGCCGCGCTATGACTCGAGGAGAAGCCCGTGATGGCTGCACTCACGACAGCTTAGGAATGGCCGGTGAGTGCCCGGAACTGCTCAATCTGGAGCTCGCGGTCGCGCGTCCAGCGTTCCCCGAGCAGTTGAGCAACCCGGTCACTAATCCACTTGCCGGCCGCGATGGCGACTAGGGTCCACCCCCCGAGGGCCGCCACCAGGAGCATGATTTGATTTAGCATAGAACCTCCCTGGGTTGATCCGCTGCGCTCACACGCGCTTCGTGACGATCCGCATGCCGTTCGCCGCGATGCCGTTCTTTGGCGGCTCGGGTTGGGGGGGCGCCGGTTTGGGAGTGGGCTTCGCGTCCGGCTTGCGGGCCTCCGGCTTCCCTGCCCCGGCGGGACGCTGGCCGGTTACCGGCTTCGCGGCGCCGGGCGACTTCATCGACAGGGCGATGCGGTTGCGGGGCACGTCAACCGACATCACTCGCACGTTCACGCGGTCGCCCACGCGGACGATGTCGGCGGGGTCCTTCACGAAGCGGTCGGACAGCTCGGAGACGTGCACGAGGCCGTCCTGGTGCACGCCCACATCCACGAAGGCGCCGAACGCCACGACGTTGGTTACCGTGCCCTGCAGCGTCATCCCCTCCTTGAGGTCCGCCACCGTCTGAACGTCGTCGCGGAAGGCGGGAGCCTCGAACTGCTCGCGCGGGTCGCGGCCCGGCTTCTTGAGCTCGGCGACGATGTCCTCCAGCGTCGGCAGGCCCACGCCGTCGCCCACGTACTGGGACAGGTCCACGCGCGAAACCGCGGCCTCGTTCCCCACCAGCGTCGTCATGTCCACCGACAGGTCGCGCGCCATCCGCTCCACCAGCTTGTAGCGCTCGGGGTGCACGGCGGACGCGTCCAGCGGGTGCGCGCCGCCGCGGACGCGTAGGAACCCTGCGGCCTGCTCGAAGGTCTTCGGCCCCAGCCCCGCCACCTTCTTCAGCAGCTCGGCGCGAGAGCGGAACGGGCCCTCCTGGTCGCGCTGCGCGACGATCCGCTGCGCCACGGTGGGGCCGATTCCCGCCACGTACGACAGCAGCGCGGGCGAGGCCGTGTTCAACTCCACGCCCACGCGGTTAACGGCCGATTCCACCGTCTCGTCCAGCCGCCGCTTCAGGCGCGTCTGCGAAACGTCGTGCTGGTACTGGCCCACGCCGATGGACTTGGGATCGATCTTCACCAGCTCCGCCAGCGGGTCCTGCAGCCGCCGCGCGATGGACACCGCCGACCGCAGCGTCAGGTCCAGCTCCGGCAGCTCCTCACGCGCCAGGTCCGACGCCGAGTAGATGGACGCGCCCGCCTCGTTCACCATCACCACGGACGGGCGTGGATCCACCGACACCTCGCGGACGGCGTCCTTGCACAGCTTGTCGCTCTCGCGGCTCGCCGTGCCGTTCCCCACGGCGACCAGTTCCACAGCGTGCTTGTCGATCAGCCGCGCCAGTTCCCGCCGCGCGCGGTCTTCCTGGTGCAGGTACACCACGCCGGTCTCCAGCAGCGCCCCCGTGCGGCTGACGACGGCCAGCTTGCACCCGGTGCGATAGCCGGGATCCACGCCCAGCACGGTGCGTCCGCCCGCTGGCGGCTGAAGGAGCAGCGCCTCCAGGTTCTTGCCGAAGATGGCGATGGCCTCCTCGTCCGCCCGCGTCTTCAGCTCCATGCGGATCTCCACCTCCACCGACGTGGAGATCAGCCGCCGATACGCATCCTCCACCGCCAGCCCCATCTGCTCCGGCGCGCGGTGCCCATCCAGCCACTTCCGCCGCAGCGTGCCCACGATCGCCTCGTCGGGCGCCACGATGCGCGCCATCAAAAACCCCTCCGTCTCACCACGGCGGATGGCCAGGATGCGGTGGCTGGGCAGGTCCTTCACCGGCCCGCTGAAGTCGTAGTAGTCCTGGAACTTGCTGACCTCCTTCTCCATCCCTCGCGCCGCCTTGCTCTCCAGAACGCCCTTGGCGCGCACTTGGTCGCGCACGTGCTGGCGGGTGGGGGCGTCCTCGGCGATCCGCTCCGCCACCACGTCACGCGCGCCGGCCAGGGCGTCATCCGCCGCAGCGACGCCCTTTTCCGCGTCCACGAAGGACCCTGCGCGAGCCGCCAGCTCGCGGTCGCTCGTCTGCCCCGCCCACAGCAGCTCCGCCAGCGGCCCCAGCCCGCGCTCTAGTGCGATGGTGGCGCGCGTCCGCCGCTTGGGCTTGTACGGCAGATAGAGGTCTTCCAGCACCGACTTCGTTTCCGCGCGGTCGATGGCGGCTTTCAGCTGGGGCGTGAGCTTGCCCTGCTCGTCGATGGACTTGAGGATCGCGGCGCGGCGCTCGTCCATCTCGGCCAGGTACTCGTGGCGGTCGCGGATGTCGCGAAGCTGCACCTCGTCCAGCTCGCCCGTGGCTTCCTTGCGGTAGCGGGCGACGAAGGGGATGGTATTGCCGGCGAGCAGAAGCTCCAGCGCGGCGGAAACCTGCGGCGCGCGGAGCCCCAGCTCGGCGGCGATCTTTTCGGCGTACGGCACGAGAGTGCGACAGTGCAAAGTGCGAGAGTACGAACGTGTAGAGAAAGGTAAGGTCCGGGCGGTGAGCGGTCCACGATTGACAAACCCGGCGATGCCGTTGCCGACGGGCGGCGCGAACCTCGCATGCGCATGCGGGTGGGCAGTGTGCACAAGCGCGCCACCCGGCGAGATTTACGTGATTGGGAGCAACGGATGGCGGACGATACGGGGATCTACAAATTTGGCGCGCTGGTCTGCGGCACGTTCGTGCTCGTGGCGGCGGCGACCTTTTCGTTCGAAACGGACAGGGACGGACCAAGCCGGCCGAAGCGGGTCGCGCCGGTGCAGGTGGAATCGGCGCTCACCTCGGTGAAGGCGGCGCGCACACCCCGCGGAACGCTGGTGTGCACCGTCCAGGGCAGCACTCGTCCCTTGGCGGACGAGGTGCACGAAAGCTCCGGCGTCGCCGTCAGCGGCGCGCACGCGGGAATCTTCTGGACGCACAACGATTCCGGCGATCCGCTGCTGTACGCCGTCGACGCGCAGGGGCGCACGGTGGGCACGGTGCGCGTCACCGGCGCGCAGGTGCAGGACTGGGAAGACGTTTCGCGCGCCCCCTGCCCCGGCGGCGACTGCCTGTTCGTGGCTGACATCGGCGACAACCAGGCCGCGCGGCCGTTCGTCACCGTGTACCGCGTCCGCGAGCCCGCGCCGGGCGACACCGCATCGGCCCCGGCCGAAGCCATTCGCCTGCGCTATCCCGACGGCGCACAGGATGCCGAGGCGATGTTCGTCCTGAACGGCGCCGTCCACATCGTCACCAAGGGTGAGACGGGCCCCATCGCCCTCTACCGCGCCCCCGTGGGCGCGGGCCCGGGCGCGCCATCCACGCTGGAGCGCATCCGCAACGTGACGCCCGACAAGGTGAAGCGCTCCGAGCGAATCACCGGCGCCGACGCCAGCCCCGACGGCCGCTGGGTAGCCATGCGCACCCTCGATGACGTGGTGATCTACGCGGCCGCGGAACTCACCGGATCGGCCCCGCTTACGCCCCGCCGCGTCAGCGTGAAGGGCCTCGGAGAGAAGCAAGGCGAGGGGATCGGCTTTACGCCGGACGGATCGCTGGTGCTTACGAGCGAGGGCGGCAAGAAGGAAGACCCCGCCACGTTCGCCCGCCTGGGCTGCACCCAGTCCTGACCGAACGCGTACAGAAGGCAAATCGGTGCGCATCCGAAGCATGGATGCGCACCGAGATCGTGAAGTGTATCCCCTCTCCCACGCTGTTTGTGGGAGAGGGTGGCCGAGCCTAGGCGAGGCCGGGTGAGGGCCAGCGAGGACGGGTGAGGGCCCCACGGCAGCCGAGGCCTCGGTGACGGCGACCGCTGCCGCGCCCTGCCTTGTACGTGCCGCACGCTAGATCCTTCGGCGCGCGAGGTCCGGCCTGCGGGCGGGTGCCGTGCGCCTGCGCCTCAGGATGACAAACTTCCGCGCACCAAGGACTTCAGCGGCGCACGCAGGAGGACGTGGCCGGCTCCCGTTCAGGATCTGCGCGGAAGCGCGGCCCGTCGCCCGCGCGAGCCGATGCGCGCGCCCACGGCCGCCGCGACGATCTGCACCAGCAGTCCGCCCGCGGCCACGGCGGGAGACACCTCGTTCCATGCGGCCGCGTCCAGCGCCTCGCCCACCAGGTTCGCCACCAGCCACACCACGATGGAAAACAGCCCCATCGCCACGCCGTGAAGGATGGGCGCGGCGCCCACCCGCGCGCCGGTAAAGAAGCCGCCCAGCGTAAAGCCCACCAGCAGCGCCGCCACCGTCCATGGTCCGGTGGAGCGCGAACCCTCCACGATCAGCCCCAGCGCGTTCAGCGCCACCAGGACCAGCGAGGCCACGGCCACGCTCACGAACCATCCAAAGCCCACCCACGAGGGGCGAACGTTCTCCAGGTGCTCGGTGTGCATCAGGCGGTCACAAGCTCGTCGGCGAAATCGAACTGGCAGGGCTGAAAGCTCCTGCGGTGATGCGGCGTGGGGCCCAGCCGGTCCAGCGCGTCCAGGTGCTCGGGCGTGCCGTACCCCATGTTCCGCTCCCACCCGTACTGCGGATACCGGGCCGCCAGCCGGGCCATCAGCCGGTCGCGCGTAACCTTGGCCACGATGGACGCCGCGCTGATGCAGTGCACGCACCCGTCGCCGCCCACGAACGCCGTGTGCGTCTCCGTTCCCAGCTCCGGCACCGCCAGCCCGTCCACCAGCAGGTGGTCGGCCCCGCCCAGCCGCGCGATGGCCCGCTGCATGGCCAGTGCGGTCGCCCGGCGGATGTTGATGCGGTCGATCTCGCGGCACGACGCCGCGCCCACGCCGTAGACCAGCGCCGTCCGGATGATCTTCTGATACAGGTCCAGCCTGCGGTCGGCGTTCAGCTTCTTGCTGTCGGCCACGCCCTCGATCCAGCAGTCGCGCGGCAGGATGACGGCGGCGGCCACGACGGGTCCCGCCAGCGGCCCCCGCCCCACCTCGTCGATGCCGGCGATGCGGATCATCCCGCGGTCCCAGAAGCCCCATTCGGTCGCCAGCAGCTTGCGCAGCCGCTGCGGCGTCGGCTTGCGCTTGCGGGTGGTATTGGCGGATTTCCGCTTGGCGGCAAGCATCGGGAGAGGTGTGGGAGTGCGTTAGTGCGGAACGACTTGCGGGGACGATAAAACAAATCGTCCCCGCGCACAACGCCGCCGGTCAGCCCCCGCCCGGTGCCGGGAACGACTCGCCGAACATCCACTCCGCCGGGGGCTCGCCTACGGAGACCGGTACCTGGTAGTAGTTCACCGTAGCCTGGGACGGCGAGAGCGACAGCACCGCGAAGCCGTGTGCGTACTCGACGCCGTTGGATGCCAGCTGGATGCTCGTGTCCATCGTGGGAACGTTCAGCCCGTCCACCCCACCAGGTTCGGGTCCTGTTCGTACGGGTTCTGCACCACCAGCATCGGGATGCTCCCCGAGCCGATGCAGCGGCCCAGCGGCAGCCCCCGCTCGGGGTTGAAGATCACCGTGTTGTGCTCGTGCCCCCACAGCCAGACGGCGATCTGGCCGAAGTACGGCTTCAGCTGGCTGTACAGGTGGGGGTTGATGCCGTACTTGATGGGCTTCCGCTCGCCCACCGGCCCGGCGCCGCTGTACAGCTGGTGATGCGTCAGCAGGATGGTGCCGCGGCCGCCCGCGGTCAACATGACGGTGTCCAGCCACTCCACCTGGTCGGGGGTCAACAAGGTGATGTTGGACACGACGGTGAACGGGTCGTGGTCGTTGCGCCCAGTATCCAGCGCCACCACCTGCCACTGGTCCGTCCGCAGGCAGAAAAAGCTGTTCGTCTGGCCCGAAAGCCGCGGGAGCACCGTCCCGTAGTACCCGAAGCCACCCGAGTAATACTCGTGGTTTCCCGGAATGGCGTACACGGGAAAGTCGCGGGAGAACGCGGCGGGCACCGCGGACTTTACCGCGTCCAGGAAGTGCTGCTGGCATTCGGCCGGCGTGCCCGCGTAGTAGATGTCACCCATGTGGATGAGAGCGCTCGCCGCGGCCTGCTGCCCCGGCGTATTGCCTCCGGACAGCGCGGTCACCGCCTGGGCCAGCACGTTCACCGCGAGGTTCGTCCCCATCCCCCAGTCCGCCAGGAGCGCGATGTTCAGGGTGTCGCTCGGCAGGGCCATCGGCGGGTTGGGGCGGATGGCGGGGTCGTAGGGCAGGTACGGGATCTTCTTGCCCGTGGCCTGCACCCACTCGTATTCCACCAGCGCTTCTGCCCAGAGCGGGTCGCACACCGAGCCCGTGAGTTCGTCGTGCAGCAATTGCTTCTTCAGCCCCGTCGCGAAGATGTACTCCACGGCCAGCTTGGCGCACACCTCGATGTCGGGGCCGATGTCCGAGGGAGCCTGCCCGGGCTGGGTGTAGGCCGCGCCCGCCGCGACGACGGCCTGCATGGCGGGATGCGCGGCGCTGGTGCTGCCGGCCGCCACCGCGCCGCGCCGGAGAAGCACCTGGTGCACGGCCGACTGCAGGAGTGAAAGGCTGGATTCGTGGAATGTTGGGATGGGCATCTGTGCCTCGAACATGAAGGTGAAGGGTGGCGCGAATCCCGGTGCGGGCCGCGGGGCACAAGATAGTGAAGCAGCCGCGACTATCCTAACACGACGTTCAGTGGCCCGGGATCACGCGGGTGGCGCGGGATGGCCCGGAATCTGAACCCCCATGAGCCGATTGCCCGAATCCGCCACCCCCGACCCGCACGAGCGATGGACGTCCGCGAGCACGATCTGCCCGGCGTGGGAAAGAAGTTCGCCGTCACCACGAACGACGGCGACCGCCTCACCATCATCATCCACAACTCGGGGCACCGCGAAATCTACTTCTTCGAGCGCGGCGAGGACTACCCGGCCTACGCCGTCCGCATGGAAGACTCGGAGGCGCGCAAGCTAGGCGCGATCCTGGGCGGCGCCTTCTTCCAGCCGGTGATGGCCGAGTCGATGGACGTCGTCTTCTCGCAGCTGTCCGTCGAGTGGATGAAGACAGGCTCCAGCTCGCCGCTGATCGGCAAGAGCCTGCTGGAAGCCAGGGTCCGCGAGCGCACCGGGGCCAGCGTCATCGCCATCCTGCGCAGCGGCAAGGCCATCCCCAACCCCCACCCCGAAGAACGCATCGCCGCGGACGACACGCTGATGGTGGTGGGCGACCGCGAGCAGGTGGGGCGCTTCGGCGACCTGCTGCGCGGGCCCGGCCGCGACGGGTAGGCGATGCACGGCGAGTTTCTCCTGGGCGCCGGGGCCGTTCTGGCCGCCCTGGCGCTGGCCGGCCTGCTCTTCGACCGGCTGCGCCAGTCCGTCATCCCCGCGTTCATCCTGCTGGGGATGGCCATCCGCCCGCTGGACGTCGACGCGCACCTGGTAGAGGTGCTGGCGACGCTGGGCGTGGTGCTGCTGCTGTTCTTCATGGGGCTGGAATTCTCCGTCGGCGCGCTGCTCCGCGACCGGCGGCGGATCGTCCGCAACGGCGGAATCGACCTGCTGGTGAGCTTTCCCGTGGGCTTCGCGGGCGGATTGTGGATCGGCGGGGGATGGACGGGCGCGCTGCTGATGGGCGGTGCCTTCTACGTGTCGTCCAGCGCCATCATCGCCAAGAGCACCATTGAGATGCGCCGCTCGGCCAACCCGGAAACGGAGGTGGCGCTGGGCGTCCTCGTGTTCGAGGACCTGTTCATGGCGCTGTTCCTGGCCCTGCTCTCCGGCGCCGTGCTCTCCGACGAGCCCAGTGCCCAGGCGGCGTTGTGGGGAATGGGAAAGGCCGTGGCGTTCTTCGCGGCGGTCGTCGGTCTGGCGCTCTACGGGCGGCGCCTGCTGGACCGCCTGTTCGATTTGGACAACGACGACCTGTTCCTGCTCTTCACGGGCGGCGTGGTGCTCCTCCTGTCCTGGGGCGCGCTGGCAGCGGGGCTGTCCGAGGCCATCGGGGCGTTCCTGGCGGGGCTGCTGCTGGCGGAAACCGAGCACAAGGAGCGCGCGGAGCGGCTGTTCGGTCCGCTGCAGGGGCTGTTCGCGGCGGTGTTCTTCCTGGGCTTCGGGCTGTCGCTGGACCCCGCCTCGTTCGCGGGGGTGTGGCCGTACGCGCTGGTGCTGGCGGTGGCGGGAACCGCGCTGAAGATCGCCGCGGGGATGTGGATCGGGCGGCGCGACGGCCTGCCCAAGCGCAACGCGCTCGCCCTGGGACTGACGCTGGTGCCGCGGGGCGAGTTCTCCATCCTGCTGGCGGGCATCGCGGTCACCGCGAACCGCGAGGCGGTGGGCGCCACCATCGCGCTGCTCGTCCTGGCGCTGTCGCTGGTGGGCACGGTGGGGCTGCGGTTCGCGCCGGAGATCGCCCGCTGGGTCTATCCGCGGAAACCCGGGCGCTCGCTGGAGGAGCGGGGCTTCTCGCCCGGCCTCGCCGCCTTCGACGAGCCGCCAGCGAAGTAGCCGCGCATGTGTGGGCGCGCGCCGGCTTGCAACCGGCACCCGAACAAGCCAGTCCGCGCAGGCGGACTTCGTGTGGTCGTTGCAGCGAATTCATTCGCCCCTGCCGGGGACCGCGGCCCAAGCCTTGGTGCCGCTGCCGCGCCCAGGCTGGTACGTATCTACGGCTAGAGCCTTCGCCCCGCTGCCATGCTGTACGGGCAGGTGTGGTGCGCTCGGGACTCAGGATGACAGGAGTGGGGGCACGCAAGCGGGGCGCACCCGGAAACCCGGATGCGCCCCGCGGCGCGACTACGATACCGCCGATGGTCAGCGGGCGACGCGGCGCTCGCGGATGCGGGCGGCCTTGCCGCGCAGGTTGCGCAGGTAGTACAGCTTGGCGCGGCGCACGCGGCCGAAGCGAACCACTTCCAGGCTGCCGATCATGGGGGAGTGCAGCGGGAAGGTGCGCTCCACGCCGACGCCGCCCGAGATCTTGCGGACCTTGAAGGTCTCCTGGATGCCGCCGTGCTTGCGCGCGATGCAGACGCCCTCGAACGCCTGGATGCGCTCCTTTTCACCCTCGCGCACGCGCACGTTCACGCGGAGCGTGTCGCCCGGGCGGAACTGGGGCATGTCGGAGCGAAGATATTCCTTCTGGGTCTCGATGAACGGATGCATGGGTCCTCGGTCTTTCTCTGAATAAGTGGAGAGGTTGGGCCGTCCGGAACGGGTCCGGCCATCGTACCCAACATCAACTGTGATCCGGGGCCTCCCAGAGGTCCGGACGCCGCTCGCGCGTCAGGGTTTCGCCCTGCTCGCGCCGCCAGGCGGCGATTCTGGCATGGTCGCCCGAAAGAAGGATCTCGGGCACCCTCAGCCCGCGATACTCCGCGGGCCGCGTATACGACGGCGCGCTGAGCGAGCCGTCGTAGTGGCTGTCGCTGGACGCCGACTCGTGGTCGGAGATGGCGCCTGGCAGCAGCCTCACCAACGCGTCGATCACGGCCAGGGCCGGGATCTCGCCGCCGGAAACGATGAAGTCTCCCAGCGACACCTCTTCGGTGGCCAGGTGCTCGGCCACGCGGTGGTCCACGTCCTTGTAGTGCCCGCAGAGGAGGGTGATCTCGTCCGCGAGCGAAAGCCGAACCGCGTCCTCGTGGCCGAAGCGCCTGCCCCGCGCCGACATCAGCAGGATGGGGCCGGCGGGCCTGTCCCGCCCCTCCGGCGCCAGCGACTCCACCGCCTCCCAGAACGGCTCGGGCTTCATCACCATCCCCGCGCCGCCGCCGTAGGGCAGATCGTCCACCGTCTGGTGGCGGTCGTGGGTGAAGTCCCGCAGCTGCACCAGGTTGTAGCTCACCAGCCCCGCCGCCGCCGCCCGGGCCGGAATGCTCAAGCCCAGCGGCCCCCGGAAGAAGTCGGGGAAGAGCGTGACCACGTTCACGCGCATCACAGCTCCAGCAGCCCCACGGGCAGGTCCAGCTCCAGCACGCCCTCGGCGGGGTCGATCCGGCGGATCATCTCCCGCACGAACGGAATCAACAGCTCGTCGCGCCCCTCGCGGGCCACGCTCAGCAGCGGCCCCGAAGGAGCATCGTACAGCTCCCTCACCGTGCCAACCTCGCCCTCGGCCTCGGTGATCACCTTCAGGCCCAGGACCTGGTGATAGAACACCTCGCCCTCCTCCGGCGACGCGGCGTCGCCCCGGGCGATCAGCAGCGACCGTCCGCGCAGCTCGTCCTGCGCGGGCGACCGCCCGGCGTGCTCCCGAACCTTCACCAGCATGCCGCCCTTGAAGGGGCGGGCACGCTCGATCGTCAGGCGGTCGTCGGACGCCCTGCCCCGCGCGTCGCCCACGATCAGGACGCGCCCCGCCGCGAACGCCGCGTCGGGACGGTCCGTCTCCAGGCGGACGAACAGCTCGCCCTTGATGCCGTGCGGCTTCTGAACCGACCCGACGATCAGGAACTCGGGCTCGTCGCCGGCCATGTCAGCGCCGGCGGTCAGCCCTGGTTCTCGTCCGCCGCGGGCTCGGTGGCCTCGGCGTCCGTGGCAACCGGCGTCTCGGCGGTCGAGGCGTCGGGCGTGCCCGGGTCGGTCGCGGTGGCGGTCGGCTCGGTGGCCTCGGCCTCCACGGCCACGGTGCCGGCCTCATCGCCCGACGTCGCCGGAGCAGCCGACGCCGGGTCCTGGTTGTCGTCGCCACCACCCGAAATACGGTCGCTCACCGTCGAAGCAGCGGACGAAGCTGCGTCCGACACCGCCGAGCCTGCCGAAGCCGCAACGCTTGAAACCGCCGCGCCAGCCGAAGCCGCCGCGCCGGCCACGGCCGAAGCAGCCGAAGCCACCGCGCCCGCCAAGACCGAAGCCGCGCCCGAAACGGACTTGCCGGCCTTCTTGGCCGCGCCGGTCACCGCCTCGGCAGCCTGCTCGACCACGTTGGGGGCGGGCTCGAACACGCCGGCCTTCTTGAGCAGCGACTGCACGGTGTCGGTGGGCTGTGCGCCCTTGGCGATCCAGGCGAGCGCCTTTTCGCGGTCGACCACGAGGGTCGCGGGCTCGGTCGTCGGGTTGTAGTGGCCAACCCGGGCAACGAAACGGCCGTCACGGGCCGTGCTGCTCTCGGCGACGACGATGCGGTAGTGCGGGGCCTTCTTACGGCCCATGCGACGAAGACGGATCTTGAGCGCCATGGTTCTCCCTCGTGGGGTGGGTGGCGTCCAGGCGGGCGGCGTCTGCCCAGGCCGGACGATCGAAAACCAGTGCGTGAGTGCGTGAGTGCGTGAGTGCGGAAGTAATCTGTTCCGCACTAACGCACCAACGCACTAACGCACTTCTACGCCCTCGGCATGCCGCCGAACGGCAGCTTGGGCATTCCTCCGCCCTTGGGCATCATGCCCTGCAGGCCCTTCATCTGCTTCATGAACTTCTGCATCTCCTTGAACTGCTCCAGGAGACGGTTGATCTCGCTCACCGGACGGCCGCAGCCGCGCGAGATGCGGGCGCGGCGCGAGCCGGTCAGCATCTCGGGGCGCTTGCGCTCCTGCTTGGTCATCGAGGTGATGATGGCCTCGATGTGCTTCATCCGCTGCGGATCGACCTTGACGTTCTTCAGCATCTTGCTGTTCACGCCCGGCAGCAGCTTCAGGAAGTTCTCCAGCGGGCCCAGGTTCTGGAACTGCCGCAGCGCCATCAGGAAGTCGTCCAGGTCGAAGCGCCCGGCGCCCATCACCTTGCGCTCCAGCTTGGCCGCCTCGTCGGCATCGAAGGCCTTCTGCGCCTTTTCCACCAGCGCGACCACGTCGCCCTGCTGAAGGATGCGCCCGGCCATCCGCTCCGGGTGGAACTCCTCGAGGCCATCCAGCTTTTCGCCGACACCCAGGAACTTGATGGGCTTGCCGGTGACGCCGAAGATGGAAAGGGCCGCGCCGCCGCGGGCGTCGCCGTCCATCTTGGTCAGCACCACGCCGGTCACGTCCAGCGCCTCGTCGAAGCCCTTGGCGACGTTCACCGACTCCTGGCCGATCATGCCGTCGGCCACGAACAGGATCTCGGCGGGCTTCAGCTCGGCCTTCAGGCGGCGAAGCTCGTCCATCAGCTGCTCGTCGATCTGCAGCCGGCCCGCGGTGTCGAAGATCACCACACGGTCGCGCTCGCTCCGGGCCAGCTCCAGCGCGCGGCGGGCGATCCCCACCACGTCCTGCGAGCCCGGCTCGGCGTATACGGGCACGCCCACCTGCTCGCCCAAGGTCTGCAGCTGCTCGACGGCGGCGGGGCGGTACACGTCGCACGCCACCAGGCGGGTCTGGCGCATCTCGCGCTTCATCTTGCGCGCGATCTTGCCGGCCGTCGTCGTTTTGCCGGAGCCCTGCAGCCCCACCATCATGATGACGGTGGGCGGAATGGGCGACAGGGCCAGCGAGGCCTTCTTGTCGCCCAGCATGGACGTCAGCTCCTCGTGAACGATCTTCACGAGCTGCTGGCCGGGAGAAACGGACTTCAGAACCCGCTCGCCGAGCGCCTTCACCTCCACGCGCTTCATGAAGTCGCGCGTGACCTGGAAGTTCACGTCGGCCTCCAGCAGCACGCGCCGGATCTCGCGAAGCCCCTCGCGGATCATGGGCTCGGTAAGAACCCCGCGCTGCCGCAGGCCCGACAGTACGCCTTCGAGCTTGTCGCTGAGCTGGTCGAACACGCTATCGCCGCCGTTCGGATAAGCCGAATTCCCGCCTGCGCCGGTGCCCCGGGCAGGCGGGAGATGCAGAGCCCACCAAGATACACCCGCCCGCCCTTTTTGCCAACCCTACCCCGGTTCGCAGGCTGTACGCCGAACAACCCTCCGTCCCCACCTGCCACCGCCCGCACGCTCCTGTCCACCTGTGGCGGCTTCGGTCCCGTAGCGCCAGCCCAGAGCAGGGGATACCGTCACCGCACCCGTCCGGTTTCGCTCCCCGAGAGGATTGACCGGTGATACGGTATAACGTATACTAGGGAGCGCGGCGTGAACGACGATGTGCAGGTGGTCCCGACCGAATGGTTCGTCCGGGATGTACGCCGCTTGTCCGCCAACCTTCGCGCGCGGGTGGACAGGCGGATTCGTGAACTCGGAAAGAAGGGGTGGGTCGCGTCTGCCCGCTCCCGTGACGTGGCCGAGTTAGATGACGGGATCTGGGAACTCCGAGTGTTAGGCCAAGGAACCGCGTTCCGCGTACTGTTCTTTCTGGATCCGCGATACCCGGGACGGCGCGTAGTCCTGATGGCCTGCGTAGCCAAGGCTTCCATGAAGAAGGCGCATGTGATGACGTCCGAGATCGAGCGCGCGAAGGCGCGACGTGCACAGTGGCTTCCGCAGGAGATGACGCGATGAAGGGCGACATGACGTGGGACGAATACATGGCGGAAAACCTTCGCGATCCCGAGTACGCGGCCCTTTGGGCAGAGTCGCTGCCGAGGATCGACCTCGCCGTCAATGTCTGTCTGCTGCGCTTGGAACGAGGGCTCTCGCAGAAGCAGCTTGCCGAGGCCGCCGGCCTGAGCCAGCCGCGCATCACGGACATCGAGCGGAGTGACGCCAATCCCACACTGCTCACCATCACACGCATCGCCAACGCCCTCGGGGTCCGGGTCGAGCGCCTGTTTGCCGGTAAGAGCGTGGTTGATGAGGAGCTTGTCACGCCGCAGGCCGAGGTCGCTGCCGCAGAGCAGACACCGGTCCCTCGCTCGGTCCGCAAGCGGAAGCCGAGAGCGCGAGCGGCGCTCGTTGCGTGAGTCGCTGAAGGCACTGCCGCGACGAACGTAACAGTTGTATATTGATCCCAAGGGGCGGCCCGCCGAGGCCGCCCCTTCGCAATTCCCCACCCAATCAGCAGTCCACGGCAGAAACGCGGGCCAGATTGCCACGCTCCTACCCTCTGCGGGTCCCGGAGCCTGGCCAGGCCTCGAACGCCCCCCGGATCGCTTGACGCACCACCGGGCAGGAGCCCTGAATTGATCGCACCTGGCACCCTGATCAACCTCGCCGCCCCCGTCATTCCGGGGTGGCGGATCGTGCGCCCGCTCTCCAGCGGGGCGCAGGCCCACACGTACGTCGTCGCTCCCGCGGACCGACCGCACGATGAGTGCGGGGTGGCCAAGGTGATGCGGCTGACCGCGCTGGAGGGGCATCCCCTAGCGATCGAAGGGCAGCGCTGGCGGATGGAGCGCGAGGTAGCGGCCCTGGAGTCGCTGGCGCGCGCGGAGTGCCCGGGCGTGGTGCGGCTGCTGGACCACGGGCAGGCCACGGCGAACACCGAGCAGGGTTGGATGGTGATGCGCCGGCATGAGACGGCCGCGCGCTGGTTCGACGGCGTCACCTTCTGCTACGCGGAGCGCTTCCGCGGCCGCGTGACGCGGGTGATGGGCTTCGCCGAGTCCCTGGCCCACACCCTTTCCATCATGCACGGGCGGCCGCAGCCCATCGTGCACCGCGACCTGCACCTGGGCAACGTGCTGATGGACGGCGTGGGTGGCCCGCCCGTGCTGGCGGACTTCGGGATCGCGCACGTGGCGGGGTTCGCGGGCCGGCCCGAAGGCGACGCCGTGCGGTCCGGCGCCTGGCACTGGCGCCCGCCGGAGCTGGACGCAGGCGGTGTGGGTTCGCCCGCGTCGGACGTGTTCATGCTGGGCGGGCTGGTCTTCGAGGCGCTGTCGGGCGGGTTCGTGCTGCCGCCGACGGAGGAGTGGGAGGGGCGCTCGCCCCACGATCTCAACGATCACCACCTGGGCCGCTGGACCACGGATTTCCGCATACCCATGGTGCACCGTCTTCTGCACCGGCTGCTCGCGCTGGACCCCGCCGAGCGCCCGTGCGCCACCGAGGTGGCGGAGCACTGCCGCGAGATCCGCCTGGCCGCGACCCGTCGCGCGATCCCGATCGCCGCGTAGGAACAGTCGCGATCCGAAGCGAAAAGAGGCCGGGCCCAGCACATCACTGGACCCGGCCTCTCTCGTAAATCCGTAAGCAAACTTCCGGATACGCAAAACGCCGGACCAGGCGAATGCCCGGTCCGGCGCAGCGTACAACTATGGAGCTGGCGGGAGTCGAACCCGCGTCCGCCTACAGATCCCCCGCAGCGTCTACGTGCGTATCCCCCTGTTTCTTTCTCCTCGCTCGCTCATCGGCCAGAGAGAGGCCCATCGCGAACCAGCCGTGAAAGTCTCGCCTGCGCCGTCACGGCGCCAAACGCAGGCCAGCTAGCTTTTGTCGACGCTCATCGGCCCGCCACTAGCAGGGCTGACCGACAAACGGGAGGTAAGGAGCCGTTAAGACTCTACTTACGCAGCCAGGGCGAAGTTATCGTTCGCGGTTACACGTTTCCCGGAGGTTTAACGAGTGCTCCGAGCACCTCGGCACGCAGCCACGGCTTCACCATACACGTCGAAACCATGACAGCCCCATGACCCATATTTTCAACCGACGCCACTAATCTAACTGCTCCCCGCCCCACTGTCAATCCTCTTGGCGCGCAACGACTTACGCGCGGTGTCACCCTCGCGCGGCGGGCATCCGTCCTTCACGGCGGACACCTCCGGGCGGGCTCCGGATGCCCCACGACGGTCCCGTATCCCCGAAAACACTGGTGGAAGCTCGCAATTCGCTACCGTACAACGACTTCGGCCCATCGCTTGCCAAACCAGGCCACCACATCCGCTCCGCCGAACGGTCGGTGGGCGGCATCAACCAGTAAGTGGAAAGCACGATGAGAAAGAGCATGTTTGCCGGCGTGGCGCTGGCCTTGGTGGTGGTTGCGAGTGACGCGGCGGCCCAGTCTCCGGTTCCGTTCTCGCTCGAGGGCCGCGTGGACTATGCGGCGCCCACGGGCGACTTCGGAGACGTGATGGAAGAGGGGCACAGCTTCAGCGGTGGCGTGTCGATCGGCATCTCGCCGGGGCTGGGCGTGTACGGCAGCTTCAGCCAGACGCGGTTCGGCACCGACCTGGGCGAGGACGGCGACAACGCCGACGCCATCGACCAGGGCTTCTCGGCCGGGCTGACCACCGCCCTGCCCCGGTTTGCGGGCGTCGCGCCGTGGGTGGGTGTGGGCGCGGTGTTCCACCAGTTGGAGATCGGCGGCAACGACGACGGCATCGACGAGGACGTCGGCTTCGAGGTGGGCGGCGGCCTGGCGCTGAGCCTGGCCCGCAACGTCCGCCTGACCCCCGGCGTCGGCTACCGCCGCTACGCCACCGAGATTTCCGGGCTCGCCGGCCTGGTCGAGAGCGAGCTGGACGTGGAGTACTTCACGGCCGGCATCGGGCTGAACATCGCTTTCTAAGCGACGGCGCTCGATTGCGAAGCGGCCCCGGGCATCGTGCCCGGGGCCGCTTTTTCCGTCCGCGTCCCCACTCGTCGTGCATCAGAAACCGGCAAGCGATCTCGTCCTCACCGTCATCGGCACCGGGGTGCCGTCGGGAGCGGCTATCTCCAGCTGACGCACCGAACGGAAGTGCGCGGGATAGCCCTTGATGGCCATCGAATCCGTCATCACCTGCTCGTCACCCGGAACGGTGCGCAGGATCTCGTCGCTCATGAACACGATCAGCTTGGACCGTGGGCGGGTGATGGACACGTTGAAGCGGTTGGGGTTGAGCAGGAATGCCGCCTCACGCTCGGCGTACTCGCGATCCGCCACCGAGTAGGAGACGATGATCAGCTCGCGCTCGTTCCCCTGCATCCGCTCGACGGTGTCCACCACCGGCAATTCGTCGCGCGGCCACCCGCCCGCGATCAACTCGCCCAAGATCGCCGAGTTCTGCGCGCGGTGGGGCGCGATCACCGCCAGCGCGTGCGAGCGGAAGCGCTCCGCCGTGTAGGTCTCGCCGGTCGCAGGGTCCCTCATCCCCACGCGCGCCAGCCGGGCGATGCGGGCGACGAGGCCCGCCTCGAACGGGTTGCGGACGGTGGCGCGAAATCCCTCGTACGTGCAGAAGACGACGGCGTCCTCGGGCCGCAGGAACACGTCCCACAGCAGCGCATCCACCGGATCGGCCGGGGCTGCGGCGGACGTCAGGGAGAGCCGCCGGTCGGGGTCCATCGACACGAAGCCCGGATAGAACAGGCGCCGCGGCCAGCGGACCAGGGCGCGGTTCATCCGCCGGCTCTCGCGCAACGCCATCCGACCGAAGTGCGTGGCGAAGTGCGTGAACGCCGAGCCGAAGAGGGTCTCTTCGCGCGGATAGCTGCCGTGCAGGATGGGCGCGAGCTGCCGGTCGTCGCCGCACAGCACCAACCGCCCGCCGCGGCGGATGGACGACAGCGCGATCAACGCATCCGGCACCTTCATCTGCGACGCTTCGTCGATCACGATCACGTCGAACAGCGAGCGGATCGGGATCTCTGGGCCGGACTCCTTTTCCGCCTCCGCCCGGTTGATGTCGCGCATCTGCTTCCACAGCGACCACACGGTGGAGCCGACGACCACGGGCATGCCGTCCGCGGACACGGCATCCAGCTCCCTCGGCAGATGGTCGTCGCGGATCACGTCGACATCCAGCCCCGCCAGGTCCTCATCGGCCTCGCTCCCCCGCCCCGCCAGCTTCACGGCGCGCAGGGGCGACTCGGTGCCGGCCGATTCGAGTTCGCGCGCCACCTTAGCCAGCACGTTGACGATCGCCCGGTGCGTGGCGGCGGCCACCAGCATCCGCAGCGGGCGCCCCGCCCTGCGCGCCGCCGCCGCCATGCCGATCAGCATCCACGCCAGCAGGTACGTCTTTCCCGTCCCCGGCGGACCCCACACGACACTGACCGCACGCTCGAACACCGCGCGCCACGCCGCCTCCTGCTCGGCGTTCAGCGCGTAGCCGCGGGTGGCCAGAGTCGGGACGATCGCATCCGCCCACCCCGCGTCGGCGTCCAGCGGAGCGACCCAGTCGGGCGGCACGATCCCGTGCAGCGCCCCGAGCACGAATTCGCTCTGCCCCGCGCCGTCGGCCAGGGCGCGGAGGCTGGCGACCACGCGGCGGGTGTTGAAGTCTACCGAGGCGCGGTCCAGGACGCAGACGCGGTCCAGGTCCAGCAGCGGCGCCCTGGCCAGCCGATCGGTTTCCAGCTTTTCCCACGTGAGGTCCGACGCCAGCGTGACGCGGGGCGGCGAGGCGGCCAGGTCGTAGTCGATCAACTCCACCATCAGCTTGCGGCGGAGCCAGGGCTTTACGTCCGTTTCCGCCAGCGTGCGCCCATCGTCGTTCGTCAGCACCAGGGCAAAGTCGCCGGGGCGGAACTTGGCCTCGCGGCAGGCCTCGTCGAACTCGAAGACAGCATGGCCGTTGGGCAGCACCTGCACCTTGTTGAGCCCCGCGATGCACTCGAAGCGACGCGCGCGGTCCGCCGTGGGCAGCGCGTGAAGCTGGCGGATGGACACGGATTCCTCCGCCGCCTCGGCCAGGGTGAACAGGCGAAGCTGCTCCAGTGTCGCGTTCTGGATGGGCCCCGCCCCGTCCGCCGCCGCGCCGAAGCCCGCGTCCAGCCGCAGCATCGGGTCGCGCCGCTTGGCCGCGTGGTCGCGGATGGCGCGGATCACCGAATCCACGGCGGCCAGCTTGGATTCCACCGTGCGGACGATCTCGGCGCGCACTTCACCCGGAGCCTGGACTGCTCCCCCGGCGCGGTGCGGGCGCGCGTTCCACACGTTGTGGATGCGCTCGAACGCCACCTGGCTGCTGAGCGGCCAGCCGTAGTCGCCGCGCGGGGCATGCGTCCACGCTCCCTCCACCGGCGTCAGTGCACCGGAGACCCCCGCCAGGTCCCAGGCGTAGGGCACCGGCAGGGCGAAGAGTTCGGAGACTACGTCCAGCACCACCGTCCCCGGCGGCGCCGCGCCCGCGTCGCCTGGGAACAGGATGCGCGCGATGCCGGCCATCCCCGGCTGCGTCCCGGGATCTCCCAGGTGCCGCTGCAGGCAGTCGCGCAGCAGTTCGGCCTCGCGGCGATCCCACAGGTAGAAGTGCACCGGCCGCGGCGCCCGTCCCGAGAGGAATCCATCCTTCCGCTGCTCCGCCTCCGCCCGCGCGACCACCTCGCCCGCGCGCAGCAGGAAGCGCCCGAGCATCTCGCGTTCGGCGGCCTCGGTGCCGGCCGCGGAGACGAAGACCTCGGCGGCGCCGCGGAGCGAATCGCCCTGGCCGGCGCGCAGGCCCAGCGCGAACACCGTCCCGCTGACCGGGTCACCCTCGGCGGAGAGAAGTACGCGGACGCGCTCTGCCACCGGCATGCGAAAGCTCTGCTTCTCCGCCGGAACCAGCTTCTGGTAGTCCAGGGCCTGCACGCGCTTCTTCAGGGTGGATTCGGCGGATTCCAGGGCGTGGCACCCGGCGTAGACGCCTTTCCTGAACTCGGCCTTGCGCAGCTCGCGGACGGAGCGGATGCCGCGCGCCTTCAGCTCGCGCCCGGCGAGCGGGGTGAGGCCCACGACGCGGCTGAGCCGGTCGCCGGCATCCGCCTCGGCGCGGCACTGGTGGAAGAACGTGCACGACGTGCAGCGCGGACGCAGGTGCCAGTCGACCTCGGCCGGGGCGGCGGCGGCCACGCGCGGCAGCTCGTCGCGAAGGAATTCCTCGACGTGGTGGCGGTACGCGGCCAGGGAAAACCGCTTGGGGCCGCGCGAGCCGCGGGTCCACAGCCATCCCCACCGCGCCTCCACCGTGGCATCGATCCCCTCGGCGCGGCAGATCTCCTGGAGCAGCACCGTGTAGAACGCCACCTGCACGTAGTGCTGCAGGGTGCCCTCGCGGCTCCACTTGATGTCGGCGACGCCCAGCATCAGCCGCCCGCGCCGATCCCGTCCGATGCGCACCAGGTCCGGCTGGGCGGGCGCGATCTCCACCGCCTCCGGAAAGCCGAAGCGCGCCGCGAACGCCGCCCGGTCCACGATGCGAAGCTCCGGCTGCACGAGCCACAGGCAGTCGCCGGGCTCACGGAGCGACTCCACCAGCGCCTCGTAGGGCAGCCGCGCGGCGGCCCCCCGCTCGTCGCGCCCCGCGAACCGCACGCGGCCGCCGTGGCGATCGACCAGCCGCTGCAGCGCGTGCCGCTCCCACCGGCGGCCGGCCTGCGTCAGCAGCCCCATCCCGGGCCGCTGGCCCACGAGCGGACCGCGCGACGGGTCGGCGTTGGGCGCGGGCACCTCGCCGCCGCGCAGGGCGCGCGGCACCATCTCCCACCGCAGCTGCCGGTCGCAGCTGAAGCGGAAGTACTGGGAGACGAGGGTGCCGGTCAGCCGGAGGTCGGCGACGGGACGGGCGAGGGACAAGTGCGTGAGTGCGTTCGTGCGTGAGTGCGGAACTACAACGAGTGCGAGAGCAGGTGTCTCGCGAGCCGCGGTTACAGTGTGCGCATCGTACACCGCAAGCTCGGCGAGGGTCAAGCGGCATTCTTGGGAGGTTCGTGCGCGTTGGGGGAGCGGCGCCAGCGCTGAAGTGTACCCCCTCTCCCACGCTGTTTGTGGGAGAGGGTGGCACGCGTGTCAGCGCGGCCGGGTGAGGGCCCCACGGCAGCCGAGGCCTCGGCGACGGTGACCGCGGCCGCGGCCGCGCGCTGGCTGGTACGTGTCCGCGGCAAGATCCTTCGGCCCGCGAGGTCTGTGCTGCGGGCGAATCCAGTGCGCCTGGGGCCTCAGGATGTCAGGTAGCCCACTCCCGCACTCCCGCACTCCCGCACTCCCGCACTCCCGCACTCACGCACTCACGCACTCCCGCACTCCCGCACTCCCGCACTCACGCACTCACGCACTATCTTGCGTTTCCGCCCGGGCGTGCCTATCTTCGACAGCCGGTTGAAACTGATTCTCACCCGCAGCTACACACGCTGGCTGATGCTCTCGCGCTTGTTCCGGAAGAAGGCGGCCCCCGAGGCCCCGTGCGTCGAGTGCCCGCTGGCTGCCTGCGCCACCGGCTGCAAGGCGTCGGTGCTGCGGATGGAATGCCCCATCGACGACGCGCACCGGCTGCGCGGGATGGGGCTGTTCGAGGGCACCTGCGTGCAGGTGATCGACTCGCGGAACGGCATGCTGCTGGAGGTCAAGGGCTCGCGTCTGGCGTTGGGTGAGGGCCTGGCGTCGGCCATCAAGGTCCTGCCGCTGGCCTCCTGAACGGGTGAAGAAGCTGTCGGACCTGTCCCCCGGCGACCGCGGGCGGGTAGCGAAGATGGGCGGCGACCCCGAGGCGCTGCGCCGGCTGATGGAAATGGGGCTGATGCGCGGCACCGCCGTCGAGGTGGTGCGGCGCGCCCCGCTGGGAGACCCGCTGGAGGTGAAGGTGCGCGGGTTCATGCTGACCCTGCGCCGAAGCGAGGCGGAGCACATCGAAGTGGAGTAGGATGCAAGAGACCGCGGTCGGAGCCATTCCGGCGCCCCCCGCACCCTCGCCCGCGGAAGCACCGCGCGGCGGGGGTGTGCTGCATGTGGCGCTGATCGGCAATCCCAACACGGGCAAGAGCACGCTTTTCAACGCGCTGACCGGCATGCGGCAGCGCGTGGGCAACTATTCCGGCGTCACGGTCGAACGCGTCGAGGGCCGCTACCGCGACGACCAGGGCGCCGTCACCATCATCGACCTTCCCGGCACGTACTCGCTCTCGGCCAGCTCGCCGGACGAGGAGATCGCGCTCGCCGTGCTCACCGGCCACGCCCCGGGCATCGACCGCCCCGACGTGGCCGTCGTCGTGCTGGACGCGGCCAACCTGGAACGAAACCTGTTCCTGGCGTCGCAGGTGCTGGAGCTGGGCCTTCCCACCGTCGTGGCCCTCAACCAGGTAGACGCGGCCGAGGCGGCCGGGCTGCGCATCGACGCGGTGGAGCTGACGATGGAGCTGGGCGCGCCCGTGGTCCCCATCGTCGCCACGCGCGGCGAGGGGCTCGACGTGCTCAAGTCGGCCATCCGCAAGGCGCCCGGGCTGGATCGCCCCGGGCGCCGCTTCGAGCTTCCCGCCGAGGCCGCCGCCGCGCTGAAGCCGGTCGAGCAGGCGCTGGTGGACGCGGGCTTCAACGCCTCCGCCGCGGCCATGGAGGCGCTTCGCCTTCTCGCCGTCCAGCACGTGGGCAAGCACCTGTCCGGCGTTCCCGGGCTGGAGCCCGCCGTCGCCGCGGCGCGCGCCGAGGTCGAAGCGGCGGGCCTGCTCCCCACCAGCCTGGAAGCGGAGTCGCGCTACGGGTGGATCGGTGGCGTCGTCGACAGCTGCGTCACCCGCGCCGGGCATTCGGGCCGGACCATCACCGACCGCATCGACGCCGTCGCGCTCCACCGGGCGGGTGGGCCGCTGGTGTTCATCGCCCTGATGGCGCTGGTCTTCCAGTCCATCTTCACCTGGGCCGAGCCGATGATCGGCCTGGTGGAGGGGCTGTTCGGCATCCTTTCCTCCGCCGTGGGGGGCGCGATCCCGGAAGGCGACCTGAACAGCCTGCTGGTGGAAGGCGTGATCGCCGGCGTGGGCTCGGTGCTCGTGTTCCTTCCGCAGATCGTCATCCTGTTCCTGTTCATCGGCATCCTGGAGGACACGGGATACATGGCGCGGGCGGCGTTCATCATGGACCGCTTCATGAGGAGCGTGGGGCTGCACGGGCGCAGCTTCATCCCCCTGCTTTCGGGATATGCGTGCGCCGTTCCGGGGATCATGGCCACGCGGACCATCGAGAGCCGCAAGGACCGGCTGGCCACCATCATGGTGCTGCCGCTGATGAGCTGCTCGGCGCGCATTCCCATCTACGCGCTGCTGATCGGCACCTTCATCCCCCCGGTGGTGGTGGGAGGTATCTTCAACCTGCAGGGCGTCACCCTGCTGGCGATGTACCTGCTGGGCACGGTGACGGCGCTCGTCGTGGCGTCGCTCTTCAAGCGCACGCTGCTGCGCGGCCAGGCGCGCCCCATGATCATGGAGCTGCCGCCCTACCGCCTTCCGCGGGTGAAGAGCCTGGCGCTGTCGGTGGGCCACCGCGCCAGCCTGTTCCTGAAGAAGGCCGGCACGGTCATCCTGTCGCTGACCATCATCCTGTGGGCGCTCGCCACGTACCCGCGCACGGAGCCGGCGCCGCGGATGACGGACCAGCAGGCGCAGGAGGCGCAGCTCGCCAACAGCGCCCTGGGCCGCGTGGGGCACGCCATCGAACCCCTGGTGAGGCCGCTGGGGTACGACTGGAAGATCGGCGTGGGGATCGTCAGCTCGTTCGCGGCGCGCGAGGTGTTCGTGTCCACCATGGGCACCATCTACGGCGTGGGCAGCGACGCGGACGAGGGATCGTCGTCGCTGCGCGAGCGGCTGCGCGGCGAGCGCCACGGGTCGAGCGGGGCCCTGGTCTACACGCCGCTCGTGGCGGTGGGTTTGATGGTGTTCTACGTGTACGCCATGATGTGCATGAGCACCATCGCCGTGGTGGTGCGCGAGACGGGCGGCGGATGGACGGGCGTGCGCTGGGCCGCCTTCCAGTTCGGGTGGATGCTGGCCCTGGCGTACGGAAGCGCCCTGCTGGTCTACCAGGGCGGGCGCCTGCTCGGCTGGGGCTGAACGCTGAACGAGGGATGGATGAGATGCAGACGCTGATCGTTGCGCTGATCGTGCTTGCCGCGCTGCTGTTCGTGGGCAACCGCTGGCGCCGCACGCTGATGTCCGCCCGCGTCCCCTCCGGCCGAGGCGAGCCGGGGTGCGGCACGGGCTGCGGCTGCGGGAAGTAGCCGCGGTCCGACTTGGTCGTGACGTGAAGAAGCCCTCTCCCGGTGCGTGGGAGAGGGCTTCTTTCGTTCGGCGGACCCCGAAGACCCTGTTGCCTGTTCCCCGCCACTATTGCCTGCCGGCCGTCACCAGCTGTCCGCCGCGCACGACGCCTACCGACACCTCCTTGCCGCGCACGTCGCCCATCTCGTCGAACTGGATGAGCCCCGACACGCCCTGGTGCCCCTCACGCCCGTTGCCGATGGACGCCACGTAGTCGCGGATGGCCTCGCGGTCGGTGCCGGCGTGCTCGATGGCCGCGCTGAGCAGGTACATGACGTCGTAGGTCATCGCCCCGCGGTGGTCCGGCAGCTTCTGCGTGCGCTGGCGGTAGCTCGTCACGAACCGCTGCGCCTCCGCGGCCGGGCGGTCCGGGAGGAACGCCGAGCTGACGAACACCCCCTCGGCCACCGGCCCCGCGTCCTTGAGCCCCGTCAGGCCGTCGGACCCCAGGATGGGCCCCGTGTAGCCGAGCCGCCGCGCCGCTGCCACGATCTTGGCGCCCGCCTCGGCCTGCCCGCCGATGACCAGCGCGTCCGCGCCGCGCCGGATGGCCCGCGCGAGGTACGGATCCAGTTCGTCGCCGCGCGTCAGCACGGCGGGCAGGTACGGGTCGGCCGTGACCACGGCGCCCCCGCCGGCCTGGAAGGCACGCTCGAAGGTGGTGCGCACACCCTGTCCGTAATCGTCGTTGGCGTACAGGACGGCCGCACGGCGACGCCCGAGCCGCTGCGCCGCCCATTGGGCGAGTGCCGGCGAAAACTCCAGGTCGGTGGGCGTCACCCGGAAGGTCCACTCCCCCGCCTCGCGCAGGGCCGGGCTGCTGGACGCGGGGGAGATCTGCACCACCGGGTCACCCTCGTGGTCCAACGCATTGTAGATGGGGGCCGCGGCAATGCTGGCCGACGACCCCACGTGGCCGATCACCGCCACGATGCTGTCGCTGTCACGAAGCGTCTTCGCCACCTGGATGGCCTTCTGCGGATCGCCCCCGTCGTCCATGAACACCAGCTTCACGGGGCGGCGCCCGCCGATGCCGCCCTTCGCGTTGATCTCGGCGGCGGCCATCTCCGCCGCCGCCTTCATCGAGGCGCCGTTGGCCGCGCTCAGCGGTCCCGCCACGCCGATGTACACGGGCTCGCGCGACCCGCCGCACGCGGCGAGCAGGAACGCGAAAGTGGACATCAGGGCAAGGGTGTACTTTGGAGCCATTTCGAGTAAACTTGATCGGGGTGAGAAGCAGTGCCGGAGCACGTTGGCGCAACTGCGGCCGGTGCAGCGTTTGGGTCGCCGCCGGCCCACCGAAAGAGAACGAAGTAAACCCTCCCGAAAGCCGCCGGGCCGAGCGGTTCCAGCCGATACGGTGGCGGTGTTGGCCTGATTTCGCCTGAAAAGTATTCGGAGTGAACGAAAGCCATTGACGAGCCGGACCGGGGCCTCTATCTTCTGGCTCGTCTACTCTGTCCACTATTTTAGTGGGGTCCCGCAGGGTACACTACCGGGCGGTTTGCGCCGTCGCAAGAGCGGTGCGGGCGCGCTGCTGCCGCCCCGGAACACCCGCGCTAACCGGAGCAGGGAGGCTTGCCCTCCCCTCCACGTCGGAGCGTCGTGCCAGGGACCGGCAGGCGCGCCTGGGAGCCCCGGACCATGGCCGCAAGAGCATCGAAGAACAGCACCCCCAGACCGCGCGGACGGCGCCGTAACGCGTCGCGTCGCTGGTGCATTCCCCCCGCCATCCTGCGCGAGCCCGACGAGACGCTGGAGGCATCGCAGATCCTGGAGGAGTTCAAGGGCGACCTGGGGCTCCTGCTGTGGAACTCGCTTCGCGACGTTACCCTGTGGTCGGCCACCCCCGAGGAGCGGCGCGAGGGGCTGTTCGTCTCCGAGGCGGCACACAAGCGCCTGGGCCTGCTGGCCACCTCGGGGGTGGAGCCCGCGCTCGAGGTGAGCCTCACCACCCTGGCGGCCGTCGTCGGCAGCCCGGGGACGGCCAGCCCCGAAATCGTTACACTCGTCTGCCTGGAAGTGGGCAAGTGGGCGTTGGAGCAGGGCGCCTTCGGCACGGCGCTGGCCTATGCGCAGGCCGGGGCCCTCGCCTCGCCCGAGGACGCCGCCCCGGCCTGCACCGTCGGCGGCATGGCGCTGCGCTGGGGCAGGCACGCGCGGGCCGAGACCTGGCTGCGCCGCTGCATCGGACTGGCGCGTCGAGGCCGTGACTGGCAGAGCTACGCGCAGGCGTACGTGGACCTCGGAACCCTGTACACCCGGCGCGGGGTGCCGGGCGCCGCGCGCAGGTACTTCACCCAGGCCATGCGCGCAGGCCGCCGCCACGGGCTCCTTGCGATCCGCGGGGCCGCACTGCACGGCCTTTTCTTGCTGGCGCTGGATGCGGGCGACCTGGACGACGCCGAGCGCTACGCCCGCTCGGCCATGCGCGCCTACGGCCGGGGGCACCCGCGGCTGGCCGAGCTGCTTCACGACCTGGCGTACCTGTGGGTCACGCGCGAAAGCTACGGGCGGGCCATCCCCATGCTTCAGAAGCTGCTGGTGGCGCGCACGGAGCCGGCCGACCGCACCCTCACGCTGGCGGTGCTGGCGCGGGCGGCGGCGGGAACGGGCGAGCGGCGGCTGTACGAAGAGGCGTGGAGCGGGGCGTGGTCGCTGGTCAACCGCCCCGGCGCGCCCGAAGACCACTCGCGGGCGCTGCTGGAGCTGGCCCGGGCCGCCGCCAAGCTTCGCGACTGGGTGCGGATGGAGCAGGCCAGCCGCAAGCACGCCGCCACGCCGCAGCGCGCGGCCGACCGGCGCATCGCCGAGCAGCTGGCGCAGCTCGCCGCCTTTGCGCGGCAGCCGCATCCGTGATCACACGGCGGGGGCCGGGACGTCCGCGGTCCGTCCGCGCGCCCCTCCTGTCCCCGGCGCCGGTGGTCGGGCCGGTTCCGGCCGCCAGCCGGGGCTCCGCGGCGGAAGCGCGGCTCCGGGCCGCGGGGACGGCGGACGAGCTGATCGAGGGCAGCCTGATGGTGGCGGAGACGGGTGCGGGGCCGGGGCTGCTGCTCTGGCGCGCGCTGCGTGACGTGCGGGCGTGGGCCGCCGCGCCCGAGCCGCTGCGGCCCTTCGTCTTTCCCCCCGCCGCGGGACCGGACCGGCGGCGGCTCCTGGCCTACAGTGGAGCGGACGAGCGGTTGTGGGCGCCCGTATGCGTCTTCATCTGCCTGGTGGAGCAGCGCGAGCCGGCGGACCCCAGCCGCCTGCTGCACGCCTGCCGCCGCGTGAGCCAGTGGGCGTCCGACCATGGCGCCCGCGTCACCGCCGCCGCCTTCGAAGCCTGCGCCGCGCTGGTCGCCGCCGCCGTCAGGGAGCACCCGTACTGATCCGCGGAGCCGCGTCCAGCGCACCAGCCCGAAAACACGACCGCCCGGGCTCGTCGCCCGGGCGGTATTGTTCAGGCCTCTTCGCGGCAGTCCGCGATCAGCTCCCGGTCCGCCAGGCCCCATCGGCCGGCCTGCTTGCGGAAGGTCAGCCGCCAGACGCGGTTGCAGAAGTCGGAGGGCCTCGTGTTGCGCTTGGTCGAGGTGCTGCGGACGGTGCCCCGGATTTCGTCCGGCGTGCCGTAGGCCACGTTCCAGTTGATCCAGATTCCATACTTGCGCACCCAGCAGCCGCCGAAGCTCGACACGGTGTCGCACAGCAGCACCTGCTGCAGGATGGCCTGCGTGGGCTCGCCCAGGACCACGGAGATGCTGTCCAGGTCCAGGAGCGCGCCCGTGACGCCGTCCGACGCGTGGCGGAACGACTCCACGTTCACGTACAGCGGCCCGTCCGCCGCGCGCCCGGGCTGGTTCTGGCGGGCGTCCTGCTCCATGAACCGCAGCACCTGCGGGGCGACGGCGTAAAAGTCTTCGGGCGTGGCCCGCTCGCTCGAGCAGGCGGCCAGCAGCAGAAGCGGGGCGAAGAGGGCAGATCGCTTCATCGTCACGTCGGTGGCGGAGGGGAGATCGAGAAGGGAGATTACCACCCGTGCCGCCGCCGCGCAAAAAGACGGCCCTCCCGCCCGCGCGGCACAGGCGGTAGGTTGCTGCCCGTGAACGACCGACGACCCCGACCCGCTTACCCGGAGACGTGATGGCGATCTGGAGACTGTCGCCCAGGATCAATACGATGTGGTGGTGCGTGGAAGGCCGCGACCCGTGGCAGCCGCCCGACGAGCGCGCGTTCGGGTTCATGGTGCGCGCCGCCGACGAGGAGCAGGCGCGCTGGCTGGCGCACGAGGCGGCAGGCGAGGAGAACGGCACGCTGGACGGCGTTTCGCCCTGGCTGGATACCAACTATTCGAGCTGCGAGATGATCCGCGAGGAGGGGACGGGCGAGGTGCTGCTCGTGAACTTCCGCCACGGCAGCCGCTGACGGTCAGAAGATCTCGGCGGGCTCCACCACGCGCACGCCGCAGAACCGCCGGATCTTCTCGAAGTCGCCACGGTTGTACGTGACCACCGAGGCGTTCACCCGGCTGGCGCTCCGGGCGATCAGCACGTCCCTCACCAGCCGCTGCTGCTCGGCTTTGCCAATGGCGAGCGGTTGCCGCGAGTGCTCCGACCGTGCGCCTCGGAGAAGGGCGTTCAAGATGCGCCCCGCCTCGAACCAGTCCTCTCCATCGGGCGTTAGCAGCACTCCCTTGGCTTCCGAGTCGGCCCGGACCGTTCGCCAGCGCCGCACATCGGCCGTATCCTTGGAGCCCGCAGTAAGTTCCTGGAGCACCACCGCCGACACGAGTCCGGGAAGCCGGAGCCTGGGAGCGTTGTGCCGGATGAAGACGTTGGTATCCCAGAGATATCGCCCGCCGGTCATGCCGAGCCTTCCTCTCCCCGCCAGAGGCGAGTCCCGCGGAACGTCTCGACCGTCGCCAGCCAGCGTGGGTCCTGGTCGACGGCGGAGACGAACTGACGCCCCGCTGAGCCCTGCACGAGGATTTCGCGGAATTCGGCTTTCGAAAGCTCGAGTGCGGCGTCGATGGCGTCGTCCACGCACGGATGACTGCTCAGGACATCTCCTTCGTCGGAGCGCAGTTCCCATCCCACGCCGTTCCGGCTGATGTGGAGTTGCCGGGCGCCAGGGTCGAAGGCTGCGTCCGCGAAATCGGGGTGTAGCGTCACCTTCTGCTTCGCCATCGTTCCTCTCGTCCCGGGAAAGCACCGTCGCCCAGAATGGAAGGTAACAGCGGTGGCCGGTGCCAGTCCAGACACAAATGCGAGCGCGCTGGACGGGCCAGCGGTGGGCATGGGTGCTACGTCTCTGGCGGGAAAAGACGAATCGTGGAGCATGGAAAGAGCGGGCCGGCATCGCTGCCGGCCCGCCCTTTTCGTCGTGCCCGGAAACCGAAGGATCAGACCCAGGTCTGCTGGATCTTGCCCACGGCGGCGATGCGCTCTTCGGCGATACGGTCGGCGGCCACGTAGGTGGGCAGCCCCGCGTTCGCCGACAGCTCGAAGATGCGCAGCAGGGTGGTGTAGATGTCGCCCGCCTTGCGCATGGAGCGCTCGGCCGTCCACCCGTTCAGCTCGCCGTACACGTTGATCAGGCCGCCGGCGTTGATCACGTAGTCGGGCGCGTACAGGATGCCGCGGGCGTGCAGGTCGTCGCCGTGGCGCGCCTCGCCCAGCACGTTGTTGGCGGCGCCGGCGACGATGTCCACCTTCAGCAGCGGAATGGTGTCGTCGTTCACCGTGGCGCCCAGCGCGCTGGGCGCGTAGATGTCGGCCTCGACGCCGTAGATGGCGTCGGGGGCCACCGCCTCGGCGCCGAACTCGTGCACGATGCGCTGCACCCGCTCCTGGTCGATGTCGGTCACCACCAGGCGGGCACCCTCGGAGGCGAGGTTCTGGCACAGGGAGTAGCCCACGTGCCCCACGCCCTGCACCGTCACCCGCTTGCCGCTCAGGCTGTCGGAGCCGTACTTGGCCATCGCCGCCGCCTTGATGCCGCGGTACACGCCGTAGGCGGTAACGGGAGACGGGTCACCCGACGTCTGCGCACGGCCGGTGACGTGTTCCGTCTCCATGGCCACGAACTCCATGTCGTCGACCGACGTGCCCACGTCCTCGGCCGTGATGTAGCGGCCCTTGAGCGTCTCCACGAAGCGGCCGTGCGCGCGGAAGATCTCCTCGCGGTTGGTGCTGCGCGGGTCGCCCAGGATCACCGACTTGCCGCCGCCCAGGTTCAGCCCGGCGACGGAGGCCTTGTACGTCATGCCGCGCGACAGGCGCAGGGAGTCGACGAACGCTTCCTGGTCGTTGTTGTAGTTCCAGAACCGCGTGCCACCCAGCGCGGGGCCGAGCACCGTGTTGTGGATCGCGATGATCCCCTTGTAGCCGCACGAAGGCTCCTGGCAGAACACCACCTGCTCGTGGTCGTGCTCGCCCATCAGCGAAAAGAGTTCCATGCCCGTTTCGGTCCAGTGTAATGCGTGTGGGTGGGCGCGGCGGCGGGCGCCCTCGCCGGCGGGGCGGGGCCCCGGCGGCGGATCAGGTGTTCGGCCGGGTTCCGGCGGCCTACCGGTACAGCTCGCGAGCGATCACCGTCCGCTGAATTTCGCTCGTTCCCTCGTAGATCTCCGTCACCTTGGCGTCGCGGAAAAGCCGCTCCACCGGGTACTCCTTCACGTAGCCGTATCCGCCGAACACCTGCACGGCCTCGGTGGTCACGTACATGGCGGCTTCGGAGGCGAACAGCTTGGCCATCGACGACAGCCTCGCCTCGGGCTTCCCCGCGTCCTTGGCGGCGGCGGCGCGCATCACCAGCGACCGGGCCGCCTCCACGCGCATGGCCATGTTCGCCAGCTTGAACTGCATCCCCTGGAAGGCGCGGATGGGGGTGCCGAACTGCTTGCGCTCGTCGGCGTAGCGCACGGCGTGCTCCAGCGCCGCCTGGGCGATTCCCGTCGCCACGGCGGCGATCCCCATCCGGCCCCCGTCCAGCCCCTGCAGCGCGTAGATGAACCCCAGCGACGGGTCGCCCAGCACCTGGTCGTCGGCCACGAACAGGTCGCGGAAGGCGATGCCCACCGTTTCCGAGGCGCGCTGCCCCATCTTGTCTTCCTTCTTCCCGACGATGTACCCCTCCGCGCCGGTCGGGATGATGAAGGCGCCGATCCCCTTGGCCCCGCGGCGGTCGTCGGGCGTGTCGGTGCGGGCCATGGCCACCACCACGTCGCCGAAGCCGCCGTTGGTGACCCACGCCTTGGCGCCGTTCAGCACCCACCCGCCGTCCACGCGGCGTGCCTGCGCCGCCATCCGCGCGGCGTCGGAGCCCGCGTCGGGCTCGGAAAGCGAGAACGCGCCCAGCCACTCGCCGCGTGCCATCGGCATCAGCCAGCGCTCCTTCTGCGCGTCGGTGCCGTGCGCCAGGATCATCTGCGTGGGGAGCGAGTTGTGCACGCTCATGGCCACGGCCACCGAGGCGTCGCCCCGGGCGATCTCCTCCAGGGCGATCAGGTACGTGGCCGTGTCCATCCCCAGCCCCTCGTACTGCTCCGGAAGCAGCATTCCCAGGAAGCCCAGCTCGCCCAGCTTCTGCACGACCTCGCGGGGAAAGTGCGCCTCGCGGTCCCACTCCTCGGCGTGGGGCTTCAGCTCCCCCTCAGCGAACTCGCGCGCCAGGTCCCTGATCTGCTGCTGCTCTTCGGTCATCGACCCCAGCGTGCCGGAAGTGCGTAAGTGCGTACGTGCGCTGGTGTCCATACGGCGGACGGGCGCACCGTGGATCTACGTCAATTGCACCGGTCTTCGGGGCGGGCGTACGAGCGCAGCAGTCCGCAGCGGCTGCAGCGAAGCGTCGTGACGTCGTAGCGGGGCCGGTCGCTCACCTTGAGCCCGGCCGTCATCCCCAGGAACTTCTGCATCGTGGGCTCTCCGCCCACCCAGTACTGCTGAGCCGCGACCGAGTAGTCGCCCCGGTCGACGACGAATCCGGGCTCCATCTCCGCGCCGCACTCCGCGCAGTCAACCGCCGCCATGCCGCTCCTGTTCCCGGTGTTCACCTGCCGTGCGGGGCGCGCGAGCGTGCGCAACTTCCGCACTCGCGCGCCAGGGTCACGCACGATAGTCGTAGAAGCCTTCGCCCGTCTTGCGGCCCAGCTTGCCGGCGGCCACGTACTTCCGCAGCAGGGGGCACGGGCGGTACTTGTCGTCGCCCAGGCCGTCGTGCAGCACCTGCATGATGGCCAGGCAGGTGTCCAGGCCGATCAGGTCCGCCAGCGCCAGCGGCCCCATCGGGTGGTTCATCCCCAGCTTCATCACCGTGTCGATGGCCTCGCGGTCCGCCACGCCCTCCATCAGGCAGAAGACGGCCTCGTTGATCATGGGCATCAGGATGCGGTTGGACACGAAGCCGGGGTAGTCCTGCGCCTCGGCCACGGTCTTCCCCAGCTTCTCCGACGTTGCCACGATGGTGCGCGTGGTCTCGTCCGAGGTCGCCAGCCCGCGGATGATCTCCACCAGCTTCATCACGGGGACGGGATTCATGAAGTGCATCCCGATCACCCGGTCCGCCCGCTTCGTCCGCCCGGCGATCTCGGTGATGGAGATGGACGACGTGTTGCTGGCCAGGATGGCGTGCCCGGCCGCGACGGCGTCCAGCTCCTCGAAGATGCGGAACTTCAGGTCGCGGTTCTCCGTCGCGGCCTCGACGATGAGGTCCGCGTCCGCGGCGGCGGACAGCTCCGTGGCGGTGCGGATGCGGCCCATCGCGGCGGCCTTGTCGTCTTCGGACAGGGCGCCCTTCTTGATCTGGCGGTCCATGTTGCCGCCGATCGTCTTCAGCGCGCCTTCCAGCGCCTCGGCGCGCACGTCGATCATCGTCACGTCGTAGCCGCCATGGGCGAACACGTGCACGATGCCGTTGCCCATGGTTCCCGCCCCCACCACCGCGACCTTCCGGATCTCCGCCATTTCGCTCTATCTCTGTTCAAATTCGGACGGCGGTCGATGGCCCCCACCGGGTTTTTGTCGATTCAGCGCAGCGCCACCCAGAGGACGATGTACGCCGCCAGCAGCATGGCGCCGGTGACGATGGTCCACACCGCGGCGTTGTGGGTGTAGTCGGCGCGGCGCTCCTCGCGCTCGGAGGCCCGGTCCAGCGCCTGCCGAACACCGCCCGCATCCACCACGTCCCTCACGCCGACGGACCGCTTTCCGGCGATCAGCCCGCTGGCGCCGAACAGCACCATCATCACGCCGGCCGTGAACACCATCAGCAGCCACACGTGGTCCCGCTCCAGCGCCCGGTCCATCCCCAGCGCGCGGAAGGGAAAGAGCACGGGCACCAGCGCGGGGAACACGATGGCGACGGCCGCCGCGCTCGCCCAGAACCGCTGCGCGGGGCTCACCGCCACCCCTCGCCGATGCGCGCGTCCACCAGCGGCCGCAGGTCGCGCATCCGCGCGCTCTCGCCGATCCACCGCGTCCGCATCAGCCACGCGGTGCCCAGCGCGAGAGTCACCGTCGCCGCCACCCCCGCCTCCGGGCCAAAGGCACCGCCTGTCCACCAGTCGGCGCCCGTCTCGTGCGCGTCGTAGTACGGCGCGTCGAAGGGGCGCAGGCCGCTGACGGGAAAGTCCAGCAGCCCCGACATCGCCCAGTTCCACCCCATGTGCACCGCCGTGGCGAACCACAACGACCGGGTGCGAAGGTAGGCGACGCCAAGCATGAACCCGGCCAGGAAGATGTTCGCCAGAGCAAACGGCGTGATTCCTGGATTGTTGCGATGCACGTAGGTGAACAGCGCCGAGGTCGCCAGCAGCGTGGGCCAGACCCCGATTCCCTGCACCAGCACCTGGAACGGGTAGCCCCGGAAGAGCACCTCTTCCAGCGCGGCCGCCACCCAGAAGAAGACCAGCGCCCGTCCCAGGGCGGCGACATATTCGGACACCGTGCCCGGTTCGGCAACCCACCGGGCCGTACCCGCCACCGCAAGCAAAACGACGGCGGCGCCCAACATGGCGCCGCCGGCCAGTGTTCCGAAAGCGGAATCCCTCAGCCCGGCGGGCTCGGCGGCGAAGCCGAGCGCTCCCACGGGCCGCTGGTCGATGACCCGGACCATCACCCACCCCGCAACCAACGCGCCGAAAAGCGCGGCGGAGGTCGTGGCTAGCATGCTCCGCGACAGCCCCACCGCCGCTACGGCGACGCTCAGGCCGCCGGACGCGACCACGAAGAGCAGCAGGTACAGCACGAGCCGCCACCCCGCGCGCAGCCCGTACGGACCCTGGAAGAGTATCTGGACCGTCGTGCGCGGGGCGGACGCCTCCGTCATCCGCTCAGGCGACCCGCGCGCGCGTCCGCCCACCGATGCGCCGCGCGATCGCCAGCACCATGGCCACCTTCACCAGGTCCATCAGTACGAAGGGACGCAGACCCAGCGCGACGGCCACGTTCACGTCGCCGACGGCCGACAGCCAGGCGAGCCCGCCGGCGTAGATCGTGGCCAGGCCCAGCAGCAAGCCAGCGAGCGTCCGCAGGGTGGAGCGGTCGGCCCACATCCCGGCGAGGAACGCGGCCAAGGGATACGCCATCAGGTAGCCGCCGGTGGGACCGAGCAGGTACGCCGCGCCGCCGCCCGCGACGAACACCGGCAGCCCGGCGATCCCCGCGGCCAGGTACAGCGCCTGGCTGGCCGCGCCCAGGCGCGAGCCCAGGAGCACGCCGGCGAGGATCACGAACAGCGGCTGGAAGGTGAAGGGCACCGGCGTTCCCGGGATGAGCACCGAGATGCGGGCGCCGACGGCCGTGGCCGCGGCGAGCGCGACGACGCCGATCACCCGGCGCGCCGTGCGGGAGGGAACGAGGCCGGCGGCGGCCGGCTGGGTCAGGGTGAAGCGGTTGGTCGTCATGCGTGTCGGCTCAGGTGTGGTGCGTGGTTCGTGGCGTACGGTCCGAGGAGCTTCGAACGGGCCCGGCCCATGCCGCGGCAGCCCTCTCCCCCGCAAGCGGGGGAAAGGGAGAATTCGATCCCGCTACGGCTGGCTGCAGGTGCAAAACCCCAACGGGCTTCGGCCCGCGCGGACCGAAGCCCCTAAGGTCAGACGCGCTCGACGGAGAGCGCCACGGCGTCGCCGCCGCCCAGGCAGAGCGTGGCCAGGCCGGTGGAGACGTCGCGGTCGATCATGGCGTGCAGCAGCGTGGTCAGCACGCGAGCGCCCGACGCGCCGATGGGGTGGCCCAGCGCCACGGCGCCGCCGTTCACGTTCACGCGGTCCCAGTCCCAGCCCAGGCCCGCGCCATCCGCCAGCGCCTGCACGGCGAACGCCTCGTTGGCCTCGATCAGGTCGTAGTCGCTGATCTGGCTTCCCTGCTTCTTCATCAGCTTCTTCACGGCCTCGATCGGCGCGAAGAACAGCTCCTTGGGCTCCACGGCACCCGTCGAGTACGCGGCGATGCGGGCCAGGATGGTCAGCCCGTGGGCGCGCGCGTACTCCTCGCTGACCACCACCACGGCTGAGGCGCCGTCGTTCATGGACGAGGCGTTGCCGGCGGTGACGACGGGGTCCGTCACGTCCTTGGGCGCGTGCTCGCGGAAGGCGGGCTTCAGCTTGCCGAGCGAATCGACCGAGCTGTCGGCGCGCGGGCCCTCGTCCGCATCTACGACCGTGGTGCCCTTGCGGCCGGCGATCTCCACCGGGACGATCTCTTCCTTGAACTTGCCGGCCTGCTGCGCCGCGACGGCCTTCTGGTGCGACTGCACCGAGAACTCGTCCGCCATCTGGCGGCTGATGGAAGCCTTCTTGGCGGTGTACTCGGCATGCCCGCCCATGTGCACCTCGCAGAACGAGCACCACAGGCCGTCGCGCACCAGCCCGTCCACCATCGTCTGGTCGCCGAACTTCACGCCGTGCCGCATCCCGTAGACGTAGAACGGGGCGTTGCTCATGGACTCCTGCCCGCCCGCCAGGATCACCTGGCTGTCGCCGGCGCGGATGGACTGCGCCGCCAGCATCACCGCTTTGAGCCCGGAGCCGCACACCTTGTTGATGGTGAGCGCGGAGACCTGGTCCGGCAGGCCGGCCTTGATGGCGGCCTGGCGGGCGGGCGCCTGCCCCACCCCGCCCTGCACCACGTTGCCCATGATGACCTCGGCGATGTCCTGCGCGTCGATCCCCGACCGCGCAACGGCCTCGCGCAGGGCGATGGCGCCCAGCTCGGGCGCGGAAAGCGACGCCAGGGCGCCCAGGAACTTGCCGATGGGCGTGCGCACCGCGCTCACGATCACGGGGGTGGTACGGGGATCACGTGCGATATCGATCATTTCGTCCTCGAGCGTTTGATGATGGACCTGCCTGGAGTTCCGCACTCACGCACTCACGCACTGCCTCCTACTTCCTCCAGCCGAACGCCCTTCCCCTCCGCCACCGGATGGCCCCACGGCACGAACGGGTCGTGCGTCGACACCAGCAGCCACCGCTCGTCCACGGCGCGCGACAGCAGGGCACGCTTGCTTTCCAGCGTCACCAGCGGCTCCACGTCGTAGCCCATGATCCACGGCAGCGGCAGGTGCGCGAAGGTGGGGATCACGTCCGCCAGGAAACACGCCGTTTCCCCCTCCGACCGGATGAGCACCGACTGGTGGTGGGGGCAGTGGCCCGGCGTACGATACACCGAAAGGCCGGGCGCGATCTGCACGTTTCCGTCCACCAGGTGCAGCAGCCCCGCCGCCATCACCGGCTCGTAGTTGTCGGGCAGGTAGCTGGCCGAGGTTCGCTCGTTGGCCTGGTGCGCCCATTCCCACTCGCCGCGCTGCACGTGGTAGCGGGCGCGGGGGAACGAAACGCGCACCTGCCCCTCGCCGTCACGGTAGGTGTTCCCTCCCGCGTGGTCGAAGTGCAGGTGCGTGTCGATGACGATGCCGACGTCGTCCGCGGCGAAGCCCAGCGACGCGAGCGCCTCGTGCAGCCGGTCCGGGTGGGCGGGATCCGAGGCCGCGTTGTCGACGCCGTAGATGTCGCGGAACTTCTCGTTTTCCTTGTTGCCCAGCCCCGTCTCGATCAGCACCAGCTCGTCGGGCGTCTCGACGAGAAGGCAGCGCAGGCCCAGCGGAATGCGGTTGCGCTCGTCCGCCGGAATCCGCCGCTCCCACAGGGGCTTGGGCACCACCCCGAACATGGCGCCGCCATCCAGCCGCTGCAGGCCGCTCTCGATGGCGTGCAGGGTGAACGCGCCCAGCTTGCGGCTCTGCACCAGCGGCAGCGCCGCGGAGCGATCGGGAACCTGCGTCACGCCACCTCCATCGACTGCGGCATCCTCTTCTTCTTCCGCGGCGCGCGCGGCTTGCGCTTGCCCAGCACCGCCTGCAGTCCCGCCCAGTCCGCCACGCCCTGCTCGTCGAGCATGTCGATGAAGTGGATCAGCACGCGCGCGGTGGCCAGGGCGTCGTCCAGCGCACGGTGGCGCGACTCGATCTCCAGCCCGAAGAACAGCGCCAGCCCGTCAAGCGAGCGCGAGGGAAGCTGCGGAAGGAGCTTTCGCGCCAAGCGTACTGTGCACAGCTGCCGGCCGGAGAGGGTCATCCCCGTGCACATGCTCAGCTCGTGGCAGATGAAGCGCCAGTCGAACGCGGCGTTGTGGGCCACGAACACGCACCCGTCCAGCGCCCGCGACACCTCCGGCGCCACCTGGGCGAACCGCGGCTGGCCGGCCACCATGGCGTTGGTGATGCCCGTCAGCGACGAGATCATCCCCGGGATGGGCCGCTCGGGATTGACCAGGGTGCAGAAGGTGTCGCGGATCTGCCCGCCCGCCACGCGTACCGCCGCCACCTCGGTGACGCGGTGGCCCTGCTTGGGCGAGCCGCCGGTGGTCTCCACGTCCACCACCACGAACGGCTCGTCGCGCAGCCTCCGGGCGGGCCCCGGCGCCGGCTCTGACACGGCGAGCGACCAGACGCCCTGCGCGGAAACGCGGAAGCGCGGGTCGCTGCCCAGCAGGGCGAACACGGCCGCGGCCGCCGCGCCCGCGCCGCCGGTGATGCCCAGGACGCGCTGCGCCACGTCGGCACTGGAAAGGGGCTCGGACGCCAGCACCCGCAGGGCCCGCTGCGTCAGCGAGCCGTCGCGCTCCAGGCGAACGCCGTCCAGCGGAATTGCGATGTCGATCACCAGATGTCGTCTCGGCAAACAGGCATGGTCATGCACCGGCCGCCGCCGCCCCCGCGGACCAGCTCGGAGCCTTCGAAGGCGATCACGGCCCTGTCGCCCTCGCGCACCTCCGCCTTGCCGGCGAGGAAGTCGGTCGCGTCCACGATGCGGTATCCCGCCTTGTCCTGCAGCTCGCGCATGGTGCCCTCGTTCCGTGCGTAGCCCACGACGATGCCGGGCCGCACCGCGACGAAGTTGCACCCGCTGCTCCACTGCTCGCGCTCCTGGAGGGTGGGGTGGGTTCCGCCGCACCAGACGGGCTCCAGCTCCACGCCCACCTGCTTGAGGGCGCTGAAGATGCCGTCGTGCGCCTTCACCCCCTGCCCGCCCGGCCGGTAGTGCAGCGCGGGAAGCCGCTGCGGCCCGAAGAAGTACGGGGGATACACCACGCAGTGCGTCCGGTCGATCATGGTGAAGATCATGTCCAGGTGAATGGCCGGGCTTTCGGCCGGCAGCACCACCACCACCACGTGATCGATCCCCGCCTTCTCCTTCAGCCCCTCCACCAGCCCCTCGATGGCGGCGGGGCTGCTGCGCTCCGAAAGGCCGACCATCGCCAGGTCGGGGCGAAGGACCAGCACGTCGCCCCCCTCGATGGTGTAATCGCTGCGGCGCTCCTCGGTGCCGTCGTAGATGAAGCCGCCGTTGCCCAGCAGCGGGTGGTACAGGAAAAGGGCCTTCATCAGCAGCTCTTCCGTCCACCGCACCGCGTATCTCATCGCCCCGATGATCACGCCGTCGTTCACCACCATGGCGGCGTCGCGGGTGAAGAAGAGGTTGGGAAGGGGCGGCAGCTCGTAGCTCACCTTGTGAAGCAGCTGGGAGATGGGCCCCCGGGGCGCCTCCTTCCCCTCGATGAACCGGCGGATCAGCTGGTCGCCGGGAATTTCGTACAGCTCGCCCCCCAGCGGCTCAGAAGGCGCCACCTCCATCACCTGGTTGACCAGGAACCGGCGCACCTCTTCCCGGTCGACGATCTCGGCCAGCAGGTCGCGCACCTGCAGCACGTCGCAGAACCGCGCAAGAATGGCGCGAAACTGGGCGTGCTCCGACTGTGCCTGCCGGAGGTGGATGATGTCGTCGTGCAGGTACTGCTCGCGGTTGCTGGGCGTTACCGCGAGCAGTTCGGGACCCGGCGTGTGGCAGATCACGGTGCGGAGCGCGCCGATTTCCGACGTGACGCGTACGGTGGGCCTTCCAGATGTTTGGTCGGTCATATGACCGGAAAGTATAGCCGGGCGGCGGAGTGCGGGCAACGCACCGCGCCCCCGCGCAGGCGCAATCGGGGCGGTTGTGCGGGCCAGTGAAGGCGGCGTCAACGTCAGGACGCCAGGCGCTCCGAATCCACCATTCTCGAGGGATTGGGACGAGGCTCCTGCGGATCCAGGCGCTGCTCGGCGCAAAAAGCCAGGTACTCCTCCACCGACACATGGAACTCCCGTTCGAGCTCGTCGACGCTCGTGGCTTCGAATGTCACGACGTCGTCGATCCCGGCAACCCGGCCGCGCAGGACCTTTTCTTCCCCGTCGTACAGCACGCGGGCGATGTATCCCTTGTAGTTCATGGCGTGAGCCCTGCCGTGGTGAGGAACTCGCGAACGTCCCTGATCGTAGACTTCTTCGCCTCTTTTTGCGGATGCGGGCGATGGAACACTGCAACCCGAAGACCAAGGCGCACCGCCACCCGCGATCCGGCCCGCTCCGAGACGACCGCACCGTAATGCACCAGCATGCGTTCCACATCCGCCCACACGATGCTGGCGGAAACCGGATCCGAGAAGATCGCGTCCAGCGTACGCTTGTGCCGGTTGCTCATCCAATCTAACGGGGGTTGAGGGCGAACGAGAGGCCTTCGAGCTCCAGCGTCACGTCCACGTTCTTCAGCGCCACGCCCCGGGGCACCTTCAGGCGCACGGGGGCGAAGTTCAGGATGCCGCGCACCCCCGCCGCCACGATCCGGTCGGCGACCTGCTGCGCCGCGTCGGCCGGCACGGCCAGGATGGCCATGTCCACCTGCTCGTCGGCCAGCGTGCGCTCCATCTCCTCGTCGGCGCACACCGTCAGCCCGCCCCAGGTGGTGCCCACCTTGCGCGGATCGGAATCGAACACGGCACGAATGTGAAAGCCGCGCGCCTCGAAGTCGCGGTACGAGAACAGGGCGGAGCCCAGCTTGCCCGCGCCCACCAGGGCCACGCGCCAGGTCTTCTGCAGCCCCAGGATCTCGCGGATGCGGCCCAGCAGTTCCTGAACCGAATAGCCCAGTCCCCGCTTGCCGAACGAGCCGAACAGCGACAGGTCCTTACGCACCTGTGCGCTGGTTGTGCCGCCCCGTTCGGCCAGCTGGCCGCTGGAGATGGTTTCGGCGCCCGCGGCATCGGCTTCCTGCAGCAGGCGGAGGTACAGCGAAAGCCGGCGCACGGCCGACTCGGAAATCTTCTTCATGCGCGTGACGCAGCCCGCGACGGCAGGCGCCCATCCTTCCCGGCGCCCAGCTTGTGAAATCGTTCACAAGATAGGCGCGAGGCTGCGAAGCGTCAACGCGCGCGCCGAATGAGCCACAGGCGCGACCAGTTTTCCGCCCCACCTCCCGCCGCGCGGAGTGAACGGTTATGCTTTGCAAATGGACAAGCCGACGCTATACTTGGAGACGAGCGTGATCAGCTACCTCGCCGCGCTCCCCAGCCGCGACCCGATCACGGCACGCAACCAGCAGATCACGCGCGAGTGGTGGGACACGCGGCGGAACGAGCATGTTCTCGTGGCCTCGCCGACGGTTCTCGACGAAGCGGCGCTGGGCGATGCGGAGTTCGCCAGGAGGAGGCGCAGCTACCTTGACCGTGTGCCGCTTCTACAGGTGACTGGCGAGGTAGAGGTGCTCGCCGGGGTGCTCTTGCGCCAGGTACCGCTCCCGGTGCACGCGCGCTCCGACGCCCTGCACGTCGCCGTTGCCGCGGTGTACGGAGTAGCGTACGTCCTGACGTGGGATCGCAAGCACATCGCGAATCCCAAACTGGTTCCGCGCTTCCAGAGGTTCTGTGGTGATCTGGGCTACACGGCGCCGCTGCTCACCACCCCAGCATCCATGATGGAGAGGTGAACCATGCACGAGGATCCGATCGTGGAGGAGGTGCACCGCGCCAGGCGAGAGATCATGGCGGGGTTCAACAACGATCTACACGCCTACTGCGAACACCTCCGGGAGTTGACGGAGGTCGAGCGCCAGCGAGGCCGCGTCATCATCTCGACGCCGTTCCGCCGGAGTGCACCCCAGCATGAAACGGCCCGGACGGACGCCGCGTGACACCTGGCCATGTGGACGAAGGGCGCCTCTCGCGAGGCGCCCTTCGTTTTTCCAGCCCCGCTTTCAGTCGGGACCGCCGCCGGGCGCGGTTTTCGACTCGTGGCCCGCCGACCGCAGCGCGCGGGCGAGGTCGATGAAGCGCTCGGGGGCGAACGATTCCGGGCGCGCCGTCAGGTCCATCCCCGTCTCCCCCTCCAGCTTCTGCACCTGCTCGGGAGAGAGGCCGTACGCGTCGCGGAGGATGCGCTGGAACTGCTTGCGCCTCTGGCCGAACGCGGCCCGGGTGAGCACCCGGAGCGCGGCCTCGTCGTCCTCCGTCAGCGGCGGCGGGTTGAGCGGCACGATGCGGATGACCGTCGACATCACGTCGGGCGCCGGGCGAAACGCCTCGCGGCTGACGTTCAGTACGCGCTCCACCTTCGCCACGGCGCGAACGCCTACGGCCAACGCGCCATAGGTCTTTCCTCCCGGCGGCGCCAGAATGCGATCCGCCACCTCGCGCTGGATCATCACTACGATCTCGGCGGGCCGCGGCCGCCGCTCCAGCAGCCCGAAGATGATGGGCGTGGTGATGTTGTATGGGATGTTGCCGATCACCTTCAGCCGCGCGGGGTCCGCCGAGATGCGCTCCAGCGGCACCTGCAGCACGTCTTCGTGCACGATCTCCACCGACGGGTCGCCCGCGAAGCGCTCCTGCAGGCGCGCCGCGAGCGCGTTGTCCAGCTCCACCAGCACCAGCCGGCCCACGCGCCCGGCCAGGTGCTGCGTGAGCGCCATCCGGCCCGGCCCGATCTCCATCACCTCGTCGTCCAGCGACGGGCGAAGGGCGTCGACGATCTTCCGCTGAATGTTGGGGTCGACCAGGAAGTTCTGCCCCAGCGACCGCTTGGCGCGGTGGGGGGCCGAGGGATCGCGCGGCATGGCGCTCAGAAGCGGACGACGACGGCGGTGCGGTCGTCGGGCGGAATGTGCGTGGCCTCGCCCGCGCGGTCGAACAGGCGCGCGCAGATCTGCTCGGGGGGCTCGCGGCGCATGTCGGTCGCCACCTCCAGCAGCACCCGCTCGCCCTCGATCTCGCCCGCGTCCAGCGCGTCGGAAAGGCCGTCGGTGAAGAGAAAGAGAAGGTCTTCGCCGCTCACCCAGTCCACCGTCGTCTCGGCGTAGGTGTCGCGGTCGACGATGCCGAACGGCGGGTCGGTGGCGGCCAGCCGCTGGGCCTCGCCGCTGGCCAGGATGCGGAACGCGTGGCCGTGGCCCGCGTTGGAGTAGGTGAGCGTGCCGGCGGCGGGATCGATCACCGCGTACACCAGCGTCAGGTACATCTCGGTGTTTTCCAGCTCGTCGATCACCGCGCGGTGGGTGCGGTGAAGCACCTCGGACGGGGCGTCGCCCTCGGAGGCGTGGATGGCCACGGCGCTGATGGTGAGCGCCATGATCAGCGCCGCGCCGAAGCCGTGGCTGCTGACGTCGCCGATCAGCACCCCCAGCCGGTTGTTCGGAAGCCGGAACAGGTGGTAGAAGTCGCCCCCCACCGACTCGGCGGGCACGCATCGCGCGGCCACCTCGGCGTAGCCGCGGAACTGCTCCAGCGGAGGAAGCAGCTTCAGCTGAAGGTCGTGCGCCAGCTCCAGTTCGCGCGCCAGCCGCTGCTGGATCAACGATTCGGCGATCAGCCGGTTGTTCTCGACCGCGGCGCCGATCTGGCTGGCGATCGCCGAGAGCAGCTTCAGGTCGCCGGCCGAAAAGCCCTCGTTGGTTTCGCGCCCGATCAGGTTGATGACCCCCACCGCGCGGGTTTCGCCCTCCGGCGGAGTGTAGCTGACGGGAACGGACAGGAACGAGCCCCGCTGCCGCGCGCCGCTCGTGCAGTCTTCGCGCTGGTACTCCTCGCCGGGGCCCAAGAGCACGTGGCGCCCCTCGCGGAAGACGGCCGCGGTGATGGAGCACGGGTCGTCGACCGCCACCGGCTCGGAGTGCCCTTCGCCGCCCACAACCGCCGCCAGCCGGATCATTCCCGTGTCGCGGTCGTGCACCCACAGGGCGGCGCGCCGGGCGCTGAGGACGCTGGCCACCTCGCCCAGGATGGTGCGCGCGGCGTTCTCCAGCGAGATGATGGAGCCCAGGATCTCGCTGATGGAGTACAGCAGCGTGATCTCTTCGTAGCGCTCGCCGATCTCGCGGCTGAACGAGCGGATCTCGTCCTCGTGCTTCGCCGCGCGCGCCAGCATGGCGCCCAGGAACCGCGCCGCGGCCGCCGAGTCCTCCGCCGAGCCGTCGCGAATCTCCACGCGCAGCGCCGTCCCGGGCACCTCCGCGGCTCCGTCGGCGGAGCGGCCGTGCGCGGCGGGGTGAGCGCCCGCCGGATCCCAGCCGTCGCCCGTGCGCTGCCAGACGAGCGCGGCTTCGCCGAATGCCCGACGGAAGTCGTCGAGCACGCCGCGCGCGGAAGCGGGAAGGCGGGGAGGGCTGGGGGCGGCCGTAGTCACCGGGATCGACAGGAGTTCACTCGCCCGAGGCGCGGCGCCGCGACTCGTCGCGGCGCAGCACCAGGCGAACGCAGTTGCCCGCGTCGTTGTAGCGCACCTCGTCCATCAGCGTGCGGATCAGGAAGATCCCGCGGCCGCCGCAGAGGTCGAGGTTTTCGGGGAGGGTGGGGTCGGGCACGTGGCCGGGGTCGAACCCGGTGCCCTCGTCCTGCACCTGGACGGACACCGCGTCGCGAGACAGCTCGACCTCTACCCGCACGCGCTTGTCGGGGTCGCTGCCGTTGCCATAGATCATGGCGTTGGCCAGCACCTCGGCCATCCCCACGCGAAAGTTGAGGGTCAGCCGCGAGCCGTCGAAGTCGTAGGCCCGCAGCCGGTCGGAGAGGTAGCCTACGGCTCCCTCGATGACCCGCGGGTCGCTGGGCAGCTCCAGCACGAACACGCTCTGCTCGGGCGGAGCGCCGCCGATGTCGGGTTTCGCCATGTGCCTAGCGCACCTTTGCCTGCGCGGAGCGGTGCATGGCCCGCCGTGGCCTGGTCGTCATGGGCAAACGCGGCGGGCCGCGCCGGGCACCCGCCCGGAACGGCCGCCGGACCGTTGCAGTGTGGGCCGGATCAGAAGCCCGTGAGGGCCGCTTCGCGAGTGTCTGCGATGTTGAACAGCGTGTCGAGCTTGGTGAGCTCGAACAGCGTCCGCAGGTCCTCGTTCAGGTTGGCCAGCCGCAGCTCGCCGCCCTGCTCGCGGATCTTCTTCGACAGGCTCACGAGCACGCCCAGGCCGGACGAATCGATGTAGCCGGTGTTGGAGAAGTCGATGAGAAACTTGCGCTCCCCGCCTTCCAGCTCGTCGAGCACCTTCTGCTTCAGCTCCTGGCGGTTGCCCACGATGAGCTGCCCATCCACATCGACCACCACCACACCATTGTTCTTGCTCGTGTGGAAGCTCATGACTCCTCGGTATCCACGGTTCCGGGTAAAACACCCTGGGCATGCCGGGGCAAGCGATGTGCCACCTCCGGCCCAAAACGCGGAGGCCGGCCCCGGCCCTCCCGCTTTCCGGAGCACACGGTAGGGCGCCGGGCGCGCTTGCGCAATAAGCGTCACCCCGCCAGCAGGCCGGTGATGCAGGCCACGTTGACGATGTCGGCCGGCGTGGCGCCCCGTGAAAGGTCGTTGCACGGCTTCGCCAGCCCCTGCACGATGGGGCCGACCGCCTCGGCATGGGCAAGCCGCTGCGTGAGCTTGTAGGCGATGTTCCCGGCGTCCAGGTCCGGAAAGACCAGCACGTTCGCCCGTCCGGCCACGGCGGACCCCGGCGACTTGCGCGCGCCCACGGACTCGATCAACGCCGCGTCGGCCTGCAGCTCGCCGTCCGCGGGGATGCCGGGCGCCTTCTCGCGGAAGATCTCCAGCGCCCGGCGCACCTTGTCGATGGACGGCCCCGCCGCGCTGCCCCTGGTGGAATACGACAGGAAGGCCACGCGCGGATCGTCGCCCACCACCTTCCGCCGTGCGTCCGCCGCCGCGACGGCGATGTCGGCCAGCTGCTCGGCCGTGGGATCCGGGACGACGGCGGCGTCGGAGTAGCTGAGCACCTCTTCGTCCGCCCCGCGGAACGGGGGCACCACCATGTAGAAGGTGGAGGAAACCGTGCGGATCCCCGGCGCCGGGCCGATCGCCCAGATGGCGGCGCGCATGACGTCCGCCGTGGTGCTCACCGCCCCCGCGACGCATCCATCCGCCTCGCCCGCGGCGACGAGGAGCGCGCCGAACAGCAGGGGATCGGCGGCGAGACGATGGGCATCCTCCTCCGTCATCCCCTTCGCGCGGCGGCGTTCGAAGAGGAGCGCGGCCAGCAGGGGCCGGCGCGCGTCCCCCGCCGGATCGAGCACCTCCACCTCCCCCGCCCCGATCCGCCTCAGCTCCGCGGTGATCTCCGGTCCGCCCACGACGAGCGGGCGCGCGAGGCCGTCCGCGTGCAGCCGGGCGGCGGCCACCAGCGTGCGCTCGTCCGCGCCCTCGGGGAGCATGATACGGCGCGGATTGGCCCGCGCCCTGGCGTGAACGGAATCCAGGAAGCTCATCGCGCCCCGAAGCGCTCCGTCAGCCGGCGGAGCACGGCGGGGGAGACGAACGGGGTGACGTCGCCGCCCAGCGAGGCGATCTGCCGCACGAGCGAGGACGAGAGGTACGAGTGCTCCAGGTCCGGCGCCAGGAACACGGTTTCCATCGCCTCCCACAGCTTGCGGTTCATCAGGGCCATCTGGAACTCGTACTCGAAGTCCGAGACGGCCCGCAGCCCGCGCACGATGATGGTGGCGCCCTGCGACTTGGCGAAATCCACCAGCAGCCCCTGGAAGGCCATGGGCTGCACGCGCGGCTCGTCGGCGAAGGTGTCGCGGATCATCTCCACGCGCTCCTCGACGCTGAACATCCCGCTCTTCACCTGCGTGGCGCTGTAGGCCACGGCGACGATCACCCGGTCCGCGAAGCGAAAGCTGCGGCGGATGATGTCTTCGTGGCCCAGGGTGACGGGATCGAACGATCCGGGACAGACCGCGATGCGCTCTGCGCTCATTCGGGCGCCGGGATGAAGGTGAGCTGGGTGTCGCCGTAGCGGCGGGTGCGCGCGCCGGGAAGTTCGGGCAACTCGTCGTCGCGGCCGTGCTCCACGCAGAGCAGCCCCGCGAATGGCGTCGCGTCGAAGGCCCGCACGATGGCCTCCGCGAATCCCTGGCCGTACGGCGGGTCGGCGAAAGCCACGTCGAAGGCGCCGGCGTCGAGGCCCGCAACGTACTTCACCGCGTCGGCCTTTACGATCTCGACGCGGCCGGCGGCGTCCAGGGCGGCGACGTTGTCGCGCAGCACCTTGAGCGCGGGCGCGCCCTGTTCCACGAAGGCGGCGTGCTCGGCGCCGCGGGAAAGCGCTTCCAGCCCCAGCGCGCCGGAGCCGGCGAACAGGTCCAGGACGCGGGCGCCGGGCAGGTACGGCGCCACGACGGACATCCACGCCTCGCGTACGCGGTCCGTCGTGGGCCGCGTGGCCCGCCCCGGCGGCGCCGCGATGCGCCGCCCGCCCCACTCCCCCGCGACGATCCTCACCGGCACCCGCTGGTTGTGGTTCCCCCTCCCCCGGCCCCTCCCCCGCAAACCGCGCGGGAGAGGGGGGAACTTCGACTGGGAGTCGATAGGACTCTTCGCATTCCGCGGGAGGGCCCCTCCCCCATCCCCTCCCCCGGCAAACTGCGCTGGGAGAGGGGGAACTTCGACCGCGCTATTCCGACGGGCGGAGGTCCACGAGCTTGGCCTGCACGCGCGTCTGGCCGTTGTAGTGGTTTTCCTCCAGCTTGAACGCCACGTCCAGCAGCGACGCGCCGAAGCCCGGCTCCTCGCACCGGTCCGCCATGTTGAAGCCGATGGCGTCGAGCTTCGCCCCGTAGGCGCCCAGCGTGAGCTTCAGGTGCCCCTTCCCGACCACCTTCTGGTCCACGACCGCCACGCCGCGCGCCGCGAACACCGGCGTGGCGTTCCCCGCGCCGAAGGGGCCCGCGTGCTTGAGCATGCGGACGAGGTCCAGGTCCGCGTGGCGCAGCTCCATCTCCAGGTCGATGCGCACCTCGGGAACCAGGTCGTCTTCCGTGAGCGCGGCGCGCGCGACGTCGTTGAAGGCTTCGCGGAAAGCGTCGACGTTCTCGCGGCGGATGGTGCACCCGGCCGCCACGCGGTGGCCGCCGAAGCGCTCCAGGTGGTGGCCGCAGGCGCGCATGGCGTCGTACAGGTGAAAGCGCGAGATGGACCGGGCGCTTCCCTTCCCTTCGCCGTGCTCGTCCAGCGCGATCATCACGACGGGCCGGTGGAGGCGCTCCACCAGCCGAGACGCCACGATGCCGATGACGCCCGGGTGCCAGCCGTCGTGCGCCAGCACCACGCCGTACTGGCGGTCCGGATCGTACCCGAACTCGAGGGCCGCCATCGCCTGCTTGAGCGTCTCGCCTTCCACCGACTGGCGCCACCGGTTGTCGGACTCCAGCGACTGAGCGATCTCGTCGGCCTCTCGCGGATCGTCGGTCAGCAGCAGCTTCACGCCGCGCTGCGCCTCGCCCATCCGCCCCACGGCGTTGATGCGGGGAGCCAGCTGGAAGGCCACCTGGGTGGAGGTGATCTCGCCCTTGTCCATCAGCCCCGTCACCCGCAGCAGGGCGCGGAGGCCCGGGTTGGGCGTTTCGCGCAGTACCTTGAGCCCCCAGCGCACCAGCGCGCGGTTCTCTCCCGCCAGCGGCGCCACGTCGGCGATGGTGGCGATGGCCACCAGATCCAGGAAGCTGAAGAGCTTCTCGACGGGGTAGCCGGTCTCGCCCGCCAGCGCGCAGCACACCTTCCACGCCACGCCCACCCCCGCGAGGCCCTTGTCGGGATATCCGCAGTCCACCCGGTTGGGGTTCACCGCGGCGACCGCTGCGGGAAGGGTAGGTCCGGGGGTGTGATGGTCGGTGACGATGACGTCGATTCCCGCGGCCCGGGCGCGGTCGATGGACGCGTGCGCCACGATCCCGCAGTCGCCCGTGAGGATCAACGTGGCGCCCATCTCGGCGGCGGCGCGGATGCCGGCGTCCGAGAGGTCGTAGCCGTCCTGGATGCGGTGCGGGACGAACGGAAGCGCCACGGCGCCCATCATCCGCAGGGCGCGGACGTAGAGTGCCGTGGCGCAGATGCCGTCGACGTCGTAGTCGCCGTGAACCAGGATGATCTCGCGCCCGTCGATCGCCTTCTTCAGCCGCGCGACGGCGTCGCCGATGCCGGCCAGGGCAGTGGGGGCGTGGATGTGCCCCGGCGTGGGGCGCAGAAAACCGCGGGCCGCATCCACCTCGCCGTGCCCGCGAAGCACGAGCAGGCGGCAGAGCGGCGCCGGAAGGCGAAGCTCGCGGCAGAGACGGTCGACGGCGGCCGCGTCTGGCGAGGGAGAAAAGACCCAGCGGCGCGCGGCAAGGACGGCTGACATTGTAAAAAGCTAGCCGCGTGCACGCCGACCACGCAACCCGATTCACGGTCCGCCACCGCGCGTGCGGGGCTAGTGCGCGAAGAAGTAGAGCACGGAGGCGGCCACCACCAGCACGGAGACGATGAGCGTGGCCACCTGGGCTACGCTGCGCCCCGGGCCGGGCACGGGGTCCTTCTGCTGCGGGACGGGCTGCGACCCTCCCTGGAACGGCGGTTCCTTGCGGTCTTCGGCCACGTTGGTCTGCTCCGGCGCGGTGGTTGGGATTCGGTGCACGTGCGGCCCGGCCCTGCGCAACGGGCATGCCTGACGTGGGAAGACGGAATAGGAAACCCGGACCACGGCGGGCCGGGTCGACGGTGCTGGCGCGGGCACCGATCTCGCCTAGTTTCGTACCCCGCACTCACGCACTCACGCACTCACGCACTCACGCACTTCCATGACGCTCGATCCACCCAACCTCACCACCGACCGCGTCATCGTGCGCATGGCGCAGCCGGACGACGTTCCCGCGATCGCCCGCTACTTCGTCGACAACCGGGAGCACCTGGCGCCCTCGCGCCCGCTGATGGCGCCCGAGTTCTACACCGAGGCGTTCTGGGCCGTGCAGGTGCGCGCCAACGCGGCGGAGTTTCGCGAGGGAAAGAGCGTGCGCACGTTCCTGTTCGACCGCTTCCACCCGGAGCGAGTGATCGGCAACGCCAACTTCACGCAGATCTTTCGCGCGCCGGCGCACTACTGCGTGCTGGGCTACGGGCTGGACAGGGCGTACGAGGGGCGCGGGATGATGCGCGAAGGACTGGAGGCGGCTCTGGGATACATGTTCCGCGAGCAGAACCTGCATCGCATCGAGGCCAACTACGTGCCCCGCAACGAACGAAGCGGCGGCCTGCTGCGGCGCCTGGGGTTCGTGGTGGAGGGCTTCGCGCGCGACTACCTGCTGCTGAACGGAAAGTGGGAAGACCACGTGCGGACGAGCTTGACGAACCCGGATTGGCGGCCGTGGTGAAGGGGAGTGCGTGAGTGCGGAAGTGCGTGAGTGCGTGAGTGCGTGAGTGAAAAAACTCACCCCGAGCGGATGACCGTTCGGGGGTGAGTGCGTTTCGGATCGCCCTCAGCGGGGCGGCGCGGGAAAGCGGATGGTGTCGCGCGGCGCGTTGGGGCGCGGCAGCGGTGCGGGCGGCGGTGTTTCCGGGCGCGGCTCCGGGATCGTTTCCCGCGGCGTGGGCGCGGGTGGCGGCCGCTGGGCCGGAGGCCGCTGCGCCGGCGGGCGCTGCTGAACCGGCTGCCGGGGCTGGGCCGCGGGCGGGCGCGGCTGCGTGGCGGGCGGTCGCTGCGGTTGCGTGACCGGCGGGCGCTGCGGCTGGGCGGCCGGCGGCACCCCGGGCTGCATGGCCGGTGGCACCGCGCCGGGCATCGGCTGCCCGGGGGCGGGCTGCGTTCCGGCCGGGGGCACCACCACGCCCGCGCGGCGGAGGGAATCCATGCGCAGGCTGTCCAGGCGCGTGGAGTCCACCGGAACGGTGATGGGCGCGCCGCCCAGCAGCCGGCGGAACGGCGGCCCGCTCACCCGGCGCACCAGCGCGGCGCGCGTTCCCCGCGGCCAGCTTTCCACCGCGCTCTGGAAGGTGGTCAGCTCCACCCACAGGGTGTCGCGCCGAACGTGGCCCGCCACGAACTGCCCCGTCCCCCCGCTGAACAGCACCAGCGAGACCGCGCTGTCGCGGCGCACCTCGCCCACGATGGGAAAGGCCACGCCGGCGCGCAGGTACTGCCCGGCGATGGAATCCAGCCGCTGGGTGGCGATCTGGAAGTCGCCCGGGGGCGTCAGGGCATACACCCGTTCGCGAACCAGCGTGGTGTCGGAGGCGGGGATCTCGAATCCCGCGAACCGCCACAGCCCGCGTACCTCCGGCAGCCCCGCGCGCGCCTCCGGCGACGGGCGCTGCAGGGGCGGAAGCGGCTGAACCTCAACCGACTGCGCCTCCTCGCACGCGCCCGCGGCCATCGCCGCGCAGCAGACCAGCATTGCTCCCCGCCGTGCTCGCACCTTGTTTCCTCTTCTCCGTGATTTGGACTGCCGCCGTTCCGCGCGCGAACCTCGCATCCTCCGTGCCCGGTACGCAAGTTTCGCGGCCGCAGACCGTTGACATCATCTCCCGCCATCCCTAGCTTGGATAGAGGGAAATCCTTGCCCTTGCGGCGCTTCTGTTCACCTCCTTCGCTTTCGTCCTCTCGCAGTGGACCCGATGCCGATCACCGCACGCATGTCGCCGGACCAGTTGGACGCGGTTCTTCGCGAGGCGCTCGAGGCCAACGGCCAGCGCTTTACGGAGCAGCGCGCCGCCGTGTACCGCGTTCTGCGAGGCACCACGGACCATCCGTCCGCGGACGAGGTGTTCACGGCCGTGCGCGGCGACATCACCGACATCTCGCTGGCGACGGTCTACAAGGCGCTCGAAACCCTGGTGAGCTGCAGCCTCGCCGTCAAGCTGACGTACGGCGACGGCTCCGCCCGCTACGACGCGCGCACCGACGACCACTACCACTCCCGCTGCCTGGTGTGCGGGCAGGTGCGCGACGTGCCCGGCGAGCCCCACGAAGTGCTGCCCCACATCGACGCCGGAGCGGGGTTCCAGGTGCGGGGCTACCGCGTGGAAGTCGTGGGACTGTGCCAGGCCTGCGCCTGATGACGCCCCCCGCTGGCCGGATCTACGCTCCCCAGCCGGGGAGCGTTTTTCGTTTCGGGCGCGGATGACGGCCGATGCGCGTTTTGCGATCGGCGGCGCGTTCGCCATCCCCGAACGTGGCTGCGTGGTCGTACACGGGTCGATCGTTTCAGGCCAGCTCGCTCCTGGTATGATCGTGACCGCCGGCCCTCCCGGCGCGCCGCGCTTCCACGAGCCCATCCAGGCCATCGGAAGCGTTCGGCCCCGCGCGGACGACCCCGAAGAAGTCGCGCTCGTCTTCCGGTGCCTGCATCCGCACTTCGGCGTATGGTGGCCGCCCCTGTTTCGCTCCGGGCAGGTGCTCCTCATCCCTGTCGATCCCGTACTTCACCCCTGCCCCTGCTGCGGATTCCATACGCTCTCCGAAGCGGAGCGCGGCACGTACGAGATCTGCCGCGCCTGCGGGTGGGAGGACGACGGCGCGCAGTCCGATGACCCCGAGTACCGGGGCGGCGCCAACTCCGAGAGCCTGAACGAGGCCCGCGCCGCGTTCCGGGCCGCGCATCCACACCTGTTCCCCTCGTTCGATGCGTGAGCGCCTCGTGTCGGCTGGCGTATCTCTCCCCGCCGACCCTCCGCCCGCGTTCCGCGGCGAGTTCTGCGTGGAGGAGGCGCGGCGCACGGAGTTCTCCGAGCACGCAGGGATCCTGCGCTCCACCCCCGCCGCCATCGCCGTGCCGGTGGACGCGGACGACGTCTCGGCCCTGCTGCGCTGGGCGTGGGACCACGGCGTGCCCGTGGTACCGCGCGGGGCGGGAACGGGGATGCCGGGCGGGAACATCGGGCCGGGTGTGGTGGTGGACCTGGTGACGCACTTCCGGCGAGTCGGAGCGGTAGATACCGAACGGCGCACGGTCCAGGTGCAGCCCGGCGCCACGCTGGCGGCGGTGAACGCCGCCGCGAGCCGCCACGGGCTGCACTTTCCCGTGGACCCGTCCAGCGCCGAACGCGCCACGATCGGCGGGCTGATCGCCAACAACTCCGGCGGCGCTCACACGGTTCGCCACGGCTCCACGCGACGCTGGGTGCAGTCCGTGGACGTCGTCTGGGACGATGGCACCCGGTCGACGCTGACGCGCGGCGTTCCCGCGGACGACGAGCACGCCCGCGTGCGCCTGGCCCGCGTGGACGAGGCGATCGGGCCGCATCGGGACTGGATCGATCACTCGTGGCCGCGGGTGCGCAAGAACTCGTCGGGCTACGCGTTGCGCGAGTACCTGCAGACCGGCGACCCGGTGGACCTGCTCGTCGGCAGCGAGGGGACGCTGGGGCTGGTGGTAGGCGCGACGGTCCGGCTGGAGCCCATCACCGCGCACCGGGGGCTGGCCCTGGTGGAGTTCACGGACCTTGAGGCCGCCGGCGCGGCCGTGCTGCGCATCCTGGAACTGGGCCCCGCCACCTGCGAGATGGTCGACCGCACGTTCATCGACCTGGTGCGCGATTCGGGGGAGGACCCCGGCTACCCGCTCGGCGAAGGGCTGGAGGCCATCCTGTTCGTGGAGATGGAGGGCGAATGGGTGGAGGCCGTCGCGGACGCCCTGGAGCGGGTGCGCGCGGAGATGGCCGGCGTGGCGCACCGCGTCTCCCTCGCAGTGGATCCCCAGCAGCAGGAGCGGTTCTGGCACGTCCGGCACGCCGCCAGCCCGCTGATCGCCAGGATGGCCGGCGGGCGGGTGTCGATGCAGTTCATCGAGGACGGCGTGGTGCCGGTGAACCGCCTTCCCGACTACATCCGCCTGCTGAGGGCCGTGCTGGAGCGGCACGCGCTGCCCGCCGTCATTTTCGGCCACGCCGGCGACGGCAACCTGCACGTGAACCCGCTGGTGGACGTAGCGAAGCCCGGGTGGCGCGAAGAGGCGGAGGCGATCGTGTACGAGGTGGCGGAGGGCGTGGCGCTGCTGGGCGGCACCATGGCCGGCGAGCACGGCGATGGGCGTCTGCGTGCGCCCGTGCTGGAAACCATCTGGGGGGCGGAGATGGTGAGCCTCTTCCGCGCGGTAAAGGACGCGTTCGATCCGCGCGGCATCCTGAACCCCGGCGTCATCCTTCCCCTCCCCGGACAGCGCCCGCTGGACGCCATCAAGTACGCGCCAGTCCTGGCGGACTGAGGGCGGCCCCTCCCCCGGCCCCTCGCCGCACGGTACCGCTGTGCGGAGAGGGGAGAACTTCGATCGAGGTTCGACGATCTGCATCGCATGCCGCGGGAGCCCCCTCTCCCGTCTACTCCCGGGTAAGCGTTACCGACACGTCGCGGTACCCCGATCCGCTCACCTTGCCCTTGATCACGTTGTCGCTCATGCGCTGGCCCCCGAAGTTCAGGGGCGCGTACTCCGGCGAAGAGAGCACCATGGACAGGTCCGGATGCGTGTAGCTGCTGGACGTTACCCTCAGCTCCAGAAAGGTGGGCACCACGGAAATGTTGCCGAAGCCGCCCACCACGGTTCCGTTTGGGCTCTCCGCCAGAATCAGGTACAGAGTCGCCCCGTCGACTTTTCCCCGCCACGTGCCGTCCAGCTTGGAAGTCTTCGCGGCGGGGGTCGGTTCGGTGGGCCCATCCCCGCCGCCGCAGCCGGCGAGTACGAGACAGATCGCGAACGACAGGAAGGCGCGTCGGCTAAATGCGCGGGCCATGCTCGATTCTCCTGCTGGGGGGTGATGGACGGGCTGGATGAACGACCACCTGGAATGCGGAGCCGCGGCGCGTGAGCCGGGTCGGGTGACCGCGGGCCGTGTGGCGGCGGAAGAAGGTACCCGTCCCGATCATCCCGCGCCAGACACATACGTTTACGCCCGCTCCGCCTCGCTTCCTGACGGGGTAGGCCAACACGCCGTGAGGTCGTTGCAGCGAATTCATTCGCCCGTGCGGGGCCGGCGGCGATCAGCGCCCTGCCAGCCCGCGGACGATCCTGGCGGTCGTGATCACCTGGCCGGTATGGCGCTGCGTGTGCTCCGCCGCGTGGAACAGCAGGCCCAGGACGTTGCTGGGAAGCTGCTGCCGGCCCACGCCGCGGAACTCCAGCAGCGTATCGGGTGACGTGGCGCGGATCTGCGCCAGGGCCCGTTCCACCGCGGCGTGCATCGCGCCCACCAGGTCCGCGGCCGTGCGGGGCGGATCACCCGGGTCCTGCTCGGCGCGCAGATACGCGAACTGCTCCTCGCTCAGCGCCTCGCCACGGGCGTAGGTGAGCAGCCGGTCCAGGCTGCCCGCCGCGTGCGCCAGGTGAAAGCCCACGGACGCAGCCCCGCCGGGCTTCGCCCACAGCTCGTCGTTCGACAGGCCGACCGCGGCCGCCTCCATGTCCTCGGCCGCGCCGATCAGCGCATGGGCAGCCGGCATCAGCAGCGGATGCACGCCTTCGACGGGTCCCCGCATCCAGGCTTCAGGCTTGGTCATCCCCGGTTTCTCTCCACAATCGTCCACACGGGTCACCCCTCGGGCGACGAGATGCGCTCGCGGACCATCCGCGTCAGCGTTTCGCGGTCGTTGAGCGACGGGTCGTCGGTGACGCGCTCCAGCAGGTCGCGCAGGATCTCGCCGTAGAGCGGCCCCGGAGGCAGCCCGAGGGCGCGCAGCTCGCCCCCGCCGATCGCCAGGCCGCCGATCTCCAGCGGAGCCTGCTGGCGCAGCTCGCGGCGGATGCGCTTGCACAGGCGGAGAGTCTCGTCCAGGCGCGGATCGCCTTCCCCTCGCGCCCGCAGGTCGGCGATGCGCAGGCGGACGAGGTCGCGCAGGTACTCCTGCCCGATGCGCCGCAGCCAGCGCCGCAGCTCCGGCGCCGGCGCGTCGGGCGCGGGAAAGCCGGAGTGCTGCGCCACCAGGTGCACCGTCCGGTCGATCTCGGCGTTGGAGAACTTCAGTCGCCGCATCAGCACGTGCGCCGTTGCCGCACCGGCCGCGGCGTGGTCGGGAAAGCCGGCCCCCGCCTGCGTCCGCGGCTTTCCCGCATCGTGCAGCAGCGCCGCGACGCGGAGAACGGTGCGGTGCTCCGGCACCTCACCGACCACCCGGAGCAGGTGCGTCCACACGTCAGCGTGGCCGTCCTTTACGCCGACGCACGCTTCCAGCTCGGGATACAGGTGCCGCAGCGCGCCGCATTGCTGGTACAGCGCCAGCGAGACGGACGGGGGCCGCACCTGCCGCAGCACCTTCAGCAGCTCTTCGCGCACGCGCTCGGCGGACAGGTGCACCAGCTCCGGCGCGGCATCCCGGGCGGCGGCCCAGGTGCCGTCCTCGATCGTCAGACCGAAGCGGCCGGCGAAGCGCAGGGCGCGAAGGACGCGCAGCCGGTCTTCGCAAAAGCGCTCCCCTGCGTCGCCCACGGTGCGCAGCAGGCCAGCGCGAAGGTCGGGGACGCCGCCGTGCGGATCGCGCACCTCGCGCGTCAGCGGGTGCCAGGCGACGGCGTTGATGGTGAAGTCGCGCCTCCGCAGGTCTTCGTCCACCGTCTGGGCGAAGATCACCCGTGCGTGCCGCCCGTCGGTTTCGACGTCTCGGCGAAAGGTGGTCACCTCGTACAGGCGCCCGTCGCGCCCCAGCACGCCCACAGTGCCGTGCGCGACACCCACGGGAACGGTGCGCCTGAAAAGGCGCTGTACGTCGCCCGGGCGCGCGGCCGTGGTGAGGTCCCAGTCTCCCGGGCGGCCGCCGGACAGGGCATCGCGCACGGCACCGCCCACGGCCCAGGTCTGGAACCCGGCATCCTGCAGGCGCCGCGTGATACGGACGACGTCGTCGGGCGCATGCAGGTCCGGACGGGGCGGATCGTGATCGGCTACGGTCACGCGGACACTCGCGGACAGCCGGCGGAACTGAGCACGCAAATCCGCATGCGGGAACGACTTGGCGAAATGGGCACGATGCGTTAGATTCTGCGGTCCGCGAAAAAGTTCCCTCCACACCCGGTGCTGCCCGTGACCCTTGCCGACCTGCTGGACCGCTCCTCCGCGGCCTCTCCCTTTCGCGAAGCCCTCCTTCGCTTCATCGACGACGGCCGCTCCAGCGAGCGAATCAGGTTCGGCTACGGCTGCCCACCGGTAAAGGTTCAGCGGACGCTGCACAAGGCGCTGGTAGAATACCCGGCTCTCCCCATCGAATCAATCGAGCTTCGCGCGTCCTCGGGCTGCGAGTACTTCCGCGGCACGCTCATCGTGCGCACGCTCACCGAAGAGCGCCACATCGCCTTCCACTGGGATTGCAAGTGGCGAGCGGAAAGCGAGGGGTGGCGCGACTGGTTCGGCTTTCCCGACCAGACCCGCGCCGCGCGCGAGTTCGACTGGGACTGCTTCCGCGCATGGAACCAGGAGGAGGTCATCCAGGTGGCCCCGTTGCTCGTGGTGGAGCAGGATGCCGCCCGCCCCCTGATGGTGGACGCCATCCTGGCCTGACGCACCCGGCTTGTGCCAACGTGTTCCGGCCGCCCTCGCCATGAGGGCGGCCGGATTCGTTCCACGACCCCGCCGACAAAGCGTCGCTACGCGATGCACACAGGGGAGCCAGTTAAGCGTACCGCTCAAAAAAGGCCGTGACGTTCCAGGTTGTGCAATCCCCCTGAATGACTGGAACGCGCAAAGTTTTCTGCGTACTGAACCACATTTCGGTTGCAGATGAGTAGATTGATGCCTGGTTAGCACAGGTGCCCAAAGCGCGATGAAGGGTCGGTGACGGCGGGTACGAGCGCGCTACTTCTCTGCCCTACAAGCACTTGTGCTCAGTCGCACCGGATCGGAGTCGGACGCGGTATACGGTATTCAGGACAACATCGGGGGGCTTGCGCGAAAGGGTGATGTTAAGGCATTATGTGTGCGGATGCTATCCGACGCATTTCCCTGCAAGACAAATTTTCTCTCCTGGCCCACCACCCCGCCAGGCCGCGGTCCTTATCCATCCCCCCGGAGCTTCCAATGATTCAGCTGTCGAACGCGTTCGGCACGCGAGGCGTTCGCGTGGTCGGTGCGGGAGCCTACGTGCCGCCCCGCGCGGTGAGCAACGAACACATCACGCAGGCCATCCCCGGCTGGTCGGCCGAGTGGATCGCCGAGAAGACACAGATCCAGGAACGCCGCTTCCTGTGGGACCTGAACCCCGAAGCCGGCGTCACCACGGCCCCCGCCGCGGTGGCGGGCGAGCCCGTGAACAACACCGACATGTGCGAGGCCGCCCTGCGCCGGGCCATGGAGATGGCGGGCATCGAGGGGCACGAGCTCGACGCCGTGTTCGTGGTCACCTGCACGCCAGACCGGGTGAACTTCAGCCACGACGCCATGGAGGTGCACCGCCGCGTGGGGTGCCGCCCCGACTGCTTCGGCCTGCTGATCGACGACGGCTGCGGCGGCACCCCGTACGTGACCGACATGGTGTACAAGATGATCCGCAGCGGCGCCATCCATACCGCGGCGGTCATCGGCAGCGCGTTCACCTCGGCGCTGGTGGACCGCGACGTGTGGAGCGGCGACGTGGCCTCGGCCCCGGGCCGCAAGCGGCTGCCCGCCGCCTTCGGGGCCTACGTGTTCGGCGACGGCGCGGGGGCCATCATCCTGCGCGGCGACGGGCGCCCGGGCGAGGGCATCATCTCATCCATGTCGGGCAACGACTACCTGCAGCTGGTCATCCGCCGCGCCGGCGGGCTGGAAAGCCGCATGGCGGCCGTCGCCAACCGGGCAGACGAGGCGTTCGTGGTGGACGGGCACCTGGTGGCCCGGTCGTACCCCACCTACATGAACGCCTGCATCGACGGCGTTCTGGCCGAGCAGCCGGAGCTCGCCCCGTTGGTGCAGCGGTACTACTTCCACCAGCCCAACAAGCGGCTGATGGACACCTTCGTCAGGCAGTCGGGACTTCCCGCCGACCGCGTGGCGTGCAACGTCGACCGCTACGGCAACACCTCGGCCGCCGGAATGCTGATCCTGCTGGCCGAGGACCTGGAACAGGGCGTCGTGCAGCTGGGCCGGGGCGACCTGGTTCTGATCGCGGCCGTCGGCGCGAACGTGCACTACGGCGCCCAGCTCATCCGCCTGTAGCCGATCTTCCATCCATCTTTCATCGAAGGATTCGCATGTACTCCCGCTCTGTTGCAGCCCTCGCGCTCTGCGTCCTGCTGTCCGCCTGCGGCGATGCCCCCGCGGGCACCGACCGCCACCCCGCCCCCGGCGACGCCGCCCTGTACGGCGGCAGCGCCGAAGTGATCAACTCGTCGCCCCAGACCGGCGCGCGCCCCACGGTGCTGCGCTTCCGATCGGTGGAAGACCCCGACTTTCCCGCCGACCGCGCCGTCTGCGCGCAGGCGCCCTTCCAGACCAACGTGTTCCTGGGCGCCTCGCTGTGGTCGGAGGCGGGCACCGCCTCGTCGGGCCGCATCGTGAACAACGGCGTCCGGCGCGTGGGCAGCGCCACGGCCTGCCTTCGCATCACCGATCCGCGCTTTCCGCCGGGGCTGCCGCAGCAGTTCTACGCGCGGTTCGACACCCCCGAGGGCGTGTTCACCGCGTCGGGCGCGTGCACGCTGATCAGCAACGACGTCCCCCGGGCCGGGCTGGTGATGGGCGGCTGCCACCTGCGCGTGGTGGACGGGCCGTCGTGGATGGCGGGCGGCGCGGTGACCAGCCTGAGCATCTTCAACCCCGCGAAGCTGGCCGGCTTCGCCACCGGCTCGGAGTGGACGGTGCAGTTCTATCCCGAGTCCTGACCGTCGGGTGGCTCGATCAGAGCGAAATAGCCGGCCGATTCGGCTGGTTGTGAGATGAAAAGCAGGCCGTCCTTTCAGGGGCGGCCTGCTTCGTTTCATCCACGTCCGCGCGGTGGCGGGTGGCGGTTTGGAATTCCGGTATCCACGACGCGATATTTCACTCCGTCCACTTGCTGCATCGCCAAGCCCCGCGGAGCGGCGCTCCCGAGGGTACGCGATGTGCCGCGTTTATCCACCCGACGACCCGGAGCCGCAATGAGCCCCACGGCAGGTATGCGCGAGAAGCCTCGTCTGGATACGATCAGCCACTGGCACGTGCTGCCCATTCCCGGAGGGGGCTGGCACGTTTTTGACGGGGGCACCCCGACCCCGGTTGGGGAGTTCGCGCGAAAGAAGGACGCCGTGGCGCTCGCCCGCGAGAAGGCGGCGGCGAGCAACGCGGGCCAGAAAGACCCGAAGAAGCATCGCAGGGTGATCATCTCGCCACGCGCGATCTACAAGACCGAGATCGTTGGGAATGTCGAGCGGTTCGTGCCCCTGCCTGGCGAGCCCCCGCCACGTCGCGCATTCGGGAGCCTGGCAGGCCGGGTCTGGATGTCTCCTGATTTCGACGATCCACTCCCGGAGTTCGAAGAGGAGGACGAATGAGGCTCCTTCTCGATACTCACGCGTTCATCTGGCTGGTCAGTGGGGCACCCGAGCTCTCCGCGGGTGCGCGTCGGATGACGCTCGATCCAGCGAATGAGTTGCTCGTGAGCGCGGCGAGTCTGTGGGAAATGGGGATCAAGTCGAATCAGGGTAGGCTCACCCTCAAAGATCCGTTCATCGAGTTTGTGCGAGAGGGCCTTGGACAGAACGGAATCGACTTGCTGCGGGTCGAGCTCACTCATGTGTTCCGGTTCGAGAGGCTGCCGCGCCTCCACAAGGATCCGTTCGACCGCATGATCGCCGCGCAGGCGCTTGCGGAAGGCATTCCGGTCGTAGGGCGGGACCGGATGCTGGACGAGTACGGTGTAGACCGGCGCTGGTGAGCGTCGAACCCGGCGACGATGGCGATGGCGAGGTGCCGCGCCTTGCCCTGACGGGCCCGCGGGTCCAGTTTTCGTCCATCGCACCTTCCTCCCCCGCGCCCCCTGATGACGTGAACCACCCAACGAACCTTCCGCCCGACGAGCTGGCCCGCATGATCGTCCAGGCCGCGGAGCAGGCGCAGCAGCAGGGCTACTGGCGCGGCGAGGGCTCGGTGACGGAAGACGCGGCCCGGCACCTGTCGCACTTCCTGGGGCTGCTGATGGCCGGCGACGACGACCTTCACCGCCGCGAGCTGGACGTGTACGGGCGCGTGTTCCACGCAGCGGGCAGGGGCGAGCACTCGCACGACGACCTGCGCACGGCGGCGATGGAAAGCATGGAGATGGCCAACGACCCCGACGCGCTCCACGCCTTTCTGACCGACACGCCGGCGTACCTGCGCGCCATCCTGGAGATGGACCGCGAGCGCGGCACCCACAATGCCGACCAGGTGGTGACCGCGCTCGGCGGGCTGGGCCTGGCCATCCTCACGGCGGACGGCCGGGAGACGGTGGAAGAGGACAGCTTGTTCACCACGCACCTCAATCACCTCCGCGGCGAGCTGGACGTCTACGGAGTGGCACTGCCGACGTGACCTGACGCATCCAGGGGCATGGACGAAGGGCCGCTCCCGGCGAGGGGAGCGGCCCTTTCTTCACCCCGGCAACCCGCGCCCGCCTACTTGACGAACAGCATGTCGCGGTAGGTGGGCAGCGGCCAGTAGTCGTCCGGCACCACCTTTTCCAGGCGGTCGGCGGCGGCGCGCACGGCGCCCATGGCCGGGACCACGTTGTCGCGCACGTGGTACGCCTTGCTGTGCACGGTTTCGCCGCCCAGCTCGGCGTTCTGCTCCACCAGCGCGTCCAGCGCGTCGCGAAGCTCGTCCACCAGTTCGTTGACGATCTTCACCGTGCGGGTGAGCCCGCGCGTTTCAACACCCAGCGTGCGGGTGCGGTCGGCGGCGGCCACCAGGTCGTTCAGGTAGCGCACGGCGGCCGGCAGGATCATGGTGCTGGCGATGTCGGCCGTGGTTTCGCCCTCGATGTTCACCGTCTTGAAGTACTGGTCCAGCGCCACCTCGTGCCGGCTTTCCAGCTCGCGGTGCGAAAGGACGCCGTATTTTTCGAAGAGCGCCCGGTTCTTGTCGCCGGGCTGCATCTCCAGCGCGTCGAGCGTGTTGGGCAGGTTCAGCAACCCGCGGCGGGCCGCCTCGTCCTTCCAGTCGTCGCTGTAGCCGTCGCCGTTGAAGATGATGCGCTTGACCTTGCGGATCTCCGACGCGATCAGCGTGCGCAGCGCGTCCTCGAACGACGTCCCCTTCTCCAGCTCCGCATCCAGCAGCGTGTTCAGCTCATCCAGCGACTCGGCCATGATGGTGTTGAGCACCGTGGCCGCGAACGACACCGACTGCGACGAGCCCGGCGCGCGGAACTCGAACTTGTTGCCGGTGAAGGCGAAGGGCGAGGTGCGGTTGCGGTCTCCCGCGTGCTGCGGAAGGTTGGGCAGCACCGGCGAGCCCAGCCCCAGCAGGCCGCCCTGCTTGCTTTCCGTGGCCGTGCCGGCGCGCTCGATCTGCTCGAATACGTCCGCGAGCTGGTCGCCCAGGAACACCGAGATGATGGCCGGCGGCGCCTCGTTGGCGCCCAGGCGGTGGTCGTTGCCGGCGTGCGCCACGGTCGCGCGGATCAGGTCCTGGTGCCGGTCCACCGCGCGCAGCACGGCCGTGCAGAAGAACAGGAACTGCATGTTGTCGTGCGGCGTTTCGCCCGGCTCCAGCAGGTTGGCGCTCTCCGTTCCCAGCGACCAGTTGAGGTGCTTGCCGCTGCCGTTGACGCCCGCGAAGGGCTTTTCGTGAAGCAGGCAGGCCAGGCCGTAGTTCCGCGCCACCTTGCGCAGCGTGATCATCATCAGCTGCTGGTGGTCGGCGGCCAGGTTGGCGTTCTCGTAGATGGGCGCCATCTCGAACTGCCCGGGCGCCACCTCGTTGTGCCGCGTCTTCACGGGCACGCCCAGCCGGTACAGCTCGCGCTCCACTTCCATCATGAACGCCAGGACGCGGTCCGGAATGCTGCCGAAGTAGTGGTCTTCCAGCTCCTGCCCGCGCGGCGGCTTGGCGCCGAACAGCGTGCGCCCCGTGGTCACCAGGTCCGGCCGGCGGTAGAAGAACTCCTGGTCGATCAGAAAGAACTCCTGCTCCGGCCCGCAGGTGGCCGTCACCTTTTCCGACGTGGCGCCGAACAGGGCCAGCGAGCGCTTGGCCTGCACCGCCAGCGCCGACATCGACCGCAGCAGCGGGATCTTGGTGTCGAGCGCGTCGCCCGTCCACGACAGGAACGCCGTGGGAATGCTGAGATAGCACCCGGCCGGCGTCGATACGATGAAGGCGGGCGAGGTGGGGTCCCACGCGGTGTAGCCGCGGGCCTCGAAGGTCGCGCGCAGGCCGCCCGAGGGGAACGACGACGCGTCGGGCTCGCCCTGGATCAGCTCCTTGCCGTTGAACTCGGCGACGGCGCCGCCACCCTCGTTGGGGGTGATGAAGCTGTCGTGCTTTTCGGCGGTGCTGCCGGTCAGCGGCTGGAACCAGTGGGTGAAGTGCGAGGCGCCCTTTTCCAGCGCCCACTCCTTCATGGCCAGCGCCACGGCGTCGGCCACGGAGGGGTCCAGCGGCTCGCCGTGGTCCACGGTGCGGCAGAGCGCCTTGTAGATCTGCTTCGGCAGCCGCGCGCGCATCTCCGCCAGCCCGAAGGTGTTGCTGCCGAAGAGGCTTTCGATGTCCATCGGCTCGGAGGTGCCGTTGCCGTTGCGGCTGTCGGCGCCCCATCCCGTGGCGGCGGCCAGGGTGTCGAACCGGGCGGTGGTCCTGGGCATGGGCTTGGTTCCTTGCAAGGGGTTGAGTGCTGTGTCGCGTCCGTCGGGGCCGCTGCCCCGCCCTGGAATTCAGCCTGCGTCCCCCGTGGGACGCGGGCCCAGCCGCAGGTCGCTGGTTTCCTTGATCGTCGAAAGCACGATGCTCGTGGTGGTCCACTGCACGCCGGGCCACGCCTGGATCTCGGCCAGCAGCCCCTCGAGCGTCGAGGTGCTGTCGGTGCGGATCTTCAGCAGGTGCGATCCCTGGCCGGTGATGCTGTGGCACTCCAGCACTTCGCCATGGGCCATCACCCGCTCCCTGAACTCCGGGTAGTGGGGCGAGCCCGCCATCCCCACGGCGATGAAGGCGGTTACGTCGCGTCCCAGCCGCTTGGGATCCACCACGACGGTGAACCTGCGGATGATCCCGCGTTCCTCGAGCTTCCTCACCCGCTCGCCCACCGCCGGCGACGAAAGCCCCACCGCCTGCGCCAGGTCGTGCTGCGAGGTGCGCCCGTTCTCCTGCAGCATCTCCAGCAGCCGCAGGTCGATCTCATCCAGACGAGTGGGTCCGTTCACTTTATTTTCTTAGGTATAGCAGCCAGTCAGCATAATTTTCGCGACGATAGTTTGCCGTGGCGGCTTACGCAAGAGGTGTGACACGGAATGTTGATGGGGGGATCGGGTCGCCGTCTATGGGCCACACATACTTTTCCCAGTGCGGGGCGAGGCCTCGGCTCCGCTGGGGCGAATGAATTCGCGGCAACGACGGCCCAAAGTCCGCCTGCGCGGACTGCACGCGCAGCCGAGTGCGCGAGGCCAGCCGAAGTGGGATTCAGGTCTCCCCCTCCCCTGCGCAGCGGGGGCCGGGGGGGTTCGCGCGGCATGCAAGGCACCCAGTGGAACCCGACCGAAGTTCTCCCTCTCCGCACGCTGTTTGTGCGGGGAGGGGCCGGGGGAGGGGCCCACGCGAACGAATCCCCCGCGCCGATGCTCCGGCGCGGGGGATTTCGTCTTCAGGGCCGATGTCGCCAGCCGTGGCTCAGGGGCCGATCACCCGCTCAGTGGGCGACGTCCTGACGGCGCAGGAAGTTGTTCACCTGCGTGAAGAACGCCGTGGGCTGCTCGAGCCAGGGGAAGTGCCCCGCCTGCTGGATGACGCTGAAGCGGGCGCCGGGGATCTCGTCGGCATAGGTCTTCGTGCTCTGGAACGGGATGGGGTCGGCGGCGCCGTGGATGACGAGCGCGGGCGCCTGCACCGTCCGCAGCATCGGCCGCAGGTCGAAGTCCGGGCCCAGCGACGCGCGGCCCACCACCATCGTAAACAGCAGCGCGTTGGCCGCGGGGGCCGGGACGTCGCACCAGCTTCCCTTCAGGTTCGACATGTTGGCCGCGTCATGGAAGTAGGCGGGGAACCAGATGCTGAGCAGCTCCTCGCACGCCGCGGCGGGGTCCGGCGACTGCCCGCCCGCCAGCTCGCCAAACAGCTCTCCCTGGCGCTGCAGCGCGGCGGCCGGGGTGCGGGCGATGCGCTCCGCCTCGAACTGCGCGTCGTAGTGCGCCTGCACGGGGCCGGGCGTCACCATCACCAGCCGGTCGACGTTGGCCGGGTACTGCGCCGCGTACATCGGCGCGACCATGGCGCCCCACGAGTGGCCGACCAGGGACAGCTTTCCGATGCCGAAGTGCTGGCGGACGGCTTCCACGTCGGCCACGTGCTGCTGAATGCCCATCTGCGCCGGATCGAAGAGCAGCGTGGACCGGCCCGCCCCGCGCGAATCGTAGAAGATCACGGTGCGGCCGTTGGCGAGCGGCGCCAGGTCGCGGTCCAGGTAGCCCAGCGACAACCCGGGGCCGCCGGAGATCACCACGGCCGTGTCGGGACCGCTGCCGTACACGCGGTAGAACAGCTGGACGCCGCCCGCGCCGGGCAGGTATCCCTCGCCGGTCTTTGGCGCATCGTACGAGGTCGCCAGCGGGGCGGACGTTCCGGCGGAGACGGTGGGAGCGTCGTCGCACGCGGCGGCGGCGAGGGGAAGCAGCAGGGCAAGAGTGCGGATCTTCATGGCGATCACCCGGTGGTCGGGAGGTTTTTGGATGTTTTTCAATGCCCGGCACTCCGCCGCGGCACGTCCTCCGTAAAGGCAGAGACGGGGCCGGGAGCGGCACGGCGTACCGCCATCAAGCTAAGTGTTTGTCGAAAAGCAGCTTGCTTGAGGACGGGGACGCCGGACGAGCTCCGCCGGCGCGGGGCATCTCCGACCCAGCGGGGAGACCCCGTCCCACCGCCGTGTATCTACCGTTCCGCCAAGGGGTTGCCTCAATGGGTCAGGTGACCCGGATGCCGCGGGTGCAGAACACGAAAAAAAGCGCCCCTCCGGAGACACGGAGAGGCGTCCAAGGTGCGGGGGAAGGTCGAGAATCAGTGCTCGTAGCGGCCCGCTTCGATCACCTCGCGGATCGCACCGAGATCCTGCCCGTGCACGCCGATGGCCAGCATCAGCTCGATGCGGGCCTGCTGCCCGGTCATGTGGTCGGCCAAGATGGCGCCCATCTCGCGCAGCATGTGGCCGCCGCCAGGATAGGCATAGGTATCCAGCACCCGTCCGCGCAGCGACCGCGAGGTGATGACCATTGGCCGTCCCGCATCTGCCCACCGCTGCATGCCGGGCATCACCTCCGGCGGCACGTTTCCCCGCCCCAGCGCCTCCAGTACGATGCCCTGTGCCCCGCTTTGCAGGCTGGCCTCCAGCAGCCGCGAGTCCGCGCCCGCGACGATCTTCACCAGGTCCACCGGCGTGGCGGGTGCGGAGGGCGTCAGCGGCGGCTTGCGGCGCGACTCGCGATAGAAGAGCACGCGGCCCTTGTCGGTGACGCCCAGCGGGCCCCAGTTGGGCGAGCGGAAGGTGCCTGCCGCCTCGGTGTGGGTCTTCACCACCTCCGCTCCCTGCACGATCTCGTCGTCCATTACCACCATCGTCCCGCGGCCGCCGGCTTCCGGCGCCGCCGCCACCTCGATGGCCGCCATCAGGTTGGCGGGCCCGTCCCACGACAGCTCCGACGAGTTGCGCATGGCCCCCGTGATGACGACGGGGTGGCCGGACGCGATGGACCGGTCCAGCAGGTACGCCGTCTCTTCGATGGTGTCCGTGCCGTGGGTGACCACCACGCCGTCGTAGCCCTCGTCGAGCGCGGCGAGCACGGCGGCCCGCATCTCCCACATGCGCTCGATGGTCACGTGCGGCCCCGGCAGGCGCCCGAACTCGCGCACCTCCACCCGCGCCACCTCCTGCACGCCGGGGATGAAGTCCAGGATCTCGCGCCCGCTCAGCCGCGGGACGGCGCCGCCCCGCTCCGGGTCTACCTGCATGGAGATGGTGCCGCCCGTGGCCAGCAGCAGCACGCGCGGCTTAGCCACAGAGCACGCTCCCGCCGTTGACGTTCAGCACTTCGCCCGTCACGTGGCGCGCCAGGGTGGAGCAGAGAAAGACGATGGGGCCGGCCACGTCGTCGGCGCTGGCCACGCGGCCCAGGGGAATGCCTGCCTCGATAGGCCCACGTCGTTCGGCCAGCGGCCGCTCGATCATTTCGGTGTCGATCCACCCCGGCGCCACGCAGTTCACCGTCACGTCGCGCTCCGCCAGCTCCACCGCGACGGACTTGGTGAACGAGATCAGCGCCCCCTTGCTGGCGGCGTAGTCCGCGTGGAACGCCTCGCCGCGCTGCCCGGCGGTGGACGAGACGATGACGATGCGCCCGCCGTCCGTCACGAAGCGCGCGGCGAGCCGCACGGTCTGGAAGACGGAGGTGAGGTTGGCGGTGATCGTGCGCTCCCACTGCGCGTCGGCCATGCCGGCCAGCGGCACGTCGTCGGGCACCCAGATGCCCGCGTTGGCCACGAACACGTCCACGCCTCCCAGTTCCACCAGGCAGCGCTCGAACAGCATCTCGGCGCCCCAGGGGGTGCTCACGTCGGCGGCCTGCGCAAAGGCGCGCACGCCCAGGTCGCGCGCCAGGCCCACGACTTCGTTGGCCTCGGCCTCGCGGGTGGCGTAGCCCACGCCTACGTCGGCGCCGGCGCGCGCCAGCATCAGCGCCGTGGCGCGCCCCACGCCGCGCGACGCGCCCGACACCAGCGCGCGGCGGCCTCTGAGTCCCAGCATCAGGCGGTTGTCCACTTCCCCCCCAGCTCCTCGGCGTGGTGCCGCTCGGTGTCCAGTATCTCGCCGAGCAGCGCGCGGGTCGTGTCGTCCATCCCGGTCCTCAGCAGCTGCTCGTAGCGAAGCACCTCGGCCTCTTCGCGGACCCGGGCCGCGGCTTCCCACGCCTCCATCCTCACCGCCTGGGACGAGACGTGGTCGAGGTCGGTGAGGCCGGCGCCCAGTTCCAGCAGGCGTGCCGTCAGGCGGGAAAGGTGGTGCTGCTCGTCGGCGTGCAGCTCGTTGCAGCGCTCGCTTAGCTCGGCGTCGCCGCGGTCTTCGGCCTGCGCGGCCAGCCCGCGGTAGAAAAGCGCCTGCTCCTTCTCGGCCGCGCGCGCCTCGTGAAGGGCTTGAATGAGGTTCAAAACTGGTCCGGGCTGTGGCGGGTAAAGATGCACGTTCTGGACGGTTTGGGTGCTAGATTTCAGGTGCCTGTTCGACCGGCGCCTGAACCCCGCACCAAACTCGCAGATCGGCCGGGATTATGCAATTTGAAGACGAATACGCGATCATGGGACCCATCCGGGGTGCGGTAACGATCGCGCGAGGCCACGGCATCAGGGAATTGGCCGAACTGCGGGCGGAGTTCGGGCCGGGCCAGTGGCGCAAGAGAAAAGGCGTCGCTACCGTTCTTGTAAGACGGACAGGCGACGTCCTCGAAGCCGAGCTTCACTGGTACGAGGCTGCCGGAATCGGGAAGCGGCGGATGAAGCTGAAGCGGAGATTGCGATGAACGTAAACGTCGCGCCGAGTGACGAAGCGACGACTCACGAGGAGGGCTGTAATGAAGATCAAGCCACCGGCAGAGAGCGAGCAGTTTCTGGTTTGTGTCGATAACGAAGGCTACCGCTTCGATCTCCTGGTGGAGAAGCGGTACCGGGTGATCCCCGATCCAGACGGCGAAGAGGTCGGGCTGGTCCGTATCGTTGACGAAACCGGCGAAGACTACCTGTACCCACGCAGCATGTTCGCGCCAGTGGAGCCGTCACAGGCTGCGCCAGGCGAGATGCTTCGCGCGTCCTGAAGCGCACGTCAGGCGGGAGAGCATATGGAAGATTCGCAACGCCAGCGCGGCCAACTCGGACGATGCGTGCAGAACATGGGCTATGAGGTAGACCTCCGGGTGGGAAGTGTCTACCAACTGCTCCCGGACCCGGTAGGCGAGCGCCGCGGGTTCCTGCGAGTGGTCGATGAAGACGGGGAAGACTTCATGTTCCCGAAACGCTGCTTTCTGCTCATCGAAGCGGCGCACGCAGAGGAGAGCACGTTCCCGACCTCTTCCTGACCTGCGAGAGGACGCGTATGGGCAGTCAACAGAGAGCGCGCGGCCGGTTCGTGCAATGCGTGCGCAACGACGGGCTCGAGATTTCTCTCGAACTACACCGTTGGTACGAGGTGCTCCCTGACCCCGAGTGGGAAAGCCGGGGATGCATCCGTGTCATCGACGACTCCGGCGAGGACTACGTGTACCATCCGCGGTACTTCGCGATTTCAGATCCTGCCGAGCAGGCGGACGGGAACGCGGTCCCACGGGATCCCTGATCGCGTTCCCCTGCACTACTTCTTACGAGCAGCCTTCCACGTACTCCACCTGCGGGTGCTGGCCGGCGCGGAAGCGGAGCACGCGGCTGCCGTCCGTCTCGAAGACCAGCAGGCGCGTCGTGTCTCCGTCCGCCGGGCGCACGACGAGGTAGTGGCCGTCGGTGTACTTGTGGGGCTGCACCTCCACACGGCCGGGATACGTCTGCTGGATTCGTGCTTCCAAGTCCCCGATTCGCGCGCCTTCCACCGTGGCGACGTTCCCCGAGTCCACCTCCACGCGCACTACGCGCGCTCCCTCCAGCATCACCATCATCCCCTCGGGCAACTGACCTGAGCGGGCGTACTGGCACCCCTCCGGACCGTCTACCGCGCCCACGGCCTGGCCATCGGGCTGAAAATCGCCGCCGAGCGCGGCGCGCGCCTCGCCCACCGTCATCCCGACGCGGAGCGGGCCGGCCCCGTCGAACCGCAGCGCCCACGTGGTGTCGCCGGCGAGCTGCGGCGTGGTGACGGTAGCGGGTGCGGAGTCGCCCGGCGCGGCGGTGGACGCCGGACGCTCGTCGCCTGGGCCGCAGGCAGCGAGAACGGAGAGAGCGAACAGCGGCAGCAGGCGGTGCATCGGCAGGGATATCTTCTGGCGAGAGATGGCGCGCACATCGGCGAGTCCGGGATGCGGGCCCTGAGGTACCCCTGCCAGGGGCGATTGGTTACAGCAGACCCATCAGGAAGCCAACGATCGCGGGTTGCAGGATGCTGACGGCAGGTGTATCAATGGCTTCCCGCTCGCACGTCGCTCATGCATCACCCAATCGCGGCTTTCCTCCCACATTCATGCCGGATTCGACCACAACGAGCGGCAGGCGCGCCGATGTCACCAGGGAGCCGCGCGGAAGGCTCGCCGCGGTGTCCGATGCGGGGCGAAGGGCGTGGCTCCCTCTCTGGGTGGCGCTGGCGTGCCTGCCGGTGCTCGCGGCGCCGTGGATCAGCCGCGCGCTTCACCCGCGTCCAAAGGCCTTCAACTCCGACCTGGCCATTCCCGTGCTGATGATTCGCGCCCGGGAATGGAGCCTGTTCGACGTCTACTACTGGGGCCAGGACCGGCTGGGCACGTGGCACCTGCTGCTGCTGCGGGCGGCCAGCCAGGTTTCGGGGCACGCGTTCGACTACGCGGACCTGCACCTGGCGGGCACCGCGTGGGTGCTGATGGCGGCCGTGGTGATGGCGCGCCTGGCGGGCGCCTGGGGGTGGGCGGCGGGGGGACTGCTGGCCGCCGTGCTCGTGGGCAACTCCGATTCCCGCGTTCCCCTCTTCGACGCCGCGCACCCCTACGCCTGGCAGATCACCGCCATCATGCTCGCCTGGTGGGGGCTCCGAAGGCTCGGCGATCGGCCGGACGCCGAGGGGCGCGGCCGTTGGCGGTTGCGCGGCGCTACCGCCTGCGCCGTGTTCCTGGCGCAGTGGACGTCGCCGCTGAGCGGGCAGATGCTCCTGATGGTGGCGGGGGTCGAGGCCCTCCGGGCGCACGGGCTTGATGCGGCGCCGGGCCGCTCCCTCCCGCGGAGGCTGGCGGAGAGCGGGCTGGTCGTGATGGGGGGGATGCTCGCCGGGCGGCTGCTCCGCGCCGGCTTCGACCTCTACTGCCACGTCCGGTTCGGCAGCTATTTCCGAACGGGCCTGGTGATCGACCACGGGCACCTGGCGGACAACGCGTGGCGCGTCTGGAAAAGGCTGGCCGCATCCGCCTCCATGCCCCTGCTGGTGTTGGCGACCTTCGGCGCGCTCGCCGCCGCCGTCGTGCTGTGGCGGGCGCGCGGGGGGCGGTCCCCCGCGTGGCGGGTGGAGGGCGCGGCCCTGGTGCTCGCCTGCTGGATGATGGCCGTCGTCCAGGTGCCGGTGTTCTTTCTCGTGCGCCACGTGCGCATGAACGATTTCCACGTACGCTATTTCTCGCTCGTCTTCGTCTTCGGGACGCTCGCCGGGCTGATCACGCTGGTGTGCCTGGCGGCGAGCCTTCCCGGCGTGTCGCGCCGGTGGCGGGGGGTGCTGGCGCTGGCGGGGATCGCGGGGCTTGCGGCGGGCGTGCTGCGGGTGCCGGCATCGGCCGCGGCGTACCCGCAGGGCCTGGGGAACGTCGCCGTCCGTCTGGAGATGCGGGCCCCGGGGGCGACGCTCCTGGGCGGCTACTGGAGCACGTACGTCTTTGCGGCGCTGCAGCGGTCCGGGACCATGCTCCACCCGGTCCCGTGCGAAGGGCGGCAGGTTCGCACTCCCTGGTGGGCCGACGAGGTGCCGCGGCGCCGCTGGGTGATCGTGGTGGGAAACACGTGGGAGTGCCCCGACGCCGGCTCGCGCGCCGACCCCGCGCCCTGGGTATACCAGCACGGGGCGCTGCTGCGGCTGGTCCAGGGAAACCTGGAACGCGGCGCCGACGTCAGCTTCGCCCTCTACGAGAACGCCACCGCGCGCGCGGTGGCCCACACCGCGCAGCCCGCGGCCGCCACCTGGCGCTACTGCCAGGCGGGCGCGACGCTACGAATGAGCTTTCCCGCGCGCGGGGAGGCGTTGGTGATGGTCGCCCGCGTGGCGCGCTCGCCAGCCGCTACCCTGCTGGCGGCGCCCGTCTTCGCCGACGGCAGGGTGGGACAGCCGGTGCCCATGGCCGCGACGGGGCGCCTGCACCGCGCGGAGTTGCGCGCGGCCGGGGCGCGACTGGTGGGTGCGCGCATCACCGTGCGGGGCGTCGCGCCACTCAAGGCGCGGCAGACGTGCATCGCGGCGAACAGCCTCGTCGTAATCCCGGATCCCCCAACGGAGCGCTGACTTCGCGAGGGAGGCGCCGCGCGGAACGTTCCTTCTCCCGAAACTCCTGGCTTCACCGAAATGTCGCCGGACGAAACGAAGGGCCGGCTCCATGGCGTGGAGCCGGCCCCTTCTGTCCGCATGCGAAATTCTCCGCCCCTACCGCATCCCCAGCGATCGAAGCAGCAGCGCCACGGCCACCGTCATGCGGGCATCATCCAGCCGAGCGCGCCCGCTGCACCCATGCGGTCCGCCAGCGCGGGAAGCCCGTCGGGGTCGGCCTCGGCCTGGGCTTCCAGGGCGTGGGTGAACAGCGCGTCCGCCGCCAGCAGCGGAAGCGCCTCTTCGCGGCTTTCCCCGCGCAGCCGGGCGTAGAGCGCCAGCGCGGCGGCCGCCAGCGCGTCCGGGACGGGGAGCGCCGGGTCGGCGGGGAGCACGGAGACCATCGCGTCGAGCAGCGCGGGAGGCGCGCCCCGCAGCCGCCCGCGGATCCACTCTTCCGCCGGGTTCACGCGGGAGCGCCGGCCAGCAGCCCTTCCACGATCTCCCGCACCTTTTCCATTGCGCCGGGGACGCGCGAGGGATCGCCCACGCCGGCCTGCGCCATGTGCGGCTTGCCGCCGCCCTTTCCTCCCGCCAGGGCCGCCACCTCGCGAACGACTGCATCGGCCCGAATGCCGCGCCGAATCAGGTCGTCCGTGACCACCACGACAATCATCGGCTTTCCGCCCTCGGTTTCGGCCAGCACGGCGACACCGCTCCCCAGTCGCTCGCGGAGAACGTCGCCCAGGGCCTTCATCTCCTCGACGCTGCCGAATGCTCCGCTGGAAGTCACCACCCGCACGCCGTCCAGCGACGCGGCCGAGGCCAGCAGTGTCGACACCACGTCGCCGCCGCCGGAGGTGCGCGCCTTTTCCACCTGCTTCTGCAGGTCGCGGCCCTGCTCCAGCACCTGCTGGATGCGCGGCAGCAGGTTCTCCTCGCGCGTCTTCAGCAGGGTGGCGGCCTCACGCAGGGTGCGTTCGTCGCGGCGCACCCGTGCGAACGCCTCGCGCCCGGTCACCGCCTCGATGCGCCGCACCCCCGCCGCCACGCCGCTTTCCGAGAGGATGCGGAAGAGGCCGATCTGCCCCGTCGTCCGCACGTGGGTGCCGCCGCACAATTCCATCGACACGCCGGGGATTTCCACCACCCGCACCACGTCGCCGTACTTTTCGCTGAACAGGGCCATGGCGCCCCGGGTGATGGCGTCGGGGTACGCCATCTGGTTGGAGCAGACGTCGTAGTTGGCCCACACCGCCTCGTTCACCATCCCCTCGACGGTGGAAACCTGCTCCGGCGTCATGGGCCCGCCGTGCGTGAAGTCGAAGCGCAGGCGGTCGGGCGCCACCAGCGATCCGCGCTGGTGCACATGCTCGCCCAGCACGCGGCGCAGCGCGGCGTGAAGCAGGTGCGTGGCGGTGTGGTTGCGCTCGGTGTCGCGACGGGGCGGCTCGTCCACCTCCGCCGTCACCGGGCCGGGGATGAAGTCGCCCTCCACCGGGCCGACGACAGCCACGCGACCCGCCACCTTGCGCACCTCGTTCACGGCCATCGACCAGCCGTCGCCGCGCACGTGGCCGCGGTCGCTCACCTGGCCGCCGCTTTCGGCGTAGAACGGGTTCTCGCGCAGCTGCAGCGCCATCCGCCCGTCCTCCATCCGCCGGAACGCCAGGATGTCGGTCTGCGCCGCCGTGGCACGATACGCGGCGAAGTCCTGGTCGGCCGTGTCGCCCGGCACCTCTTCCCACCCCATGGCGAACGCGTCCGCCTCCACGCCGATGCCGGCCGCCTTGCGGTCCTCACGGCTGCGGTGGCGCTGGGCATCCAGCTCGCGCTCGAAGCCCTCCAGGTCCACCGCGTAGCCCCGCTCCTGCGCCATCAGCTCCGTCAGGTCCACCGGAAAGCCGAAGGTGTCGTACAGCTTGAAGACCTGCGCGCCGGCGATGGTCCCGCTGCCCCCCGCGGGCGCCAGCTGATCGAACAGCTTGATCCCCGCGTCGATGGTCGCCAAGAAGCGCTCCTCCTCCGCCCGCGTGTTGCTCACGATGTACTCTCGGCGCGCCAGCAGCTCGGGAAACGTCACCCCCATGCGGTCGATGACGGCCTCGACGACTTCCACCAGCGTCGGCGCGCGGCGGCCCAGCAGGTACGCGTGGCGAACCGCGCGGCGCAGGATACGCCGCAGCACGTACCCGCGGCCCTCGTTCGACGGGAACACACCGTCCGCCAGCAGGAACGCCGTGGCCCGCCCGTGGTCCGCCAGCACGCGATAGGATACGCCCTGTTCCGTGTCGTACTCGTACGGCACGCCCACGACATCGACGGCGCGGGCGATCACGTCGGCGAACAGGTCTGTCTTGTAGTTGGCGTCTACGCCCTGGAGAACCGACGCCAGCCGCTCCAGCCCCATCCCGGTGTCCACGCAGGGCGCGGGCAGCGGATGAAGCTCGCCGTCGGCGTCGCGGTCGAACTGCATGAAGACCAGGTTCCAGATCTCCAGGAACTCGCCCTTCTCACCCAGCTCCTCGAACTCCTCGCGCGACACTTCGGTCCCGCGCCGCCGCTCGGGGCGCAGGTCGAAGTGGATCTCCGAGCAGGGGCCGCAGGGTCCCGTGTCGGCCATCTGCCAAAAGTTGTCCTTGTCGCCCAGCCCAAAGACGCGCTCGGGGCTGATGCCGGCGATCTCCAGCCACAGCTGCCGCGCCTCGTCGTCGGTGTGGTGCACCGTCACCCACAGCCGCTCCCGGGGAATGCCGAACTCCTCGGTCAGCAGCTCCCAGGCGAAGCGGATGGCGTCGCGCTTGAAGTAGTCGCCGAACGAGAAGTTGCCCAGCATCTCGAAGAAGGTGTGGTGGCGCGCCGTGACGCCCACCGCCTCCAGGTCGTTGTGCTTGCCGCCCGCGCGCACGCACTTCTGGCTGGTGGCGGCGCGGGTGAACGGCACCTCCTCCATGCCCAGGAACACCTTCTTGAACTGCACCATCCCCGCGTTGGTGAACAGCAGCGTGGGATCGTCGCCCGGAACGAGCGACGACGACGGCCGCACGGCGTGCCCCTGGCGGGCGAAGTAGTCCAGAAAACGGGAGCGGATTTCGTCGGCGCGCATGGATCCGTCGGGCGAGGGCTTGGCTTCGGCTCGGAAAGCCGTAAGATAACGCGCCCGTCGTGCGCCTCTCAAGGTGCGGGCCGTGCCGCGGTTCATCCAGCAGAGACACTGGATGGAACTTGCATCACTACCCCGCGAGTATGAGCCATGCTCATCCGCGCACGCCCCACGTTCCCCGAACTCCACCGTCGATGAAGCCCAGATCCGCAGTCCTGCGCTGGCTGGCGCTCGCCATGCTGGCAGTGCCGCTGTGCACGGCGGCGCCCGTGCTGGCGCAGGCCCCCGCCGCCGAATCGGCCCAGCCCGCCGGCCCCGCGCCGGGGGTGAACCCCGCGCAGGCCCCCGGCGGCGCCGAACAGGCCCCGGTGGCCACCTCCGAAGAGGCGCAGCCCGCCGAAGAGGCCCAGCCCGGGTTGATGGGCTCCATCGACCGGGCGATGGGGACGGTGAACCAGGTGATCTCCGCCGTGTTCTTCTTCGACGTGCTGTTCTTCACCGACGCGGCCGTGCTGCCGCTGGTGGTGCTCTGGCTGGTGCTGGGCGCCATCTTCTTCACGGTGAAGATGAACTTCATCAACTTCCGCGGGTTCGGCCACGCCATCCAGGTGGTGCGCGGCAAGTACAGCGACCCCACCGACGTGGGGGAGGTCAGCCACTTCCAGGCGCTCAGTGCGGCGCTCTCCGCCACGGTGGGGCTGGGCAACATCGCGGGCGTGGCCATCGCGGTGAGCGTGGGCGGCCCGGGCGCCACCTTCTGGATGATCGTCGCAGGCCTGCTGGGAATGAGCAGCAAGTTCGCCGAGTGCACGCTGGGCCAGCAGTACCGCGAAGTGCGCCCCGACGGCCGCATCATGGGCGGCGCCATGGAGTACCTGTCCAAGGGATTGAAGGAGAAGGGCTGGCCGCGGCTGGGGATGTTCCTGGCCGTGATGTTCAGCATCCTGTGCATCGGCGGCTCGTTGGGCGGGGGCAACAGCTTCCAGGTGAACCAGTCGCTGAACGCCATGCAGGAAACGCTGCCGTTCCTGGCCGAGCAGCCGTGGATCTACGGCCTGTTCATGACGGTGATCACGGGCGTGGTGATCGTCGGCGGGATCAAGCGCATCGCCAACGTGGCGGAAAAGATCGTCCCGCTGATGTGCGGCGTGTACGTGCTGGCCGCGCTGGCCATCCTGGCGATGAACTTCAGCGCCATTCCCGGCGCCATCGGCGCCATCGTCTCGCAGGCGTTCACCCCCGCGGCGGGGTACGGCGGGTTCATCGGCGTGCTGGTGACGGGCTTCCGGCGCGCGGCGTTCAGCAACGAGGCGGGCGCCGGCTCGGCGGCCATCGCGCACTCGGCGGCCAAGACGCCGTATCCCGTGCGCGAAGGCATCGTGGCGCTGCTGGAGCCCTTCATCGACACCGTCGTCGTGTGCACCATGACGGCGCTGGTGATCGTGATCACGGGCGCGTACAACAACCCCGAGTACGCCGACCTGGTGTCGCAGAGCAAGGGCGCGGCGCTGACCTCGCGGGCCATGGGCGAGTACATCTCGTTCTTCCCCTACGTGCTCTCGTTCGCCGTGTTCCTGTTCGCCTATTCGACCATGATCTCGTGGTCGTACTACGGCGAGCGGTGCTGGGCCTGGCTGTTCGGCGACCGCAGCACGCGCGTGTACCAGGCGCTGTTCCTGCTCTTCGTGTTCCTGGGCTCCATCATCACCTCCGTGAACGTGCTGGAGTTCGGCGACCTGATGATTTTGGGGATGGCCTTCCCCAACATCCTGGGCGTGGTGATGCTGAGCGGAAACGTCAAGCGCGAGCTGACGGCCTACTGGGCCAAGCTCAAGAGCGGCGAAATCCGCCGCTACGACGCGCACGCCGTGGCGGGCGATTGATCTTTCGGCGCGCGCCGTGCACAGTCGGCGCGCGGGCAGTTGTGGGCCGGCCCGGGAACACCGGGCCGGTCTCGTTTACCAGGCCAGCGACCCGTACTCCATGACTGACAGGAACGACCCCGCGGTGCCGGCGCCGGACGCGTTCGAGCGCGAACTGTCGACGGACCTCGACGACCGCACGCCCGACAAGCCGCGCGGCATGCCGCTCCATACCAAGATCCTGCTGGGGCTGGTGATCGGCGCCGCGGCGGGGCTGGGGGCCAACGCCCTGCTGGGGGCCGACCATCCGGGGCTGGCGTGGACGGTCAACAACGTGGCCTCGCCCATCGGCGCGCTCTTCCTGCGGCTGCTGCTGATGGTGGTGATGCCGCTCGTCTTTTCCGCCCTGGTGGTGGGGGTGGCGGGCATCGGCGACATCCGCAAGCTGGGCCGCGTGGGCGCCAAGGCCTTCGGCTACACCCTGGTGGTGTCGGCCATCTCGGTGGTGATCGGCATCACCCTGGCGAACACCATCCGCCCGGGCGAGCGCATCGACGCCACCACCGCCGCGGGGCTCGAGGCGCGCTACGGGCAGGACGCCGCCAAGCGGGTGGAGGCGGCCACGGGAAACGATGCGGCGAAAAAGCCGGTGCTGACCCAGGTGGTGGAAACCATCGTTCCCGCCAACCCGGTGGCCGCGGCGGCGGGAGAAACGCCCAACCTGCTGCACGTGATGTTCTTCGCCCTGGCGCTGGGCGTGGCCTCCACGCTGGTGCGGCCCACCGTGGCGGCGCCCTTCATCAAGGTGATGGAGGCGCTGTTCGACATCTCGGTGAAGCTGATCGAGCTGATCATGAAGATGGCGCCCTACGCCGTGGCGGCCCTGCTCTTCGCCAACACCGCCGGCTTCGGGCTGGACCTGCTGGGCACGCTGGCGTGGTTCATGGCCACGGTGCTGCTGGGGCTGGCGCTGCAGATGTTCGGCGTCTACTCCATCTCTGTCGCCCTGCTGTCGCGCATTCCACCGCTGGAGTTCTTCAAGCGGATCAAGACGGTGATGATGACGGCGTTCAGCACCTCGTCGTCCAACGCCACACTGCCGACCGCACTGCGGGTGACGGAAAAGAACCTGGGCGTGCCGCCGGAGATCAACTCGTTCGTGCTGACGGTGGGCGCCACGGCCAACCAGAACGGAACGGCGCTGTACGAGGGGGTCACGGTGCTCTTCCTGGCGCAGATCGCGGGGGTGGACCTGTCGCTGGGCGCGCAGATCACCATCGCGTACATGGCCATCCTGGGCGGCATCGGCACGGCGGGGGTGCCGTCGGGCTCCATTCCCTTCATCATCGTCATGCTGGCGTCCATCGGCGTGAACCCGGCGCTGATCGGCATCATCCTGGGCGTGGACCGCATCCTGGACATGTGCCGGACCACGCTGAACGTGGCGGGAGACATCACCGCCGCTACGTACGTCGCGCGCTCGGAGGGCTACACGCTGCTCGGAGGCCGCGGCAGCCCGCCCGCACCGATCTGATCGGCGTCGAGCGGCCCGTCCATCGCATGATGGACGGGCCGCTTGACCGTGCGCCGCCGCCGTCGCATTCTCTCCCGTCCTCCGCCGTCTTCCCTGCCCCGTCCAGCGTACGAAATTCCTCCAATGCTGAAGAAGCTCGCCTACGTGGTCCTGGGGCTGGTGGTGGTCGTCGTGTGCGTCGCGGCGGGAGGCCGATGGTGGCTGGGGCGTTCGGCGTCCCCCGGCGGAGACGCCCGGCTGGCCGGGCTGGAGCAGCCGGTGGAGGTGTGGCGCGACTCGCTGGGCGTGCCCCACGTGTGGGCGAAGACGGATGCGGACCTGTTCCGCGCCATGGGCTACGTGCACGCGCAGGACCGGCTGTTCCAGATGGAGATGTTCCGGCGCGTGGCCGACGGGCGCCTGGCCGAGATCCTCGGCGAGCCGCTGGTGGATACCGACAAGTTCCTGCGCACCGTGGGGATGGGGCACTCGGCGGAGGAGAGCGTTCGGAGGCTGACGCCGGAGCAGCGCCGGCTGATGCAGGCCTACGCGGACGGGGTGAACGCGTGGATCGCCGACCATCCCGGGCCGCTCCCGCCGGAGTTCGTCACGCTGCGCTTCGAACCCGAGCCGTGGACCGTCCGCAACAGCATGTCCATCGCCAAGATCATGGCGTGGGACCTGGCCGACTGGGAGGTGGGCCTTTCCGTGCAGCAGGCCATCGACCGCGTGGGCGAGGCGCTGGGGCGCGAGCTGATGCCCTTCTACCCCGACTCGGGGCTCACCATCGTCGGTGCCGACGCGCAGTGGCGCGGGAAGGGCGGTGCGGCTCCCGCGGCGGCTCCGGGGCCCGCCCCGCGCGTCTCCGGCCCCGTTCCCCGCGTCGATGCCCCGCCGCTCGCCCTTCACCTGCTGGAAGGTGTGGCCGCGGCGCACGCCTCCAACTCCTGGGTCGTCGGCGGCAGCCGGACTCGCTCGGGCAAGCCGATCCTGGCCAACGACATGCACCTGACGCTGCGGGCGCCCGCCATCTGGTACCTGGCGGCCCTGCACGGCGGCGGCTTCAACGTCACCGGGATGACGCTTCCCGGCGTTCCCGTCGTGATCGCCGGACACAACGACCGCGTGGCGTGGGGCTACACCAACGCCATGGTGGACGACGTTGATTTCTACGTCGAGCAGGTGGATTCTGCCGATTCGGGACGCTATCGCACGCCGGACGGATGGGCGCGGTTCACCGTCCGCCGCGAGGTGATCCGCGTGAAGGGGGGCGACTCGGTGGTGCACCAGGTCCGCGGCACCCGCCATGGCCCCGTGCTCTCCGACGTGGACGAACGTGGCGGGAACCGCGTGATGTCCATGCGCTGGACGGCGTACGAGCTTTCCACCGAGATCACCGCCCTGCTGGGGATGAACCGCGCGCGCTCGGCAAGCGAGTTCGTCCAGGCGTTGCGGGGGTTCAACAACCCGCACCAGAACGTGGTCTTCGCCGACGTGGAGGGGCGGATCGGCTACTGGATGGGCGGGCGCGTCCCGGTGCGCCGCGGCGGGGACGGCGTGCTTCCCGTCCCCGGATGGACGGATGAAGGCGAGTGGGTGCGCTTCCTGGAGTTCGACGAGCACCCCCACGTGCTGGACCCCGCGGACGGGTTCGTCGTCACCGCCAACAACCGGCAGGCCGGCGCGGACTATCCCCATCACATTACCACCCACTGGGCGGAGCCGTACCGGGCGATGCGGATCCGCCAGATAGTGGAAGCCGGGCGCGGGCTGACCGCGGCGGACGTGCTCCGCCAGCAGATGGACGTCACCGACGCCTTCGCCCTGCGCCACCTGCCCCGCGCCATCCAGGCGGCGGAGCGCGCAAGCCTGGCCGAGGCCGCGCGCGAGCTGCGGGGGTGGAACGGCGAGGCGCGGGTGGACTCACGCGCCGCGGCGCTCTTCTACACCTGGTTCGAGGAGCTGCGCACCCGCGTGGGGCACGACGAGTTCCGGGGGCGCAGCATGTACTTTCCCCGCGCCACGCTGGAGCGAATCCTGGAGCGCGGCACCAGCCCGTGGGTGGACGACGTGACGACGCCGGCGACGGAGACGCTCGATGAGCTCTCCGCCACGGCGATGAAAACGGCGGTGCAGCGCGTGGGCGAGCAGCGCTGGGGCGACCTTCACCAGACGTCCATCGACCATCCGCTGGGCGTCGTGAACGTGCTGGACCGCGCCCTGGACCTGAACATCGGCCCGTTCCCCAACCGCGGCTCGTTCCACACGGTAAACGTGAGCGGATACGGCAGCCGCCAGCCGCCGTTCCGGAACGCCTACGGGGCCAGCCAGCGCCACGTGGTCGACATGGCCGACGTGGACGGCGCCGGCGGATTCGTGATCCCCACCGGGCAGAGCGGCAACCCCCTCTCCGACCACTACCGGGACCAGAACGCCATGTGGCGCGAAGGCCGCCTCTGGCTCATTCCCCTGGACCGCGCCAGGGCCGAGGCGCGCACCGTCAGCCGCATCCGCCTGACGCCGCGCTGACTACGAACCAGGTCCCTGAATGCCGAAGCCCCCGTGAGCAAGGCGATCTCACGGGGGCTTCGTGGTCCCGCCGGTCGCGGGCTCAGCGGCCGGCAAGTTGGCAGGCGAGGGCAAAGGTTTCCAGCTCGCGCCATTCCAACGCCGTCCAGGTGCTCCATGTTCCTCCGATGTCATCCGAGCTGTACACCAGTTCCTCGTTCAAGAACTGGTACAGCGCCATCATGCGGTGGCGGTAGCCGCGGCAATCCACTTGATAGGTAACGAGTTCAAGGTTGTACGTGTCGCCCGTGCTGTCGGTGTGGGGCGTGTCGTACGTCCGGCCGACCGTGGCTTCTAGGTAGCCTGAGGGCAGGATCCGCAGCGTTTCCCTGTTCACGTATTCGGACCTGCCGTTGAAGCGCAAGCCCGCCGCCCACGGTTCCGATTCGGCCGAGGTCTCGGCGGAGCCCGGGGCGGAGCGGACGCGGTCCGCGCGCGGCGTCACGCGGCGCGGCGGCGGCGTAGCGGGAACCTCGAACGCGTATCGCCCGGCCGGGCTCTGGAGCAGTGCCCGAACGTCTGCCGCCGAAACCGCGAAATTGAGGTTCTGTCCGCCCTGCAGGAGAGAGACGGCCACTCCGACCACCTCGCCGGCTTCGTTCAGCACCGGCCCGCCAGACGAACCGCTGGAGATCGGCGCGGTGATCTGGATGAGGCGCTGGCCGTTCTCGTTCCGGATGCCGCTCACGATGCCGTCCGAAACCGTGTTCGCCAAGCCCAGCGGGGACCCGATCACCACCACCCTCTCCCCGACGCGCGGCGGCGCAGCGGAGATGGCGAGCCGCTCGGCGGGGTCTCCCATCCGGGGCAGCACAGCGAGGTCGACCGTGGAGCTCGTAGCCTCAGCGAACTGCGTGGTGCCCTGCAGCAGGCCGTCTGCGTCGAACACTTCGGCGCGCCCCGCACCCTCGACGACGTGCGCGTTCGTGATCACGCGGCCGTCCGGCCCGTAGAACCCGCTCCCGCTGCCCAGCGCGGCGCCACGGGCATCGAAGGTCCGAATCTGCACCACGGCGGGCCGGACGCGCTCGATCAGCGTGGGCAGGTCCGGGCCGCCCTGTGCGGCGACCGGGCTCTGCAGGGCAAGCAGCGCGGCGATCACCGCCAGGCTCGAACGGCAGTACATGCGTTTTCTCGTGCTGGGGTTCCTGCGCCTCGCGCCAGGTCCGGCGCGAGCACACTCCACGATGCGGCGAGTACCATGCGGATCGCAAGCGTCTTGTCCCGCCGTTCGCGTGGGGAGCGCGTGGAAGCGCCCTGAAGGGTGCCCGCCGCCCCCGTGCGTGGCCCGCCCGGCCCACATTCGCGCACCCGGGAGCGGTGCCGAGGACAGGGGTAGTGCGCGACTGGAGCCTCATCTGCACACCGGGCTCAAAAGCTCCGAAACACGACGAGCCCCCGAAGGGCGTAAGCACGTCGGGGGCTCGAAGTCAGGGCAGTGCGCCTGGGCCGATTCGAACGGCCGACCTCACGCTTATCAGGCGGCTCCTCCCCGGCTGCAGGGCCCTGCCGGCTGTTCGGACACCCATTTGGACACCCCGGCGGCGCACCGGCCAGACGCTTCATCGCCCCTCCGTCAGCTGGCGGCGTCCAGCCGCGGCGGCTCAGGCGGGGGGTCGTCCGGCAGCCAGTCCGCGATGCCGGCGATCTCCTCCGCCTGGCGCCACGCCGCCTCCAGCGCAGCCAGTTCGCCACGCAGCGCTTCGCGCTCCAGCTCGTCGTGCACGGCCATTTCCAACGCCAGCCTGCGGGTGCCCCGCACCCAGCCGTCCGCGGAGTGGTCATCCACCGGTATCCGGTCCGCGGCGCCACGGCGCAGGTACATCTCCGCCGATCCGCTGGCCGCGAGCAGGTTCACCGCCGCCTGCACCCTGTCGCGGCCGGCGCCGGCGGCGTTCAGTTCCAGCATTCCCCGGCGCAGCACGGTGCGCGCGTTTTCCGCGTTCAGCACCAGCACGCCGTCGCGCCAGCTGCCCAGCCCGGGCAAGACCTCGTCCTCCGGCACCTCCAGTTCCAGCCCCACATGCCCCTCGAAGGTGAAGGCGAGCCGGGCCGCTCGAAAGTCGAAGCCGTCCACGTCTAACCCCGAGTACGGCAGGAGCGAGCGGGACTGCAGCCGGGGGCGCCACTGCGCCGCGAGCAGCAGGCCCTTGGTCAGCAGGAAGAAAACCGCCGCGGCCCCTGCAAAGCCGACCGCCATCGACGTAATCATGCCCGCCGGCACGATTACCGTCACACCCACCACCGCTGCAGCCGCCGCGCGCCGGCGCTGCATGATCGTCCCGTAGCGCCACACCGCCAGCTCGCCCGGCAGCGCGCGGCCAATGCGGATCAGCCGGGTTCCGTCGCGGAGCTTCGTCAGCCCGACGTTTTCGCTCTGCACCCGTACCCGCGTGTCGCGGAACCGGCGCTCCGCCTCCTCTACGGCCTCCCAGCGCTCGTGGAGTGGCGCCAGGTTCCACCGCGCGCACCTGGGGCAGACAACCCACAGGCGCCCCTTCGCCGCGTCGAACGCCAGGCTGCGCCCGACGGGAAAGTGCTCGATCGACTCGTTGGCTCCCAGCGCCGACCAGCAGAAGATGCATGCGCGGTACATCGTCAGTACGCCACCGGGACGAGGGGGGAACGGGGAAAGGGCGACCACGTCGCTCCCGGCGACGTCGCCCACCTGGCCGGGATGGTTCCTCCGACGTGTCCACCGCGAGTTCTACCCGGACCGCAGACGCGCAGAGGTCGTCCGTGACGAATCCGGCGAGCTTCACGTCCTTCCTCTGGCAGAGCGCGGCCAGGAAGAGGAAGTGTTCCCAGGGTTTCAGGCGCCCCGTGCGGAGGGCAAGCTCGGCCCCCCGCAGGAGGTACAGGCCGTGCTCGGGTCCGGGCGCGAAGCCGGGATCGAATCCGTCCCGCGCCCACCCCACCAGCTCCCGGATCGTCCTCAAGTGCTGCTGGAGCACCCGCTCGGGATCTGCGTCGCTCCTGATCCGTCGCATTCGGGCGCTGCGGCACCGGTGGAGGTCCTGGTGAACGAAATGGGCGCAGAAGCGCCGGTGGCGAGCCACCGAGGGCGGAACAAGCTAACCGCGCGGGGCACACGCGAAAAGCGGCGGCTCCCAGCCCCCCGGTCGAGCCGATCGGTGCGACGCGTACCCGGGCCCGCCGTGCGGCAGCGCCGGCTCATTCCTTTCGAAACCCGTGCAGGTCTAAGAACAGGCGGCACTCCTCCACCGCGCCCGTGGCGATCTCGCCGGTGCCGCCGCCCACGGCGAAGAGCCGGCCGGAAAGGGCGGCGAGGCCGAGCCGCTTGCGCGCCGTCTGCATCTCCGGCCTCCACCCCACCCGCCTCCGGGGTCTAGCACTGCGCGAGGCGCGTGGGCCCGGCCCCGGCGTCTCCACCCACCTGGTACAGCACGCCGTCCATCTCCGCGAGCGCCGCGTCCCAGGCGCGGCGTGGGAACGTCGTCGAGCTCATTCCATCGCCCGGACGCGGGATCGTAGGATTCCGCGTGGCCGGACGGGCGCCCGTGGCGCAGCCCCGGCTGCGGCACTGGAAAAAAAGTTCTTGATCTGGAAGCCCGACGGGAGGCATATTCGGCAACCCGTCCGCCGTCCTCCTGCGGCATTAGCGCCTTCTCGCCTCCACCCCGCCCCCACCCATGACACAGAGCCCCTACCTGAGCGGCCCCCGCATCGACCCCGCGCGCATCGGCGCCGGGATGAGCATCACCGAGCTGGTGGACGGCACCTTCCAGGCGTACAACGCCGGGCGGATGCGCGAGGCCTGCCAGCTCCTCGCCCGGCGCATGCTGGAGGACGACGTGACGGTGGGGCTGGCGGTGACCGGCGCGCTGACCCCGGCCGGGCTGGGGATGAGCGCGCTGATCCCGCTGGTGGAAGCGGGGTTCGTGGACTGGATCGTCTCCACCGGCGCCAACCTGTACCACGACACTCATTTCGGGATCGGCCTCCCGCTGCACCAGGGCAGCCCGCACGTGTCGGACGTGGTGCTGCTGCGCGACGAGGTGGTGCGCATCTACGACGTCTTCCTGGACTTCTCGGTGCTCCTCGACACCGACGAGTTCTTCTGGGAGATCATCGGCGCCGACGAGTTCCAGCGCACGATGTCCACGGCCGAGTTCCACTATCTGTGCGGCCGCTACGTCGCCGAGCGCGAGCGGGCGCTGGGGCTGGGGCGCAAGTCGCTCCTGGCCGCCGCCTGGGAGCACGCCGTCCCCGTCTACACCCCCGCCCCGGGCGACTCCACCATCGGGATGAACGTGGCGGCCAAGGCGCTGCGCGGGAACCGGCTGGCGTTCGACGTGAATGCCGACGTCAACGAGACCGCGGCCATCGTCCTCGACGCCAAGCGCCGGGGCGGCAAGAGCGCCATCTGGATCCTGGGCGGAGGCAGTCCCAAGAACTTCGCCCTGCAGACCGAGCCGCAGATCCGCGAGGTGATGGGGATGGAGGAGCGGGGGCACGACTACTTCCTGCAGATCACCGACGCACGCCCCGACACGGGCGGCCTCTCCGGCGCCACCCCGGCCGAGGCGGTGAGCTGGGGCAAGGTCGATCCCGAGATGCTCCCCAACGCGGTGACCGCCTACGTCGACTCCACCATCGCCCTTCCCCTGCTCACCGCCTACGCGCTGGAGAACCGCGCGCCGCGCACCCCCCGGCGGCTGATGGACCGGCGCGGCGCCATGCTCGAACGGCTCGCCGCCGAGTTCGACCGCTTCGCGCGCGACGAGGCGGCGCAGCAGGCGGCGCGCGACTACGCCGCCCAGGCCCGCCGCGCGTTCACCCCGGCGTGAGTCGCGGCGCGGCGCCCCGCCTTCCCCCCTACGCGAGCGCCAGCGCCCCCGCGTCGAAGCCCGGGACGGCGGCGCGCAGCACCTCCTCGGCAAAGGGCTCGAAGCGCTCCGGCGCGGCGTCGGCAATGGCGCCCACCCACCGGTCGAAACGCTCCCCCTCGCGCTCCTGCCGCGCCAGCATCTGCATCAGTACCTCGCGGCGCCCGTCGGGGAGCCCCGGGTGCGTGGCGGCCCACCCCCGCAGCCGCTCCGAAAGGCCCTCGTACAGCCGGTCGTTCACATCGCACAGCCGCTCGTAGTAGGCGCGCGGCGATTCCATCCCCGGCGCCCGCACCGACAGGATCTCGTTGCCGATGCACAGGTACGAGGGGTCGAAGACCCGCCCCTCGGCCAGGTTGCGCTGGTGCAGCTCGGTCTCGGGGAGCGAAAAGGGAACGAACACCGACGGGATCACGTTGGGGCACCGCGCCGACAGGTCGCTGAGGAAAAGGAAGGTCTCGTCGGAAAAGTCGCGCGGGTCGTACCCGTAGATGTAGTTGGCCACGACTAGGAAGTCGCAGTCGGAAAAGATCGCGGCGAAGTCGGCGCCGCGGTTCTTGGCGAAGGGCGAGTTCACGTTTTCGATCCCCACCTCGGCCATCACCCACCCCGCGTTCCCCAGCGCGCGGCGGAAGCCGGCGTCGCGCAGCATGGAGCTGGTGGTGAAGGAGATGAAGTGGCGGTCCTCGAGCCCCGCCAGCCCCTGCAGCAGCTCGCGCCCGGCGCGTCCCACCCCCAGCGTAGGGTCGTTGAACACGACCAGCGGCTCGCCGCCCCCGGCCACGTTGCGCACCACCTCGCCCGGCTCCTGCGCGTCGTAGCGGGTGGTGGCGTCGCTGCAGAAGGCGCAGGTGTACGGGCACCCGGTAGAGGCGAGGGCGTTCATGAACCCCTGCCCGGGGATGAACCCCAGTTCGCGGAAGCGCGCGTGGTGCGGAAAGCGGTCCACCGGCACGTCGGTCTCGTAGCGCGGCTGCAGCGCCCCCGCCGCGGCGTCGGCCACCATCCGCAGCAGCAGGTCGCGGTTGCAGCGCCCCACCACGGCGTCGGCGCCCGCGCGCAGGCAGTGGCCGGGGAAGCTCACCGCGTGCGGGCCGCACACCACCACCCGGCAGTCGGCGCGCTCCCGCGCCTGGCGGATGGCCGTCTGCAGGCGGTACGCGGCCACGCTGAACAGCACCAGGAACACCAGCTCGGCCCCGGGCGCCCTGGAGCCGGGCGGATCCCAGTGCACGGACACCTCGTGCCCCGCCTCGGCTGCCCAGGTGGCGCACGCCATCATCATCACGTTCTGGCGGTCGTCGCGCCCGTCGCTGCAGTAGCGCACGTTGGCCACCGGGTACTCGGCGGTCAGCTGCTCGAAGTGGATGCGCATGGTCGGCTACGCGGTTTCTTTCCGGCTTCGGGGAGGTGGGCGTCGGCGTCAGCGCGACACGCGCCGGCCGTCCACGATCATGTGACAGGTGCAGGCGCGGCCGTACATCCCGCGTTCGTGGAGGACGTCGCGGGCCCACCACACCGGCTGCGACAGCAGGAGGTGGCGGAGGCGGTGGCCGAAGTTGTTGACGCTGATCGACGCGTCGAGCGACTGCACCCGGTGCCACCAGCCGCGGGGGATGAACAGCATCTCGCCCGGGTGCAGCACCACCTCGTGCAGCCGCGCCCGGGCGAAGCGCGGGTGGCGGGCGGGGTCCCAGCTGTCGGGGTCCACCGAGGCCAGCGTGCAGCGGTACTCGTACTTTTCGCTGGGGTAGAGCATGGGCGACTGGTCGGGCGCGGCGAGGAGCACGCGCTTGCGGCCGAGCACCTGCGCCAGGACGTTGTCCATCCAGTCCTGGTGGAACCCGGACACGGTCCCCGCCGGGCCCAGCCAGGCGAATACCCGGTTCAGCACCGTGTGCCGGCGCAGCAGGGAGAAGTCGACGTCGTTCACCAGTTGCGGGAGAACGGTGAAGATGTCGAAGAGGGAGAGGTAGGGCACCCGGCCGGGCGCCGCGGCCGCGCCGCTGGCCAGCGCGTTCAGGAACTCGCCCAGCTTCACGTGCCGCAGCGCCGTCTCGCCCTGGATCACGTTGCCCTCTTCCAGGCACACCTGGCACTCGGCGTTCAGCCGCGCCAGCGACTGGAACGACCAGCGCCGCATCGCCGGCCACTCGTCCATCATCCCGGTCAGCAGCACCGGCCGCCCCGGGCGGAGGTAGCGGGCGGCGAACTCGCGCGGCGACAGGCGGGCCACGCGGTCCACCTCTCCGCGCGGCTGGACGGCTGGCTCCGGCGCCGTGATCACGACGGCCTCGGGAGAATGGGAGACGGGCGCATTCCGGCGCAGGACAGGGACGCGGAGGTCTCGTGGATCGGCACGAGCGTTTTCCGACACTCTACGTAAGCCCGGTGTTCGCCATTGCGCAATGCTTTCGTTGCCGGCGTGTCCCCCCCGTGCCGCCCCGTCGCCGGTGCCGCCGCCCGGGTGGGTGACGGCGCGGTGATCCCTGACCGCCGCGCGGAGCACGACTGGTCTGCCGACAAATGGCTGCAGCAGACGCGTGTTGAGACGTTCCAGAGATCTGGCCCGGCGGTCCTCCGCCGCCCGCATCAGGCCGCCAGGCGCCACGAGGAGTGGATCTGCCGGTAATCGCAGGTGAGCTCTTCGCCCGCGGCGATGTCGCGCAGCGCGACGCATCGATCGCCCACCTGGTCGAGGTTGGGCTGGGGGGAGTGATTCATGAACCGCCCGTTGTCGACCTCGCAGAAGGTGAATCCCGGCTCCCGGTCGTCCTGGTACCCGTAGTGCTCCAAAAAGCCGCGCATCAGCGGCGGCATCCGCTCCACCTCCTCGTTGGAGAAGGCCAGGTCGAACCGGTCGTCCCACCTGCAGGCCACGGTTCCGGCGGCGATCGGCCTGGTGGCGAACAGCCCCACGCCGTGGATGGGGCTGGACGCGACGAAGGTGGCAACGGTCATCATGGCTGGTCCGGGGCGGAGCGGTGGGAAGGAAGCCGGGCGCACGGGCGCCGGGGCCGGGGTAGCCGGGCAAGCACGGCGTTGGACCGAGCACACATGAAAGCGTTCTCCGTTCCGGCGCGCAATCGGCCCCGCCACCCCCGGCGCCCGCCCGCGTGGACGCCACGCCGGGCGACGTGGTGACCGGCCGGCGACCCGCCCGCTGCCCGGCGAGTGACGTGGGGCTGGTCGACCCGTTCGGCCTGGCTGTTCCGGAAACCGGCCCGCTCAGCAGCCGACGCCGCCCGAGTCCGGGTGGCGGGGGGCCGGCGGAAGCGGCTCCAGCCCCAGCCGCCCCTCCCATTCCTCCAGCGTCATCGACAGCAGCCCGGCCGGCTCGCTCCCCGCGGGGATGGCGCCGCGCGGCAGCAGCAGGTAGGGGATGCAGGTGAGCGAAACCCCCCACTCGTGCGGGCCGGCGTAGATGTAGCGCGCCCCCGCGTAGATCTCGGTGAGGGGCATCCCCCGGTCTTCGCCCCACAGGGACATGGTGCGCCCGATGTGGCGGATGCGCGCGTCGAGGATGGCCTCGGCCTGGGCGCGGGTGGGGGTGACCTCCACCCTGCCGCCGGGGCGCACCGTCTCGTGCGCCGGGATGGTGTTCACGTCCTCCATGAACAGCGTGGCGCAGCGGCCGCGGTCGCGCGCCACCCCCACCGCGATCGCCGACCACGCGTACGCCGGCCCCCGCACCCCCACGTCCTTGTTGGCGCAGATGATGTGCGCCCCCGGCAGCGGCGGGAAGCGCCGCCGGTCGCGCCGGCCCCCCGGCTCGCGGTCGAGCCGCCCGAACAGCCGCTCGCCCGCGTCCAGCACCGGTCCGATCGGGTACAGCGGGATCCCGTTGAAGCGGTCGATCGGCTCCGCGGCGCCGTGCGCCAGGGCGGACGCGCGGGCCAGGTCCACCCCCCAGATGACGCCGTTGATCCCCGTGAACGAGGTGGCGGTGAGGAAGTTGATCTCCCCGAAGTAGGCGTCGTCCATCTCGCAGCGGTCGTACGAGAAGATCTCCTCCATCCCGGGGTCCAGGTCCGAGCAGTCCACCTTGTTGACCGACAGCTTCATCGCGTTCACGTATCCGTGGCCGCTGGCGCCGGGGTTCAGGTAGCCCATGCAGTGCCGGTCGAAGGGGCCGATGGCGCCGTTCACCACGTCGGCCATGGAAAGCGGGGGCGGGATGCTCATGCTCTACATCGTTGGAGGCGGGGGAGGAGGCCGGACCGGAAGGTCCGATGCCCAGGAATCGGATGATCGGAACGCCGGCTGGGCGAAGGGTCCGCCCGGCGCCGGCCGGAAGGCCGCGCGACGATCGGCGCGGACGAAGGGGGACGTGCGGCGGCGGATCAGAAGCCGCACTCGTCCCCGATCCACCCCACCACCAGGCGAACCAGGCGCAGCCGGCAGCCGGAGAAGGAGTGGTCGGCCCGCAGCACCACGCTGCGCACGCGGCGCGAGCCGGCCGCCCGCAGCGCGTCGGCGACCGGGTGCTGGTGCTCTTCGGGCGGGAGCTCCAGGTCGCGGCTTCCCCCCACCATCAGTACGGGGCGCGTGGCCAGGGCGGGGGCAACCCCCACGAGGTCGAAGGCCTCGGCGTGCTCCATCTGCTCGCGCAGGAGCGCGTCGGGGCTCTCGGCGCGGATCGGGCGCCCCTCGCCCACCGTCGCCTCCAGGTAGCCCAGCCACCGCTCCCGCTCGTCGGGGTCGTCGCGGTAGCAAAGCCCATCGGCGCCCAGGTTCTCCAGCCCCATCGCCACGGCGCCGCACACCGCGGCGTCGTGCGCGGCCACCCACAGCGCCAGCCACGCGCCGGTGCTGTGCCCCGCCAGCACGATGCGCCCGCCGTCCACCCGGTAGCGCTCGCGGGCCTGGGGGGCGCGCAGGAAGGCGAGCGCCGCCGTCACGTCGTCGGCTGCGTTCCGCCAGGAAAAGAGGCCGCCGCTCCCCCACGCCCCGCGGTAGTGGAAGAAGAGGACGCCGATTCCCGCCCGGCGCAGCGCCTGGGCCAGGTCCAGGCTGCGCTCGTTGCCGGGGAAGCCGTGCAGCAGCACCACGGCCGGGTGCGGACCGGGCCCGGCGGGCAGGTACAGGTGCCCGTTCATCCTCGTTCCGGCGACGGGGATCCACAACTCCTCGAGCGACGCCGGCCACGCGCCTCCGCCGGCCGCGGAAGCCGCCGGCGCGGGCGCGGCGCGAGGTGCTGCGAGCGGGTTTCCGAGTGTCATCCGGTCGGGCGTGGGCGCAGCGCGGGGGGCGAAAGGCGGGCGTCGGGGCAAGATAGGCATCCGGAAGCGGAAAAGGAATAGAAATTTTTCGACCGTGCGGACCGCCGCCGTTTCGAAGAAAACCCTTGCACAGGGCGTCCCTTCTCCTTACTGTAGCCGAACGGTACCGATTGCATTGCGCCTCCCAATACGGGCATTCCTCCCGTCACCCTCCCTCCGTTCCCGATGACGCCCTCCGCCGCGCCCCCGGCCACCACCGCGCCCGTCCCGCCGCACCCGTACGCGGGGAACGGCGCCGCGGTGGCGGTGGAGCAGGAGATCTTCGACGCCTATGGCTGCGAGTGCCCGCTGGACGACCCGGTCTTCCTGGCCGGGGCGCTGGAACGGGCCGTCCTTTCCGTGCACGCCACCGTGGTGGACAGGGTGGTGCACCACTTCGTCCCCCACGGGGTAACCGTGGTGCTGGTGCTGGCCGAGTCGCACGCGGTGCTCTCCACCTGGCCCGAGCACGGCTACGCCAACGTGGCCATCTTCCTGTGCAACCCCGAGATGCCCCCCGCGCGGGTGTGGGCGAAGCTGCGCACCGAGCTGCGCCCGGCGCACACCGTGGTCCACCTGCTGCGGCACGAGATCGGCCCCGCGCCGGCCGCGGCAGCCGCGTGAGGCGCCGATGAGCACCGAAACGGGCCGCTGGGAAGAAGCGGACTCGCGCGCGTTCCTGGAGTTCGGCGACCTTCTGGTGCCGAACCGCGAGGAGCAGCTGGCCACGCTGGTGCAGCTGGTTCCGGCCGCGGCGGGCGAGGAGTTCGCGCTGGCCGAGCTGGCGCCCGGCGGGGGCGTGCTGGCGCGGGCGCTGCTCGGCGCCTTTCCCCGCATGCGCTACCTGGGGCTCGACCGCTCGGAGGTCATGCTGACGGAGCTGCGGGAGACGCTGGCCCCTTTCGGCGGCCGCGTGGAACTGCGGCGGGCAGAGCTGGACGACCCCGACCTGGCCGCCGCGCTCCCCCGCCCGCTGCGCGCCGTCCTCTCGTCGCTCGCCATCCACCACCTGCACGGGCCGGAGAAGCGCCGCCTGTACACCGGCCTCGCCGGGGCGCTGGAGCCCGGCGGCGCGCTGCTGGTGGCCGACCTGGTGGAACCCGCGTCTTCCCCGGCGCGCGAGGTGTACGCCCGCCAGTGGGACGAGGCCGTGCGCCGGCGCAGCCTGGACAAGCGCGGCGACCTGGCCGGGCACGACTTCTTCGTCGCCGAGGAGTGGAACTACTTCGTCCACGGCGCGGACGATCCCGTCGATCACCCCTCCTCCCTGGCCGACCAGCTCCGCTGGATGGAGGAGGCGGGGGTGCGCACCCCGGAGTGCTTCTGGATGAACGCCGGCCACGCCATCTTCGGCGGCTATGTCTGACGCCGGTTCCCCGCCCCGCCTGGTCTTCGCGAACATCGCCTCTCCCGTGATGCTCCCGGTGCTCCCCGCCGCGTACGCGCGCCGGCTGAACGGCGTCTCCCCGCGCGTGGTGTGGACGGCCCGCGAGGGCGACTTGCTGGTGACCGGAAGGCCGGTGCCCCCCGACCTGATGGAGTACGCCTGCGGGGTGCTGGGGATGGACCCGGGCGCGATCGAAACGCTGTCGCCCCGCGACGGGCTGGAGCTGCCGCTGGCCGAGGCCCTCCGCCGCGAGGGGCTGGCCGAGGGCTGCGCCCGGGCCGCGCGGGCGCGCCCCGGGATCCGCTTCTCCCCGTTCGCGCTCGACCGCCCAACGGTGGCGTTCGGACGCGAGTTGGGCGTGCCGTTCGAGGGGTACTCCCCGGGCGCGCCGGACGACGGGGTGGTGGAGCTGGTGCACGCCCTCAACACCAAGTCGGGGTTCCGCCGCCGGGCCGCGGCGCTGGGCATCCCCCTGGCCCCCGGCCAGGCGTGCGAGGGCGCCGGGCAGGTGGCGGCGGCGGCGCGGCGGCTGTGGGCCGAGTGGGACGCGGTGCTGGTGAAGGCCGACCGCGCCAGCAACGGCTTCGGCCACGCGGTGATCCACCGCCGCGACGGCGCCGCGGCGGCCCGCGCGGCGGTCGACGAGGCGCTGGCGCCGCTGGCCGGCCAGCCGCAGCGCTTCGTGGTGGAGGCGTTCCTGGAGGTGGCGTGGATGCCCAGCGTGGAGGTGGAGGTGGACGACGCGGGCCCGCGAATCCTCTACGTCTCGGACCAGCGCTGCCCCGGCCACTCCTTCTCCGGGCTGCTCACCCCGCCGGTCGACACTCCCGCCGGCGCGCTCGAGCGGCTGGAGGCCTACGGGCTGGCGTTCGGCGCCTGGGCGCACGGGGCCGGGTACCGCGGGGTGTTCGACGTGGACGCCTGCGTGACCCCCGGCTGCGCGCTGTACGCCACGGAGAGCAACGTCCGCCAGACGGGCGGCACCTACCTGCACCGGCTGGCCGAGCGCATCCTGGGCGACGGCTACTGGGAGAGGCGCGAGGTCTGGTGGCACGACGCGATCACCGGCGCCGAGCCCGGGCTGGGGATTGCCGGGGCGGTGCAGGCGCTGGAGGGCGAGGGGGCGGCCTTCGACCCGGCCACCCGCCGCGGCGTGCTGCCGCTGGTGGACACCGCCGACATCGATGGAAAGTGGCGCTACATCCTGTTCGCGGGTTCGGTCGCCGAGGCGGCGGAGTTCGAGGCCGCCGCGCGCCGCGCGCTGGCCGCCGCCCCCGCCGCGGCATGACGATCCCGGGGATCCGCGTGGCCCCGTGCGGCGGCAAGGGCCGCGGGCTGGTGGCCGAGGCGCCGATCCCGGCGGGGACCGTGGTGTGGGCGCCCTGCCCCGCCTGCAGCCGCTGGACCGGCGCCGACCTGGCGGACACCCCCGCCCACGAGCGCGAGCGGGTGATCGAGCTGGGCTACTACCTGGCCGACGGGAGCGTGCTCCTCCCCTGCAGCGGCTTCTGCTTCATCAACCACTCCTGCCGCGCCAACGTGCTCGACTCGCTCCGCGGCTACGCGCTGGCCGTGGACGACATCGCCCCGGGCCAGGAGCTCACCTACGACTACCGCGTGTTCGTGCACGAGCCACCCTGGTCCTTCGCCTGTGCCTGCGGGAGCCCGGAGTGCGTGGGGACGATCCGCTCGTCGCGGGCGCTCGCGCCCGGGGTGGTGGAGGCCTGGAACGCCCGGCTGGCCCCCGCGCTGGCGAGGATGGACCGCGTTCCGCAGCCGCTGGCGCCGTGGCTGGCGGCGCATCCCCCGCGCGCCGCGACGCCCGCGGGCGCGTGCGAAGGGGTGGCGTGACGGCGCCCGGCTGGCGCCTCCGCGACGGGGCGATCCTCCTCTGCCGCGGCCCCGGCGCCACGCTGGTCGACTCGGTCCGGGGCACGGTGCACCCCGTTCCACCCGCGCACGCCGCGGCGCTCACCCGCATCGCCATGCGCCTTCCCGCCCCCGACCCGGGAGGGGGCGCATGGGACGCGCTCCGCGACGCGGGGCTGATCCACCGTGCGACGGACGATGCCGACCCCGTGCTGCGCGCGCGGCTGGAGGCGCTGGGGCGCGGCCTGCTGTGGAAGATGCCCGCCGGCGCGCCGCCCGCGCTCTACCCGCTGGCGCTGGACCTCCACGCCGGGCGCAAGGCGGTGTCGGTAGACCTGGTCCAGGGGCCGTGCCTCCCCGAAACCGCGGTGCGGCGCGCGCTGCTGCTCCACCAGCGCCACCCGGGCGGCCGCATCCTCTGCCTGGGCGACGACGACCTGGTGTCGCCGCTGCTCGCGAGCCTGGGTGCCCGGGTCGTCGTGCTGGAGCTCGACGAGGTGCTGCTGGAGGTGCTGCGCAGCCGCACCGCGGCGCGCGGGCTGGCGGTCGAGCTGCGCCGGCAGGACCTGCGCGACGCCTTTCCGGCCGACCTGGCCGGCGGCTTCGACGCGGTGATCGCCGACCCGGTGTCGGCCGAGCCCTGGCTGCGGCTGTTCGCCTCGCGCGCGGTGGCGGCGCTGCGCCCCGGCGGCGAGCTGGTCCTGACGGCATACCGCCGCCGCGAGGCGCTCGCGCGACGGCTGCTGGCGGAGATGGGGATGGAAGAGCGCGAGGTGCGGCTGGGATTCTCGCACTATTACAACGAGTTCTTCCAGCACGTCTCCTCGTGGGACTCGGCGATGGTGATCGCCGCGCGCCCGCCCGGTGCCGCCCCGGCGCTCGAGGGCGACCGCCGCATGGACGACGACCTGCGCGGGTTCGCGGGTGGGCTGCGGGTGAGCTACGCCTACGACTTCCACGGCTGCGAGCCGCCGGACGGCTGGAAGGGCGCCATGGCGGCGCTGGCCCGCGAAACGGCGCGCGTGTTCGCGGTGGACGGCGCGGCGCCGTGCCTTGGCCGCGCCGGCGCCGCGCGCACCCTGCACCTGGCGGGAGCCCGGCTGGTGTGCACGGCCGTGGCCGACGAACAGGCGGGCCACCTGGCGGTGGACCTGCTGGGGCCCGAGGAGATGCCCGACAAGGAAACGGTGGTGGGGGTGGTGGAGCGCCTGTTCCGCCCCCGCCGGCTGGAATACGACGAGCTGATCCGCCGCGTGGCCGGCGCGTGAGCCGGGGCACGGCGCCGCCGCGGCCCCGGTCGTCTACCGGAGGGCTCGGACCGGCGGACGACATTGGCGGGACCCACGATTCGCGCCGCTGAAAGGCCGGGGGGTGAGCATGGAACGTTGGCAGACGACGCTGCGGGAGGGGTGCACCAGCGCCGAGGGGCTCGTTGAGCGCTTCGGCGCCGACCTCGTGGACGTGCAGGCGGTCCGCGAGGCGGCGGAGCGCTTCAACCTGCGCATCACCCCCGCCGTGCTGGCGCAGATCGTCAAACCGGGCGACCCGATCTGGCGCCAGTACGTCCCCTCGGCCGACGAGCTGGAGGTGGAGGACGGGGTGGAGGACCCGCTGGCCGAGGACGCCGACTCGCCGGTCCCCAACCTGACGCACCGCTATCCCGACCGCGTGCTGTTCCTGGTGTCGCCCGTGTGCGCCAGCTACTGCCGGTTCTGCACCCGTCGCCGCAAGGTGGGCGACCCCGAGAAGATCCCGCTCAACCAGTTCGACGGTGCGTTCGCCTACCTCCGCGACCACCGTGAGGTGCGCGACGTGATCCTTTCCGGCGGCGACCCGCTCCTCCTTTCCGACCGCAGGATCGAGTTCTTCCTCTCCACGCTCCGCGGGATCGAGCACCTCGAGATCCTGCGCATCCACACGCGCGTGCCGGGGCAGCTCCCCGAGCGGGTCACCCCCGAGCTGTGCGAGATGATCCGCAGGTATCACCCGGTGTTCGTGAACGTGCACTTCAACCACCCGGCCGAGCTGACCCCGGCCGCCGTGCGCGCGCTGGAGCTGCTGGCCGACGCCGGGATCCCGCTGGGGAGCCAGACGGTGCTGCTGAAGGGGGTGAACGACGATCCCGCGGTGATGAAGGAGCTGATGCAGCGGCTGCTGCGGGCGCGGGTGCGGCCGTACTACATCTACCAGGCCGACGTGGTGGCCGGCGGCGAGCACTTCCGCACACCGCTGGAGGTGGGGCTGCGGATCATGCGCGAGCTGCAGGGGTGGACCAGCGGGCTGGCGGTGCCGCGCTTCGTGATCGACGCGCCCGGCGGCGGCGGCAAGATCACCGTCCACCCCGACTCGGTGCTCTCCGTGAGCGAGCGCGAGGTGGTGCTGCGCAACTACGCGGGTGACGTCTACCGCTACCCCCTCCCCATGCACGAGGCCGCGGTCCCGGAGGGGATCGGCTGACGGTCGGACCGGGTGAGCGATCACGGATGACCCCATGAGGCTCCTGTCCGTCGTCAACTCGGCCACGGGCTTCCCCGTCGGCGCGGGAGGGGTGAAGAGGGGTCCGCCCGGCTGTGGACACCCACCCCGAAAAGTCCGAAAAAACAGCAAAGCCCCCGTCAACGGAATCCGTTGCGGGGGCTCTACGTAGGGCAGTGGGCCTGGGCCGATTCGAACGGCCGACCTCACGCTTATCAGGCGGCTCCCGGGGGGAGCGGAACACCGCAGCCTGTCACAAAAACCCAGACAGGACGCGCGATCTGCCGACGTTCCCTTCCCCGCCGCGGGACCGTGCCCGGCAGTTTGGACACCCATTTGGACACCTCGTCGCGGGTAAACTCACGGTCCACTGTGGCGCACATTATCTAAAAGCCAATCCCGATCCGGACGGACGGCCCGCGGACCCCGAGCTTGGGCCAAGGGAAATCCTCCACATATTCGGTGGGAGATACATCGGCATAGCGGTAAAAGGTATCGGCCCAGCGATACCGTGCCTCGGCGAAGATCCACATTCCTGGCTTAGGATGGTACGCCAACCCCACCCGGCCGTCACCTCCGGCACCAAAAGAAACGACGCTCAGTGTATCAGAGGTTTCTGCCCCGGTCTCGTCGATAACCTCCATGTGCTGTCCAGCCACTGATAGCCAGCCAGTTGCACCTAAGATCATGCGGAAGCGAGTGCGGCCGAGCGGCAGGAATGGCTCGACGGCAGGGCCCATTAAGAGCGTGGGAAAGTCCGTCTGGTGGAAGTATCCTTCCACCTCCAGGCGGAGGCCCCCGGCGGACCCAACGCTAAAGCCGTAAGTCAGCAGACTCGCTGGCGCCTCAGGCATCCGCACCCTCACCTCCTCGCCGTTCGGCAGGCTTACTTGATGCGTTCCGGCATCAGTTCCCTTCCACTCCGGCGTCATTAATCCGCCAAAAACCGTGGCAATGCTTGGTCGGCCATAGTAGATCGGATACAGTACCCGACGCGAATACCGCGACGGGGTCTCTCTCCCGACCGTCGACGGCTCGGACCGCTGCGGGGGAGGAGGGGGCGGAGGGGCGACCGCCACCTGTGGCGGGCGCTGGCAGCTGCTTCGCAGGCCGTTTACCAGCGCGTCCTCAGCGCCCGCTCGCCGCAACTCCGCTTCGGCGTCGCCGTCTATTCGGAAGGCGAGGCAGCGACCCTGCACCAGCCGGAGGATGCGCGTGGTCTTCACCCCGCTTGAGATCCAGAGCCGGACATCGTCTAGGGTGTACGGATCGCCTTGGGCGACCAGCCGCCCAGGGTCGATTCCCACGGCCAGGAGGGCCACCACCAGAGCAGCGGTGAGTCGGAGCGTCCGGCGCTTCGGCGTGAGTTCGATGAAGTAGCGCATGATCGGCATTCGGTCCGTAGAGGGGAGAGAATTCGAGGAACTCACGGGCACCGCGCGGAACTCATCCCGGGCAGGCCGCCGAACCCTCGCCGCGCTGGCGCGAGACGATCTCCTCGCCCCGGCATGCCTCAACGGCGTCGCGAAGCCGCCGGTGAATCTGCCGGTCCAGCTCTTCCAGCTGGTCGGAGGAGCCGTAGCGGCTGCGGTGCAGGCTGACCGCCTCGCGGGCCCGGGCATACTCTCGCCCGGCGCGCAGATAGGCGTCGCGAGCCCCGCTCTCCAGCGCTTGATCGGCGGCCGCCAGCCAGCCCGAGACCTGGGTCGAGAGCGCCGCGTACGCCCGGTCTGCCTCGGAGGGTTCGTGCCCGGCGGGCGCGGGCGACGGGGGCGGCGGACGAGGTGGGGACCGCGTCACCCCCACGTGCTCCCCAACCTTCTTCGGCCACTCCTCATCATCGGGGTCCAGCTCCAGCGCCATCCGGTACAGCTCGCGGCCCACGAGCGGCTCGCCCTGCTGGACGGCGCGGTCGCCCAGGTCGCCCACCCACTCGTCGTTCGTAATGCCCAGCCGGCGCACCGCAGCCGTAGCGCGTGACAGCGAGGGCTGGTGTTGTTGCCACTCGTAGTCCAAGGGATCTAGGAGGAGCGCCAGCGCATACGCCTCTTCCGCCGCCGTCGGCTGGCCGGTGACGGCGTAGGCGTCGCCTAGGTCGCCCCACGCCTCATTTGCGGTGGGGTCGGACCGGACCCGCCTCTCGGCCGAGCGCACTGCGTCAAGGTTCAGCCGCCCCCGCCACTCCGGGTCGCCGGCATCCAGCTCAGCCGCGAGCCGGTACAGCTCGCGGGCGGCGAGCGGTGCATCTTGCCGATCGGCCCGGTCGCCCAAGTTCCCTACCCACTGGTCGTCCCGGATCCCGGCCGCGCGCACCGCCGCCGCAGCCGCGGTCAGGTCGGGGGCGTGGTCCCGCCACTCGCCGTCACCGAAGTCCAGCAACCGCGCCACGGCGTACGCTCCTTCCGCCGCCTGAGGCTGGCCGGCGGCGGCGTAGGCGTCGCCTAGGTCGCCCCACAATTCGTCATTGCCGGGGGCGACGCGCACCTGCTCCGTCAACCTCTCCGGCGCAGGTGCCGGAGGCAACGCGTACACCTCCTCGGTATCGGAAGCAACCTCGTCCTGCGCGCCGCCCCTTAAGGTCCCTACCAGCGCCGCCCCCGCGATCAGCGCCGCCACCCCTCCGAACGCGGCGAGCGGCGCGCGGGACCTACGCGGGGCTTGCCGGGGAGTTGCCGTGTGCGGGAACCGGGGCGCGGGCTGTGGGGCGGGCCCCGCGGGGTGCGACAGACGGGAACCGGGCCGCGCGGCCGCGCGGCCTCCCAGCCGAACCCCCGACACGGGACGCGGGAGATCCGGCATCGTATTCTCGTAACCGCCGTGGAGCCGGACGACGTCCTGCGCCCGCATGGTATCCCAGCTCGACCGCAGGAACGCCCCCCTGCAGTGTCGGCACACGACGACTTCGTCGCCCGGCTGCAAGGGGTTCTTCGTCACGGCATCCCTGGGCTGCCCCGCTAGGAACGCTTGGTGGCGCTGCGCGTCGAGCCGGTGGAAGTAGGGTCCGGCCATGGAGCGTCACTTTCCGAGCAGGGAGTGGCGGCGCAGCGCTCGCCACAACGCCGCCAGCGCCGCCCATATCTCGCGCCCACGGGATGGCGCCGCGCCCAGCGCCTGCGCGGACCCCGGCTCGATCATGGGGGCGGGGCCGCACCCCAGGCCCCCTTGCCCCTCCTCGTGCCGCGGTGGCGGATAGGACAGCGTCGCGGCTAGGTCGACACCGCGAAACACGAATCCCGGACATTCCCGAGCCTCGGTCCCGATGAACACCTTCCAACGCTGGCGGTGAGGGTTGAGCACCAGCGCACACTGCCACCGGCCGCCGAACACCCGTTCCTGCGTCCGCCGGTCCGCACCGGACATGAACAGGTCTAGGTGATTGGGGTGCGTGTGATACCACCCCAGGATCTCCACCCCGTCGTGCGCGTCCATGATCTCGTCGGCCCGATCCAACATGGTCTTCCAGGTGTCGTGGCCTACTAGCAGGGTAATCTGGGTACCTAAGGCAGTCTCGCCCGAGATAGCGTGCACCACCACACCGTAGGTCACGCCCCGCTCCGGGTCCGTGTGGAGCCGCCCCAGCAGAAGCCCGCCCTGCTCGTTGCGGTTGTCCTCCGTGTCGCGGCCCCAGCCGATGTGCTCGAAGATGTCTCGCATCGCCGAGAAGCGGACGTAGACTTCGTGCCGGACCTCGGCTTGGCCCTGGAAGTCGGAGTTGAGCCCCGGAACGGTGTCGAACGGTGGCCGCTCTGCTGAGAGCGGCGTGTACGGCGGCTTGGCGTCCTCCACCTCAAACCGTTTGCCCGCGGGCGGCGCAGCGGTGGCACCCTCTCCCGGCACGAGCCCGGAGCCTTGGCGACCGGGCTGGATGATGAACGTCTTGCGAACCCCGTCCGGGTACCGCGGGACCGGCTGCACCGCCGGACGACGACGCAGGACGTATTCGTCGGAATCGGGAAGGGGCGAGTGGTCGGTGGGAAAGAGCCGGTCGGGAGCGTCCTTCCAGCGCAGGAACCACTGCAGCGCCGTCCGGTTCCCCACCTCGCGCGGGTCCTCCCGCACATAACCGGGCTCGTAGCGCAGTGAACGCGCGATCCGCAGTACCAGCGAAGCGGCGCTCTCCTGCGGGTCGTAGCGCCGGTAGTCGACCCACTCGCCGCCACTGCCCCGTACCCGGCGTAACGGGGTGAACTGCGGGTGGAAGACCGGCGCTGACCCCGGGGCGAGCCGGCAGCGCGGTGCGTCTGCGAGCGGGTATCCACGCGGAAGCTCCACGTCGAGCATGAACCGGGTGCCCCACAGCGGGCGGTCGTCCGATCCCACTTGGCTCACGCAGCGGAGGTGGAGCATCACCCGGTAAGTGCTGGGGAGCTCTCCCGGGTCCACGGCGATGACGGAGATCAGCTCCGATCTACGGGAGAGTTCCTCCAGCGCCCGGAAGTCCGCCACCAGGCGCTCCATGCGTTCCGCACTTAACGAGGGGACATCCAAGGGCTCTCCTCCTGGTCCGCTGTGCTGGGCCTCGCCGCCCGCCCATGCCCATGCCCATCGCACGTACCCGCGAAGCGCCGGCCGGGGGCGACGCATACGGCCCGCGGGAGCAGGAGCCGTGCGCCCGCGGGCCCGAGCCTCACTCCACCACACCCGCGTCCCTTCCGGAGCCCGCCTCCGAGCCGGAGGAGTACCGCACCCCAAATCCGGTGCACTCCTCGCACCCCGCGCCGTGAAAGACGCGCCAGCGCCGCTTCTGGGGATTCAGCACCATGGCGAAGTGCCAGTCGGCGTAGAACATCCGCCGCTGTGTGGCGCGGTCGGTTCCCGACATGAACACCGACAGCTCCCCCGGATGCGTGTGGTACCAACCGATCACCTGCGGCGCGGTGGAGACGTCGCCGGCGGCGCAGTCGGCTTCCTCCAGCATCTCGACCCACGTCTGGTGAGGGAACTGCAGGAACGCGGTGGAGCCGAGCGCCGAGGTGCCCGCCACCGCCGCGCTCACCATCCCGTAGGTCTTCCCTTGGCTCGCGTCGCGGTACACCTGCCCGAAGAGGAGCCCGCCCTGCTCCACCCCGTTGACCGCGGTGCGCCGCCCCCACCCGATGTGCTCTTGAATTGCCCGCTGCGCCTCCGGGAGCAAGTACAGCGCATAGAGACCGTCCACCGCCTTCTGGACCGACGCCTGGAAGTCGGGGTCGAGCCGCAGTGCCGGCTCGGGTTTCGCCTCTGGCCGGTACGGCGGCGTAGCCACCTCGATGCGGAACGCACCGTGGCGGGGCGGGAGCTCGGCGCCGCCCGTTACGAATGACTTGGCGGAGGCTGACCCACCGCCAGCGTGCTGTGTAAGCAGCTCCTTCGCGCCGGCTCGGAGGGGGAGATTGGCCGCGTGGTGCGATTGGGGGCTGCCCGCATCGGCCGCGTGTAGAACCGACGAGGTCTCGTCACCCGCTCCCGGTGCACGCATCTCCTCCTGCCCAGACGCATCCGCGGGCGGTTCCTCCGCACCCGGTTGAGGAGGGGGATCGGTCGCGGGCTCCGCCCCAGGCGTGTCAGCAGCGGCCATGTGGGACGCAGGCGGGGCTTCGTCGCGGTCGCCCGGCGCGCGCGCCTCCTCCTGCCCGGATGCACCCACGGGAGGGTTGACCGGAGCGGGTTCGGGCGCGGGGCGCGGGTCCCGCCCGATCAAGCGGATGAAAAGGTTACGGATCGAGACCATCGGACTGATCCTCGGCAGCGACGGGGAGCGGACGACCGCTTGAGACCAGCGGGTCGCCGTTAAGTGCGGGCGTGTACCTACTCGATATGGAATCGCTTCGCCGGCTTCTCCTCGATCGCAAACCGTCCCTCCGTAGGATCGGGGAGTACCTGCTGGTCTGTAGGAAACCGGCTTCCGCGCAGATGCGAGAGGTACCACTGCTTTGCGTCGGAGTTGGCCGGGCTGTTGGGATTGGTGATCTCCGGGTCGAACTGCAGCGTGCGAATCATCCGCACCACGTAGTGACCCAGCCCCTCGGCGATGTCCCAGCTCCCGTAGCACCACCGACCGCCGGAGAACCAGTTCGGGTGGTACGGCTGCGGCCGCGTTGTCATGGTCGCCTCAGGGGCCGAGAACGGGTAGTTGGGCGGCAGCTCCAGCCGGATGATGTGCGTGCTCCGGTATTCAGGTCTGGGACTGGTGACCGTCCGCACGTTCACGGTCAGCTCGTACGCCTCCACGTACGGGGGCGTGCCGCGGACCGCCCGCCACTGTACGACGGAGCCACGGATGTTGGTCATCTCGACGTAGTCGTGTTTCAGCCGGATGTTGCGCTGTTCCTGAGGGGTCGCCATCGGAAGCAAATCTCCGCCTGGGGGTGCGTGCGAGCCGGAGAGCCGCGGCCGCGCGAAGCGGCCCTTGGCTCGGTCCGGCAGAGGGGTGCGTGCTCCGGCCCTGCCGTGCGCTCATACGCGCCGCGGGAGGCCGAGCCACCCCGCGTCGATTGCGGGGATCACGCGCAGGGTTTCGCCGTCCTTCACGCCCGCGTCTGCGAACGACTGGTCCGCTCGCAGCTGCGAGCCGCCCTTAACGGCTAGGTTGTAGCCCATCTCGCTGGGTGCGATGAAGTCGTTCGCGATGAGCTGCGCAACCGCCTCGTTGGCCGTCATAGTCCCGTCCACGGTCACGGTGATCATCCGGCCATCCGTGGGGTGCATGAAGTTGACCCTTACATCCGTGAGCTCCGTCACCGTCGCCTCCGTGGTTAGCAGTTTGGGGGTTGAATGGTAGGACAACTACACCTCTGTAGGACCCGCGATGGGCCCCTGTCCACTGGGCGGCCCGCCTTCTGCCCTGCTCGGCCGGCGCGCCAAGGTAGGAAGTACCCGTGCCTCGTCCCCCGACAACTCGTAGTAGTGGTGTCCGTCCCTGCGATGCCGCACCGCCACGACGTGCAAGGGCGGAATCCCCAAGGCCTCCAATGAGAGGTCGAGCAGCCGCGGGGGCGTCTCCTTTAGGCTGAAACGGCCGAGCTTTGCTCCCACCACCCCTTCGGGCGGAGGAGCCGGCGGCCGGCCAGACCGGCACGGCGCGCAGAGCGCCTCGTCGTCGAAGATGCGAAACGGCGGCCGGTCGAAGCGAATGAGGTTTCCACAGTTGCGACAGGGGAAGTCGGCTAGGAACGAGCGGTCATCGAGTTCCAGCACCACCCCCTCCCCCGAACGGTCGGAGTGCCCCACGTACACCAGGAACTCGCGCAGCGTGGCTCCGCTCCCCAAGGGAACCGGGATCACCTCGGGGAAGCTCACGTGCGCGTCGCACTCCGGATTGACCTGCAGCGGGATCACCTCGAAGTCGTGCAGCGTGCCCTGGTAGTACACCTGGGCTCCGACGGCGGGCTTCTTCCCGCAGAGAAGCTTAACCGCCTCCTGGGCCTGAAGAGCCCCAACCAGCGCCGCCGCGACCTGCACCGTGGCCACCCGCCCCGCGTCGTAAGCGCGGCGCTTAAAGGCGTCGCACGCGTAGCGCTGCCGGCCGGCCTTTCGCTGTTCGGAACTCGCCCCGCACGAGTGGCAGGGAGGCAGAGGGGGCACGTACACGTTCACGCGCACTCCCAGTTCGAAAATCCCCGCGTCGATCCAAGGCGTCCCCGTCAGCCAGCAGAGACGGTTGACTGCATAGCGTGTTTCCACGTTGTCCAGGCACCCCAGCACCAAGTCCATGCGGCGGAACACCCCGGCCCCCAAGTCCCATACGATGTCGCCGTGGAACCAGTCCACCTGCGCGCCGGGGTCCACACACAGGTCGCGGGTGCGCTCGGCGGCCACCTCAGCCTTGCGCCGCCCCACGTCGCCCGCCCGGAATAGCACCGTGCGACTGAGATTCGAGCGCGATACCTCGTCGAAGTCGGCCACGAACATGTAGCCCACGCCCAGAAGCGCCAGGTTCTTCAGAACTTCGTTGCCGATCGCGCCGGCCCCCATCACCATCACCCTCGCACCCGTCAGCGCATCCTGCTTCCACCACTCGATGCGGCGCTGCCGGTCAAAGGGATCGGAATCAGGATCGGCCTCGCCTACGATCTGGAAGCGGGACATGAGCTAACTCCATTCGTAGTCGCACTTTCGGCACTGGAACCGAAGCGATTCGGTCCGGGCAATCTTCCCTCCGGGTGTTCGACACACCGGGCACACCTGTGGGCGCGTGGCTGCCTCGACACGGAAGCCGGACGCACCGGCGCGTCGTGGCTGCCGGTCCAAAGACAAAGGCGTACTGCCAGGAGCATGAATGCGAAAGGTCTTTTGCCTCTTCGGACTCCCTCCCAGCCACCTGGCGAACGAGTCGACGAGGCGCTTCAACCAGCCTTGTAAGGTCGGCTGCTCCATTGCAACGCTCTCAGACGGAGTTTCGGCAGATGCGGAATTTAGACGCTAATCGGCGCGGGAATAAACCGACGGTAGGTATGCAAAACCCTGAAGCGAGCACTTACATTCGCGGTCGCAGGGGCGACGAACCCGGAGCTAGGAAGGCAGGGTAGTGATTGGAGCACCATAAATCCCAGTCCATTCTAGAGGAGATTCGCGATGGCAGAGCACGCGCCTAAAGAATTAGTTCTGTAGACCTGTAAACAACAACATCGTTATCCCACTCAACAATTGGCTGTCACGCGGCTTTTCGCAAGGTCCAGTATTCGTCGCGTTCCGGGCGGAGAGGATCACTTGGCCGCCGATTGCGGATGCGCGGCAGTTCCCGGCGTCGGGAATCCGGAACAGCAGGCTGTGCGACACTTGGTGTGCAACCGTGAGAGCGCACGGCCAAGCTGGCCAACCTGCCGAAGGGCAAGCGGCTCGGCTAGCGCTCTTTCGCTCTCATCTCAGTTCGATCAATCCTTCACTCGCAACCTTTAGATGGAGCATCCAAATGGGTGGCTGCGGGTTGGGGGGGCAGACAGGAGAACCGTTCGGCGGAGGTCACGGTACCTGCCTTCGGGCCGAGATTGCAGCACCCGGAACTTCCGGAGCCAGCAACGCGGGGGAGGCGCCCAAATTCGCTCGCTGCGCTCGCGGGCGCCCCCCCCGCTGGCTGGCCTTCTCGCTGCGCTCGAAGGACACTGAACGACACCCCGCAGCATGCCGTCCCGCCGTACCATCCGGAAGCCGACCGTCTGGGCCCCCGAAGAGTGGCGCCACATCGAGCAGGCCGCCCGGGCTCGCGGCGTCCCGCCGCTGCGCTACGTGCGCGAGGCCGCGCTCGCGGCCAAGCTGCCGCCGGTCGCTCAGCGCCGCGGTGCCCACGCGCTGCTCCACGAACTCAAGCGCGTGCTCAACAACCTCCACCAGCTCCTCCGCCTCGCGGAAGCCGACGGCGCCCGCGGCATCGCGCTCGCGCTCGAGAGTACCATCCGCATCACGCACGAGGCAGCCAAGGCCGCCGCCGGGCGGCGGGGCAGCGCGGAGCCGCTGATCGTCGCGGTGCGTGAGGCGGGGCGCGTCCTCAACGAGCTGACGCACCTAGCACACGTCGCTGAAGCGCTTCCCGAGGACGAGGAGTTGGGCGCGGCGCTCGCGAGCATCCAGTTCGCCGCGATGGCCGTGCCGCGGTGATCGGAGCGATCGGGCCGCTGAGCCGCAGCTTCAAAGTCCCGATCAGGTATGTAGAGGTTGGACGGGACGGCCAGCAGAACCGCGTTGCCTGGGCAGAGACCTACAACCTCCCCACTCGTGACCTGGAGCTCGCCGCCTGCTTCATGGGGGCGACGGCGAACGGCTCCGTCAGCGGCACCCGCACGCCGGTCTACTTCTTCTCCGTCAGCTTCGACATCGACGATCCGGTGGACGAGGCGATGATGCGGCGCGTGGCCAGACGCACGCTCCGGGACATGGGCCTGGGGGAGCACGAGGCCGTCGTCGTCGCGCACAAAGACCGTTCGCACCCGCACCTGCACTTCATCGTCAACCGGGTGCACCCGGAGCGCGCGACACTCTGGCGAAAGTGGTGGGACTACCCGCGGCTCGAACGCAGCCTGCGCGCCCAGGAGGTGGAGCTAGGGCTGCGGGTCGTTCCGGGACGGCACGCGCCCGTGCCGTCGTTGGACCGCACGCGCGACGGGCTCACCGAGGACTGGCAGCGCGGAGCGCAGTGGATCAAGCCTCTGCCGGGTCCGAAGCGCGGAGATCAAGAGTTCCTGCAGGACGTCACCGAGCGCGCCGGGGAGTTTCTGGCGCAGGCGCGCTCATGGGCGGAACTGGAGAGTGGCCTGGCCCACCGTGGGCTAGCCCTGACCGTGAAGGGCGGTGGATTCAGGATCACCGACGGCAAGCGCCAAGTGAAGGCATCGGAGGTGGGACGCGGCTTCTCACGTTATCACCTGGAGAAGCGGCTGGGCGGGTATCCGGACTACCGGGCGCGCATGGCCGTGGCGGACATCGGGTCCGTCCGTCGGTTGGACCGCATCGTAGTTGCTCCGCCGCCCGCCTTCCCCAAGCGCATCCCGGAATTCGGCGATGCAGGATACGGCATCAACGAACTCTTCGGGGCTGCTCCGGCTCGCGGTGCGGAGCCCCCTGGGATTGGTGTTGCGCCTGAGCTGGCGCCCACACCAGTGCGCGGAAGTGCGCGCTTTCTGAAGCAGGTCCGGGCGCAGGCCGGTCCCGTGCTGGAGCACGCCAACACCTGGGCGGAACTGGAGCGCGCGTTCTCGGCCTCCCACCTGAAGAAGCGTCTGGACCGCCAGCCAGAGGATGCGGCACCTGTGATCGCGGCCGCGGCTCCGCCTGCGCCTGTCGCGCTACCTGCCGCGCCCAGCCTGCCCAGGAAGGCCGCCGCGCAAACGATCGCGGCCACCGCGGGTCACACCGATCTCGACGAGCAGCATCAACCCATTCGCGGCGCCCGCACTCCGCAGTTCGGAGATGCGGGGCATGGTCTCGCTGATCTTCTCAACGATCCTCCCCAACATCAGCGAGAGCAGACCGGACCTGCTCTGGAGCGTGCTCCCGCCCTGCAACCGCGCCAGGCAGAGTCCCCTGCCCCGACACCCGCGGCGGCCGATGTCGGCCCCGTGCCGGCCGAGACATCGCTGGGGTCCACCACCACGGCGCCTGCGATGGCTGAGGCCGCGGAGCCCAGCCAGACTGCGGAACCGGTCAGGGAAGAAGTGGGGCCGCCTCCGCTGAGCAGTCATCGCGCCCAATCGGGCGTGGAACTGCTTCGCCAGGAGCCGCAGCGGACGCGGCGGAAGCGGGGGACACCGAAAAGCAGCGAGGAGCAAGTCGATATCTGGTCCCAAGCTCCGGCCCCGCTTGATTCTGGCGCTCCTGCCGCGGCCGTTCGGGACGTGGCACCGGACCAGCCCGCCCCGGCAGTAGAGAACCCCGGGATCGTGGCTAACCCGCCGCTGTCCTCGATACCTCCGGAAGCCCCGCGGGAGATCGAGCCAGTCAGCGCACCCGAGCCGCCGCCGATGATGGAGGCAATCACGGAGAACGCGCCTGCGCCTGCATCGGCTGAGCGCGATGATGCCGCACGGGCGGAGCTGTTTGCGCGTATCGAACGGCTGCGGCAGAAGCGGTCCATAGGGTTCATGGGCAAGACGCGAACGGGTGCAACCACCGGGTTGCCTGACAGTACACCGCAGTCCCAGGAGGTCAGTCGCACCGTGGAGGGCGCAGGGAGCGAGGATGCGGAGAAATTCCTCAGCTTGGCGAATCGTGCGCTGGAGGCCGAGGCGCGATCGCGTGAGGTGAACGACGCGGTGACGGAAGTCATCGCAGCCCAACAGCGGCTATCCGGCCTCGACAAGGCTGAACAACTCGCTGAGACGACGAGGAGCAAGTTCAAGGCGCAGCTGGAAGAAGCCCTCCGCGATCCGAATGCATTCCTGGGTTGGTTCGACCACCTCGGCGAACCGCGAAAGCGCGAGATGCTCAGGCTGCTGGAGTTCGAGCGCGCTGCGTTTGCCCGCGAGTTCTCGGCCGCGCTGGTGTCTGGCGCCGCTCAGGCGACCAAGCAGCAGGATCTGCTGGATGCGCTCAAAGCCAAGGCAGCAGAACTCCTTGCGGCCCGCAACCCCGAGAAGCGCGTCTTCCTGCACCCGGTGGGTGAGGGGCAGCTCCGTCTGGTTGCTCGCGATGGCGAGTTCTACTTGGACACGGAACGCGGCTGCAGGGCAGCGTTCCGCAATGCCCGCGACTTCTTCGGCCTCCCGAAGTCCGCAACGCGGGACGAAGTGCGAGAGGCGGCCAAGCAGCACCTGGCCAGCGCGGAGAAACGAGAGGCGGACGCGGTCTTCCAGAAGCAGCTGCTTGGCAAGACGCCCGAGCTCTACGAACTACGTGGTGCGTTGCGCGGGCTGTCGGTGTCCGATCAGGAATGGGTGGTGAAGCAACGTCCCGCTCTGGCGAAGCACATCAAGCACGTCGCCCAGGCTGCGGTCGACCTCGCTGAGGGTCCGCGGCGTAAAGGGAGTGGCTATGATTTTTGAGCTGTGACCGCGGATCACAGTACCGGAGGTACGGCGGGTACCGGGGACGCGCGCGACGGGGTGGCGACGGCCTGCCGCAGGTGGCAATCCCGAAGCACCAGAAGGTTATACCAGCCGCGATTGGCCAGAAATCAGGCCTTTATAGCGGGATAGGTGTGGTGCACCGTGGGCCGGTGCCGGGCAACCGGCGATGGCCACCAGGAGGGAACGGTGCATGATGGATTCTTCTTCGGTCCTGGAGACGAGGTGCCCGGCCGCTTCAGAACCAGCGGAGCACGACCCGGATGCGCACTGGGCGATTCCGGCACTCCAGCGGCTCCAGGCCCTACCTCCTCCCGCGTCGGGCGTAGTCGGCGACGAGAACTACTTCACGCCGCCGCCGCTGCGCATTCCGGAACGCCAGATGCCGCCTCCCCCGCAGGACCAGACCGACAGCGTGGCGATGCGGAAGTGGCTCGACCAGTGCTGGGCCCTGCGCACCCTGTACGGGAGCGGGAACTGAGGCCCTGGACAGTGCTCGTCAGCGGCGGATGAGCGCGCGGCGGTCTGATGCCATCAACCGCACTGGATGGCGCGAACAGAGCATCCCTACTATGATGTCCGATACTGTGCGCACTTCGTTTACCTGGGACCACATGGGCGTCGACAGGGCATCTGCCACGCAGACAACATGGTCGGTTCCGGCCGCGCCCAGGTGGCCGCTCGACGATGCGAAGCTGCTGGAGGAGCTCGGAGCCCCAGTCGTCGGTGAAGCCCTGGCAGCGGAGCTGCTGCGCACGTACACCGCCGTCCGCGCGTGGGCGGAGGCGGGCCAGGGGGAGCGCAAGGAACTCTTCGCCGGCCGACCCTTCCGCCCCGACGAGCCCGGTGGTTGGCACGAAGGCTATCCGCTCTCCCCTGCCCTCGCGATCTTCCACCAGCTCCGCCAGCGGCCGCACCTGATCGCCGTTCGGGATATCGTGATCGCCTGCCGACAGGTTGCGCTGTGGGCCCAGGACCACGCGCTCCTGCAGACGGCGGTGCACTTTTCCACGGCCGCGGCATCCGCCGACCCCCGCGATCCGGCGCTGGCGAACCTCGCGGCAAAAGCCTGCCGCAGGGCCGGGGACCGGTCGCGCTCCGAGATGTGGCACGAGCGTGCGTTCGGGCTTGCGCGTGCCACCCAGAACGTCCGCCAGTACATCGAGGCGCACCGGTCCCTCGGGCGCCTGCACATCGCCAACGACCGGTTCGACCTGGCCCGCCCGCACCTGGAAACCGCGGCTCGCACGGCTCGCCGCAAGGGGCTGAAGAAGGCAGCCGGCGGGGCCTACCACGAGTTGCTGGGCTACGCGACGTTGGCCGGGCTACACCGGAAGGCGCTGGAATACGGCGAGCGCACCCTCCGCTGGCTGCCGCTGCACCACAAGCGTACTCCGGCCCTGGCGTACGATCTCGCGTTCCTGGCTGTGAACGTCGGCGCGTACAGCGCCGCGGCCGGGCTGCTGAATCGCGTCGTCGCGAAGATCCACGCACCAGACGAGCAGGTCGTGGTGCTGGGTACCCTCGGCCGGGCGTGCGGCGGGACGGGTGACGTGGACGGGTTCGTCCGAGCGGCCGCGCGGGTGGAGCATCTTGCCCGGGCGTACCCGCTGACCGGAGCGGGCGCGCTCTGCGGCGCGGCGGAAGGTGCCCGGCTGCTGCGGCGCTGGGATCTGGCGGCGACGTACGCGAACCTTGCGCTGGATACAGGCCGCGCGGCCGGGGCGGATCTGGCGGTGCGAGTCGCGACGGACCTTGCTGGCCAGATATCCGCGCGCGCTCCGGGCATCCCGCAGATCGATCTCACCGACCCGCGACAGAAGCCGATCACCGCCCTCATCAATCAGGCTGCCATGCGCCTTGAGAGATGGCGCGGCCCATCGTGGCGCGGCCGACGGCAGGACAGGCCTGACGAGGAGTAGCGGCGGATCAGCCCCCACCCAGCGTGAAACCATTGCCTGCGGTGCCCGCTTCGGTCCCGCCCTGCGTGTTCACCGCGGTGGTGTCACTGCGCCCACCGCCCAACGTGAAGCCATTTCCCTCCATGGACGGACCTGCCGGCGCGGCAGACGGCGCGGTGGGGCTTCCCGAGCACGCGGCCAGCACGGCAACGCAGGAGACGAGGGCGAGGCGGGTGAGCTTCATCTGAATGGCTCCTGATTGTGCGTGGCTGACGCCCCCGGTCCGTGCGACCGGGGGCGCTTTGTTCAAGTTAGGTCCGCCACACATTTTGTGCTAGTAAGTTGGACCAACTGCGAGCCGCCAGTAATCAGGCCTTTTTCAGTCCTGCAAGTGGTGGGTACGGTGGCGGCATGAGCAAGCCGAAACAGATTTCCGATCCCGCCGTCAAAGTCCTGAGTTGGTTGCTCGACCTTGCGGTCCAGCGCGCCGGATACACGGTGCGCGGCGTCCCCGGCTGGGCGACGGCCGAGCAGATCGAGACAGGGATAAAGACGTGGGGCACCGCAGAGCTGATGCGCGCCGAAGCCAAGCGCGGGCGGGTACTGCAGCACGATGCGCGTCCACCGGGAGATTCGCGCCCCAGTTGGCTCTACCGCGTCTCGCAGGTCGGCGCGGACCAACTCGCGGCGGCACGTGACACCATGCCGCCGCGGATCAGCCCTCCGCTGGACCAGGACGGGTCGCGCGTCCTCGTGCGTGAGAACGCCTGGCACGCCATCGAGGGGCTGCGCTCCGCGCTCGATCCCGAGGTGCGCCCGCGCCGGGTCTGGGTAGAAGGCGAGCTGGGATGGCGCTCATCGCGCGAGCTGACGTCCGCCATGGCGAAGGAAGATGAAGCCGCAGGCCGGCGCTACCGCTGGTTCACCACGGACGATCTGCGCTGGCTTGTGCGGCTCGGCTACGCGGAAAAGCGCGTGATCCGCGGCATGCACGTTTACCGGCTCACTCCTCGTGGAGCGGCGATTCATTCGCTGAGTTGAGAGATACCGCGCCAGCATGACCAGGTACAATCCGCTCGCGGATACTACGCACCGGCAAGATTCGGTCAGGCGGCAACGGCAGCCCGCGCTCAAACTGCATCGGAACCTCGACATTCGTCACCAGAATCGGAGTGACGACGGTTGGCAGGTGCCTCACAGACAGTTGCTTCAGCACAGCAGAGAGGTGAGCCTCTATCCATTCACATCTCCGGAGGTGTCGACCCAGTCGGTCCTGAGTGTCCCCTCGAAACTGATTCAACCGTTCGACAATCTCCCCAATCCCCCGCGCGGTCTGCAGACGCTTACACTCAATCAGCAGCAGTCGGCGATCCGTGGGGTGCCAAGCGATCACGTCCACATCACCCAGTTCCGGTGGAGCGCCGATTGATTTCATCTGGACGGACACCCTGGTTTCCCAACCACCTTCTCGGAGTTCGTCGGCTACAATCTCCTCGAAGGCATGGCCGAGTTCCTGCGCGACACTTCCTCTGTATCGCTGCATCTCCGCCGACGAAAAAAACTCGTTCGGCAGAAAAGCGTTCTGGATTCCATCCAGCAAGTAGCCCGCGCTGAGCGCGATCTGGTTTGCCCCGTAAAACATGGATGCGTTTGGTTCGGCTCCGAACGCCACAATTGGACGGGCAACCAAGGAGAGACGCCGGCGATATTTCCAAGGAAACCAATCTCGATTGGTGAATCCCTTGGGAGCTACATCCCATCGCTTCCGCGGCCCGAGGGTGAAGATGTTTAGCAGTGCGTCAGCCTCTTCCTTTAAGAACTTACGATTGCTCTGGAGGCGCGCAGAGATGTTCCCATTCGTCGCTTCGGTGACGATGGTACCGCTTTCGATAGCAAGGTCGATGAGCTCAGCCATCGCCTCGAGCAATTGCGTGGGAGTAACCCCATACTCGGCCCGAAACGCATTGACGAACTCGGCGGAGCCATACTCGGGTTCGTCATCAGACGCCAGCGTATCGGCTCGGCGCTCATACAGGCGGTCGTACGTCTCGACCGCCTCCCGGAATCCCGTTGCGTGCAACTCAACTGCGTAAGGATTTGCCACTCCAATCATCCGGGCACGATCACTTTCGACAGTTCCGCTCGGATGAATATAAAGCACACCTTCGGTTAATCCCCCGTGTATGGCATCGGAATCTGACGCTAAATCCAGCAGCGTCGCCACGGCTGCGAGGAGTTGGTCGAAGTCTGACTGCGATGCCAATCTGCCGCCTTCGACCGTGCAGGTGGGTACCGCCATCTCCGTCAGAACCCGTCCTGCATGCATGGCGAGGGCACGCTCATGCTCTTGCTCTCCGGCAACGCCCTCGACGTTTTCGTTCTCACCGTACAGAGCGGAGAGGGCCCGAGCGGTCTGCCTCCACCATTTCCGATCTCTTACGATCTCTTCGTTGTTCATAAGCGTCATTCGCACCAAGGAAGGACCATTCAGAATCTGTAGCTGCACTCGAATTTCTCCCCATAACGAATCAACAAGCTGCTGCAGCAGTTGCGTGGCTCGGGCCTTCTCATTGATCACGAACGGAGCACCGTCCTTGGGCTGTTTGAGCACTCGCCAAGCAAGACCGATTATCCATGCTGCACGATCCTCTGGCTGCACGAAGCGAGGCTCAGGCTTATCTCCGGTCCCAATATGATAGGTTGGGTCAGGTGCATCGAATAAGTGGATTGAGCGCGCATGTTGGCTTGGCATTGTCACAGCAACGATTTGTCGAGCAACAGTTCGCAAGTCAGCCTGTTTACCAGCGCTCTCCCCGGACCACAAACGAAGCAGAGCTTCTACAATGCCTTCCAGCAGAAGGCGCTCACCATCGTTTGTGGGCTGTGCCAAATAGGTTGTAAAGCCGAAAGGAATCTCGACGAGAACGGTAGCAGAAGGAGGGTCGGTCGTGATTGTCGGGGCTTGAGCGGTTACCATTCTCCTGCTTTGCACCATGGCGGCCCACTGCTCAAGATCCTGGAATGAGACCTTAACGTGCGCCACACGCTTCGCCGCGGTGGAGGCGGAACGTTCAAGGGCGGGCATTGCACGGTCGACCCATTCAAGGACGCCTTCCCACACTTGGTACAGAAGCCCGGCTGCATCCTCGAAACCTTCTGGCCGAGTAGCATGGACCCATACGATGCAGTGAGCGCCTTCCACCACGCCATCGAGCTCACCGATTTGCGCCCGGCGCTCCGCAACGTAAATCGGTCGCATCGCGAGACCTCTGAAATACGAGTCGCGGACTAACCTTCGCACGGTCGTATGGCGCCGTCCTATGTCTGCGGGGGCCGCGTGAACATCGTTTCGTATCCGCTCCCTTACTCGATAGTCCTGAATGCTGTCCGTAGGCAACGCCACGATGCCGATCCGTGAGGGATATGCGAAATCCTTTGGGATCAGCGAGTACCCCAATCCTTGCCAGAACTCGAGGAGGTTCAACGGACCGCTGAGATTCTGAAGGCGCACACCTCGCGATCCAACCTCGGTCGCTTGCTCGTACAGCTTCCACAGTCGCAAGAGAGATGATCCTTTCGCCCATCCAAACATGACAAAGTCCTGGAGCGTGAGATGAACAAAGTGCCATTTGGGAGGAAGGTCCGGCCGAGGCATCGAAAGACCACGTCCTAGCCCCGCCACGATCAGAATGGAAAGCCCACCATCCGTGTTTTCAGCCAGCTCCCGCGCGGCTCTCCCGAGATAGGCATGCAGTGGCTCAGCCGTCTCGTCCCCAAGCGGGACATTTGAGGTTAGTCCCGAGACAGGAATCTCCCAGAGGTTGTCGTGGATAACGACGAGATGGGCGAGTTTGTTCGTATCGATCGGACAAACTGCCACGTCCGCTGAGATCGGCAACCAACCCTTGGCCGATGGCGACTCCGGCAGTCCATCGAAGCTGGGGCCGGATCGGGCGAGCTGGTCGAGCGCCCCCTCAAAAGCGGCGTCACGCTGCAGAATCCTAAGCGTATGCCGAAATTCCATAATATAGCCGCGCTCAGTCATCCATTCGAGAGTATACCGTCGAATCGCGGCACTCACGGCCGTGGGACAGGCGATTACAACAGCGTTGATTTCTGGTAGAAGCGGGTGCCGCTCAAGGCTAGAATGGCCCCATTGTTCGCTCGCGAGCGCTTCCCGCGTTTCCTGCGAGAGCAGGAAGGGCTTGAGTACACTCGGGGAGATCCCCATATACGCAAGATCGGCGTCGGTGAACGTCACCCGCCTCATCATTTCTGCGAGGTCCAACTTGCCCAAGAAGTTCCGTTCCGCCTCGGAACACGGTGATGGCGTCCAACGCGGCAGTCGAGCGCGCTCCGCGACTGCCTCAGTGAGCGTAAGCAAGGCGATAATCTCGGACTGCAGTGCTCGATAGCGGTGTGCAGACGGCGACCGGAACACACAGGTGATCACGTCTTGAAGATAGGAATCACTTGTGTGCCACATTCCTTCAAAGATCCGATAATTACCGCCCGGCGCGGTAATGTTCGAGACAAAGACGTCCTCCGGGGGATCCTCCAACCATTTTACGGGATGAGTACCTAGCATTGTTTCCAGCCACCTCCGAAAATCCCCTGATCCCGGCTTCTTTTTCCCACGACAGTGCAGGCAGGCGAGGTGCAGCAGCACCTCAATACGCAGTGTTTGGGGCTGGTACTCTGGAATGGTCAACATCCCGCCGAGGCCGGCAACGACGGCGCGAGCGTCATATCGACTTAGTGTCCGCGCAAGCGCGTTGTATGAGGAATGCCCGAAATGCAGCGGGTCAGCGGCTTCAGCTACGCGTCGGTCGGCCACGTCGGAAATTCAGTCGAATGTTTTGGTGGTAATCGGGACCGGCACAACTGCTCGCAGTCTGCCGATCGTGAGCATCATAGGTCAGAATAGGATTTCAACCCCAAAGAGAAAAGTGGTGGACGAGTCAGGCGCTGAGTCAATCCGGCCAGTGCAGGCGCTCGTTTACCTGTCTCCGAGGTGTTCTACGATGTCTCGCTGCCTCAACAAGGCCACGCTGATCGGCTACCTGGGCGCCGATCCGGAGATCCGCACCATCAGCAGCGGTGCCCGAGTCGCGCAGTTCTCGGTGGGCACCACGCGGCGGTGGGAGGGCCGCAACGGCAAGCCGCGCGAGAAGACGCAGTGGCACCGCGTGCTGGTGTAGGACAGCCTGCCGGCGACGTTCGGGTTCGTCGAGACGTACCTGCGGAAGGGCGACCGCGTGTACGTGGAGGGCGAGATCGACTACCGCTCGTACGAGACGGACGCCGGCGACATGCGCTGGACCACGGAGCTCAAGGCGTCCGACGTGCTGGGGGCGGGGAATGCGGGTGGTGATCGTGACGGGGAGCGCTCCAGGAGCACCGGCCGGCACCGCCAAGCGCCGGCGCAGGAGGAAGTCCCCGCGCTCGCGCTCTGAGCCATGGCTTACGACGCGCTGTACCCCGACTTCAGCTGGTCCCATTCCCGCGACCGCGCGCTGGCTGAATGCGCGCGGTCGTACTACTGGCGCTATTACGGCAGCCACCGCGGCTGGCACCCCGACGCGCCGCAGACCGCCCAGCTCGCCTACGCCCTCAAGCAGCTCACGACGTTTCCGATGATCGTCGGGAACGTCGTGCACGCCTGCGCGCGCGACTGCGCCTACGCCATCCGCCACGGCACGCCGCGGCCGTCGTTCGACGTGATGATGGCCCAAGCGTCTGAGGCGCTGAACCGGGCGCTGATCGGCTCCCACCATCGGGGGATGTTCCTGCGCGATCCCAAGCGAATGCCGATGCTGCGGGACGCCTGGTACTCCGGGCGCGCGGATTCCGCCGGGCTGGCCGCAGCGGTCGCGTAGGGACGCATCTGCCTGCGCGCGCTGGAGAACTCGCGCGTGTGGCAGGGTCTGGAGGCGTGCCCGGCCGAGCGGGTGGTGGTGTCCGACTCGCCCGAGGCGTTCGTGCACGAGGGCTGGCCCATCTACGCCGGCCCGGACCTGGTCTACTGCCCGGACGACCAGCGCGTCGTAATCCTGGACTGGAAGACGGGCGACGACAGCGGCGCCGAGCTGCAGATCCCGCTGTACGCGCTCTACTGCCGGTCCGTGCTCGGCCTCCGGTTCCGGGAAGGGGCGTGGTTCGGCCGGGTCGTGAACCTGGCCACCGGCGACGACACCACGCGCGAGATCACCCGCTACGACCTTATGCTCGCGGCGGAGCGTGTCCGCCACAGCGTAGGCGCCATGCAGGCACTGCTGGCCGACCCAGCCCGTAACGAGCCGCGGTCAGTCGCGGAGTTCCCCATTGTGACTCCCGAGCGGCGCCGCGAGTGCCAGTACTGCCCGCTCTATGCCCTCTGCGAGCAGGAGCTGACACAGGCTGACCTCCACGCGTGATCTGTCGCGAGGCCCCGACCGAGGGGAACACTCGGTCGGCTTTGCATGGGGTCGTGACATCTGCCGCGTAGTAGTTGGTGCCGAGCAGCCTATGCACCGATCTTACGTGAGCCTAGCATCCGTGCTCCGCGAGTACCCGCGAACGCAGCCCGAGCTCGTTGCTTCAGGCGCTTTGCTGGCCCCATCGCTTCAACCACCGCCGTAGCGACAGAGGTCGGAATTCTGGATTCAGCCACGATACGCGTCACAAGTTCTCGGCTACTCGGAAACTTCGAATCACGAGTGAGTTGACCATCGGGAGTCACCACGCCCATCCGTACTAAGGACTTAATCACCTTCATGGCATCCTTTCGCTTAATCCCCTGCAATGCGCCGCCACGCCGAAGCCGATGGTTTACCTTCTCGGCACGGAAGCGGATCGCCGTTTCCTTCACACCCCGTGGCCGCAGAGCGTGCCGTCCTGCACTCGCGAGATGTTCAGTCGGAGCATCGGATACGCGACAAATTTGACCAACGAACTCCTGTTCGCGGTTCGTCCGAACACGAGCAGCCCGAACGAGTGCCTGACACGAGGCGCACTCGTCGAAATGCGTCTTGAGTTCCGAGGGGACTTTGCCTGTCGCAAGTACGGCCTCCACATGCCTTGGTCGAAGGCATGCCTCATTCGTCGTCATATCCGCTCGGCTGAGCTGAAAGACATTGGCCAATAGCTTAGCTCCAGAGATGTCTCGCTCAAACCCCAATCGCTCCGCCGCACTGCTATGGCTAGAGACTACATCCCGCTCTGCGCAGAGATCCTCAACGGGGATGCCAAGTCGCTCGGCCTGACGGTGGAGCAGCTTTTGGTAATCCGTCTCGAGATAGTTTCTCATCAGTAGCTCCTCGGTGCCGTAGTTCTATAGAGAATAACCAGTCGAGCGATGATAATTTTACACAACCGTCCTTCGGGGCTAACACTCATCGAGAACCTGCCGGATCTTCTTGCGTAGACGATGAACGCGCACTCCTGCTGCAGAATACTTGATCCCAAGTTCGCCAGCGATGCCGGCGAGTGATGCTCCAGTTAGGATCAACTCAAGAAGGGAGGCCTCGTCCTCACTAAGCGGTCGCCGGGCATCGGCCAGAAGTTCCTTAGCTTCAAGTTCAGAGCTTTGATGGTCCGCAAGATAATCAGCGGCTAATTCCTGCTCGAGAGATTTTAGATGCTTCTCCGCGCGACGGAGTGCTTTCCTCTCCTCGTCCCGAACTACGTTCCATGCCATGCGACGGAGATACAGTCTGAAATCCTCAGCACTGGATACCCGATCGAAAGGTCGGAGTCGGAGCAGCCGAAAAAACACTTCTTGCGACAAGTCCTCCGCAAGATCATGATCTCCGCCGGTGCGGTGGCTTACTATGGCGAATACATAGGGCCAGAGTCGTTGGTACAGCGACTGCCACGCGGATTGCTCCGAGCTATCTCTCGCGAGTCGGTCCAGGATTGCCTGCAGAGGAGGCACGGCGCTCATCAGCGGATCTCGCCTAGCTCCCGCAGTACCTTGCGAACAGCCAGCACCGCAGCCACACGTGGATCGACAGCCTCAGCCGCGACATCATCAACATAGGTTATTCCATCCTTCCTACGCAGGTTAGCTGTTGAAACGATTTGGGCCGTGCTAATACGAGCAACGGCAACGATGTCGGGAATCCTTGCAGGAGAGACCGTTATCCCCGGCCAAGCGGTCACCAAGTTCGTAAGGTGCTGTGTTAGTGTAAGCCCGTCGGTCCAGCCCCACTCTCGACTTTCCAAAGCTCGCCTAAACGGCTGTGCGAGCACCGACTGGTCTGCTACCTCAAAGCGCCAAATCGCCGTGCAGAGTTCCAAGAATTCACGGTAATCTGTTGGATCCAAGTTCAGAAGGACGGGAACCCAGAGATAAGCCGCATGACCAGCTGTATCGTGAGCATCACCGTGATCGTAGTCCACGTGGACATTATGAACAAGAGCGCCTTTCGCTTGACGACGCAGAGCGGGATATCGACAGGTTCCGCAACTATTTTCATCCGGGCCAATCGTGTGTACGAGCCCCCGCGCATCCGTAAAGCCAGAGCGGCCGGCATCACCAAAGAACTTTTGAGCGTGTCGCAAACGCCTGAGTAGCCTGAGGGGAAGGTCACGCGATCCCACTTCATTCCATACACGTTCGACTTGGCGACGCTTCAGTACAATCTTCCGCCAATTGAAATCTACAGGCAGCGCGCTCCCGTGAAGAATTACGCTCCCAAGATGAACGTATGGGTAGCGGTGGAGCACCTCCCCTAAGAGATAGGTCCCAAAACTGTGTGCGACCGCGTGCGGACGTGTACCTACAGGGGCGGCCCTTTCAACCTGCGCGCGCACACGTTCTACGGATGAAATTAGATGTTGAGCAAGACCGTGCAGAGCCATCAGCGGCGCGCCAAATAAGAAGTGGCTGAAGTAGTGCACCCTTCGGCAGTCGAAGTGCGGTCGAAGCACTGGTTCCACGTTCTTATACCAGCCGCCCAGCGAATGGATTCCATGTATAAGCAACACGGGCGGTTTCGAAGCCGGCTTTGGATGACGAGAACGGTAGAGGCTCACAATGAAACCGTTTTCAGAGTGTCAAATAACGAACGGGCGCATTGTACGCTCCGCAATCGTGGGAGGCAACCAGGGGGTGCTGTGGCGACGCCAGAGTATCGCATCACTGTTCTAACATGAGAGGCTGGCCCACAGCCCGACAGCGCCGCCCAGCCACCCGGGGTACCAGTCGGGGAAGAACGACGGGGTAATCCCCTTCCCCGCTGCCCACGCTCCCAGACCACACCGCAGTATGGACCTGCTCCGCCAGACGGTCGCGGAGATCCGCGACAAGGCGGCCGAGTTCCGCGACGACTTCGGCGACGAGGCACGCGCACGCGCGCTCGAATGGGCGGCCGGGCGCCTCGACGTCGCGCTGGACCATTTCAGCAACCAACAGCTCACGCTTGCCCAGGCCGCACGGGAATCCGGCTACTCGCCCGAGCACCTTGGGCGATTCGTTCGCCTGGGCAAGATCCCCAACGCGGGTCGCCCGAACGCCCCTCGCATCCGCCGCGGCGACGTGCCGCATAAGCCGGGGGTCTTGCGGCCCAAACCGCTCACGCTCATGGTTGACCGCACGCAGATCGCGCGTTCTGTCGTGAACTCGACAACGAGGCATCACGATGGCTAACGCGACGAAGAAACCCTGGTCGTACTCGACCGGGGAATGGGGAGTAAACCGGGTTCGCGCATTCGAACGCCAGGGCAAGGGGATCTTCCTCGAGTTCCGCGAGCGCAACCCGGACGGTACGGCGGGACGCAAGGCGCGGATCGCGCTGGGGCACAGCGACCGCAAGGCGGCGAAGGCCAAGGCCGAGGAGGTGGCCGCGGCCTTCCGTCGTGAAGAGCCCGCGCAGGGGAGCGAAGCGACGCTCCAGGTCCTGTTTGACACCTACGGGTCTGAGGTGACGCCCGAGAAGGGCGAGAGCAAGCGCAAGCACGACGTGCGCTGTGCGGAGATGTTCCTGCGCTACTTCGGGGCGCAGACCCTGCCGCGCACGCTCACGCGCCGGGAGTGGGACCGGTTCGTGGCAGACCGGCGGCGCGGCGCCATCGCGCCCGCCGGAGTCGTGCAGAAGCGGCGGGTGGGGGAGCGCGTGATTACGTACGACCTCAAGTGGCTTCTGTCCGTCTTCAACTGGGCCACAACGGTCGGCGATGGCCGCGGAGGGTTCCTGCTGGACCGGAACCCGTTCAAGGGGCTGCCCCTGCCGCGGACGGAAAGCCCCCAGCGCTCGGTGCTGACCCACGAGCAGTACCTGGCGCTCCGGGGCATCGCGGCGGAAGTCGCGCCGGAGTTCGATCTGGCGCTGGTGCTGGCGCACGAGACGGGGCACCGCATCGGCGCCATCCGCCAGCTGCGCTGGTCCGACATCGACCTGGATGGCGGCACCGTGCACTGGCGGGGCGAGCTGGACAAGATCGGGATGGAGCACAGCACGCTCCTGACCGAGGAGGCCGACGCCGCGCTCCGGGCGGAGCGGCTCATCCGGCCGGCGATCGGGGACGCCTGGCTGTTCCCGGCGCCGGGGGATCCGGACCAGCCGGCATCCCGGCACCTGGTCCGCGACTGGTGGGAGCGGGCCGCGAAGCTCGCGGACCTGCCCAAGGGCAAGCGGCTCGGCTGGCACTCGGTCCGCCGGCAGTGGGCGACGGAGATGAAGGAGACGCCGCTTAAGGACCTGTGCTACATGGGCGGCTGGAAGAGCCCCATGACCGTGCTGACCTGCTACCAGCAGCCGGACACGGAGACGCAGCGGGAGGCGCTGGCGAAGCGAAAGCGCTACCGCGCCGGCGCGGGAGGGTGAGAGGGGTCCGCCTTACTTTGGACACCCACTTGGACACCCACCCCGAAAAGTTCGGAAAACAGCAAAGCCCCCGTCAACGTAATCCGTTGCGGGGGCTCTACTTAGGGCAGTGGGCCTGGGCCGATTCGAACGGCCGACCTCACGCTTATCAGGCGTGCGCTCTAACCAACTGAGCTACAGGCCCTTCAACCAGGGACGTTCGGGGTGTCTGTGCGGTTCGACCTGTGAGCGGCTTTCTGCTCCTCCGAAAATGAGCTTACTCGCTTGCTCCAGAAAGGAGGTGATCCAGCCGCAGGTTCCCCTACGGCTACCTTGTTACGACTTCGCCCCAGTCATCGAGCTCGCCTTCGGCCGCTCCCTCCCTTGCGGGTTGGGTCACGGACTTCGGGCGCTCCCGACTCCCATGGCGTGACGGGCGGTGTGTACAAGGCCCGGGAACGTATTCACCGTGGTGTAGCTGACCCACGATTACTAGCGATTCCAGCTTCATGCAGTCGAGTTACAGACT
>NZ_DASWMD010000003.1:0-14047 GCF_036399935.1 Longimicrobium sp.
GGACCCGCCGCGCTTCGGTGTCTCCGCCTCTATTCCGGCGCCTCCGGCGGCGGCGCCGAGCGGAAATTGCGGGGCTCGCCCTCGGGTGGCAGGCCGCCGATGCGGCGGACGTACTTCACCACCTCGATGAAGATCGCGCGGAGAAAGCCCGCCTCGCGCATGTCGGGATCGGCGCGGCGCACCAGCTCACGGATCGTCCTCATCACCGTTTCCGTCTGCCGCGCCTTGAAGAAATCCACGGCCCACAGCGCCCGCTCGGTGTCTTCGAACAGGCGCTCCAGGGCGGCCACGTCCGCCGGGGGCGCGTCGCCGCGGCGCGGGGCGCGGAACGCCTGGTCGGCGCCCTCGGCCTCCATCCACATCTCGTACGCCATCACCAGCACCGCCTGCGCCAGGTTCAGCGACGAGTGCTCGGAGGTGGGGATGATGCACGTGCGGTGGCACATGTCCAGCGCCTCGTTGCTCAGCCCGTGGTCCTCGCGCCCGTACAGCAGCGCCACGGGCCCGCCCTGCCCCGCCACCGACTGGCGGGCGCGCACCAGCAGCTCCGGCGCGATCTCGCGCGGGCGGGTGACGGCGCGCTTGGCGCGCCGCGAGCGGGCCGTCATCCCGATCACGTATGAGCAGTCGCCGAGCGCGCTTTCCAGCGAGTCGTGGATCTCCGTGCGCTCCACGAGGTCATGCGTCCCGTGGGCGATCCCCTCGATGCGCCACGGGTCCCACAGCGCCGGCTGGATGAGCCGCAGCCGCGAAAGCCCGAAGTTCTTCATCGCGCGGATGGTTCCCGCGATGTTCACGTAGTCCTGCGTCTGCCACAGGACCACCACCACGCCCTCCAGCGACGCGCGCCCCGTGCCAGCCGCCTCCTGTCCGCCCGTCTCGCTCACGTCCATTCCCCGTTCGGTTCGCCGGTGCCCGCCGCGCGGGTAGCATACGGCGGACCGGCGGCGGGCGGAAGGCGCGCCCAAGGCCGGAGAAGCTTGCGGGGAACATCCGGCGGGCACATTTTTCGTCCCTCGGCACGGTGGCCCGGCCTGACCGCACGATCGAGAGTTCATCCAATGAAGTTTTCCCGCCCTGCGGCGGCAGCCCTCCTGGGCGTGTTCCTGGCGGCCTGCGACATCGGCACCGGGAGCACCCCCGTCGACATGGTGATCATCGAGGCCTTCGACGCCGACGTGGCCATCGGGGAGGCACGTCAGCTCACGGCCACCGCCTACGACGGCGACGGCAACGAGATCACCGGCCGCGCGGTGGAGTGGTCCGCCAGCAACCCCGCCGTGGCCACCATCAGCGACGACGGGGTGCTCACCGGGCTCACCCTGGGCCGCCTGGCGGTAACGGCGGAGATCGCGGGCGCGCGCGACCACCAGCAATTTACCGTGATCGAGCCGTTCGGCGATTGCCCCGTCGCCAACCACGCGCTGGGCTCCACCACCGCCGCCACCCTGACGTCCCCGGACTGCCGAAACGTCGACAACCGGTATACGGACATCTACCGGATGTCGGTGAGCACCCGCCGCGAGGTGACCATCACCATGCGCTCCGCGGCCGTGGACTCGTACCTGTTCCTGGTAAACGCCGCGGCCGACCGGGAGCTGGCGCAGGACAACGACAGTGGCGGCGGCAAGGATGCGCGGATCGTGGCGACACTGGACCCCGGCACGTACATCATCGTGACGACCGCCTACTCGCCAGGAAACGGCCCGTACACGCTGACGACGCAGTAATCGCTGGCTCATGACCACGATAGAAGGGCCCGGACCGCAGCGCGGTCCGGGCCCTTCGCCGATGGTGGCGCCTGGAATCAGGAGCCTTCGGGCCTTGCGTCGATGGCCACGCGCGCGCTGTCGAGCGGAATGGTGACCACCCACTGGCGCTTTCCCGCCGGGTCCGACAGGTAGGCGTAGACGGTGCGCCGCTGCGTGGGCTCCAGCGTGACCTCCGCGCGAAAGCTGCCGCCCGTCACGGGAACGTCGACGGGGCCGTAGAGCACGTCGTGCCCGTCCTCCACCGTCAGCTGCACCGTAGCGGCGCCGCGCGTGCGGCCGTCGATCGTGTAGCGCCGCTCGCCCAGCTTCGTCACCGTGCCGGTGAGGTTCGCGCCCGCGGGCGGCGCGCTCGTGCGCGCGCCGGTGTCCACGCGAGGCGGAGGCGTGGGCGATGCCGTGTCGCGCGGAGCGGAATCGGCCGCCGCGACAGCGGTCGAATGGGCCGGGGTGGGGCGGCTGGCCCCGCCGTCGTCCTGGCAGGCGGCCAGCGACAGCAGCGCGGCGGCGGAGAGGCGAAGGTGGATCGGGTTCATGTGCGGTGCGGGAACGTGAGTCAGGCGGCGGCGAGCCGGGGCGCCGCCGACTTCTCGTCGCGCTCGGCCGCGGCGGCCGCGTCGGCCTGGTACTGCGCGCCGTGGCCGGCCAGGGCGAAGTAGCAGACCATCGCCAGCCCGAAGATGGCGGCCAGCGTGAACTTGATGGCGGAAGGCAGGGGCGAGGTGCTGATGAAGCCCTCGATCAGCCCGGCGATGATCAGCATGACGGCGGTACCGCCGATCAGCGACACGGCCTCGCGGGCGCGCCGCTGCAGCACCTCGCGCCGCGTCAGGCGGCCGGGGAACAGGATGGCAGACCCCAGCCACAGCCCGGCGCCCCCCGCGATGCAGATGGCGGTGATCTCGATCACCCCGTGGCCCGCGACGAAGGTCCACAGGTGAAGGCTTTGCCCGTGGTTGGCGAACAGCCCGGCCACCGAGCCCAGGTGCAGCCCGTTGAACACCAGGATCAGCACCGTTCCCGCCCCGGCCAAAATGCCCCCCGCGAAGGCGGTGAACGTCACCCCCACGTTGTTGCTGATCAGGCTGCTGGCCATCCCGGGCATCTCCACCTCGGTGACGTCGTAGTAGCCCTCGCCCCGCGCCTCCTTGGCCGCCGCGTTCTCGGCCCGGGCGATCATCTCGGCCGGGATCATCTCGCGCGCCAGGGTGGGCTGGGTGCGGATGGCGGCGAAGCTGAGCACGGCGGGCACGTAGAACAGCGCCAGCGCCACGGTGATGGGCCGCCACAGCCGGCGGGCCAGCGCGGCGAACCCCCCGGCCAGGAACAGCCGGAAGCGGCGCCACGAGCGCACGGGCGGCCGGTAGAACAGGTTGTGGCCGCTGCCCACGATGCGCTCCAGCGAGTACAGCAGCTCCTGCGAGCCGCCGTAGGTGCGGGCGCGCGCCAGGTCCGCCGCCACGCCGCGGTACAGGGTGGCGAAGCGCGACACGCGGGTTTCGCCCAGCTTGTCGAGCCCCTGCTTGCGCGCCATCTCCAGCATCGCCTGGTACTCGTTCCACTCTTCCCGCTGCCGCCGGACGAGGGCCGTGGCCTGCGCCGTTCCCGCGCGGCCGCCCGCGCCCGAGGCCTGCCGACGCGCCGTCTCGTCCGCGTGAAGCGTGCACAGGTACGCGTCGGGGCTCACCTGCATCCGGCGCGGATCGTCGGCCACGTGATGCTCCACGCGCGCCATCAGCTTGCGCGACAGCTCGGCGCGCACGTGGCCGTCGAGCGCCAGCCGGCGCGAGACGAACATCGACACGGCCGCGAACTCGTCGTCGCCCAGCCGCGGGCGCCCCAGGCTGGGCGCGTCGGCGGCGGCGGGGTTGTCTTCGGGGATGGGCTGCCCCGTGCGGTCGCGCACCACCACGGTCCCCGCGGCCATGTCGCCCAGCCGCTTGGTCTGCGGATGCAGCATCATCGACAGGCCGCCGATGGCGCACGAGCCCACGGGCTGAATGTCGACGCCCAGCTTCACCAGGTTGCGGATGGCGGAGGCGCGCACCGTGACGGGATACCCGCCGTCGTGAACCACGCGGATGCCCATCCACCTCTTGCCCAGCGTCTGCCCGTCGCGAAGGCCTTCCAGCAGCGCGAAGTATCCCCAGAAGAAGACGAAGCTCAGGAACCCGTAGATGCCCAGTCCCACCCCGCCCAGCAGGTTCTCGCCTCCCACCATCCAGACGAAGAAGGCGGCCGTCGCCAGGAACGCCAGGTTGGTGAACACCACGATCAGCAGGTCCAGGAGCAGCGCGGTGAAGCGCGAGCCCAGGTCGGCCAGCTCGTAGCCGATGGCCACGTGCTCCGGCGTCTCGACGTCCACCTGCCGGTCGGCGAGGACGTGCGCGGGTGCGGGAGGTGCCTGGACCATCGGCGTTCGGGAAACCGGGGGGGGATGGATCGCGGGAGTGCGCGATGCGGCGCACGGAGAATGTAAGAGCGTTCCGGACATGGCGCGAGCGGGGAGCCGTCGAGCGGGTGAACCCACCCGCCCGTGGAAGGGGGGCGCCAAAGAAAAGGGCCCCTCTCGCGAGGGGCCCTTTTCGTGTGAGGCGCCGGGGTGGCCCCGGCGCGCTCCGCTTGCCTGGGTTACAGGCCGGCGCCCAGCGAGGTGCCGGTCAGCGCGCGGTACAGGTTCGCGCGGCCGTTGCCGTACTTGGTGTCGTAGCCCGCCGCGCCGATGTCGTCGGTGGTGCTCTCCAGCCGGCTGCGCAGCGCAGCGCCACGCAGACCCGTCTTGCTGGCGACCACCGCGGCGACGCCGGTGACGTTCGGGGTGGCCATCGAGGTGCCCTGGAGCATGGCGTAGCCGCCGCTCAGGTACGAGGCCCAGATGCCCATCTCGTCGGTGGTGTTGCTGTACAGCTGGCCGCCGGGGGCCGAGATGTCGAGGCCGCTGCCGTACTGCGAGTACGTGGTCAGGGTGCCGCTCCAGTTGAGCGCCGACACCGAGATGGCGTTCGGGTCGCAGGCGGGGCAGCCCACCTTGCCGCTGGCGCTGTTGCCGGCGGCCGCGATCACCAGCACGCCCTTGGTCACCACGGCGTACTTGATGGCGTCCTTCTCGGAGCGCGTCTCGATGCTGCCGCCCAGCGACAGGTTCATCGCCACCATGCCCGGGTAGTCAGCCGCCGCGTAGATGGCGTTGACGATGGCCGAGGTGGGGCAGCCGCTGGGGCCGCAGACGCGCTGAACGAGGATCTTGACGTTAGCGGCGGCGCCGGAGACACCCGCCACGCCGACCGTGCTGCCGGCCATGGTGCCGCTGGTGTGCGTGCCGTGGCCGTCTTCGTCCTCGGGGTTGTTGTCGCCGGTCACCCAGTCCTTGCCCATGATCAGCCGGCCGGTGAACTCGGGGTGGTCCATGTCGACGCCCGTGTCGATGCTGCTGATGACCACCGGCGAGCCGCCGGCGCCAATGCCCTCGATGACGTCCATGTCGGCGTCGAGCACCGAGGCGTACGAGGCGGGCAGCGGCTGGCCGACGCGCGAATCCGTCTCGTTGAAGTACGCCGTCTTGCCGCCCGGGTTGTAGAAGGCCCACAGGCGGGGGTCGATCGCCAGCGGCTGGCGCAGGAAGTTGGGCTCGGCGTACTCGACGCGCTCGTCCTGCATCAGGCGGGCGGCCTCGGCGCGCTCGGCGCCACGCTCAACGCCCACCACCGCGGTGCGGCTGGCGGAAACCAGCGAGCGGTTGAAGGAGATCCTGGTGTCGCCGCCGTCCAGGTCGCTCACCGAGAAGCCGGGCTTCATCTTCACCAGCACCTCACCCGGAACCACGGCATCCGACACCGACTGGCGCGGGGCGATCTCGAGCGGGCGCGCCTCGGGGGCGTTGGGAGCGTCGGCGCAGGCGGCAGCGGCCAGCGTGAGCAGCCCGGCGGCTGCGATGCGGTAACGGGACATGGTCTTCCTTGCAGGGGGATGGTGCGTGAACGATACGCCTGACGGGATTGGACAGGTCCGCTCGTCCGGTGTGATGCATCCCGGTAAGGCAACGAGCGCGCCACTCGGAAGCCGCCGTGTGTTTCCGCGTAACTGCTTGACTTTCCATGGTTTAGGCAGGAGGACCTACTCTGGATGAGCGATGCGATCCGATGCACCGCGCACCGTTCTGGTGCACTCGGCAGGGCGATCGCCGATCTCAAATCGGTGCGGGCGATGGCCGTGAACTGCTACACAATCGTGTGACAGAATTGCAGGAGCCGCCACCCGGGCCTGAAGTGTACCCCCTCTCCCACGCTGTTTGTGGGAGAGGGTGGCACGCGTGTCAGCGCGGCTGGGTGAGGGCCCCACGGCAGCCGAGGCCTCAGCCCCAGTGACCGCTGCCGCGCCGTGGCTCGTACGCATCCGCGGCTGGATCCTTCGCCCCGCGTCGGTCGTCGTACGGGAGAGTGCGGTGCGCGTGGGGCTCAGGATGACAGGGCTTTCGTGCGCCATCTTGCCACCGAAGCACGTCCCGGCGGGGTGTGTAGCCCCTTCTCCCACGCTGTTTGTGGGAGAGGGTGGCACGCGTGCCGGCGCGGCCGGGTGAGGGCGCTCTTGCGGCGCGGGGCGAATGCCCGGCAGCTTGGGCGCGAGGCCGCGGCGTGCTCCCTGGCGGCGACACCCAGAACCCCTGGACGATCATGCGTATCCGTATCCCTGTTCTCGCCGCCCTGGCCGGCGCGGCGCTCGCGGCCGGCCCCGGCGCCGCGCAGGAGAGGCGGCCCCTGACCGCGCTGGACCTGTACCAGATGCGCACGGCGGGCGGCGTGGCGCTCTCGCCGGACGGGCGGCGCGTCGTCTTCGTGCAGACGGAGGTGGACTCGGCCGCGAACCGCTACCGGCGCGACCTGTGGATCGCCAACACCGACGGCACGGGGCTGCGCCGGCTGACGTGGACCAACGCCGCCGGCATCGGCGCGCCGCGGTTTTCGCCGGACGGGCGGATGCTGGCGTTCAGCCAGGCGCGGCAGGGCGGGCGCGGGCAGGTGTGGATCCTTCCCCTGGCCGAGGGCGGCGAGGCGTGGCCCCTGACCAGCCTGCCCACCGGCGCCGGCGGGCCCGTGTGGTCGCCCGACTCGCGCCGCATCGCCTTCATGTCGCAGCTCACGCCCAGGCAGCTGGCCGACTCCGCCATGGCCGCCGATTCCGCCCGGGCTGACTCGGCGCGCAAGCGGGTGGACGGGGCGGCGGTGCGCAACATCCACCGCGACCGCCAGGCGGCGCTCGCCTCCATCCGCGCCCTGCTGGCCGCCAACGCCGGCGAGCAGGACCCGCGCGTGGTCACCCGGCTGGACTACCTGGGCGAAACCTCCATCGAGGAAGAGAGCTATGGGCAGGTGTACGTGGTCGACGTGCGGCAGGGCGCGCGGCCGGTGCAGATCACCCGTGCCCCGTACGGCATCGGCGCGCCCGTGTGGACGCCGCGGGGCGATTCGCTGGTGTTCAGCGCCAGCCCGCCCGCCGCCGGGCAGCACCCCGACTACCAGATGGAAGGCGACCTGGTGATCGCCCCGGCGTCGGGTGGCGGCACGCCCAGGACGATCGCGGAGCCGCGCTACGCCGAGAACAACGCCATCGTCTCCCCCGACGGCCGGTACATCGTCTACACGCGCTCGCTGCAGGCCGAGTTCTTTACCGCCACCAACACGGAGTTGGTGGTGATGCGGCGCGACGGCAGCGACCGCCGCAGCGTTACCGGGGCGATGGACCGCGGCGTGGGCGGGTTCACCATCACCGACGACGGCTGGCTGTACTTCACCGTGCAGTCCGAGGGCGCGCAGCCGCTGTACCGCACGCGGCTGGACCGCATCGCCCCCGTGCCGGTGGTGCAGGGCCCGCGCGGGGTGCTGGCCTTCGACGCGGCGGGCGGGCGCGTGGCCTGGGCCGAGATGAACCCCGAGCGCCCCAGCGACGTCTATGTGGCGGACGCCGCCGGCCGCGGCACCCGCCGGCTGACGGCGCTAAACGACTCGCTGCTCGCCCGCGTGTACGTGAGCCCCTATCACGAGGTGTGGTATCCCTCGTTCGACGGGCGGCGCGTCCAGGGCTGGTACCTGCTGCCGATCAACCACCAGCCGGGGATGCGGGCGCCGCTGGCGGTGCAGATCCACGGTGGGCCGCACGCCATGTGGGGGCCGGGCGAGGCGTCGATGTGGCTGGAGTACCAGATGCTGGCCGGCGCGGGCTACACCGTCTTCTTCTCGAACCCGCGCGGCTCCGGGGGATATGGCAACGAGGGGCTGCGCAGCATCCAGCGCGCCTGGGGTACGCCGCCCGCGCGCGACATCCTGATCGGCGCCGACAGCATTCTGGCGCGCGGCCTGGCGGACCCCGCCAAGCAGGTGGTGACGGGCGGCAGCTACGCCGGGTTCATGACGGCGTGGCTGATCGCGAAGGAGTCGCCGGAGCGCTTCCGCGCGGCGGTGGCGGCGCGCGGCGTGTACGACCTGGGCATCTGGTACGGCTCGTCGAACACGTACCGGCTGTTCGAGGGCGAGTTCGGCACGCGGCCGTGGGAAGATCCCGAGGTGGTGCGCCAGCAGTCGCCGCTGACGTACGTGGCCAACATCCGCACGCCGCTCCTGCTGCTGCACGCCGACACGGACTTCCGCACGACCGTCGCGGGCGCCGAGGCGATGTACCGCGCGCTCAAGGTGCTGGGGCGCGAGGTGGAGTTCGTGCGCTACCCGCGCGAGGGGCACGAGCTCACGCGCGCGGGCGAGCCGAAGCACCGGGTGGACCACATGCTGAGGACGCTGGAGTACTTCGAGCGGTACGTTTCGCACTGAGAGGGGAAGTGCGTTAGTGCGTTAGTGCGTTAGTGCGTTAGTGCGTTAGTGCGTTAGTGCGTTGGTGCGGGAGGGGCTTACCCAAGGCCCCTCCCCGGCCGGCCAGGGGCGGGTGAACCCGCGGCTGGAACGGCGGAAAGCCCCGGCTCGGGCCGCTGCCGCGTCCCCCCGGGGCTTCACCTTCACGCTCGCCGCACCTGCCGACCCCACACGATTGTCATCCGGAGCGGCCACGCCCGCTTGCCCACACGACCACCTGCCCACACGACCGCACCCTGTCATCCTGAGGCCCAGGCGCACCGCACCGGCCCGCAAACCGTCCGTCGCGGGCCGAAGGATCTAACCTGGGGCACGTACCAGCCAGGGCGCGGCAGCGGTCATGGACCCCTGGGACTCGGCTTGTTCTCGTGTGAGGAGGACTGTGCGGCGCGCCCGGTGCCTGGTGCAGTTCTCCCCCTCTCCCGCTTGCGGGAGAGGGGGCCGGGGGGAGAGGGCAGCCGGGGACTGCGCCGGACCCGCCGAAGCGCATCGGCAGCCTTGCCATAGCCCGACGCCGCGCCCATAGTACGCCCACCGCGAACATCCCCACACGCCGCACGGCAGCCGAACCCACCCCGGCGCCGGCCCGTGCGCGAAACCGCCGGGCTTCATCCCTCGTAGTGCGCCGCATGACAAAGACAACGATCAACGTGGGGGGCAAGCGCTCCCCGTTCTCCAGCAACCGGCACAACCCGATGCAAAACGCTAAGACCGTGGTGATGGGCGGAGGCGCGTTCCTCCTGCTCATCCTGGTGTTCATCCTGGGCACCAACTCGTTCACGCGGGTGGACAGCACCGAGCACTGCGTCCTGACCCGATACGGATCGGTCATCGATCGCAAGATGAGCACGGGGCTGAACTTTACCCCGCTGGCCGACCCCACCTGCTTCAAGATGACGCAGCGCAACTTTCCCGAGAACTCCGAAGGGAAGGAAGTGATCCAGGCCACCACGGCCGACCCGGTGACGGTGGAAGGCGATCTCGCGGTGACGTGGAGCTACAACCCCGGCTCCATCTACCAGGTGTTCCTCGACAAGCGCACCCCCGAGGCCGCCGAGACCGAGGTGCTGAACGCCGTGCGCGAGGGCTACCGCAACGCGCTGAACGCGTGGACGGTCAACCGCATCTTCTCGGCGCAGCGGGCCAACCTGTCCGAGGACGTGCGGCGCCAGATCCAGGCGAAGCTGGGCAACCGCGCCATCATCCACCAGGTGTTCGTGCGCGACATCCGCATTCCGCCCGCCATCGAGCAGGCGCGCATCGCGGCGGCGCAGCAGGCGCAGGTGCTCGACAAGGCGCAGAAGCAATTCGTGATCGACAGCGTGGAGGCGCGCGGCCGCGTGATGCGCGCCGAGGCGGATGCGCGCGCCAAGGAGCTGGAGGCGCGCTCCTACGCCGCCAACCCGGCGCTGATCCAGCTGGAAAGCGCCAAGGCCATGAGCCAGGGCCTGTCGCAGGCGTGCCGCGGCGTGCAGACCTGCGTGATCGGCGGGAGCGTGATGGATACCTGGAAGAGCCAGGGGCCATGATCGGGATGGCCGTCTTTCTCCTGCTGATCGTGGTGGCGGGCGGGTCCATCGCGGCCCACGTCTCGGCGCACACCAAGATCGCTGGGCTCAGCGCGCAACTCGCGGAACTGGAGCGCGAGCGGTCGCGGGACCGGGAGCTGCTGGAGGCGGTGCTGCTGGAGGATCCCGGCAAGGTGCGGCGACTCGTGGGCACTCGTCCGCCGGCCGCGTGAGGCATCCTTCGCGGTTGCACGGGCCCCGGGGCGGGTGAACCCGCGGCTGGAACGGCGGAAAGCCCCGGCTCGGGCCGCTGTCGCGTCCCGCCCGGGGCTTCACCTGCACGCACACCGCACCTGCCGATGCCGCACGATGTCATCCCGATGGAGCGGCCCCGGCGACCCTGCCCGTACACCGTAATCGGCAGCGACTGAGGGATCCGCCACACACGCTGCGTGACGCGCCCGGACGGCAGGGTGCACCCCGTCCAGGGGCGGGTGAACCCGCGGCTGGAACAGCGGAAAGCCCCGGCTCGAGCCGCTGTCGCGTCCCGCCCGGGGCTTCACCTGCACGCACACCGCACCTGCCGATGCCGCACGATGTCATCTCGATGGAGCGGCCCCGGCGACCTGCCCGTACGCCGTAATCGGCAGCGACTGAGGGATCCGCCACACACGGTGCCTGACCCGCCCGGACGGCAGGGTGCACCCCCCGTCCAGGGGCGGGTAAACCCGCGGCTGGAACAGCGGAAAGCCCCGGCTCGAGCCGCTGTCGCGTCCCGCCCGGGGCTTCACCTGCACGCACACCGCACCTGCCGATGCCGCACGATGTCATCCCGATGGAGCGGCCCCGGCGACCCTGCCCTTACGCCGTACTCGGCAGCGACTGAGGGATCCGCCACACACTACGCCGCACGCGCCGCTCTCACCTTTCGCTCATTCTCGTTGTCGCCCTGCCGGGACATTGAACGCCCGAACAGAAGTACCGGCCCCGCGCATGCACCACCTCCGAGCACCACGCGCGCTGTGTGGCGGATCCCTCAGTCGCTGCGAGTTATGGTGCCGGGGCCGGTCAGGCGTGGCCGCTTCTTCGGGATGACAAATCGCGTCGGCGGGTGCGGTGCGCGTGCGGGTGAAGCCCCGAACGGGACGGGCCAGCGGCCTGTGTCGGGGCTTTCCGCTCTTCCAGCGGCGGGTTCACCCGCTCATGCACACCGGGAGGTCGGGAGTGCTCGGCTCATCCGCCTGGAACGATCCTGTACTTCACCAGGGTCGGCACGTCGAGCTCGTCCTTCTCGACGGCCCAGATTTGCGTGCGGTCTGCGTACGCCACACGCACCCCGGCCGGCACCCACGCCCGCGCGATGATGCGGCCGCTCGCATCCAGCACGTGCCACCAGGCCATCTCGCGGCCCAGGTCCTCGCGGCGAAGCCAGATCGTGCCGTCGCGCCCCAGCACCAGCCGGGTGACGGGCGGCAGGAACCGGGGGCGATACAGGTTGTCCCGGATCTGCCGGCGAAGCACCGAGGCCTCCGGCGTCCTGATCCGGGTTTCCCCGAGCCCGCCGACGTGTTCGTCCAATGCGCGCTCCACCATCTCACGCGTCACGGGCTGCGGCCGATACTGATAGTTCCTGGCGAGTGTGACGCGCCCGGAGTGATGGATGCGCTGGACGGAGAACACGGTGGAATCCGAGCGCGTCGCGGCGTTCCGCCGCACGATGACCACCGCGGACCCGTCCGGCGAAACGGCGGTCAGCGGCGTGTCCGTGAACCGCTGCGGAAAGTAGGTCCGGCTCGTGCCCTCCGCGATCACCCCGAACTCGTTGCGGTGCTCGTCGCGCGCGAGCACCGCGATGGGCTCGCCCCGGGCCGTGAAGCGCACCATGGGGACGCTCACGGGCGGGGTGCCGGCGATCAGGGACAGGGGCGTCTGCCACATGCCCAGGACCGAGCCGTCCGCCAGGAGACTGTACGGGATGTGGTGCCGTCCATCCGTGAGGGGCGCCGCGCGAGAAAACGAGATGGAGCGGACGAACCTCCCGCTCGGCAGGAACAGGCTGATGCGCGTCTGCGGCGTATCGGTCACCCACAGCGTATCGCCTCGCCAGCCCAGCGACGACGGCCGGTCGAACTCGCCGGGGCCGCTGCCCTCGCGTCCGATGGACCGGAGGTAGCGCCCCTGCGCATCATACACCTTTACCGCGTTCTCCTGCGGCTGCGATACGTACACGCTCCCGTCGCGCCCGATGGTGACATCCGACACGGCGGAGAGCGCCCCCGGCCCCTCGCCCGTGCCGGCGCGGACTTCCGGTGCCACGCGCCAGAGCGGCACCGGTGCCTGGGCGGCGAGCGTCGAGTGCCCGGCGACGAGCAATGCAAAGTGGAGAACGGCAGAAACCTTCATCGCGCGTACAGGCGCCGAGTGGGGACGGAATCGATCGATCAGATCGTGAGGCGTAAGTATCGGCAAACGTATCGGCCATGCAAGTACGAGCGGCGCGGCCCCCGCCCAGGAGCCGCGCCGCTTCATCCGCCGGTGCTCACGATTCAGAAGTCGATTCCCACCTGCACCCCGACCGCGCCGCCGCGGGCAACGGCCGGCGCGATGCGCACTCCGTGGGCACTCGTCACCCTTTCGTTGTGCTCACTGACGGAGCGCGGGGCGGTGAGGATGCTGTACGCGGCGCCCCCGATGATCAGGCCGGTGCCCATTACGTTCACCGCATCCCAGTGCAGGTCTCCGCCCTCTGGATTGTCCATGTCGAATTCCGGCGATGTCAACAGTTGGCTGATCACCGAACCGAGGACGAGCGTCGCCCCGGCGCCGCGGACCTGCAGGCCGACCGCCGTGCGGCGCGTGTCCCGTGCGTAGAAGTTCCCCGCGGATGGCGCGATCAGCGTCCCGTACACGAGGAGCCAGTACCCCGCGTCGCCCTTCCACTGCGATTCCACCCCCTGGCTCATCAGCGCCGCCCCCGTCGCGGTCGCGACCACGGTATGCCCCAGGGCCAGCGCCTGAGCTCGCGAGCGACTCTTCAGCTGCGCCTGGTTCGCCGCGGCCGATGACACGGGTCCGGCGGTGTCGCGTGCGTTGAGCGCAGCGGATTGTGCCTGTCCGCGTACAGGCAGTGCGCTCAGCGCCATGGTCAACGCGGCGAGCATGATGGACACGCGCATGTACGATATCCCTGGTGATGGTGGGGGGAAGGACATTCCAGTAAACGCACGAGACCGGGCCAGTGTGACGGATGCGGCGGCCGTCCGCGCCATGGAATCGTCACACGAGAGCCCGGCGGCGATCGTGCAGGCGGCAGCCGCGGCACGGGCACAGCTCAGAGGGTGTTGAGAAACGTCAACTTGGCCGAAGCCGACGGAGCATGAGACCCGACATCGCAAGATGGATCCATGCTTCGCTGCTCTCCATTAGGCCCTCATAGTCCTTGCTCAACCGGCGGCAGCGCCCCAGCCAAGCGAACGTCCTCTCCACAACCCAGCGCTTCGGCAGCACCGAGAAGCCCTTCTGGTCCTTCGGTCGCTCCACGATCTCAAGTTTCCAGCCGAGCGCATGCGTAATCAGTCGCGCACCCCGATAAATCGTGTCTGCGTAGATTACCTCCAGACGCGGACAACGTCCTACCAGCTTCGGCAGCACCTTGAACGCCCCATGAGAGTCCTGCACGTCGGCTGCATGCACCGTGACCGCCCAGAGGAGCCCCATCGTGTCGACGACGATGTGCCGCTTCCGCCCCTTTACCTTCTTGCCCGCATCATACCCACGGACCCCCCTTTTTCAGTCGTCTGAACCGACTGGCTGTCCAGCACTGCTGCGCTGGGCGTTGCCGGCCGGCCTTCGGACTGTCGGGTCCAGGTGCGAAGGATATCGTGCACGCGCTCGAACGTGCCGTCCTTCTTCC
>NZ_DASWMD010000004.1:0-49851 GCF_036399935.1 Longimicrobium sp.
CTGGAGGGGAACGACACCATCTACGCCGCGGCGGGCGCGGACACGCTGGAGGGCGGCGCGGGTGACGACAACCTGCAGGGCCAGGACGGCAACGACCTGCTCAAGGCCGGAATCGGCAACGACTCGCTGAGCGGCGGCAACGGCGCCGACGACCTGCAGGGCGAGGCCGGCAACGACTACCTGTACGGCGACGCCGGCAACGACGTCTTCGACGGCGGCGCCGGCAACGACTACCTGTCCGGCGGCAGCGGGGCGGATCTGTACCGCTTCGGCCGGGGGTACGGCGCGGAAACCGTGTACAACCACGACGGCGACGCCGTCGGCGTGAACGCGGATACCGTCTCGTTCGCGGCGGACGTGCTCCCCGCGGACGTCACCGTGCGGCGCTCGGGTGAGGACCTGGTCCTCTCCATCGCGGGCACCACCGACTCACTGCGGGTGCAGTCGTACTTCAGCCAGGACGGCGCGTCGCAGTACGCGGTGGAGAACATCCAGTTCGCCGATGGCACCGTGTGGAACGTGGCCGCGGTGAAGTCGATGGTGACGGTACCCACGGCGGGCAACGACACCCTGTACGGCTACGCGACCGACGACGTGCTCACCGGCCTGGAGGGGAACGACACGATCTACGCCGCGGCGGGCGCGGACACGCTGGAGGGCGGCGCGGGTGACGACAATCTCCAGGGCCAGGACGGCAACGACCTGCTGCTGGGCGGCATCGGCGGCGACGGCCTGAGCGGCGGCAATGGCGCCGACGACCTGCGGGGCGAGGCCGGCAACGACTACCTGTACGGCGACGCCGGAAACGACGTGTTCGACGGCGGCGCCGGCAACGACTACCTGTCGGGCGGCAACGGGGCCGACACGTACCGGTTCGGCCGCGGCTACGGCACCGAGACCGTCTACAACCACGACTCCGACGCCGTGGGAGTGAACGCCGACGCGGTGCAGTTCGCGGCCGACGTCAGCTCGTCGGACGTCACGCTCACTCGTACCGGTGACGACCTGGTCGCCACGATCAACGGCACCACCGACTCGCTGCGGATCCAGTACTACTTCAGCTCCAACGGGGCCTCGCCCTACGCGGTGGAAAGCCTTCGCTTCGCGGATGGCACGGCCTGGGACGTCGCGGCGGTGAAAGCCAAGGTCGCCGCCGGGGGCACCACGACGACCAGCACCACCAGCGGCACCACGTTTCTCAGTTCCGGGCCCAACATCGCCGTTGCCGCGCCCGAGCGGCTGGCGGGGCATCCCGGGCACCCGCACGGCGGCGGGACCGCTGCGCCGGCGACGCCGCCGCGGACGCCCCCCGTGGGCGTCGCTCTCGAAGGACCGGCGGGGCAGCAGGGAGACAGCCTTGCGACCGCCGTGGGCTCCCTGGGCGGAACGCCGGCCGTGACCCGGACCGCGGCCGGCGGGATCGGGTCCACGCTGGCCGGGGGGGCGACGGCCGGCAACGACCTTCGCGCCGAGGTCGCCCGCCTGGCGGGCGCCAGCACCACGCGCGACAGCGGGTCGGCCGGAGTCCTGGCCGGGCTTCGCGGGCTGCAGTCGCCCGCGCCGGGAACGGCCGCGAGCCCCGCGCGCCCCGCCGACACCCTGGCGGGAGCGCTGACCGGCACGGCGGTGGCGAGCGGAACGCTCTCCGGCCAGGCCGACACCCTGCTCGGCGCGCTGCAGGGCGCGGCCACCGGCTCCCAGGCCGGCGCGGCGCACCCGGTAGACACGCAGCTGGCCAGCCTGGTGAGCGCCATGGCGGCGTTCGCCCCCACCGCGGCGGCGGAAACCGCGCTTCCGCAAAGCTACTTCGAGTCGCTGCACGGCATGGTGGCCGCCAGCCTCAAGTAGCCTCGTTCCACCGGACGGAGTGCCTCGGCCGTGCGCCGGGGCGCTCCGTCCACCCGACGACGTTTCCCCCCGCGCCCGTGAAAGGGCGCGGGGGCATCCATCTCCGTAGCCGTTCCCTTCGTTCAAGGAAAATCGCAGGATGCTGCTCGACACCCCCGTCCAGATCGCACGCGGCGCGGCGCCGCCCCCCCCGCCTCCACCGCCCCCCCTCGACAGCGGGCTGGCGTGCCTGGTGATCCTGGCGCGGCTGCACGGGGTGGCCGCCGACCCCGACCAGCTCGCGCACGAGCACGGGCCCGGCACGCGCCCGTTCGGCAAGACCGAGATCCTGCTGGCGGCCCGCCAGCTGGAGCTTCACGTGAAGGTGGTGACCGCGCACCCCGGGCGGCTCCACAAGACGCCGCTGCCCGCCATCGGCGTGGGGGCCGACGGGGGATTCTTCGTGCTCGCGAGGGTGGACGGCGAGCAGGCTCTGGTGCACGACCCCCTGGCCGGGCGGCCCGAGGCGGTGCGCCTGGACGAGCTTTCCGGCCGCTGGACGGGCGAGCTGGTCCTGTTCACCTCGCGCGCCGCGCTGGCGGGCGAAATGAGCAAGTTCGACTTCACCTGGTTCATCCCCGCGGTGGTGAAGTACCGGCGGCTGCTGGCCGAGGTGCTGCTGGTCAGCCTGGTGCTGCAGCTCTTCGCGCTGGTCACCCCGATGTTCTTCCAGGTGATCATGGACAAGGTGCTGGTGCACCGCGGCTTCGCCACCCTGGACGTGGTGGCCGTGGGGCTGCTGGCGGTGGTGCTGTTCGAGGTGTCGCTCAGCTCGCTGCGCACCTACGTGTTCGCCCACACCACCAGCCGCATCGACGTGGAGCTGGGCGCCAAGCTGTTCCGCCACCTCCTGAACCTTCCCATGTCGTACTTCCAGGCCCGGCGCGTGGGCGACTCGGTGGCGCGCGTGCGCGAGCTGGAAAGCGTGCGCTCGTTCCTGACCGGCAACGCCATCACGGTGGTGCTGGACCTGGTGTTCTCGGTGGTCTTCATCGCGGTGATGCTTCACTACTCGGTGTGGCTGACGCTCGTGGTGGTTGCCTCGCTTCCCTGCTACGTGCTGCTTTCGGTCCTGTTCACCCCCGTGCTGCGCAGCCGCCTGAACGAAAAGTTCAGCCGGGGCGCCGAGAACCAGGCCTTTCTGGTAGAGACGGTGTCGGGCATCGGCACCGTCAAGGCGATGGCCGTGGAGCCCCAGTTCACCCGCCGGTGGGACAACCAGCTGGCGGCGTACGTGGCCTCCAGCTTCCGCACCGTGAGCGTCGGCACGCTGGCCAGCGGCGGCGCCACGCTCATCAGCAAGCTGGTGTCGGTGGGTACCATGTGGCTCGGCGCGCGGCTGGTGATCGACGGAAACCTGAGCGTGGGGCAGCTGATCGCCTTCAACATGCTGGCGGGGCACGTGTCGCAGCCGGTGATGAGGATGGCCCAGCTGTGGACGGACTTCCAGCAGACCGGCGTGTCGGTGCAGCGGCTGGGCGACATCCTGAACACGCGCACCGAGGCCGCGGGGCAAAAAAGCACCCTTCCCCCCGTGCAGGGGCACATCCGCTTCGACAACATCGTCTTTCGCTACCGGCCGGACGGGCCGGAGATCCTCAAGGGGGTGGACCTGGAGGTGGCGCCGGGCGAGGTGATCGGCATCGTGGGGCGATCCGGAAGCGGAAAGAGCACCCTCACCCGGCTGGTGCAGCGCCTGTACGTGCCCGAGCGGGGGCAGGTGATGATCGACGGCACCGACCTGACGCTGGCCGACGTGTCGTCGCTGCGCCGGCAGATCGGCGTGGTGCTGCAGGAGAACGTGCTCTTCAACCGCACCATCCGCGAGAACATCGCCCTGGCCGATCCCGGCGCGCCCATCGAGCGCGTCATCGAGGCGGCGGGGATGGCCGGGGCCCACGAGTTCATCCTGGAGCTGCCCGAGGGCTACGACACCATGGTGGGTGAGCACGGCGCCACCCTTTCCGGCGGGCAGCGCCAGCGCATCGCCATCGCGCGGGCGCTGATGGCCAACCCGCGCATCCTCATCTTCGACGAGGCCACCAGCGCGCTGGACTACGAGTCGGAACGGGTGATCCAGGACAACATGAAGACCATCTGCCGCGGGCGCACGGTACTGATCATCGCCCACCGCCTTTCCGCCGTCCGCGACGCCGACCGCATCATCGTCATGGAGCGCGGCGAAATCGTGGAAAGCGGCACCCACCGCGAGCTCCTGCGCATGGCCGAAGGGCACTACGCGCGGCTGCACGGCCTTCAGCAGGGATGAGCACCATGAACAGCTTCCGGATTCACGTGCAGGCCGTGCGCGACCTGCTGGGCCGGTACGCGGCCGCCTTCCGCCACGCCTGGCGCCACCGCCGCGAAACCGACCCGCCGGCCCGGCTGCCCCACGAGGCGCAGTTCCTTCCCGCGGCCCTGGCCCTGCAGGAATCCCCGGTGTCGCCTGCGCCGCGCGTGGCCATCTGGCTGCTCATCGCGTTCGCCGGGACCGCCCTGGGATGGGCGGTGCTGGGGCGCATCGACGTGGTGACCACCGCCGAGGGAAAGATCATCCCCAACCAGGGGAGCAAGGTGGTGCAGCCGGTGGAGACGGCCACCGTAAAGGCCATCCACGTCCGCGACGGACAGCGGGTAAAGGCGGGCGACCTGCTGATCGAGCTCGACGCCACCGTGGCCGCCGCCGACTCGGCCCGCGTGGAAAGCGACCTGCTGGGGGCGCGCCTGCAGGCCGCCCGCGCCGAGGCCTTCGTGGCGCGCCTCCGCGGCGAGGCGGGGGCCCTGCGCGCCGGCGCCGGCATCCCCGAGGCGCGCGTTGCCCAGGAGCAGCGGCTGCTGGACAGCGAATGGATGGAGCACCGCGCCCGGCTGGAGCGGGCCGAGGCGGAGATGGTGAGGCGCCAGGCCGAACTTCGCGGCGTTCGCGAGATGGTGAGGAAGCTGGAGCACACGGTGCCCCTCGCGCGGCAGCGGGCCGAGGACATCCGCAGGCTGGCCGACCAGGAGCTGGAGTCGCGCCACGCCTACATGGCGCACGAGCAGGCGCGGCTGGAGCAGGAGGGCGAGCTGGCCACGCAGCGCGAGCGCGAGCAGGAGCTGGCGGCGGCGCTGGCCGAGGCGGGCAAGCTGCGGGCGGGGCTGGCCGCCGAGGCGCAGCGGTCGGCGCTGGACCGGCTGCGCGAGGCGCAGCAGCAGATCTCGGCGCAGGGCCAGGAGCTGGCCAAGGCCCGCCAGCGCGGGCGGCTGATGAAGCTGAGGGCCCCGGTGGACGGCTCCGTCCAGCAGCTGGCCGTGCACACCCTGGGCGGGGTGGTGACCCCCGCGCAGCCCTTGCTGGTCGTCGTCCCCGACGACAACTCGGTGCAGGTGGAGGCCTTCGTGGAGAACAAGGACGTGGGCTTCGTCGCCGGGGGGCAGAACGCCGAGGTAAAGGTGCAGACCTTTCCCTACACCAAGTACGGTACGCTGAACGCGCGCGTGCTGCACGTTTCCAACGACGCCATCGAGGACGAGCGTCGCGGGCTCGTCTACTCCGCCCGGGTGCAGATGGACCGCTCGTGGATGCGGGTGGGCGAACGGCGGGTGAACCTTACGCCCGGCATGGCGGTGACGGTGGAGATCAAGATCGGCCGGCGGCGGGTGATCGAGTACTTCCTGGGCCCGCTGATGGAGTACCAGCGCGAAAGCCTTCGCGAGCGGTAAGCCGGACGGCGCCGCGGGATACGGTTCCCGCGGCGCCGTCCCCGCCTGCCCACACGGGCGGCTGCACCAAAACGGTGTCCCCGCTGGCCCAGAACAGGTCGTTCACCATCCGCCGGCGCCCTCCCTGCCTGGCATCCGCGCGTGGCGTCGAGCGCCTGGCACGGGCCGCGTGCGCGTTCGCGGCCGGCGGCCAGCCCGGCGTCCATCGCATCGTAACGCTCGCCGGCCAAACTCTTTACGCGCTCGGTCCTCATGCGCCTCCCTTTGACGGTGGCGCCCGGCGGTCCAAAGACGCGGGGAGGTCCAGCGGCCTTGGCGTGGCGGGGCACCGACGTTGCAAAAAGATGGTCATCCCCGGGAGTCTCCGATCACCCCAAGGAATGGACGCTGATGCCTTTCCCTCGCATCACCGCGCGCGCGGTGCTGGGCCTTGCCGCCATGCTGGCCCTGGCCGCCTGCACCACCGACGGACCGACCGAAGTCACGACCAACCCCGAAGGCCCCAGCTTCTACACCTACCCCAGCGCCATCTACCGCAACCACGTGGAGTTCGGCGCCCCGGCGGGCTCGTCCACCAGCGACGTGCGGCTTTCCAAGAACACCCACTACATCTCGTACAACTGCTCGCGCGGTGGGCCCAACTGGGTTTCGTGGAACCTGAACAAGACGCACTTCGGCGACGCGGCGCGCTCCACCAGCTTCTACTCCGACGGCGCGCTTCCCAGCGGCTGCTATCGGGTTACGACTTCGGACTACACGAACTCGGGGTTCAGCCGCGGCCACATGGTGCGCAGCGAGGAGCGCACCTGGTCGTCGGAGCACAACAAGCAGACGTTCCTGATGACCAACATCCTCCCGCAGTACCAGGACCTGAACGGCGGGCCGTGGTACAAGTTCGAGCAGTACCTGCAGACGCAGGCGCAGACGAACAACAAGGAGGTCTACGTGATGGCCGGCGGATACTCGTACAGCGGCACGCTGCTGAACGCGGGCAAGGTGGCCATCGCGCGCCGGAACTACAAGATCGCGCTGCTGATGCCGTACGGGCAGGGACTGGCGCAGGCGACCAGCACAGGCAGCATCCAGGTGATCGCGGTCGACATGCCCAACGTCACGGGAATCTCCACCGCCTCGTGGGAAAGCTACCGTACCACCGTCGATGCCATCGAAAGCAAGACGGGCTACAACTTCCTGCACCTGCTGGGCGACGCCGTCGAGTCGTACTGGGAAGCCCGGTAGCGCCGGACTCCCGGCAGATCGGGGCAGCGTCGCGAAGCCGTGGACGATGGCCTGCTTCGCCGCTGCCCGCGGTCCATCGAGCAACCAGGGGTAGTACGCCGCCGCCGCCTCGCGGTGCTCTACCTGCTGCGTCACGGCATTGGATGCCGCAGATTGGGCGTACCGCTGCCTCTCGCCGCCCCGCACCCCCGGCCCGCACGAAGACCCAGCCGATGGCTCGAAGAAGCGTGATCGCCATGCTGCGCAACCTGTTGCGGCCCGATCTTGCCACGCCCCCGGCGCCCGAGCCACCGGGTGAAGCACCGCCGGCCGCCGCATCGGTGGAGGAGCTCACCGAACAGCTGCGTGAGATGGCGACCAGTCGGGCGAGCTTTGTGTGCGCGCGGCACGGGACGGAAGCCGGCTCCGTGAAGTTCCTCCGTCGCGTTTCGGGCACTTCGGAACTGACCATCGACAGCTACGTCGGCCGTAGCTGGCACAGCGTGCGCGTCCCCACCGACGACGCAACGGCCGGCGATCGCGTCGCCGAGGGAGTGCAGGATGCGCTGCGCACCGCGGACGCGATCTCGCTGCACCTTCTGAACCCGGAGTGGACGCCGTTCTTCTGCACCTCGTGCGCCCTCGTCTACTGCGACCAGTGCTGGGCGATTGCCGAGAACGATGATCCCTGGCCCGGGACGCTGCGCGGCATCTGCCCCGAAGGCCACGCCACCGTGCTCACCAGGTGATCGGCGGATCGGATCGCCTGATCCGGCCGTCGACGTCGGCAGCACGCCCACCGCCGCACCGGCGCGTCCGTCCCGCTTTTCGTGCTGTCGATGCGGGCCATAGCGCCCCACTGCCCCGCCAGTGCGGTCGCCTGCCGGCCGTCGTTGCCGTAGCAGATGATCGCTACGTCGTGAAGCTCCTCGGCCTCGCGACTGGAGCAAAGCCCTCGACGCACACGCAACGTGCTCCCTAAGGTTCGACGACGGAACTGGCGCGAAGTTGGACGGAAGATTATGCTTGGGCGGGTGTTCACTCTGAATACAAATAGAGCGGGCTGGGTGATATCACCCAGCCCGCTCTCCGACTTCCGATGTCCTCCGGGGAACCTGCATGCAGGCGCGAATCCGAAGGCTCACATCCTTGTATATGCCAGCCCACCGGCCGAACGTCAAGCCTCGCCGAAGGGAGGGCGCCGCAGGGCAGACCCCGCGGCGGCGCTCCAGTTCAACCCGCCAGCCGCCGCACAACCTCCATCGCGCCCTTCTTATGCACGGTGAGGCACACCAGCTCGCCCACGGGATCGATCACCATCCAGAAGCGGCTCCCGTACTGCTTCTTCACGACGAAGCCGCCGGGCAGTTGGATGGGTACGATCGTCTTCTTCGCCATCGTGCACCTCCATCTCTCTTGACCCTCGGCGCGCGGCAGGGCTATCCTTGGCGAGCGGGCGGCCTTCGGGTCGGTTCGCGGATCAAGGCTGGTCGTGCTTCTTAGCGGGAGAGCGGCCAGCCTTGTTCTTTGTCCCTGCTGTCAGTAATCTAGCCGACAGCGAGAGTGTGTGTCAAGAATATTCTAGACAAGAGGCGGTAGTGAACTTCAAGGAGGCCACAGACCGGCTCACAGTGCGCGTGACACTAGCCGACATTGCAGAAGCTTGTGGAGCCCACCCGAACTCCATAGATCGGGCGCGCCTCAATCCGGATAGCAAAGATTACCGATCTCCGCCTCGCGACTGGGAAAACACAGTCGCGGAACTTGCTTTTACGCAGGGACAGCATTTCCTAGAGCTGGCAAGAGCACTTGGGCGGGCAGATCGCTTGAAGTGAATGAACGGAGCGGAAGCCGCTCGGGGCGGTGACAACGCTTCAGGCGCGAGAAATCGACTGACGAAAATTTTCTTGGAGGCCGATATAATGAGCACGTTCGATGACATAGACGTTCGACAGGGCGACAGCTATACTCTATCGCCGTGTTCACCCATACCAGGTGTTGCACCCATGCCCGCTGCTCGGTTCGAGGGAGATGCACGTGAGTTCTTCGAAGAAGCGTCGCCACAGACACAGAGCGACGCACTTCCCGTCCTTGAGTTCCTGTCTCACGGGTTCAGCATCACGAGCTTCAGAGAACAAAAACCACGCATCTGGACCGCACTTATCAAGCCGAATGAGGCAATAAGCAATCAGTTCGGGCTAACACTCGAATACTTCCTCGTAGGACACGGATTTCCCGGTGACTTCCACCAGCGAACGCTCCTCGCAGAGCCGCCTGCAAAGGAAGCATATCGGGTTGACTCACGACTGCGGTTCGTAGCATCCCCATCGCCGCTGCTAAAGCCCTCCTGCGCTGCTTGGGCGGTTCAGCGCAAATTAGCTGTTGTCCCGATCGAGGTAGGCAGGCTTCAAGGTGTCACAGATCCGGAAAAATTGCTCTACTCGACCCTCGCGGCGACCCTATGGCGACGTGACGTATTCGATGATCCTGAGCCCGTCACGAATCCGGCAGAGTTTTTCGGCCGCGAGTTAGTCACGAATGAAATCGTTGAGAAGATACTTCTCGGGCAGCCCTGTGCTATCTTTGGACTACGTAAAATCGGAAAAAGCTCGTTAATTAGGCGAGTACGTGATCTCTTAGTTGGTGATCCAAGCACCCTCACAATTTCCGCACTCCTCCTGTGCAATGCAGCGCGCATAAAGAGCGGACGATGGACCGCCGCTCTGGTGGACCTTCTAGAACAGTGGTCGCGGGCAGTTAACGAAGCCGCGAGTGCTGCCGCGCTTAAAACCGAGGTACGCGGCCTGAAGCTTCCGAGTTTGCTCGCGTCCGGAAAACCTGTTCCGACCGATGCTGCGGTTGCGGAAGCATTCGAGAAAGATGTCGACAAAATCCTTCGGGCCGCGCGTTCGGTTTCGGGTACAATGGGGACCACTACGCGCCTTGTCGCGTTCTTCGATGAGGCTGATCAGCTGTATCCAATCCGTCAGGATGCAGGCCATTGGAAGTCCGACTATTTCTCACTGTGGGATACCCTTCAATCCATGAAGCGTGGCCTAGATAACCCAGGCGAACTTGTCTACATCCTTGGAGGGGTCAATCCTGTCGGCACCGAGGCTGGATCCTTTAGCGGGCGTCCCAATCCGTTATTCGAACTCAGTACGTTGTTCCTTCCCCCACTGCCAAACAACGAGGCAGAAGAGCTACTCTCCGGACTCGGGGCACGAAGCGGGCTTATGTTCGACGAGAGTGCATTGGACAGGGCTTACGAGATCACTGGAGGACATCCGTGGCTGTTGCGGAAGCTTGGATCGAAGATTCATCGTGCAGATCAGACCCGTGCGGCGGTGAAGAACGTCGGAGAAGCGGAGGTAAACCGCATCTTTCAGCGGACTCGTCGTACGTTCTTTAGCCATGTCGATTGGATATTGAACCATCTAAAGGACGTTGCACCCGAGGAATTCAAGCTCCTAAAAGATATCGCCCAAGGGGGCGAGGAGCGATATTGGGCTGAGTGGAAGGATGAGAGCTTTAGGGAAACTTTCGCAGCACACTTGGAAGCATACGGGCTCCTTCTTTTCGATGACGAAGTTCCGCGCATTAGCATCGAACTTGTTCGAGCCGCATTGATCGAGCCGATCGCCCAAGTGTTCCCGGAGCAGAAGATGCAGTTGCGGGAGATCGCAGACTCGCTCGAAGCGACTATTCGAATTCGACTCATCAATGACCTCACGGCGGGACGAACTGTTGCGGAGGCGGTGGACGCGATCGTGGCGAATATTCCCAAAGATGCCAAGAACCGACCTAAGAATCGCGAGCAACTGCGTGAAATCGGGGTCGGAGCAGGGGTACGGGCGCTTGTAGAGTCTCTGAACTGGGGCGACTACCTGCTCCTATTGGCGAGGCATGCTGACGAAATCGCCTGGTCGGCCACCGGGGGGAGTGTTGATGAGAAAATCCAGGCACTGAACGAAGCAGTTGCGCTTCTCCACTTGGCGAGGCATAGCAACGATGCCGAACTGAAGAAGGTGATTGAATCACAAGGGTTCGAGGCAGTCTATCGCCAAGTTCGCTACGCGAATGAGATTCTGATTACATAGCAGCGATACTCCAGTGCGGGCCAACTAGCGGCCCACCGCGCGCCGCCCTAACTTCCCGGCCCTGAACCACAGCCGACGAGGAGAGGGTGGATGAATAGCATTCCGATCGTGCCGCAGACCGTGAACGAGCCCGTGCTGTCGTATGCGCCGGGCTCGCCCGAGCGCGCGCTGCTCAAGGAAGCGCTCGCGCGGATGTCGGGCGAGGAGATCGAGATCCCGCTGATCATCGGCGGGCGCGAGGTGCGGACGGGCAACATGGAAGCGCAGACGATGCCCCACAACCACGGGCACGTGCTGGCGCGCTACCACAAGGCCGGGCCCAACGAGGTGCGGCAGGCCATCGACGCGGCCATGGAGGCGTGGAAGGAGTGGAGCCGCTGGCCCTGGGAAGACCGCCTGGCCGTGTTCCAGCGCGCCGCCGACCTGCTGGCCACCCGCTGGCGCCCCATCCTGAACGCGGCCACCATGCTGGGCCAGGGCAAGAACGCGTACCAGGCCGAGATCGACTCTGCCTGCGAGTTCATCGACTTCCTGCGCTGGAACACCAACTTCGCGCAGCAGATCTACCGCGAGCAGCCGTTCAGCGGCCCGGGAATGTGGAACCGGCTGGACCACCGCCCGCTGGAAGGCTTCGTGTACGCCGTCACGCCGTTCAACTTCACGGCCATCGCCGGCAACCTGCCATCGGCGCCCGCCATGCTGGGCAACGTGGCCGTGTGGAAGCCCGCGCAGACGGCGGTGTACAGCGGCTACTACATCATGAAGCTGCTGGAAGAGGCGGGGCTTCCGCCCGGGGTCATCAACTTCATCCCCGGCGACCCCATCCCGATGACCGACGTCATTCTGAACGACCGCAACCTGGCCGGCATCCACTTCACCGGCAGCACGGCGGTCTTCCAGACCATCTGGCGGACGGTGGGCGAAAAGATCGGCAGCTACCGCAGCTATCCGCGGCTGGTGGGAGAGACGGGGGGCAAGGACTTCATCGTCGCGCACGCCTCGGCCGATCCGCTGGCGCTCTCGACGGCCATCGTGCGCGGCGGCTTCGAGTACCAGGGGCAGAAGTGCAGCGCGGCGTCGCGGCTGTACATCCCCGAGAGCCTGTGGCCCACCGTCCGCGAACAGACGCTGGGGATGCTGGACAAGGTGCGCGTGGGCGACCCGGCGGACTTCCGCAACTTCATGGGCGCGGTGATCGACCGGAAGGCGTACGACAAGATCACCGGCTACATCAAGCACGCCCACGAGGCGGACGACGTGGAGGTGATCGCGGGCGGCACGTACGACGACAGCACGGGCTACTTCATTCAGCCCACGCTGGTGCAGGTGCAGAACAGCGCGTACCAGCTGATGTGCGAAGAGGTGTTCGGCCCGGTGGTGTCGCTCTACGTCTATCCGGATGCGCAGTGGGAAGATACGCTGCGCATCGTGGACAAGAGCACGCCGTACGCGCTGACCGGCGCCGTGTTCGCCACCGACCGCGCGGCGCTGCTGCAGGCCGACCGCGAGTTGCGGAACGCGGCGGGCAACTACTACGTGAACGACAAGCCCACGGGCGCGGTGGTGGGCCAGCAGCCGTTCGGCGGCGCGCGGGCCAGCGGCACCAACGACAAGGCGGGGAGCATCCTGAACATGCTCCGCTGGATCTCGCCGCGGACCATCAAGGAAACCTTCGCCCCGGCGCACTCGTTCGAGTACCCGTTCATGGGCGAGAAGTAGGCAGCGGCGACAGCCGTCGGACCGCCGCACGAAGCGCCTCCGGACCAATGGGTCCGGAGGCGCTTCGAGCAGTTGGCGAGAAGCCGGTCAGCTCTGCGTGGGCGGAGCGGGCATCCGGAAGGTGACCTCGCGCTCGGCGTTGACCCGCCGGATGCGCAGCACCAGCCGGGTGCCGGGGCGGATGCCCTCGAACAGGCGCGGCGTGCGTCCGTCACGGCCGTTCGCCGAAACGATGATGTCACCGACGCGAAGCCCGGCGCGAGCCGCGGCCGAATGGGCCGCCACCGTACGGACCACTGGGGGGTTCTGCATCACCGTGCGCCCGTTGGGGCCTCGCGTAAGGCCTCCGTCCCATCCCCAGCTGAACCCCAGGCCGGCGCCGGGGCCCGTGGCCCGCACGGCGTCCTGAGCCGAAAGCGGGCCGGCCTGGACAGCAAAGGCGGCAGCCAGCGCGAGAAGGAAGATGCGGAGATAGCGAGACATGGTGGTTCCCTTCCGGGTAGTCGTCGAAGTGGCCGTCCGTGCGGCGCCGGAACGGTCCGGCACAGGGCGGAGCGGCGGGGGTGCGGCTTCAGCGCGGGGTGCCGCGCAGTTCCTGCTGCACGAACGCGTCGAGCGTGGACAGCGGGGGCGCCCCTACCACCCGCCGGCCGTTGATCAGGAGCGTGGGCGTGCTGGAGACGCCCAAACGGTTGCCCGCGGCGGTGTCGCGGTCCAGTGCGGCCAGGGGGCCCGTCTGCTGCGTGCAGGCCTCGAACGCGGCAAGCTCCGGTATGGCTGCGTCACGGGCGAACCGCGTCCAGGGTACCCGGCCCACCGAGTCCTGCCGCGCAAACACCGCATCGTGAAAGGGCTTGAAACGCCCCTGCGCCGCGGCGCATTCGCTGGCGCGGGCCGCCGCCACGGCGTGGTCGTGCGACTTCAGCGGAAAATGCCGGTACACCACCCGCACCTTGTCGCCGTACCGCGCCCGCAGGGTGTCGAGCGACGAAGCGAGCACACGGCAGGCGGGGCACTGGAAGTCCGAGAACTCCACGACCGTCACCGGGGCATCGGCGGGGCCCACGCGGTGCCCGGACGAGGCATATGCCGCCCAGTCGTCCACCCGTGGAGCGTTCGGCGGCGCCACCATCGTCATGACCTCGCCCGAAAACAGCTCACGGCGTACCACCAGCCCCGTTACCACCAGCGCGCAAAAGACCAGCACGCCGGTGGCAATGTGCTGCAGCCATTCTTTTTTCATTACTGCCCGGCTGAAAAGAGTGGAGCGAAAGCTGGGGAACGGCGCGCGTCCGCCGCCCCCGCAGCCGCCGCCGGAGCGCCTGACGACCTGGGGGGGTCGCCAGGGCTCCGGCCGGGCACCATCAGTTGCAGGTGATGGAACGGAACCGGACGTTCGAGCCGTCGCAGACGACGGTGGCGGAACCGCCGCCGGAGCCGCACACGTCGTAGATCTCGTCGATCACGTAGTCGATCTGGTTTTCCGAGCAGGCGAAGTAGGGGGCGGTGGCGCTCGCCGGGGTGGAGAGTACGGCGCCGCCGGCCAGAACGGTGAAGGCGGACACGGCCGACAGGACGAAGCGGAACTTGCTCATGGGGTAACCTTACAGCGAAGGGAGAAAAGGGGAGAGGGCCCGACCCGGACGGCGCGTTTCGGGTTGACACACAATAGCTGCCCCTATCTTTGGCGTCAAGTGTGCCTTAGTTTTGAGCCATGTTCTTATGGTTCCTGCTTGTCGGCGCACCTCCCAACCCGTGCTACGGGCAGTGACCCGCCGGAAAACGCCCGTGACGCCTGAGCCGAGTCGCCCATGCCGAGCCCCCTGATCCGTACCCCTGGACCGGCCCGCCCCCCCCGCTGGCGCCGCTTGCCCTGTCTGCTGGCCGTGGTGCTCCTGGCCGCGGGCGTTCCCGCGAGGGCACAGACCGAGGCGCGGATCAGCGGCCGGGTGCTGGACGCGCGGGGCGGGCCCGTACCTGAGGCGACGGTGCGGGCCGCGTCGCAACCCGGCGGGGCGCAACGCGCCACGCGCACGGACGCTCGGGGGGCGTATTCCCTTTCGCTGCCGGTGGGGGAGAGCTACGAGCTCTCCGCCGGACGGGTGGGCTACTACGAGTTCACGGCCACCCTGCTCCCCGGGGCCGGGCAGACGAGCCTCACGCGCGACCTTCAGCTGACCTCGCGCAGCACCCTGCTGGACGTGGTGGAGGTGCGCTCACCCGCCGCGGTAAGCCGGCCGCCGGCGGCCCCAGCGCCCGGCGGGCGAGAAGAGGCGGGGATGGCCGCGTACGACCTGGACATGCCCCTGGTTCCCGGCGACCTGGCCGCGCTCGCCGGGCTGGAGCGGGGCGTGCTCGCGCTGGGCGAGGGCGGCGGCGTTTCCATCGCGGGACAGCCCGCTTCGCAAACGTCGGTGACGTTGGACGGCGCCAGCTTCGGGGCCACGATGCTGCCGCCCGAGGCGCTGCGCAGCACAGCCGTGGTCACCAGCACGTACGATCCTTCACGGGGGCAGTTCTCCGGCGGTCAGGTGGCGGCGACCACCCTCAACGGAACCAACGTGTTCGGGGGCGTGGCGCGTCTGCGCCTGGGCCATCCGGCGCTGCAGGCCCCCGGCCACCCCCAGTCGCGGCTCGCGCAGGCGAGCGGCGGGGCCGGCGGCGCCCTGGTCCGCGACCGGCTGTTCTGGTACGCGGCCGCTCAAGGGACCGACCTGCGCACGCCGCTGGTGACCCTGCGGAACGCGGGACCCCGCCTGCTCGCCGGCCTGGGGGTCAACTCCGACTCGGCCCGCCGGCTGCGCGACATCGCGGCGGGGCTGGTGCCGCCTGCCGGGGAACCCGCGGGCCAGGGCGGGTCGCGGACGGGGTCGGGGCTGCTTCGGCTGGACTACGCCGCGGGGAATAGCGACGTGCTGATGCTGCGCCTGGACGGCCGACGGCTGCGCCTGGCCGGTCTGGGCGAGTCGCCGCTGGTGCTGCCGGGCAGCGGCGCGGACGTGAGCGACGAGGCGGGGGGCGCGCTGGCACAGTGGACGTCGTACCGGCTGGGACGGCGCAACGAGTTACGCGTGTACCACGGCCGGGGCCTGCGCCGCGTGCGGCCCGCCCGCGCCGGGCCCGCGGCGCGGGTGTGGGTGGCCGATGCGGCCGCGGACGGGGAAGGTGCCGGCTCGTCGGCGCTGCTGGGTTTCGGAGGCAGCGCCCTGGCCGCTTCGCGGTCCCGCACCGAGCTGTGGGAGGTATCGGACGAGCTTCTCCTTCGCGCGGGGTCCGGCGAGGGGCGCGTGAAGCTTGGAATTCTCGCCAGCCGCGAAGAGACGGCCGCCACCAGTGCGGGGGATCCGTTCGGCACGTTCACCTACAGCAGCCTCGCGGAGCTCCAGGCGGGGCGGGCCTCGCTGTTCACCCGCAGTCTGGGGGCGCGCTCCAGCGGTGCCACGGCGGAACACGTCGCCGGTTTCGCCGCCCACCTGTGGCATCCCCACGGAAACCTGGCGGTGCTGTACGGCGTGCGAGTCGAGGCGCGGCGGTACCAGACCGGCGGCTCCGCGGCCGAGCCGCTGCCCCCGGGGCTGTCGGCCGCGGTTCCCTCACACCGGGGCGCCAGTCCGCGGGTGGGCTTCACCTGGCAGGCGCCGTCGCGCGCATGGAGCGTTCGCGGCGGCATCGGCGAGTTCCGGGGCCGGATCGCCCCGGGAAGCCTGGCGGAGTCGGGCCGGGGTCCGGCGCAGCTGCTGTGCGTGGGGCCCGCCGCGCCCCTCGCGAACTGGGTGGCGTACGCCGACGATCCCGGCGCCGTCCCCGACCGCTGTGCCGACGGCTCGGCGCACCTGGCCAGCCGCGCACCCCGGACGACGGTCTATGCCCGGGACTTCGCTCCGCCGCGCACCTGGCGCGCGTCCGCCGCCTGGGACTGGAGCGGGCGGATGGGCGGGCGGGGGATGGCGGTGCTGGCGCTCGAGGCGAGTTGGGTGCGGGGCCTTTCCAATCCCGTGGCGTGGGACCGCAACCTTCCGTCGGCACCGGGGCTTGTGCTCGGGGCGGAGGGCGGACGACCGGTATGGGTGCCGCCGGCCTTCATCGATCCTTCCACCGGCGGCTTGGTGGTAGACGGGGCGCGCCCCTTCACCGAGGCCGGTGCCGTGCGCGAGGTGTCGGGCCGCGGGCGCTCGGGGGTGGTGCAGCTTTCCGGCGGCGCCACCCTGCTCGGGCGCCGGCTGGACGTGGCGACGCTCTACTACACGTGGAACCGCGGCTGGGACGAGGTGGGAGCGCTGGAGGCGCCGGGCGGCGCGTCGCGTCCGGTGGCCGCGGCCACTCCGGCGACCCTGCTTCGGGGACCCAGTGACCTCGACCGGCGGCACCTGGTGCAGTTCCGGTACACGCGCCCCGTGGCGCGCTGGGCGGAACTGGGGCTGGCCGGCCGCGCGACGTCGGGCGCGCCGTACACTCCGCTGGCCGGGGGCGACGTCAATGGCGACGGCGCCGCCAACGACCCCGCGTTCGTGATCGATCCCGCGGCGTGGGCCGAGCCGCGAGAGGCCGCGGCCATGCAGGCGCTGCTTACCTCCGCGCCCGCCTTCACCCGCGGCTGCCTGCGGCGCCAGCTGGGACGGGTGGCGGGACGCAACAGCTGCCGGACGCAGTGGGCGGCCGAGCTGGACGTGCAGGCCAACCTGTGGCCCGCCCAGGCCTTCCGCGCCCGCCGCCTTACCCTGAGCCTGACGGCAACCAACGTGCTGGGCGGGGTGGACCGCCTGGTGCACGGCCGCGACGGCGTGCGCGGGTGGGGGGGCGGCGCAATCCCCGACCCCGTGCTGCTGAACGTGCGCGGCTTCGACCCGGAGCGTTCGGCCTTTCGCTACGACGTGAATCCCGGGTTCGGGGGCGCGCGGCGGGAACGCGTGCCGGGGCGGCCGTTCACGGTGGTGGTACAGGGCCGCTGGGCGCTGGGCGCCGACCCCGTGCGCCAGCCGCTGCGCACCATGTTCAACGCCGTGCGGGCGCAGGGCCGCACGGCGGCGCAGCTTCGCGAACAGCTGGCGCTGACCGTCCCCAACCTTCCCGCGCAGGTGCTGGCGCTGGACGACACCCTAGCCCTGGCGCTGAGCGATGAGCAGCGGGAGCGGCTGCGCGCGGGCGCGGATTCGCTCGGCGCGCGGTTGGCCGTGGTGGTGGACACGCTGGCGCGCACCATCAGCGCCGCCGAGTCCGGCACCCGCGGCCCCGCGGCAGACCAGGCTCGCCACCACATCCAGCAACTCGCCGACGAAGCCCAATTGCTCCTGGACGCCTCGCGCGACCTGGTCGCCAGCGTGCTCACGGGCGCCCAGTGGACGAAGCTCCCCCAGGCCATCCAGCAGCCGTCGCGGCAGATCCTCCCCGACAGGGGCCCGTACACCCTGCGTACCGGTGAAACGTGGTAGGCCGGAACCGCCGTGCCCTGCGCTCATTGGCGGCACGCGAGCGCCCGGGGGTGGGGCCCCGCGTCCCCACCGTCCTTCGAGTGGGACCGGGAGATCTCTCCCGGAGGCGCTGCGCCATCCGGCCCCTCGTCCGCCTCTCGTCCTACGGGCCCTTGCTGGCGCTTTCGGGAACGCGCGGCACCTGGATGAGCCCGGCGATCACCGCCTGGCGCAGCGTCTCGACCCGCGCGTAGACGGCCGGGGGGATCAGCGGGCGGTTGCGCTCGTCGTAGATCCATCCCACCGCGTCTTCCGCCAGCCCCTGCGACACCACCCCGCCCTGAAATGCGCCCCGGGCCTCCTGCCCCACCAATCCGCGGACGGAAACGCCGAGGTTCTTGGTGATGGAGGTGAGCACGCGGCCGGGCGCCTGGTCCCACTGGTCGACGTCCACGCCGATCACCCACCTGCCCGACTCGCGGGCGGCCCGAAAGACGCCCGCGCCCGTGCCACCGGAAGCGTGAAAGATTACGTCCGCGCCCGCGGCGTACTGCCCGGCGGCCAGCGCGTGCCCGCGCGCGGGATCGTTGAAGGCGGCGGGCGTGGTGCCGGCGAATGCCACGTCCACACGGCAGTCGGGGCACACGCGCAGCACGCCGGCCGTGTAGCCCGCCTCGAACTGGCGGATCACCGGCGCGTCCATCCCACCCACGAAGCCCACGCGGCCCGAGCGGGTCATCAGCCCGGCGAGGGCGCCGGCCAAAAAGGCGCCCTCCTCGGAGCGGTAGGTGATGCCGGCCAGGTTGGCGGGGGGCGGCTGGGCGCGCCCCTGCGCGTCGGCCACGGGCGAGTAGTCGAGCACGGCGAAGTGCACCGACGGGTACTCCTTCGCCAACTCGAACGCGGGCGCGCTGGCCATGAAGCTCACGCCCACCACCAGGTCGCGCTTCGCCTCCGCGTACTTGCGAAGGTCGTCGGGCTTCCCTTCGCCGCCCACCGCCTCGGTAACGGCGGTGTCGGCGCCCAGCTCGCTGGCGGCGGCGGCCAGGCCGGTGAGCGCGGCGTCGTTGAAGCCGCGGTCGCCCCGGCCGCCGCTGCTCAGCACCAGCCCCACGGACACGGAGTCCCCCGCGGCGGTCCCCGCCGTCTCTCCCCCGCCGCAGCCGGCGAGCGACAGCGTGGCGAGCGCCAGCAGGAAGGGACGAAGTCGCTCAGCGGTCACGGGCACCCGGGAGTTTGAAGTAGGCGACGCGCGATTCCAGCTGGTCGGCCTCCGCCGCCATCTTTTCGGCCGTGGCCGCGAGCTCTTCGGACGCGGCCACGTTGCTCTGCGTGATCCCCTCGACGTCGCCGGTGCGCGAGTGGACCAGGGAAATCTGCTCCGTCTGGTGAACCGAGGCGCCGGCCACCTCTTCCATCAGCCCGGCGGCCTCGCGGATCATGGGCTCCAGCTGCGCCATCACCGAGGCGGAGCGCTCCGCGATCTCCCGGCTGCTCCCCGCGATGGCGCCGATCTCCTGCGCCGCCTCCTGGCTGCGCTCGGCCAGCCGGCGCACCTCGTCGGCCACCACGGCGAACCCGCGGCCGTGCTCGCCGGCCCGCGCCGCCTCGATGGCCGCGTTCAGCGCCAGCAGGTTGGTCTGCTCGGCCAGGTAGTGGATCACGGAGATGCGATCGGTGATGCGCTTCATGGCATCCATCGTCTCGGCCGCGGCGGTGGCGCCCAGCTGCGCGTCGCCCGCGCCGCGCAGGACCACGCCGCGCATGTCGCGGGTGCGCTGCGCGCTCTGCCCGGCGGAGGCATTCACCTCGTCCAGCGCCTGCGCCGTTTCGCGGACGGCCTGCGCCTGCTCGGTGGCGGATGCCGACAGCTCCTGCGCGCTGGCGGCCACCTGGGCGGCGCTGGCCGACATGGTCTGCGTGGCGCCGCGGATCTCGTCGATCACCGTGCCCAGCCGCTGCTGCATGTCGGCGAAGGCGCCGCCGAACCGGTCGTCCGCCGACCGCGGCTGCACGCGGCGCGTCAGGTTGCCCTCGGCGATCTCGCCCGCCACGGCGGCCATGTCGCGCAGGTACGCCGTCATCCCCACGAACGCGTGGCCGAAGGTGTCGCGCTCCGACCGGGGGTGCACGGGCACGTCCAGGTCGCCGGCGGCGATGCGGTCCGCCGCGTGCGCCATCTCGCGCAGGTACGCCGTCATCCCGCGCATGGCGGCCAGCAGGCGCCCCAGCTCGTCATCCGCCGCCACCGCGGTTTCCGCCTCCTCCTCCACGTCGCCCGCGCTCACCCGCTCCGCCACGCGCACCGCCTCGGCCACCTGGGTGGCGACGGAATCCAGCACGCCGCGCGAGATCTGCCAGAGCAGCCAGGTGGCGAGCGCCGCCACGGCCAGGACGAGGACCAGGGCCACGATGCCCACCCGCCGCGAGGCCGCGAACACGCGCCCGATGTCGGCCTCGCGCTCGCTCCGCAGGGTGGATAGGCGGGCGCGCAGGGCGGCGCGGCCGCGGGTCATCCCCTGCAGGTCGCGGATCATCTCCGGGCTGCTTTCGCCGCCGATGAAGCGCGCCGTGGTCCCCCGGGCGAGGGTGTACCACGCCTCGAAGCTGTCCCGGAGCGCCTCCGTCTCCGCCCCGTCGACCGCCCCGGTCCCGCGCAGCGCGTCCACGTCGCGAAGGTAGCGCGTCCGCAGGGTGTCGGTGTCGGAAAGCTTGGCGGTGTCGCGCAGGGCCACGGCGTCCTGCAGCCCGCGCTGCACCGCCTCGACGCTTTCGCCCAGGTTGCGGCCCAGCTGCACCGCGGGCACGTACCGCGACCCGATGCGCTCGCCCTGCAGCAGGTTCAGCAGCACGGCGAAAGCGCCCACGGCCAGCACGGTGGCCAGGGCGGCCAGCGCCAGCCGGGGGAGCATCTCCATGCGGTCGCGAAAGCCCAGTCCGCCCAGGTGGGCGCGGGCGCGCGACGGTCCGCCGGCGAGCAGCGTGCGCGCCAGCGTGGTCCAGGGGCTAACGGCCATGGCGTCCGGCCGTCGAAGGAGCGGGCGGGTTCGTCGGCGGCCCCGCGTACGGAGGCACCGAGAACGAAGTAAGCCGCTCCGGGGAGCGGCGTTTTTGCGATGAGACGAGCACGATGCACTTCCTCGCGCGGGCCGGTCAGTTGGACGGGAATTCCAGTCTAACGGATCGGCGCGGCGGGGTCAAATGCAAGCCCGGCAGTCACTTCCGCGATTTGGGGCGGGTAATGCGCAAGGGATGCCCCAGGGTCCGCTTCGTTCACTCGCTCACGGCCCACCGCGGGCGGGTCCGCGCCTCGCGCGAGATCAGGGACAATCCCTCGTCCGCCATCCCCCGCATGTGGCGGGTGAGGATGGCTTCGAAGTCCGCGGCGAAGCGCCGCTCCGGGGTGGACTCATACACCTGGCTGCACCCGCGGCAGGCGATCACGCCTTCCTCGGGGATGTACGTCCACGCCGCCACGCATTCCACCTTGTGCTCCAGTACGGCCACCGGCCCCCCCTCGCATCCGGGTTCCCGACAACAGGCTTTCTGAGAGGATACGAGCGGTGCCGGCGCATCGGATTCGTCCGCGTTCGGGGGGCGTGGATGATGAAGGTTGACATGGCCGGGAACGGCAGCAGATTGTGCGGACCGGCCGATTCTCTCCCGCGCCGGTCCCCCATCCTCCGCGCCGATGGCCCCGTGACCCCCTTCCCCGCCGGACGCCTTTTCCGCCTCCGCCGCAGCGCCGCGCTTCTCCTCTGCGCCGCCGCGTCGATCGCCGCCGCGAGCCCGGCCGCCGCGCAGTCCACCACGTTCCGCGGCAAGGTAGTGTACGAGAAGGTGCCGGCGGGCCCGACGGGGCTGCGGCTGGAGGCGCCGGTGCGCACGCCGGCGGCGGGGGTGCGGGTGGAGGTGGTGGCCTCGCCCTCGCGGCGGGTGATGGGGAGCGGGTTCACGGACGCGAAGGGTGCCTACACGATCCCCGTGACGCTCCGGGGCCGGCAGGCGGTGTTCGTGCGGGCGCTGGCGCAAACGGAGAACGCCAGCGTAGTGCGCGTGGACGACCGGATGGAGTTCGCCATGGTGGCGGCGACCGCGACCGCCACCCCCGGGCGCGCGGTCACCACCGACCTGCTGGCGACGGACGCCAGCCGCATCGCGGGCGCCTTCAACATCGCCACCACGATCGCGCGGGCGAACGCGCTGGTTCATTCTGCCCAGCCCGGCGTGGTGCTTCCGAAGGTGGAGATCCGCTGGGACACGGCGTACGTGGGAGGCACCTTCTTCCGCCGCTCGCAGAACGCGGTCTTCGTCAACGGAAAGCGCGGCGAAGACAGCGACGAGTACGACGACCACGTGATCGCCCACGAGTACGGCCACTTCCTGATGTCGGCCTTTTCCAGCGACCCCAGCCCCGGCGGCGGCCACGGCTTCGGCGAGCGCCTGGACCCGCGGCTGGCCTGGTCGGAGGGGTGGGGCAACTTCTTCGGCGCGGCGGCCACGGGCGCCTCCAACTACATCGACACGGGGGTGATCCACGGCAAGCAGGCGGTGCTGCTGAACATGGACCTGGAGGTGGATGCGCCCAAGGACGACGCGCCCGGCATCTGGAGCGAGCACTCCGTGGGCTCGGCGCTGTGGGACTGGTACGACGCGGCGGGCGAGGAGGGCGACTCGGTTGCGCTGGGGTTCGCTCCCCTGTGGGCGGCGTTCACCGGGCTGGCCAAGGTGCCGGACGCCTACCTGCTGCGCTACGCCGACGTGCTGGGCGCGCAGACCCGGCTGGGGCGGCTGCTGGCGGCCACGCTGCAGACGCGCGGCATCCGCTACGCCGTGGGCCAGGAGCCCCGCCCGCGCGAACCGTTCCCCGAGCCGCTGGCGGCGGGAACCTCGGTGACGGGAACCGTGGACAGCCGCAGCACGCGGCGCAGCAACCTGTACCGTTCGTCGGCGCACTACGGGTTCACCCTGACGGCGGCGCGGCAGGTGACGATCACGCTGAAGATCCTGGAAGCGCGCGACGAGGACCACGCCGACCTGGACCTGTACCTGTTCGACGAGACGGGCGAGTCGGTCGCCGAATCGAACGCGGTGAACGGCGTGGGCGACAGCGAACGCATCCAGCAGCAGCTGCAGCCCGGCTACTACCGGGTGGAGGTGAGGAGCTGGAGCAGGGGCGGCTCGCCGCTGCCGGCCGGCAGCGCCCACCAGGGCACCTTTTCGCTCGTCGCGCGGTACTGAGCGCGCACGCCCAACCGGTTCCCGGAATCCATCCCATGATGAAGCTCGTCCTTTTCACCGCCTGCATGCTCGCCGCCCTCCCCGCATCCGCCCAGTCGGGCGTGCTCCGCCTGAGCGGGACGGACAAGGTGACCGCGCCCGTGACCGTGGAGCTGGTGCCGCTGCCGGACCCCGGACCGGGGCGGCGGCGCGTGCGGATCGTGGGGCTTCCCAGCGTGTCGGCACCCTCGCTGACGCTGGACGTGAGCGGGGAAAACGGCATCGCGCTGGCGAGCCCGGTGGCGTGGACGGGCGCGGCGGCCGCGGGCCAGGAGGTGTCGGTGGAGGTGGAGCTGGTGGTGAACGGGCCGGGAGAGCAGCGGCTGGTGGTGGCCGCCACCGTCAAGCACGACAACGGGTTCAGCCAGACGGGGCTTCACGTCTTCAGCCTGAACCCCGCCGCGAACGCCGGCTTCCTGAAGCGCCGCGCGCCCGCGGCGACGGACCCGGGCGGCAGGCGCATCCTGGAAGTGCCCGCCGCCACGCCGTAACGGCCGGCATAGACACGAAGGCGCGGAGCGATGCGGGGGGGGAACCCCAAGGGCGGGTGAACCCGCGGCTGGACCAGCGGAAAGCCCCGGCTCGGGCCGCTGTCGCGTCCCGCCCGGGGCTTCACCTGCACGCACGCCAGCTGCCGACGCGCACCGCTGTCATCCCGACAGAGCGGTCCCGGTGAACCTTCCCCCACGCCGAAGACAGCAGCGACGGAGGGATCCGCCACACACCTGCCTTCGTGCACCGGTCCGTCCCGTACGCCGAACCTGCGTGCGAAGCTGGGACGTGCCACACTGACTGCCCACACACCAAAGCAAGCCAGTCCGCGCAGGCGGACTTCGGGTCGTTGTTGCAGCGACTTCAGTCGCCCGTGCCGGGATCGGCGCCAAAGCGAAGGCAGGCGCGGCAGCCGAGGGCCGAGAACGACGGGGGTGCCAATTTTTGTGGACAACCGCTTTCAGCCGGCGGAAACCACGGCGCCGCGGGTGAGCGCCTCGCGGACGTGCTCCAGCAGGGCCTCGCGCGAGAAGGGCTTTTCCAGCAGCATCACCGTCGGATCCAGCACCCCGTGGTCCGCCAGCGCGTCGTCCGTGTAGCCCGACATGAACAGCGTCGGCAGGCCGGGCCAGCGGCGCGCCACCTCGTCGGCCAGGTCGCGCCCCCCCATCCGCGGCATCACCACGTCCGTCAGCAGCAGGTCCAGCGCCCCGTCGCACTCGGCCGCCACGTGCAGGGCCTGGGCGCCATCCGCCGCGTCCATCACCCGGTACCCCGCGCCCGAGAGCACGGTGCGGACGAAGGTGCGCACGGCGGCGTCGTCATCCACCAGCAGCACGGTTCCAGTACCCGCCGTGGGCGTCCGCGCCGGCAGCGCGGTCACGGCGCCGGGAAGCTCGTCCGTCGCGGGAAGGTACACGTGGAAGGTGGCGCCGCGGCCGGGCTCGCTCTCGGCCCACACGGTGCCACCGCTCTGCTTGATGATGCCGTACACCGTCGCCAGCCCCAGCCCGGTGCCCAGCCCCGCCGGCTTGGTGGTGAAGAACGGCTCGAAGATCTGCGGCAGCACCTCGGGGGCGATGCCCTCGCCCGTGTCCGACGCCGAGATGACCACGTAACGGCCCGGCTTCAGGTTCACGGGCGGGGCGCACAGGCCGTCGCCCGCGCCCACCACGGCCGCGCGGGTGGCGATGCGCAGGGTGCCGCCGGCAGGCATGGCGTCGCGCGCGTTCACCGCCAGGTTCAGCAGCACCTGCTCCACCTGCGCGGGATCGGCCCGCACCTGCCCCGCCGCCGGGTCCAGCTCCACCTGCAGCCGCACGTCCTCGCGCAGCAGCCGGCGGAACATGCGCTCCAGGTCGCGGATGGTGGCGTTCAGGTTGAGCACGCGGGGCTGCAGCACCTGCCGGCGGCTGAAGGCCAGGAGCTGGCGGGTGAGCCCCGTGGCGCGCGCGGCGGCGTTGCGGATCTCCATCAGGTCCGCGTGCATCTCGCCCCCCGGCTCCACGTCCGACAGGAGCATCTCGGTGTAGCCGGTGATGGCCGTGAGCAGGTTGTTGAAGTCGTGCGCCACGCCCCCCGCCAGCCGCCCGACGGACTCCAGCCGCTTGGCGTCCACCAGCTGCGCCTCCAGCTGCTTGCGCCGGGTGATGTCTTCCATGGCCCCGATCATCCGCACGGCGGTGCCGTCGGGGTCGCGCAGCACGTAGCCGCGATCCAGCACCGTGGCCCACCCTCCGTCGCCCCGGCGGATGCGGTACTCGTCGTGCCACGACGCCCCGTTCCCGTCCACCACCTCGTACAGGCCGGCGACCACGCGTTCCTGGTCGTCGGGGTGCAGCTGCTGGATCCACCAGTCGGCCGCCCCCTGGGCACCCGACTTACGGTGGCCGAGGACGGTTTCCAGCGCCTCGTTCCACACCAGGCGCCCCAGCACCAGGTCCCAGTCCCACACGACGTCGTTGGTGGCCCGCGCCGCGATGCGGAAGCGCTCCTCCGACTGCCGCAGCTCTTCGGCGGCCCGCACGCGGTCCGTGGCGTCGAGCATCAGGCCGTCCCACACGACGGTGCCGTCGGGGTGGCGCTCGGGGCGGGAGGTGGCGTACACCGTCCGTACGTCGCCGCTGGGCGTGCGGATGCGGCCGTCCCAGCGAAAATCCTGCAGCGTGGCCGCCGACGCCGCGATGGCGGCGTGCAGCGCCGGCCGGTCCTCGGGGAGCACCAGCTCCAGCATGAACGACGGGTTCTGCTCCACGTAGGCGCGGTCCACCTCGCACAGGCTGCTGGCACCCTCGCTTACGTACGGCCACGACGTGGACCCGTCGGGGTGCAGCGCGAACTGGTACACCATCCCCGGCACCTTCGAGGCGATCCGCTCGAAGCGCGCCTCGCTGCGGCGCAGGGCCGCCTCCATGCGCACTTCTTCGGTGACATCCACCACGTGGGCGAAGATGCCGGTCACCTGGCCCCGGGCGCCGCGGACCGGCTGGTAGACGAAGCTCACGAACCGCTCCTCCACCGGCACGCCGCGGCGGTGCTGCATGCGAATGGGCACGGCGGTGGCCACGAACGGCTCGCCGGTCTGGTACACCCGGTCCAGCAGCTCGAAGAAACCCTGCCCCTCCAGGTCCGGCAGCGCCTCGCGCACGGGCTTGCCGAGCAGGTCGCTGCGCCCCACCAGCCGCTGGTAGGGCTCGTTCGCCACGGTGAACACGTGGTCCGGCCCCTCGACCGCGGCGACCATGGCCGGCGCATCGCGAAAGAGCGCGTCGAACCGGGCGCGCTCCGCCTGCAGCCGCTCGCGCTCGGCATCGACGCGCGTGGTAACGTCGTGCGCGCTCACCAGCCACGCTGGCCGGCCCTCCACCTCCACCCACTCCGCCGCGAGCTCGGCGTGGATCTCGGAGCCGTCGCCCCGCCGCAGCCGCCGCGCGGCCCCATGGCCGTTTGGCGGCGGCAGCGGCCCGATCTCCCCCGGCCCCAGGTCCAGGAACTGGCAGCGCGTGTAGCCGAACGCGCGGCACGCCGCGTCGTTCACGTCGAGCACCTCGCCCGTCCCGGCGTCCACCACCCACAGCGGAACGGGTGCGCGCGCGAACAGCGTTTCCGTGACGGGAAGCGTGGCCTGCATGGGCATTCCTGCGGGGGCGCGGGGGTGTCCGAAAGAGGGGCAATTCGGCGAAGATCGCGTGCACGAAATGTCGGGGCGGCCGCCCCCCTCAACAACCCCCGTCTCGGTTCCCAAAGCGCAACGGCAGCGCCCGTTTCGCGCATTCCGTCGGCATCTGCATGACATCTTTGTTCCCACCCGGGAACGCCGCTCGATGGGGTGATGGATGCGCTCGGAATGCGCGGCGAGAACCGCCGAAACGATCCATCGTGACGTCGGAAAAGGATCTGAATCCCTCACCGCTCGTCGTCAGATCCACGGGCGTGAGGGGCTGCTGGGGCCGCTCGCCGGGATCGGTCAGGCGGGAGTGCGACCGGCGGTTTCGGAAGGGGAACGAACGGGGGCATGCGGGGAGCCATTCTGGCCGGGGGACACCACCGCCACCGCGGCACCCCCGGTCGCCGGCTACGGCGCGCGCGTGCCGCCGGGGCGCGGCGGGGGAGGAGTCGCGGCCAGGGGAAGGCGCAGGGTAAAGGCCGAGCCCTGGCCGGGGGTGCTCTCCAGGCTCAGGCTGCCGCCCAGCAGCCCGGCCAGCCGGCGCGAGATGGGAAGCCCCAGCCCCGTGCCGCCGCGGCCGGCGCTCCCGCCCGTCTGCTCGAACTCCTGGAACACGCGCTCGTGGTCCTCGGGGCTGATGCCGGGCCCCGTATCCTCCACCCGCACCTCGGCCCAGCGGCCGGCCGACGAGACTGTCACCCGCACGGAGCCCGCGTCCGTGAACTTGACCGCGTTGGAAAGCAGGTTCAGCACGATCTGGCGCACCCGGCCGGGGTCGGTGACCACGTGCACGGGCTCGCCCGGGCGGATCTCCAGCTCCAGCTTCTTTTGGCGCGCCTGCAGCTCCACCGTGCCGGCCACGTCGCGCAGCAGCAGCGCCAGCTCCGTCGGCTCGGGGAACATCTCCAGCTTGCCGGCCTCCATCTTGGAGATGTCGAGCACGTCGTTCACCAGCTCCAGCAGGTGGCGGGCGCTGCGCACCACCCGCTCCAGCGTGCCGCCCTGGGTGGGCGTCAGGTCGCCGTACACCCCCTCCTGCAGCAACTCGCCGTAGCCCAGGATGGCGTTGAGCGGCGTGCGCAGCTCGTGGCTCATGCTGGCAAAGAAGCGCGAGCGCTCCGTCATGGCCTGCTCCAGCACCGACGCCTGCTCCTCGAGCGCGCGCGCCTGCTGCCGCGTCTGCGCGTGCAGCACGGCGTTGTCCAGCGCCAGCGTGGCCTGCCGCCCCAGCAGCCCCAGCAGGGCCAGGTCCTCGTCGCCGAAGGGCACCGCGTCCGCGCGAAAGGCGGCGAGCATCGCCGGGCCGCCGGACGAGCGCGCCACGCACACCCCGGCCCCCGCGCCCAGGGCGTACGGCCACTCCCCGTCGTCTTCGGCCATGAACCGCGCGGCGGGCGCGCCGGGAACGCACGACAGCCGCTCCAGCACCAGGTCCACCATCACGAACCAGCGCGGCTCGTCGGGGCCGATGCCGAAGCCGGCGCGCACCTCGGGCACGGACGCGGCGCCGGGCATGGCGAGCAGCACCACCTCCGCGCGAAAGGTGCGCGCCACCTGCCCGGCCACGCCGTCGGCCAGCGCCTGCAGGTCCACCGCCTCCAGCGCCAGCCCCGACACCCGCGCCACCGACGCCAGCTCGTCGTAGCCGCGCTTGATGCGCGCCATCACCCCCACGCGCGCCAGCAGCTCGGCGCGGCTGCACCCCTTGTTCAGGAAGTCGTAGGCGCCCAGGTCCAGCCCGCGCACCAGCAGCTCCTCGGTGGGGGCCTGCGCCGTGAGCAGCAGGATGGGGATGGGGGCGGTGGATGCGTCCTGCTTGAGGCGCTCCACCACCTCGAAGCCGTCCATCCCCGGCATCTGCACGTCGAGGACGATGACGTCGGGGCACTCGGCCTGGGCGCGCTCGATCCCCTCGGGGCCCGACGAGGCGCTCTCCACCGTGTGCCCGGCGGCGTTGAGGATGGCGGCCACGGTGGCCCGCGAAACCTTCTGGTCGTCCACCACGAGAACGCGCGCCATCACCCCACTCCCACGATGGAGGCGAGCACGCCGGCCATCTCTTCCAGGTCCACGTCGCGCTCCGCCGATCCACGGGCCGCGGACGGCATCCCGTCGATCACCGCCGTCCGCGCGCTCTCCACCAGGCCGCGGCCTCCGGCGGCGCGGATGCGGGCCAGCCCCTCGGCCCCGTCGTTCCCCATCCCCGTGAGCACCACCCCCACGGCCGCGCCCCCCACCGCCCGCGCCACGGAATCGAAGAGCGTGTCGACGCAGGGCTTGTGCAGGCTCGATGGATCGTCCCACAGGCGGATGGAGAGGGTGCCGTCCGCCGCGCGCTTCACCGCCATCTGCCGCCCCCCCGGCGCAATCAGCACCGTCCCCGGCACCACCGGGTCGCCGTCGCGGGCCTCCGCCACGTACAGCGGGCTGCGCCGGTGCAGCCGCTCCGCCAGCGTTTCGGTAAAGCCGGGCGGCATGTGCTGGGCGATGACCACGGCCGCCGCGAAGCCGGCGGGGAGCGCGGGAACCAGCTCCGCCAGCGCCCGCGGCCCGCCGGTGGACGAGCCGATGGCCACCACTTCGTAGCGCCCCTGCCGCGCGGCGGCCGCCGTGGCGCCCGCCTTTGACGACGACGGCGACGGGCGCGGGGGATGCGGGGGCGCGGCCCGCGGCGCGGTGCGGGCGCGCAGCGCGGCGGCCACCTTTTCGCGCAGCAGCGGCGCCAGGGCGTGGATGTCCATCCCCGTGCCGGCGCCCTTGTCCATGAAGTCCACCGCCCCCGCCTCCAGCGCGCGCAGGGTGATCTCCGCCCCCGCCTGGGTGTGGGAGGAAAGGAGGAGAACGGGGGTGGGGCACTCGCGCATGATGCTTTCCAGCGCGGCCATCCCGTCCATCCCCGGCATCTCCACGTCCATGATCACCAGGTCGGGGCGCAGCGCGCGCACCTGGGCCAGCGCCTCCTCGCCGTCGCGCGCAACGCCCACCACGGTCACGCCGGGGAGCGGGCCCAGCATGCGCTCCGTGGCCCGGCGCACGAAGGCGCTGTCGTCCACCAGCAGCACGCGCGCGGGCTCTTCCGTCACGCGGCCTCCAGGGGGCGCCGGTAGAAGAGCGCGCCCGGGCGGCGGTGCAGCTCGAAGGGGAGGGGAACGTGGCGCAGGCTCTCGGCGTGCCCCAGGAACAGGTACCCGCCGGGGGCCAGCGCCTCCCACAGCCCCCGCGCCGCGCGCAGCACGGCGCCCTCGTCGAAGTAGATCATCACGTTGCGGCAAAGGACCAGGTGCTGGGGGCCGAGCGCCGTCCACCAGCCGTCCTGGACCAGGTTTGCGGATGCGAAGCGCACGGACGCGCGCACCGCGGGCTTGACCGTCCATACGTCCTCGCCGCGCGGCTCGAACCAGCGGGCGCGCCAGGAGTCATCCGTGGCGCGAAAGGCGTGGCCGCTGTAGACGCCCGCCTCCGCCCGCTCCAGGGCCCGGGGATCCACGTCCACCCCCGTCACCCGCAGCGCGCCGGGCGCGGCGAACAGCCCGCGCTCCCGGGCCAGGATGGAAAGCGTGTACGCCTCTTCGCCCGTGGAGCAGGCCGCGCTCAGCAGCCGCGCCTGTCCGCCGAGGCCCAGCCGCGCCGCCAGCTCCGGCAGCACTTCGCCGCCGATCACGTCGAGCGACCCCTGCTCGCGGCAGAAGTAGCTCTCGTTGTTGGTCAGGTGCGGCACCAGCCGCACCCGCTCCGCTTCGCGCTCGGGGTGGAAGCGAAGGTGGAAGAGGAGGGCGTCGAACGACTCCAGCCCCAGCGCCGCGCGCCGCGGCTCCAGCCGGGTGCGCAGGATCTCGCGCCGCTCGGGGCCCCAGCGGTGGCCCAGCTCCTCGGCCAGCCACTCCGCCCACAGGCGGAACTCCTCGTCGTTGAACGGAACCGCCATCAGCCGGCGGCCGTGTGGGACGCGGCGAGGGCGCGCGCGGCGGCCCGGCGGACGAGCGGGTCGGCGTCGTGCTCGGCGGCGGCGCGCAGCGCGCGCTCCGCGCCGGGCGCATGCACCCGCTCCAGCGTGCGGGCGGCCGACAGGCGCAGGCGCCAGTCCGCGTCGGCCAGGGCGCGCACCAGCCGCTCCTCGGCCCCCGCCGGCGCGATCTTGCGCAGCGCGATGGCGGCCACCCGGCGCAGGTCGCGGTGGTCCCCGTCGATCCGCGCCGCCACGGCCTCGGCCGCGCGCGGGTCGCCCAGCTCGCCCAGCGCGTGCAGGGCCGCCGCCTCCAGCCCCGGGTCGTCCGCGTTCCCCAGCACCTGCAGCAGCACCTCCAGCGCCTCCGCCGCGCCCGTGCGCCCCAGCGCCCGCACCGCGGCGAAGCGCGCGCCCGCGTCCGGCCCGCGCGCCAGGAGGGCGAGGGGCGCCACCGCCCCGGCCCCGGCGGTGACGGCAAGCGCGGCGGCGAGCGCGCGGATGGCGGCCGGGTCCGTTTCCCGCGCCAGCGCGGCGGCCACGGCGGCGGCCACGGCGTCTCCCGGGCAGCGGGCGATGCCCTCCGCCGCCGCGCGCCGCGTTTCGGCGGACGGGTCTTCCAGCAGGGGCACCAGCAGCTGGCAGTCGCCGCCGGAAAGGCGGCCCAGCGCAAGCGCGGCCCCGGCGCGCCGGGCGGGCTCCGCCAGCGCCTCCGCCAGCAGCGCGCGCACCTCCGCCGCCGGCGCCGCGCGCCCCAGCGCCTCGGCCACGGTGGCGCGCACCTCGGGGTCCGCGTCGTCCAGCAGCGCGGCGACGCGTGCGGCGGCGGCGCGGTCCGGCAGCGGGGGAAGCGCGGCGAGCAGCTCCTCGCGCGCCCCCGCGTCCGCGGCCTCGATGCGGGGAAGGAGAACGGCCAGGGCGACATCGGAGGGAAGCAGCCCCAGCGCGCCCGCGGCGGCCGGCCCGCGCTCCGGGTCTCCCAGCGCGTCGGCCAGCAGCGCCGCCGCCGCCTCCGTTCCCGCCGCGCCCAGCAGGACCGCCGCCCGGTCGTCCGCCGGCGCCCCGCCGGCGAAGCGCGCGGCGAGGGCGTCCGCGTCCGCCCGCGCCGCTTCGCGCAGCCACTCCGGCGGCGGCGGCGTCGCGCCGGGAAGGAGCCCCGCCGCCGCGGCCAGCGCCGCACGGCGCAGCTCCGCGTCGTCCGAGAAGGCCGGACCGCGCAGTGCGTCCAGCCCCGCCGGCTCCCCCAGCTCGCCGATGGCTTCCACCGCCGCGCCGGCGAGCAGGGGGTCGGCGGTGGCGGCCGCGAGCGCCGGCAGCGCCCGCGCCGCGCCGATGCGGCCGAGCGCGAAGACGGCCGCCAGCGCGCGCCAGGGATCGCCGCCCCCCGCCACGGCGGCCAGCGCCTCCACCGAGCGGGGATCGCGCAGGGAGCCCAGCGCGTCCGCGGCGGCGGCGGCCACGTTGGCGTCCACGTCGCCCAGGGCTGCCTCCAGCCCGGCACGCGCGGCGGGGTTGGCGGATTCGCCCAGCGCCGACGCGGCCAGCAGGCGCACGTCGGGGTCCGCGTCGTGGCGCACCAGGCGGTCCAGCGCGCGCTGCGCCCCGGCCAGCGCGCCCGGCGCGGCGAGCGCGGCCAGGATGGAGCGCGCGGCGTTGCGGCGGCCGGCGTCGCCCCCGTCGCGCAGGGCCGCCTCCAGCGCGGGAAGCAGGAGGCGCGCGTGAGGCAGCCGGGGGAGCGCGGCCAGGGCGCGGTCGCGCACCCACGTGCGCTCGTCCGCCGCGCCGGCCAGGGCGCGCGCCGCCGCTTCGCCGCCCCGCCCGGCTTCCAGCAGCCCGGCCAGCTCCTCCGCCAGTGCCGGGTCAGACACGGAAGCGGCTCACCAGCTCGGTGAGGCGCGCGGCCTGCGCGGCCACGTCGTCGGCCGCGCTGCGCGCCTCGCGCACGGAAGCCTGCGCGGCGCGGGCGCCCTGCGCGATGTTTTCCGTGGCGCGCAGAATCATTTCCCCACCCCGCTTCTGCTCGGCCGTGGCCGCGAAGACCTCCTGGGTCTGCTGGTTCATGCTCTCCGTGGTTTGCACGATCTGCCGGCTGGCCAGCGCCTGCTCGCGGGTGGCGATGCGCACCTCTTCGGAAACGTGCTGGATGTGCTGCGTGGCCTGCTGCGCCTGCCGGGCGGCCAGCACCTGCTGCTCCGTGGCCAGCGACACCTCCTGCATCAGCTCCGCCGTCCGCGCCGCCGCGGCCACGATGCGCTCCAGCGCGGTGGCCGCCGCCTCGGCCAGGGTGATTCCCTGCTCCGTCCGCTCGCCCAGCGCGCCGCTGCTTTCCATCGCCGAATCCACGCCGCCCCGCACCGCCTTGATGGTGTGGCCGATCTCGCGCGCCGACTCCACCGAGCGCTCGGCGAGCCGGCGGATCTCCTGCGCCACCACCGCGAAGCCGCGCCCGTGCTCGCCCGCGCGCGCGGCCTCGATGGCCGCGTTCAGGGCCAGGAGGTTGGTCTGGTCGGCGATGTCCTCGATGGTTTCGGAGATCTGCCCCACCGACTCGCCCTGCGCGGTCAGCACGCGCATGCGCTCCGTGAGCCGGTTGACCTCGTCGTGGATGCGGCGCATCCCCGCCACCGTCTGGTCCACCGTGTCGCCGCCGGTGCTGGCCGCGGACTTGGCGTCCAGGGCAATGCGGCGCGTTTCGTCCACGTGGCGGCCCACCTGCTGGATGCTGGCCGCCATCTCCTCGATGGTGGCGGACGTTTCCTCCACCGCCGTCCCCAGCGTGTCGGCGCTGCCGGCGGTGTGCTCGATGGACTGCCCCATCTGGGCGATGGAGCTGCTGGTCTGCTCCACCGAGGCCGCGAGGGATTCCGCGCTGGAGGCCACGCGGGTGATCTGGGCGGCGATCTCCTCCATGGACGTGGACGTCTCCTCCGTCGCGGCCACCTGTTCGTCGACCGTGGCGGCCATGCGCTGCGAGGTGGCCGAGATCTGCTCGGCCGCGGCGGCGGTCTGCACGGCGGCGGTGTTCACCCCCCCCACGGCGCCCCGCAGGTCGCGCGACATGCGGTTCAGGGTGTCGGTGAGCTGCCCCAGCTCGTCGCGGCTCCCCGCCTTCGCCTGCCCCGTCAGGTCGCCCTCCGCCACGCCGGCGGCAAAGCGGACGGCGTCCTGCAGCGGCTTGCTGATGCGGGTGGCCAGGAACCACGCGGTACCCACGGCGACGGCGAGCGCCAGCACGGTGAGCCAGACGGCGGTGTCGCGCGCGCGGCCGGTGGCGGCGCGCACGTCGTTGCGGCGCGCCGTGGACAGCCTGGTTTCCTGCTCGTGGAAACGGGACAGCACGTCGCGGGCGCGGTTGGCCCCCCGCCGCCCCACACCGGACTGGACGAAACGGACGACGGAGTCCAGCGGCGGCCCGCCGGCCTGCAGGGTGGCCCGGCGCAGCGCGATCCCCGGCGTGGCGACGGTGCTCACCCAGTCACCGGCAAGGGCGACGACGCTGTCCAGGCGGGCCTCCTGCACGGGGTCGCTCACCAGCCCTTTGGCGTCGGCGTGGAAACGCTCCACGCGCCGGTCGGCCTCGGCGTACATGGTGAGCGCCGTGTCCTGCCCGCTGAGCAGGAAGTCGCGATACGCCAGGGTGCGGTCCGCCAGCGCCACCTCCAGCTGCACCGCCGCGCGCTGCACGTCCTCTACCCGCCGCGACTCGGCATCCAGCCGGGTGAGCCGCCGCCCCTGCACGGCCACGGTGAAGGCGATGATCCCCATCAGCGCCAGCACGGGCACGAAGCCCAGCAGGATCTTGTTGCGCACCCGCATGTCGCCGAACCATTCCGACACGCTCATCTTGCCTCTTCGCCCAGGACACGTTCCAGGTGCAGCAGCGCCACGCGGCGCCCGGAGCGCGGCACGGCGATGCCGGCCAGCCATCCGGGCGGCAGCGCCGCCGCTGCCTCGTCGGGGGCGTCCTCTTCGTCCCCGTCCTCCTCCAGCAGCCCCACCACGCGGTCCACCAGCAGCCCCACCGCCTCGCGTCCGCCCCCCCACACCACCACCAGGCGCCCAGCCCCCCCCACCGGCGCAAGTCCCAGCCGCTCGCCGAGGTCCACGACGGCCAGCACCGTCCCGCGCACCTGGGCGATTCCGAGCACGCCGTCCAGCGCGAACGGCACCCGGGTGACCGGCGGGGGGCGCAGCACCTCGCGCACCCGCTCGGCGGGAATGCCGAACTCGGCGCCGCCCACGCTCACCGAAAGCGTGCTCACGCCGCCCCGTCCAGCCGCGCGGCGAGCGCGGCCAGCAGCTGGGCGGGCTGCCAGGGCTTGGGAAGGAACCCGTTCGCCCCCGCCTGCCGCGCGGCCGCCTGGTCCGCCTCGGACGCCTCGGTGGAGCAGACGAGAACGGGAACGGCCGTCATCCCCAGCTCCCCCCGCAGCCGGCGGACGAACTCCAGGCCGTCCATCCCCGGCATGTTGATGTCCACCACCATGCCGTGCACCTCCGGGTCGCGCGCGGCGGCGTCCAGCCCCTCGGCCCCGTCGGCGGCAAAGGCCAGCTCGTAGTGCGGGCCCAGGACCATGCGGTACATGCGCACCATCATGGGGCTGTCTTCCACCACCAGCAGCCGGCGTCGCCGTTCATCCCCCACCCGCGCCTCCCCGGTACAGGTCCACGTTCATCTCCAGCATCTCCCCCGGATCCAGCAGCAGAACCACCCGTCCGCGCGCGTCCACCACCGCCCCCGACACGCCGCGCGGCCCGCCCAGCGCCGACGGGAGCGCGCGCACGGCGGCGGCGTCCTGCGCCAGCAGCCGGTCGGCGCCCAGCGCCGCCGCCCGCGCCCCGCGCCGCAGCACCAGCACGAAGCGCGGGTCCGGCGCCGGCTCCCAGCCGAACACCCGGTCCAGGCGCACCAGCGGCACGGCCTCGTCGCGCACGGCCACGGTCTCGGCCGGGCCCGTGCGGCCGGGCGCGCCGGCGCGAAGGGTTTCTTCCACGTCCAGCGCCGGGATGGCGAAGGTTTCGCCCGCGGCCTGAAAGAAGAGGACGGGCACCAGCGCCACCGTCAGCGGCACGAGCAGGACGAAGCGGGTGCCCCCCTCGTCGCCGTCCTCCACCCGCACCTGGCCGCGCAGCCGCGACACGGCCTCGCGCACCACGTCCAGCCCCACGCCGCGCCCCGAAACCTCGTCCGCCTCCGTCCGCGTGCTGAAGCCGGGGCGAAAGAGCAGGTCGTCGATCTCGTCCTCGTCCAGCGCCTCGCCCTCGGCCACCAGCCCCAGCTGGCGGGCGCGGCTCTCGATGGCGGCGCGGTCCAGCCCGCGCCCGTCGTCTTCTACCTCGATGCGCACACGGTCGCCCTCCTGCGCGGCGGAGAGGCGGACGGTGGCCGTTTCCGGCTTGCCGGCCGCGCGGCGCTCGTCCGGCGGCTCCACCCCGTGGTCGACGGCGTTGCGCACCAGGTGCAGGAGCGGGTCCAGCAGGGCGTCGGAGGTGGCCTTGTCCAGCTCCGTCCCCTCGCCGTGCAGCTCCACGCGCACGCGCTTGCCGCGCTCGCGGGCAAGCTCGGCGGCCAGCGGGGGAAAGCGCGAGAACACGCGCTCCACCGCCACCAGCCGCAGCGACGTGGCGCCGCGGCGCACCGCCGAAGCCGACGCCTCCAGCTCCTCCAGCCGCTCGGCGGCCCCGCGGCGCAGCCCCGCCGCCTGCAGCGCCTGCGCGTTCTCCGCCATCCACGCGCGCAGCCCCTCCACGGCGCGCACCAGGTCGTCTACCTGGCCCAGCAGCGGGTCCAGCCGGGCGAACGGAATGCGCAGCGATTCTTCCCGCGCCCCCGCCTCGCTCCGCCGCTCCGGCACCGGCGCGTCCCCCGGCGACGGTGTCCGCGCGGCGAGTGCGGGCGCCGCGGCCGGCGGCACGGCGCTTTCGTCCGGGATGGGAACGCGCGGCGGGATGGACGGCGGAACCGGCGCGGCTTCCGTGGATGCCGAGGCTTCCGTTTCCGCATCGCGCGCGGCGGGTGCGGACGGCACCGCGGCCGACGCGTCGTTCAGGGTCTCCGCGGCCCCAGCGGCCGACTCGTCATCCGCGACTTCCGCGGACGGCGCGGGGGCGGCGAGCGCGTCCGCGAGCTCCGCGCGAAGGGGGGCCAGGGGCGCGAACGCCTGCTCCTGCTCCGGCCCGCCTGCGTCCTCCAGCGCGCGACGAAGGGCAGCGGCGGCGCGGTGCAGCGTCTCCAGCGGCAGCACGCCCTGCACCGCCGGCACGGGAGCGCGCTTGAACGCGTCTTCCACGCCGTGCACCAGCTCCTGCAGGGGCCGCAGCCCCAGCATGGCGGCGTTTCCCTTGATGGTGTGCAGCGCGCGCAGCAGTTCGGCGCGCTGGGCCTCGTCGGGCGCCTGTCCGGCGTCCAGCCCGGCCAGCACGGCATCGAGCCGCGCCAGCTGGGCGCGGCCCTCGTCGCGAAAGTCGCCGAAGAGCTCGGAAAGGTCCAGCAGGTCCGACAGCGTGTCCGTCCAGTGCCAGTGGTGGGTGCCCGCAACGTAAACGGTCATGCAAGCTTACGACCACCGGCAGCGGCGGGCGGCAGAAACGACAAATGCCGCCGAGCGGACATCTCTGCCGCCACAACACGATAGGCCCGGGCAGCAGCCCAGGCCTATTGCCTCTTTTTGACATGCCCCCGGTGGGACTTGAACCCACTACCTCAGGATACCATCGGAGTCCGCTCACGCCGTAGAGGCCCGAGCTAAAGGAACTGCGAAACCCGGTTCGTGGGCTCGTCCTCCTCCTCGGCGTCCCCGAACCCACCGGCTGCACACCGCGCAGCCAAGCAGCGTCTGCCGGCTTCACTTCATCGAGGCGGCCCGGGTGCGTGACCGATGGACGAGGGTTCCGCTGCCGCGGGGGTCGAGCCAGCCGGAACAATCCTTTCCACGTTGCCGGATCCAGGGGAGAGCTTTCGGAGCATCGCCCCGGACATCCCGCCCGGACCCGTCGCGGCGGCCTCGGCCGGCGGCGTGAGTGGTACGACCTCCCGGCGGAGCTCCGCGTCCAGCGCGCGCCTCTCCGCTCTCGATTCGCGCATCTCCCGTGTTTTTACGAACCAGTAATACGCGAACGCCCACACCCCGCACGACTCCAACCAGAAGATGATCGCGCGGAACCGGCCCTCGAGGGTGACGGAAATCAGGACAGCCATGAGGGGGGATACGACCAGCGCCAGGCCGGTCCAGAGGTACTGCTGCGCGAAATGCGCACGCCTCGCGGGCGTCAGGAGACGCAGCGTGTCGCGCGAGTGGAAGAGGCTCACGTACGCGATGCACAGGAAGAAGAGCACCGCCGACGTCCCGTGCAACGCGGAGATCAGGCCCTCGTCGTGGTCTCCGGACGCAGTGGGAAGAAGGGCAACGAAGCACGCGAAGACCGCCGCCAGGTTGAGCGCGATGTTCTCCTTGCTGCTGTAGCCCTTGTACAGGTACAGACAGGCGGCAGCGGCAAAGAGACCACCGACGAAGAAGTCCCTCGTGGTGAAGAAGGGAAGCGCCCGGGGTCCGGCGTGGTAGTAGTCGCTGATCGACGGCTCGAGCCACACGTGGTGCAGGACGCCCCCCGCGAACAGCACGACCAGGGGCAGTGCGACTCCGATCACCACGAGCCCGACACGAAGACCGAAATACGTGCCGAGCATGTGCTCCTGCAACTCGTCGGCGCTCTTGCGATCCATGGCAGTGCTCCTGGTCCTTGTCGATCAGCATGGTAGCTGCACGGCACAGCGCGACTGCGGCGCGTAATCGATCCCGCGTTTCGGATCACCGGCAAGGCGGGTCCGGAGGTGAGCGACTGAAAGGGCCAGGACTTCCTAGCGGCGCGCGCCAGTCCGCTGTGGGTGCGCGTACACGTGGATCGACTCTACCTCGTCCGCATCCTTGGCGAGCGTCGCGAGCTCGCTTCCGCCAATCGCCAGGAGCGTCTGGCGCGAAGGCAGCCGGACGTGGACGGGAGGCTGGCCCTGCTTGAGAATCACCCAGCGCTGACCGGTGGCAGAGGGGGTCTGTTGCACCCACACGGCGCCGGACGGGTCGCCGCGGAGCGAGAGAACCGGTGGGAACCGCGCCGGAAACCGCACCTGGCTGCGGGCTTCGCGCCGAAGCGGCGCGAAAACGTTCTGCCCCCGGATCTCCGACGGAATCGCCGTCGCGAACCACGCCTCCCGGTCCGGCCCCGTCACGGGATGCCGGTCCGCGGGAAGCGGCAACCGGGCCACGACACGTCCGTTGCCGTCCAGGAGCCTCACCGCGTTCTCCTGGCCATCCCAGAATGCGATGCGGCCGTCCGGCAACGGTGCCCACGCGGCGCGCGGAGCAAAGGGCGGCGGCATGGTAAGCGACGGCGCGCCAGGAGCGGATAGCCGGATGACCTCCCCGGAATGCCCGTAGCGGAAAAGCGTGTCCTGCCGGGCTCCGCGCAGCCGGACGACCGTCTGTGTCTGCTGGCCGAAGAACTCGACCAGGGTGTCGCGGCCGGCCATCTCCAGGCGCACCACCATCCCCCCCGAAAGCGGGCGCGTACCCAGGAAGTTTCCCGCCCGGTCGTAGGACGCGATCTTCCGCAACTCGGAATCACGCACCAGGACCCGGGTTCCGGACCAGACGATGTTCTGGGGGCGGGTCAGCTCGGCGGGGCCCCGTCCGCGCCGGCCCCAGGAGCGTTGCCGGTTCCCCTCGAAGAGATGAACGGCCGGGGCCGCGCCACTCAGGACCAGGAGATCGCTTCCACTGAACGTGGCCGCCTGAACGCGGTAGAGCGACGCATCGGCCCCCCCGCCCAACACACGCAGGCGGCGAGGCTCCAGTTGAGCGCTGCCGGGGGTAGAGGCAGCCAGGGCAGCTGCAGCTGCCGCGAGCAGGACCCATCCGCTGCGATGCGGCATCATTGCCTCCCGCTCTCCCGGTGAAGCGCGTACATCTCGATCTTCTCGACTCCGAGATCGTCGCGCCGGAGGCCGAGCACGTAGTCTCGACCGATCTCCAGGACCCGCACGGCCCGCGGGATCTGCACCGAAGCACGGGTGACCCCGTCGTGGCCGACCACCGCCCACCGCACACGTTCCTCCGACGGCCGGGGATACGCCTGGACCCAGATGTTCTGGTCCGGGTCCACGAGGAGCGCGCCGAACGCAGGCGCGAACTCGGGCACCGGAGATTCCTCGAGCGTGGTCTCCATCTCGCGCTTCCGTTCCGGCTCCTCGATGATCGCCAGCTGGTCCGCCTTGTACTTCTCGACATCCTCCGGCCGCACGCGCCACGCGACGTGCGGACTGCGGACGACGGTCTCGCGGGCCCCTTCGCGCGAGTAGAGCGTGATCTCTCCCGATCCGCTGTCGCCCACGTACAACCGATCGCCCGCGACCACCGCGAACGACTGGCGCGCGAACGGGGGATCGTTCCAGGCGAACCCGGTGGCCCGGTCAGCCACGTGCACTTCGTTTCCCGCGTACCTGGCGAGGGAGCCCCCCCGTGATCCGTCGGGGCGAACCCGGTGCAGCGTGACCGAATCGCGGCGGATGCCACGCTCACCCTGCATCATCGCCATGATGTTCGGCCCGGGATCCAGCGCCAGCGTCTGGTTGCGGAACAGCCCGACGGCTTTCGGGAACATCCCGTCCGCGTTCGCGGCCTGCACGGACCGGCTGAACGCTCCCGCCGCGGTGAAGAAGGAGAGACGCTTCAGCCGCTCGTCCCACACGGCGACGGTGTCCCCCTGCGTCCGCCCGAGCCAGGTGGGTGCTTCGAACTCGCCCGGGCCCTGGCCCTTCCGCCCGGCCGAGAAGAGAAACCGGCCTCCCTGGTCGTACGCGGCGACCGAGCTGTTCCCGCTGTTCAGGACGAGAACACGCCCGTCCGGCATGCGCGTCGCGCCGGCAACGTTGAAGAGCTGGTAGTTCGGGTCCCCGTCGGCCACCCCGACCGAGAAGGTGGGCTCCGCCGAGAGGGTCCACTCAGGACCGGTGTTCCCGGTGCCCTCCGCCGAAGCCCGGCCGCACGCAGCCGCGAGGACCAGGGCACCATAGACCAGACGATTGATGCGGTGCATAGGCTGATGATGGATGGAGTTGGCATTCGCCCCAGCGGTCTGGATGCCGGGTGACGAGGAGTGCTCTCACCTGCTGGACTGGAGTGTGGCCTGGATGGCCTCTTCGAGAGCCGGCCAGGGAACCACTTTGCCGTTGACCGACCATGCCGGCGTAAACGTCACCCCGGCGGCACGCGAGGCTGCCCAGGTTTTCCGGTACAGGGCGGCGCGATGCGGCCCCGTCCGGGCCACGCAGCCCCGCACCGCGGCCGTGTCTACCCCGGTGGCGCCGATGACCCCGAGGAGGGCAGGCTCCGCTGGATAGGCCTGCTCCCAGGCTGCCTGCGACGCGAACAGCCGGCGCCGGACAGCCGCGAGCTTCGCGGGTGCCTCGTCGGCCACGCAGTTGGCGACCACCGATGCGGGGATTGCATTCGCGTGGTTGGGCAGAGGCAGGTCGTACGAGGTGTAGCGGATGCTTCCCGCCTCGACGAGCCGGGAGATGGCGGCCGCCGTCTTTTCGTGTGCAGCCGCGCAGGCCGGACATTGATAGTCGAAGAGTTCCACGACATGAACCGGAGCGCCCGGCCGTCCTTCCGAACGCCCGGCGCCCAGCGTGTCGAGCGCCTGGGTGAAGCCGGCGGGCAGCGACGCCAGGGCTGGCGCGCGTGGAGTCGTGGCCCCGAGCTGAGCCCGGTAGAACAGGCCCGCGGCAAGGATGGCCACGATGCCCGCCAGGAAGTACGGGTCGATCGGAAACCGAGGGATGAGCTTCTTCAAGGAACGTCCTCCACGATAAAGGGAACGGAATCCGCGCTGCGGCGTCGGGTGGCGATCCGCGGATCGGCGCCCGGGCGGGCAGCCACGAGCCGGCCGAGGGCCAGGCTCGCAACTCGCCCGGGCACGATCATCCTTCACTCAGTTGCCCACCACCTGCTTGGGCTGGCACTGGCACGACTGGATCGAGCCATCGGGGAAGGTCGTGCAGCAACACACGTAGGTCGCCGTCTCGTCACAGAACCCGCCGCTGGTGCTGCTTGCAGCGGCCGGTGCGACGGCGGCTCCGACCGAGAAGAGTGCCACGCCCACGCAGGCACCGCTTGCAAATCTGCCGATTCGGTTCACAGGGACGTTCTCCGCGCTGAAGGGAAGTTTTACCTGAACTGCGGGACCTGTCTGAAACTTCGGCCGGCAACCCGCCGGGGAGCCGAGGCGCGACCCTCTCCCCATCGCGAGTGCCGCTCGGGTCTACGGCTTGGGCATGCAGGAGCAGCCGATGATCGAGCCATCCGGATTGGTGGAGCAGCAGCAGACGTAGTTCTCGGTCTCGTCGCAGAATCCGCCTCCGGCGGAGCTCGCGGCGGCGGGCGTCGCCCCGAATCCGAACACGAGCAGCGCGAGTCCGAACAGTGCTCCGCTGAGGAGCCGTGCGAAATTCTTCATCTTCATCTCCAAGGTAAACGTTTGAAAATCGACTGGCGGAACCTTCATCAACGCGGGTCGCGCGGCAAAGCAATGCGGCAAACGTCAGTCCATTGTGCGCCATTCTCTCTTAAGCCATTGAACCTGCGGGCGGTAGCTCTGACTGGCACGGTTTACCACAATGTCCACAACAACGCAAGTAGTGCACCATTCTGGTGCACTTCGACTCGGAATGGTGCAGTGATGCAGGTCCGTGAGTGGCTGGTCCGGCACGGTTAAATGGAAATCGTCCGGGATTATGTCGTCCCAGAACACATCCCCGGGCAAGGGACTCAATGGGGCGTTCGGGAAGATTGTGGCGCACTTGGATCTGGACAGCACCGGGATCAGCCGGTCGCGGCTTCGCCCGCGAGACAGCCGGGCGTGGGAGAAGGCGGCGCACGGGAGTGGCGCGGCTGAGCTCTATTGGGGTCACGCACAAACAAGAGGGTCGCACCGCGGCTGCGGTGCGACCCTCTTTTCACATGCCCCCGGCGGGACTCGAACCCACTACCTCAGGATTAGGAATCCTGCGCTCTATCCGGATGAGCTACGAGGGCGAACGGCTAAAAAGGTAAGCGGACCCGCCGTTTCGGTCAACCGATCGCCGCCCGGCCTCCCCCTCACGCCGATGGCGCCGTAACCCATCCGTCACCGGCTATTCGACGTTGACGCCGATCCGCAGCCCCTCGACCACATCCACGTCGAAGGTGCCGTCGCGGACGGTGAACCGAATGAACGGATCGGTGCGCACGTTCGCGACGCAGAAGCCCTCGCCCGAGAAGGTGCCCGCCATGCGGTCGGCACCCGCCGACGTAACCTGCAGGGTGCCGCGCTGCATGTCGCAGGTCAGCGCCGAGGTCCCGTGCGGGTCGCGCGGGTCGGAACCTACCAGCAGGAGCAGGCTCGAGCATTCCGGGGTCACGCAATTGGTATCGATGTCGATGGTCGCAGGCCCGGTGACGCGCGGCACCGAGAAGGCCATCAGCACGGGCTGTCCCTGCGCGTTGCTGCTGTACCCGGTGATGATCACCTTCTCGGCGGAGAAGTGCGATTCGCCGGCCACCGCCCAGGTGCCGGGCCGCGGACGCGCCTTCTGATCGACCTCCGGCGCGCCGTCCGCCGCGAAGCTGCCCGCTACGGCGCCCGAATATTCGAAAGTCATGCTCCCGGCCTCGATGGTTTCCGTGGGGACGAACGGGGCGTCGCCACAGCCGGCCAGCAGTGCCAGGGCCAGCAGCGACGCCGCGGCCCGTCCAGACATGGTGTTTCTCATCAGGGATCTCCTTCCTGGGTTCCGGCACGGCATACCCTCGCCGGTCACTCACGTTCCGGCAGCCCGATCACGCACCCGCTACGCCGCAAAAAACCGCGGAGACACACGCAACCGTCTGCCTTGGAACAAGATACAAGGGTGCGGGCCGTCCCATGAGAGCGGCCCGCAGTGTCATCCAGACCGAATGCGAACTGTCCGCTTCAGTGGGCGACGTCGGTCTTGTACTGCAGGACCAGCGAGCCCTGGTTGTTGCCGTTGGAGTCCTTCAGCCACATGGTCCTGGCCGTGGAGCCCACATCGTCCACCCCGGCCGAGACGCCGACGAACTCGTCGTTGCCGCTGGCGATGGACTTGAACGACATGTAGGCGTTCGACAGGTGCATCACCCACTCGCCGTTCTGGAACTGGCGGTCCTTGATGGCCTTGTATGCGCTATAGGTGGAGGTCAGGCCGTCGGCGGCGAGCTTCCAGTAGTCCTTTTCGTCGCGGATCACGCAACGGCCGTCGTCGTCCTCGTACAGCGCCACGGTGCGGACCACGCCCTCGGGCACCTCGCCCTCGGCGGCGATCAGGAACGGGCTGGAGTAATTGTCGCCGTTCAGGTCCCAGCGGTACGGCTCGATGCTGCCGGCTTCGGCGCACACCAGGATCTCGCGGGTGTTGGCGTCCTGCAGGTACAGCTCGAACTCGGCGTTGCCCAAGGCCCAGCCCTCGAAGTCGCTCGAGGTGTGCACCTCGTTCACCCACAGGCCCGTCCAGGGCGTGCCCACGGTGGTGTGGTGGAACCTCACGCCGGCGTACGAGCGGGGCTGGCCGGTGCGCGTGTGGTTCGGAGCGCCGGCCTCGTCGAAGCCCTCGGCGGGGACGATGGAGATGGCCGGCACCGAGGGCGCCGCGTCCTTCGAAAGCTGCACCGGGCGGCCGGCCAGATCGAAACCGGCGGGCACGGTGTGGTCGAGCATGAGCGTGGCCACGACCAGGTCGTCACCGCCCCGCCACGCGGCGCGGTGCGCCTCGACGGGCAGGTACATCTCCATAGGGCCGGTCTCGTCCAGCAGCGCCAGGATCTCGTCCTGGCCCATGCCGGTGGCGCGGCTCATGGCCCGGAGCAGCGGCGCACCCTCGGCGCGAAGGTACGCGTCCAGCAGCAGCTTGCCCTCGCGCTCGTTCGAAGCGGCGAAGGAGCGGTGCAGAAGGCCGCGCACGGAGGCGTCGCGGGCGGCCAGCGCCACGAGGCGCGCAAGGCGCTCGTTGGCGGGGGTGGTCGGCGCAGTCGACGTGGCGGCCGGGGTGGTCTCGGTGGCCAGCGGTGCGCCGGCGTCGGAGCAGGCGGTGAAGCCCAGGACGGTCGAAGCGAGCACAGCGCCGTGGACTGCGCGCTTACGAAGCGAGGTCATCGGATTTTCCTGCGGGTTTCGTGGTTACCGATTGCCGTGCGTGCACCCGTTGTGAACGCCCACCAATCTTACCGTTCCCCCGCTCCCGCTCTACCGCATTTTGTCCAATAAACATGAGTTTGTCGGGCTCGCCCGCAAGCACCTGCCCAAGCACCCGCGTGCGGAACAGGTCGGCCACCGTGGCCTGCCGCCCGGTGTCGAGGTCGCGCAGCCCCAACCCGGTAAGCTGGCGCGCCAGCCGCCCGAGGCTGTCGGGATGCATGCCCACCTCTTCCGCCACGCTGGCCCACGACCGGTCGCGGGTCTTGCCGCCCAGGGCGCGCATCAAGAGCACCCAGTGCAGAAAATCCTGCACCCGAAGCGGCCCGGGGCAGGCGGCGTTCCAGTGATGCCACAGCGTGCGCCGGTCGCACCCCACCGCCGCGGCCAGCCCCGAGACCGTGCGAACCGGCCGTGGCGCGCTGATGGCCAGCAGCAGCGCCTGGCGCAGCCGCGGGGGAAGGTGCCGCCCCTGTGACAGCGCGTCGGCCAGCGTTCGCGACTGGCTCAGGACGCAGGTGCGGCCCACCGCTGCCGGCAGGTCGCGCTCCACGTCCTGCAGCCACACCACGTCCTCTACCGTCATTCCGGCCAGCGCACGCGCATTGGTCATGTCGCCGCGCGTCACCAGCACCACCGGGTGTTGTGGATGATGGCGCTTGAAGGTCGCCAGGCTCTCTGTCTCCGAGGCTCCCGGCAACCAGGTGATGAGAACCACCGAGCAGTCGGCACGCGGCGCGGTGGATTCGAACTCGTCCCACGCCCGGACGGTGAACGGTTCGCGCTCCTCGGGTACCGACCGCTCCAGGCGCCGCTCCAGGTCCCGAACCGCACAATAGATTGCAATCATGAGTTTCTCGTCTCAAAAGGCCCGCTGGAGTCTCGCGCGACTCGCGACTTCTGTACCAAAAAGTCCGAAAACGACACACGATTTCCGTAGCTGATCCTGTCCTGCGCGGTGCACGGGCTGGGCTGCAGTCGACGACCGCAACTTCCCGGTGGCGGCGTCCCTCTTGGCCTCGGCGTGAGGCCACCGAGACCCGCCTTCGCGCCCTGCGGCATGGCGCGGACGCTGCCTAACACCCGAGGGCTCACACTCCACCCCGTTTCCCACAACCTGTTGCAACGACACGACTTGACCTGCGGACGGCCAGCCCCGGCCAACGAAGGAAATCGTTCGGATTCCGGACGAGACGGCGCGGGGGGCGCAATGCAGGCGGTTGCGGGGACGGGAGTTACACGGATTCGTCCGGATTTCGGGCAGCGGTCCGGGCGGACGGATCACGGACGGTGAGACTCGCGGCCCCACACGGGCCGCCACCCTGGGAAGGCGCGCAGCCGTGCGCCGGGAAAGGAACACGATGAACCGCACGATTCTGCTGGTCGACGACGAGGACGACATCCGCGAGGTCGCGCAGGTCACGCTCGAGATGACGGCGGGGTGGGAGGTGCACACCGCGCAGGACGGGCTGGAGGGCGTGGCGATGGCGCGCCAGTGGCGGCCGGACGCCATCCTGCTGGACGTGATGATGCCGGGGATGGACGGGCCCAACACCGTCAGGGCGCTGCGGACCGACCCCTCCACCGCCGGCATTCCCGTGCTGCTGCTGACCGCCAAGGTGCGCTCCTGCGACCGCCGCGGCTTCTCGGAGCTCGACGTGGCCGGCGTGCTGTCGAAGCCGTTCGACCCCATGGAGCTGGCCAGCCAGGTCTCGGCCGCGCTGGGCTGGTGAAGCCCCGGGCCGGGCACCCGCCCGGCCGCGGACCCCGCCGCCCCGCGATCATCGCATCGCGGGGGTCCAGCGGCGCACCCCCAATCCCCGCATCCACGCCGACTTCGTCCCCCCCAGCAAAAGACGCGAAAGTGGCGCTCACCCACGGGTGGGGGATAGATTCAGGCCTGTCCCGGCCGCTCGACCTCCGCATCGCGCGCGAGGGGAGCGGACACCTGCAGGCCGCCTTGCCCTGGAACGACGTGACGGAACCCACCGAATCCGCCCGCGAGCCGCGCGCCACCATCCTGGTGGTGGACGACGACGACGGCGTCCGGCGCATCTCGCGCCGCATGCTGGAGCGCTCCGGCTACCACGTGCTGGAGGCCGCGACGGGGCCCGAAGCCCTGGACGTGGCCGCGAGCCACGAGGGGGCCATCGACCTGATGGTCGTGGACGTGCTGATGCCCGGGATGACGGGGAACCAGGCGTCGCACCACCTGCGCGACCTGCGGCCCGGCGTTCCCATCCTGTGCATCTCCGGACATCCCGAGAACGAGGTGGTGCGCTATGGCATCGCCGGCCACGGCACCGCGTTCCTGCAAAAGCCCTTCACCTTCGAGCAGCTCGCCGGCGCCGTCCAGGCGCTGATCGGCGCGCACTGACCCACGGGGGGCCCCGGCCCCCCGCACGGACCTCCCCGGTCCGCATCCGGAACACGGCGCCAACCGTTCGAAATCCGCACACATCCCCCGAATCCCCAGCAACGACGCGGTACTTTCGCCACCCGCCTCCCCGGCCCCGTCCGAAATCCGCACGTTTCCCACCCTCTCCGCGGTCCTCCTGAGAAAACCGTAACTCCATCCCGACAAACAACATAGAGCGAACCGGCATCGCGGAACGCCATTCGCCTTGTCCTGGGCCAGCCGCCGCGAGGGTCCAACGAGGGACCCGCGGACCGAACCCCACGACAGGAGACCTTCCATGACCCGCTACGAACGCCTCGAGGCCCGCGCCCGCTTCGCCCGCTCGCTGCGCCTGGCCATGCAGGCCGCCACGGCGCTCACCACCTGCATGGTGGCCGCGTACGCCGGCGCCCTGCTGTAGCCCGATCGATCACCCGCCTTCATCGAACCGCCCTCCACGTCTCGCCCAGGAACCCGCCATGATGTTCACCGGACGCATTCTCATCGTCAGCGACCGCCGCGACGTGATCGCCGAGCTCGAGCCCATCATCCGCGCCGGCCAGCACCTGGCCAGCGTGGTGCCCGACGGCCAGGAAGCGCTGCATGCGCTGGAAGACGGGCTGGTGCCCGACGTGATGATCAGCGACCTGGGCTGCGAGCGTTCGTACGACCACATCGCCTACGTGCGCCGCTTCCGCGAGCTGAACGGGGCGGGATGCCACCTGGTGGTCACCGAGCCGGGGGCGCCGTTCAGCGGGCCGGGGCGGGCCGTCAACGACCGCTTCGCCGTGCTTCCCCGCCCCTTCGACACGGCCCGGGTGAGCACGCAGCTGGAAGACGCCCTGCGCCGGGTGGAGCAGGACTTCCGCGCGCTGCGGGCAGAGATGTGGCGGTCGATGGACCGGCTGAAGCGCGAGGTGGAAGACGCCCGCGGCGAGATGGTGCAGGCGCTGGCCCGGACGATCGGCGCGCGCGACGTGTACATGCACGGCCACTGCGAGCGCGTGGGCGACATGTGCCGCAAGGTGGCGCTGGTGCTGAACCTGAACGACGAGCGCACCCACCTGCTTTCCACGGCCGCGCAGCTTCACGAGCTGGGCAAGATCTCGGTGCCGGTGGAGCTGCTTCACAAGACCGAGCCGCTGGACGCGGGCGAGCTGGAGCGCATTCGCGGGCACTTCAAGGTGGGCGCCGAGATCGTGCGCGGGGTGCCGTCGCTGCAGCCCCTGGCCGCGGTCATCGAGCACCTGGGCACCGACCACGCCGACCTGGCCACGCACGTGCCCCCCGACGCGCCGGAGTACCTGCTGATCGGCATCCTGCGGGTGGTGGACGTGTGGGACGCCATGAACCACCCGCGCGCCTACCGCCCGGCGATGTCGCGCGGCTACTGGGAGCCCCTGCTGCGCGACGGCGCCGAAGACCGCTTTCACCCCGCGGCCGTGGCGGCGCTCTTCCGCGTGCTGGGTGGCTGAGGGATTGGACGGGGACGAGCAATCCGGGTCGGGAGCGGCGGAAGCCGCGGCGGCAAAAGCGAAAAGCCCCGCAAGGGGCGCGGGGCTTCACCAGCAGGGGGACAGCCGCACTGGAGCGACGTTTCCTGGCTGGATTACCGGCCCGCCGACTCCAGCCCGTACTGCGCGATCTTCGCGTGAAGGGTGCTTCGCGAGATCCCCAGCTTTTCCGCGGCGGCGGTGCGGTTGCCGTTCAGCAGGTACAGCGCGCGCTCGATGTGCCGCTGCTCCACCTGCGCCAGCGACAGGATCTCGGCGTCTTCGCGGTTGGCGCGCGGGGCGCCCCGGGCACGGAGCGGCTCGGGAAGGTGCTCCAGGTCGATGCGCTCGGCGCCCGACGCCAGCACCAGGGCGCGCTCCAGCACGTTGCGCAGCTCGCGGACGTTGCCCGGCCAGGCGTACTCGGCCAGCGCCGTCGCGGCGCGGGGCGCCAGCTGCCCGGGAGAGGAGGGATGCCGGCCGCCCAGCTCGCGGAGAAAGCGGTGCATCAGCTCCAGCACGTCTTCGCGGCTGCGGTCGCGCAGCGGGGGGATGGTGAGGGGGAAGACGGACAGGCGGTAGAACAGGTCTTCGCGGAACTTGCCGGTGCGCACCTCGGCGGTCAGGTCCTTGTTGGTGGCGGCGAGCAGGCGCACGTCCACCGTCATCTCGCGGGTGCCGCCCAGGCGGCGGAAGGTGCGGGTTTCCAGCACGCGCAGCAGCTTGGGCTGCAGCTCCGGCGCCAGGTCGCCGATCTCGTCCAGGAAGAGCGTGCCCCGGTCCGCCACCTCGAACAGCCCG
>NZ_DASWMD010000005.1:0-83191 GCF_036399935.1 Longimicrobium sp.
CACCAAGGCGGCCGCGCCACGTTACACCCCGTTCGTGAGGATGTCATGAAGCTCAGCAAGACCGCAGTTGCCGTTGGTGCCGTGATGGCCCTGGCCGCGTGCTCGGACGAGTCGCCGGTGTCCGCCCGGGCAGACCTGGTCCCGGTGCTTTCCGCCGGCGCCCGCGGGATCGAGGGGCAGTACATCGTGGTGGTGCGCGAGGGCGCGGATGCCCGCTCGGTGGCGGCGGTGGCGGGCGCTTCGCCGCGCTACGTGTACACGGCGGCGATCAACGGCTTCGCGGCCACCTTGAACGCCGGCCAGCTCAACGCGCTGCAGCGCAACCCGGACGTGGAGACCATCGAGCAGGACCAGGTGGCCCAGGCCTCGGCCACGCAGTCCGGCGCCACCTGGGGCATCGACCGCATCGACCAGCGCAGCCGGCCCCTCAGCGGCACCTACACCTACACGACCACCGCGTCGAGCGTGTACGCGTACATCATCGACACGGGCATCTACGCCGCGCACAGCAACTTCGGCGGCCGGGCCAGCAACGTGTACGACGCGTTCGGCGGCAACGGCAACGACTGCAACGGGCACGGCACGCACGTGGCCGGCACGGTGGGCAGCGCCACCTACGGCGTCGCCAAGGGCGTGCGCCTGCGCGGCGTGCGCGTGCTGGACTGCGCCGGTTCGGGCTCGTTCGCCGGCATCATCGCCGGGATCGACTGGGTTCGCGTGAACCGCACCAACCCGGCGGTGGCCAACCTGTCGCTGGGCGGCGGGTACTCGTCGACCCTCAACAACGCGGTCACCAACCTGGCCAACTCGGGCGTGTTCGTGGCCGTGGCCGCGGGCAACGAGAACCAGCCGGCCTGCAACGTGTCGCCGGCCAGCGCCCCGGCGGTGACCACGGTGGCCTCGTCCACCAGCAGCGACGCCAAGTCGTCGTTCAGCAACTACGGCAGCTGCGTCGACGTGTACGCCCCGGGCAGCAGCATCACCAGCACCTGGAGCAACGGCGGCACCAACACCATCAGCGGCACCTCGATGGCCAGCCCGCACGTGGCGGGCGTGGGTGCGCTGTACAAGGCGACCTACGGCAACGCCTCGCAGAGCACCATCGACTCGTGGATCAAGAACAACGCGACGGCCAACGTGATCACCGGCAACCCCACCGGCACGCCGAACCGCCTGCTGTACAAGGCTTTGCTGTAACTCCGGAGGATGGTTCCGCGGGGGTGACCCGCGCGGAAGCACGCCGCCCGGCCGTGGATTCGTCCACGGCCGGGCGGTTCGTCGTTTGGGGTCCTATCCCGGCCGGGCCCCGCACGGTACTGCTGTGCGGAGAGGGGAGAGGGAGAGTGAAATGCACTTCGGCTGGATTGGGCGCTTGGGCGGGCGCCCCCCATCCCCAGCCCTTCCCCCGCAAACTGCGCGGGGGAAGGGAGCCAGTGCCGTGCGTGGTGCGAAATTTGGTGTGAGGGCGGGCTGGCTACCCTGGGGGGCTTCTGTGTGGTTCATGGATTCGGCGCAGTCCCCTGGCTGCCCTCTCCCCCGGCCCCTCTCCCGCAAGCGGGAGAGGGGAGAATTCGAGTGCGCTCCGGCTGGACTCGCGCACTCGGCCGTGAGGTGTACACCCTCTCCCGCTTGCGGGAGAGGGTGGCACGCGTGTCAGCGCGGCCGGGTGAGGGCCCCACGGCAGCCGAGGACGCGCCTCCTACTCTCTCTCTCTCTCTCGTACCCGGTCGCGTCAGCGCGGCGGGGTGAGGGCCCGCGCCATGACGCGGACCGCGGCCTGGGCGGCTTCGGCGGCTTCGCGGATGCGCCAGCGGCTCATGTCCCGGTCCTCCACGTGGTTGCTGATGCCGCGCAGCTCCAGGAACGGCACCTGGTAGACGGCCGCCACGTGCGCCAGCGCCGCGCCTTCCATCCCCTCGCACACCGCCCCGAACCGCGCCGCCCGCTCCTGGCCCAGCACGCTCGTCCCCGAGCAGGCGGAGACCGTGACGAACGGACCGGTCCGCACGTCCATCCCGGCGCGCTCCAGGGCCGCGCGCGCACTCTCCACCAGCGCCGCGTCCAGCGGAAACTCGTTGAACCTCCGCGTCTCGCCCGCCTGCCAGAGTGGGATCCCGATCGCCTCCGTCGAGATCCACCCGCCCGGCGCCTCCACGCCCTCGTCGCCGTAGACGGCGCTCGTCGCCAGGGCGATGGAGCCGATCTCCAGCCCTGACCCCGGGTACGCCCCGCCGATCCCGAAGCCGATCACTCCGGAGACGGCCTGCGCCTCCAGCAGGGCGGTCAGCGCGTGGGCGGCGTTGGTCTTTCCCATCCCCCCCGGAAGGAGGACGACGTCGCTCCCGTCCAGCCGCCCCGCCCACCCCGGCTTCCGCCCGACGAGCACGTCCTCCACGTCCTCCAGTGCGGCGCGAAGGCGCTCGCACTCGAGCGGAACGGAGCAGACCAGGGCCAGCGGAGCGGTGGATTCGGTCACGATCGGGCAGCAGGTTGCGTGGTTGGCGTACGGCCGGAATGTACGTGGCGCGCCGCGTGCCGGATACGGGATGGCCCCTACCCCGGACTTGCCCACATGCGCCGCTTCGCCGTCCCCATCGCCTGCCTTGCCCTGGCCGCCTGCCCGGCTCCGCCGCAGCCCGTGCCGACGCCCGCACCCGCGCCGGTGCAGGCGGCCCCGCCCGCGCCACCCGCGATCGTGCAGTCGCAGAGCGTGTGGACCCGCGATGCCGGGCTGGCGCTGCGGGGAGACGGCGGATCGGCCACCCTGCCGTTCGTGTTCATGCGGCTGGAGGTGCTGCGGGCAGACACCGCCGAGCTGCTGGTGCGCTGCGTCCACTGCCCGGGCGCGCCGTCGGGCTGGCTGGCGCGCGAGAGCGTGGTGCACGTACCGCCGGACGTTGCGACCGCCGCGGAGATGGAGCTGGCAGACTTCGCCCTGGCCATCCGCGACGCCGCCTCCCGCCGCGACGTGCCGGCGCTGCGCCGGGCGATGTCGCGCGACTTCGTGCACACGCTGGGGCCCATCGACCCGGGAATCCTGGAGACGCTGGCCGAGTGGGAGCGCGAGGGATACCGCTCGGTGGACCGTCTGCCGTTTCTGCTGGACCGCGGCATCGCCAGCGTCGCGGGCACCGCCATCTGGGCGGCGCCGCCGGAGTACGCCTCGGACCTGCGCTACAACGGCCTGCGCGCGGGCTTCCGCCGCGGGCGCGAGGGGTGGGAATGGGTGTTTCTGGTGAGCGGCGGGATGTGAGGGGAAGTGCGTGAGTGCGTGAGTGCGTGAGTGCGCTGCCGATGCGGTCCGGATCGGTACGCGCAAAGCCGGCCGAAGCGCAATCGAATTCTCCCCTCTCCGCATGCGCAGCATGCGGGGAGGGGCCGGGGGAGGGGCCTGCCAGGGGCATGCGCCGGCGCAGATCGAAGCGCACCAAGACCCCCCCGCCCTCCCGCACATCCACACCTTCCATTGGCACAGCTCACCAACTTCCGCCTAATGACCAAGGCGAAAGCCAGCCGGCCACACGCGCGGCGTGGTTCCTGCTAGCGCCCACTTGTGCCCCGCGCGCCCTTCGCGCGGCGGATGCGGACGGAAAACGGAAATGGCCCAACACTCCAAGAAGCAAACCGGCATCACCAGCGGCCCGCCGCCCGTGGTCGCTCCGGGCGAGTCCGAGACGCTGCTCTCCACGCCGCCGGCGCCCGCCGCCCCCGCGGCCGAGGCGCCCGTCCGCACGTCGCATCCCGGGCGGATGCAGCCGGACGACGTACAGCCGCCCGCGCACCAACGCCTGCTGGAGCGGCTGGTCGACGCGCGCTCGTATCCGTTCCTTCGCGTGATCGCCTATTACGTGGTGGTCTCGGCGCTGATGTCGCTCGCCGTGTACTACAGCCCCACCGTGCGCGAGGCCATCCTGTCGCCCGTGGCGCTGCCGCTGGAGCGGGGCGGCGACCTGGCGGCCGGCCCCGTGGGCGACTACGGCGCGCGCATCTCGCTGCAGGAAGCCGGGCAGCGCGCGCTCGGCACGGTGCTCGTCATCCTGGGCGCGCTGCTGCTGGTGGTGCCGGTGGCGTGGGTGTACATGCTCACCAAGCGCTTCCGCTACGACCCCGCGCTGGTGGCCTCGGTGATCATCCTGCCCATCGTGGTGGCCGGGATCGCCCTCGTCGTCAAGAACAGCATCGCGCTGGCGTTCGCGCTGGCCGGCATCGTGGCGGCCGTGCGCTTCCGCAACACGCTCGAAGACCCCCGCGACGCCGTCTACATCTTCCTGGTGATCGGCATCGGCCTGTCTTCCGGGGTGCAGGCGCTCGACGTGGCCCTGGCCATGTCGTTCGCCTTCAACCTGGTGGTGCTCACGGTGTGGAAGTTCAACGTGGGCTCCATCTACAGCGGCCGGTACGCGCGCACCGGCATCCTGTCCGTGGGCCCGCAGCGTCTGCTGATGGCGCAGGAGCCCGAGGCGCAGCGAACCGTGCGCCGCCGCATGCTCGACAAGGCCACCGACGTGAAGACCGACGGCATCCTGCTGGTGCACAGCAGCCAGCCCGACGTGGCCCGCATGACGGTGCAGGAGGCGCTGGCCGACATGGCCAAGGACTGGCAGCTGGTAGACGTGGTGAGCCGCGACGACGGGATGAGGACGCTGGAATACCTCGTGCGGCTGAAGCGCAACGGGAGCGCGGCCGGCATCGTGGGCGCGCTCGACGAGCGCTGGTCGGAGCAGGTGGCCGCGGCGGAGTACGTTCCGTTCCGCGCGCGGCGCAAGAAACGCAAGGGCCGCTGACCCCGTCGACGGGCTCGGCTGACGATATCCAACCGAACGGCAGTGGTGATGAACGGCAGGACGATTTCGCGGCGCGCGGCCCGGCTGGGGTGCGCGGCCGCCATGCTGATGGGAGCGACGGCGTGCGGCTCGCCCGTGGCCGGGCTGGGCCGCCTGGCCGGCGTGCTGGCGCCCGAAGACTCGGTGGTCCTCAACCTGGTGCTGATCGGCGACGCGGGGCTTCCCGACCCCGCCGGCGAGCCGGTGCTGAACGCGCTGCGCGAGGAGATCGCCCAGGCGCCCGACCGCAGCTTCGTGGTGTTCCTGGGCGACAACCTCTACCCCGTCGGCCTGGGCGACACCGCCACCGCCGAGGGGCGCGAGGGACTGCGCATCATCCGCGCGCAGATGGCGCCCCTGCTGGAAACGGGAACGCGCGGCGTGTTCGTGCCGGGCAACCACGACTGGGCGCAGGGTGCCTCCGTGGGGCTGGAGCACGTCACCCGGCAGGCGCGGTTCATCAACGCCAACGGCGGCGGGCGGGTGACCATGGAGCCGCGCGACGGCTGCCCCGGCCCGGTGGTCCTGGACATCGACGGCGTGCTGCGGCTGATCCCCATCGACACCCACTGGTGGCTGCACCCGGCGCAGAAGCCGGGTCCCGGCAGCCGGTGCCGCCCCGCGACGGAGCAGGGCGTCATCGACTCGCTGCGCGTGGCCCTGGCCACCGCGGGCGACCTGCGTACGGTCGTGGTGGCGCACCACCCGCTGGTGAGCGGCGGGCAGCACGGCGGCTACTTCGACTGGCCCACGTACCTGTTTCCGCTGCACCCCTGGGCGCGCCTGGCCGGCCTCTTCGCCCGGCAGGACGTCACCGGCCGCGAGTACCGCCACATGGCCACCTCGCTGCAGCGCGCCTTCGTCGTCGATACGCCCATGGTGTACGCCGCCGGGCACGAGCACAACCTGCAGGTGTTCCGCCGCGAGCCGGCCAAGTACATGCTGGTCAGCGGCGGGGGCATCTACGGCCACACCACCCCCACGCGGCGCATCACCGGCATCCGCTACATCCGCGAGGCCAGCGGCTACCAGCGCATCTCCATCCTGGCCGACGGGCGCATGAGGCTGAGCGTGGTGGTGGTGAACGCCGACGGCAGCCGCCACGAAGACTACTCGCAGTGGCTGGACGTGCCGACCATCGAACGTCCCCAGCCCGATTCCACCGCGCCGCCGCCATCCGCCTCTACGGGGAGCGGCCGATGACGCCGCGCCGGCTCGCCGCCCTTCTCGCGATCGCCGCCCTGCCCGGGGCGGCTTTCGCGCAGGACAGCACCGTGGTCGTTCCCGGGCCGGGGTACGCCGCGGGATCCACCCGCGCGTTCCTGCTGGGCACCAGCTACCGCGACCTGTGGACGACCCCCGTCCGCGTTCCCCTGCTGAACCTGGGCACCTTCGCCGGGGGACTGACGCCCACCGAGCGCGGCGGCGGCAACCAGACCGTTTCCCTGCGCTTCCGCGGGGCCGACGGAAAGGAGTACGCCTTCCGCTCCGTGAACAAGCGGCAGTGGCGGGCCCAGGAGGCAGACCTCAAGGGCACCGTCGTCGGCCGCGTGCTGCAGGACCAGGTGAGCTCGCAGCAGCCCAGCGGCCTGGTGGTTTCCGGGCGATTGATGGACGCCACCGGCGCGCTGCACGTGGATCCCGTGCTGTTCGTGATGCCCGACGACCCGCGCCTGGGGGAGTATCGCCAGGAGTTCGCGGGGATGCTGGGGACGGTGGAGGAGCGGCCCGCGGCGCCCTGGGCCGGCGCGGCGGAGATCGAGGGCACCGACGACATGCTGGAGGCGCTGGAGGAAGGTCCGCGCAACCGCCTGGCCGACGAGGAGTTCCTGACGGTGCGGCTGCTGGACCTGGTGCTGAACGACTGGGACCGCCACGCCGACCAGTACCGCTGGGCGGGGATCGACTCGGGCGGCGTGCGGACGTGGCGCCCCATCCCGCGCGACCGCGACTACGTGTTCGTGGACTACGACGGGTTCCTGATCAAGCTGGGGCGCTCGGTCCTGGACAAGGCGGTGGGGTTCGGCCCGGCGCCGGAAACCATGGGGCTGGTGGACCAGGGGATCGAGGTGGACCGGCGCATGCTGGGCGAGCTGGACCGCGCCGACTGGGACTCGGTGACGGCCGCCCTGCGCGCCCGGCTGACGGACCCCATGATCGCACAGGCGGTGCGGCTGATCCCGGCCGAGCACTGCGCCCTGCGCTGCGAAGAAATCGAACGCACCCTGCGCGCCCGCCGCGACGCGCTTCCGGCGGCGGCGGCGGAGTTCTACGCGCTGCTGGCCCGCGAGCCCCAGGTGTACGGCACCGACGCCGCCGAGACCGTGGTCATCGACCACAGGGGCGACTCGCTGGAGGTGCGCATCCACGCCGGGACGGAGGGCACGCTGGGCGAGCCGCACTTCCGCCGCCGTTTCGCCGCGAGCGAAACGCGCGAGGTGCGGGTGTGGATGCACGGCGGCGGCGACCGCGCCGTCATCCGCGGCCAGGGTCCCATCCTGGTGCGGCTGCTGGGCGGCGGCGGCGACGACGTGTACGAGAACGAGAGCCGCGGCGCGCGCACCGTCATCTACGACGACCGCGGGCAGAACCGCTTTCCCGCCGGGCCGGGCGTGGTGGTCGACACGCGCGAGTACGAGGCGCTGGGCGCGCCCCGCGGCGAGGGGATCGATCCCCCGCGCGACTGGGGCGCGAGCAGTTCGATGTTCGCGCCGTACGCGGCCATCCGCCCCTACGCCGACCTGGTGGTGGGCGGCGGGCCGTCGCACACGCGCTACGGCTTCCGGCGCTACCCTTGGGCCACCCGCTGGTGGGCGCGCGGGCTGTGGGCGCCCCTCTACGGCCGCTTCGGCGTGGAGGCGTTCGCCGCCCGGCGCTGGACGGGAAGCGCCGTCTCCAGCGGCCTTTTCGCCCGTGCCTCGGAGCTGGAGGCGACGGCGTTCTACGGCTTCGGCAACGACACCCGCCAGCAGCCGGGACTGGGCCGCCGCGACTACATCGTCTGGGAGCGCCAGCTGCTGGTGGAGCCCACGCTGGTGGTGCCGTTTTCCGAGCGGTTCGCCCTGACCACGGCGCTGGTGGGGCGCTACACCGATCCCGAGGTCCGCCCCGGCACGCCGGCGGCCGCCCTCGGCACGGAGTACGCGCACGCGACGGACACCTTCTTCGACGTGGGCGCGCGCGGGGCGGCGTACTGGGAAGGGCGCGACGACCTGACGTATCCCCGCGGCGGCTTTACCCTGGCGGCGAACGCGGACGTGTTTCCCGGCGTGGCCGGCGCCCTGTTCGACGAGGGCGCCCACGGCGGGTTCGCGAGGGCCGGCGGCGTGGGGACGGCGTACCTGTCCGCCGGGCGCGGGCCCGTGCTGGCGCTTCGCGCCGGGGCGCAGGCCACCTGGGGCTCCTTTCCCATCCAGTACTCGTCCTTCATCGGCGGCTCGCCCTCGCTGCGCGGCCACGCCATGCAGCGCTTCGCCGGCGACCGCGCCGCCTTCGGCGGGGCCGAGGTGCGCACCGTGCTCACCCGCGCCAACCTGCTGGTGCGCGGCGACCTGGGCGTAATCGCACTGGCCGACGCCGGCCGCGTCTGGTACGGCGGCTCCGGCGAAGGCGGCTGGCACACGGCCGTGGGCGCCGGCGCCTTCTTCCGCTTCCGCCAGCAGGCCGTGAGCGTGGTGTACGCCCGCGGCGAGGACGACGTCGTGTACCTTCGCATGGGACTGCCGTTCTGAGCACGATGCACCACGACGCCCCGCTTCCCGACGGCCCCGCCTCCAGCCGCTACGAGCCCGGCACACCCGGCGCGCTGGACCGCATCGCCACGGACCCCGCGCCCGACACGCTGGCGGCGGGGCCAACGCGTACGGCCTCGTTCCGCGACGTGTACTTCGACACGGTGGAAGGGGACCTGGAGCGCCGCGGCGCCTGGGCGTGCGTGCGCCACCACGGCCACGGGGCCGCCACCTTCGCCGTCCGCACCGGGCACGAGGCCGAGTACGGGCGCATCGTGGCGCTGGACGGTGTGGAGGGCGATCCCGCGGCCCTCTTCGCGGGGAGCACCGAGCCCGCCGTGCTGCTGCGCGCGATCGTGGACCCGGCCCGGCTGGAGCCGCGGGTGGAGATCGAGACGCACCGTCGCGTCCGTCCCCTCTCCTCGCCCGAGGGCGACGTGGCGCAGGTGGCCGCCGACACCATGCTGGCGCGCGAGGGCGACCGGCGCGCGCAGCTCGAGGAAGTCGCCATCCTTCCCCAGGCGGGCGACCCCGAGCGCATCGCGTCGTCGCTGCGGCACGAGTACGGGCTGCGCCTGGTGGCCGAGGACCGGGTGGACCGGGCGCGGCTGGCGCTTCGCGAGCACGAGCTGAACGAGCTGGAAACGGCCGTCCGCTCCGCGCGGCGGGTGGCCGTGGTGGCGCTGGACGACGGGCGGATGGCCCTGCGCCGCGACCGCGCCTCGCTGCGGGTTCCCTCCACGCAGGGCACGGGCGAGGACGCCGCGCGGCAGGTGCTGCGCGACTGCTTCGGGCAGGACGGCGCGCGGGTGCGGCTGCTGGGCACCGGCTCGGGCTCCGGAGCCAGCGCGTCGGTGGAGGTGTGGCTGGCGGAGGGCGCATCGGCCCCGGGCGAAGAGGCCGCGTGCGAGATCGTCCACATGCCGCTGGACGAGATCCTGGCCTCCGTGGGCTCGCCCGCGCTGCGCGACCGCGACACGCTGGCCGCGCTTCACGTGGTGGCGCGCGCGGGGCTCACCATCCTGGCCCCCGAGGGCGACGCCAGCGACGAGGAGCGGCGGGCCCGGGTAACGCTCGCCTCCGCCCCCGATCCCGACGCCGACGCTTCGCGGCTGCTGCCGGTGGGTACGCTGCTGAACATGGAGCTCAGCATCCTGGCCTTCAACCGGCGCGTGCTGGAGCTGGCGGAAAGCCCGCGCGTGCCGCTGCTGGAGCGGGTGCGGTTCCTGGGAATCTTCGGCGCCAACCTCGACGAGTTCTTCCGGGTGCGCGTCTCCGGCTTCAAGCGCCAGGTGGCGATGGGAAGCCACAAGCGCACCATCGACGGCGTCACCCCGCAGGACCAGCTCGACGCCATCGGCATCCGCGCGCGGCGGCTGATGGACCGCGCCTACCAGCTGCTCGACGAAACGCTCCTGCCGCAATTGGCCGAGCGCGACGTGAGGGTGGTGCCCCCCGGCGAGCTGGCGCCCGACGAGCGGGCGTACGTCCGCGAGCGCTTCGAGCGCGACGCCCTTCCCGTGCTGATGCCGCTGACCGCCGGCCCCGGGTACCCGTTCCCGCACATCCGCAACCTGCGCCCCGCGCTGGCGGGGCTGGTGCGCGACCCGCGCGGGGGCGAGCCGCGGCTGGGCATCGTGGAGCTGCCCGACGGGGTCAACCGGTTCATCCACCTTCCCAACAGCCGGCGGTTCGTGGCGCTCGAGGAGGTGATCCGCGAGCACTTTCCCGCGCTGTACCCCGGGCTGGAGGTGGAATCGCCGCGCGTGTTCCGCGTCACCCGCAGCGCCGAGCTTCACCTGGACCGCAAGGAGGTAGAGGACATCCTCCACGCGGTCGAGGAGCAGGTGCGCAAGCGGCGCTTCCGCCCCGTCGTCCGCCTGGAGGTGGAGCGGGGGATGCCCGGCACCGTGCGCGCCATGCTGCTGCGCGAGCTGCAGTACGAGGCGCCCAGCATCGTCTCGGCCCTGGGCGAGCAGGACGTGTACGAGGTGCCCGGGCTGGTGGACCTGCGCGGCATCCGCGAACTGGCCGACGTCGAGGCCGAGGGGCTGCACTTTCCCCCCGCGCCCCCGCCGCGCACCCCGCTGGACCCGCGCCGCACCGTCTTCGAGCAGCTGCGCGAGCGCGAGGTGCTGGTGTCGTTTCCCGGCGACTCGTTCCAGGCCACCGTCGAGCGGCTGGTGGTGGACGCGGCCGAAGACCCCGACGTGCTGGCCATCAAGCTGGCCCTGTACCGCACCAACACCAAGTCGCGCATCGTCGAGGCGCTGACCCGCGCCGCGTCGGCGGGCAAGCAGGTGGTGGCGCTGGTGGAATTGACGGCGCGCTTCGACGAGCTCAGCAACATCCACTGGGCGCGCTACCTTCGCTCCTTCGGCATCCACGTGATCTACGGGGCGCCCGACCTGAAGGTGCACGCCAAGATCGCCCTGGTGGTGCGCCGCGAGTCCGACGCGCTGCGCCAGTACGTGTACATCGGCACCGGCAACCTGAACGCCTCGACGGCCACCTTCTACACCGACCTGGGGCTGATGACCGCCAACCCGGCCCTGGCCGCCGAGCTCAACGAGGTGTTCAACGGCCTCACGGGGGGCGCGGCGCCCACGGACTTCCAGCACCTGCTGGTGGCGCCGTACACCATGCGGCGGCGGTTCGTGGAGATGATCGGGCGCGAGGCCGAGCACGCCGCCGCGGGGCGCCGGGGGTGGATCCGCGCCAAGTTCAACGGCCTGGCCGACCGCGAGATCATCGCCGCCCTCTACCAGGCGTCGCAGGCGGGGGTCCGGATCGACCTGCTGGTGCGGGGGATGTGCTCGCTGCGCCCCGGCGTCGTGGGGCTGTCGGAAAACATCCGCGTGTACAGCGCGCTGGGCCGCCACCTGGAGCACGCGCGCATCTTCCGCTTCGAGAACGGCGGCGAGCCCGAGTACTACATCGGCTCGGCCGACTGGCGCACGCGCAACCTCAGCCGGCGGGTGGAGGTGGCCGTTCCCATCCGCGACCCCGGCCACCGCGCGCGGCTGGACGGCATCCTGGACGAGGACCTGGCCCGGCCGGACCTGTGGGAGCTGGGCGCCGACGGCACCTACTACCAGCGCCCGCAGCCCGCACCGCGCCAGGGAGCGCCGGCCCGCTCCGGCCCGGAGCGCCGCGCCATCATCACCGCGGACGTGTGAGCCGGATGAACGTACGGCAGATGGGGATCCGATCGATGCGGGCGCGGTGGGCGGCGGCCCTGGCGTTCGTCGCGCTCGCGGGATGCGGCGATGCGCGGCAGGCGTCCGCCGGCGGGGATGATGCCGGGGAGTGGTGCCGGATCGCGCGGCGCGACGTGGGGATGCCGGGCGACGTCACCGAAACGAGCGGCGCGGCGTTCGATCCCGCCGACCCCGAAGTCTTCTGGACGCACAACGACTCGGGGAACGACCCGGTCCTGTACGCCATCGGAAGCGACGGAAGGGCGCGGGGCACGCTGCAGGTGGAAGGGGCCAGCAACCAGGACTGGGAAGACCTGGCCGTGGGCCCCTGCGAGGGCGGCCAGTGCGCCTACATCGCCGACATCGGCAGCGCGGGCCGCAGGAAGAACGATCCGGTGGCGCTCTACCGCGTGGCGCTTCCCCCCGTGGACCAGGCGGCCACCGCCCGCGCGGACCGGTTCGAGGCGCGCTTCCCGGGCGGCGGCCAGGACGCCGAAGCCCTGTTCGTGCTTCCCGACGGCTCCATCTACGTCATCGGCAAGGGGCAGAAGGAGCCGATCGAGCTGTACCGCTGGCCCACGCCGCTGCAGCCCGGGCCGGTGGACCTGGTGCGCGTGCGCGAGCTGGCGCCGGAGCCCGAGCAGCCAGGAGACCGCGTGACCGGGGCAGGCGCCAGCCGCGACGGGCGCTGGGTGGCGGTGAGGAGCTATGGGCGCCTGGCGCTGTACCGCACGGCGGAGCTGCTGGGCACCGGCCGCCCCGAGTTCGCCATGGAGCTGACGCCGGTCGGCGAGCCGCAGGGCGAGGCCGTGGCCATCGAGTCGAACGGCACCGTCCTGCTCACCAGCGAGGGCGGGCAGCGCACCGTCCCGGGCCGCGCCACCTTCCTGCAGTGCACCCTTCCGCAGTCCTGACCGGCCGGTGGCGCGTTCTACCGGCTTGTGCGTTCTGAGCACTTTCGCCGATATTGCGGACGGTTTCGCGCCGTCGCCAGCGGAAAGGGCTCGCCATGTCACCCATGCAGTTGGAAGAGCAGGACCTGCTTCTCGATGAGCAGCCGCCCGCCGGCCTCTCGCCGGCGGAGCTCGCCTATTGGGAGCGCATCCGCGAGAGGCTCGTGCGCGGCATGCAGGCGTACCGCGCGGCGAACTACGTCAGCGATCACGAGTGGGAGCTAAGGCTCTCGATTGCGCGTAGCGTGCTGGCCGGGCCGATGCCCCCCGGCAACCCCGCCGATCCGGAGCAGGCCGAGAAGGATGCGCTGCGGCATCGCTTCGAGGACGTGCCCTACCTTTCCGAGGATGAGTACAACCGCCACGTCATCGCGGGAGTCCGGCAGGGAGCCATTTCCGCCGCGACCGAACGCCTGTACAGCCAGGCGGAGGTCGAGACACTGGTCGCTACGTGGTTTACGGACTGAGTTGGTCCCAACTCGCGATTCGTGACCTCCTGGACATCCACAACTACACCGCGCGCCACTTATACGCCAGCAGCCGTCCCCTAGTCACCAGGCTGTTCGCAGGCGTACAAAGGCTCAAAACATTCCCGCGCTCCGGCCGGACGGTACCCGAATGGGGAGACCCGGACTGGCGGGAGATTGTCGTCCCACCTTTCCGTGTCCAATACCAGGTCGTAGGCCGGGATGTCGTGATTCAACGAGTCTTCCACTCCCGGCGATCGCTCCCGTCCCGCCCGGACGAGTTCCGCTGACGACGTGAAAAAGGGGTGAGCGCGATCCGCGCCCACCCCTCTCTTTTCGCTCCGTCGACCGCGAGCGGTCAGGGCTGCTGGCTGGTGCGCTCGGCCGCGCCGATGCTGCGGGCTACGGGCGGCTGCTCCACGCAGCGGGGCGCTTCCCACACCTTGCGCCAGGTGCCGCGGTCGCGCGAGATCACCTCGTACCAGCTTTCGCGCACGCCGAACACCTGCACCAGCATCTCGTGCTGGCCGGCGGCGTTCCAGTTCAGGTGGTCCACCAGCTTGGGCGCGCCCTTGCCCGTCTTGTCGTAGTCGCGCACTTCCTGGTACACGGGAGTGTAGCCGGCGCGCTGCTCGTAGTCGGCCACGTAGAACACGCTCCACCCGTCGGGCTCCGGGGCGCCCGGCCCCAGCTGGTCGCCCACCAGGTAGGTGGCCGCCATCTCGGGATGGCCGCCGCGGATCACGTCCAGCGCCTGCAGGTCGCGCTGGGCGCCGCTCCAACTGCGGGGGCGCGCCAGGCCGTTCTGCAGCACCATCCGCTCGGCCACCAGCGAGGCGTAGCGCTGGATGGTGCCCTCCACCTGCGGGGGCCGGTACTCGCCCATGACGTCGGGGGCCAGCCCCTTGCGAAAGGCCAGGAACTCGCGGTCGGCCGCGGCGGCCGCGACGGTCGTTGCCTGCCCCTGCGCGGTCGGCACGCCGCACGACGTCACGCGGGCGGGGCCCTGCACCGTCACCGTTCCCACCTCGGCGCCGCGCCGGAAGAGCACGAACTGCGCGTTGGGCGGCATCACCGCCTCGCGGAAGCGCTGCTCGTACGCCTGGGGAGAAACGCCGGCCGGGCGGCGCAGCGTGCGCAGCGAGTCGCCCGAGATCTCGCCCACGGGCACCACCGTGGCCGTGCCGTTGGCGTTGCGCACCACGTGAAAGAGCACGCGGCCGGTGGGCAGCCCCAGCCCCGCGATGGCGCCCGGCTCGGGCGCGGAGGCGTCGCCGGCGCCCGGGGGCGGCGGCGTGACCACCTGGAACGAAGCGCCGCCCCATTCCACGTTGTCGCACGCGGCCGGAGCGGTTAGAATCAGGAGCGCGGCCACTCTGGCGGCGCGTGCTGCAAAGGCGCGCATCGGCGGTTCTGGCTGTCAGGAAAGCGGGCCGGCCCATCCGGACGGCCCGGCTTTTGTTTGATGGGGCCGGGCCTCGTAGGGGCGCGTGTTCAGCAAGGACCCGGCCAGCAACACGCGCGGCCAAGGTAGTCCCGTACTTCGTCCGCGGCCAGATGATCGACGAAAGCGAGTTCCGGCGGGTGATGGGCCACTTCGCCACGGGGGTGGCGGTGGTCACCTCGTGCCGGGACGACGGCACCGCGGCCGGGCTCACCGTGAGCGCCGTGTCGTCGGTGTCGCTGCGCCCCATGCTGGTGCTGGCGTGCGTCGACCGGGCCTCGCAGACGCACGCGCTCATCCAGCAGGCCGGCTACTACGCCGTCAGCTTCCTGGCCGAGGGGCGGGGTGAAACCATCGCCCGGCGCTTCGGCACGGGCGGCCCGGCCGAGGAGAAGTTCCGCGGCACCCCGTGGCACGCGGAAAGCACCGGGGCCCCGGTGCTCGACGACGCGCTGGCCTGGGTGGACTGCCGCGTGCACGCCGCCCTTCCCGGCGGCGACCATACCATCTTCATCGGCGAAGTGCTCTCCGCCGGTGCGCGCGAAGGAACCCCGCTGCTGTACTATCGTGGAGGATACGGCCGTTTCAGCCACTGAATCGCGCAGGCCCGCGGCCGGCGTCCTGGCCCGCGCCGCCCTGGCGGGGGTGGCGCTCGGCATCGCCGCGTTCGCGGCCGGCAGCCTGATCCTGTACGAGGCGCAGGGGGTGCTTTCGGCGGCGGGCGGGCTGGTGGCCACCTTCGCCGCCGCGCTCGCCGCCGGCGTCTGGGCCGGCTCGCCCGGCGCCCGCACCGGCCAGCCCCCCACCTGGCGCTGGGTGGGGGCGGGCATCGCGCTGGCGCTGGCCGGCGGCTTCGGCACGCTGTGGGTGCACTTCGGCTGGGAGCGCTTCGGGGGCACGGCGCGCGCGCTGGCGCTGCTGTTCCTGGTGGGGGTGCCGGTGTACGCCATCGGCTTTCTGCTCCCGGCGCTCACGGCCTGGTCCGCGGAGTTCCACGCGGCGGGGGCCGACGAGGATGACGACGAGCGCACCGGCCGCTCGCCCGCCGCGCGGGGCGTGGAGGAGACGGTGCTCGCCGTGCTGCTGGGGCTGGCCGGCGGCGCGGTGATGGGCGGCTTGGTGCTCATCCCCGCCTTCAGCCCCGGGCCGCTGCTGCTGGGGGTGGGCGCGCTGCTCACCTTTCCGCTGGTCTTTCCCCGTGAGATGCCGGTCGCGGCTTCCGGTGGCGAGCGCGTGCTTCACGAGGAGGAGACGCCGTACGGCCTGGTCCGCGTCGCCGAGATGGTGCACCCCGGCGGCCGTCGCCAGCCGGAGCTGCGCCTGTACGTGAACGACGAGCTGGAGTCGGGCGAGCTGGAGCGCACGGGCGCGCCTACTTTCGGCTACATCGCGGCGGCGGAGCGGCTGCTGCGCGACACCACCTCCAACGGCGCGGCGTACCTCTTCCTGGGCGGCGGGGCCTGCACCCTGCCGCGGCGCATCGCCGAGGACGATCCGGGGGCGCGCATCACGGTGGTGGAGCTGGATCCCGCCATCACCCGCGCCGCCTACCGCTGGTTCGGGCTGCGGCCGGAGCACGGGCTGGCCATCCTTCACGGCGACGCGCGGGCGGTGGCTTCGGCCCTGCCGCGAGGCGGCTACGACCGGCTGGTGGTGGACGTGTACGGGGGCGACGAGATGGTGCCGGCGCACCTGGCCACGGTGGAGGCGCTGGAAGGCTTCCGCGCGCTGCTAAAGCCCGGCGGGCTGGTGCTGGTGAACCTGATCGGGGTGGCGGCGGGGGCGGGGGAGTGCCGCTTCTGGTCGACCGTGCACACCGTGGCGGCCGTCTTTCCCGCGGTGCGGCTGTACCACCAGCTGGGGCGCGACTATCCCGAGCGGCAGAACTTCCTGCTGGCCGCCTCGGCCGAGGCGGGGGCCTCGCTGCCGGCGCGGGCGGGGCACTTCGACGCGTGGCCGGCGGACGAGTGGCCGGGGCTGCCCTGCGCGGCGGTGCTGCGCGACCGGGGGGCGGGGGACGAAGCGCCGCGCGCCGCGCTCCCGGAGCGGGAGCGCGGCGCGCGGGTGGAGCCGGCCAGCGCGGACTAGCGCGCCTTGTTGCGCTTCTGCGCCTTTTTCTGCTGGCGCGCCATTTCGCCCTGCATGAACTCCACCTGCTTGCGGCGCATTTCCAGGTGCCGCTTCATCTGCTCGGCCTGCTTGAGCTTCTGGCCTTCGGTGCCCTTGTAGCGCTGGCGGTCCATCAGGCGCTTCATCATGCGGATGATCGGGCCGGCGACGTACTTGACCATGAACGCCTTGCGCTTCTGGCCCTTGGCTTCGAAGTCGGCGATCACGTACGGAAGCGCCTGCACCTGGTCCTGCAGCTGGCGGTGCCGTTCTTCGGGCGAAATCTTGGGCTTCTTGGTCTTGGCCATGATGGCGTAGTTCGGTCGGCTTGGGGGACTGCGGCCGCGGCGTCGGGCGGCGGTGTCGGTACACCGGTGGAGGGGGGCGGTTCTCGCCCGTTCACCGGGGCCACAATCGTAGCCGCCGCGCGCCGCGCTCACAAGGCGGCGGCCTCTCGCGCAGAAGGGAGCCAGTCGGGCGCGCGAGGCCAGCCGGAGCGCAATTCAGGTCTCCCCCTCCCCTGCGCAGCGGGGGACGGGGGCCGGGGGGAGGGGGCTCCCAGAGGCATGCATCGGCAGTTTGTCGAACCACGATCGAAGTTCCCCCCTCTCCCGGCGCAGTTTGCCGGGGGAGGGGCCGGGGGAGAGGCCTCCCGGGGCCCGGAAGACGACATCACACGAAGTATCGATAGAACCGAACCACAGTGAGAATCGCCCACCTCGCCGACCTTCACCTGGGCTTCCGCGCCTATCACCGCGTCACGCAGCGCGGCGCCAACGCGCGCGAAGCCGACGTGGCCGACGCCTTTCGCCAGGCCGTCGCCCGCGTGGTGGAGCTGCGCCCGGACCTGGTGCTGGTGGCCGGCGACGTGTTCCACACCGTCCGCCCCTCCAACACCTCCATCGCCGAGGCCTTCCGGCAGTTCTGCCGACTTTCCGAGGAGCTTCCGGACACGCCGGTGGTGATGATCGCGGGCAACCACGACTCACCGCGCTCGGCGGACACGGGCAACATCCTCAACCTTTTCCGCGAGATCGACGGCGTGCGGGTGGCGTGCGACGAAAGCCGCACGGTGCACCTTCCTCAGCTGGAAACGTCCATCCTCTGCCTGCCCCACGTGGCGCTGTTCGCGGGCGAGCAGGCGCGGCTGGAGCCGGACCCCGCGGTCAAATACAACCTGCTGATGCTGCACGGCACCATCGGCGGCGCCGCGGCCGAGCAGAAGCTGCGCTACGTGTCGGAATACGGCGGCGCCATCGTCGAGAACACCGACATCGGCCCGGAACGGTGGGACTACGTCGCGCTGGGCCACTACCACATCGCCACCGAGATGGCGCCCAACATGTGGTACGCCGGCGGCATCGAGCGCACCTCCACCAACATCTGGATGGAGAAGGAAGAGAAGGGCTTCCTGCTGTACGACACCGAGACGCGCCGGGCCGACTTCCAGCCGCTGCGCACGCGCACGGTGGTGGACCTCCCCTGGGTGGAGGCGCGAGGCCTGGGCCCCGCCGAGGTGGATGCCCGCATCCGCGCGCTGGTCGAAAAGGTGCCCGAGGGCATCAAGGGAAAGATCGTTCGCATGGTGGTCACCGACGTGCAGCGCCCCTGCATCCGCGAGTTGAACCACAAGCAGATCCGCGAGTGGAAGGCCGAGGCGCTGCACTTTCACCTGGACGCGCGCCCGCCCGAAATCCGCCGCCGCGCCGCGTCGGGCGCGCCCGTGCGCCGCCAGACGCTGCAGGAGCAGGTGGAAAGCTTCATCCGCAAGGACTGGGTGCTGCGCGACGACCGCTGCGAGCGCGACCACCTGATGGAGCTGGGCAAGACGTACGTCGAGCGCACCGGGGAGGGCTGAGCCATGCGCCTCCGCTCCCTGTCCATGCGCAACTTCCGCCAGCACGCGCACACCGAGATCACCTTCCGCTCCGGGCTCACGGGCATCATCGGGCCCAACGGGGCGGGCAAGTCCACCATCCTGGAGGCCATCGCCTGGGCCATCTACGGCGCCGCCGCCGCGCGGGGGACCAACGACACCATCAAGTTCGCGCGCGCGGGGGCGCGCTCGCGGGTGGAGGTGGACCTTGCGTTCGGCCTGGGCGCGCACGAGTTCCGGGTGATCCGCACGCTCACCACGGCCGAGGTGTACCTGGACGGCGGCGCCTCGCCCGTGGCGTCCACCGTCGGCGGGGCGACGGCGTACCTGCAGCAGCACGTGGGGATGACCCGCGAGGAGTTCTTCAACACCTACTTCACCGGGCAGAAGGAGCTGGCCTTCCTCGCCACCATGGGGCCCGCGGACCGCGGCCGCTTTCTCAGCCAGGTGCTGGGCTACGAGCGGCTGCGGCGGGCGCAGGACCTGGTGAAGGGGCGCAAGACCGAACTGCGCAGCGAAATCCGCGGGCTGCGGGCCACCCTGGGCGATCCGGAAGAGATCGCCGCCGCGCTCGTGGCGGCCGAAAAGGGCGTGGCCGAGGCGGTGGAGGGGCGGAAGGTCTCGATGCGCGCGGCCGAGGACGCCGCCGCCGCGCTCAGGGAGATCACGCCGCGATGGGACGACGCGCAGAAGGGCCGTGAACGCTACCGCGAGCTCACCCACGCCATCGGCCAGGCCGAGCGCGACCGCGAGGCCGCGCGCCGCGAGCTGAACCGGGCCGCGTCGGAGCTGGAGGCGGTCGCCGAGGCCGAGGCCGCACTGGCTCCCCTGCGCGAGAAGCTCGCGCACCTTCCCACCGTCACCGACCAGTGCACGCGGCTCAGCGAGCTCGCCCGCCAGGACGAACGCCGCAAGGCGCTCGTCCGCCAGGTGGCGGACCTGGATGCGGAGCTGGTGCGTGCGCGCGAGCGGCTGGAAAAGGTGGCCACCGCCCCGGAGCTGGAAAAGAAGTACGCGGGCGAGCTGGAGCAGCTGCGCACGCAGCGCGAAGCCGTGGCCGCCACGCTCGACGAAAAGAAGTCCACCTGGCTGGCCGACAAGCAGGACGCCTTCACGCAGCTGTCCACCTACCGCGCGCGCGGCGCCGAGCTCAAGGAGCAGATCACCCAGATCCGCGCGCTGGGGGCCGAAGGCATCTGCCCCACCTGCGGACGCCCGCTCGGCGACGACTACGAGCGCACGCTGGAAGAGCTGGAAGACCAGTGGCGGATGCTGGTGCAGGACGGAAAGTGGCGGGCCAAGCGGTACGAGCAGCTCGAGGCCAAGCCCGACGACGTCGTGGAGCTGGAAAAGCTGCTTCCGCAACTGGTGGAAGCGGTGGAAGACCGGTCGCGCAAGCTCACCCGCTGCCAGGGCGCGCTGCAGGAGCTGGAGCAGCTGACGGCGGACCTCGGCCACCGCCAAACCCGGCGCGGCGAGCTGCAGGGTGAGCTCGACGCGCTCCCCTCCGGCTACGACGCCGCGGAGCACCGCAAGGCCGAAAAGCGCCTGTCCGAGCTGCGCGAGCTGGAAAAGCGCGCCGCCCGCCTGGAAGAAACGGCCGCCCGCGGTGCGGATTGGGAGCTCGCGCAGTCGCAGGCCCGCGCCCGCGAGGCCGCGGCGGTGCAGCAGGCCGGCGCCGCCACGGCGGAGCGCGAGGGGCTGGGGTTCAGCGAAGAGGCGTTCGAGGCGGTGCGCGCCGAGCACAAGCGCCTGGACGAGGCCGTTCGCGCCGCCGACCTGCGCGTGGCCCGGGCCACGGGCGACCTGAACACGGCCGAGCAGGCGCTGCAGACCGCCACCCGGGCCGAGACGCTGTACCAGCAGCGGGTAAAGGCCGTCGAGGCGCAGGAAGCCGAGCTTCGCTACCACGACGAGCTCGACCTGGCCTACAGCGAGCTGCGCCAGGAATTGAACGACCAGGTGCGCCCCGAGCTGTCGGAGATCGCCTCCGCCTTCCTTTCGCAGCTGACGGACGGGCGCTACACGTCGATGGAGATCGACGAGTCGTACAACCTGATGGTGATGGACGAAGGCGAGGAAAAGCCGGTGATCTCCGGCGGCGAAGAAGACATCGCCAACCTGGTGCTGCGCCTTTCGCTTTCGCAGATGATCGCCGAGCGCGCCGGGCACCCGCTGTCGCTGCTCATCCTGGACGAGGTGTTCGGGTCGCTCGACGTCGCCCGCCGCGACAACGTGGTGCAGCTGCTCCACCACCTGGAAGACCGTTTCGAGCAGGTGATCCTGATCACCCACATCGAGGGAATCCGCGAAAGCCTGGACCAGGTGCTGCGCGTGGAATACGACGAGCGCGCCGGCACCTCGGTGCTCCGCGAAGAAAACGTGACCGGCGGCGACGACTTCGAGGCCCCCCTCGCCGCCGACTGACGCGGTCCTCCTCTCCGATCCTCATCCGTGACTCCCGTGACTGCAGCGCCCCCCTCGCCCGGCCTCGCCGAATTCCTGGACCTCGCCGAAGGCGCCACCGTGGTGCCGGTGTGGCGCGAGTTCCTGTTCGACACCGACACGGCGGTTTCCGCCTTCCACAAGCTGGCCCGGCCGCCCTTCGGGTTCCTGCTGGAATCCGTGGTCGGCGGCGAACGGTGGGCGCGCTACACCCTGCTGGGGAGCGAGCCGCGCTCCGCATGGCGCCTGCGGGGGCGGCGGGTAGACACGTGGACCCCCGCGGGCGGATGGGTGGACCAGGGCGAAAGCGACGACCCGCTCGGCGACTTCGACCGCATGCTGACGTCGTTCCGCCCCGCGGAGGTGCCCGGCCTCCCCCGCTTCTGGGGCGGCGCGGTGGGCTACTTCGGGTATGACACCGTCCGCCTGATCGAGCGCCTGCCCGGCGCCCCGGCCGAGGGGCTGGACCTGCCGGACGCCGTGTTCATGCTCACCGGGACGACGGTCGTCATCGACAACCTGTTCAACCGCGCGCGCGCCGTGGTGGCGGTGCAGGTGGAAGGGCTGTCACGAGAAGAGCGGGAGGAGCGTTATCGTTCCGCGGCCCTGGAGATCGACGGGCTGATCGCCCGGCTGCGCGAGTCGCCCGGGCCCGCCCCGCTGGCCCTGGCCGACGCCGGCGGCGAGTCCGACCCCGACTTCGAAAGCACCAGCAGCCGCCAGCGGTACGAAGACGGCGTGCGGCGCGTGCAGGAGTACATCCGCGCCGGAGACGCCTTCCAGGTGGTGCTTTCGCAGCGGCTGACGGTGCCGCTCACCGCCGAGCCGTTCGACCTGTACCGGGCGCTGCGGACGCTGAACCCGTCGCCGTACCTGTTCTACCTGGACCTGGACGGCACGCGGCTGATCGGCTCGTCGCCCGAGGTGATGGTGCGGCTGGAAGACGGAAAGGTGACGGTGCGCCCCATCGCGGGCACCCGCCGCCGGGGCGCCGACGCCGCCGAGGACGAGCGGCTGGCCGCCAGCCTCCTGGCAGACCCCAAGGAGGTGGCCGAGCACCTGATGCTGCTGGACCTGGGGCGCAACGACGTGGGGCGGGTGGCCCGCTGGGGAACGGTGAAGGTGCCGCAGCGCATGGCCATCGAAAAGTACTCGCACGTGCTGCACATGGTGTCCACCGTCGAAGGCGAGCTGCGCGAGGGCATGTCGGCCATGGACGTGTTCCGCGCGTCCTTTCCCGCGGGCACCGTCTCCGGCGCCCCCAAGGTGAGGGCCATGGAGATCATCGACGAGCTGGAGCCGGCCCGCCGGGGGCCCTACGCCGGCGCGGTGGGCTACTTCGGCTACGGCGGGCGCACGATGGACACCGCCATCGCCATCCGCACCGTGGTGGCCCAGGGCGGCCGGGCGCACGTACAGGCGGGAGCCGGCATCGTCGCCGATTCGCGCCCCGCCGACGAGTACGACGAAACGCTCAACAAGGCCCGCGCGCTGCTTCGCGCGGTGAAGATGGTGGGCGGGTGAGGAGGCGAAAAAGGGGAGGGAAACGGATGTAGCAGCCGGCCGTGCGGAGGGCCGCCGCCCTTGACACCTTCGGATACCCGGCCTATATAAAGGCGTATCCACTCCGCCGGACAGCACTTCCAACACCACCACCTAGCATGGCGCCGCAGCGGTTTTCGGCAGCCTTCGTACATTCCGCGCCAGGCCGGCGCAACCGTATCCACTCGGCACCACCAACCGTCCACCCGCACACGGAGGGCCGACGCGAATTCTCCCGGACTCGAGCAGGGCACGACCCCATCGGGCGGCAGCGGCTTCCTTCGCCGAAGGAGGCGGGCGGCGCCCCCCGCACCGCGCGGCCCCGCCGCGAACCACGGTGTGATGCATCGGACCCCACCCGGCGAGCCACCCGGCCGCCGACCCAAACAGGAGGACGAGGAATGAGAAATTTCCGTCGGCTGATCGCGGTAGTGATCGCGGCGGCACTCGCACCGGTTTCGTTGCTGGCCCAGGAGGCCGCGACGGTGACCGGGCGCGTCACGAACGCCCAGGGCCAGCCCGAGGCCGCCGTGCTCGTGCGCATCGAGAGCCTGAACGTCGGTTCCCCCAGCAACCCTGACGGCACGTACCGGCTGGTGATCCCCGGGGCGCGCATCCGCGCCGGGCAGGCGGTGCAGATCTCCGCCACGCGCGTGGGCCTTGCCACCCAGACGCGCACCGTCACGCTGAACCCGGGCGCCAGCCTCACCCAGAACTTCCAGATGGCGACCAGCGCGCTGCAGCTGGACGCGGTGGTGGTGACGGGCGCCGGGCTGGAAACCCGCGTGGAGCGGCTGGGCACGGCCCGCGCCAGCATCGACTCGGCGGTGCTCGCGCGCACCAATGAAACCAACGTGGTCTCGGGCCTCGCGGGCCGCGTGGCCAACGTGGTCACGCACCAGGCTTCCGGCGAAGCCGGCGCCTCGACCGCCATCCGCATCCGCGGCCAGAGCACGCTGAGCGGCACCGGCCAGCCGCTGTTCGTGATCGACGGCGTGCCCATGAACAACGCCACGCGCTCCACCTCGGGCGCGCTGCAGGGCACCGTGGCGCCCAACCGTGCGTCGGACATCAACCCCGACGACATCGAGTCCATCGAGATCCTCAAGGGTCCCGCGGCCACCTCGGTGTATGGCGCGCAGGCCGGCGCCGCCGGCGCCATCCTGATCACCACCAAGCGCGGCCGCGCGGGACGCACCACCTACTCGTTCCGCAGCTCCGTCCAGCTCGACCAGGCCGCCTCGACCCTCCCCATGCAGCGGCGGTACGGGATGGGCACGTCGAGCGTGACCCCGGTCTGCGCCCTGAACCCCACCATCACCAACGGAAAGGGCTGCTCGATCAGCAGCGGCTTCCAGTCGTGGGGCGCCGAACTGGCCGCCGGCACGCCTACGTACGACAACGTCGCCAACCTGTACGAAACCGGCCGCATCTTCGACAACACCCTGACGATGTCGGGCGGCAACGACCGCACCACGTTCTACCTGTCGGTGGGCGACATGCGGCACGACGGCTTCATCTGGGGCGACGCCGACACGTACAACCGCAGCACCGCGCGCCTGAACGCCACGCACCGCCTTCGCGAGAACCTGACGGTGGGCGGCAACGTTTCGTACGTGCAGACGGGCGGCCAGTTCGTGCAGCGCGGCAACAGCATCAACGGCCTGATCCTGGGCGCGGTGCGCACGCCGCCCGAGTTCAACAACCGCATCTACCTGGACCCGGCCACCGGCCAGCACCGCAGCTTCCGGCTTCCGCTGCCCGGCCCCGGCGACGCGCTGACCAACCGCGGCTTCGACAACCCGTTCTTCGCCGCGTTCGAGGGCGAGAACACCGGTGAGGTCGGCCGCGTGTACGGCAACGTCAACACCAACTGGCAGGCGCTCAACTGGCTGCGGCTGACCCACAACCTGGGCATCGACTACGCCAACGACGACCGCATGGAAGCCGTCCCGGTGGGCAGCTCCGGCGCAGCCGTCGCGGGCCAGGTGACCCGCTGGCAGTTCTACGACCGCATCCTCGACCACAACCTGGTCGCCACGGCCGACTACTCGCTCGGCCGCCAGATCTCCGGTTCCGTCAGCGCGGGCCAGAACCTGAACGAAACCTACTTCCGCCAGGTGTTCGTCACCGGCCAGACGCTGATCGCGCCGCGCCCGTTCAAGCTGTCGAACACGGTGTCGCGCCAGCTCCCGAACGACGCCGAGTCGACCGACCGCATCGAGTCGTACAACCTGACCGGCACCATGGACGTGGCCGACCAGCTGTTCCTGACGGCCGGCGTCACCAACTTCGGTTCGTCGCGGTTCGGGTACGACAGCAAGCGGGCCTGGTACCCGCGCGCCCAGGCGGCGTGGACCTTCACGCGTCCGCTGAACATCCCCGAGAACCTGCTGAGCTTCGGAAAGCTGCGCCTTGCCTACGGCCAGAGCGGCCAGCTGCCCGGCCAGTACCAGCTGCAGGACGTGTTTTCGGGGGCGCTGATCACCGACTTCGCCCCGGGAGCGCAGCTTCAGCCCACGCTGGGCGGGCAGGGCGGCCTGTACACCTCGGTCACGCAGGGCAACCCCAACATCAGCCCGGAGCGCGTGGCCGAGACGGAGATGGGGCTCGACCTGGCCTTCTTCAACGGCCGTACCGACCTCAGCCTGACTCACTACCGGCAGAACGCGTCGGACGTGATCTTCCCGATCCAGCTGGCGCCCTCGACCGGCTTCGGCCAGCGGGTGCTGAACGCCGCCGAGATCCAGAACCGCGGCTGGGAAGCCACGGCCAACTTCCGCGTCGTGGAGCGGCGTGACTTCAGCGTGAGCGTGGGCGGCCAGTGGGCCCGCAACCGCAACAAGCTGCTGAGCCTGGGCGACACCGCCCGCAAGGAGCTTTCCAACCCGTTCCTGGGCGGCTCGTTCGGCGGCCGGACCACCGACGCCGTGGTGGGCCAGCCCCTGGGCGTGTTCCAGGGCACCGACTTCGCCCGCTGCGGGCGCGGCCTGGAAATGGTGGGCAGCGAAAACGTGGGCGCGGCCTGCGCCGGCCAGCCTGACGGCGCGCTGTACATCAACGCGTCGGGCTTCCCCATCCAGGACCCCACCACCCGGGTGCTCGGCAGCCCGCACCCGGACTGGACGGGCGGCCTGACGGGCGAGGTGAACTTCCGCGGCGTTCGCGTGAGCGCGTTCGTGGAGCACCGCTCGGGCGGCACCAACCAGAACATGACCCGCTCGTCGATGTACAGCTACGGCACGCACGGCGACACCGAGCAGCGCGCCAAGTGCACGACCACCGGCGGCGTCACCACCTGCACGGGCAACGAGCAGGTGTTCGGCCAGGGCATGATGCCGGGCGCCGTCGTCGGCCCCGGGGCCGGCAAGGCCGTGCCGATCGGTGAAAACTGGTACAGCGTGCTGGGCGGCATCGGCGGTCCCGCGTCGCAGTTCCAGGAAGACGCCACCTACACGCGCCTTCGCGAGGTGACCATCGGCTACACGTTCTCGCAGCCCTGGGTCGCCCAGCGCCTCGGGTTCAGCGCCATCGACCTGCGCCTGGCGGGCCGCAACCTGAAGACCTGGACCAACTACACGGGCTTCGACCCCGAAGTGAACATCGGCGGCGCCGCCGCGGGGAACCGGGGGGTCGACTGGATGGGCAACCCGCTCTCGCGTGCGTGGGTGTTCTCTCTGGGACTTACCCACTAAACAGGATGAGATAACGTGAAAAGCAATAAACTCACGATCGCGGGCCTCGCGGCCGCCGCGCTGGCGGTGTCGGGGTGCAGCGACTTCCTTACCGGGGCGGGGATCGACGACAACCCCAACCAGCCGTCGGCCGCCACCACGGAGCAGCTGTTCGTCGCGGCGCAGGCGCAGGGGTTCGTCCGGCAGGAGGGGCAGGTCGCCCGCAGCGCCGCGATGTTCATCCAGCAGCTGTCGGGTACGAACAACCAGCAGAAGGACTACGGCAGCTCGTACCTGAACACCGAGGCCGCCTACTCCACCATGTTCTCGGGCTTCTACACCGGGGGCGGGCTGGTGGACTGGCGCAAGGTGCAGGCGAACTCCCGCGCCGCCGGCGACCAGCAGTTCGAGGGGATCGCCAAGGTGTGGGAAGCCCTGATGATGGGCACGGCCGCGGCGGTGTGGGGCGACATCCCCTACCGCGAGGCCGTGGCCGAGACGACGGCTCCCGCGCTGGACCCGCAGCAGCAGGTGTACGCCGACATGCAGGCCCTGCTCAGCGAAGCCATCACCCTGCTGGGCGGCACGGGCCCCGGCCCGGGCAACACCGACCTGGTGTTCGGGGGCAACGTCGGCCGGTGGACGCGCGTGGCCCATACGCTGAAGGCCCGCTACCACATGCACACGGCCGAGCGCCTGGGCACGCCGGCGTACCAGGCGGCGCTGGCGGCCGCGCAGAACGGCATCAACGAGGCGCCCGCCAGCGTGGCCGTGGCGACGAACCAGCAGTCACCGGGCAACCTGCGGTCGTTCCACGGCACCACCGAGCAGGAGGGCAACCTCTGGGGCCAGTTCATCGTGGCGCGGTCGGACCTGGCGGCGGGGCAGGCGCTCGCCACCATCCTCAACCGCCGCACCGGCGACCCGCGCAAGGCGGGGTATTTCACGCTGATCAACGACTCGATCATCGCGGCGAACCGCTTCGGCGCCGCGAGCACCACCCCCTCGATCGTGGCGACGGCGCGCAGGCCCTACGACTTCCGCCAGCCCATCGTCACCTGGGAAGAGAACCAGCTGATCATGGCGGAGGCCAAGCTGGCGCTCGGCGACCCCACCGCGATCAACCACGTGAACGCCGTTCGCGCGTCGGTGGGGCTTCCCGCCCTGGCCGGGCCCGCGACGCTGGCGATGATCATGGAAGAGAAGTACATCGCGCTGTTCCAGAACATCGAGGTCTGGAACGACTACAAGCGCACCTGCTTCCCCGCGCTCCTTCCCGCCGGCGCGCCGGTGGCCAAGGAGATCCCCGGACGGCTTCCGTACGGGCAGTCGGAGCGGCAGAACAACCCCAACATTCCCGCGGTCAATTCGCAGCCGCTGCGGAACTGGAACGATCCGAACCCGTGCACGAGCTGACCGCACGGTAACGAACGCCGAGGGAACGGCCCGGGCATTGCTGCCCGGGCCGTTCCCCGTACTCTGGAGATGCGTATGAACCAGCTCGTACCTTTCGGGCGCCCGCGGGGCCCGCTGTTCCGCATGGCGGCGCTGTGCTCGGCGATGCTCCTTCTGCTGCCGCAGGCCGGATGCTACAACATCCATCCGGTGGCCACCCCCGACGCCGCGGTGGGTGCCCGCGTGGTCGCCACGCTCACCGACGCCGGATCGGTGGGCATCGCCAGCCAGGTGGGCCCGCGCATCATGGAGGTGGAAGGGGTGATCCAGCAGATGACGGCGGACACGCTGCAGCTGGGCGTGGTGCGCACCATCGACCGCAGCGACATCGAGTCGCTGTGGAACGGGGAGATGGTTCGCATCCCCGTGTCGGGGATCGGCTCGCTCCGCGAGCGCCAGCTCAGCACCCGCAAGAGTGTGCTGGCGGCGGCGCTCGTCGTGGCGGGTGCGCTGCTGCTGGCCGCGGCGGCCAGCGGCATCGGCGCCTTCGACGACGGCGGCGGCGGACCCCCCCCGCCGGTGAACTGAGGCGGTTGCAGGCCGATGGAGAACGGGCCACCCCACGGTACGGGGTGGCCCGTTTCATCGTACGTTTTCGGTGCATCCAGGGAGGTGGGGGCTGGTCCGGTCCTTGCTTCCCCGGCGGGCATGGCCCAGCCCGAATTTCCCAACGAAAGGCGCCGCGGCGACCGCCGCCAGCGCACAGGCGGCGGCATGAAGCCGCCCCGTTTTTCCATGTGGCCCCTGCTCGTGCTGTTCGGGGTGCTCATCCTGGCGAATGTCCTGGGCCCCACCCGGCCCACCAAGATCCCCTACAGCGACCTCAAGAACCGCATCTCCGCCCGCCAGGCGGAAAAGGTGAGGATCGGCGCCACCACCATCGAGGCCATCGCCACCGACTCCATCCGCAAGGCGGGCGGGCCGGAGCGCTGGCGCGCCGACAAGGTAGAGGACGACCAGCTGGTGCCCCTGCTGGAGGCCCGCAACGTCCCCTACGAGGGGATGGCCGAGGCACGCTGGGGAATGGTGATCTGGGGGCTGCTCCCCCTGCTGCTGCTGGTGGGGCTGTGGGTGTTCATGTTCCGGCGGATGAACCCCACGCAGGGCGTGCTGACGGTGGGAAAGAGCAAGGCGCGCATCGTGGGCGAAGAGGGCACGGGCGTCGGTTTCGACGACGTGGCGGGGGTGGACGAGGCCAAGGTGGAGCTCCAGGAGATCGTGGAGTTCCTGAAGACGCCCGACAAGTTCGCCCGGCTGGGGGCCAAGATCCCCAAGGGCGTGCTGCTGGTGGGCCCCCCGGGCACCGGAAAGACGCTGCTGGCGCGCGCGGTGGCCGGCGAGGCGGGGGTCACCTTCTTTTCCATCTCCGGCGCCGAGTTCGTGGAGATGTTCGTGGGGGTGGGCGCCGCGCGGGTGCGCGACCTGTTCGCCCAGGCCAAGAGCCAGGCCCCCTGCATCATCTTCATCGACGAGCTCGACGCGCTCGGCAAGGCGCGCTCGCCGGGGAACATGCTGGGCGGCAACGACGAGCGCGAGCAGACGCTCAACCAGCTGCTGGTGGAGATGGACGGGTTCGACCCGCGGCTGGGCGTGATCATCATGGGCGCCACCAACCGCCCCGAGATCCTGGACCCCGCGCTGCTGCGCCCCGGCCGCTTCGACCGGCAGGTGCTGGTGGACCGCCCCGACGTCGGCGGGCGCCTGGCCATCCTGAAGATCCACGCGCAGGGGATCACCCTGGGGCCGGACCTGGACCTGGAGCGCATCGCGCGCCGCACGCCGGGGTTCGTGGGCGCCGACCTGGCCAACCTGCTGAACGAGGCGGCGCTGCTGGCCGCGCGGCGCGACAAGGCAAGCGTGGGGATGCAGGAGGTCGACGAGGCGGTGGACCGCATCGTGGCCGGGCTGGAAAAGCGGAACCGGCTGATCAACGACAAGGAGCGCACCATCGTGGCCTACCACGAGGCCGGCCACGCCATCGTGGCCGAGCGCGTGCCCACGGCCGACCCGGTGCACAAGATCAGCATCATCCCCCGCGGCGTGGCGGCGCTGGGCTACACGCAGCAGCTGCCGACGGAAGACCGCTACCTGCTGCAGAAGCAGGAGCTGATGGACCGCATCGCCGTGCTGCTGGGTGGGCGCGTGGCCGAGGAGATCGTCTTCAACGAGATTTCCACCGGCGCGGGGAACGACCTGGAGCGGGTGACGGAGCTGGCGCGCAGCATGGTCACCGAGTACGGCATGTCGCGCGAGCTGGGGCCGGTGAACCTGGCGGGGCCGCGGCGCACCCAGTTCCTGCAGCAGGACGGGGGGATGCCGGCGCAGCGCAACTACTCGGAAGAAACGGCGCGCGAGATCGACGGCGAGATCCGCGGGCTGATCGAGGGCACGTACGAGCGGGTACGACGCATCCTTACGGCCGACCGCGACGTGCTGGAGGTGCTGGCGCGGCGGCTGCTGGAAAAGGAAGTGGTGGACGAGGCGGAGCTGCGCGAGATCATGGGCCTGCCGCCCCGCACCCACGAGCCGCCCCCCGAGCGCGTGGTAGAAACGCCGCCGGTGAACGGGGCCGGCGGCGGAATCCAGGCGGCGGCCAGCTCGGCCACCCGCGACGACACCGTGGCCCGGCCGCCCTCGCGGGGCGGGCGAGGCTCCAGCCGCAGACGAGGGAGGCAGCCGTGAAGGACCCGCGCTACGAAGACAAGAGCCCGCACGACGTGGGCGAGCAGGACCAGCCCGAGCCCGAGCGGCCGGTGACCCCCACCGAGCGACGGCAGGACGGGCCCGAGGACAAGCCGTCTCAGGCCGAGGGCGAGCGGTAGGGACCGACGGGTTTCACGCGGAGAAGCGAAGGAATGGACGAGCCGCGGAAGGGTCACCTGCCCCTCCGCGGCTCTCTTTCATTCTCCGCGCCTTCGCGTGGCACCCCATCCACGCTGGAGACGATCGCCTCAGGACTCGTCCTCGTCTTCGTCGACGAAGGGTCCCAGGAAGACGATGACGGGCTTGCCGAGGGAGCGCGCGGCCTGCTCCAGGCGCTCCGGGGTAAGCCCCTCCAGGTCCGTCAGGGGCACCGTGGGCAGCCCCAGCAGGGTCCGGCGAGCCAGCACCCGGGCGCGGGCCTCGGGCGACTCCAGGGCCAGCAGCCGCTCGCCCCGGTAGCGCCGCCGCCGCTGGGCGAAGAGGCCGTCGCTCAGCGGCTCGTCGGCGTACCGCGACAGGGCCTGCCCCAGGCGCTCGGCCCACTGCTCTACCTCGCCGGGCGGAACCACCATCTCCAGGCGCAGCTCGCCCCCGGCGGCGTGCCGCACCACCTCGGCGCGCGAGTCGTACACCTGGGGACGCTGCACGCCGAACGACACCTGCTCCAGCGCCAGGCGCGAAAGCATCCGCAATGCCTCGTCGTCGGCGTCGGGGCCGAACGGGTAGACGGCGGCCACCCAGGCGGTGATGGCCTCGTACGTCTGGCGCACCGGCTCCCCCGCCGGGCGCGGCGGCTCCACCGTCGCGGCGCGCAGGGGGCCGGGCTCCATGAAGGCGGAGAGCGCCCCCCCCGCGTCCGCTTCCACCGGTCCCACGATGGCGATCACCGCGCGGTCGGCGGTAAAGCTGCCGCGGAGAAAGGCGTCCACCTCCGCCACGGTGATTCGCCCGGCGCTGCGCGCCGTTCCCGCGGCCGCCCGCGACCACGGGTGGTTCTCGCCGTACACCGCCGCGTCCACCCCCCGCGCCAGCGCGTCGGACGGGCTGCGCTCGCGGGCCTGCAGCTCGGCCACGGCGGCGGCGCGCTGGCGCACCGTGGCGATGCTGTCCACGGGGTCGCGAAAGAGGGCGACGAGGAGCGTCCGGGTGGCCTCCTGCCAGTTGTCGGGCGCGGCGATCACGGTGAACGACACCGCGTCCCGGTGCTGCTCCACCTCCAGGTGCGCGGCCAGCGAGTCCAGCACCGGCAGGATGGGCGCGGTGACGCTGCGGGCCGTCAGGTAGGTGATGCCTTCCTTCCCCTCGGCCTCGTCCGCCGGACCCACGGCGATGAGCACCTCGGTGGCGACGACGGGCGTTCCCGGCTCGGGGCGAACGAGGACGCGCTCCTGCGCCGCGGCGGGACGGGCCAGCAGCGTGGCGGCGAGAAAGGCGAGAAGGCGGCGGGCGCGCATCAGTTCGCCTCCAGCTTCTGGGGCGGCACCTCTACGATCGCCGGCTCCGTCTCCCGTAGCGCGGCGAGGACGGCACGCACGTCGTCTTCGGTCACCCGGTCCACCGCCGCGAAGAAGCGCTGCGACGCCTCCGAATCCAGCCCTCGGTCGCCGAACGCGCCCAGCACCTCGGCCATGCGCTCGGGCGTCCGCGCGTAGAACAGCATCTCGCGGCGCACGCTGGCGGCAGCGTCGCGCACCTGCGCCTCGTCCAGCGCCGTGGCGACGGCGGCCAGCGCCCCCTCCACCGTCCGCCGCGCCGTGGGCATCAGCGTGTCGGGGGTGGCGACGACCAGGGCGACGGCCTGGCCGTGGTGGGTCCACCAGTGCTCCACCTCCACCGCCGAGCGGGTCATCCGCCGCCGCAGCTGGTTGCGCAGCAGCCGCGCGGTCACGGTGACGGCGGCCGCGTCCAGCGGCGACGCGTTCCATCCACGGGCCACCCACCCGCGCGTGGCCTGCGGCGCGGCGCCGGCCAGCGGGGCGACGGTGTCGGCAAGGGCCTCCAGGCGCACGGAGCCGGCCGCGGGAAGGTCGCGGAAGGCGCGGCGCACGTCGTCCATCCGCACGTCGCCCACGGCGACGATGGATATGCGCTCGGGGCTGTACATGGCGCCCCACACCTCCGGCAGCCGCGCCGTGGCCAGGCGCTCGGCCGCGGCGTCGGTGCCGGCGGCGGAAAGGTCGCCGGGGAACAGGACCCCTCGGAGGGCCGTGCGGACGAAGGCGCCGGCGATCTCGCGCTCCGCCCCGCGCTCCTGTCCCAGCTGGGCCAGGGCGCGAAGGGTCTCGCCCGTTCCCGCGGCCGGGGCGCGCAGCGTAAGCCGCAGGGTCTCGGAGAGGTACTCCAGCTCCACGGCGGGGCCCACGACGGTGTAGACCACCGCGTCGGAGGTGCGCACGGCCTGCACGCGGCCCCCCACGCGCGCCATCCGCTCCTCCAGCTGCGGAAGGAGCAGGTGCTGCATCAGGTGGCCGGCCCCGGCGTACCCGGGCGGGTCGTCGGCCAGCAGCGACAGGCGCAGGGCCACGATGGGCAGCGCGGGCTGGTGGTGCACCACCACGGCCGGCTGGGCGGCGGCGGGGCGGGGCACCGAGTCGGCCGCGGCCAGCCCCAGGGCGATCAGCAAGCTCAACATGCTGCGTCAGATACGAAAAAGGAGCGCCCCCGGCAAGGGGGCGCTCCTGGGATCGACGGTCGGACGGCGGGGCGGCTCAGGGCAGCGCGTCGCCGATCACGAAGTTCATCGGGTCTACCTGGTTGCCGTTGACCTCTACCTCGTAGTGCAGGTGCGGCCCGCTGGTGAGCCCGGTGTTGCCCACGTCGGCGATGCGGTCGCCCCGGTCCACCATCTGCCCGGTGCGCACGCGCAGCCGCGAGGCGTGGGCGTAGCGGGTGACGTAGCCGTAGCCGTGGTCGATCTCCACCATGTTGCCGTAGCCGTTGCTGCGGTTGCCCGCGAACACCACGCGGCCCCGCGCCGGCGCCAGGATGGGCTCTCCGATGCGCGCGGCGATGTCGATGCCCTTGTGGGGGCGCGAAATGCGCAGCACGGGGTGGTAGCGGCTGCCGGAGAAGAGCGACGACAGGTGGCCGTCCGTGGGGAGGATGGTGGGGGTGGAGGCCATGCGCTGCTGGTTGCGCCGGATCTGCGTGACCGCCTGGTCCATGCTGCCGCGCAGGAGCGACGCGCGGCGCATCAGCGCGTCCAGGTCTTCGGAGGTCGCCTCGACCTTGCGGCCCACGCCGGGGTTCAGCTTCGCGAGAGCGCGGGCGCCCATGCTTCCCGTTCCCGGACCGCCCACGCCCGCCTTGCGCACGTCGGCGTTCACCTCGGGAAGGCCGGCGATCACCCTTACCTGCTCGTCCTTCTTGGCCAGCGCCGCGATGGAGCGGTCCAGCGCCTCCATCTGCTTTCGCATCTCGTCGACCTCGGCGGCCAGCAGCTGGTTCTCGCGCTTGAGCCCGGCGCTCTGCGAGTGGTGCGACTGCTTGACGGCGAAGGAGATGACGAAGGTGCCCAGGAGCAGGGCGAAGATGGCGGCGCCGCTCAGGGCGTTGCGGATGCTTCGTGCCGACACCTGGAACGAGCGGACCCGTTCGTTGTCGTGGGGCACGAGCATCAGTGTCCAGCGGGACTGGGGCATGCGACTGCTGATATACTGGTGACGGAACGGCGCGGGGGGAGGGCACCCGCGCTCCGGATCAGGACCTGGCCAGGATGATGGCGAAGGGAGCCAAGTTAGGCCCGCTGGACGGGGGTGTCAAGCAATCGCTGCCGGACCCCTCTCAACGTGAGTAGATGCTTCGGGTTACGCCCGGTGGACAGGCATCAAACGTTCCGGTTTGGACGAATTTCGCAACTCGTTGCGCGGTAACCGGTTGGGTCACAAACGGAAGACGGGGGCGGGACGGGCGTCGACGCAGATTGCCCGCTCCCTTGCAGAATCTGCCCCTGTAGCAGTATGCGGAATCCGCGGCTACGACGCGGCCGCGGGCGAGGGCTCGAGTGCTGGCGCCGGCGCGCCGGACAGGAGGCGGTCGACGTGGGCGAGAAGGTCCTGCGGCGCGATGGGCTTCTGCAGGAACACGTCGCCGCCCGCGCGGTGGGCGCGCACCACGTCGTGCTCGAAGATGTGCACCGTGCAGACGATCAGCGGCGTGTTCTGCGTCGCGGGATGGTCCGTCAGCTCGCTCAGCACCTCGAAGCCGGGCGCATCGGGAAGGCCCAGGTCCACGACGACGATGTCCGGCCGGTGCGCCAAGGCCATGTCCACGCCCTCGGACGCGCTCTTGGCCGACAGCACCTGGTACCCGCCGTGGCGGAGAATGGTGGTGAAGATGTCGATGCTGGCTTCGTCGTCTTCGACGAGAAGCACGGTCTTGCCTGCCACTGTGTCCTGACGCGGCGAAGTGGATGGATTCTCGGGACTTAGACCCTGCGGCCCGCGGAAAGGTCCGGCACCTCGCGGCGCGGGCGCGTGGCCCTGTGCGGCGCGTGCCCTGGATCCGCTTCTCGGCGGCGATCCAGCTCGGCCAGCAGCTCCAGCCCTCGGGGCCACGGTCCGAACCCGGCGTCGGTGTTGATGTGCCCCGCGGCCCCCAGGTCTACCAGCCGCGCGCGCCAGCACCGGGCGAAGTGCGCCGCGCGCTCGGGGTCCAGGTACGGATCGTCGCTGCTGGCCACCACGATGGCGGGGAAGGGGAGCACCGCGAGCGGCACCGGGGCGAAGTTGCGGATGGGCTCCGGCGCATCCGGCCGCTCCACGTCGGCGGGGGCCACCAGCAGCGCACCCGCGATGGGGCGGTCGTGGGCCGCGGCCCAGTGCGCGACGGCGATGCAGCCCAGGCTGTGCGCCACCAGGACCGGCGGTTCGGATTCGGAGCGGATGGCGGCGTCGAGCGTCCGCACCCACTCCGCACGATCGGGATGGTCCCAGTCGCGCTGCTGCACCCGCCGGAAGCCGCGCTGGTCGCGCTCCCACAGGCTCTGCCAGTGCTCCGGGCCGGAGTTGGTCCACCCCGGGATCACCAGGCGCGCCATCAGGCCCGGCGTCCCCAGTGGACGGTGAAGTCGAACAGGTCCGGTCGATGGTAGTGGCCGGCCACGTCCAGCGTCATCGATTCTTCGCGCACGCGGGCCAGGTCGAGTTCGGCGTACAGCGTCACCGCCTGCTCGTAGACCGGTTCCAGGATGTACGTCCCGTCCGGGCCGATGATGGCGCTCCCGCCCCGCAGCAGCCAGGCATCCGGCGAGGCCACGCGGTCCGGGTGCGGCTCCAGCTCGGGCGGCAGCGCCGACGCCCGCATCAGCGCACCCGCGGCGAGCACGTAGCAGCGGCCCTCGAATGCGTACTGGCGGCTGGCGACCTGGTGAGACTCGATCGCCGTGGGCCAGACGGCCACGTGGATGTCCTCGCCCGCCTGGTGCAGCGCCTGCCGGGCCAGGGGCATCCAGTGCTCCCAGCACACCAGCCCGCCCACGCGCCCCACCTCGGTCTCGGCGGGAGCGAGCCCATCGGCGTCGCCCGTGCCCCACACCATGCGCTCAGTGTAGGTGGGAACGAGCTTGCGATGGTGGTTCAGCAGCGCGCCGTCCGGCCCGTACGTCAGCAGCGAGTTGAAGAGCGTGCCGCGCCCGGGCCCCCGCTCCACCCGCTCGCTGACGCCGACGACCAGCGTGACCCTGATGTCGCGCGCGATCTCCCCCAGCGCCCTCCCGCTCTCCCCCGCGACGACGACGCTGTTTTCCGCCATCCGCCGGAACGCCTGCTTCACCGGGGGATGGTTCCACAGCGCGGCGTCGCGGCACACGTCCAGCCACGCGGGATAGCCCGGAATCCACGTCTCCGGAAAAACGACCAGCCGCGCGCCCTGCGCCGCGGCCTCCATCGCCAGCTCCCGAGTGCGATCGAGTCCGCCGTGCAGAGTCGGCTCGACCTCGGCCTGGACGATGGCGACGGGAACGAGGCTCATGGAGCGGACAGGGAGGCAGCTCCCTGCTGGATGGAAATCCCGCGCCCGAGTTGCGACGGCGAGACTTCCTCCAGCTGCCGGGCCCGCCACGCGCCCCGCGAGCGGGCCAGGTACACCCGGACGCCCCTGCCGTCCCGCAGCGTCATCCCAACCTCGCCCGAGTCACCGCGCACGGCCACGTACCGCGGGTTTCCTGCTTGGGCACCGAGCTGCGATTGCGTGAAGGCGCGCGCTTCCCGGGCGATCAGCGGCCGGCCACCGACGACGGGGCTCATTCCCCAGAGCAGGGCGATGCCCCCAGAGATGACGGCCAGCCCCGGAGCCGCGCGCTTCCACCATGCCCCTCCCGGGCTGTACCGCTCGACGACCGTTCCGGCCAGGCGGTCACCCATGCGGCGCCCGTTGTCCACGATCATCACCGCTTCCACCGGCCACAAGCCCAGGTTGAACGCGCGGATCAACGCCTGTCCGAAGCCGGGCCGCTCTCCCGTGGCCTGGTCCCGTACGCGGACGGCCGTCACATATCGCCCATACGTGTTGGACAAGAACGCGGGACCCATGAACACGTACCCGAGCCCGAGCACGATCAGCGGCAACGCGACCATCGTGGAAACCCAGAGGTGCTCGTCCAGCGGCAGGAACAGCCCCGGCAGCAACGCGAGGAACAACGCGGGAACGATGCAGGCGTACAGGTCGATCGCGAGCGCCGTCCCGCGTCGAAGCAAACCCGCGTGTCCCCGCGTTCTCACGCAGGCGCGGCGACTTCGGGCCGGGGGAAGAGGATGCCGCCGGCCTGCACCGTCCAGCCGGAGACGTCCAGCGCCGCCAGCTCGTCCAGCCCGGGGAGGGCATCACGCCCGGAGCCCAGGCGCGCCCACAGCTCCGCCGTCTTTGCGGGCATGAAGGGCGAGAGCATCGTTGCGGCCGCCGCCAGGTAGCGCACCATCGCCGCGAGGGTCAGGTCCAGCTCGTCGGCGCGCGACGGGTCCTTGGCGACGGACCAGGGCTGCCGCTCGGCGACGACGGCGTTGGCGTGGCGCACGACCTCGAACGCTGCGGCGGCGCCCTCGTGCAGCAGGTTGGCATCCATCGCCGCCCGATAGCGCGCGACCGCGTCAGTGATCACCAGATCCACCTCCAGCGGCGACGCCGGGACGGTGCCCTGGCGGTACTTGCCGATCATGGACGTGCTGCGGCTGGCCAGGTTGCCCAGCCCGTTTGCCAGCTCCGACGTGTACCGCTCGGCGAAGCGCTCCCAGCTGAACCCGCCATCATTGTCCCACGGCACCTCGCGCAGCAGGTAGTAGCGGAACGCGTCGGGGCCGAAGCGGTCGATGGCCTCGTCCAGGTCCAGCGTGACGCCCGACGACTTGCTGAACCGCTCGCCGCCGAGCGTGACGAAGCCGTGCCCCCAGACCCGTTCGGGAAGGGGGAGCCCGGCGGACTGCAGCATGGCGGGCCAGATGATGGCGTGAAGCCGCGTGATGTCCTTGCCCACCACGTGAAGCTGCGCCGGCCACCACTCCCGCCACGACTCATCGTCCGGATAGCCGGCGTCCGTCAGGTAGTTGGGAAGCGCGTCGAACCACACCCACGTTCCCTGTGTTTCCCCGTCGGACGTGGCCTTGGGAAAGGGGATCGCCCACGAAAGGCGGGCACGGGTGATGGAGATGTCTTCCAGCCCCGAGTCCAGCAGCGCCAGCAGCTCGTTGCGGCGCGACTCGGGAAGGATGAAGCCGGGGTTGGCGTCGAAGTGCGCGCGCAGGAAGTCCTGGTAGCGGCTGAGCCGGAAGAACCAGTTGCGCTCCTCCGTCCACTGCAGGTCGCGCGTGGGATGGAGCACGCAACGCCCGTCGGCGATCTCGTTCTCGCGCTTGAAGAGCTCGCAGCCGACGCAGTACCACCCCTCGTACGTCTTTTCGTAGAAGTCGTCGGGGTTGCGCTCCAGCGCCTGCTCGATGAACGCCTTCACCCCGCGCCGGTGGTGTGCGTCGGTGGTGCGCACCCAGCGCGTGTTGCTGATGTCCAGCCGGGCCCACAGCGCCCGGAAGCGGGCCGCGAGCTCGTCCACCAGCGCCTGGGGCTCCACGCCGCGGGCGGCGGCCGTCTGCGCCACCTTCTGCCCGTGCTCGTCCATCCCCATGCAGAAGCGCACGTCGTCGCCGATCAGCCGGTGGTACCGGGCGATGGCGTCGGCGCCGATCTTTTCGAAGGCGTGCCCCAGGTGGGGGTCGCCGTTCGCGTAGTCGATGGCGGTGGTGATGTAGAACCGGCTCACTCGGGCTTTTGCTCCGTCTGGCGGCGCGGGCGGCGCGGGGGCCGCTGCGGCTGCGCCGGGTTGGGAAGAACGGGGTGCGACGGCTTTTCCATGCGCGCGGGCCCCGCGGGGGTGGCCGCCGTCTCTTCCTTCAGCTGGTCGAGGTCGATGGTGCGGCGCTGGCGCTGCTCGTCCTGCAGCGTCACCGTGCTCCGCCAGATGTCGATGGCGATCACCCGCTCAGCGCCCACCGTGGTGCGGATGGTCTTGCCCTCGCGCGGAAAGCGCTTGCGGGCCTGCAGATACGCGTCGTGCTCGTACGTCAGGCAGCACATCAGCCGGCCGCAGGTGCCGGAGATCTGCTGCGGGTTCAGCGACAGGCTCTGGTCCTTGGCCAGCTGCAGCGAGATGGGCTTGATCTCGCGAAGCCAGGTGGCGCAGCAGAGCTGCCGGCCGCAGCGGCCGACGCCGCCCAGCTGCGCCGCCTCGTCGCGCACGCCGATCTGCTTGAGCTCGATGCGGCTGCGGAAGGTGCGCGCCAGGTCGCGGACCAGCTGGCGAAAATCCACCCGCCGCTCGGCCGTGAAGTAGATGGTCAGCTTGTTCCGGTCCCACTGCCACTCGGCGTCGCTGACCTTCATGTGCAGCCCGTGCTCCTGCACGCGCTGCCGCGTTTCGCGGCGCACGCGCTCCTCGTCGGCGCGAAGGGCGTACAGCTGGCGCACCTCTTCGTCGTCGGCGTGGCGCAGGACGACGGACACCGGCTGGTCGCCGCACTTCTTCTGCGCGACGCCGCCCAGCGACCGTACGCGGCCCACGTCGTGGCCGCGCTCCACCTCTACCAGAACCCAGTCGTTTACCCGCACCGCAGGATCGGTGCAGGTGAAAAAGCCCTTTCGCATGCCCTTGAACCCGACCTCCACGAGGAAGGCCTGGTCCTGGGGCGACGCAACGGGCTGGAACACGGGGAGTTCCAGGCCCATGGTACCTCCACTTCTATCGCGCGCGCCGCGCGTCCACGGGGGGACGCCGGCGGGCATCGTTGGGAATGTTGGGTGGGTAGGGCTCAGCCGGCGTGGCGCCAGCGTCCCATCCCCATGTACTTCTGCCACCGGGTCCGCCGCAGCTCGTCGGCGGAAAGGGCGCGCAGCTCGCGCAGGTGCCTCACCAGGGCCTCCTTGAACGCCGCCGCCGCGTCTTCCCAGTTTCCGTGCGCCCCGCCGGCCGGCTCGGGGATCACCTCGTCGATCACCCCCAGCCGCTTCAGATCGACGGCGGTGATCTTCATGGCCTCGGCCGCCTTGTCGCGGGCCGTGGCGTTCTTCCACAGGATGGCCGCGCACCCCTCGGGGCTGATTACCGAGTAGATGCTGTTTTCCAGCATCAGCACGCGGTCGGCGACGGCGATGGCCAGCGCGCCCCCCGACCCGCCCTCGCCGATGACGGTGGCGATGCTGGGAATCTTGAGCGCCGCCATCTCGCGAAGGTTGCGGGCGATGGCCTCGCCCTGCCCGCGCTGCTCGGCGCCCAGCCCGGGGTAGGCGCCCATGGTGTCGATCAGCGTGATCAGCGGGCGGTTGAACTTCTCAGCCAATTTCATCAACCGCAACGCTTTGCGGTAGCCCTCCGGGTGCGGCATGCCAAAGTTGCGCAGCACGTTCTCCTTCATGTCGCGCCCCTTCTGCTGCCCCAGCACCATCACCGTCTCGCCGTCCAGCCGCGCCCAGCCGCCCACGATGCTGGCGTCGTCGCGGTACTGCCGGTCGCCGTGCAGCTCCACGAAGTCGGTGAACACCAGCTCCAGGTAGTCCAGCGTGTAGGGCCGGCGCGGGTGCCGGGCCACCCCCACCCGCTCGATGGGCGACAGGTTGGCGAACGTGTCGGCCTTGAGGCCGTTGAGCTTGCGCTCCAGCGCCGCCAGCTCGGTGGTTACGTCTACGCCGCGCTCGCCGGCCAGCGTGCGGAGCGATCCGATCTGCTCCTCCACGTCGGCGATGGCGCGCTCGAAGTCCAGGTGGGCTACCGTTGCCACGTCGTGATTCCTTGCTGGGTCATCGTGCGGGGAGGTTCCCCCTCCCCCGGCCCCTCCCCCGCAAACCGCGCGGGAGAGGGGGGAACTGCGATCGAGGTTCGAACGGCCGCGGCGCATGTCCAGGCAGCCTCCTCCCCCCGGCCCCCTTCCCCCGCTGCGCAGGGGAGGGGGAGAACTGCACCCGGGCGCGCCGCATCCTCGAACTCACACTGAAACAAGCCAGTCCGCGCAGGCGGACTTCGTGCAGTTCCAGTCGCGGTTTCAACCGCCGGAGCGAGGCCAGGGAGTGCGCCTCTACTCCCCGCCGCTGCTGTTGATGCTGAACCCGCCGCCTCCACCCCCGCCGCGGCGGGGGAAGCGCTCCTCGCGCTGGATGGCGACCACCGCCGCCGCGTCGCGGTGAAGGCGCACGCGGTCGTCGCCCAGGGCCTCGCGAAGCTCCATCAGCAGCTCGTCGCGCGGGGCCACGCGAACCGACCGGGACTTCAGCCGCGGCGCCTCGCCTTCGCCCCCGCCGTTCTTCCACACGACGAACAGCGCACCGGCGCCCGCGTACTTCGCCAGGATGTCCCTGGTCGCCGCGACGGCGCCGGGGTCCATGCCGGCCGACGCCAGCTCGATCTGCACGCCCACGTCGCCGCTTTCCCGAATGTCGCCCAAGGCCACGGCGCTGTCCAGGAAAAGGGGCGGGTCCTCCTCGTCGCGCTCACGGTTGCTCACCGCGCCGCGGATGACGACCGGCGCATCCTGCTTGAGGACTTCCTTGTATTTAGCCCACGACTCGCCGAACGCAAGCACCGTGGCCGTTCCGTGGAAGTCTTCGACGGTGATGCGGCCCCACTCAGAGCCGTCCTTCTTGCTGATCTGCCGCGCCGCCTCGGTGACCACGCAGGCCAGCTCCACCTTGCAGTCCTTCTGGTTCTTGAGCATCGACGTGTTGCTGCGCACCTCGAACAGCGCCACGTCTTCGCGGTACCGGTTCAGCGGGTGGCCGCTGATGAAGAAGCCCAGGATCTCCTTTTCGCGCGCCAGCCGCTCGGTCTCCGTCCACTTGTCGACCTTGGGGAGCGGCGGGGCCTGCACCAGCGTGGCGGCGGCGGTGTCGCCCCCGCCCAGCAGCATGTCGAAGAAGCTGTCCTGCGCGCTCTCGCGCTCCTTCTGGATCATCTGCGCGTTGGCGAACGCCGAGTCCAGCCCGGCCAGCAGCTGGTTGCGCCCGCCGTCCTCGTCGAAGCCGTCGAGCGCGCCCGCGCAGATCAGCGCCTCGAGCACGCGCTTGTTGCAAAGTCGCAGGTCGATGCGGCTCAGCAGGTCGAACATGGAGGTGAACGGCCCCTCCGTCACCCGTGCGGCGATGATGGACCGCACCGCGCCCTCGCCCACGCCGCGGATGGCGCCCAGGCCGAAGCGGATCTTGCCCACGCCTTCGCCCACGACGGTGAACTTCCAGTTGCTTTCGTTCACGTGGGGCGGCAGCACCTCGATCCCCTCGCGGCCCACGCGCGGGATGAAGCGGCCCATCTCGCGGCACTGCGCGATGTACGACACCACGTCGTCGATCTTGTCGACCACGGACGACATCAGCGCCGCCATGAACTCGGCCGGGTAGTGCACCTTCAGCCACCCCGTCTGGTAGGCCACCAGCGAGTACGCCGCACTATGCGACTTGTTGAATCCGTACCGTCCGAACGCCTCGATCTGGTCCGACAGGTCCTGGATCTGCTGGCGGGGATGGCCCTTCTCCACCGCCTTCTCCACGAACTTGCCCAGTTCCTTGGCGATCAGCTCCGCGTCCTTCTTGCCCACCGCCTTCCGCAGCACGTCGGCCTCGGCCAGCGTGAAGCCGGAGAGGATCTGCGCGATGCGCATCACCTGCTCCTGGTACACGATCACGCCGTAGGTGGGCTGCAGCACGTCGGCCAGCTCGGGGAAGGGGTACTTCACCGGCTCCTGCCCCAGCTTTCGGCGGATGTACACGGTGTCCATCCCCATGTCCAGCGGGCCGGGGCGCAGCAGCGCGTTCGCGGCCACCAGGTCGTCGAAGCGGTCGGCCTTCATCTGCCGGAGCTTTTCCGTCGCCAGCGCCGATTCGAACTGGAACACGCCCGCGGTGCCGCCGCGCGCCAGCATCGCGTACACCTCGGCGTCGTCCAGCGGAATGTCCTCTGCCCGCGCGTACTCCTCGCCGGTCTTCGGGTGCTTCAGCGCGCCGTAGCGGCGGCGGATGTCGGCCACGGTGTCGTAGATCACCGTGAGCGTCTTCAGCCCCAGGAAGTCCATCTTGAGCATGCCGGCCTTTTCCAGGCACGTCATGTCGTACTGGGTGACGATCACCGACTCGCCGTTGCCCCCCGAGCCCTTGGTGCTCTGGGTGCAGACGGGGACGTACTCGTCCAGCGGCCCCGGCGCGATCACCACTCCGGCTGCGTGGACGGACGAGTGGCGCGACAGTCCCTCCAGCGTGGACGAGTAGTCCAGCAGCTGGCGGTAGCGCGCGTCCTTTTCGTACAGGTCCTTGATGTCGGGAATCTGCTTGCGCGCCTCTTCGACGGTCAGCGAGTACGCGGGGCCGTTGGGGATCAGCTTCGCGAGCTTGTCCGTCTCGGCGGGCGCGAAGCCCAGGGTGCGGCCCACGTCCTTGATCACGGCGCGGCTCTTCATCGTCCCGAAGGTGATGATCTGGCCCACGGCGTCGCGGCCGTACTTGTCGCGCACGTACTCGATGACCTCGCCCCGCCGCTCGAAGCAGAAGTCGACGTCGATGTCGGGCATCGACACGCGCTCGGGGTTCAAAAAGCGCTCGAAGAGCAGGTCGAACTTGATGGGGCAGCAGTCGGTGATGCCGGTGCAGAACGCCACGATGCTCCCCGCCGCCGAGCCGCGCCCGGGGCCCACGGGAATGTCGTGGTCGCGCGCCCACTGGATGAAGTCGGCGGTGATCAGGAAGTACCCCGAGTAGTCCATCTTGGGGTTGCTGATCACGCTCAGTTCGTAGTCGATGCGCTCCACCAGCTCCGGCGCGAGCGCCGTGCGGGGATCGGCGCCGGCGGGGGCGTCCTTGGCGTAGCGCTCCATGGCGCCGCGCCATACCCAGTCGGCCAGCATCTCGGCCTCGCTGGTGAAGCCCTTTTCGGCCACGGGGAACGCGGGCACCTGGTATCCCTTGGGATAGCTCCAGTTGCACTCGTCGGCGATGCGCAGCGTGTTCTCGAGCACGTCGGGGCGCCCGGGAAACCGCTCGCGCATCTCGTCGGTGTTCTTGAAGTACAGCTGCCCGTCGTACTTCATGCGGTTGGGGTCGCTGAAGTCCTTCCCCAGCCCGATGCACAGCAGGACGTCGTGCGCCTGGTGGTCGTGCGCGTTCAGGAAGTGCGCGTCGTTGCTGGCCACGACGGGAACGCTCATCTCCTGCGCCAGCTTGAAGATGCGGCGGTTCAGCTCTTCCTGGCCGGGGCTGTCGTGGCCCTGCACCTCCAGGTAGTAGCGGTCGCGGAACGTTTCCTGGTGCCACGCCACGGCGTCGCGGGCCTGCTCCCAGCGGTCTTCCATCAGGTGCTGGGCCACCTCGCCCGCCAGGCACGCCGACGTCACGATCAGCCCCTCGGAGTACTTCTGCAGCACCTCGCGGTCGATGCGCGGCTTGCCGTAGAACCCCTCGGTGTAGCCGATGGAGGTGAGCTTGGTGAGGTTCTTGTACCCCTGGTAGTCGCGCGCCAGGAGAACGAGGTGGTAGTAGCCCTTTTCGCCCTTGGCCTTGCTGCGGTCCGTCCGGGCGCCCGGCGCCACGTACGCCTCCATCCCCACGATGGGCTTGATGCCGGCCTTCTTGGCGGCCTCCTGGAAGACCCACGCGCCGTACATGCAGCCGTGGTCCGTGAGCGCCAGCGCAGGCTGCTCGAAGTCCTTGGCACGCTTGATCAGGTCGCCGATGCGGTTGGCGCCGTCGAGAAGCGAGTACTCGGAGTGGCAGTGCAGGTGAACGAACGACATGGGCCTGGAGGGCTCCCGGAGAGTGGGTGACCGTGTTGCGAAACCGCTTGCTGCCCAACGACTTGCATTGGGTTCGCGCCGGCGCCTCTGTGGTGGGGAGGTGCTCCCGGAATATGGGGCCGCGAGGGCCGGATGGGAAGGTGAACGGGGTTTGTACGTGTCCGCGCCGGAGGGGGTCAGCGATACCCCGCGGCCTGCAGGTTGAACAGTTCGGCGTAGCGGCCATCCAGGGCCAGCAGCTCCTCGTGCGTCCCCTCCTCCAGCACCCGCCCGTGCTCCAGGACCACGATGCGGTCCGCCATCCGTACGGTGCTGAAGCGGTGCGAGATCAGGACGGCCATCTTTTCCGCCGTCAGTTCCGAGAAGCGCTGGAACACCTCGTACTCGGCGCGCGCGTCCAGCGCCGCGGTGGGCTCGTCCAGGATCAGCAGCTGGGCGTCGCGCATGTAGGCGCGGCCCAGCGCCACCTTCTGCCACTGCCCGCCCGACAGGTCTACCCCGCCCTCGAAGCGCCGCCCCAGCATCTGCCCGTAGCGCCCGGGAAGCGTCTCCACCACTTCCGACGCCAGCGACTGCTGCGCCGCCCCCTCCACCCGCGGCCGGGCGGCGGCCGGGTCGCGCGCCAGGTCGCCGATGCGCCCCACGGCGATGTTCTCTTCCGCCGTCATGTCGTAGCGCACGAAGTCCTGGAAGATCACCCCCGCCTGGTCGTGGAGGTCCGCCGGGTCGTAGTCGCCCAGGGGACGGCCGTCCAGCAGCACGGCGCCGCGCGTGGGCTCGTACAGCCGGGTGAGCAGCTTGGTGACGGTCGTTTTTCCTGCGCCGTTCTCCCCCACCAGCGCCAGCCGCGCGCCGGGGCGAATGCGGAACGACACGCCGCGCAGCACCCAGGACGGATCGTCGTCCGGCGGATCGGCGGCGCCGCCCTCCTCCCCGTCGGGGTAGCGGAACCAGACGTCGCGGAACTCGAACCCTTCCCGGATGGGATCGGGAAAGGGGAGCGACCCCTCGCCCCGTCGGATGGACGGCTGCAGGCGAAGGAAGACGAAGAGGTCGTCCAGGTACAGCGCCTGCTCGTATATCTCCGTCGTGGAGAGCAGCATGCGCTGGATCAGGTCGCGCGAGCGGGAAAAGGTGCCCGCCAGCAGGGTCAGGTCGCCCAGCGTCAGCCGACCCAGGACGGTGCGGTAGACGATGGTGGCGTACGCCGCGTAGTAGCCGACGGTCGACAGCAGGGTGAGGCCGGTGCTGGCGAGCGAGCGGCGGATGGCCAGGCGCCGGTTGGCCTCGTAGAACCCGTCGGCCAGGGTGCGGTACTGCTCGATCAGGTATGGCGACAGGCCGAAGAGCTTCACCTCCTTGGCCGTCGTGTTCGACGCGGCCACCATCCGGTAGTAGTCCAGCTTCCGCCGCTCGGGCGTCCACTGGTAGAGCAGCGAGTAGCCCAGCGCGGCGAAGTGGGTTTCGCCCAGGAACGACGGGAGCACCGCCACGACCAGAAGGCCGAACAGGATGGGCGAGAACGCGAGCAGCGTCCCCGTGAGGGTGACGAGGGTGAGCGCGTCCTGCGCCAGCCCGAAGAGCTGGTTGAGCAGGGCGATGCGCCCCACCGTCTGCCGGCGGGCGCGCTCCAGCCGGTCGTAGAAGGCGGGGTCCTCGAAGTGCTGAAGGTCCAGCTCGGCCGCGTGCTCCATCAGGCGCACGCTCATGCGGTTGCTGAACAGGTCGCCCAGCAGGCTTTCCAGCAGCGTCCCCGTGCGCGCCGCCACCTCGCCCACGGCCACGATGCCGAACTCCAGCGCCACCAGCCCGCCGATGCGGTCCCAGTCGGGCGCGCCGCCGCGGGTGGCCGCCACCACCTGGTCCACGATCAGCTTGCCCACCCACAGCGACGCCAGCGGCACGAACGCGCGCACCAGCCGCAGGGCGGCGATGCCCAGCACGTAGCCGCGGTGGGTGTGCCACACCATGCGCAGGAACGGGGGAACGTTGCGCATGGCGCGCCACCGCTCGGCCAGCGACGGCGGACCATCCGCTGGCGACCGGCGCCGCTGTCCCGCGTGCGATCGTGCCTGGGCCATGAACCGCGGGGAAAAGGGGGAACGGGAACCGGGGAGCGGAAGATACGGAGAAGCCCGCGGCGGTGATACCGGCGCGGCCCGGGATGCGCGTGTCCGGAGGGGCGCGGCAGGTGGGAGAACTCCCCACAGACACGGCGCCCCACCCGCCGTACATTCTCGCCAGAAAGAGCACTGGCGTATCCCGGCGGGCACACCTATTATGCGCGCCCAGCCGGGCAGCCCCCCGTTTCGGGCACGGCTCGCGCGCGCCCACGCGCGCCGGGTTTTCCAGTCAGAGCAACCAGCAAGAACGCCGAACACCCACAGCCGATGAAGTCAGTCTCCATTCCCGCCGCCCGCACGACCCCCCCGGGGCGGGCCGCGCGCGGGATGCGGCCGCTGCTGGCCGCCGCGCTCCTGGCCCTGCTGGCGGCCTGCGGCGAAGACCACATCACCCGATACCCGCAGACCACGTTCGCGCCCGAAACCGAGATGGCCAGGGAGCAGATGTTTCTGTTCAACCTGACCATGTGGATGGGCATCGTCGTGGGCGTGCTGACGTTCGCGGGGATGGGCTACATCATGTGGAAGTTCCGGTACCGCCCCGGCATGCCCGACCCCGAGCAGATCCACGGCAACACCAAGCTCGAGGTGGCCTGGACGCTGCTCCCGGCGCTGATCGTGGCGGTGATCGCCGTCTTCACCGTGCGCGCCATCTTCATCACCCAGCCCGAGCCGCCCGCCAACGCGCTGAACGTGCGGGTGATCGGCAAGCAGTGGTGGTGGGAGTTCCAGTACCCGGTGGGCAACGACACCGTCATCACCGCCAACGAGATCCACGTTCCCATCAACCAGCCGGTGCAGCTGCTGCTGGAGTCGGACAACGTGCTGCACTCGTTCTGGGTGCCGCAGATGGCGGGCAAGCGCGACCTGATCACCAACCGCGTCAACCGGCTGATCTTTACGCCCACGGTGCCCGGCGTGTACATGGGCCAGTGCGCCGAGTTCTGCGGCGACAGCCACGCGCTGATGAAGATGCGGCTGATCGCCCACACCCCCGAGGGCTTCCGGCAGTGGCTGGAGAACGAGGCCCGGCCGGCGCTGGAGCCCACGGACAGCACCTCGGCCGTGGCGCTGGGCAAGAAGCTGGTCACGCAGGGCGCCTGCGCGGGCTGCCACGTCATCGAGGGCACGCCGATGGTGGGGCGGCTGGGGCCCAACCTGACGCACTTCGGGCGGCGCCGCACGCTGGCCGCGGGCATCGTCGACAACAACGCCGAGAACCTGGCGAAGTGGGTGAGCAACGCGCCGGCCATGAAGCCCGGCTCGCTGATGCCGCCGCAGGGGAAGGCGGCGGGCGGCAACCTGACCGAAGAGCAGATCCAGTACATCGTGGCCTACCTGCAGTCGCTGCAGTAGCGCCAGAGCCCGATACGTGGTGACGTCCCGCCCCCCCCTGACGGGGCGGTTCCGTGATCAGGCGCCCGGCCCCCGGCGGCGCCCCGAACCCGATGGAGTAGGAATGGCATCATCTGCAACGCTGGCCGCCCCGCACGCGCACGCGGCCGCGCACGCCGAGCCGACGGGACTGTGGAGCTGGATCACCACGGTCGACCACAAGCGGATCGGCATCATGTACGGCGTCACGGCCTTCTTCTTCTTCCTGGTGGGCGGCATCGAGGCGCTGCTGATCCGGGTGCAGCTGGCCGTGCCCAACAACGACTTCGTCAGCGCCGAGCTGTACAACCAGCTCTTCACCATGCACGCGCTGACGATGATCTTCGCGGCGCTGATGCCGCTGACGGCCGCGTTCTTCAACTACATCATCCCGCTGCAGATCGGGGCGCGCGACGTGGCGTTCCCGCGATTGAACGCGCTGTCGTACTGGGTCTACTTCTTCGGCGTGATCTTCTTCAACGCCAGCATCCTGATGAAGCTGGGCCCGAACTCGGGGTGGTTCGCGTACGCGCCCATCACCACCAAGCAGTTCTCGCCCGGCATCAACATGGACTTCTACGTCCTGGGCCTGCAGATCCTGGGACTGTCGTCGATCATCGCGTCGCTGAACTTCATCGTCACCATCATCAACATGCGCGCGCCGGGAATGCGGCTGATGCGCATGCCCATCTTCACCTGGCTGACGCTGATCACGAGCATCCTGATCGTGACGGCCATGGCGGTGTTCACCATCGCCATCACCGAGCTGATGTTCGACCGGGTGTTCGGCACGCAGTTCTACAGCGTGGCCGCGGGCGGCGACCCGCTGCTCTGGCAGCACCTGTTCTGGATGTTCGGCCACCCCGAGGTGTACATCCTGATCCTTCCCATCATGGGAATGGTGTCGGAGGTGCTTCCCACGTTCAGCCGCAAGCCGCTCTTCGGCTACAACGTGATGGTGTTCTCGGGCGTCCTGATCGGCTGGCTGGGGTGGGGCGTGTGGAGCCACCACATGTTCGCGGTGGGCATGGGCCCCATCGCCGACAGCTTCTTCGCCCTGTCGACGATGCTCATCGGCATTCCCACGGGGATCAAGGTGTTCAACTGGCTGGGCACCATGTGGGGCGGCGCCATCCGCTACACCACGGCCATGCTGTTCTCCATCGCGTTCATCGCCATGTTCACCATCGGCGGCATCTCGGGCGTGATGCACGCGGCGGCGCCCTCGGACCTGCAGCAGACCGACACGTACTTCATCGTGGCGCACCTGCACTACGTGTTCTTCGGCGGCACGGTGCTGGGGCTGTGGTCGGGCATCTACTACTGGTACCCCAAGATCACCGGCCGCATGCTGAGCGAGCGCGCGGGGAAGGCGCACTTCTGGCTGACCCTGATCGGCATGAACCTGACGTTCTTCCCGATGCACTTCCTGGGGATGCTGGGCATGCCGCGGCGCATCTTCACCTACGCCGACAACATGGGGTTCAACGAGATGAACCTGGTGATCTCGGCGGGCTCGTTCATCATCGCGCTGGGCACGCTGATCTTCGCCATCAACCTGGTGTTCTCGTGGAAGTGGGGGAAGGTGGCGGGGCCCAACCCGTGGGGCGCGCCCACGCTGGAGTGGTCCATCCCGTCGCCCCCGCCGGTGTACAACTTCCGCACGATCCCGGTGGTGCACTCGCGCATGCCCCTGTGGGAGGGCGACCCCACCAAGGACGGCGGCATCCCGCACGGCCGAGCGGAGGAAGACACCGAGCAGGTGCGGCTGATGGGCGCCGACATGGGCGAGATGACGTATCCGGACGACGAGAACAAGATGTCGGCGCACGACCTGGGCATTCACCTGCCGCCGCCGTCGTTCTGGCCCATCGTGCTGGCCTCGGGGATCTCGCTGACCTTCATGGGGCTGATCTTCCGCTCGATGGACGGGCCGCTCCACTGGCTGTGGCTGCTGACGGTGGTGGGCGTGGCCCTGACCACGCTGTCGATCTTCAAGTTCGCCTTCGAGCCGGGCCACGAGCACTGATCCGCGGCGCACTTCGCCTTACTTGGACGCACACACGGGTACCGACAGGACCATGGATCATTCGCACGCGCTGGAGGCGCACGCCGCCCACCCGGGCCACCTGGACACCAGCACGGGGCTGGACAGCCGCAAGCTGGCGTTCTGGGGCTTCATCGGCTCGGAGTGCCTGCTGTTCGGCTCGCTGATCGCCACGTACATGGCGTACAAGGGCAGGAGCCTGAAGCCGCCCTTTCCGCACGACCGGGTGTGGAACGGGCAGCACGTGGAGGGCGTGTTCAACATGCCGCTGATCACCTTCACCACCTTCATCCTGCTGATGAGCTCGGTGATGATGGTGCTGGCGCTTTCGGCCACGCAGCGCGGCGACCGCACCTGGAGCCGCAACTGGCTGATCGCCACGGCCATCGGCGGCGCCATCTTCGCGGTGGGGCAGGTGTACGAGTACAGCCACTTCATCCACGAGGGGCTGACCATCTCGAGCAACCTGTTCGGCTCGTCGTTCTACCTGCTGACCGGGTTCCACGGGGCCCACGTGACGGCGGGCGTGATCTACCTGCTGACGCTGGCGTGGCGGGTGCACACCGGCAAGCTGGGGCCGGAGAAGTCGCTCCTGGTGGAGATCGGCGGCCTGTACTGGCACTTCGTCGACGTCATCTGGATCGTGATCTTCCCCCTCGTGTACCTGATTCCCTGAGCGGGCCAATGTCGAGCGAAGCCAACGAGATGGCGCACAGCCAGCACGCGCACCCCACCAACCGCTTCTACCTGACCATCGGGGCCATCCTGATCGGGCTGACGGTGCTGGAGGTGATCGGGTACTACGGCGAAACGCAGCACTGGTACGCGGCGGGAACGGCGGTCTTCATCATCCTGTTCCTGTCGGCGCTGAAGTTCGTGTCGGTGGTCGCGTACTACATGCACCTGAAGTACGACAACAAGCTGTTCACGGCGGTGTTCGTGTTTCCCGCGCTGCTGGCCGTCCTGGTGATCGGCGGGATGATCCTGCTCTTCGGGCCGCTTCACGGCACCAGCACGGCCATCCACGGCACGGCCAGCAGCAACGAGGGGGTGCACGGCTCGGGCACGGCGCCCAGCCAGCAGCCCGGCGCGCCCACCACGCCGCCGGCGCACTGAGCGCACCGCATTTGCGAGAAGGGCAGGGTGTAGTCTGATGTCGAACGCGGTCCTGGGTTTCGCGCTGCTGCACGGCGAGACCTTCGCCTGGAACGAATGGCGGGTGTACCCCAGCTTCATGGCGGGGTGGCTGCTGCTCGCGGGCGCGTATCTCCTGATGGTGGGGCCCCTTCGCCACCGCTTTCCCGGCTCCGCTCCCGTGCCGGCGAGGCAGGTGGCGTCGTTCATGGGGGGGCTGGCGATCATGTTCGGGGCCCTGCAGGGGCCGCTTCACGAGCTGAGCGACTACTTCCTGTTCAGCGCCCACATGGTTCAGCACCTGCTGCTGATCCTGATCATGCCGCCGTTCCTGCTGTACGGCACCCCGGCGTGGGCGCTGCGGCCGCTGATCCGCCGGCCGTGGGCGGCGCGCGCGGCCCGGGCGCTCACCTTTCCGGTGATGGCGTTCGCGCTGAACAACGCCATCTTCCTGGCCTGGCACTTTCCGGGTCCGTACGACCTGATGATGCGCAGCCACGGCGTGCACATCACCATGCACCTGATGATCATGGTGACGGGCACCATCATGTGGTGGCCGGTGCGAAGCCCGCTCCCGGAGCTGCCGCGGATCGCCCCCGTGCTGCAGATGATGTACCTGTTCCTGGTGGGGATCCCCATGATGATCTCCGCGGCGCTGATCACCTTTTCGCAGACCGAGCTGTACACCTGGTACGTCGAGGCGCCGCGGGTGTTTTCGGAGCTGTCGGCGCTGGAGGACCAGCGGCTGGGCGGGGTGATCATGTGGGTGCCGGGGGGGCTGACGCTGTGGCTGGCCATCACCGCCGTGTACTTCCGCTGGACGCAGCGCGAGCGCGCCGAAGACGAGCGGGTGCCCCTGCGCTCGCCGCGCGTGAACCGAGCCGGCCTGGTGGTGCCGCCCCCGTTCCCGCAGGGCTGAGCACGCGCCGAAAATCAGCAGGAGAGCCCCCGGACGAGCCTCGTCCGGGGGTTCTTCTTTGTGGCCTAAAAAACTCGTACCAGCCGTGGCGGCTCGCGGTATTGGACGTTCAGCACGTCCGGTTTATCTTTCGTGCGTCCCCTGACGGAGGAGCGCATGAGCAAGCCAGTAAGCGAAGCACTCGCGGAACCGACCACTGACAAGCCCGTCCTGCAGCATTCCCCTGAACTGCTGGCGATGAAGCGCCGCGCGGAGGAAATGGGCATCGAGCTTCGCTTGCCCACCCCCAACCCGAACTGGGAGCCGCCGGAGCCGCTGCCCATTCCGGCGGACGTGGTGAGCAGGATCGTCGTCCAGCAGCGACGGAGCAGGGGCTTCTGAACGCCTACTTCCTGGACTCGTCCGCGATCGCGCGCCTGTACCTGCTGGAAGCGGGATGGGTGCTGATCCGCGAGCTGATGCGGAGCGCCACGCGGGCTCCATCCACGGTCCAGCTCTGGTTCTGTGATCTTGCCCTGCCGGAGACGGTCTCCGCCGTTCAGCAGGCCGCGCACAGCACCGACGCGGCCCGGCGCGGCATCAGCCGGGCCGCGCTACGCCACACGCTGCCCAGGGTCCGCGACGATTTCGGCGTGGAATCGCCCTTGATGACCATCCCGAGCAGCAGCTGCATGTCGATCGCGGCGGAGATCGTGGAACGGCAGCAGGTACGGGGTGCCGACGCGGTGCACATTGCCGCGGCGCTGGCAGCCCGCAACTCCGTCGGTCCGGGTGTCACCTTCATCTTCGTGAGCAATGACAAGCAGCAGTGCCGGGCGGCGGCGTTGGAGGGACTGGAGGTGCTTACTCCAGCGTAATGCCCACAGGAACGAGGATCGTCCTTCTGAAGATTACCCCGACCGGAGCGTACGTATGAAGAAGCCGTGCCGTGACTGCATGCCCGAAATCCTGCCCGAGCACGAACATCTCAGGCCATTGATCGAGGCAGGCTTCGTCGCGAAGCTGCCGAACGACGGGCCTGATTGGAAGCTTCCGGAGATGATCGAGATGGAGGGAGAGCTGCCCAGCCAAGCGCTGATCCGGATGCGGCGAGCGAACCACATATGAGGTGCTACTTCTTCGATGCTTCAGCGGTGGTGAAGCTGCACGCGGTAGAGCCTGGCTCCGCCATCGTGCATGATCTGGTGCGAAGTGCGCAGCGGAGCGAGCGGTCCGCGGACGTATTTGTCTGCGACCTGTCGCTGCCGGAGGTGATGTCTGCACTTCATCAAATCCAGCGGGGGCCGCACGCGGCTCGCAAGGGACTCAGCGCGGCCGCGCTGCGCCAGACGATTCCCGATCTGGTCCAGAGCTTTGTCAGGGAATCTCCGATGTTGGTCGTTCGAGCCTCCGACTTCATGCGGACGGCTGCGGAGATCGTGCAGCGGCGAAGACTACGACCTGCGGACGCCATCCAGGTTGCCGCTGCCGTCCAAACGCGCGACAGACTGGGAGCCGGCGTGGATTTCTCGTTCGTGAGCTCGGACCGGGTGCAGTGCGCGGCGGCGCGGCACGAGGGGTTGGACGTGCTGGAGCTCGCGGCGTAGCTCATCCCCAGCAAGCGAAAGCGCCGCGCGAGCCCACGGCCGCGCGGCGCTCCTGCGTCCGTTCCGTGCTCGCTCAGCCCGTCGGGGGCAGGCGCTCCCACTTCGGCAACGGCGAGCAGGCCAGGGGCGGGGTGGCGGGGCCGGAGTTCTGGCCCTTGACCACCAGCGCATGCTGCCCGTTCAGAACCGTGCCCGGCGGCAGGTTCAGCGTGTCGGTGACGGCGGCGACGTTGCCGGCGCCCACGGTCAGCGGCCCGACGGGCGCCACTTCGCTTCCGGGCTGCTGGCAGGTGCCCTGCACCACGGCCGCGTTCAGCTGCTGCGTTCCCGCGGGGGCCGTGGTCACCTGCAGGGAGATCTCCGTCTGCTGGCCGATGCCACGGAAGTTCACCGACCCGGTGACGCCGGAGTTGTTGATGGCCGACAGGTGCCCGGCCGCCATCGTCTGCTCCGGCCGGCCGACGGGGCTGACGTCGGGCGCCTGCCCCTCGCCGGGATCGGTGGTGCTCTCGTCCATCGTCGTCGCCGGCGAATCGACTTCCTTCTGCTCACCCCCGCCGCCGCACGCGGCCGCCAGGGAAAGCGCCAGCACCGCCGCCAGCCGTCCGTTCATCGTCCGCATCCCCTCGTCGTGGTCCCGTTCCCTTCGCCAAAAGCGGGTCGGGGACGGGGCAAGAGGCGTTCCATCCGCGGCTTACGCGTACCGCCGCCGCGCTTCTTCCAGCTGCTCCGGCCGCCCGATGTCGAGCCAGGCGTGCCCGTCTACCCGGAAGGGAAGGATGCGCTCTCCAGCCCCGGCCAGGCGCAGGTAGGGATCCAGGATGCTGAAGGCGCCGCGCTCCGTCAGCAGCCCGAAGATGCGGGGAGCGAGCACGTGCACGCCCGCGAACGGCAGCGCCTGCACCGCGCCGACGGGCTCGCGCACGCGCAGGTCCAGCGCCTTCGTTTCGTCCACCCGGCCCAGGAGGCCGTCGTCGTCGAAGAGCAGCTTGCGGGTGCTCGGGCGGTCCAGGACGGCGACCGTGGCCAGGGGATCGGCGGCTCCGTGCGCGGCGTACATGCCGTCCAGCGGCAGGTCGGTGAGGATGTCGGCGTTGTGAAGGAAGAACGGCGCGTCCTTGCGGAACAGCCCCTCCGCGGCGAGCAGCGCGCCCCCGGTTTCCAGCGGGCCGGGGTCTTCGCGCGAGAACTCGGCCTCCACGCCGAAGCCGCCGCGCTGGCGCACGTAGTCCTCGATCTTCTGCGCCAGGTGCGCCGTGTTGACGATCAGCCGGTCCGCGCCGGCATCGATGAGCCTGCGGGCGACGCGCTCGATCATGGGCACGCCGGCCACGTCGATCAGCGCCTTGGGGGTGTGGTCGGTCAGCGGGCGCAGGCGGGTGCCCAGCCCGGCCGCCAGGATCATGGCGTCCATCAGGCGGCCACTTCGGCGGCGCCGGCCTCCACCCCGGCGCTGGCCGAGAGCGCCAGCGCTTCGGCGCGCGCGGGCTCCCAGCGCGGCTGCTCGCGGTGCGTGACCACCACGTTCACCGACGGGTAATTGGCGCGCAGGTACGCACCCAGCCGCTCGGCGAAGTACACGGACCGGTGCTGCCCCCCGGTGCAGCCGAAGTACACCGAGAGCGAGCCGAACCCGCGCGTGAGCCAGGCGCCCACGTGGTGCTCCACCAGGCCGCGGACGCTGCCCCAGAAGTCTTCGACCTCGGGAAGGCTTTCCAGGAAGTTCTCCACCGGCTCGTCGCAGCCGCAGAGGCTGGCGTACTCGGCGTAGCGCCCCGGGTTGTGGATGGCGCGGCAGTCGAAGACGAAGCCGCCGCCGTGGCCGCCCGCGTCGTCGGGGTAGCCGCCCTTGTAGCTGAAGCTGCCGGTGTACACGGTGAGCCCCGGCATGGGGGTGGGCGCCTTCTTCCGCAGCACGGTGTTTCCGCAGATGCGCTCCAGCACCTGGCGCAGCTCGGGAAGGTCCACCGGAACGAAGCCCGTTTCCAGCAGCCGCTCGACGTTGCGGATAGCGCCCGGGACGCTTTGCAGGAAGCGGGGCTTTCGCTCGAAGAAGCCGCGGTAGCCGTAGGCGCCCATCGCCTGCATGATGCGAACGAGCACGTAGCCGCGCAGGTGCTGGCGGAAGCGGTTGCGGTCCACGCGCGGCAGATACCCGTCCAGGTGCTCCAGGTACTCTTCGAGCAGTTCCTCGCGCAGCGCCTCGGTGAGCCCCACCTTGGGGTCCCACAGCAGCGAGGCCACGTCGTACTGCAGGGCGCCGCGGCGTCCGCCCTGGTAGTCGATGAACCAGGGCTCCCCCTCGCGCACCATCACGTTGCGCGACTGGAAGTCGCGGTACAGGAAGTGGCGGGTGTCGGCGCCCAGCAGGAACGTGGCGAAGCGGCGGAAGTCCTTCTCCAGCCGCGCCTCGTTGAAGGGGATGTGCGCCAGCTTGAGGAAGTGGTACTTGAAGTAGTTCAGGTCCCACAGGATGGACTGCCGGTCGAACGCCGCGCGGGGGTAGGCAACGGAGTAGTCCACCACCCTGCCGCCCTCCACCTGGAAGCGGGGAAGCACCTCCAGGATGCGCCGGTACACCGGCAGCATCTCCGCGGGAAAGTCGGCCTGGGGATCCGCCTGGCGGGCCTGCGAGACGGCGTCGAACAGGGTGGTCTCGCCCAGGTCCTCCTCCACGTACATCCCGGCCTTTTCGTCCACCGCGTAGACCTCGGGGACGGGGAGGCCGATGCCGTGGAAGGCCCGCGAGAACGAAAGGAACGCGCGGTTCTCGTCGGGGTCGGGGCCCACGACGCCCACGGCCGTTTCCATGTTCTCGCCCACCAGCCGCACCATCTTGCGCGCCGAGCCGTCGCCCGCGATCTCGAGGATGCTGACCGGCGGGGCGCCGAAGTGCTGCTTGAAGAGCTTGCGAAAGACCTTGTCCACTGCGCTGCCTGTCGTTCGGACCGAAAGGTTGCTGCCTGTCAGGAATGTAACGCAGCAACCACGGTGCCGTCAGATGCAGCCGCGGACGATCGGCCTCCCACGCAGGGCACGGACGGAAGGTGGGGGAACGGAAAAGGAGGGATCGAGAGCCTGTTCTCCGTCCCCTCCTCCCCGTGAAAACAGGATCAGCGCCCCTGGATGCGGTACCGCGCCACGTACGCGATGCCGTCGTCATCCAGCACCACCGCATACAGCAGGTTGCCACGCACCACGGGCTGCACGAAGCCGGTGGCCGCAGGCATCTCCACGTGTCCCAGGTACCGGCCGGACGGGTCGAACACGTCGTATCCGCCCTCCTGGCCCTCGCGCGCGTACGGGTGCACCCACAGGTAGCCCTGGTCGTCTTCGAAGAATCCCTCGAACGCCGGCTTGTGTGCCGGGACCCGCGAGGCGTCCAGCTTGCCGCCCTGGTCCGTGAACCACTTCAGCCGCGCCAGGGCGGTATCCCGCTCCGCCGCCGTAACGGGCACCGGCTCGTACTGCCGCTCGATCGTGAACACCGTGTCGCCGCGCTCCCCCAGCCGGTGAACACGGAAGGCGTCGCCGCTGCCGATCCACACGCCTCCGCGTGAAACCCCCCACTCGCGGCTCGGCGCGAAGGGCACCGTCACGCTCATCCGGGTCCGGCCGTCGCGAACGATCTCGAAGCTGGCCTGCTTGTGCTCCGGGATGGGAACCGTGTCGGCCTGCTTCAGGTCTGGCCCGTAGCGCACCACCATCGGGCGGAAGTTCGCTCCCGGGACGATGTCGTGCAGCCGCCCCCGCCTGTCGAAGCCTCCGGGCCACGGGATCGCCATCATCCCTGATTCGCGGCGGTGCGCAGCGACCATCCGGCCCGCGGTGTCGAGGACGGTGTACCGGTTGTTGTTGGCGTCCGCCACCCACAGGGTGCCGTCGGCCGCCCACGACATCCCCATCACGCCCTCGAACTCGCCCGGACCCCCACCCTTGCGGCCGACGGTGCGCACGTGCCGCCCGTCGGTTCCGAAAACCCGGAGCTCGCGCGTGCTCTGGTCGGCCACCCAGACGCGGCCCAGCGGGTCGGCCTGCAGCGCCTGGATTCCGCTGAACATGTCCGGCCCCGCGCCGTCGGCCGTGCCGATGCGAAGCTCCTCGACGAGCGTCCATCCCTCGCCCTGCTTCCACGCACCCGTTCCGGTGTTGCTGGCGACGACGCGTCCCCCGGGGAGGGTGTCGACGACGAATCCCGTGCTCGCGGACTCTCTCCCGCAGGCGGCGAGAAGGAGGCAGGCCGCGAGGGCAATGGAGCGGCGGATCTTCGATTCCATGGGTCGGGTCGGGGGTGCGGCGGGGAAAGGTGGCGCGCTCAGGCGGGCACGGGCTCGGGTGCCGGCGCGTCCACGGGCGGCGCGGGCGCCGTGGATTCGAGGGCGCGGAGGCGCCGGCGCTCGGGGCCGCGCTCGAAGAGCAGGTAGAGCGCCGGGGTGACGGTGAGCACCAGGACGGTGGAGCTGGCCAGCCCGCCCAGCAGCGAGTATCCCAGCGCGTTCCAGATGTTGGCGTCGGCGGCCTCGCTGAACAGCACGAGCGGCAGCAGCCCCAGGATGGTCACCGCGCTGGTCATCAGGATGGGCCTCACCCGCTCCATGGTGCCGCGCAGGATGGCGTCGTGAAGGGGCAGCCCAGCCGTGGCCCGCACCTGGTTGAGGTGGTCCACCAGCAGCGTGGCGTTGTTGGTGACCACGCCCCCCATCATGATCACCCCGATGAAGGCCTCGCGGGTGAAGCTGGCGCCGGAAAAGAAGAAGACCATGAACACGCCGATCAGCGCCATGGGCACCGTCAGCAGCACGCACAGGGGCTGGCGCAGCGACTCGAAGAGCGCGGCGGTGACCATGAACACCAGCACCAGCGAAATGCCCAGCACCCCGTAGATCTGCGTGCGCTCGTCGTCGGACCACTTCCACTCTTCGCGCCCCACCAGCGTGTAGCCGGCGGGGAGGCGGGTGGCCTTGATGACCGCCTCGTGCACCTTGTCGCCCAGCTTGGCGGGCCCGCGGAACTCGTAGCTCACCGTGCGCTGGTACTGCTGGTCTTCGCGGATGATGCGGCTGAGCACCTCGCGCTCGTCCACCCGCGCCACGTCGCGCACCCGCACGGCGCCGCCGCCGGGGGCGGGGATCAGCAGGTCGCGCAGCTGCTGCACGTCCATGCGCTGGTGCCCGTCGAGCGCCACGCTGAACGCCATCTCCTCGTCGCCCAGCCGCAGGAAGCCGCGCTGCCCGTTGCGTCCCACCGCCGCGCTCACCCGCTGCACCACCTCGGTGGAGGTGACGCCGTGCGCCGCCAGCGCCTGCCGGTTCACCCGCAGCACCACCTCGGTGGCCTTGTCGTGCTGGTACCACGCCCCCGACGAGTTGGTGTCGACGTCCTGGATGCGGGTGAAGCGCTGGAGCCGGGTGCCCAGGTCGTCGGCGATGCGCCGCACCTGCTCGTAGTTGTATCCCAGCACCTTGATGCTGTAGTTGGGCGGCGACCCGCCCCCGCCGTAGAAGGAGGGGCCGTAGCCGTACACCCGCACCTCGGCCCCGCCGTACTGGTGGCTGTACGCCTCCAGCTGCTCCTTGATGGAAACGGGGATGGACGTGTCCTGCAGCGAGTCGGGAAAGTCCACCCGCATCTGCGCGGCCTGCGGGTAGACGTAGGTGGTGAAGCGCGACACCTCGGGCATGGCCTTCAGCCGCTGCTCGAAGTACTTCACCAGCTCGTCGGTGCGCTCCAGCTCCTCGCCCCGCGGGAGGCCGAAGTTGATGCTGATGTAGGATTCCTGGTCCCACCAGGGCTGCCACACCGTCCCGCGGGTGACGTACTTGTCGAAAAGGTGGAAGCTGCCACCCAGCATCAGCAGCGAGGCGACGACGGCCAGCCAGGGGCGGCGCAGCGTGGCCGACACCGCGGCCGCGTACAGCCGCTCGTACAGCGGCCGCCGGGTGGAGACCTCGCGCTCGCGGATGGTGCGGACGCGCGACTCCAGCAGCCGCCCCGCCAGCGCCGGGGTGAAGGTGAAGGTGACGAAGAGCGAGGCCAGGTTGGCGAAGCCCACCACGATGGCCAGCGGCACGTAGAAGAGCCGCACCTCGCCCTGCAGGTAGAGGAAGGGGATGAAGACGATGATGGTGGTCAGCGTGGCCGCCAGCACGGGAAGCACCATCTCGCCGGCCCCGCGCTCGGCGGCGGCGCGGGCGTCGGGGGCGGTGCGCGCGTGGCGGTACACGTTCTCCAGCACCACGACGGCGTTGTCGATGATCAGCCCGAAGCCCATCGCCAGCCCCATCAGCGTCAGCACGTTCAGCGTCAGCCCGCCGAAGTACAGCAGGTTGAGGGTGATCAGGGCCGAGAAGGCGATGCTGGCGAAGACGATGGCGGCCGAGCGGAACGAGCGCAGGAAGAGGAAGAGCACCACGAACACGATCAGCGCCGACGAGACGGCGCGGCCGCGCAGGTCCGTCAGCTGCGTGCGGACGGCCTCGCTCTCGTCGTCGTCCAGGATCAGCCGGGCGCCGCCGGGTAGCCGGCGCTCGACCAGCGCCGCCTGGGCCTTCACCGCGTCGGCCACCTTCACCACGTTGCTGCCGATCTGCTTGACCACCTGGAACGAGACGGCCGGCTGCCCGTCGATGCGGTACAGGCTGCGCGGCTCCTCGTAGGTGTCGCGGATGACGGCCACGTCCCGCAGCCGCACGACGCGCCCCTGGTCCGTCAGCAGGGCCAGGCGGCGCAGGCGCTCGGCGGAGCCGGCGTACTCGCGGATGGCGAGCGTGTACCGCATTCCCGCGCGCTCCACCGCGCCGGCCTCGCGCACGTCCTCGGCGCCGGCCACGCGCTGCCGCACCTGCTCGGGGGTCAGCCCCAGCGCCAGGATGCGCCGCTCGTCGAGCGCGATCTCCAGCACCCGCTCGCGACCGCCGAACCCCTGCACGTCGGCCACGCCCTCCACCTGGCGCAGCTCGGGGGCCACCGTTTCGTCCAGCACCGTGCGCAGCGCCTCGGCGGTGAGCGGCCCGGTCATGGTGTAGCGCAGGAACGGGCGGTTCTGCTCCTGGAACTCTTCGGGGACGTACGGCTCCACCACCGGCCGGCCGGCGCCCTCGGGAAGGCTTTCGTCGAGGGCTGCCAGCCGCTCGCCCAGGTCCATCCGCGCGAAGTTCATGTCGGCGGTGCGCGCGAACTCCACCTCGATCTCGCCGCGCCCCTCCTCGGAGGTGCTGGTGACCGTTTCCACCCCGCGCACCTGCTGCACGGCGGCTTCCACCGGCGAGGTGAGGAACGCCTCGGTGACCTCGGGCGAGGCGCCGGGCCAGCTGACGGTGACGCGAAGCCGGGGCAGCTGCGTGTCGGGGAGCAGCTCCAGGGGCACGTTCAGCCACGACGCCACGCCCAGCAGGGCGAGCGCCGCATACGCCATGGCCACGGCGACCGGGCGGCGGATGGAGAAGCGGATCATCGGGCGGCCGTCCGCCTCAATCGCCCGCCGGCACGCCGGCGGGGAAGTGGATCGCCGGCTCGGCCGGCTTTCGGCCGAAGGCCGCGGCGATGCGTTCGCTCAGCTCGTCGAGCAGGTCGTACGCGACGGGGATCACCACCAGCGTCAGCGCCGTGGCCGAGAGCAGCCCGCCGAAGACGGCGATGGCCAGCGGCGCCTGCAGCTCCGCGCCGGGGCCCAGGGCGAGCGCCATCGGCAGCAGCCCCAGCATGGCGGTGATGGTGTTCATCACGATGGGCCGCATCCGCGCGTGCCCGGCGGCGAAGATGGCGTCGCGGCGGCTCATCCCCTGGCGGCGCATCTGGTTGATGAAATCCACCTTGACCACCGCGTCGTTGTCCACGATCCCCACCAGGATCACCATGCCGATCAGGCTCATGGTGTTGATCCCCGCGCCGGTGATCCACAGCGCCAGGGTGGACCCGACGGCGGCCAGGGGGACGGCCAGGAGGACGATGAAGGGAAGGAGCAGCGACTCGAACTCGGCGGCCAGCAGCATGTAGACGAGGATGATCGCTAGCAGGAAGGCGAAGGCCAGCCCGCGGAAGCCGCGGCGCATCTCCTCGTTCTCGCCGCCGATCTCCACCCGCAGGCCGTGCGGAGCGGGCGCGGCGGCCAGCGCCGTGCGCACCCGCTCCACCGCCTGGTCTACCCCGCCCGTGGCCACGTCGGCGTGCACCACCACCATGCGTCCCTGCTCCAGCCGGCGGATCTCGCTGGGCCCCGCGGCGTCGTACACGCGCACCACCTCGCGCAGGGGCACGCCGTCCACCCGAAGCTCCTCGAGCGTGGCGGCGGAGCGGCGCTCGGCGTCGGGAAGGCGCACGACGATGGGCACCTTGCGGTCGAACTCCACCAGGTCCGTCGCCGTCGCCCCCTTCATGTAGCCTTCCACTGTTTCGGCGATCTTGCGCGGGTCCACGCCGAAGGCGGCGGCGCGCTCGCGGTCGATCTCCACGCGCATCTCGGGCTGCCCCATGTCCGATCCCACGCGCACGTTGGCCAGGGTGGGCTCGGCCGCCAGGCGGCGCTGCACCCGGGCGGCGTAGGCCATCGCCGAATCCAGGTTCTCGCCGCGAACGCGCACCGCCAGGTCGGCCTCGCCGCCCCCCATCAGCTTGCCCAGCGCCGTGGCCTGCCCGAACTCCGCCGTCACGCTGCCGGGGGGAAACTTCGCCAGCCCCGGGCGCAGCCGCTCCAGCGCGGCGGCCGTGGCCTGGCCGCCCTTCAGGCGCACGTCGAGGACGGCGGTGTTCAGCCCGCTCTCGCGGTCGTCCATCCCCGCGACCGCCAGCTGCCGCCCCACGCGGGTGAAGACGGCGGCCACGGCGGGGTCCGCGCGCAGCGTGCGCTCCAGGCGGGCGCTCTCGTCGGCCGTGCGGTCCAGCGGCGTGCCCTGGGGCAGCTCCATGCGCAGGCGGAAGGCGCCCTGGTCCACCTCCGGGAGCACCGAGCGGTCCAGCATCAGCCCGACGGCGACGCCCACCGCCAGCAGCCCGAAGGCCACGGCCATCGTCCGCCCGCGCCGCCGCATTCCCGCCTGCAGGGTGCGCTCGTACAGCGCGGCGAAGCGCGCGAACCCGCGGTCGAAGCCGTCCAGCAGGGGCGCGAAGAACCGCCCCACGGGTCCGCTTCCCGCCGTGCGCCCGGTATCCCCCTCCCACCGCGCGGCCAGGGCGGGGAGGAGGGTGACGGCGACGACGATGGAGGCGAGGAGCGAGAAGGCGACCGCCATGGCCAGCGCCCCCAGCAGCTCGCCCGCCACGCCCTCGACGTACACGATGGGGCCGAAGACGGCGATGGTGGTGATGGTCGAGGCGGTGATGGCGCGCTGCACCTCTTCCGCCCCCGCGGCGGCGGCCAGGCGGGCCCGCAGCCCCAGCTCGCGGTGCCGGAAGATGTTTTCCAGCACCACGATGGAGTTGTCCATCAGCATGCCCACGCCCAGCGCCATGCCGCCCAGCGACAGGATGTTCAGCGACACGCCGGTGGCGTGCAGCATGGCGAAGGTGGCGATCAGCGAGATGGGGATGGCCAGGGCGATGGCGACGGGGTAGCGCGCCTCGCGCAGGAAGAGGAAGAGGACCAGGAAGGCCATGATGCCGCCCAGGATCACCTCCTGGACGACGTTGGAGAGCGCGTCGGAGATGAACCCGGCCTGGCTGACGGCCACTTCGAGCTTGATGTCGGGGTACTCGCGGCGAAGCTGTGCGAGGGTCTCGTCCACCTGGCGGGCCACGCGGACGGTGTTGGCGTCGGCGTTCTTGAACACCATCAGCCCCACGGATTCCTGGCCGTTGTAGCGGGCCAGCGACTCGCGCTCGCGGAAGCCGTCGTCCACCGTCGCCACGTCGCGCAGCAGCACCCGCGCGCCGGTGGAATCCAGCCCCGCGCCCTCGCGCCGCAGCGGCACGGCGGCGATCTCGTCTACCCCCTGCAGCTCGCCCAGGGTGCGCAGCGCGTACCGGTAGCGGCCGCGGCGGATGGTGCCGCCCGGCGCCGCGGCGTTGGCGTTCTTGAGCGCCGTGGCCACGTCCTGCACGGTGAGCCCGAAGCTTTCCAGCTTGCGGGGATCGACGTCCACGTGGATTTCGCGCTCCACCCCGCCCGTCACCTGGGCCAGGGCCACGCCGTCGATCTGCTCCAGCCGCCGCTTGAAGACGGTCTCCGAGAGCTCCTTGAGGCCGGGAAGGTCGCGCCCGCCGGCGATGGAAAGCGCCAGGACGGGCTCGCTGCGGGGGTCGGTGCGCAGCACCACGGGGCGGGCAGCCAGCTCGGGAAGCTGGTCGCGGATGTTGTCGAGCCGCTCGCGCACGTTCAGCGCGGCGAAGTCCATGTCGGTGCCCCACGCGAAGCGGGCGGTGACCAGCGAGGCGCCCTCGCGGGTGACGCTTTCCACCCCCTGCACGCCCGGCACGGTGCTGACGGCCTGCTCCACCGGCTCGGTGATGAAGCGCTCCACCTCGGCCGGGGCGGCGCCCGGGTCGGTGGTGTACACGACGAGGCGCGGGTACGCCACGTCGGGAAGCAGGTCGATGGGCAGGCGGAAGAACGACAGCAGCCCGAGGAACACCACGCCCAGGAAGAACATGGCGACGGCCACCGGGCGGCGGATGGCGATGCTCGGCAGCGACATGGGGCGGGGTGCCGTGGTGGATCGAAGGGGGTGCGGCCGGTCAGGGCGCCACGCCGCCGCCCACGCGCTCGTCGAGCGTGGCGAGCGCGGCGGCGAACTCGAAGCGGGTGCGCAGCGCGTCGCGCTCGGCGCGGGCCGCGCGCTCCACCGCGTCGGTCAGCTCCATCAGCGTCAGCGCGCCCACGCGGTACTGCTGCTGTGCCAGCTCCAGGCGGCGGCGGTTCAACTCCACCGCCCTCGCGGTCTGTGCCGCGGCGGTGTGCGCGTTCTGCAGCTCCACCACGGCCACGCGCACGTCGCGCTCCACCGTCAGCCGCTCGGCGCGCGAATCCTCGCGCGCCGCGTCGCGCGTGGCGCGGGCAGCCTGGATCTGGTACACGGTCTGGTACTGCGAAAAGAGCGGGATGCTGAGGTCGAAGTTGAGCCCGACGGCCTGGTCCAGCGGGTTCACCTGCACGAATCCCGAATAGTCGCTGTTGTTCTGGCTGCGGCCCAGGTTGGCGCCCATGCTCAGGCGCGGCCAGCGGCTGGTGTGCGCGGCGCTCAGGCGGTGCTCGGCCTGCTGCTCGGCCGACTGCACCCGCGCCACGCGCGGGTGGTTCGAGATGGCGCGCGCCACGAGCGCCGAAATGTCCAGCGCCGCGGGGTCGAAGGGCGCGGCGGGGGCATCGGTGAGCGCCAGCGGCGGGCCGTCGAGCACGCCCATCGACTGGCGCAGGTCCAGCTGCGCTCGACGCGCGTCGCCGCGCGCCTTTTCCAGCGCCTGCTCCTGCTCGGCGACCGTCACCTCGGCGCCCAGCACGTCGATGGGGCCGCGCACGCCCACGCGCTGCAGGGCGCGGGTGGATTCCAGCCGTTCGCGCGCCGACCTGAGGAGCGCCTCTTCCAGGGCGATGGCCTGGCTGGTACGCACCGCTTCCCAGTAGCGCCGCTCCACCTCGCCGCGCACGCGCACCTCCTCGGCGCCGATGCGGGCCTCGGTGGCCTGGTACCCCGACTGGGCCGCCCGGCGCTCGCGCTGCCGCTTGCCCCCGTCGAAGAGGGTGATGGAGCGGATGGCGAGTCCCTGGCTGGCGCGGCTGTAGTTGCTTTCCAGCACCGTGTCACGCACCACGGTTTCGCCGAACTGGTCCTGGCCCGTGAACCGCCGGCTGAACCCGCCGCTGGCGCCGAAGTCCAGCGAAACGGTGGGAAGGAAGGCTCCCCGCGTGCGGCGCAGGTCCGCTTCGGCCGTGCCCAGCTCGGTCTGCGCACGGCGGTACTGGGGATTGTTCTCGGTGGCGATGCGCTGCGCCTGGGCCAGCGACAGCGGCATGCTGTCCTGCGCCGTCTGCGCCGCCACGGGTGCGGCGGCCGCGAGCAGCGCCGCGAAAAGCGAAAAAACCTTCATCGGGTGGTCCATCGAAAGAGTGTGGAACGAGCGCGCCGAAGCGGCCCCTCGCCCCGGCCCTTCCCGCACGGGACTGCCGTGCGAAGAGGGGGGAGTTCGATCGCCGTCGAGCCGCTACGGGCGTCCGCCCTCGGCCTTGGCGTCGTCCACAAGGCGCACGCGCGCGTCGTGGATGAGCGTGTAGTGGCCCTCGGTGAGCACCGTTTCGCCGGGCGCCACGCTGTCGGTGTCGGGGTTGGGGACGATCTCCACGAAGCCGTCGTTCTGCAGCCCCGTGGTCACGTAGCGCCACTTGGCCAGGCCCTCGCTCCCCGAGCCCTCGTACACGAAGAGCATGGTGCGGCGGTCGCGCTCCAGGATGGCGCTGCGGGGCACCATCACGCGGTCGGCGTAGCGCCGCGCCTCCAGCGACACGCGCGCGTACATCCCGGGAAGGATGCGGCCGCCCGGGTTGGGCACCAGCACGGTGACGCGCGCGGTGCGGGTGCCGCTCTCCACGATGGGGTTGATGGTCTGCACGCGGCCGGTGAAGCGCTCGTCGGGAAACGCGGCGAAGCTGACGGTGGCGGTGCGGCCGGCCGTCAGGTGCGCGATCTCGCTTTCCAGCACCTGCACCTCTACCCGGATGGGGTCCAGCGACACGACGGTCATCAGCTCGTCGCCCTGCCGCACCCACTGGCCGGGAACCACCTTCAGCGAGGCGACGCGGCCGGCGAAGGGAGCGCCCAGCCGGGTGCGCGCCAGGTCCAGCCGGGCGCGCCGCAGGCGCACGTCGGCGGCGTCGAGCCCGCTGCGCGCGCGCGCCGCGGCCTGTCGGTCGGCCCGGACGGAGGCGTCGGTGATCTGCTCGTCGAACAGCGTGGCCTCGCGGTACTTGCTCTGCGCCTCGCGCAGCGCCGCCTCGGCCTCTTCCACCGCCAGCGCGTACTCGGCGCCGTCCAGCCCCACCACGCCCTGGCCGGAGCGCACGCCGTCGCCCTCGCGCACGCCCAGCGTGGCGATGCGTCCGTTCACCTGCGCCACCAGCACCGCCTTCTGCCACGCCTCTGCCTGCCCCGCCGCGCTGACCGCCATCACCAGCTCGCCGCGCGTGGCCGCCGTTCCCTGCACGGGAATGGCGACGTCGCTGTCGAACGAGGTGGACGCGGAGGTCTGCACCAGCGGCTTGGACCCCTTTTCCGGGGCGCCGGGCGCGGCCTGGGCGTCGCGGGTGCGGTCGTAGATGGCGCCCCCGAGCAGGGCGACGACGAGGGCAGCCACGACGGCGGCAGCGGTGCGTCTTGCTGGCATCATGCAACTCGGCGGGAGAAAGGCGGGGCACCGGGCCTGGACGCCAGTCCAGGGGGCCGACTCCCTAAATTTATACGTGGTAGTGCGCTAGCACAATCGGTCACAAAACGCGCCGTGGCGCGAACTGCTCGCGGTAACGCTTCCCTGGAGTAGATGCCCACCCTCGTTCGACGGTTGCCCCGGCGCCGGTTCCCCGTCAGCGCGATCCATCCGCCACCTCCGCCGCGGCGCGGAGCCCGGACTCCAGCGCGCCGTTCATCCACCCCGGCGAGGTGGAGGTGTGGTCGCCCGCGAAGTGCACGCGGCCCTCGGGCGTGGCCAGGTGCGGAAGGAAGCGTCGCACCTGCCCCGGGCGGAACCAGGCGTAGTCGCCCCGGGACCACGGGTCGGCGTCCCAGGCGTACGAGGCGCCGCGCTCCAGGTGCCGCGCAAGGCCGGGGTAGATGCGCTCCATGTGCCCTGCCACGAACGAGACGCGATCTGCTGGCGCCATTCGTTCCACCTCCCGCGCCCGCGCTCCGGTGATGAACGCTTCCAGGATGGCGCGCCCGCCCGGCTGGCCCCGGCTGGCCTCGGCAGCCAGCATGATGGGCAGGTCCGTCGGCGTGCTGGCGGGGGCGTCCTCGTCCCAGAACCGGCGGCTGACCTGCAGGTACACGCGCGTCACGGAGGTCGCCGGCAGTCCGTCGATGGCGGCCTGCTTGCCCGCCGTCCACGCGGGAGATGCCCGGACGGTGCGCAACGCGGGGAAGGGGATCGCGCACACCAGCCGCCGTGCCCTCACCGTCCGCAGTGTACTCTCTTCGACGTACTCCACTTCCACGCCCCTGCGGCGCCGGTGGATAACGGTGACCGCGGCACCGTAGCGGATCCGTCCCGTCAGCTTGGCCGCCATGGCGCGGGGGAGCCGGTCGGTTCCGCCCTGGACGGAGAACGCGTCGTGGCCCCGCGCGTTGATCGCGAGGTCGCGCAGCATTCCCAGCGCGGATAAATGGTCGATGCCGTCGCCCCACTCGTCCAGGTAGCCGAGCCGCGCGATCGCGATCGCGTGCTCCGAGGCCCCCTGGCGGCGCAGCAGGCCGGCGACGCTCGACGCATCGTACGCCAGCGCCGTTTCCCCCGGCCACGAGGGATGCGCCGGGTCGCCCAGGCGCTGGATCACCGGCCCGAGATACCGCTCCTGCAGGGCACCAGGCGACATGCCCTGCTCGGCGGGTGGAAGCGCCAGCGGCCATGGAACGCGTCCCTCCACGTCGGCGCGGACGAGCCGGCCCGCCACGTGGAACCACTGGTTGGCCGCGCGGCGCCGGTCGAACGCGGGAACGAGCGGCACGCCGTGCTCGCGGGCGAAGGTGATCGCGTGGTGGTGGTGCGCGGGCACGAAGACCGCACCCGCCTCGGCGTACAGCCCGTCGTCGAAGGGCTCCCGCAGCGTCAGCACGCGCCCGCCGGGCCGCTCGCGCGCCTCCAGGACCAGCACCTCGTGCCCGCTCCGCTCCAGCTCCCGCGCCGCGGCCAACCCGGCCACCCCCGCGCCCACCACCAGGATTTCCACCGAACCGGGCGCCTCCGCGGGGGCCGCCCCGTCCCTGCACCCCCCCGCCCAGGCACCCGCGGCCAGGGCTGCGGCCTGGTGGAGGAACGCGCGGCGGGTGAGCTGTGCCCCGTCGTCCGCCCGCGCCTCGTCAGCGCCCGCCGGCGAGCACCCAGCGCTCAAGGTCTTCCTCCGTGGGCAGGCCGGGGCGCAGCTCCCCGTTCACGATGAGGGACGGGGTAACCTCCAGCCCGAGTTCGGCCGCCACCCGCGCGTCGCGCTCCACCGCCGCCGCGTGCCTGCGGGAGTCCACGCACTGGCGGAAGGCGGGCAGGTCGCGCAGCCCCGCGTCGGCGGCGAACGCCTCCCACGCGCGGGTGCCGATGGAGTCCTGCCGCGCGAAGAGCGCATCGTGGTACGCGTGGAAGCGTCCCTGCTCGGCCGCGCATTCCGACGCCATCGCGGCGGTGCGGGCGTGCGGGTGGATGGCGTCCAGCGGAAAGTGCCGGAACACGACGGCGACCCGGTCCGGGTGCCGGCGCCTGACGTTTTCGATGACCTCCTGCGCGCGGGCGCAGAACGGGCATTGGAAGTCGGAGAACTCCACGATCTTCACCGGCGCTTCGGGGCGGCCCATCACCTGGCCCGTCTTCGCCAGGGCGGCCGCGTTCTCCAGCTTCCGGGGCCGCAGGTCGGGTCCGGGTGCCGCGGCGGCGGAGGGGAGGAACTCGCGTTTCACGACGGCCGCCGTGATCAGCACCGCGCAGGTGACCAGCACCCCGGTCACCAGGGTGGAGGTGAGCTGGTTTCTCGTCATTTCCCCGCCTTTGCCACTGTGGCGCCAGGAGTGGAGGTGAGTTGGTAGACCACGATGGATTCCACGTCGTTCTCGTCGCGGGCCACGGCGTACGCGCGGTCTCCCCGCACGGCGCCCAGCGTGACGCTCTGGGGCAGGCGAAGCGACCCCAGGCGCTGTCCGGAAGGTCCGAGGACCAACCATTCCAGGTCGGCGTCGTTGCTGGCGGGCGTAAGCGCCACCCACAGGCGTTCCTGGTCGTCGACGAAAAACCCGCGGAAGGCCGGCCAGGTGCGCGTGTCGGCCTCTCGAAGCGCGCGCCGGATCGTCGCTTCGGAGAAGGGCGGCTTCGCCAGCCTCTGCACGACGCTGTCGATCTCCGCGCTGGACACGGGCCGGGGGGCGTGGGGCACGCGGAACTCGCGCAGGCGGCGCCCATCCAGTGCGTAGGCCGTGAAGTGGAGCGAGTCGGTCCACGCGTGGTAGATGACGCCCCCGCGCGACAGGGCGAACGCGCTGCTCCGCGCAAACGGGTAGTGAAAGGCGCCCCGACCCTCGGTGTTGTTGATGTCCAGCATCTGAACCTCGGGCATCAGCACCAGCGAGTCGCGGGCGAGGGAGCCGTCCGGGTTCAGCAGCCGCAGCACCTCGGCCGGCACGGTGCCGTTCTGGCGCTCGGGAACGTCGCCCCGGGCCGTGTTGAATACCGCAACGATCTGCCCCCGCTTGCCTGCAGGTCGGGCCCAGTACGGAAGCGTCGTCTGGCCACTCGACAATTGGGTGCTGTACGCAGGCTTGTCGGCGCCAGGCGCATACACGGTTATGCGCCGCAAGCCAGGGTCATAGACGAACACACTGTCGCGGGCGAGGATGGCGATCGTGGCCACGTACCGGAACTCTCCGGGTCCGCTTCCCGGGCGTCCAATGCGCTTTTCAACCCGCCCTTCGGGTGAGAGGACCACGACTGCACCGCCGTCCCCGACGAGGATGCGGCCGCGGCTGTCGACGTCCATCGCCGAGATCCCAGCGAATTCGACAGTCTCGGAAGAACGTGCCACTTCTACGGCGCCATAGACACTGCTGGGGGCTGCCGTGGCGGGTGCATCCCTGGCAGCCTCACCGCAGGCAGTTGGCAGCGCCAAAACCAGGATAAGTGCCCTCCAGCGGAGTACGCACGCGGCGGACAACGGATGGGTAAGCATCATCGTTCTGAAGTGAGCGAATGTGGGTGCCGGCCTGCGCCGGCACCCACGGCAGGAGTTACACGCGCGTGCAGCCAGCCGCCGTAATGCGGCAGCCATCACCGCCCTCGAAGCAGCAAAACTGCTTGTTGTCGGCCGAACTGCAGCACGCCTTCAGCGTGAAGTCGGGCGTCAGCGCCATCGTAGCCTGCGCGGGGCGGGTGAACGTCAGGCCACCCGCCATCACGATTGCGGCGGCGAACAGGTTCAGCTTGCGGTTCATGGGATTCGCCTGGTAGAAAGTTGGAAGTGTCGACACCGAATCAGGCCGGCGTGCAGCCGTTCGCTGTCGCCTGGCAGCCCCCGATGTGGCAGCAGGAGCTCAGGATCTTGTCGAACCCCCACCGCACGTCGCGGTACTCGCAGCAGTACAGCACCGGCGCCAGCTGGTAGGTGGCGTTCGCCCGGGTGGGGGTGCCGAGCACCGTACCGCCCGCGGCGATGACGGCGAGCGCGGCCATGTGGAGCTTCTTCATCACGCACCTCACGAAGTGGTAGGGAAGGGCGCGCACGCTCGTCGTGCGCACCCGCGGCCGGCGCACTCTGCGCGGCCGCAACAGCGGGAGCCCTGCCCGATCCTGGCTCTGGCGCCGGCGCACGACGGCCTTGTCCTGGCCGCGCCGGCTCTCGTCGTCTTCCCTGCCACCCCGCGGGGCCTTGTGGCGGCGGCCCCGGTGGTCCCCTGAGCTGTGTCGTCGCTCCTCGTGGTGTCCAGAAACTTGGGTCGGAAACAGTTCTCCTGCAGGCGGGTGTCCCCAATGCCTGCCGTGCAGGCGCTCGTGTGTACCGTGCCGCGCCTCGCCGGCCGTCAGGCGGCGCCAGGGGCGGAGGTGAACGAGCGGGGGACGCGCCTGCCTTCCGGATGGGCTCCATCGCGAGGGCCGCATCGGAACGCGGGGGCAAGGTGTGCGCGGCCCGGCGGAAACCGCAAGAACTTTCTGCAAATGTCGCTCGGAATGGGCCAGAGGCGCGCAGGCGCGTACCACATTGGGCGGCACGGGTGTGGTTTTTACCCTTTTTGTTTCCGCGAGGCTGGTGGCGTGGAGTTGGCCGGGCGCGGCGACTCAAAGCAACGGGGGGCGACTCACCAGAGCCGCCCCCATGCACACGCACCAACTCATGGAAACCTAGTCAGGTCGTGCTGACAGATGTTCCCGTCGCGATCATGTCGTCTGCCGTCCCCTGCGCTTCCGCCTGGCCTTGCCGGCCGTAGCGGGTAGTCGGTCCCAGTAGCACGATACGAACGCGTCCTATCCGTAAGTGTATTTGCCTGGCTCGCCGACTTGGCCCAGGCCGATCTGCTCGCGGATGCAGCAACGCGCCCGCGGCGTAGCGCACGGGCGGTTCCCTGTCTTACGAGCACCGCCTCGTCTCACAGGCCTCAGAACCTCCGCCCATCACCAAGCCGCGGCGGCCGAATCAGTTCGGGTGACCGAAGCCGAGTCGACCTCGTAGCGGATGACGATGCCATCGACGTTCAGGTTTTGTACTTTGACTTGGGCCGACTTGTGATACGTGAGCACGATCGTGTCGTTGGCAACCCAGCGAGCGTGGACGGTTGGTCCTCCTCCAGCGTTATAAGGCCCCACCGGGTCACCATTGAACGCGATGAAAGCGTTCCCTTTCCATCCCGAGCCGCGACTGGACGAAGCCACCGCCACCTGCGTATTCAGACTGACGTTATACCCACACACGTCGGAGAACACGACCACCTGATGTTGGTCGTCGGGCGAGCGGATCTGCTCGCTCACGATGCGATCGCAGGTACACGCCTGCAGTGTGGCAAACGCCAGCGGGTAGATCCACTTGGCGTTGAGGAAGAGTCTGTTGATGGCAACCTTCCTGTAGTATTCGAACCCGAGAGCAACCCACGCCTGGTCGTCGTTCGAAACGTAGGAGTTCTCGGTGCCGTTGCCGTTGTATGCCAGCGTCGAGGTGAAGCCGCCCAGGTCGCGCAGTGTCTCCATCTGCCCTCGACCGTTGTACGTGTAGCCGAGGTCTTTGCGCCGCTCCAGGGTCCCGTCACGCTCAGCTGCATGGGCCGCGCCTCGCTGTCGTACGCCACCTCTTGCGTGTATGTAACCCCGCCGAGCGTGGTGGTGCGCGTAGTCCCGCCCCGCCACGTCGAACTGCGTTCGATTGGTGTGTGTTTCTGGATCGTCGGACGGATGGGGAGCCTTCTCAGAAACCCGGACGAAAGCAGGGGCTGCTCGCACTGCGGGCATGCCCCCCGGCAGGCCCGCCCCGTCCGGACCGGAGTGCGTTGGTACCTTGGTGAGACGTTTGGACGCGCGCCAAAGGCGCATTCCAATCCATGCGTTCGCTCCCGCTCGCCGAAGGGAAATCTCTACGCTGGCGCCTACGTTGTTCGGCGAAGGTAAGATCTGAGTTCCGTTCCCAGAACGCTCAATCCGCGGCGGGCCGGGCGATCGCTTCTGCCCGCTCGGCCCAACCGTGAAGGATGGGCTTCAATCTCCTCCAGAGCGCCGTCTGGCAGTGCTGGCTGACGGTGCCGCCCTCGTCAGCCAGCCACGCGGCGACTTCCCGATATCGCCGGGCAAGATCCGCATAGAATGCGGGGAATGACGTATTCGATATTTTCCACCGGCTGCCGGTCCACTCGTATACACCCATTGGGGTCCCATCCCGAACTGCTCGTCGATGTCGAGATGGCACTCAGAACCGCAGTCGCCGTCCGACGGGTCTCGGGTATACGTCACAAGCTCCATTCGCCCGTCGCCGTTCACATCCCGTATCGCGGCCGGCCTGCACTCGTTGTCCTCCTCCGACCCGTACGTCATGACCATCGAGTCCGCTTGGATCGCGTAAACAGCGGTGCCGATCACGCCCTCCACCGGAATGTCATGGGTGTAGAAAAAAGCATCCGTTCCCGAGCCACCGAGAGAAAGAAAACCTATGCGTTGCGGAGCATAGTTTTCCATCATGGCCTCGGGCGCGCCGAGGAGACGTAATGCGGGCCCGGGGCGGCGCAGCGCGAACAGATGAACCGCGTCGTCCGATGCGCGCCGGCCGAGTGCAGCCAGGTAGGATTCACGTTCCGCCACCACGCTGTCCAGGCGGAAACCGTGCGCACGCAGAAATCCGGCGACAGAGGTGTCCCCCCTCTCGGCCGACTGGCGGGTCTGCTCGCTCGAAGCGGGCGTACAGGCTGTCAACGCCACCAGCACGCCGATGAGAAGAGTTCGCAACGTCGTCATTGGCTGGATGCAGGTATCTGTGGCTGACACGTTTGGGCGGACACACCACCCAGTATACCACCATCCGGCCGAGCCGGTTTCCATCATTCGTTCCCCCTCTTGTTTCCGCACCCCCATCACCGCACTTTCCGCGCGGCTTCCCCTGACGAACGTCCCTCCCGCCCCGTCCCCCATGCGCACGCACCTTCCCAAGCTGGCCTGGGCCGCCGTCGCCCTGCTGGGCGCCGTGGCGCTGGGCACCATGGCCCTTCACCGTGGCGAAACCATCAACGCCGCCTGGCTGGTGATCGCCGCGGTGTGCACCTACGCCGTGGCCTACCGCTTCTACGGGAAGTTCCTGGCCACGCGCGTCTTCGAGCTCGACGCGAACCGCGCCACGCCCGCCGAGCGGCTCGAAAACCACGTGGACTTCGTGCCCACCAACCGCTGGGTGCTCTTCGGCCACCACTTCGCGGCGATCGCCGGGGCGGGGCCGCTGGTGGGGCCGGTGCTGGCGGCGCAGTTCGGCTACCTGCCGGGCACGCTGTGGCTGATCATCGGCGTGGTGCTGGCCGGCGCGGTGCAGGACTTCGTGATCCTGTTCGCCTCCATGCGGCGCGACGGAAAGTCGCTGGGGCAGATGGCGCGCGAAGAGATCAACACCACGGCGGGGTTCATCGCCATGGTAGCCGTGCTTTCCATCATGGCCATCCTGCTGGCCGTGCTGGCGCTGATCGTGGTGAACGCGCTGGCGCACTCGCCGTGGGGGCTGTTCACCATCGCCTGCACGGTGCCCATCGCCCTGTTGATGGGGTGGTGGATGCACGCCTTTCGCCCCGGCCGCGTGGGCGAGGCGTCGGCCATCGGGGTGGCGCTGGTGCTGGCGGCGACCGTCGGGGGACGGTGGGTGGCGGAGAACCCGGTGCTGGCCGACTTCTTCACCGTCGAAAAGACCACGCTGGTGTGGCTGATGGCGGGCTACGGCTTCGTGGCGTCCGTCCTTCCCGTGTGGGTGCTGCTGTGCCCGCGCGACTACCTGTCGACGTTCCTGAAGATCGGGACGATCGTGGCGCTGGCCGCGGGCATCCTGGTGAGCCTGCCGACCATCAAGATGCCGGCGATGACGCAGTTCGTGGACGGCACCGGGCCCGTGTTCGCCGGCAAGCTGTTCCCGTTCGCCTTCATCACCGTGGCGTGTGGCGCCATCAGCGGCTTCCACGCGCTGGTGGCATCCGGCACCACGCCCAAGATGCTGATGCGCGAGACGGATGCGCGGCTCGTCGGCTACGGCGCCATGCTGATGGAGTCGTTCGTGGGCGTGATGGCGATGGTGGCCGCGGGCATCCTGGACCCCGGCGTCTACTTCGCCATCAACGCGCCGGCGGGGGTGGTGGGAGGAACCATGCAGGAGGCCACGCGCACCATCGCGGCGTGGGGTTTCGTCGTCACCCCCGAGCAGATGCAGGGCCTGGCGACGTCGGTGGGCGAGGAGTCGCTGATGGCCCGCACGGGCGGCGCGCCGTCGCTGGCCGTGGGGATGGCGCAGATCTTTTCGGGCGTGATCGGCGGGTCGGGGCTGATGGCGGTGTGGTACCACTTCGCCATCATGTTCGAGGCGCTGTTCATCCTTACGACCATCGACACCGGCACGCGCGTGGGCCGCTTCATGATGCAGGAGATTTTGGGCCACGTGTACAAGCCGCTGGGGCGGACGTCGTGGTATCCGTCCATCGTCCTTTCCAGCGCGCTGGTGGTCGGCGGATGGGCGTACTTCCTGTATCAGGGCGTGGTAGACCCGCTGGGCGGCATCAACAGCCTGTGGCCGCTGTTCGGCATCAGCAACCAGCTGCTGGCGGCCGTCGCGCTGTGCGTGGGAACGACGGTGCTGATCAAGATGGGCAAGGCGCGCTTCGCCTGGGTGACGCTGGGGCCGCTGGCGTGGCTGGCCGTGGTGACGTTCACGGCGGGGTGGCAGAAGGTGTTCGCGGCCGATCCCAAGCTGGGCTTCCTCTCGCAGGCCCGCGCCATCGACGCCGCGCTGGCGGAGGGCCGGCTTCCCGCGGCCGCAAAGACGGTGGAGGCGGCGCAGCAGATGATGTTCAACGCGCGCCTGGACGCCGTCGTCGCCCTGGTGTTCATGGGTGTGGCGGTGATGGTGATCGTCGTCTCCATCCGCGAGTGGATCCTGCTGGTCCGCAAGCGCAAGCCCATCGTGATGCACGAAGCGCCGTTCGTGCCGACCGGGCTGGGGCTGGCGGGAGATTGAGGATGGCGGCCGAGGTCGTGGAATCCGTTTCGTCAGAGCCCCTCAAGCCGGGGACGACGGTGTGCGGCAACTGCTCCACGGTGAATCCGATGGGTGCGGGCTATTGCGCCACCTGCGGGAACTTCCTGCACGGCGGAGCCAGCCGACCCAAGCGGGCTCCTTCCCGCCGCCCCGTGCTGGGCCTCTTCTGCGCGCTGGTCGCCGCGGCCGCGACCCTGCTGGTGCTGAGTCCCGGCATGCTGATCGTGGTGATCTTCAGCGGGTTCTTCCCTGTGCCGCATGGCGGAGGGCCCGGCTCGGTCGGCCTGCTGCTTCCGGGGCTGGCCGCGTGGCTCGGGTTGCCGATCTGGGCGGGAAGGTGGGCGTACTGGTCGATGGCCGACGGTGCGTCGCCCTTGCCGTACGTCGCCGGGGCGGTCGTGCTGGGGGTGGTTGGATGGATGATCGGCACGCGCCTGAACTACTAGCCGAGCGCCGGGTCCGATGAAAAAACCTCCCTGCGGCCGCCGCCGCGAGGGAGGTTTCCCGTTTCGAGGGGCTCGCACAGGTTTCCACGCATGCGCACCCGTGTCACCGCGCGGATGGTGCGGCCGGCGGCGGGGACGTGCGCGCGCCCAGCCACACCGGGGCCCAGTTGGGCCCGGGCGCGTGGGTGATGCGGGTGGGGCGGGTGCCGTCCGCGCGCGCCACGTACACCTGGGCGCTGTCGCCACGGGTGAGCGTGAACGCCAGGTAGCGCCCGTCCGGGGACCATGCGGGGTCTTCCAGCGACCCCAGCCCGCGGGCGCGCACCTCGCCCTTGAAGCCCGTCGTGACGTCGCGGATCAGGATGCGGGACGGCTCGTTCGCTTTCCGCCGCACCCAGGCGATGCCGAAGCCCTGCGGTGCCCACGCAGGCCGGTCTTCCATCACGTGCGGGTCCAGCGGCTCCTCCGAAAGCCGGCGCGTTTCCCGGCCGTCGGGGTAGCTCACGTACACCCGGTCGCTCCCGTCGCGGTCGCTCAAGAAGGCGAGCAGCCCGCCGTCGGACGACCAGCGGGCGCCCCACTCGTCACGCGGCGTGTGGGTGATCCGTTCCTGGCCACTGCCGTCGGGGCGCATCCGGTACAGCTCCGACACGCTGTCGCGGCTGGAGCCGAACACCACCCAGTCACCCCGCGGCGACACCACCGGGCGGAAGTTGCCCTCAGGGTTGGCGGTGAGCGCGCGCACCTGCCCCGTGGCCCGGTCCAGGCGGTAGATGTCGCGGTAGCCATCGCGGGTGTTGCTTTCGTAGACCAGCCAGCGTCCGTCCGGCCCCCAGCTGGGGCTGCGCATCAGCGCGCCGCGCGGCCCCAGGGGACGCGGCGGCCCGCTCCCGTCCGTCGCCATCCAGAAGCGCTCCACCCGCGACGGTCCCTCGCCCTCCAGCGAGATCACCAGCAGCCCCGAGCCGTCGGGAAGCGGGTCGCCGGCAAAGTCCTGCGCCGGCCGCGCGGTCAGCCGCTGCTCGCCTGCGCCGGTGGGGCGGACGGAGTACAGCTCCTTGTTGCCGTCGCGCTCGGCGATGAAGACGATGCGCCCCGCGATCCCTTCGCGCTCCACCAGCGAGAGCGTGTCGGCGGGGTCGGCGGGGGGAAGCGCCGCCGCGGGCGGGGTGGGCGGGCGGCTGGGTGCGGCGCCGGCATCCGTACCGCACCCCGCCACGACGAGGGCCAGGGCGCAGAACGGGAGTGCTCGCGAAAAATTGGGCATGTACACTCGTGGTAGGACTTCGCTGGTTGCCATCGGGCCCGCGTGCGGCGCGGCCGGCCCGGAAGCTCCGGACCGGCCGCGGTTTTCGCAACCTGCCTTGCTACTGGATCCGCACCGCGTCGGCGATCACCACGTAGCCCGCCGTGGTCCACCGCGAGAGCGAAACCTTGTTCCAGCCGGCCGAGAAGCTGTAGCTGCCCAGCGACTGCCACGCGCCGCCGCCCGTCTGCTGGTTCACCGAGCGACGCCCGAGCTCCGTGCCGCTGGCGTTGTAGATGATGAACGGCGCGGTCGTCGACCGGTTGGTGCCGGAGGTCCACCACGCGGACACCGCCTTGGTGGCGGCGGCCGGCAGGTAGAACTCGAAGTTTGCCGGGTCGCTCACCGCCGCCGTGCTCGCGTAGTAGTAGCCCGTGCCGTAGTAGCCGCCCGTGCCCGTGGACGCGATCCAGTTGCCCGAGACCGAGAAGCGGGTGTCGGTGCCGGGGCTGCCGGTGTTGCTGTCGACGGTGATGGCGGGGCTGGTGCCGCCGCCCACGCAGCTGTTGATCCGGCTCATGTAGTCCGCCCACGGGAAGCCCTGCCCGGGGTCGTGCGCGCGGTTCACCGGGTCCGGCTGGTAGTGGCCGATGATGTGGTCGCGGTCACGGATGATTCCGCGGCTCTTGACGATGTCGCAGGTGAGCGTTGCGGAGGTGTTGTACTGCACCGCGGGCCATGGACCGTAGCCGTTGCTGCCGTACGAGAAGCCGCCGTGCTCGATGCCCACCGAGCGCGGGTTGGTGGGATACCCCTGCCAGTACTTGCCCACGTGCCAGGCGGTGTTGTCTTCGTCCACCAGCTGGCGCACCTCGGCCACGCCGCCGCCGATGTCCGTCTGCCCCACCACGTAGTGCGCCGACACGCCGGACTGGGTGCTGGTGAGCCAGCTCCAGCAGCCGCTGTAGTTTCCGGCGCAGGTGTGGATGACCACCAGCGCGGTGGAGTACCCGGAGCGCCCCGAGGTGTAGTTGGGCGACGGGGTCCAGATGGCCGGGCCGTACTCGGTGGTGTACCGCGGGCCGGCGGGAAGCACCGCCGGGGACACCCGCACGCCGGGATGGGCGGCGAGCGAGGCCTGCTCGGCGTCGTTCACGCCCAGGCGCAGCGCGCGGTACACGCCGTTCGCCACGTAGCCCGCCCGGGCCTCTTCGTTGGCGATGCCACTGAAGCTCGCCACCGCGGGCTCCCACGAGCCCAGGTCCGAGCCGGCCACCTGCTGCGCCTGGCCTTCGGCGCGAAGCAGTGCCGCGCCGGCGCGGATGCTGGCTTCGGGGTCGGTGCGGGCCGCGGCCAGGCTCACCCCGGCCAGCCGGGCGCCGCGCTCCAGGCGCTCGCCCCGCAGCGCGAAGATCCCGTACGCGGGTGCCAGCCCCTCCATGTCGCTGTGCTCGCCGCGGGCGAACTGCCAGCCGGTTTCGGTGAAGGCGACAGCCTTGAGCAGGGCCACCGGCACCCCGAACTCCGTCGCGGCGCGCGCGAACATGGGGTCCAGGCGCAGGGAGGCCGCGGTCGGCTGCTCCGGCTGCACGGATGGGGTGAGGGCGTCGCAGGCGGCAAGCGCCAGGGCGGCGCAGACGGCGGCGGCCAGGGTACGGGCGGTTCGCATAGGCGTCCGTTCTGTACGGGTTCCCCCGGGGCAGGGTGCCGTGGGGGTAGTGCCCGCCGCTGCACAGCCGGGACCGGGGCCCAGCGGCGGCGAGCGAAGCCCGCAAGCCCCGGCGGGCCAGCCCGTTGCACGGTTTTGCCAACATTTTCTCTCGCGCGGCCCACTGCACCGGGATAGGGCGGCGTGCACCAGATCGGTGCAACGTGAAGGCCGATACTACGCGCGTTCCCGGACCGCCGTCGGGGGCCCTGGCGTGCGCCAGGGCCCGTCACCGTCTCGTCGTTGCCCCTGCTCGGGGGCTTCTACCGCGGCGGGGCGGAGGCGCCGGAGCCGGAGCGCAGCCATGCTTCGCGCAGGCGCAGCTGCTCAGGGGTAGGGTTGGGGTTCGGAACCAGGCGCTGCGGCATGCCGCGCTCGTCCTCCACCAGGTCGATGCCCAGGAGCGCATAGGTTTCGCGCACCGGCAGGCGCTCGGCGCGGTCGATGTAGCGCGCGAAGAAGTCCAGCACCTCCGGCGAGGTGCGCGCGGCGATGATGGCGTAGAGCGAATCTTCCGGGAACGGCCGCCGTGGTCCGTAGGCGGCGGAGAGGTCCAGCATCAGGTCGCGCAGCCCGTGCCGCCCGTTGGAAAGCTGGAGCAGGCGGATGTCCAGCAGCCCCGCGACCACGGCGCCGCGCTGGTAGATGTTTCCGTACTGCCGCGCGCCCGCTGCCGTGAACGACGTCAGGGCGAGCTGCTTGAGCGAGAACGTGGTGTCGTACCGGGTGCGGTCCGTCCTCATCTTGCCCACCACGTTGCCCAGGTACTCCTCCAGCGACAACAGCCCGCCGTCCAGCTGCATCTTTTCCGACGCCCACTCCGTCACGCCCTCGTACAGCCACACGTGCGCCGACGGCACGGGCGTCTGGAAGTTGAAGTGCTCCACGATCTCGGAGTGGATGTTCAGCGGCGTGACGATGTGAAAGAACTCGTGCGCCGCGATGTCCGTCACCTGCTCGCCCACGCGCGCGCTGTACGCAACGTCGGGGAGCACGTATTCCGAGCTGTAGCTGTGCTCCCACGCGCCCATCGCCTGTCCCTGGCGCTGCGGGGCGAAGCGGAAGAGGAATACGTAGCGGTCCACCGGCAGGCGCCCCAGGAAGGTGCCCGCCGCGGTGAGCGTGCCCTGCATGGCGTCGCGCAGCTCGCTGGCGGTGATGCCCTGCGACGGCGAGTGCGCGGCGATGCGCACCGGCACGCCGCCCACCGTCAGCGTGGACGTGGTGAGCCGCGCGCCGAGCAGGAAGGGCGAATCCACCGCGTGGTCGTAGCTGTTCGCTCGGTACCCGTCCGGCCCCGCGACCAGCGGCGTCTCCACCGTCCACCCCGGGGGCGCTTCGAAGCGGATGAACACCGGCTGGGCCTGCATGCCGCGCGGAAAGCCGAGCATGGCGTGCGCGTTCAGCAGGGCGTGGTCGGCCTCGATGGCGGTGCCGGCCATGGGGTAGATGGGAAACTCGGTCACGGGCGTGTTCCAGGTGTCCAGCACCTGGTACGTCACCGTGCGCACGCGCCGCGGATCTCCGAACACCCACGCGTTCTCCGACTGCTTGCGCACCGCCACCGGCCGGCCGCGCGCGTCCGTGGCGCGCAGGTCGCGCACGAAGCGCCCGATGTTCATCGTCTGGTACGTGCCCGGCGCCGTCGCCGCGAATTGGAAGGTGCTGTCCCGCGCCGCGAGCGAGTCCACCCGCAGCGTGATCGTGGCGCGGTGGGTGGCGGGGTCGTCGATGTCCACCGTGTACCGCAGCTGCGCCGCGGCGGGCGCGCTGGTGGCGAGAAGCAGCGCCGGGACGATGCGAAGGAGGGAGCTCATGGCCGCTGGGAGGATAGGATGTCGGCTGCGTGGATCGGCTGTGCTAATTATATAGCACGTGCGCGCCGATTGCACGGATTGCAACACGGCGGGGCGCACACGAGATTGGACGCCGCAGCCCCGCCGTTGATTTGTCCCTCACGCCCATCCAGACGAAAGACAATGACACGCACGCGGGGGGAGGCGTGAACGGGGCCATCGACCTGGCCGTGGTCCTGGCGTACGTGGCCTTCGTCGCGGTGCTGGGCACCGTCCTGGGCCGCCAGCAGAAGGACGCGCAGGACTACTTCCTGGCCGACCACTCCATCCCGTGGTGGGCCGCCTGCTTCTCGCTCGTGGCGACGGAGACGAGCGCGCTCACCGTGGTCAGCGTGCCGGCGACGGCGTACACGGGGGACCTGTGGATGCTGCAGCTGGCCGCGGGCTACCTGCTGGGCCGCATCGCCATCTCCGTGTTCCTGCTCCCTGGCTACTTCCGAGGTGAGATCGCCACGGCGTACGTGCTGCTGGAGCGCCGCTTCGGGCAGGACGCGCGGCGGCTGGCCTCGCTCGTGTTCCTGGTCACCCGCGTGCTGGCGGATGCGGTGCGCATCTTCGCCACCGCCATCCCGCTGGGGCTGATCACGGGAATGCCGGTGTGGGCGTCCATCCTTTCCATCGGCATCTTCACGCTCGTCTACAGCTACTACGGCGGGCTGCGGGCGGTGGTGTGGGTGGACGTCGCGCAGATGTTCATCTACATCGTGGGCGGCATCGCCGTGCTGTGGGTGGTGCTGGGGCTGATCCCGGGCGGCTGGGGCGGGCTGGTGCAGGTTGCGGGCGACGCCGGCAAGCTGCGGGTGATTCACCTGGACGGCGGGTTCTCGCAGGCCAACTGGCTGTTCACGGGGCTCGTCGGCGGGGCGTTCCTGACCATGGCCTCGCACGGGGCCGACCACCTGATCGTGCAGCGGCTGCTCGCATCGCCCTCGCTGCGGGACGCGCGCCGGGCCATCATCGGCTCGGCGGTGATCGTCATCGGGCAGTTCGCCCTGTTCCTGCTGATCGGCGCGGGGCTGTGGGTCTTCTACGAGGGGCGGACGTGGGACACGCCCGACGCCATCTTCCCCCGCTTCACGCTGGACCACCTGCCGCCGGGCGTCTCGGGGCTCGTCGTCGCCGCCATCCTGGCCGCGGCCATGTCGTCGTCGCTGAACGCGCTGGCCGCCGTCTCGGTGCACGACCTGTACGTGCCGCTGCGGGGGAAAAAGGACGAGGCGCACCTGCTGGGTGTCGGCAAGCGGTTCACGCTGCTGTGGGGCGTGGTGATGATCGCCGTTTCGCTGGCCTTTCAGCTGATCGCCAAGGGAACGCCGCTGGTGGTGATCGCGCTGCAGATCGCCTCGTTCACCTACGGCGGGCTGCTGGGCGGGTTCCTGCTGGGGCTGATTTCGAAGCGCGCGGACGGGCGCGACGCGGTGACCGGCATGGGGGTTGCCGTCGCGGGGATGACGCTGCTCTGGGCGCTGCAGCAGTTCGGGGCGATCCCAAAGGTGGTGGACACGTTGTGGTTCGCCCTGCTGGGGTCGGCGATCACGGTGGCGGTGGGCGAGGCGAGTGCGCGGATGCGGGGATCCAGGGGTGTGATGGTGGCTGGCTGAGGGCAGGTGTGGCCAGGCAGGCCCGGTGCTCGGGCCGGCGCCCCCCATCCCCAGCCCTTCCCCCGCAAACTGCGCGGGGGAAGGGAGCCAGTTCGGCGCGTCACCCCGGCCGAAGCG
>NZ_DASWMD010000006.1:0-59515 GCF_036399935.1 Longimicrobium sp.
CGTGAGTGCGTGAGTGCGTGAGTGCGTGAGTGCGTGAGTGCGTGAGTGCGTGAGTGCGAAAGCGCATGAGCCGCGATCGAAGTGCTCCTCTCTCCCGCGCAGTTTGCGGGGGAGAGGCCGGGAGAGGGGGAAGCGCGGCGCTAGCGAGCCCGTCGAACCCCCGTCCGAAGTTCCCCCCTCTCCGCACAGCAGTACCGTGCGGGGAGGGGCCGGGGGAGGGGCCCCCTTCGGTGACGCGAAGAAACTGATGCCGCGAAAACTCGAACCACGCATGACGGCAGTGGTCGCCCCACAGACACCCATCCCTGGCTCCCGCCGACGATCGGCGCGTCCCTCCTCGTGTGTGATGGACCTCCTGGCTCCCCTCACCTGACCTTCGGTGTCGGGTGCAGGGTGGCCCACCTCGCGGGATGCGATGCGCGACGCGATTTCACGGTCGACGTGCCCATCGGCGCACTTTCGCGCGGGCGCGGCGGGGCCTAGCTTGGCGCCGCGATGAACATTCCCGAGCGGCGGCGAATCCGCCTTACGATCCACTACGACGGCCGCGCCTTTCACGGCTGGCAGGTGCAGCCCGACCAGCGCACGGTGCAGGGCGAGCTGGAGGTCGTGCTGGCTAAGCTGACCAACGGCCCCTGCCCCGTTATCGGCTCCGGGCGCACCGACCGCGGCGTGCACGCCACCGGGCAGGTGGCCGCCACCGACGTGCCGGGACGCTGGACGGCGTCCGCGCTGCGCCGCGCCATGAACGCGCTGGTGCCCGACGACGTGTGGATCGTCGACGCCGCCGAGGCGCCGCCGTACTTCCATCCACGCTACGACGCGACGACGCGCTCCTACGTCTACCGCGTGGGCCTGGCCGCCGAGGCCGATTCGCCCTTCCGCTCGCCCTGGTGCTGGCCCCTCGTCCGCCCCGTGGACCTGCTGGCGATGGAACGGGCGACGGAGAAGATCCTCGGGGAGCATTCGTTCAAGGCGTTCGCGAAGGCGGGCCAGGAAGAGCGCGGCGACCGCTGCACCGTCACCGAGGCGCGCTGGGCGCCGTGGGAGGGAATCGGGCTGGAGTTTCACATCAGCGCCAACCGCTTCCTTCACCACATGGTCCGCTACCTGACGGGCACGCTGGTGGACATCGGCCTGGGGCAGCGCCCGCCGGAGGTGATGGACGCACTGCTGGCGAACGAGCCGGGGCTGGAAACGTCGTCGCCCGCGCCGCCGGAGGGGCTGTTCCTGACCGGCGTCGCCTACCCGCCAGACGCGGGGACCCAGCCGCCGCGCAGGCGCGGGCCGCAGCTGGTTCCATAGGTCGCCCGAAAATGCGGCAGACCATCGGTGCGGCAACCTTCGTCGTGCGCGACTACGACGAGGCGATCGCGTTCTTCACAACCGTTCTCGGGTTCGAGCTGGTGGAGGACACCGCATTCGGGGCGGAGAAGCGCTGGGTGGTCGTGCGTCCCCCGGGGTCCACCGAGCCCGGGCTGCTGCTGGCGCGGGCCGCCACGCCCGAGCAGGAGGCGCGCGTGGGCGACCAGACCGGTGGGCGCGTCGCCTGGTTCCTGCACACGGACGACTTCTGGCGCGACCACCGGGCCTTCACCGACCGCGGCGTGCGCTTTACGGGCGCGCCGCGCGAGGAAAGCTACGGAACCGTCGCCGTGTTCCAGGACCTGTACGGCAACCTGTGGGACCTGCTGGAGCCGCGCCGCGAGCCGACCTGATCCAAGAAACGACGATGTCGAGCGACCGATATTCCAATCCGCTGACTGAGCGATACGCCTCGGCGGAGATGTCGTACATTTTTTCGCCCAAGTTCAAGTTCGGCACCTGGCGCCGGCTGTGGCTGGCGCTGGCCGAGGCGGAACGCGAGCTGGGGCTGCCGATTCCGGACGAGGCGGTCGCGGCCATCCGCGCCCACCTGGACGACTTCGACCTGAAGCGCGCGGCCGAACTGGAGCGTCAGCTTCGCCACGACGTGATGGCGCACGTGCACCACCTGGGCGAGCAGGCGCCCGAGGCGCGCGCCATCATCCACCTGGGCGCCACCAGCGCGTACGTCGGCGACAACACCGATCTCATCCAGCACCGCGAAGCGCTGAGGCTGGTCGCCCGGCGCATCGTCGCGACCGTCGCGGCGCTCTCCAACTTCGCCCGGCGCTACCGCGACCTCCCCACGCTGGGGTTCACCCACTTCCAGCCGGCGCAGCCCACCACGGTCGGCAAGCGCGCGACGCTGTGGATCCAGGACCTGCTGCTGGACCTGGAAGAGGTGGAGTTCCGCATCCAGACGCTGCGCTTTCACGGCTCTCGTGGAACGACCGGCACGCAGGCCAGCTTCGTGGACCTGTTCGAGGGAGACGGGGAGAAGGCGGAGCGGCTCACCCGGCTGATCGCCGAGAAGATGGGATTCGAGCAGGTGTACGGCGTCGGCGGGCAGACGTATCCGCGCAAGGTGGATTACGGCTGCCTGTCGACGCTGTCAGGCGTGGCGCAGTCGGCATCGAAGTTCGCGAACGACGTGCGCCTGCTCTCGCACCTCAAGGAGGTGGAGGAGCCGTTCGAGGAGCAGCAGATCGGCTCGTCGGCCATGCCGTACAAGCGCAATCCCATGCGGTGCGAGCGGATCAACGCGCTGGCCCGCCACGCCATCGCGCTGGTGATCGACCCCGCGTTCACCGCCGCCAGCCAGTGGTTCGAGCGCACCCTGGACGACTCGGCCAACAAGCGCATCGCCGTTCCCGAGGGGTATCTCTCGGTGGACGCGGTGCTGCTGCTGATGCACAACGTGGCGTCGGGGATGGTCGTCTATCCGGAGATGATCCGGCGGCGGCTGATGGAGGAGCTTCCGTTCATGGCCACGGAAAACCTGATGATGCGCGCCGCCAAGCGCGGCGGCGACCGCCAGGACCTGCACGAGCGGGTGCGCGTGCACAGCATCGAGGCGGGCCGCCAGGTGAAGCAGCACGGCCTTCCCAACGACCTGATGGACCGCATCGCCGGGGACGCCGCTTTCGGCGTTTCGCGCGAAGAGCTGGAAGATGACCTGCGCCCGGAGCTGTACGTGGGCCGCGCGCCGGCGCAGGTGGACGAGTTCCTGGATGAATGGGTCGCCCCCGTCCTCGCCCGCTACCCCGATGCCGTCGGCGAGGCCGCACCGGAGCTGAAGGTGTAGAAGCCCTCGTCCACGATCCGCGTGGAGAGCGGGCAGTTTTCACTTCGGGGCTGCGTACAAACCAATGGCGCACAACAGCCTGTCATCCTGAGGCCCAGGCGCGCCGTACCCGCCCGCATGCCGTTCCTCGCGGGCCGAAGGATCTAACCGCGGACACGTACCAGCCTTGGGCGCGGCAGCGATCTCCGTAGCCGAGGCCTCGGCTGCCGTGGGGCCCTCACCCGGCCGCGCTGATACGCGTGCCACCCTCTCCCACAAACAGCGTGGGAGAGGGGGTACACACCGGGCTGACGTGCGCGTCCATCAACCGACCCGATCCCGACCCGATGACCGATACGCTCCACACGGCCTCCGCGCCCGAGGCCCAGGGCCAGGCACCGTACGACCACCTGCTGCGCGAGATGCGCGACATCGCCACGCTGGGCTCCGTTTCCGCCACGCTCGGATGGGATCAGGAGGTGATGATGCCGCCCGCCGCCGCTGCCCTGCGTGGCGAGCAGGCGTCACTTCTTTCGTCGCTGGTGCACGAGCGCCGCACCCGCCCCGAGCTGGGCGAGCTGATCGCCCGCTGCCTGGCGGACGCCGAGCTGATGGCGGACCCCGACGCGGCGGCCAACGTTGTCAACCTGGATCGCGACTACCAGCACGCCACCCGCCTGCCGATGGGGCTGGTCCGCGAGATGGCCGAGACCACCACGCTCGCGATGCACACATGGCGCGACGCGCGGGAGCGGAACGATTTCGCGGCGTTCGCCCCGTGGCTGGAAAAGCTGATGGTGCTGAACCAGCGGACGGCCGAGTACCTGGGTGTGCCCGAGGGCGGCGAGCTGTACGACGCCCTGCTCGACAACTACGAGCCCGGGATGCGCGCCGCCGAGCTGGACCGCGTGTTCGGCGAGCTGCGGGCGGGGCTGGTGCCGCTGATCCGCGAGCTGGGGGAGAGCGGCAACCGCCCCGACACGTCGTGGATGAACATCCCGCTCTCCGTCGACCGGCAGGAGGCGTTCAACCGTAGCGTCATCGAGCGGATGGGGTTCGACTTCAGCGCCGGGCGGCTGGACGTGTCGACCCACCCGTTCTGCGAGGGCGCGGGCCCCGGCGACACGCGCCTGACCACGCGCTACGACGAGGCGCAGTTCCTGAGCGCGCTGCACTCGAGCATGCACGAGGTGGGGCACGGGCTGTACGAGCAGAACCTGCCCAAGGCCGAACGCTTCGGCCAGCCCCTGGCCGAGGCGGCCAGCATGGGCATCCACGAAAGCCAGTCGCGGATGTGGGAAAACCTGGTGGGGCGCGGCCGGCCTTTCTGGGAGTGGGCCCTGCCCCGGCTGCAGACTCAGGCGGGGAGCGACGCCATCTCGGCACTGGACGCGGAGACGGTGTTCCGCGGGCTGAACGTGGTGGAGCCCAACCTGATCCGCATCGAGAGCGACGAGGCCACGTACAACCTTCACATCATGCTGCGCTTCGACCTGGAGCGGGCCATGCTCAAGGGCGACCTGGCCGTGCGCGACCTGCCCGGCGCGTGGAACGAGCGCATCCGCAGCGACCTGGGGCTGACGGTGCCCGACGATGCGCGGGGCGCCATGCAGGACATCCACTGGTCGATGGGCGCCGTGGGCTACTTTCCCACGTACACGCTGGGCAACCTGTACGCGGCGCAATTGTGGGAAGCCATCGGCGAGGCCATCCCGGACCTCGACGACCAGCTGCGTGCGGGCGAGTTCGGCGGCCTGCTGGCCTGGCTGAAGGCGAACGTGCACGCCCACGGCCGGCGCTACACCGCGCCCGAGCTCTGCCAGCGCGCCACCGGCCGCCCGCTGACCCCCGCGCCGCTGCTGGCCAACCTGCGCACCAAGCTGCGGGCGGTGTACGGGCTGGAGTAGGCCCCTCCCCGCACGGTACTGTTGTGCGGAGAGGGGAGAACCCGAACCCACCGCCGCGACCTGTCATCCTGAGGCCCAGGCGCACCGAACCCGCCCGCAGCACACCCTACGCGGGCCGAAGGATCTAGCCTGAGGCACGTACAAGCCTGGGCGCGGCAGCGGCACGGACTCTGGGACTCGGGTCGGGATTGCCAGGACTCGGGACTCGGGGCCCCTGATTGTGGAGCCGCCTCGGGCCTGCGCGGGCGAATGAATTCGCTGTAACGACGACACGAAGTCCGCCTTCGCGGACTGGCTTGCCTTCGTGTGAGTGGAAGTGTGTGGCGCGCCCTGGGTGCCCTACGAACGCGTCGGCCCTCCCCGTTGCGGGGGTGGGCCGACTGCTGTTCGAACTCGCGACGTCTACTGGCGGGCCAGGAACCCCAGCACCGGCCCGGCCATGGGGCGCAGGTCCTGCTCCAGGTCGTAGTTGCTCAGCACCACCAGCGTCCAGTCGCCCACCATCTCCACGTCGGCGCCGATGCCCGACGCGCTGCCGCCGCCGCTGTGGCCGATCTCCGGGTGCGAGTCGGGGAACGCGGCCACGTAGAAGCCGTAGGCGTACTTCACCGGCGCACCCGGACCCACGTCCACCTTCCCTTCAAGCACCGTCCGCGTCATCTCCGCGCCCAGCAGCCGGTGCTCGCGCAGGGCCTGGGTGAAGCGGAACAGGTCTTCCGCCGTCAGCCCGATCCCGCCGAAGCCGCTCAGGTCCGTCGACGGGCCCTGGCTGCCAACCATCCACTCGTTGCTCCGGCGCGCCTCCAGCCCCATGGGGTCCGTCTCCGGCGGACGCGAGTAGCCGCGCGCCCACGGCAGCCGCCGGTACGCATCCAGATCCGCGACCGCCATCCCCGCCGGGCGGAACACGTGGTCGCGCACGTACTCCCCGAACGGCTGCCCGCTCACCCGCTCCACCACGGCCGCCAGCACCGCGTATCCGCCGTTGCTGTACTGCATCCGCTCGCCCGGCCGGAACGCCAGCGGCTCGTTCGCGAAGAGCGCCATCCACTCCCGCGGGGTGGCGTACCGGGTGCCCCGCACGTAGCCGGGCGACAGGAAAGGGTCGCCGACGCCGGCGGTGTGGGTCAGCAGGTGGTGGATGGTCACGTGCCGCCGCGCATCTTCGTTGGGATAGTCGGGGAGCACGGCGCCCAGCGTGTCGGTGAACTTCAGCCTGCCCTGCTCCACCAGCTGGGCGACGGCCACGCCGGTGATCATCTTGGGCACCGAGCCCGTGCCGATGCGGGTGTCGAGCGTGTTCGCCCGGCCGGCCTCACGGTCCGCCATCCCGTACGCCTGGTGATGGACGATGCGCCCGCCCTTGGCCAGGAGCACCACGCCGCTGAACCGGTCCGCCTCCGCCGCCGCGCCCACGTGGCGAGCGACCGCTGCGGCGACGGTGCCCTCGTCTACCTTGCCCTGCGGAAACTCCGGGCGCGCGCCCCGTGGCGGCATCGGGTGCAGCTCGATCAGCTTCATCCGCGCGGGGTCGGCCGGGTCGGCGACGAACTCTACTCCCACGCGCCCGCCGGAGCGGGTCTGGAAGATCACGCCCAGGTAGTTGGGGTCGCCCTGGTCCATCAGGCGCCCTGGCTGCAGCCCGCCGCCGCTCTGCCGCGCCAGCCGGCCGAACATGGCCTCGTACCGCGCGGGGGTCCACCCCATGGCCAGCGTCGGCGACACGTGCCGGTCCACGAAGGCGTGCAGGGCCGCCGAATCTCCCGCGTTCACCGCGTCCATGAAGGCGCGGGCGGCGGTCCCGGCGGGCGTCGCCGGAATCTGCACCGGGGCGGGCGCTCCGGCCGGGCCTGCGGGTGCGGGCTGCTGCTGGGCTCGCGCGGGGCTCGCCGCCAGGAGGGCGGCGAAGGTGATGGCGATGGTCCGGTTCATCATCTATCTCTCAGGTTGAAAGGCCGCCTCTGTCGGGGACCTGTGTCGTGGTTGCGGACGGGCTCAGATGTGCTCGTCGGGATATCCGCGGTGCCGCTCGGGATTGATGACGGCCTCGCGGCGGATGACGGCGCGGGCGGTGGCGTAGTAGGCCAGCAGCCCCACGCCGCCGAACACCAGCACCACGCCCCAGGCCAGGGGCTCCTCGAAGCGCGAGGGCAGGTACTGCGAAACGATCAGGCCCAGCCCCAGCGCCGCCAGCACGATTCCCCACTTGAGCGCGGCGAACATCTCGGGATCGGATTCCTTGCGGAACAGCGCGCGGATGATGTCTTCCGACACCCGCGCCTCGATCAGCTTGCGCTTCGTCCAGTTGTCGGAAAGCACCTTGGTGGTGCCCAGGATGAAGGCGAAGAAGCTGACGAAAACGAGCACAGGACTTTCCCACATCGTGGCCTCCAGGGGCATTCATCGGGGTTGCGCGAGGCCCCGGATCGGCGCCTCATTCAGGATGGACAGGCCGACCCGGAGATCGGTTGCACGTGCCTCGTCCACCTGCAACGATGGACAGGCGGTGTCGCGGATCGGTTGCAGGAGCGGGATGGGAGGTCAAGCGCGACCAGCCGAAGCGTCACCTCGAATGGAATTCTCCCCCTCCCCTGCGCAGCGGGGGAAGGGGGCCGGGGGGAGGGGGCTCCCAGGGCATGCGACCCAGCCAGTCGAACCCCGACCGAAGTTCCCCCCTCTCCGCACGCAGTTTGTGCGGGGAGGGGCCGGGGGAGGGGCCGGGGGAGGGGCCCCCTGCAACCGAACCCGCGATGACCTTGTCCAACGGGAGATGAACGATCGGGCGATGGTGGCACGAGTGCTCGCGGGCGACCGCGACGCCTTCCGGGAACTGGTGCACACGCACCAGCGCCTGGTCAGCCACGTCGTCTTCCGTATTGTCCGCGACCCGCGCGACCGCGAAGAGGTGTGCCAGGACGTTTTCATCCGCGTGTACCAGAAGCTCGGCCAGTTCGCGCACGAGTCGGCGCTGTCCACCTGGATCGCGCGCATCGCGTACCGGCTGAGCCTCAACCACCTGGAGCGGCGCCGCATTCCGCTGTACGACGACCTGCGCCCCGACGAAACCAGCGGAACGGCCGTCGACCAGCTGCCGGGCACGCGGGCGTCGCCGCTGGACGAGGCCGAGGGCGCCGAGCTGCGCGCCTTCGTCCGGGCACGGGTGGACGAGCTGCCGGTGCAGTACCGTACGGTGGTGACGCTGTATCACCTGGAAGAGATGGCCGTCGGCGAGATCGCGGCCGTGATGGAGCTGCCCGAGGGAACGGTGAAGAGCCACCTGTTCCGGGCGCGCAGGATGCTGAAGGAGAAGCTGGTGGCCAGCTATGGACCGGAGGGAACGGGATGATGGAACGCGACGAGGAGATCCAGGACGCGCTGGACCGGGGGAGCGCCCGCGCCGCGGCCGACGCGGACGAGGCCGCCTACCGCGTGGTGTTCGCCGCGCTGGGCGAGGATCCAGGGTTCGCCCTGCCCTCGAACTTCGCGGAACTGATGACCGCGCGGCTGATGCCGGAGCCCGTGCGCGCCTCGCCGTTCGAGCGCTACGTGCTCCCCGTGCTGATGGCGGCCGCGTGCGTGATCGGCGTTCCGTTCGTCGTCGCGGTGCTCGGAGGGGCGCTGACCGGCGTCGCGGGGCCCGTGTCCCGGAACTCGGGGTTCCACGGCATCGCGGTCGTCGCCCTGGTGCTACTCGTCCTGGGCACGGCTGACCGGCTGGCGCGCCGCGCCGGCCTCGCGCCGATGTGACCGGCGCCGGTCAGGGCGCGGAGGCCTGGATGCGGTACTCGCCCTCGCCGCCCGCGGCGAACGAGGTCGCGATGATCACGTACTCGCCGGCCTCGGGCAGCTCCACCTCCAGGGCCGAGTTGGTGCCTTGCTCGCCGTCGTCGTCGTTGAACGCGAGCTCCTGGAACGCGCCGTCCACCATCCGGCCGATGGACAGGTAGGCATCGAACGCCTGGGCGGCCATCGTGACGCGGATGCGCTCGCCCGCGCGTCCCGTGATGGTGTAGTGGTCCGTCCAGCGCCCATCCTCCTCCTTCTCCGCGTCACCCGCCTCCAGGCGGCCATCCACCGGCTCCCCGCGGGAAAGGCGCACCGGCCGGGGCGCAGCCGCCGGGCCGCGGTCCGCCACCGCCAGCGTGTATTCGCCCGTGATCTCGCCTTCGGCGCCGGCCTGCACCAGCGTTTCGCCTGACGCCGGAAGCGTCAGCAGGAGCATTCCCTGGCCGTGTCCGAAGGCATCCGGGACGAACTCGTCGCCCTGCATCGTCCCCGCGTTCAGCGTGGGGAAGTACTCGCCGATCTGCATGCGCAGCCGCAGCCGCTGCCCCGGCGTGCCGCGAACCCGGTACAGGTCGAAGAAGCCGCCGCCGCCCGGCCCGGCGCCGTACTCACGGTCGGTTTCCTCCAGCGCGCCCGTCACGGTCTGCCCCACCCGCAGGTCGGCGATGGCCAGGCGCTTGGCGGGCATGGTGTCGATGCCCACGGTGAACGCGCCCGTTCCTTCCGGCAGGAGCGACTGCGCGATGAGCAGGTAGGTGCCCGCCTCCGGCGCGGTGAAGCGAACGCGCGCGTTGGTCTCGCCCGCGCCGTCGTCGTCCATCAGCATGTGGTCCGTGATGCCCCCCACCGTTCGCGCCACGGTCAGGTACGCATCGAAATCGGACGACTGCAGCATGGCGACGTAGCGGCGGCCGGCCTGGGCCTGAAAGCGGTACACCTTGAACGGGCCGCGCTCGTACAGCGCCGGGTCCGCCGTGCTCAGCTGCCCGGACGCGCGCTGTCCCACGGCGAGAACGGGGAATGCGGGGTCGGGCTGCGCTTGCAGCGGCGCGGCGGCGGCGAGTGCGACGGCCAGCACGGTGGCGACGGAGAGGGTCCTCATCAGGGGCCGGATCTTCTGACATGATGGATGGAGGGCTCCCGGCCGCGCGAGGCCGGTGACGGGCAACATAGGCGTGCGGGCGCCCCGGGGACAAGAAGATTTTCGGCGGCGGCGCCCTTGCCTGGCGCGCCCGGTCCGCACATTCTACGCGGCTTCGCACGGGCGGCATCCGCCCACCGCACACACGAGATTTCCGCGACCGACCCGACCCCGGTGACGACGACCGCATCGCAGGCCTTCACCTACTCCGGCGAAGAGCTGGACGCGCTGGCCGAAGCCCGCAACTACTACGGCTGGATCGTCCGCCGCTTCGCGCCCTACCTGGGGCGGCGGATCGTGGAGGTGGGCGCCGGCATCGGCACCTTCGCCGAGCACCTGCGCGCCGCCGCCCCCGATGCGCGGCTCACGCTGGTGGAGCCCGCTGCCAACAACTGGCCCCACCTCAGCGCGCGGTTCGCGGGGCGCCGCCACGTCACCACGCGCCGCGGCTACCTGGCAGACGCGGGCGAGCCCGGCAGCGCCGACACGGTCGTGGCGGTGAACGTGATGGAGCACGTGCGCGACGACGCCACCTTCCTGGCCGATGCGCACCGGCTGCTTTCTCCCGGCGGCCACGCGCTGCTCTTCGTCCCCGCCCTGCCGGCCATCTACGGCTCGCTGGACGAGGCCTTCGAGCACTACCGGCGCTACACGAAAGGCGAGCTGACCAGCCGGCTTCGGACGGCGGGGTTCACGCCGCTGAGCGTGGCCTACACCAACCTTCCCGGCGTGCTGGCGTGGTGGATGAGCGGCCGGGTGCTGCGGCGCCGGACGGTGAGCGCGCGGGACGCAAAGCTGTACGACCGCTGGATGATCCCATGGATCTCGCGGCTGGAGCGCGTGTGGACGCCGCCCGTGGGGCAAAGCCTGATCGCCATCGCCAGGAAGGGGGACGCGTGAGCGGGCACGAGAGCGGGGCCGGCATCCGCCTTTCGGTGGTGATGCCGGTGTACAACGAGGAAGCGACCATCCGCGAATCCACCCGGCGGGTGCGCGCCGTACCGCTGGATCTGGAGCTGATCTGCGTGGACGACGGCTCCACCGACGGCACCCGCGCGGCCCTGCGCGAGCTGCAGGCGGAAGGCGTCATCCACCGGCTAATCGAGCAGCCCCGCAACCGCGGCAAGGGCTTCGCCGTGCGCACCGGGATCGCGGCCGCCACCGGCGACGTGGTGGTCATCCAGGACGCGGACCTGGAGTACGATCCCTTCGAGCTTCCGCGCCTGCTGGAGCCCATCGCCGACGGCCGCGCCGACGCGGTGTTCGGGTCGCGCTTCGCGGGAGGGCCGCACCGGGTGATGTACTTCTGGCACCGGATGGGGAACGGCGTGCTGACGCTCCTGTCGAACATGTTCACCGACCTGAACCTGACCGACATGGAGACGTGCTACAAGATGGCGCGCGCAGACCTGATGAAGAGCCTGCCCCTTTCCGCGAACCGCTTCGGCATCGAGCCCGAGCTGACGGCGCGGCTGGCCCAGTCGCGCGCCCGGATCTACGAGGTGCCCATCTCGTATGCCGGCCGCACGTACGACGAGGGAAAGAAGATCGGGTGGCGCGACGGGGTGGCGGCCATCTGGCACATCGTCCGCGCGAACGTCCTGGGTCCGAAGGCGGCGCGCTACACGCCTCCGAGCCTCTCGCACGGGCACGAGCCTGCCCCGGTCGCGGAGCGACACCAAACCCTGTCATCCTGAGGCCCAGGCGCACCTTACTCGCCCGTAGCACAAGCCTCGCGGGCCGAAGGATCTAGCCCGAGGCACGAACGTGCTGGGGCGCGGCAGCGGTCACCGGTGCAGAGGCCGCGATGTCGACGCATCTCGAAACGGGCCGGCGCATGCCTCGGCTGCCCTCTCCCCCGGCCCCTCTCCCGCAAGCGGGAGAGGGGAGAATTCGATTGCGCTTCGGCTGGGTTCGGCGTGCTCGACTGGAATGCGCTGTGTCACCGGGCAAGGTCGCGCCACAGGGCCCAACCAGCACCCGAGCAAGCCAGTCCGCGAAGGCGGACTTCGTGTGGTTGTTGCAGCGAATTCATTCGCCCGTGCCGGCTCGGAGCCGCGTCGGACATGGCACTCGCCATCCCGAATCCCGCAGCCGAGGCCTCGGCTTTCGTGATCGCTGCCGCGCCCTGGCTGGTACGTGGCCGCGGCTAGATCCTTCGGCCCGCGACGGGTGTGCCGCGGGCAGACTCGGCGCGCCTGGGCCTCAGGAGACAGATGTGGGCGTCAGGAAGCTGCTTGGGTAGAACTTCATACTGGCTCCCTTCCCCCGCGCAGTTTGCGGGGGAAGGGTTGGGGATGGGAGGCGCCCGCCGTGGCACCGAACCGTTCTTCGAGCACCTCAGCCCTGAAGTGTACACCCTCTCCCACGCTGTTTGTGGGAGAGGGTGGCACGCGTGTCAGCGCGGCGGGTGAGGGCGCTACCTCCCAGGCGCGTAGTCCACGTAGAAGTCTGGATTCTCGTGAAGCCGCAGGCGCACCACGCTGACGTCGTGAAGCCGTGGGGCCAGGCGGCGCGAGATCAGCAGCAGGATGTTCTCCGACGTCGGGATCAGCCCGCCCGGCGCGAACTCGGGAACCACGTGGTTCAGGTGCTGGTGATCGAAGGGAACGACCACTTCGTCGCGCAGCACGGCGTCCAATCGACCGAGCTCCACCGAAAAGCCGGTGACCGGGTCCACCTCGCCCTCCACCGTCACCTCCAGCAGGTAGTCGTGCCCGTGCCCGTGCGGGTTGGCGCACGGCCCGAACGCCTCGCGGTTCTGCTCGCCGCTCCACTCCGGCCGATGGTACCGGTGGGCCGCGCTGAAGCGCACCTTCCTGGTCAGCTGCATCCGCGGCATGCCCGTTCCTTTGATGATGTCGCTTCTGGTGGAGCGGGATTGTACGCTTCCCGCCCGGCGCCCGCCACCTGCGGCCATCAGCCGTTTTCCGCCCGATCGTGCTAAGCGGCAGGCATACGAATTGCTTGTAACGAGCTTGCAAGGATCGGCACACGATCCCCTTCCCGCAGGCCCCGTTTCCCGCGTATCCGCGTGATGGCTGCCCCGTCGCTCTCGCATCCCGAGGCGCCCGACCTCCGTTCCGCGTCCGACAGGCCGCGCAAGACGCGCGCGCCGCGGATGTCGCCCGTGCAGCCGCCCGAGGACGACGTCGTGGACGGCGAAGCGCGCCCCGTGGTGCTGCTGGCCGAAGACCACGAGGACAGCCGCGACGCCCTGCGCACGCTGCTCGACGCCTTCGGCTACCGCGTCGTAGAGGCCACCAACGGCCGTGAAGCGGTGGATCGTGCGCTCGCCGAGACGCCCGACATCATCCTGATGGACATGATGATGCCGCGGGTGGACGGGCTGCAGGCCACCCGCGAGATCCGCGAGGTGCCCGCCCTGCGCACGGTGCCCATCATCGCCCTGACGGCCATGGAGGGCGCGCGCGACCGGGTGATGGACGCGGGGTGCGACGACCTGGTGCCCAAGCCCATCGACGTGCGTTCGTTCCTGGCCAAGGTGCGCGAGTGGCTGGAAAGCGGCCGACACGCCGCCTGAGCGCCTGGGTCGATCCGCAGCGAGAGCCGTCCGCGAGAGTGGACGGCTCCTTTCGTCGTCCCCGAACCAAGGGTGGCAGAAGGGTGTCCGCGGATGGCGGCACTCGGCTTCGTGGTCTAATGTTTGTATTATCTATGCGTCACTACAATGCGGGAAATCGACGCGCGAGGAGGACGAACGATGATCTGTGAGTGCAGGACGGACGCACGCAGCCTGGTGGTGCTGGCCCCGGGGCTGGACCGCTACCCGGAATTGACGGAGTTCGCCTCCGGTGACGACTGGGTGGTGCATCCGGGGCTGGGCGGCGTTCGCGTGGAAGTCGGCACGGGGTCGCGCTGGTCGGGCATCGCGCAGGTGGCCGCGTTCCTTCGCACCGAGCTGGACTTCGCCCGCTTCGGCGAGCTGCGCGCTGCGTGGGCGCGGCGCGGCGTTGCGCTCGAGGAGCAGCTCGTCACGCTTCTGCACGCCGGGCGGCTCGCGGACATGGTGCCGGCCGACAGCTCGCCGCTTCCCGCCATGCTGGCCGAGGGGCGTATTGAAAGCTGGTTCCAGCCCATCTTCCGGGCCGGCGCGCTGGAGCTGTGGGGCTACGAGTGCCTGATGCGCGGGCGCGGCGAGGACGGGGCCATCGTCTCGCCCGGCACCCTGCTGGAATGGGCGCAGCAGGAGCAGCTGACCTTCATGCTCGACCGGCAGGTGCGCGAGCTTCACCTGCGGCGCGCCGGGGCGGCGGGGCTTCCGGCGGACTGCCACGTGCTCATCAACTTCCTTCCCACCTCCATCTACCGCCCCGAGTTCTGCCTTCGGACGACCGTGCGCGCCGCCGCGCATGCGGGGCTGCAGCCGAGCAACATCATCTTCGAGGTGGTGGAGACGGAACGGGTGGATCCCACGCAGCTGCGCACGCTGCTGGCGTACTACCGCGAGAAGGGGTTCAAGGTGGCGCTGGACGACGTCGGCAGCGGGTACAGCGGCCTGGCGATGATGGCCGACCTGAGCCCCGACCTCATCAAGATCGACCGCGAGCTGGTGTCGCGCGCACCCGGATCGGCGTTCCACCGCGACGTGTGCGCTTCGCTGGTGAAGCTGGCCCAGGACAACGGCAAGCTGGCCCTCGCGGAGGGTGTGGAAACGTACGACGAGTGGCGGCTGATGACGGAACTGGGGGCAGACCTCCTCCAGGGCTTCCTCTTCGGCCGTCCGCATCCCGACCCTGCTCCCCGCGCGCTCGTCGAGCCGCACGTGATGGCGTCCGCCTGAGAGCCGCTGGCCAGCTATCCACCTGACACACGATCCAGCAGGGCCGACGGAGCTTCCTTCGTCGGCCCTGCTGGCGTTTGACCGTGGACCGAAGTGCTTGACAATCAATAAGCGCGCACTTATATATCCAACCATGGCGAGCGCGCACGATCCCGAAGACCGGATCTTCCAGGTCCTGGCAGACCCCAGCCGCCGCGCGATCTTCGAGTCGCTGACGCGGGGCGAAGCGGCGGTCAAGGACCTGACCGCGCGCTTCGACATCTCCCAACCGGCGGTCTCGCAGCACCTTGCCGCGTTGAAGGACGCCGGCCTGGTGACCGGCCGCCGCGAGGGTCGCCACGTGTTCTACCGGGTGGAGCCGCAAGGGATGAAGCCGCTCATCGACTGGATTGCGCACTACCAGGCCTTCTGGACGGACCGCATCGACCGCCTCCAACAGCTGCTGGAGAAGATGGACGAATGAAGTTCGCCGACATCACCGCGCCCGCGCAGCGCGAGGCCATCGCGTTCGAGGTGGAGCTGCGGCATGCGCCGGAAAAGGTATGGCGGGCGCTCACCGAGCCGGAGCTGCTCAGGGAGTGGCTGCTCCCCGCCATCGGCTTCACCCTGCAGCCCGGGGCGGAGTTCACGCTGAAGGCACCACAGGCGTACCCGGGGTGGGACGGCACGGTGGATTGCCGGATGCTCGAAATCGAGGAGCATCGCACGCTCAGCTACACGTGGTCCGTCCCCTTTCTGGACACCGTCGTCACCTTCCGGATCGTCCCCACGGAATCGGGGACGCGGCTGTCCATCGTGCAGTCGGGCTTCCGGCCGGACCAGAAGCAGGAGTTCGGTGGCGCGCGGTACGGCTGGAAGATGATGACGGGCAGGCTGGGCGAGCTGCTGGAGAGGATCCCGTAACCATTCGACGGAGGACAGCACGATGAACAAGTGGATTCGGCAGAGCCACCGGTGGTTGTCGATCGCCTTTACCGCGGCTGTGATCGCCAACTTCATCGCCCTCGCGCGGGCGGATGGAGGTATGCCTCCGGCGTGGATCACCTACGCGCCGCTTCCGCCGCTCTTCCTGCTCCTGTTCAGCGGACTGTACCTTTTCGCGCTGCCCTATGCCACGCGCTGGCGCACCGCGCGCCGCACCCTCCACTCTCGCTGAGACGACTCTGACGATGGCCATCGACCAGCATCCCGCGGACAGCCACGACCTGATCCGCGTGCAGGGCGCGCGCGAGAACAACCTCAAGGACGTCAGCGTCCAGATCCCCAAGCGCCGGCTGACGGTGTTCACCGGCGTCTCTGGCTCCGGCAAGAGCTCGCTGGTGTTCGGGACGATCGCCGCCGAGTCGCAGCGGATGATCAACGAGACGTACAGCGCCTTCGTGCAGGGGTTCATGCCCACGCTGGCGCGGCCGGAGGTGGACCTGATGGACGGGCTGACGACGGCCATCATCGTGGACCAGGAGCGCATCGGCGCCAATCCCCGCTCCACCGTCGGCACGGTGACGGATGCCAACGCCATGCTGCGCATCCTCTTCAGCCGGCTGGGGGATCCACAGATCGGCCCGCCGAGTGCCTTCTCGTTCAACGTCCCGTCCGTGCGGGCGAGCGGCGCCATCACCGTGGAGCGTGGCGAGGGGAAGACAAAGGCCGAGAAGGTGGTCTTCAACCGTTTGGGCGGAATGTGCCCGCGCTGCGAGGGGATGGGCTCGGTGAACGACATCGACCGGGCGGCGCTGTACGATGACAGCAAGTCGCTGAACGAAGGCGCGCTCACCATCCCCGGCTACAGCATGGAGGGCTGGTACGGGCGCATCTTCCGCGGCTGCGGCTACTTCGACCCCGACAAGCCCATCCGCGACTACGGGAAGAAGGAGCTGCACGACCTGCTCTACCGCGAGCCGACCAAGATCAAGATCGACGGCATCAACCTTACGTATTCGGGGCTGATCCCCTCCATCCAGAAGTCGTACCTGTCCAAGGACGTCGAGGCGATGCAGCCGCACATCCGCGCCTTCGTGGAGGGCGCGGTGACGTTCACCACCTGTCCCGAATGCGGCGGCACCCGGCTGGCGGAGTCCGCCCGGTCGTCGCGCATCCGGGGGATCAACATCGCCGACGCCTGCTCGATGCAGATCAGCGACCTGGCCGATTGGGTGCGCGGACTGAACGAGCGGTCGGTGGCGCCGCTCCTGGCCGGGCTGCAGCACCTGCTGGATTCGTTCGCGGAGATCGGGCTGGGCTATCTGTCGCTGGACCGCTCGTCGGGCACGCTCTCCGGCGGCGAGGCGCAGCGGACAAAGATGATCCGCCACCTGGGATCGTCGCTCACCGACGTCACCTACGTCTTCGACGAGCCCACCACGGGGCTGCACCCGCACGACGTGCAGCGGATGAACGACCTGCTGCTGCGGCTGCGCGACAAGGGGAACACGGTGCTGGTGGTGGAGCACGAGCCGGAAACCATCGAGATCGCCGACCACGTGGTCGACCTGGGGCCCGGCGCGGGCACCGCCGGTGGCGAGGTGGTGTTCCAGGGCACGGTCGACGGGCTGCGGGCCAGCGGCACCCTCACCGGCCACCACCTGGGCGACCGGGCCTCGCTCAAGCCGGCGGTGCGCAGGCCGACCGGGAAGCTGCAGATCCGCGGAGCGACGCGGCACAACCTTAAGGACGTGTCCGTCGACATCCCGCTGGGGGTGCTCGTGGTCGTCACCGGCGTGGCGGGCTCCGGCAAGAGCTCGCTGATCCACGGCTCCGTTCCCGCGTCGGCGGGCGTGGTGTCGGTGGACCAGGCGCCCATCAAGGGCTCGCGACGCAGCAACCCGGCGACGTACACGGGGCTGCTGGAGCCCATCCGCAAGGCGTTCGCAAAGGCCAACGGGGTGAAGCCGGCACTCTTCAGCGCCAACTCCGAGGGCGCCTGCCCCACCTGCAACGGCGCGGGCGTCATCTACACCGACCTGGCGATGATGGCGGGCGTCGCGACGGTCTGCGAGGAATGCGGCGGCAAGCGATTCCAGGCGCAGGTGCTCGAATACAAGTTCGGCGGCAGGGACATCAGCGAGGTGCTGGCGATGCCGGTGAGCGAGGCGGCGGAGTTCTTCGGAGCAGGCCCGGCGAAGACCCCGGCGGCGCACGCCATCCTGGCCCGGATGGCGGACGTGGGGCTCGGCTACCTCTCCCTCGGCCAGCCGCTCACCACGCTTTCCGGTGGCGAGCGGCAGCGGCTGAAGCTGGCCACGTACATGGGCGACAAGGGCGGCATCTACGTGCTCGACGAGCCGACCACGGGCCTGCACCTGGCCGACGTCGAGAACCTGCTGGGGCTGCTGGACCGGCTGGTGGACGCCGGCAAGTCGGTGATCGTCATCGAGCACCACCAGGCGGTGATGGCCCACGCCGACTGGATCATTGACCTGGGCCCCGGCGCCGGCCACGAAGGCGGCCGCATCGTATTCGAGGGCACCCCGGCCGAGCTGGTGGCGGCGCGGTCCACGCTCACGGGCGAGCACCTGGCGGCGTACGTGGGCTGACCGCTCCTGCTACTCCCACCCCTTCGCCTTGACCAAGAGGCGAGGCCCACCGGGCGCCACTCTATACCGCGCTTGCAGGACTCCGTTATTGCTAGAAGCTGTGCGGCGGCCTCACCGTGGTCGCCCGCACTCCAGGCAGATCTGGCGGCGGCACGGTCCACGCTGACCCGTGCGCAGCTTGCGCATTCGTGGGCCGGCCGAGAGGCTGTCGCGTCGCGCTGAGCGAACCCGTGTCCCTGCTTAACGGAGGTGGGCGTGTGTGATAACCGATGCCTCGAGGATCTTGCGGGAGTACGGCGGGCGGCCCTCGAAGGCGTGGCAAGCCAAACGCGGCCTGAAGCCCCATGGAACGACAAGCTGAGGCGTCCACCGATGTATGCGCCACCCGGCCGATACGGTTGCGTCCGAAGCATCTCCCAGCCATTTTCTACCACCTGCGAGTAGAGGCAACAATCAACGCGGAGACTGCGTCGTGGCCAACTATGTTTACGTGGACAACTCGAACGTGTTCATTGAGGGTAAGCGAGTAAGCGCAGTCGTAAAGGGGCTTGCTCTGGATATCTGGCAGGCTCATGAGAACCGCATTCTGGATAACGAATACCGTCTTGATTTCGGGAAGGTGCATCAGTTTGCGGCAGGCGACGACCCCGATAACATCGCGCGGGCAATGCTATTTGGATCTCGCCCCCCAGCCAATGATTCGCTCTGGGACATCGCACGTCGCGTGGGATTTGAAACCGTAATCGAGGACCGAAACGTCGCGAACAAGGAAAAGAAAATCGATACTGGTATCGTTACGCAGATGCTGCGTGACGCATATACCCGTGTTCGCAAGGCGGATGACGTTATTACCCTTGTTGGCGGAGATGGGGATTTTGTTCCGGCTGTGCGCCAACTCGTTTCGGATGGATACGTGATCGAGGTGTACTTCTGGGATCATGCTTCACGTGAGTTGAAAGACGTCTGTTCCAAGTTCGTCCCGCTGAACCAGTACCTCGACCACCTGCGCGCGTGAACGTGAGCTTAAGGACGGCCAGCCTTTCCTGCTCACCCCGACACTAAGTGGGTCATCAGTTCATCCACGTTCAAACACCTATGCCACGTCTACCCGCGTCTTCAGCGCACCTCCCAAACCCAGAACTCCTTGTCCCGCGCAATGATGCATTGCGGCGGATTTCCGAACTTATCAGTGCAGGGAATGAGTTGCTGTCGGCTCCGCTTCCGCACTCGATGCGCGAAGCATTTGCATTGCATGACCGTGCCGTGGCTTGGAACGCCGGTAATCTCGAATTCCTGAGGAGAGCATTCACAACGTTGCATGTCTTAGAGGATTATCGGGACGCTGGCGCCATCCCCGCCAAGAGCGTACTAGGCTACCTGGATGCGTTAACACTTGCTGCAGTCACCAAGGAAGCTATCAAAAAACTGTCCGAACAACTTGTGTCCATTCGCGACAACCTCATATTCACCCCAGAGGTGCTTGACCGGTCTCCAGCGGTCGTACCAGTGGCCGCACGCATGCACACGAACCGTGCATTCATCGTGCACGGACATGACGATGCCGCGCGCGAAGGGATCGCCCGGTTTCTAGAACGCCTCGGTGTCGAACCGATCATCCTTCACGAGCAGGTCAACGAAGGCCGGACGATCATAGAAAAACTTGAGCACCACAGCGAAGTGGACTTTGCGGTGGTGCTACTCACTCCCGATGACGTGGGCGCTACAGCCGCGAAGCGCGACGCTCTACAGCCGCGCGCACGACAAAACGTGGTGCTAGAGATGGGGTACTTCGCCGGGAAGCTTGGACGGCGCCATGTCTGCGCCGTGATACGGGGCGATGTGGAACTCCCCAGCGACATGCTCGGGGTGGTTTATGTATCCATGGATGCCGGTGGTGCGTGGAAGCTCATGCTCGCGAAGGAGTTGAAGGCGGCAGGATTCGTAGTGGACATGAACCGCGCAATGTAAGCTCTCCCTTGGCCGAAAGCAGACGCCCACTCCCGACGCGGCGTGGGCACCAACTCCTTGATTGTCGGCGGAAGCTCGACGCCCGCGGTGGTGTCCAATTACCGCCGGATCATTATCCTGGGCACCCGGGCGACCGGCGAGCGCTTGGGACAAGTAGGCGCCTGATCCGGGCTTCGCGCAACGAACGAGCGGGGACGCGGAGAGCCTTGTGCCGTCCGCGTCCTGCCCTTTCAATCTCGTGCCGATCACCCGTCAAGCCGCGCGGCTAGCCACCTCCTCGCGCGTCCACCTCTCGGCGGCCTCCGCAGCCGCACGGAGATCGTCGCCGAACTCGAGGATTGCTTCCGCGACGAGTTGGTCCATTGACAGTTCGTCTTCGGAGACGTGGCGGGCGAGCTTGATGGATGCCATGGCGATGGCCTCAAAGGCGCCGAAGCGATCCGTCAGCATCTCGAGGAGCCGCCCCGGCGAGGCCAGCGTACCGGTTGGAGATTCCGTTCTCATGGTGCGCCCTCCGATTCTCTTGACCCTGGCCGCGCGGCAGGGCTAGCTTGGGCGAGCGGGCGGCCTTCGGGTCGGTTCGCGTGGAGGCTGGTCGTGTCTTCTTGGCGGGAGAGCGGCCAGCCTTTTCCTTCGCCCTGATGTACAGAGCATACTGTACATGGGGAAAGTCGTCAAGCTTTTTCTGTACCGGAGAACGACGTGGAGGAGTCCTCGAATGACAGGATCACGCGTGCGATCGAACGTGCGCTATCGGAGGGGCCGTTCACGATCCAGCAGCTTGCCGCTGAAGCTGGAGTCAGCTACGACACGCTCTACTCCTGGGTAAAGGGCCGTCGTGTACCGCGCCCGGAGAACGTTCGGCAGCTCGCAAGTGGCCTGTCGAGGCGATCGGACCTGCTGCGCGAACTCGCAGGCGCATTGAATGAAGCCGTAGAATCCGAGAACCGCTGAGAGCTTTTTGTTCAGCGGAGGCGGCGAGCATCGCGGCGGTGAAACTTGGAACGATCTGTGCCGCAATTTTAGTTGTGAGTTTTCTCGGGGCTGGAGCCATCCCCGCATGATCCTTCGACCCATCCAAGCCGGCCGATGACGGTTCCTGATAAGCCCCGCCCACAGCGCACCACGCCGCTGGGCGTACTCCGGTCGGTGTCGGAAACCGAGGCGGCGGATTTCGCCAGCGGCTCCGCATCCGTCCTGGAGGGCAGCGGGCTCTACCGCCTGCTGGTGGACAGCGTGATGGACTACGCCATCTTCGCGCTCGATGCGGGGGGCAACATCCTCAGCTGGAACGCCGGTGCGCAGCGCCTCAAGGGCTACACGCCAGACGAGATCATCGGCAAGCACTTCACCATCTTCTATCCCCCCGAAGACGTGGCGCGGGGAAAAACGGACATCGAGCTGGAGATCGCCACGCGCGACGGCCGGGTGGAGGACGAGGGATGGCGGGTGCGGAAAGACGGCACCCGCTTCTGGGCCAACGTGGTGATCACGGCGCTCCGCGACTCCGACGGCACCCTGGTCGGGTTCGCCAAGGTCACCCGCGACCTCACGGAGCGGCGCGCGGCCGAGCAGGCGCTGCGCCTGAGCGAAGAACGGTTCCGCACCCTGGTGCAGGGCGTACGCGACTACGCCATCTTCATGCTCGACACGCAGGGCCGGGTGGCCAGCTGGAACGAGGGAGCGCAGCGGATCAACGGCTACGCGGCGGGCGAAATCATGGGCCGCCACTTCTCTACGTTCTACCCCGCCGAGGACGTCGCCGCCGGCAAGACGGAGATGGAGCTGGAGGTCGCCGTCCGCGACGGGAAGTACGAGGAAGAGGGTTGGCGGGTGCGAAAGGACGGGTCCCACTTCTGGGCCCACGTCCTGATCACCGCGCTGCGCGACTTCGAGGGACGCCTGGTGGGGTACGCGAAGGTCACGCGCGACCTCACCGAACGCAAGGCGGCGCAGGAGCGGGAGATTGCCGACGCGCGCCGCATCACGGAGATCGAGACCGCCAGCCGCACCAAGAGCGAGTTCCTGGCGGCGATGAGCCACGAGCTGCGCACGCCCATCAACGCCACGCTGGGATACGCGGACCTGCTGGAGATGGAGATCGCCGGCCCCGTCACCGACCAGCAGCGGGAGTACCTGAAGCGCATCCGCGGGAGCCAGCAGCACCTGCTCCGCATCGTCAACGACCTGCTGAACTACAGCCGCATCGAGGCGGGGCAGGTGGAATACGACATCACGCCGTTTTCCCTGCATGATGCCGTGGAAGCGGTGCTGGCGATGGTGGAGCCGCTGGCCCTGGCAAAGGGGATCTTCCTGAAGCACGGCCCCTGTCCGGACGAGATCGTGGCGATGGCGGACATGGGAAAGACGGAGCAGATCGTGCTCAACCTGCTGTCCAACGCCGTCAAGTTCACGCCGAACGGCGGGCGGGTCACCGCCAGCTGCGGCACGCAGGACGGCGTTCCGTGCGTGACGGTATCCGACACGGGCCCCGGCATTCCGGCGGAGCACCAGCACTCCATCTTTCAGCCGTTCGTGCAGTTGGGGCGTTCGCTCACCAGCGGACACGAGGGAACGGGGCTGGGATTGGCGATCAGCCGCGACCTGGCCCGCGCCATGGGCGGCGAGATCACCCTGCGCAGCGGGCCGGGCGAGGGCGCCACCTTCACGCTGACGCTGCCCCCGGAAGCGTAACGGATGGCCCAGCACCCCTCCGGAATCAAGCCGGAATCGTGGCTCGTTTCGGCGGGCCGCGGGTCCGAGCCCGGCGCGCCGCTGAACGTGCCGCTGGTTCCCGCATCCCGCTGCACCGTGACTCGTCGAGGCGAGGGAGGCGGGTAGCGCCCGCACACAGCGGGGAGAGGGGAGCCCCCCGGCCCCCATCCAACGCTGCGCAGGGGAGGGGAAGACCTGAATCGCGCTCCGGCCGGCCTCACGCACCGGGCTGCGCGTGCAGTCCGCGAAGGCGGACTTTGGGCCGTCGTTGCCGCGAATTCATTCGCCCCAGCGAGGGCGGCCCAGCGCCTAGGCAGCCGGCCCGTTCGGATGCGGCAGGGCGCGGCTGGTGAGGCGGGCCAGCAGGTCGCGCCCCAGTTCCAGCAGCGCAGGCACTTCGTCCGCAGTCGCCAGGGTCGCGGAGCGCCAGAGCAGCAGGTCGGGGCCCGCGCCGGTGGTGCACCGCCCGCGGTTGGCCTCGTAGAACGCCACCACGTCGGGCTCGAACACGGCCCGGATGGAGCTTTCATCCTGGCCGCGCAGCAGGTACTCGCCCGAAAACGCGGGATGGCCCTCGATGTCGATGTCCTGGTGCCCCACCAGCCCGCCGATGCGGTGAAGCAGGTTCTCCGGCCGCAGTGAAAAGAGCGGAAGGTCCAGCCGCGGAGAGTGCACGTGGAGCACCGTCTGGCTATGGGTTTTCTGCGCGTTGTCGGCACCCGTCGCGTACGAGTAGTCGAACACGGCCAACTGGTCGCCGCCGCTCTCCCCCGCCAGGTAGTTGCGGATCTTTCGATCGCGCCCCTGCGTGAACAGCTCGAACCGCTCCACGTGCGGGATGATGGTGAGCGGCGGCGCATCCTGAAAGCTCCATCCCAGCCGCGTGGCGAGCTGGCGGAGCGCGGCGATGCGGTCCTGCGTGTTCTGATGATTCAGGACGGCGAGCGCGTAGAGGATCACCACGAAGACGAGACCGGTGAGTATCTCCATCGAGTGCTCCGTGAGGCTGGCGGTGGCTTGCGGGCGGCATGCTGCGGAAACGGTGCGGACCGGGACGATACACGACCCGCGCGCGCCGCGCCAGCGACTTGCACCCGGTGCGCGCCGAGATCGCGGACGACGCTGAGGACGCGTTTTCGCCCCTCCACGCGGCCCCTGTCTTGCGCAGGGCGCACGCGGCAGTTGAGGCACGAACCTTATCAGGAGAACGCTCGATGTCGGACAGCACGGGCAACACCGGTACCGGAGACCTGACGTACAACCTGGTCAGCATTCTCTTCCACGCGCTGCAGGGCGCCGAGACGTACGACCAGTACATCCGCGACGCCGAGGAAGAGGGCGACAGCAACCTGGCCGAGTTCTTCCGCTCGGTGAAGCAGGAGAACAGCGCGCGGGCCGACCGCGCCAAGGTGCTGCTGCACGCGCGCCTTCACCCCGCGTCGTAGGCGGAACGGCGCCCGCCGCGCGGGAGCCCTGACGCCAGACAGCCGGCGGTCCCCCAAGGGATCGCCGGCTGTCGCTTTTCAGGCGGTGCGGATGCTCAGTTCTGCTTGCGAGGACGACCCTTCTGCTGCTGCGCCTGCATCTCGGCCTCCAGCATCTGCATCAACTCGCCCTGGTTCTCCTCCGCCAGCCGCTGTCCCAGCTCTCCCCCGCGCCGTGTAAGTTCCCCCTGTGCGGCCGCGAACCGCCGGCCAGAGGGTGTACGCAAGAACGTCACGATGTCGCGAAGCTCCGCTTCGGTGAACGTCTGCGCGTACAACTGGGCGAACGCGACGGCGGCCTCGTCGGAGGTGAAGATGTTGCGCATCCACCGCTGCAGGACGTGGCGCAACGAGGCGAGTTCCGAGTTTTGCGCCTGCATGGCGTCGAGCATTACGTCAACGCTCGCGCTGGCGTTGCCCCCCAGGTCCATCAGCGTCGTGAGCTCGCGCGCCAGCGACAACGACGCGGCCGAGACCGCCGCCGCCGGCTGCGCCGGGGTGGTGGGCTGGGCGGCGCCGACTGCGGGCACCATCAATCCGCAGGCGATCAGCAGGGTTCGCATCATTCGCATGGGGAGGCCTCCAGTATTTCGGGGAAGGGTCTGCTCCCGATGAAGCTTGGCGGCCACGGCGGCACACGCAAGGTTACCGAGGCGGGAACAGCGCGGCGCTGATGGGCCGTGCGCGGGTGCGCAGCTCGCGGTCGGCGCGGGTCGTGAGCAGGCGCAGGTCGCGCGGGCGCGGCACGGGCGACGAGGCGCTGGCCACCGGAGTGATGCCGGCCGGGTTCAGCCCGTGGCGGGTGGCGAGCAGCACGCCCAGCGCGTACCGGCTGACGGCCTCGGGCGCCACCAGGTGCCACACTCCCGCGCGCCGGTCCGCCGGCAGCCGCGCCACCTCCCACAGCTGCGCGGCGAGGTCTTCGACGGCGGTCGGGCAGCGCAGCTCGTCCGTGAACAGGCGCAGGGGCTCGCCGCGGCGCAGCGCATCGAGCACCGACGCGCTTCCCACGTCCGGCGGGTCCGCGCGTACGATCAAGGACGTGCGGACCACCGCGGCGTTCGGCATGGATGCGCGGACGTGCAGCTCGGCGCGTGCCTTCCATCGCCCGTACTCGTGCACCGGGTCCGGTTCCGCGTCTTCCGCGTACGGCCCGCTTTCGCCATCGAGCAGCGCGTCCGTGCTCATGTGCACGAGCGCCGCGCCGGTCTCCTGGCATGCCCCCACCACGCTCTCCGTCGCCCGCCAGATGTCGCGCTCCCCCTCCCGCGCCGAGTACGCGGTGTGGATCACCAGATCGGGGCGCACGGCCGCGAAGAGCGCCTGGACGGCGGCCGCGTCGGACAGGTCCACCGGGTGCGAGGTCGCGCCGTGCACGGGCGACGAGCGGCGGGTGGCGTGCACTTCCACGTCGGCGGGCGCCTGGCGGATCAGCTCGCCGCCCAGCAGCCCGCCGCCGCCGGTGATCAGGACACGCACGATGATTCGCTCATGGGAGAGGCCGTCTGCGCGGGGACCGCGGATGGTGTTCAGGGAAGGACCGCGCGCAGGTAGCCGCGGACCGCGTCGTAGATGCCGGGCGACTCGCTCTCGCGGGGGCCGGCGACGTTCAGGATGGTGATCTTGTGGGCGCGGAGCCAGCGGCGAAAGTGGTCGACGTCGGGAACGGCGTCCACGCGGGATGAAAGGAGAGGCCGCCCCAGCCGTTGGGCGGCCTCTCGCGTCAGCTCCGTCCCCGCGCTGGCGGCATCCGTCACCAGCAGCAGGGTGCCGTCGGAGTCGCGCACGTTCCACTCCGTGCGCTGCGCCGGGTCTGCGGAGGGCGTTTCGCGGAGCGGATAGTCCGCCGCGATGGGCCCATCCTCTGCCCAGCGGCCGGCGGGGCACCATCCCCCGGCCGGCATCCCACGCTCCATCGCCACGTTCAGCGCGGCCCGGTCCACCCCCGTCTGCCCGCCGGAGACCAGCCTCAGCATCACGGGCACCGCATCCGCCACGACGCGAACCGTCAGGCGGCGACCGGCGACGGGTGCCACTCCGTCCGGTGCACCGCCTGAACCAGCATGGGGCCCACCGTCTCCAGGATGTACACCTCGTCCTCGTCGAAGGGCACCGCCTGATAGTCGAAGTGGCAGATGGTGCCGAAGAGCGTGCCGTCGTCCTCCATCAGCGGCACGCCGCAGTACGACTGCACCACCGCCTGCTTGGGATGCCCCGCCACGCGCTCGTCGTTCGCGGAATCTTCCGTCAGAAAGGTGCGGGCGGTTTCGCGCACGTAGATGCAGTACGAGTCCAGCACGGGCTGGTCCGGGCAGCGCTCGACCGTGGGGTCGTCGCGGTCGATCAGGTGCAGGTTGCGCAGCGTGCCACCCTCGAAGCGGAAGACGGCCGTGAACCGGTGCGGTCCCAGGCTGTTCAGGTATCGCAGCGCCGGCCGCACGCCCTCGCGGCCCAGCACGTCCCGAAAGTGCGCAACGGCCTCACGACGATCCATCACTCGGCATCTCGATTCGAAAAGTCCACGACGGCAAAGCGAGCCGCGGACCCTGTGCAAACCTTGCACCAGCAAGAAGTTGCGTCCGAAACCGCCCGTCCCGGCCGCCGCTACAACCGGTAGGCGGTCTGCACCAGGCGCTTCTCCTCTTCGCCCTCGATCAGCGCCTCCACCTCCACGTACGGCTCCAGCCCGCTTCCCTTCAGCTTTTCGCGGAACAGCTGGTCCAGCTGGAAGATGCCCGCCGAGTTGCTCATCTCCACCCGGATGCGCACGGGCTTTTCCACCCCCGCCTCGATGTGCACCGCCTCGATGGCGGCGGCGGAGATGGAGTGGATGCTCATGGTGCCCTCGATGCCCATGGAGATGCGCGAGCGGCCCTTGGCCATGTCCAGCGCATCGGCCACGCGCACCACGCCGGCCTCCAGCGTCAGCGGGCTGCCGCCCGAGCGGTGGCCGATGATGGCGTGCAGCACCTCGGAGCGCACGATGGCCGCCGTCCCGGGGTGAGGATAGATCTCCGGCAGCAGCTCGCGCAGCTTCATCTGCGCCACGAAGAGCGAGAACTCCTCGTGGTCCTTGCGGTGGATGCTCATCCCCACGTCGTGAAGGAGCGAGGCCAGCACCACCACCACCTCGGCGTCCTCGGGCGTCATCCCGTAGTTCACCACCACGCCGGGCTGAACACCGGCCGCCATCACCACGCGCAGCAGCTTGCTGGCGAGATTCATCACGATCTTCACGTGCACCGGCCCGTGATCCGTCATCTGCAGGCGCTCGACGGCGTTCACGTTCGCGGCCAGCCACAGCGCGTACATCTCGTCGTCGGCGTTCAGCCGCTCGATCAGCCGTTCGACCTTGGGGTTTCCGCGCGAGGGCACGTTTAGCGTAAGGCGATGCGAGAACCGCTCTTCGACCGTGCGGCCGAAGGTGGCCCGCGGGTCCGCCGGGTCCAGGATATCCGTCATTCGTTCCGTCTCCGTCAGTTCCGGGTGTGTCTGTGTTCCGCCATATGATTACGCACGTTCGGTTCCGGCCTGCGCCGCAAGGAACCGCGCCGCCTCGCCCTCTGCCCAGAAGCGCGGACGCCGGGGCGAGCCGCCGATGAACCCCACGTGCCCCCCGTGCGGCGTGAAGGCAGTGTACAGCCAGGGGTTCGCCTCGATCTCGGCGTGCGGGATGGCGCGCTCGTCCACGAACGGGTCGTCCGTGGCGTGCACCAGCAGCGTGGGAACGCGAATGCGCGCCACGTACCCGGCGGAGCTGGAGCGGGAGTAGTAGTCCTGCGCGTCGCGAAAGCCGTGCAGCAGCGCCGTCGCCGCGTCGTCGAACTCGCGGAAGCTGCGCGCCCGGCGGATGCGCTCCGCGTCCAGCCGGTCGCCGATCAGCTCCCGCTTGCCCAGGAACTTGCCCCGCAGCCGCCGGACGAAGTGGCGCACGTACAGCCGCCCCATGAACGAGCGGTCCAGCTTGTCGCTGCCCGCGCCCAGGTCGAAGGGGATGGAGATGGCGGCCGCGGCGCGCATGCGCGAGTCGGCGCCGCGCTCGCCCAGGTACTTCAGCAGCACGTTGGCGCCCAGGGAGAAGCCGACGCCCAGGAGCGTGGCGCGCGGGAAGCGCGCGGCCAGCAGCTCCAGCAGAAAGGCCGTGTCGCCCGTCTCGCCCGCATGGTAGAAGCGCAGCGCGCGGTTGGGCTCGCCGCTGCACCCGCGGAAGTTCATGGCGACGGAGCGGATGCCGTAGCCGGCCAGCGCCCGGCAGGTTTCCAGCATGTACGTCGAGTTGCTGCTCCCCTCCAGCCCGTGGATCACCAGGCAGAGCGGCGACTCGTCCCCCGCGGCGGGCGCGCCGTCGACGGTGGCGAAGTCCAGGTCCAGGAAGTCGCCGTCCGGCGTTTCCACCCGTTCGCGGCGGTACGCCACCCCGTGCGGCGGGCGGATGAAGCGGCCGGCGACGGTCTGCGCATGGGCCCCGGGAAGCCAGCGGGCGGGGCGAAAGGGCGTGGGCGTGAACGGCGTGCGATCGGTCATGGCGCCAATCTATCAGCAAACCCCTTTCCGACGGCACCCGGCCGCGCGATAATTTGGAACGGGCTGCGTCACGACATGGTGTCGCCCTCCGCTCCCCTTCCCCGCTCTCCCGCCGTGTGGCTCCTTCCGTTCTTCGCGCACGTTTCGTCGCTGGCCGTTCGCACCTTCTACCGCCTGACCGTCGCGGGCAAGCAGGTGCCGCCGGCCGGCCCGGTGCTGATCGTCGCCAACCATCCCAACTCGCTGGTAGACCCGGCCGCCGTCGCGGCGGTCGCCGGCCGTCCCGTGCGCTTTCTAGCCAAGGCGCCGCTCTTCACCGACCCCGCCGTGGGCTGGCTGGTGCGCGGGTCGGGCGCCATTCCCGTCTACCGCCACGCCGACAACCCGGCCGAGGTCGGCAGGAACGAGGACACCTTTCGCGCCGTGCACCAGGCGCTGGCCGACGGGGCGGCCGTGGGCATCTTCCCGGAGGGGGTGAGCCACAGCGAGCCGTCCCTGGTTCCGCTGAAGACGGGGGCGGCGCGGATCGCCCTGGGCGCGGCGGCGATCCTGGGCGGATCGTTCCCCGTGGTCGCCGTGGGGCTGACGTTCCGCAAGAAGCAGCAGTTCCGCTCCGAGGCGCTGGTGATGGTGGGCAAGCCGGTGGAGTGGGACGACCTGGCGGCCCGCGGCATGGACGACCGCGAGGCGGTGGATCAGCTGACCGAGCGCATCGACCGGGCGCTGCACCGGGTGACGCTCAACCTGGAGCGCTGGGAAGACCAGCCGCTGGTCGAAACGGCGGAGGCGGTGTACGCGGCGGAGTTCCCGGTAGAGGCGTCACCCGCGGCCCGCGTGGCCCGGCTGCGCGAGACGGCGGACGGGCTGGCGCGCCTGCGGTCGGAGGAGCGCGGCGGATGGGAGCAGGTGGCCTCGGCCGTGTCGTCGCACGCGCGGGCGCTGCGGGTGCTGCGCATGACCCCGGTGGAGCTGAAGGCGTCCGTCGGAAAGGTGGAGGCGGGCAAGTGGGTGGCGCGCCAGCTGGGCGTGCTGCGCGCGCTGATCCCCATCGCCATCGTGGGGATCATCATCTTCTACATCCCCTACCGCGCCACCGGGTTCGCGGAGGCGCGCGCCCGCCCGCCACAGGACATCCGCGCGACCTTCAAGACGCTCGTGGGCACGGTGCTGCACGCCGTGTGGACCATCGTCCTGGCGGTGGCCGTCTGGTGGCGCTGGGGATGGAAGTACGGTCTCGCGGCGCTCGTCCTGCTCCCCATCCTGGCCTGGGTGACGCTGTGGACGGTCGACATGTGGAACCGCGCCCGGGGCGAAGCGCGCCGCTTCTACCTGCGAGCCCGCCGCGCCGAGGCCATCGAGGACCTGCGCATCCGCCAGCGCGCGCTCGCGGAGCGGCTGGCCGCGTTGTGGGAGACGGTGAAGGCGTGAGAGAAGGGCGAAAGAAAAACAGTTTCACGCAGAGGACGCAGAGATGACCGAGAGGACGCAGAGAACTGCACATGGGTGCGGTGTTCCCTCTGCGTCCTCTCCGTTTCCTCTGCGACCTCTGCGTGAAACCGCCGTTGCTTAGCCCTGGACGAGCACGCCGCCTTCCACCGCCGCCTCCTCCGCGCGCGCCACCCGCTGCCCCTCTTCCACGTCCACGCGCGAAAGCAGGAATCCGCCGATTACGAAGAACGCGATGATCGACAGGATGGCTTCGCGGCTGGTGCCCGTGTAGCTGACCACGATCGCGAAGATCGCCGGGCCGAAGATGCCCGCGAACTTCTCGAACACGCCGAAGAACCCGAAGAACTCGCCCGACCGGTGGCGCGGGATCATGCTGGCGAACAGCGACCGGCTCAGCGCCTGCGCGCCGCCCTGCACCAGCCCCACGCCCACGGCCAGCAGAAGGAAGTCGCGCCCGGTCTGCATCCGGTAGCCCAGGATGGCGATCAGCACGTACACGGCCAGCGCGATGAACACCGACCGCTTGGCCCCGATCTTTCCCGCCAGCGCGCCGAACAGGAACGCGCACGGCACGCCCACGAACTGCACGAGGACGATGGCGGTGATCATGGTGCCGGTGGGAATCCCCAGCTCCGTGCCGAACACCGTCGCCATGCGGATGATGGTGCCGATGCCGTCGTTGTAGATCAAGAAGGCCAGCAGCATCAGGAACGCCTGCTTGTAGCCCCGCAGCGCGCGGAAGGTCTCGGCCAGGCGGGTGAACGCCACGCGGACGGGGTTGGCCCCCGCGTGCTCGTCCGACTCGCGCGCCACCGGCGGCTCGGGCACCCGGCGGAAGAGCGGAATGGAAAAGAGCAGCCACCACACGGCCACCGACAGGAACGACAGCCGCGCGGGAAGCGTGGCCTGCGCCGGCGTCAGCCCGGGGCCGGAGGGAAGGCCGAACCACTCCGGCTTCTGTATCCACATGAGGTTGATCACCAGCAGCAGCCCGCCGCCGATGTAGCCCATGGCGTACGCCGCCGTCGACACGCGGTCCATCTCTTCGCGCTTGGCGATGTGCGGCAGCAGCGACTCGTAGAACACGAAGCTGCCGTTCGCGCCGATGTTGGCGAGGATGAAGAGGACCGAGGCCAGCAGCAGGTTGCCCTGCATGATCAGGAACATCAGCGCGGTGGCGGCCACGCCCACGCCCATGAACGTGGCCAGCAGGCGCTTCTTGATGGCCACGTAGTCGGCCATGGTGCCCAGGATGGGCGCCATCACCGCGACGATCGCCAGCCCCACGGTGGTGGCCCAGGCGTACGTCTCCGTCGCGTTCTGGTGCCCCTTGGCGGCCACGCTGACGAAGTAGATGGGGAACACCGCGTTGGTGATGGTGCAGATGAACGCGGAGTTGGCCCAGTCGTACATGGCCCAGGCGCGCAGCTCCGGGCGGTGAAGCCCCAGCGCGGCCAGCATTCCGCGGCGCTCGGCGGGTACGGTGGATGGCATCCGGATGTGGGATCAGGGGAGCTGGGGCGTAGACGGCGGGATTCTTGATCGCCAATATGCTCCGCGTGCGCCCGGCGGGCCAGTGCCGCGGGCGAAACCCCAACCCTCTCACGCCAGGGCGCCACGAGATGGCAGACTGGAAGAACGCGATCGCGAAGTTCGTCCACCGGGTAGAGGAAAAGGTGGACGCGCAGCGGCAGAAGTTCGGCGCCATGGGCGACGGCACCGCGCGCATCGAGGCGTACCGCGGCTACGGCTGCGCCGACCGCGCGTACCTGCGCGGCCGGGTGGTGCGCGGGGCCGCCGTCCCCGCCGCCGTGGCCGAGCAGGGCATCGCCATGAACCTGGCGGCGATGATCCAGCGCTTCGAAAGCGACGAGGTGGCCGGCGCGAAGGTGCGCGTCGTCTATCCCGGCGGCGAGGCGATGGTCACCACCGACGAGGAGGGCTACTTCGAGGCGTGGCTCCACCCCAAGCCGCCCTTCAGCGCCGACAACCTGTGGCACGAGGTGGTGATCGAGCTGGTGGAGCCGGCCGAGTCCGACCCGCCGCACCGTGCGTTGGGACAGCTGCTCGTTCCCCCGCCGACCGCCGCGTTCGGGGTGATCAGCGACATCGACGACACCGTGGTGAAGACCGACGCCACGTCGGTGCTGCGGATGGCGAAGAACGTCTTCCTGAGCAACGCCTACACGCGGGTGCCGTTTCCCGGCGTGGCCCCGTTCTACCGGGCGCTGCAGCAGGGCGCGGGCGAGTCGCCCTTCAACCCCATCTTCTACGTCAGCAGCAGCCCGTGGAACCTGCACGACACGCTGACCGAGTTCCTGATGGTGCAGAAGATTCCCCTGGGCCCGCTGATGCTGCGCGACTGGGGGGTCAGCGCGCAGGAAGCCCTGCCCACGGGGCACGCCAGCCACAAGCTGGAAGCCATCCGCCGCATCCTGGACCTGTTCCCCGCCCTGCCCTTCATCCTGATCGGCGACAGTGGGCAGGAAGATCCCGAGATCTACCACCGCGTGGTGCGCGACTACCCGGACCGCATCTTGGCCGTGTACATCCGCAACGTCGTCCCGAGGCCGGACCGCGTGGGCGCCATCCGCAAGCTGGCGGCCGAGGTGGAACACGCGGGCAGCGCACTCATCCTGGCCGACGACACGCTGGCGGCGGCCCGGCACGCGGCCGAAAAGGGCTGGATCCGCCCGCAGGCGCTGGGCGAGATCGGCGAGGTGGCGCGCGAGGAGCACGAGCCTACGCCCGCCGGCACCGGGGCGGCGAACCGGGAGCTGAGCACGGAGGGCCCCGGACCTGGTCCGCAGGCGCGCTGATAAAAACCTTGGGCATACCTTCTGCACCAGGCGTTCACCCCCGTCGCCGTTCGGGCGGCGGGGGATCGAATCAATGGAAGGCAGAGCAAATGCACGAGGGCCGAGATTTCCTGCGCGCGCAGGTCAGCAACTGCGTGATGCAGCACAAGACGCTCCTGGAGAGCCTGGAAGACCACGCGAAGCAGGCGGAGGACGCCGCGTTCCGCACCCTGTGCGAGCGCTACATTCCCCGCATGCAGCAGCACCAGCAGACGCTGAATGCGTACCGGACCACGCTGGGCGAGGAAGGGGGCCAGGGGCTGAAGGGTGCGCTGGGATTCGTGCTGGGCAAGGCCAAGGACGTGGCCGACAGCCTGCGGACCGACGACTTCCTGCGGGTGGTGGAGGACATCGTCATGATCCGCCAGGCCCAGGACACCTTCGCGACCTTCGCAGCGGCGGGCGACCGTATCGGCGAGCCGCGGCTGAGCGAGATCGGCCGCACCTGCGAGACGGAGCACGACCAGATGCAGCGCGACTTCAACGGCCTGGTGCAGGAGATGTTCGTGCGGCAGGCGACGAAGAGTGCGTAGGGGGAGTGCGTGAGTGCGTGAGTGCGTGAGTGCGTTAGTGCGGAAGTGAAAACTGACGAGCCGCATTGCTTTGGCGCTTTCTCCTCAATGCGTCCAGGTGATGCGGTTCGGTCCTCTACGGCGGCGCGTCTCGACGGGTTGTGTGGTGGATCCTTCGGTCGCTGCGGATTGCGGTGCAGGGGCTGGTTCGTCGTGGCCGCTCGCTCAGGATGACAGCCGCCCCGCCGTGCGGTCCCGCACTCACGCACTCACGCACTCACGCACTCACGCACTCACGCACTTCCCTTCCCCCCACTCTCCCCGGCTCCATACATTGTCCCTGCGAGCGGTCGTCCGGGCCGCGCTTCCATCTACATCGCGGATCGATGAACATTCTCTTCCAGGCCCACTCCGGGCTGCGCTACCTGGTTCTGCTCGCCGGCGTGGCCGCCATCGTCGTGCTGATCATGGGGTACGTTCGCGGGCGGGCGTACGCCGGACCCTCGCGCGGCCTGACGGCGGCGTTCACCGGGCTGCTGCATCTGCAGGTGCTGCTTGGGATTGGGCTGGTGCTTACCGGCATCTGGTACGGCGCGCTGATGGGGCACCTGGCCATGATGATCGCCGCCGCCATCCTGATGCCCGCGCTGTCGGCCTACGCCAAGAAGCAGCCCGACGGAAAGAAGGCGCACGGCGTAGCCCTCGCCGGGGTGGTGCTCACCCTTCTGCTGATCATCGGCGGCATCGTGTCGATCGGTCGGAGCCCACTCGGCACCTCCGGCCGCCCTTCGGCCTCCGTGGAGCGCTGATGCTGAAGTACGAAGCTGCCGTTCCGCCCGACGCCCAGGACGGCGCCCCGCTCGTGGTGCTGCTCCATGGGCGCGGGTCGGACCGCTTCGACCTGCTCTCGCTGGCGCCCCACCTGGCGCCGGGCGCCGTCGTCGTCACGCCTGAGGCGCCACACAGCGGAACGCAGTGGGGATACGGGCCGGGATGGGCGTGGTACCGGTTCATGGGCGGCACCATCCCCGAGCCCCAGTCGTTCGAGGCGTCGCAGCAGGCGCTGGCGGAGTTCCTGGGCGAAATCCCCTCGCGCCTCCCCGTCCGCACGGGGCCACTGGTGCTGGGCGGATTCTCCCAGGGCGGCACCATGTCCCTGGCCTACTCGCTGCGAAACCCCGGCGCCGTGCCGATGGTGCTGAACCTCAGCGGGTTCTTCGCGCAGCACCCCACCGTTGCCGCCACGCCCGACACTGTGCGCGGCACCCGGTTCTTCTGGGGCCACGGGACGATGGACCCCGCCATCCCGTTCGAGATGGCGATCGAGGGCCGAGCGGCGCTTCGTGCGGCGGGGGCGGACCTCGAGGCGCGCGACTACCCGATGGGCCACGGGATCAGCCCGGACGAGGCGGGGGACGTGAAGGCGTGGATCCAACGGGGGCTGGCGGAATGATCTGGGATACCGCGGCGCTCACGGGCCGCGAGCGGTACCAGTTGCTCACCTCGCTCGTCGTCCCGCGGCCGATCGCGTGGGTGTCCACCTGGTCGGGCGAGGGGCGGCGGAACCTGGCGCCCTTCAGCTACTTCGCCGCGATCTCCGCGACGCCGTTCCTGGTTTCGGTGTCCATCGGCAGCCGGCGCGGCGAGGACAAGGACACGCTGCGCAACATCCGGCGGACGGGCGCGTTCTGCGTGAACGTGGCGACGGAGGGGCAGCTCGCGCAGATGAACGAGACGGCCGGCGAGTACGCGTCCGAAGTGGACGAGTTCGAGCGCGCCGGGCTGCTCTCGGCCGAGGCGGAATCGGTGAATGCGCCGTACGTAGCCAACTGTCCCGCGGTGATGGAGTGCCGCGTCTTCAAGATCGTGGAGTTGGAAGGCAGCACCAACACGCTTGTCATCGGCGAGGTGCTGCGCGTGCACTTGGCCGACACCGTCCCGATCGTCCCCGACACGATGTTCGCCGACAGCGCCGCCCTGCGCCCCCTCGCCCGCCTCTGGGGCGACTTCTACTCCACGATCGGCGACACCCCCGCCCTGAAGCGCCCACCCGCGATCTGACGCTCGGGACCCACCGCTGTCATCCCGACGGAGCGGCCACGCCGAACCCGCAGCCACTCCAAGCCAGCCAGCGACCGAGGGATCCGCCACACAGTCGTCGAAGCGCATCGAAACCCGGCGTTCGCCCCCTTCCCTGAGCGGGTGAACCCGCCGCTGGGAAAGCGGTAAGCCCCGGCACGGGCCGCTGGCGCGTCCCGTCCGGGGCTTCAACAGCACGTGCCCAAACCTGCCGAACCGGCCCACTGTCTTCCCGACGGAGCGGCCACGCCGAACCCGCAGCCACTCCGACGACAGGCAGCGACCGAGGGATCCACCACACACTGTACCGAATCGCTCCGACGTCGCGGCCACACGATAGCCCGGCACGCTCTCAGCGGAATCCCGCGACCCAGAGGGAGGCGCAGTTCTGTAGCCGCGTCAGTTGTCCGCATGACGCGCCGTGTGTGGCGGATCCCTCAGTCGCTGCGAAGTTCGGCGTTCGGGCCAGTACGCTTTGGCCGCTCCATCGGGATGACATCGCTGCGCTTCGGCAGGTGCGGCATGCGTGCAGGTGAAGTCCCCAACGGCGGCGCGTCAGCGCGCCGTGTCGGGGCTTTCCGCTTTTCCAGCCGCGGGTTCACCCGCCGACGCGGGGTGCGCGGCGGATTATCCCCGGCGCGATACCCTGCCCTACCGATCGCGTTGGTGCCGGAACTGGCCCTCCGCGCTGTTGCGGTGCCACTCAAGTTCCTGAGCGGTCAGCGGCCGGACCGCAAGGTCGCAGACCATCCACAGGCACAGCGACAGCGGGTAGAACGCGAACGGCGCAATCGTCATCAGCACCAGGCCGACGCCGAGCATCAGGTTCCACGGCACGTCCGGCCAGGTCGCCGCCACCAGGATGCCCGCCGCAACGACGAGAATGCCTTCCGCGAGAACGATGTTCAGCATCATCCCGCCGAGGAAGTAGTCCTCCTCGCCCCGCTCGGTCCGCATCCCGCAGGCGCCGCACTTGAGCTTCAGCTTCATCCAGCGCTCGGTCAGCCGGTCCCCACCGCAATGGGGGCACCGCAGCCGAAGCGCGCGTCCCAGCATCGTGATGATCGGCGGCCGGGTGAACCCCTGCGCGGTCTGCGAAGTCATTTCCATCCACCTCTTTTATCCATGATAGCCGCAACTCGCTATCCTGACGGAATATCCATGATTTCCAGCAGACCGCAGTCCGGAAATCCCTTACGTCGCGTACGACGCGGAGGGCGGCCATCCATACCGATGACCGCCCTCGCACAACCTGCTCTGTCAGCCCCGCGGAGGTCAGATCTCCACGCGCTGCACCATTTCCGGCTCGCCCCACAGGCGGTGGACGATGCGCTCCGCCCCGGCCGGGTCCGCCGTCGTATAGATGCGGACGGAGCCGGGGCCGCCGGGGGCGAGCGCATTCGCCTCATCCAGAATCTGACGCGTGCGCCGCGCGATGGCCGTGCTGCTGTCCAGCAGCTTCACGCCCGGAAGCGCCCGCTGGATGGCGTCGCGCACGAACACGTAGTGCGTGCACCCCAGGACCACGGTGTCCACGTCCGCCGCGCGGAGGGGAGCCACGTATTCCGCCATACGCGCGTCCAGCTCCGGCCCGGCGAGCACCCCGTCCTCCACCATGTCGGCCAGTCCCGGGCACGGCTGCCGGACGATGGTGGCGCCGTTCCCGTAGTTGTCCACCAGGCGCTGCAGACGCGCGGAGCCGCAGGTGCCGGTGGTGGCCATCACCCCCACCCGGCCGCTGGGGGAATCGCGCACCGCCGGCTTGATCGCCGGCTCCAGCCCGATGACGGGGATGGACAGCCGCTCGCGGAGGGCCTCTAGCGCCGCGCCGGACGCCGTGTTGCAGGCGACGACGAACACCTTGGCGCCCTGCCCCTGCATCCACTCGCCGATGCGCAGCGTCCGCTCGCGCACCTCGTCCTCGGAGCGGTCGCCGTAGGGGACGTACGCCGTATCCGCCACGTACAGCAGGTGCTCGGACGGGAGTTCGCGGCGGATTTCGCGCGCCACGCTCAGCCCGCCCACCCCCGAATCGAAGACGCCGACGGGCGCGGTCACGGGCCGACGGGAACGGTGGCGCGCAGTTCGGTGCCGCCGCCGTTGGGCCGCGGAACCGCGTTCACATGGACGTCGAAGTCCTGCAGGTGCGCGGCGACGAAGGCGTCCGCGCCGGAGAAGAACAGCCAGAAGACGGAGAGCGTGATCCAGTCTTCGCGCTGGTTCTCGCGGTCGCGCACCAGCGGCGTGCGCCTGTCGGGCTCCAACTGGCCCAGGTCGCGGAGGATGGCCTGCCGCTCGCGCGCCTCGTCGAGCTTCTGGTCGGCCGTGTACCACATCCAGAGGCTGCCCGCCTCCAAAAAGAAGTACACGGCGCCGCGCCCTGGCGCGCCCAGCTCGGACTGCCCCCAGCCCGGAAGCACCAGCGATCGCACGAAGGCGCCGCGCGGAGAAATGCGCGGAGGCGCGGTATCCGGCTGCACCGGCCGCGCTACCTGCCCGGCACGAGGTGCCAGTGGCCGCACCGAGTCCGCTGGCTGCGGGTCCTGTGCGGCGGCGTGCGCGGACGAGAGCGCCAAGCCGACGAGCGCCAGCGCCGCGGCCAGGAGCGAGCGCCGGAAGAAGCGTATGGTGTCCGTGTACGGACGGATCTGCATCGGTCGATGAACGTCGGGTTTGTGCGCAGGCCGCGTGCAAGCCCCGGTCCGGCCCTGCGCATCGGCGGAACCTAGCGCCTGGACCAGCCACCGGCGAGATCATCAGGCTCGGGATGCGTATCCCTCAACGCCTGCCGGGTTCCGTCGCCGGAGGGAGGGCACGCCGGGATCGGGCGCCCGCCGACGGGGGCCCGGTGCTCGGGCCGGCGCCCCCCATCCCCAGCCCTTTCCCCGCAAACAGCGCGGGGAAAGGGAGCCAGCTTGGTGCATAACCGAAGCTGATGAGGCGCAGCAGCCTGTCATCCTGAGGCCCAGGCGCACCGAATCGACCCGCAGCACACCCGTCGCGGGGCGAAGGATCTAGCCGCGGAAACGTACGAATTCGGGCGCGGCAGCGGTCACGGCAGCCGAGGCCTCGGCTGCCGTGGGGCCCTCACCCGGCCGCGCTGACACGCGTGCCACCCTCTCCCACAAACAGCGTGGGAGAGGGGGTACACTTCGGAGTTAGGGTGCGGCGGCGAGCATGGAGCAGAGGCCTCGGCCCTGCCGGGGCGAATGAATTCGCGGCAACAACGGCCCAAAGTCCGCCTTCGCGGACTGCACGCGCGGTCGGGTGCACCAGGCCGGCCGAAGCGCGATTCAGGTCTCCCCCTCCCTTGCGCAGCGGGGGACGGGGGCCGGGGGGAGGGGGCTCCCAAGGACATGGACCGAAGCTCTCGAACTGCCACCGAAGTGCACCTCTCTCCCGTGCAGTTTACGGGGGAGAGGCCGGGAGAGGGGGCTCCCGCAGCATGCGAGGCACCCAGTCGGACCCCGATCGAAGTTCTCCCCCTCTCCGCACAGCAGTACCGTGCGGGGTGGGAGCCGGGGGGAGGGGCGCCCTTGCGGAAACACCTGCCCGCGGCGCAATTCATCCCGCGGCGCAAACCATCCCATCCATACCCCGGCGAGCCTGGTCCTTGATCCCTCTGAACGACGAGAACCCTACCGAGCTGCGGCCGTGGATGACCATGCTGCTCATCATCGCCAACGCCGTCGTGTGGATCCTCATCCAGGGCGGGGGGGAGATGCAGGCGCTAGAGGCGTCGGTGGTGGTGTTCGGCGCGCAGCCCTGCGAGATCACCGGGGCCTGCCAGACCACCGGCCTGGGCGCGTCGGCCCTGGTGACGTCCATGTTCATGCACGGCGGGTGGGGGCACATCCTGGGCAACATGCTGTTCCTGTGGGTGTTCGGGAACAACATCGAAGACTCCATGGGCCACCTGCGCTTCCTGGGCTTCTACCTGATCTGCGGCGCCGCGGCGGCGCTCGCCCACGTGTTCTTTTCGCCGGCAAGCGAGATCCCCATGGTGGGCGCCAGCGGCGCGATCAGCGGCATCATGGGCGCGTACATCCTGCTGTACCCCGGCGCCCGGGTGCGCACCTACTTTCCTCCGTTCTTCTTCTTCCGCATCCGCGCGTTCTTCTTCCTCCTGCTGTGGTTCGTGCTGCAGCTGTTCGAGGGGATGGCCACGCTGGGCATGCCGGCGACGGAGGAGGGCGGCGTGGCGGTGTGGGCGCACATCGGCGGCTTCGTGGCGGGACTGCTGCTGATCAAGCCGTTCGACCGCCCGCGGCTGGTGAGGGCCAAGCGCGAGGGCGTGCAGCTTTCGCACGACGAGGTGGCGCCGCTGCGGTGGTGAAGGTAGAATGACGATCTTCCGCAGACGCTGTCGGGTTTTCCCATCCATCCCCCGCTCACGCCGGGCCCGCTGAACGCATGGCTTCCACGCGCAAGAAGCACCTGAAGTGGCTGCTGCCCCTGTGGCTGGCCGCCGCGCTCCTCCTGTCGGCGGGGCTGTATGCCCGCGCCCAGCAGCCGGGAGACAGCACGGGCCCCGTGCAGGCACAGCCCGCGGCGCAGGACCGCCCGGCCAACCCCGCTTCGCCCCAGGCGCAGGCGCCCGCGGCCAACCCGGGAGACCCCACGGCGCCCCTCGCCTCGCCCGAGGCGGCGCGGCGGGCGCAGACGCCCCAGAGCGGCATCGTGGCCGACTCGGCGCCCGCCGCGCGCAACGCCGGGCAGATCGCGCGGCAGGCCCGCGCCGACGCGCAGGGCACGCCCATCCAGAAGGCCACCAGCGCCCTGGGCATCCTCGTGTTCATTGGGCTCGCGTGGCTGATGAGCGTGCACAAGCGCCGGGTAGACTGGAGGCTGGTGGCGTGGGGCCTGGCGCTTCAGTTCATCTTCGCTCTCCTGATCCTCAAGACGCCGTGGGGCGCGGCTTTCTTCGACGCAGCCAACGACGCGTTCAACGCGCTGATGGGCTATACGGTGGAAGGCGCCAAGTTCCTGTTCGGCAACCTGGTGTTCAACAACATCCCGGCCGGCGCGGGGGGGACGGGCTTCCCGCAGATGGAGCCCATCGGCGCCACCACGGGATGGGCGGCGTCAGGGGCGTACTTCGCCTTCAACGTGCTGCCCACCATCATCTTCTTCTCGTCGCTGATGACGCTGCTCTACCACATGGGCGTCATGCAGGCCGTGGTGAAGGCGTTCGCGTGGGTGATGATGAGGACCATGAAGATCAGCGGCGCCGAAAGCCTGAGCACCGCCGGAAACATCTTCCTGGGGCAGACCGAGGCGCCGCTCCTGGTGAAGCCGTTCATCGGCACCATGACCAAGAGCGAGATGCACTGCGTGATGGTGGGCGGCTTCGGCACGGTGGCGGGCGGCGTGCTGGCGGCGTACGTGGGGTTCCTGGTGGCGTACTTTCCCAACATCGCCGGCCACCTGATCAGCGCCTCGGTGATGGCGGCCCCGGCCTGCATCCTCGTCTCCAAGATCATGTATCCCGAGACGGAAGAGCCGGTGACGGCGGGGAACGTGAAGATCAAGCTGGAGAAGGTGGATGCCAACGTGATCGACGCCGCGGCGCGAGGCGCCAGCGAAGGGCTGAGCCTGGCGCTGAACGTGGGCGCCATGCTCATCGCCTTCATCGCGCTGGTCGCCCTGCTGAACGGAATCCTCAGCGGAACGGCCGGGTTCTTCGGGATGGACCTGACCATCCAGAAGCTGCTGGGATGGATCTTCTCCCCGTTCGCCTGGCTGATGGGCGTGCCCACCCCCGACGTGCTGGCCGTGGGCACCCTGCTGGGCGAAAAGACGGCGCTGAACGAGTTCGTGGCGTACGCGCACCTGGGCGGCATGCTGCAGGAAGGCGCCGGGCTGCAGCCGCGCTCCGTGGTGCTGGCGACGTACGCGCTCTGCGGCTTCGCCAACTTCAGCTCCATCGCCATCCAGATCGGCGGCATCGGCGGCATGGCGCCGGAGCGCCGCGGCGACCTCAGCCGGCTAGGGCTGCGGGCGATGATCGCGGGCACGCTGGCCAACTTCATGACGGCGTGCGTGGTCGGGATCCTGACGTAAGATCAAGTACCGAGTGCCGAGTACCGAGTGCCTGGTGCCTTTCTGGGTACCGGGCACTTGGCCCTTGGTACCTGCCCTAATGACCTGAAGACGGAACGACGACATGGCCATCGAAGTAACCCGCGAACTGCTGCACCGGCTGCCCAAGGCCGAGCTGCACGTGCACCTGGACGGATCGCTCCGCCCGGAAACCATGCTGGAGCTGGCCGCCGAGTACGGCGCGTCCATGCCCGTCGGCGACCCCGAGGCGCTGCGCGACTACATGCACGTGAAGGACGCGCGCAACCTGGTGGAGTACCTGGACCGCTTCGCCATCACCCTGTCGGTGATGCAGACGGAGTACGCGCTGGAGCGCATTGCCTACGAGCTGGCCGAGGACCTTGCCGCCGAGAACGTGCGCTACGCCGAGATCCGCTACTCGCCCATCCTCAACAGCCAGGGCGGGCTGCCGCTGACCGCCACCGTCGACGCGCCGCTGCGGGGACTGGCGCGGGCGAAGGCGGACTTCGGCATCGAGACGGCCATCATCATCTGCGGCATCCGCAACATGGAACCCGCCACGTCACGCGACCTGGCAGACCTGACGGTGGCGTACAAGGACCGTGGCGTGGTGGCGTTCGACCTGGCGGGGGCGGAGTACAACTATCCCGCCAAGAAGCACAAGGATGCGTTCTACACCGTCATCAACAAGAACATGGCGGCCACCATCCACGCCGGCGAGGCGTACGGGGCCGAGAGCATCCACCAGGCCCTTCACTACTGCCGGGCCAACCGCATCGGCCACGGCACGCGGCTGTTCGAAGACCCGGACCTGATGCGGTTCGTGAACGACTTTCGCATTCCCATCGAGATCTGCCTGACCAGCAACGTGCAGACGCGCGCGGTGGACAGCTTCGGGAGCCACCCGCTGCGGCAGTACTACGACGCGGGCCTGGTGCTCAGCCTGAACACCGACAACCGGCTGATGAGCGCCACCACGGTGACCGAGGAGTACTGGCGCGCGCACCAGCACCTGGGCTTCACCTGGGACGAGCTGGTGGACATCGCGCTGATGGGTTTCGACAGCGCGTTCATGCACCGAGCGCAAAAGCTGGAGATGCTGCGGAGGGTCCGGTCAGAGATCGAGTCGCTGGCGGCGTAGGCGGCCCCTCCCCCGGCCCCTCCCCGCGCAAACTGCGGGCGGAGAGGGAGAACCGCGCATTCGTTAGAGGCGCGGATCTGTCATCCAGAGGCGCGAGCGAACGACACCCTTCCGCGGCACACACTCCGCGCGCCGAAGGATCCAGCCGAGGACGCGTCCAAACCTGGGCGCGGCAGCGGTCACACTCCCGGGGACGCGGACAGCGGCATCGACGGAAACGGACCGGCCCCTGGATGGACCGGTCCGTTCGTTTCCCTCGTCAGCCAGCCTCCATCACCCTCGCCGCACGCCTGCCGCCCACCGGGTCCGACGGGGCCGGTGCGGCCGCGGCCGCCGCGCGCTCCTCCGCCGTCACCGGCGCCGTGCCGATGCGCTCGTGCAGGAACTGGTAGCGGTCCACGGCGGCCTGCTCGGGCAGGCGGTGGCCGGAGTCGTACCATCGGACCGTCTGCGACGAACCGGCCGCACGGTGCAGTGCCTCGGCCTTGTACGCGGGGACGAACGGGTCCGTGCGGCCGTTCTGGAAGAGGATGCTCCCCGGCTTCGCCCGCGCGATGTAGCCGATCCCCTCTACAGGCCGCATGGCCGCCACCCAGCGGTTCCACTCCGCGTCGGGGATCCCCGACAGCTGCTCGCCGCGCTGCCCCTGCGCGTCCGTCACGTGCGACACCATCCCTCCATCCGGCACGAACAGCACGTACGCGGCGGGGCGAGGGTCCACGGCCGCGTACATGGTGCCCACCGCGCCGCCGTAGCTCCCGCCCACGAAGGCGATGCGCGCGGGGTCGACGTCGCTCCGCGCCAGCAGCACGTCGACGGCGCGCTGCAGGTCTACGATCAGCTGCACGTGGTCGGCGCTGTCGGCTGCGGTGAACGTCACCATCCCCCCGCCCCGCCGTGCGAACGGGGCGTCCACGGAAATCAGCACCGCACCGCGCCGGGCCAGCCGCAGCGAGCCTGCGGCGATGGACCGCGCGCTCCCCGGGGCCCCGTGCAGCTGCACGATCCCCGGCTTCCGCGCCGCGCCGCCGCGGGGCACGAACAGCAGCCCCGTCGCGCGCCCCCCGCGCGGGCTGGCGAAGCTGATGGCGTGCACCTCCACGTCACCGTCTACCGACTCCAGCGAGTCGCGCAGGTCCAGCGGCGCGGCGCGGTCGTACGCGAACGCGCCGGCGGCGATGGCGTCGCGGGGGGCCTGCGCGCAGGCCGGCACCACGGCCGCACCTGCCAACATCAGCGCGAATCCCGCGACCCCGCGCCGCGCGGCAAAAGAAAGGTTCCTGTTCATCGTCGTAGTTTCCGGGGGATCGGATCCGAGCGCGCACCCTGTCGTCGCGCTCATGCCATTCGATCCAGGCTTGTCGGCCAACCGTTGCAGGCCAACGATGAGGGAACGATTACAAGCGTTCTCGCCAGCGCAGGCCGATCCGGCTGCACGTGCACGGCGGTTGCCGAAGCGCGACCGAATTCTCCCCTCTCCCGCTTGCGGGAGAGGGGCCGGGGGAGAGGGCAGCCGAGGCATGCGCCGACCCACGTCGTAGCGCCCCAAACCCGATCATCGCCCGTTTTCTCACGGCACCGACCGGAGCGCCCCGGGCTGGCTCCCTTCCCCCGCGCGGTTTGCGGGGGAAGGGCTGGGGATGGGGGGCGCCCGAGACATGCGCCCAACCCGGTCCAGTTCCCACCGAAGCTCTCCCTTCCCAGCGATCGTTGCCGCGGAGAGCGGGAGAATCCACCCCTCACGCCGGCGGCAGCCCCGCGAGCGCGTGCAGGTGCTGCACGACCGCACGCGCCGTCTCCGCGGCCGCGTACCCGCCCTCCAGCACCGACACCAGGCGCCCGCCCGCGCGCTCGTCCGCCCACTCGCGCAGCGCGAGCGTGATGGCGTGCACCTCGTGGGGCTCCACCGCGAGCTGGCCCACGGGATCGGCGTCCAGGATGTCGAACCCGGCCGCCAGCAGCACGAAATCCGGCGACTCGGTTGCGGGGACGGCGGCAAGGGCCGCCCGCAGGGCCTCCTCGAACTCCTCGCCCCCGCTCCCCGGAGAGAGTGCCGCGCCGGCCACCTCCGGATGATCGGCGGCTGACGGGTCCGGCGTGGGGAACGAGAGCGGGTGCTGGTGGATGGAGATCAACCCGATCCCATCGTCGTCCGTCAGCAGGCGTGCAAGCGCCAGCGGCGGGCGCACCCCCCAGCTCACCACCAGCACGCGAGCCGCCGCATGCCGCTCCCGAAGGTGCCGCGCGGCGATGGCCACGTTGTTGAAGAGCCCGAATCCACCCGGCCCGTCGGCCCAGGCGCCGGCCCCGGGCGGGCGGGACAGAGCGAAAGCGTTGCGCGCCTCTCCCGCCAGCACGGCATCCACCGCCGTCAGCACCGCCCCGGCCGAGGCGCGGGCGGCGTCCCACGAGGCGCCGGACACGGGAACGCCGTCCAGCTCCAGCGTCTCCTCGCTCCGCGCCGCGTCACCCGCCACCTCGCGGACGCGCCCGACGTGCTCCGGCGTGTGGATCAACCAGAGATCCTCGTCCGTCGCCGGCACGGCCTCCAGCTGCAGCAGCGGCTCCCACAGCGCCACCATGTCGCGCTGCACCGCCCGGACGATCGCCGGAAGGCGCCCCTGGTGGTCGGGATGGCTCCAGCCCGTGTCGTGGCGGGAACAGTCTTCGTGGCTGACGAAGGCGGTGATCTTCAAACGATCCGGGCTCCGGCTGCGGGGTCGCTGCCCAATATGCGGCGGCGCGGGCCTACGGCAATGCTGCCCGGCGATGGGCCGGCGCCTTGCATGTCTCCCCCGCCCTGACATTCACACCGCTTGGAGGATGCGATGCAAGACGAACGCGAGACGGTTGGCGGCAGCGGCGGCCAGGGATTCGGCGGCGGACGCGGCGGCGCGGCCCCCGAGGGCGGCGGCGACCTGGGCGGCAGCGCCAGCGGTGCGTCGGGAGGTGACCTGGGCGGGTTCGGCGGCGGCGCCGGAGGGCGGGACCTGGGCGGCCTACCGGCGGATGACGGCTCCGATCGCGCCAGCGACGAGCAGGTGTCGGGCGAGCTGGGCAGCGCCGGTGGGGCGGGCGGCGGCCACGTCGGGCACACCAGCGGGGCAGGCGGATACGCCGGCGCGGCGGGGACGGGCGGCAACGCCGGAAGCGGGCTGACCGACGGCCCCGATGGGGACGCGGGGATCGCCTCGAACGACATCGGCGGGGGCGGCACCAGCGGCCTGGGTGACGAGGACGTCTTCCCGAAGAGCCTGGGGCTGGACGCCGGGACCGGCAACAACGCCGGAGGCGGCACGGCGACGGGCGGCACCATCGGATAGCGGCTGACGTCACGAAAACGGGCCTGCACCCATCCGCGGTGCAGGCCCGTTCGTCGTTTGGGTCGAAGGCGTCAGCCCGGTGCCGTCTCCAGGCGCCGCAGTTCCCCGATGGCGCGGCGGCAGAGCCAGAGCGGCACGATTCCGATCACCCCGAACGAGCAATCCACCAGCCGCCACCAGAAGGGAATCTCCCGCACCGCTCCGGCGATCAGCGCCAGCGGGATCACCGCGGCGCAGGCCAGCATCCCCCAGGTGATCACCCACTCGTTCCGCACGGGGTCGCGCAGCGGGCCGACGAACAGCATGGCGATCACCAGGTGCGCGAACGCCAGCCAATCGGTTCCGTACGCCAGGAATGGATACGCGTCGTTCGTGGCGCGAAGGGCTTCCCGCACCGTCACCAGCCAGCGCATCAGCCCCGTGTAGCTCTCCGGCTTCGCCTGGGGCCCGGCGCCCAGCATGCCCGTCAGCCACTCCAGCTCGGTCTGGATGGGAAACGAGGTCACGCCGCTGACTACCAGGCCGAAGATGAAGAACCAGATCAGCCACCGCACGCGCTTCCGCAGCCGTGCGACGCGGGCCGCCAATTGTCGGGCGTCCATCATCCTGCGTAGACGATCCGCGATCAGGCGCAGGCCGCCAGCACGTGCGCGGACACGCCCGATGCCGTGGGGTCCGCCGGAGCCGGCGTGGGCTCGGGCTGAGGCTCCACCGCCGGCGGCGCGGGCTCGGGCTGAGCCTGCGCCGGCGCGCCCAGCAGCCGCGGCCCGCGCTCGGGGCGCGGTGTGGCAGGACGCGGGGTGCTGGCCGAGCGCGCGGGCGCGGAGCGGCGGGCGATCTCCGCCTCGTATCCCGGCCGCGTGTAGCGCACCTCGGATCCGGGCGCGCCGTCGCCGCGGGGGCGCCGGAGGCGAATTTCCAGGATCATGTTCTCCATGGTCCAGACCGCCACGTCGCGCTTGCGGCAGAACGGCGGGCCATGCGTCCGCTCGGCGTCGGCGGCGGCCAGCGTGAACAGGTCCGCGGCGCTGACGGCGTGGGTCTCGGGATGGAAGTAGATCAGCCCCACCAGCGTATCTTGCGCGAGAAGCGCCACCGCCTGCACGGGCCCCGTCGTGGACATCGCGTAGATCTCGCGCCCGGCGCGGGTCGCGGCAATGCGCATTGCACTGCTGTCGGCCAGCAGGGCCGCGGTCTCGGCACCCGTGATTCCCCATGGCAGGGCTTTGGGGATCGGCTGCTGGGCACGGGCGGGAACGTGGAGCACGAGGGCCGCCGCCATCAGGGCGGCGAGGCGGATCAGGCGCGTCGTCATTCGGTGGTGGTGTGGCTGTGGGATGGGCGGCGTGCGGGAATCTCGTCCGGTGGACCGCGCGATGCAAGCTTGCTGCGACCGTAGCAGCATCGCTTGCGATCTACGGCTGCCCGCGGAGCCGGCGGATGGCCCACTCCGACGCGGCGGCGAGCAGCAGCATGGCGAACAGGATTGCGGCGAGCGGCAGGCGCGAGCTGGTCCGGGCGCCCTCCGGCGTGAGGCCCTGGATGACCGGGCGCAGCGAATCCGCTGGCAGCATCCGCCCTCCCGACGCGCCGGCCAGCACCGCGAGCCGAGCCCATGCGTCGGCCGCGGCGCCGGTGGATGCGGTTGCGCGCAGGGCGGCGGACGGGGTGCGGCCCGCGAAGGCCAGCGTGTACAGCCCCGTGTCGGCCGGGACGAACGCCGTGCGCAGCACGCCGGGGCGCGCGGGATCGGACGAGAGCGCGAGGGTGTCTGCCAGGCGGCCGGGACGCGTGACGATCAGGGGCGGCGGCGCGGCTTCCGCCATCGCGTAGACGATCACCTGCCGTTGCACCCCGGCCGGGCCGACGGGTTCCGGCACGGAGATCGTCAGCGGATCGCGCGGCGCGGAGGCCAGCCAGTCCACCAGCGCGCGCCAGAACTCGCGGTGCTCGGCGATGCGGCCGGCCTCCATCCGCCAGCGCCAGGTTTCCGTCAGCGCCAGCGACGCCGCGCGCCCGCGGCCCAGAGGGCGCAGACCCAACACGCCACCGCCCGGCGACGACGCCGCCAGCCACGCCCCGGGCCGCACGCCGCCGAAGAGCACCGCGCCGGAGCGGACGCGATCGGCGGGGAGCGGCGCCAACTCGGGCGGCAGCGTCCACGCCAGCGAGGGGCCGTCCACCGCTCGCGCCCGGCCGGGATCCGTCACGACTCCGAACGCCCCCGCGCCCGCCGCGCCGCCCACCAGGAGCACGCCCCCGCCCCGCCCCGCCGCCCAGTCCGCCAGCAGCCGCCGCTCGGCCTCGCTCGTGGGCGCGGCGTTCAGGACCACGGCCGCGTCCACGCGCGCCAGGCGCTCCGCCGTAACGGCGCCGCCCCCAGCCGCCACGGCCTGGCCCCGGCCCAGGTCGAACGCGGTCTCCACCGCCGCGCCGGATTCTTCCAGCGCGCGCACGACGAACTTGCTTTCCCAGTGCGGAAACCCGGCGCGGACCAGCACGCGCGGCGGGCCGGCGGAATCCACCCACGCTCCCGTGCGCGCCGTCTGCCCGTCCGCGTCCACCGTCCACTCCCGCCACCCCGCGCGTGGAGGGCGGACCCGGAACGCGCCCGCCGCGGTACCGGACGCGTCCACGCGAATGCGCAGGCTGTCGAGCACGCCCGTGTCGTCGCTGATGCGCACCAGCACGCTGTCGCCCGGCTGCGCGCGGAGGCGGAAACCAACGGCGGCGGCGCGGCCGGCCAGCACCCGTGCGGGTGCCTGCGCCTGGACGACGGCGGCCTCGTTGGGGAGCGCGGCGTAGAGCGGCGCCCGGCGCGCGGCCGCGGCCAGCACCTCCAGCTCGCGGACCATCGGCGGCTCCGTGGAAGCACGGGCGATGGCGGGAACGGGCGAGCCGACCAGCAGCGAGTCGCGCCGAGCCTCCAGCGCGCGGGCGTTCTCGATCCACACGGGACCGGCCGGACCGCCCCGCGTGCGCCAGAGCGGCGGGGCGAGCGCGGCGACGAGCAGCAGCAGGACGGCCCCGCGAAGCGCCAGCGGCAGCCTCATCGCGTCAGCGCGTAGACGACCACGTTCACCCCGAACCGCGTGTTGTCGACCGAGGAGAACCGCTTGTTCCGCGCGTGGTAGTTCCACTCGGACGCGTAGTCCTTGTTGCTGTACAGCAGCCCGATGCGGCCGTTGACGGTGACGCCCATCAGGTTCTCGTGCACCAGCCCGTCGCCCCAGCCGTTCAGCTCATGGCTGGTGGTGGGTGGCCCGTCTTCGAACACGAAGAACGAGCGGTACAGCTCGTGATTGTTGGGAATGGGCTGGAGCGCGCCCGAGCCGAAGATGCGCGCGATTTCCGCCACCGCCGTCTTGTGGAAGCCGCCGTCCACGTCGTGGTTGTGGTCCTCGATCATGATGAAGCCGCCCCGCTGCACGTACGCCTTGAGGTTGGCGCTCTCCTGCGGGTTGAAGCGCAGCGGCAGGTGGCCGGTAAGGAAGACGAACGGAAAGCGGAACAGCTCGGGGCTCGACAGGTCTACCAGCGCGCCCTGTGACGCCACCGGGATGGAGGTGTATTGCGCCACGGAGTGAAGGATGTTCGTGGGTACCAGCGGCGCGCTGTCCCAGTTGCCGCTTTCGTACTTTGCGATGGCGAAGACGAAGGCCTCCGGCCCGCGCGCCGGCTCCGCCGCCGGTGCGTCCTGTGGCGGCTCGGGAGCCTGCACCACCACGGCGGAAGGCGACGAGAGGACCGCCGTCGCCGTACCCGCGATGGCGGCAAGGGCAAGCGGCAAGGCGATGCGGCGCATCCGGCGGCGGCTCACGGCATTCTCCCGATGCGGCGGAAGTACTCGGCCGCCGCGGGATCCGCGGTCGTGGGAAGGGGGCGCGCGGCGGCCCCGGAACCGGGTGCCAGCCGCTCGCGCGCCCGGCCGAGCAGGTCCCGCGCGCGGTCCGCCCGCCCCGCTCCCGCCTCGCCGGCGGCGCGCGACACCAGCGCGGCGGCCTCGCGGTCCGCTCCCGCCTCGAGCGCGCGAGCGGCGAGCGCGGAGATCTCCAGCGACGACTGGCGCGCGGGGCGGCGGCCCAGGCCGGCGGCCACGCGGTCCAGCTCCGCGAGCAGCGGGCCAAGCGACGGCAGCGCCGCGCCACGGGCGCGAACGGAGGGCGCCACGTCGTCCAGCTTTCCCTGCCCGCGCGCCTCGGCGACGTCGATCGGGTCCACCCGCACGTTTCCGCGCGGGAACACGCGCTCCGCCTGCTGCATGGCCTGGATCATCCGCAGCGCCTGGTACTGGAAGGGCAGCGACGAGTCGGGCTTCGCCAGGTTCAGCTCGCTCTCGCTGCGCCACATCAGGTTGTGCAGCGCCATCAGGTCGCGGTTCACGTCCAGGATGGTGCCCTCGTCGTGCTTGTGGCTGATCTCGTCGATGGTGCCCCGCCCCGTGGCCTCCGAGGCCTCCTCCAGCAGTTCCTCGGCGCTGGGCCGCTCCGCTTCGGCGATTCCCGCCTCCGTGTGCTCGTGCTGGGCGCCGGACGTCTCCAGGTAGCCGAAGTCCAGGTCCTGCCCCTGCACCCCCGATTCGGAGCTGCGCACGTAGACCTGCTCGCCCACCACGTCGCGCAGGCGCCCCTGCTCGCGCGCCACCTCGCCGCTGCGCTTCAGCAGGTCGGCCCGTGACAAACGTGGCGCCTCGCGTACCAGCCGCTCGGTCATCAGGATGATCATCCGCTGGCTGAGCACCGGGTCCTTGGGCAGCTCGGCGGGAAGGCCGATGTCGGTGTTCACCTCGTCGAACTCGTCCGGGCGCGCCACCCGGATGATGCGGGTGCGCGACACGCTCTCGCCCGGTCCCGTGACGTCGTTGCGGTCGCGCGCCACGGCGCGGATGTGCATCACGTCCCCCGGCTGCAGCTTGAGCGTCGCCAGGTCCACCACCAGCTCGCCCGTGGCCGTCCTGCCGTTTCGCGACACGCGCGCGAACTGCCAGTCGCCCTCCACGAACTCGTACGATTCGCCACTGCCGCGCGAGTGCGTCCAGTGCAGCCAGAAGCCGCCGATGCCGTAATCGTCCCCGGCGGTGGCGCGAATGGTCAGACGCCCGGTCCCCTCCGCCAGGATGAGGTCAGCCGCGGGGACGGTCAGCTGCACGTCCGGCGGCTGGTCGGGAAGCGCGAGCAGGGGAACGACGCGGCGGTCGATCACCTCGCCCCCGGCCACCGCCTCCAGCGACAGCCCGCGCGCGTCCGCCGCCATCGTGTAGTCGATCACCCACTCTCCTCCAGCCCGTCTCACCGGCAGCGCACGGCCGCCGATGACCGCCGCGCGAACGCCGTCCCATCGATCCGGAAAACGGCTGCGCAGGCGGATGCGGCTTCCTGCCAGCGCCGAAACCGGCTCGTCGCCCCGGCCCTCCTGCGGGCCGATGCCGGCGTACGCGGGCGGCTGCACGCGCCACCGCAGCTCGTCGAACAGGGGCATGGGCGCCGGCGCGGCGTTCGGAAGCGTCTCCGCGCGCACTTCCGCCCACCGGCTGGCGTAGGCGTCCGCGGGATGCATCCACCGCGTCCACGCTTCACCCGCCACCTGTGGCAGCGCGATGGAGAAGATGCCGGCCAGCGCCAGCCCGATCCCGAGTACCATCGCCGGTACCTTCAGGCGTGCGGGAGCGACGCCGCGTGGATCGGCTTCGGCCAGGCGCCGCTCCGCATCCGCCACGAACGCGCGGACGACCACCCCGTCCGGCAGGGCGTCCGCCGCGTCGAAAGCCGTCAGCAGCCGGTTCTGCAGCGCGGGAATGCGCTCCTCCGCCAGCAGGGCGAAGCGCCGGGGCGGAGGCGGACGGAGCACGCGGTGGATGGAGAACGCGACGAAGCCCAGGCCGAGCAGGGGCGGAATCCACCGCAGCGTCTCGCGCAGCACGGCGCGGAGGGGGATCAGGAGGTCCAGAAACACGAGCAGAATCGCCGCTGTGACGAACAGCGCCGGGGCGATCACCAGGGCGCGGAGCAGCACCGACCGCCTCCACGCCGCGCGCACGCCGCCGATCAGCCGCTCGGCCGGGGCCTGCAGCGGCCGTGGGGATGTGGCCGGGGGTGACTGGACGATGGTGCTCATCGTGGCGCCCTGCGTCTGTAGGCCAGCATCGTTTCGATCAGCGCGACGAGGAGCGCAGCCGCGAGCAGCCATCGCCCGAACGCGATTCCGCCGGCCGCACCCAGTCGATTGGCCGCGATGGACGATGCGCCGCGGCCGCGCAGCACCTGGAGCGCGCCTGAATCCAGCGGCCGGTCGATCGTGGTCGCATCCTGAGACTCGCAGCCGCGCGCGAGCCGGCCCAGCATGGCCGGATACTCCGCCTGGAAGGGCAGATCACCGCCCTCCAGCGCCGTCCCGAGGTACACGGTGCACCCCGTGCGGGTCCGAAGCGCCGTCGCGGCCGGCCGCCCATCATCCCAGGCCCCCACCGTCCGTGCCCCTTCGGCCGTCCGCCCCTCGACACGCCCGGCCGCCCCGCCGACCCGCAGGTCCGCCCCGAGCCACATCGTTCCCCCGGCGCTGTTGGGCCGCACGGCGAAAGGGCCGTCCCACGGCATCATGGTACTCCATGCACCGGAGTCGACGACCGCCGTAGACGCGACGATCAACGCCGCGCCCCGCCGCGTGCGAGAGAGCAGTTCCACCGCGGTCGAGCGATCCGGCTGGGCCAGCACGAAGTAGGCGCCGGAGTCCGGGGTCGTGGTATCCGTCGCTGCGACCAGGCCGGTGGGCGGGATCACCTGGACCTGGTATCCCAACGCGCCGAGCGCCGCGCTGACGAACCGCCCTCCCTCACCCGCCACGACGTACGCGCGCCGTGAGGATGTGGGCGGGTCCCCAGCAGCAGTGTCGCGCGCGATCGGCAAGCGGGTAATCTGGATCGATCCCGGCCAGGCGGACTCGCGCAGCGCCCCCAGCCCCGGCGACCAGCCAGCCGACGAGAGCGTCGAGATCATCCGCACGGTGACGGAATCTGCGCCGCGGAGGGCGCGTGTGGCGGCGGGGATCGCCCGCAGCGCCGCGGCATAGTCCGACGGCGCGCGTCCGGGCCCGGCGGCGAGCAGCGAATCGAACAGCTCGGGGCGAACCCGCGCCCGCGGGACGTGCACGGCCCCCGTATCGAACAGCACCAGTTCGCCGCGCGCCTCGCCCTCCGGCCCGAGCAGCGCCTGCCGCGCCGCGGAAAGCCCGGCGCGCCACCCGTCCGCGTCCACCACGCCTCCCCGGTCCAGCAGCACCACCGTGCTCGTCCCCTCCGGCGCGGGAATCCACGCCGGCCGCGAGAACGCCGCGCCGACGAGAAGAAGCAGCAGCATGCGCAGCACCAGCAACGGCAGGTCCGTCGGCCGGCTGACGCGGACGGCGTTGCGCGGGTCCTCCGCAAGGAAGCGCGCCGTGGGAAGCGGGACGCGTCCGGGCGGACGACGGCGGATCAGGTGCAGGGCGAGCGGCACCAGCATCGCCAAGGCACCGGCGAGGAGGAACGCGGGGGCGGCGAAGGTCAGCACCGCGTCATCCGCGCCGCGCGTTAACCCAGGCCACCAGCGCCTCCTCGACCGGCTGCGAGGTCGTCAGGGGCACGTATTCCACGCCGCGCTCGCGCAGGCGGTCGGCCAGCCCGTCGTAGTAGGCGCGGACGCGGCGGACGTAGCCCGCGTCGGCATCCGGCGTGGCGGGGAGTTCGGTTTGTGGCTGCTCGGGATCGAAGAACAGTCCCGCGCCCGGCGGACGATCACCGGATTCCGCCGCCGTCAGCACGCGCATGGCGATCACCTCGTCTCCGCGCGCGCGGAGGCGGGCCAGGGCGGTGACCAGCCCGGACCCGTCATCCTCCTCCAGCAGGTCGCTGATCAGCACCACGCGCCCCCGCCGCTGCATGGTGCCGCCCACGCGGTCCAGCGCGGCCCCGGCCGCCCCCGAGCCGGAGGGCGACATCCGCTCCAGCTGCATCAGCAGGTCGTGCAGGTGCCCACGGCGGGACCGAGGCGCCAGCAGCAGGCGCGGCTCCGCGCCAAAGGCGGCCAGCCCCACGGCGTCGCCCGCGCCCAGCATCAGGTGCGCGAGCGCGGCGGCCACGTAGGCAGCGTATCGCGACTTGGGCACGCCGCCCGGGTCGGCGTAGTCCATCGACGCCGACGTATCCATCACCAGCCAGCACTGCAGGTTGGAGCGCTCCTCGAACTCACGGACGTACAGCCGGTCGGTGCGAGCGAAGAGCTTCCAGTCCACGTAGCGGACGTCGTCGCCCTGCTGGTAGTCGCGGTGCTTGGCGAAATCCTCTCCCGAGCCGTGCTGGGGCGAGCGGTGGATGCCCGACTGGAACCCGCGCACGATGGTCTTCGCGATCAGGTCCAGCCCGCCGATCCGCTCCAGCAGGTGCGGGGGGAGGAATGCGGCCGTCGCGGTCATCGGCAGGATTTCGTGCCGACCCTGCACAGGCGAATGAATTCGCTGCAACAACTACACGAAGTCTGCCTTCGCAGACTGGCTTGCTCAGGTGTGAGTTGAAGCCGAGGGCGCGCCCGGAGCCTGGTGCAGTTCTCCCCCTCTCCCGCTTGCGGGAGAGGGGGCCGGGGGGAGAGGGCAGCCGGGGACTGCACGGCCACCATCGAAGCGTCCCCAAGCCCGCCAGCAGGCCCAGCCGCAGCACCCCAAGCCGCCGAAGCACACCAAGCTGACTCCCTTCCCCCGCGCAGTTTGCGGGGGAAGGGCTGGGGATGGGGGGCGCCCGTCGCCCACGCCGAGCCCAGCCGAACCCGGCGCGAAGTTCTCCCCTCTCCCGCGCGGTTTGCGGGGGAGGGGCCGGGGGAAGGGGAACGCGTCACAACCCGCTCCGCGGCGGCGCCACGCTTTCAATCAGCCGGCCAATCACCGTGTCGGACGAAACGCCCTCGGCCTCGGCGTGGAAGTTCACCAGCACCCGGTGGCGCAGCACCGGAGCCGCTACACGCCGAACGTCGTCGGGCGTTACGTGGAAGCGTCCGGCGAGCAGCGCGTGGGCTTTGGCGCCCAGGATCAGCGCCTGTCCGGCGCGGGGGCCGGCGCCCCAGCGGATCCAGCGCTTCACGTCGTCCTGCGCGCTGGCGTCGCCGGGGCGCGTGGCGCGCACGAGCGAGGCGGCGTAGTGAAAGACGTTGTCGGCCACGGGCACCTCGCGCGTCCACCGCTGCAGCGTCAGCACCCGTTCCGCATCCAGCACCCGCTCCACCGGCGCGTCCTGCACGCCGGTGGTGGAGCGGAGAATCTGCACCTCTTCCTCGGCCGAGGGATAGTCCAGCCGGATGTCGAACATGAAGCGGTCCAGCTGCGCCTCGGGGAGCGGATAGGTGCCCTCCTGCTCCACCGGGTTCTGCGTGGCCAGCACGAAGAAGGGCCGCGGCAGCTCCATGTCTTCGCCGCCCGCCGTCACGCGGCCCTCCTGCATGGCCTCCAGCAGCGCCGCCTGCGTCTTGGGCGGCGTGCGGTTGATCTCGTCGGCCAGCAGCACCTGCGTGAAGACGGGGCCGCGGATGAAGCGCGTGGCCCGCCGCCCCGTCGCGCGGTCTTCCTCGATCACCTCGGTGCCGGTGATGTCGCCCGGCATCAGGTCGGGGGTGAACTGCACGCGCCGGAACTCCAGCTCCATCGCTTCCGACAGCGTGCGCACCAGCAGCGTCTTCGCAAGGCCGGGGACGCCCACCAGCAGCGCGTGCCCGCCCGCCAGCAGGCACATCAGCACCTCGTCGAGCACCGCCTCCTGCCCCACGATGCGGCGGCGCACCTGCGCCCTCAGGCGGCCTGCGTCGGCCAGGAGCGATTCGACTTCGTTTTCGGCGGTCAGCAAGCAGGGCCTCGGCGAGCGCGAAAGTGTGGGCAGGCGCGACGGATACGGCGACGTGGCGTGCTAAGATCCTAGCAGCCAAGCTAGCGGGAACGCGCCGGGGCGCGAAAGTGCGCGCCCGACCCGCCGCCCGCAGGTAGGATGCACGAAGGGCGCGTTTCGTTGGCGCGCGGCGGCATCATTGACGGAAGCCGCCGCGCTCCGCACTTTACCCGCCGCGCGCGCCGCCCGGGGGCTGGACGGGCGCGCCACGACCCGCCGTTTCAGGCCGCGCCGCCCGACGGGGCGCACCGCCGCCGCGGCATTGCCACCATCCCTCCGCCAGACATGTCGCAACTCCTCCGCAGGAAGCAGATCAACGAGGCGCGGTCGGAGCACGTAGATCCGCAGGTAGAGGTAGAGCACGGCCTGCGGCGCTCGCTGGGCGTCTGGCAGCTCACCTCGCTGGGCATCGGCGCCATCATCGGCGCGGGCATCTTTTCCGGCGCCGGCACCGCGGTTTCCGGCGGGCCCAACCACGTGGGCGCCGGGCCGGGCCTGGTGCTGTCGTACGTGCTGGTGGCCATCGCCTGCGGGTTCGCCGCGCTGTGCTACGCCGAGTTCGCCTCGCTGATCCCCCAGGCCGGCAGCGCCTACACCTACGCCTATGCCACCCTGGGCGAGCTGGTGGCGTGGATCATCGGCTGGGACCTGATCATCGAGTACGCGGTGGGCAACATCGCCGTGGCGGTGTCGTGGGGCGCGTACTTCCAGACGCTGATGAAGGGGTTCGGCCTGGGGCTGCCGGAGTGGCTGGCCACGGACCCGCGCAGCGCGAGGCAGGCGTTCGCCGAACTGCAGGCAGACCCGTCCGTCACGGGCGCCACGCTCGATGCCGCGCACGCATGGCAGAACGCGCCGCACGTGCTGGGGCTGCCCATCATCTTCAACCTCCCCGCCGTGGTGATCGTGGCGCTGATCACCTGGATCCTGGTGAAGGGCATCCGCGAGAGCGCGTGGGCCAACACGGTGATGGTGCTCCTGAAGCTGGCCATCCTGGTCTTCTTCGTCACCATCGGCGCGTTCTGGGTGCGGCCCGAGAACTGGAGCCCGTTCATGCCCAACGGCTGGAACGGCGTCTTCGTGGGCGCGTCGCTGATCTTCTTCGCCTACATCGGCTTCGACGCGGTGTCCACCGCCGCCGAAGAGGCCAAGGACCCGCAGCGCGACATGCCGCGGGCCATGATGTGGTCGCTGGGCGTCACCTCGGTCATCTACATCGTCGTGACGCTGGTGATGACCGGCCTGGTGCCCTGGGACCAGCACGGCACGGCAGACCCGCTGGCCAGCGCCTTCTCGGAGCGCGGCTACGACTGGGTGGCGGGGATCATCTCGTTCGGCGCGGTGGTGGCCATGGCGTCGGTGCTGCTCGTGTTCCAGCTGGGCCAGCCGCGCATCTTCTATTCGATGGCGCGCGACGGGCTGCTTCCGCCTTTTGCCGCCAAGCTGCACCCCAAGTACCGCACCCCGCACGTCACCACCATCCTGACGGGCGCGTTCGTGGCCTTCTTCGCCGCGTTCGCCAACATCAACGAGGTGATCGAGCTCACCAACATCGGGACGCTCTTCGCCTTCGTGCTGGTGGCGGCCGGGGTGATGGTGCTGCGCTGGCGCGAGCCGGAGCGCCACCGTCCGTTCCGCACGCCCGCCGTGTGGTTCGTGGCGCCGGCCGCCATCGTTTCCTGCGGCTTCCTCATGTTCAAGCTGCCCCGGGTCACCTGGGAGCGCTTCGGGATCTGGATGGCGGTGGGCCTGGTGCTGTACTTCCTGTACGGCTACCGCCACAGCCGGCTTCGCCCGGGCGGCGAGGGCACGCGCGCGGTCTGAGGCTCGGCTGGATGATGATGAACGGCGGCGGTCCCCTGGGGATCGCCGCCGTTTCTGTGGCGGTATGCGGCTTGCGCCGGGTGCCCGGCCTGGTTCGCGGCGGATTCGCCGCCGCGGACGTGGATCACCAGGAGCGGGAGCCGCGGGACATGAAGCAGATCGCCAGCAGGCAGGACGTGGACGATGCGCTGGGGCAGGACGGGGCCATCCTCTTCAAGTACAGCATGACGTGCCCCATCAGCGCCAACGCGCGGCGCGAGATGGAAAGCTTCCTGGAGCGCCGGCCCGACGCCCCGGTCTTCAAGCTCGACGTGCACGAGGCGCCCGAGGCTTCGGAGTACGTGGCGGAGAAGACGGGGCTCGAGCACGAGTCGCCGCAGGTGATCATCGTGCGCGGTGGCAAGCCCGACTGGCATGCCACCCACTTCGACGTCACCGCGTCGGCGCTCGAGGAGCAGACCGCCTGATTCAGGCCGGCTGAATGCGCCGGTAGCGGGCCTTGGCCAGCTGGAAGACGCCGTACGCCATCAGCCCCAGGGCGGCGGCGCCCAGCAGCCAGCGCCCGTGCGACTGTTCCCGCAGCGTGACGAGCGCGCCCTGCAGCCCGGCGGCCTTGCCGGGCTCGTGGCGGAGCGCCGCCAGGATCACCATCCACCCCGCGATGGCGAACACCACGCCGCGCGCGCACGTCCCCACCCGCCCCAGCGTGACGATGCGCCGGCGCAGGTCCGCGTCCAGCCCGCCGAAGCCCAGGCGCTTGGCGATGTCGGAGGTGGCGCCGCGGTACAGCTGGAAGAGGCCGTAGCCGGCGATCCCAAGGCCGACGGCGCCCACCAGCAGCTGCCCGAACGGCTTCTCCATCACCGCCCCCGTCCAGTGCGACCCGCCCCCACCCTGGCGGCCGCCGCCGGACAGCAGCCGCACCGCTTCGAGCGCGAGCCCCGCGTACGCGACGGCGCTGATGGCGTAGCCGGCGCGCGCGCCCAGGCCCTTGGCGTCGCTCCCCTTGTTCTCGGGGTCCATCGCGGTCTGCACCACGCGCCACACCACGTACCCGGCAAGGCCGACGGCCATCATCGCCAGCAGCGTCCACCCGAACGGCTGGCCCCGCAGGGTGGAGAGCGCACCCTCGGAGCCCTCGACCTTTCCGGCGGACCACGCCGCCTGGGCCGAGAGGCCGCCGATGGTCAGGTACACCAGCCCCTTGGCCGCGTAGCCCATGCGGGCCAGCCGCGTGACCCAGGGCGCCGCGTCGCTGGCCGCGCGCCGCCCGGCCGCCTGAACCCGTGAAGAGACGTCCGTCAACTCTGCCTCCGTCTTGGAAATAGAAAAGCGCGGCGGCCGGGGGGGCCGCCGCG
>NZ_DASWMD010000007.1:0-249953 GCF_036399935.1 Longimicrobium sp.
TCCCGTCCGGGGCTTCACCCGCACGTGCACCCCGCCTTCCGAAGCGCGATCGAATTCTCCCCTCTCCCGCTTGCGGGAGAGGGGCCGGGGGAGAGGGCAGCCGAGGAATGCGCCGGCCCAAATCGAAACACCCTGATCCCGTTCGGCAGCCAGCCCACTCACCAAACCAACCTCACGCACGGCACTAGCTCCCTTCCCCCGCGCAGTTTGCTGGGGAAGGGCTGGGGATGGGGGGCGCCCGCCCGCGCACCGCATTGTGCGTATTTCGGGGAGAAGTGCTCCCCCCTGCCGGCGCAGTTTGCCGGGGGATGGGCAGGGGGATGGCCCCCCCTCGAGTCCGCCCCGTGTCGCCTCGTGTTCCGCGTTGACACCCGCCCGCACGACGGGGTAACTTTCGCGGAATCCGCACTCCGTCCCGGACCCCTTCCCGGAACCCAGAAACGCATCGATGGCAGAGTCCCAGCGCCGCACGCTCATGGACGCCGCCGAGGTGGAGCGGGTCCTGGCGGGCATGGCCCAGGAGATCGTGCGCATCACCGGCGGGGGCGACCTGCTGCTGGTGGGCATCGAGCGCCGCGGCGTGCAGCTGGCCGACCGGATCGCCCGGGCGATCTCCGCCGCGGGCGGCGAGGCCCCGGCTACGGGATCGCTCGACATCACCCTGTACCGCGACGACCTGATGAGCGTGGGCCCGCGCCCCGTCGTTGGACAGACGCGGCTGCCCACCGGCGGCATCGACGGGCGGCACCTGGTGATCGTCGACGACGTGCTGTACACCGGGCGCACCGTACGCGCCGGGCTCGACGAGCTGGCCGACTTCGGCCGGCCGGCGCGCATTCTCCTGGCGGTGCTGATCGACCGCGGCGAGCGCGAGCTGCCCATCCAGGCCGACGTGGTGGGCCGGCGGGTGGAGGTGCCCCGGGGCGGACGGGTGGAGGTGCTGGTTCCCGAGGTGGACGGCAGCCTGGGGGTGGAACTGGTTTCGCCGGAGGCGGCCGGCTGATGGCGCACCCGACGGTTCCCTATCTGGGCAAGGACCTGCTGGGGCTGGAAGGGCTTTCCCGCGAGCAGATCACGGCCATCCTGGACACGGCCGACAACTTCAAGGAAATCTCGGAGCGGCCCATCAAGAAGGTGCCGGTGCTGCGCGGCAAGACCATCGTCAACGCCTTCTTCGAGAACAGCACCCGCACACGCATCAGCTTCGAGTTCGCCGAAAAGCGCCTGGCCGCCGACACGGTGAACATCTCCAGCACGGGTTCCTCCGTCGCCAAGGGCGAAACGCTGGTCGATACCGCGCGGAACCTCGAAGCCATGCGCATCGACATGGTGGTCATCCGCCACGGCGCTTCGGGGAGCGCGCAGTTCCTGGGCGAGCGCATCGCCAGCAACGTCATCAACGCGGGCGACGGCAAGCACGAGCACCCCACCCAGGGGCTGCTGGACCTGCTGACCATCCGCGACCACCGCGGCCCGCTCGACCGGCTGAAGGTGTGCATCTGCGGCGACGTGCTGCACTCGCGCGTGGCGCGCTCCAACATCCACGGGCTGCGCAAGCTGGGGGCGCAGGTGGCCGTGTGCGGACCCGCGACGCTGCTCCCGGCGTGCGTCGACGAGCTGGGCGTCACCGTGTTCCGGCGTATCGAAGAGGCGATCGAGTGGGCCGACGTGCTCAACGTCCTCCGCCTGCAGCTGGAGCGGATGAAGGGCGGCTTCATCCCCTCGCTGCGCGAGTACAACCGCGTCTTCGGCGTGACGCGCGAGCGGGTGGAGGCGGCCCCGCGCGATCTCCTGATCCTTCATCCCGGGCCCATGAACCGCGGCGTGGAAATCGACAGCGACGTGGCCGACGGACCCCACAGCGTGATCCTTCAGCAGGTGACCAACGGCGTGGCGGTGAGGATGGCGGTGCTGTACCTGCTGGCCGGCAACGCGCCGGAGCAGTCCACGGCGGTGCGTTCCACGGGGAGCGCCGAATGAGGCCCCTGCTGATCCGGGGCGGCCGCGTGGTGGACCCCTCGCAGAAGCTGGACGCGGTCGCCGACGTGCTGCTGGCGGACGGGCGCGTCGTCGCCGTCGGCGAACGGCTGGACGCGCCGGAGGGCGCCGAGATCGTCGACGCATCGGGCCTCGTCGTCGCCCCCGGGCTGATCGACGTGCACGTGCACCTGCGCGAGCCGGGGCAGGAGCACAAGGAGACCATCCGCTCCGGCGCGCGCGCGGCGGCCGCGGGCGGGTTCACCGCCGTCGTGGCGATGCCCAACACGGATCCCCCGGTGGACGATCCCGCCGCGGTGGGCTTCGTCCGCGCGCAGGGAATCGCGGCCCGCGCCGCACGCGTGTTCCCCACGGGGTGCATCACCGTCGGGCAGCTGGGCGAGCAGCTCACCGAGTTCGGGGAGATGAAGTCGGCGGGCGCCGTGGCGGTGACGGACGACGGCAAGCCCGTCGTCAGCGGCGGGATGCTGCGGATGGCGCTGGAGTACGCGCTGACCTTCGACCTGCCCGTGGCCGTCCACGAGGAAGACCCCACGCTGTCGCGGCACGGGTCGATGAACGAGGGGATCATCGCCAGCCGCCTGGGACTGACGGGCATCCCCAACGCGGCCGAGGACGTGATGATCGCCCGCGACCTGATGCTGGCCGAGCTCACCGGCGGGCGGCTTCACGTGCAGCACGTCTCCACCCGCCGCGGCGTGGAGCTGATCCGCGAGGCCAAGGCGCGCGGCGTCCGCGTGACGGCGGAAGGCACGCCCCACCACTTCACCCTGACGGACGCGGCGGTGGAGGCGTACCGCACCGACGCCAAGATGAATCCGCCCCTGCGCTCGGCCGCGGACCGCGACGCGGTGCGGCAGGGCGTGGCCGACGGAACGCTGTGCGTGATCGCGACGGACCACGCCCCCCACCACTACGACGAAAAGGAGCAGGCCTTCGAGGACGCTCCCAACGGCATCGTGGGGCTGGAGACGGCGCTGGGGCTGAGCTACACGGAGCTGGTGGAGACCGGGCTGACGGACCTGCCCACGCTGATCGAGCGGATGAGCTGCGCGCCGGCGCGGTCGATGTCGCTGGCGGGGCTGGGATCGCTGGCCGCCGGCAGCCTGGCGGACGTGACGATCCTTGATCCCCGCATCGAGTGGACGGTGGATCCGCGGACCTTTCTGTCCATGAGCCGCAACACGCCGTTCGGAGGGCGCCAGCTGCGCTGCCGGGCGGTGATGACCATCGTGGGCGGTAAAACCGCCTGGCAGCTGGAAGGAAAGCAGGGATGAGGGAAGTGGTGCCCAGGCCGTTCCTGCCCCCGCGCGTGGACCCGCGCGCATTCTGCGGGCCGGCGTACCCGTGGCCGCGCGTGTGCGACCTTCGCGATGACGGACGCGAGGTGACCGCGTGCTACGTGGTGCACGGGAAGAACCGGCGCGAGACCAAGGCCGGCAAGCCGTTCCTGGAGTTCGTGCTGGGCGACGCCTCCGGCAGCGTGGCCGCCATGATGTGGGACGACGCCGAGCGCTGCGACCGGCTCGTCGCCGCCGACGACGTGGTGGGCGTGCGCGCCCGCGTGGGCACCTACCGCGAAAAGCTGCAGCTGACCATCAGCTTCATCGAGCCGCTGGAGGTGTCGGACGACGACTTGGCGATGTTCCTTCCCGCATCCCCGCGCGATCGCGGGCAGATGTGCAGGGAGCTGGACGCGCTGATCGCCACCGTCACCGATCCGCCGCTGCGGACGCTGCTGGCGCGCTGCGTGGGAGGCAAGACGCCGCTGGGGCGCACCTTCCGCATCCATCCCGCCGCCAAGCGCAACCACCACGCGTACCTGGGCGGGCTGCTGGAGCACTCGCTTTCCGTCGCCAAGGCGGCGGACCGGATGTGCGCGCACTACCGCGAGCAGGGCGCCGCGCTGGACCGCGACCTGCTGGTGGCCGCCGCGCTGCTGCACGACATCGGCAAGGTCAAGGAGCTGGCGGCGCGCCGCACCTTTTCGTACACGGACGAAGGGCAGCTGCTGGGGCACATCCTGCTGGGGCTGCAGATGGTGACGCGCGAGGCCGAGAGCATCCCCGGCTTCCGGCCCGACCAGCTGCTTCACCTGCAGCACCTGGTGGCCAGCCACCAGGGCAAGCTGGAGTGGGCCAGCCCCAAGATTCCCATGACGCTCGAGGCCATCATCCTTCACGCGGCCGACGAGCTGGACGCCAAGATGAACTCGGGGATGGCGATGGTGTCGGCGCTGGAGCCCGGGGCGTGGACGGGCTTCGACCGGCACCTGGAGCGCGCCCTGTACCGCCCGCCCGAGCCCCTGGCCGACGCGCCGCCCCCGGCGGTGCTGGAGCCCGTTTCCCCGCAGGCGTTCGTGAAGGACGTGATGCTCGACATGTTCCGCGGCTGACGCAACGGACGGAAACCACGAGATGAGCCAACAGAACCCCATCGCCGGCTCGCCGGTGCTGCAGCTGATCCAGCAGCGCGAACAGCTGAACCAGTGGATCGCCCGCCTCGACGAGGTGGCGCCGCAGGCGTCCAGCCGCGCCACCGAGCGCGTGCGCGCCGACTACGCCGACCGTCTGCGCCGCGTCAACGAAGACCTGGCCACGCACCGCGACGAGATCGAGGCCGACCTGCAGGCGCAGCGGGGCGCCTTGGAAGCCGCCGAGCAGCAGCGCTCGCACGCGGCCGACATCATGGACGAGGTGCAGCTGCGGCACCTGATCGGAGAGCTGGACGAGGCCGCGTGGAACCGGCAGCGCCCGGAACTGGAGCAGGCCGTGGCCCGCGCCGACCAGGCGCTGGTGCACGCGCGCGGCGAAGTGGAGCGCCTGCAGGCCCTGGCCGCCGACATCGCGGGCGCCGCCACCCGCGCGTCCGCCGCCGCTCCGCCGCCGCCCGCCGCCGCCGAGCCCACTCCGCCGGCCGCCCCACCCGCGCCAGCGGCTCCGCCTGCCGCCGCCGAGATGGAGGACGACTGGGAGCCGTCGTTCCCCGACGCGGAGCCCGCGCCGGTTTCCCCGGAGTCGCTGGCCCCGGCGGACGAGCCTCCCGCCGCGGCGGGGGGTGCGGACGAGTGGGACCCGTTCGGCGCGGAGTTCGGACCGCCGCAGGAGACGGGCGACGTCGACGAGGGGCTGCCCTGGCTGGAGGGGATCGACGAGGCCGCCAAGACGTGGACGCCGCCTGCCCCTGCGGTGGAGGAGGATGCGGGGCTGGACTTCCTTCGCGACATCGAGGAGTCGGCCCGCACGCCCGAGCCCCCGACGGGCGACCTGGGCGCGGACGACCTGGCGTTCCTCGAGGAGCTGGACCGCGCCATCGGCGCCCCGCCCGCCTCCATCGGTGGAGCCACGACGCCTGTGCCGCCCCCTGCCGCGCCCCCGCCCGCCGCCGCGCCGGGCGGCGCGGGCCGCGCCGAGCCGCTGCTGTGCAAGGAGTGCGGGGCGATCAACGAGCCGCATTCCTGGTACTGTGAGATCTGCGGGTCGGAGCTGTAGTGCGTGAGTGCGTGAGTGCGTGAGTGCGAAAGTGAAGAAGCCCGCCGAATCCGGCGGGCTTCTTTGCTCAAGCAGGGTCGAGCCACCGACTTGACGGAGCACGGCAACAAGGCAGTCCACGAAGGTGGACATCGTGTGGTTGTTGCAGCGAATTCATTCGCCCGTGCAGGCTGGGGCGCGCGCCTACAGAGGAATCCGAGTACCGGGCTTCCGTGCCGCTGCCGCGTCCAGGCTTAGATGTGGCTCAGGCTAGATCCTTCGGCCCGCAAAGGATCGTGTGCGGGTGAGTGCGGTGCGCTTGGGCCTCTGGATGACAGGCTCTCGGTGTACGGGCGAGTGCGGTGCGATTGGGCCTCTGGATGACAGGTTGCCGACGTGACGATTGCTGTCATGCGGCTGGCGCTCTGAATACCAGATTCGCGCACCGATGGCATGTCGGAGGGGACGCGAAAACCCCGCCGACCGGTGGGGTCGGCGGGGCATCGGTGCTCCGAAAGTACTTGGATCAGGCCGCGATGGCGGCGATCCGGGCGCTCAGGCGGCTCTTGGCGCGCGCGGCCTTGTTCGGATGGATGATGCGCTTGCGGGCAGCGCGGTCCAGCAGCGAAGCGGCCTCGCGGAACGCGGGAGTCGCGTCATCGGCGCTCGTCGCGGAACGCACCTTCTTCAGCGCGGTGCGCAGACGCGAACGGAACTGACGGTTGCGCTCGGCGCGGACCTCGTTGGTCCGCATCCGCTTCTCGGCGGACTTGACGTTCGGCAAGGCTTCTCCTCCAACGGAATCGGCGCCGCCCGGCACCGAAAGGTTTCGTAGCTGTCCAGAAAACAGGAAGCCCCAACATTATGCCTTCAAGCCCCGTCTGTCAACCCCGCCAGCACGCCGTTTTGACATCTTCTCAGGCCACGCGTAGCTTGCGCGCATGCAATTCGACCTCGAAGCCGTTCTTCTTGCTCTTCCCATTCTGCTGCTGTCCCTGACCGCGCACGAGTTCGCCCACGCCTGGGTGGCGCTCAAGCAGGGCGACGATACCGCGTACAAGCAGGGCCGGGTGACGATGAACCCGGCCGCGCACGTCGACATCATCGGCACGCTCGTCTTCCCCGCGCTTGCCATCGCCAGTGGAATGCCGCTGCTGGGGTGGGCCAAGCCGGTGCCGACCAATCCGGCGAACTATCGCAACTACAAGCGCGGCGACATCCTGGTGTCAATCGCGGGAGTCTGCGCCAACGCGATTCTTGCCGTCTTCTTCGCCCTGGTGGCGCTCGTCCTGTTTTGGGCGCTTGCCGCCACGTCGGGAGCCGCGAGCGACACGCTCGGGATCGCCTTCCAGATGGCGCTGTATGGGGTGATCGGCAACGTGGGGCTGATCATCTTCAACCTCCTGCCCATTCCGCCGTTGGATGGGTCGCACGTGATGTATCACATGCTTCCGCCCGACGCCGCCGCGTCGTACCGCCAGATCTACCCGTACGGCTTCATCATCCTGTGGGCGCTGGTGCTCACGAATGCCCTCGACATCCTGTGGCCCGTAATCCGCGGGATCTCGAGGGTGCTGCTGGCGCCCATCGGCATACCGCTGCTCTGATGGAAACGGTCGCGGCGCAGGACCCGTTCGACGTCGACGTGGAGCGGTTCCATGGGCCGCTGGACCTGCTGCTGCACCTGATCCGCAACCAGGACATCGACATCTTCGACATCCCCATCGCGAAGATCACCGAGCAGTTCCTGGCGGCCATCCGCGCGGTGGAGCACCTGGAACTGGAACGGGCGGGGGAGTTCCTGGAGATGGCGGCCACGCTGGTGCGCATCAAGGCCCAGATGCTCTTTCCCCGCCGCGTGGACGACGAGGAAACCGAGGACCCGCGCGCCGACCTGGTGCGCCGCCTGCTGGAGTTCGAGCACTTTCGCGAGGCCGCGCAGCTGATGGAGCGCTCCGAGCGCGAGCGCGCCCGCCTGTTCGCCCGCGGCTTCGTGGAGGCGCGCCCCGCGCCCCGCCTGGCCGACCTGCCGCTGGATACGCAGTGGGACGAGGTGTGGGAGGCGCTGGTGCGCCTGGGCGAGCGGCTGAACGCGCCCGAGATCGTGCACCACGTGCGCGGGCGCGAGGTGAAGATGGAAGACAAGATCCAGGAGATCATGGCGCTCCTGGAGCAGCTGCGGCGCGTGGAGTTCGCGCGGATCGTGGAGCCGTGGGGCACGCGCATCCACGCGGTGGCCTCGCTGCTGGCCTGCCTGGAGCTGGCCAAGCGTAGCGTCGTGCGCGTGCGGCAGGCCAGCCCCTTCACCCCGCTCTGGATCTATCACGCCAGGGACGAGGCGGCGTGATCCGCCCCAGCCGCGTGATCGAGGCACTGCTGTTCGCCAGCGAGTCGCCGCTTTCCCCGGCAGACCTGGCCCGGGCCGACGAGGCGCTGGACGAGGAGCGGGTAGAAGCCGCCATCGCCGAGCTGCGGGCCGAGTACGACCGAGAGGGGCGCGCGTTCACCGTCTTCGAGGTGGGCGGGGGATATCAGCTGCTCACGCGGCCGGAGTTCGCGCCGGTGCTGGAGCGCTTCGACTCCGTTCCCGGCGCGCAGCGGCTCTCGGGGCCGGCGCTGGAAACGCTGGCCATCATCTCGTACCGCCAGCCCGTGGGGCGCGCCGAGATCGAGGAGATCCGCGGCGTGGGCGCGGGCGGCGTTCTGAAGACCCTGCAGGAGCGGGGGTTGATCGAAGTGGTGGGCCGCGGCGAAGGGCTGGGCCGCCCGCTGCTGTACGGCACTACGCCCTTCTTCTTGCAGCATTTCGGCTTCCGGAGCCTGGCAGACCTGCCTCGCTCCGAGGAGCTTCCCGTCGTGCTGGCGCGGCGGGACGAACCGAGGGACACGAATGGCGAAGCAGCCGGGATTTCTTAAGCGCGGCGAGTCGCTGCGCCTGCAGGCATTTCTCTCCCGCTCCGGCCTGGCCTCGCGCCGCGCCGCCGAGGAGATGATCGAGCACGGCCGCGTAAAGGTGAACGGCGCCGAGGTTACCGCGCAGGGCACGCGCGTGGTGGCGGGTGTGGACCGGGTGGAGCTGGACGGGGTGGAGGTGAAGGTGGCGCCCACCACCTGGCTGGCGCTGCACAAGCCCACCGGCTACGTCACCACCCGCCAGGACCCGTTCGGCCGCCGGACCGTCTACGAACTGATCCCGGACAAGTTCCACGGCCTGTTCCACGTGGGCCGGCTGGACCGCGACAGCGAGGGGCTGCTGCTGCTGACCAACGACGGCGACCTGGCCAACCGGTTTCTTCACCCCAGCTTCGGCATCACCAAGGAGTACGACGTCATCGCCAGCGGCAAGCCGACGGACGCGGCGCTGCGCCAGCTGGTGGAGGGCGTGGAGCTGGAGGACGGCGTGGCCCAGGCCGAGTCCGCCCGGCTGATCGGACCGGCGGGGAACGGGCAGTCGCGGCTGAAGCTGGTGCTGCGCGAGGGCAAGAAGCGCGAGGTGCGCCGGATGCTGGAGGCGGTGGGCCACCCCGTGCTGCGCCTGGTGCGCCGCCGCTTCGGGCCCATCGACCTGGGCGAGCTCCCCGAGGGCAAGTGGCGCGTGGTGCAGCCCGAGGAACTGGTGCAGGTGCGCGACGCGCAGGCCAGCCCCAAGGGCGCCCGGCGTACCCCGGCGGGGGACGCGGATGCTCCCAAGGCCAAGCGCGTGCGCACCGCCGACGCCGAGGATCGGCCGGCGCGCGGCAAGGCCGAGCGGCCGGGCCGCAAGGACGCGCCGCGGACCGCGCGTGGAAAGCCGGAGCGCGACGAAAAGCCGGCGCGCGGGCGCGGGCCGGAGCGGGGCGCGCCGCGAGGACGCTCGTTCGATCGCGAGGAGGCTGCCCCGCCGCCGCGCGAGCGCACCCCGATCACCATCGATTGGGACGCGGAGGAGTGGGGCGACGCCAAGCCGCGCGGCGGCGACGCCCGGCCCAAGCGGGGTGCATCCACCCCCTCCCGCGGGGCCGATGAACGCCCGGCGGCACGCGGCAAGACAGGTACGGGACGCGGATTTTCGGAAGACCGCCCGGCGGGTGGTCCGAGAACGGGCGCGGGACGTGGAGCCCCGGATCGCCCGTTTCTCCCGAGCGATCGCGACCGTCCGGCGGGCCGTGGAGGATCGGACCGCGAGGATCGTCCTCGCCGCGACTTCCAGGATCGGGATGACCGCCCGGCACGTGGGGGAGCCGATCGGCCTGCACGCGGTGGGACCGATCGCCCGGCGCGTGGGCCAGCGGACCGACCGGCGCGTGGGCCAGCGGACCGGCCGGTGCGTGGCGGAACGGATCGTCCCCGGCGCGACTTCCAGGACCGCGACGACGGCCCGGCACGCGGGGGAGCCGATCGCCCCCCACGCAGCGGAGCGGATCGCCCGACCCGTCCTACCGACCGGCCGAAGAAGGGGCCGGTGGACTGGGGCACGCGGGCGCCGCGGCAGGACCGCGATCAGCCTGCATCCCGTGGCCCTCGGCCGGGTCCGGGCCGCCGCCCGGTGGATGACGACGACGATTTCGTGACGGAGCGCCGTCCGCGTTCGGCACGGCCAGGGCGGGGCGGAGGCGGTCCGCAGCGTGACGGGGCGGTGCGCGCCGGCGATCGTCCGGCGGGGGCGCGCCCGGGCGGCAGGCCTGGCGGCGCGAAGCCTACCGGCGGCAAGCCCGGCGGCCGCAAGCCGGGCGGAGCCAAGCCCGGGAACAAGCCCGGAGCCAAGCCGCAGGGCCCCGGCAGGCGTCCCGGCCAGGGCGGAGGCAAGAAGGGCCGCTGACGATCCGCCCGGCAGCCGCGGCATGAACTACGGCTGCCGGGTATCCACCGGATCGCGGCACTTGTGGTGCGCCCGCGCCGGCACCATCCTGCATGCCGATGCACCGCAGTATCCATCCGGGCGGGCCGACGGGACCTTCCGCCACGGAGACGAGAGCGCACCGAGCGCCGAGCACCCATGCCGCCGCCAAACACACCCTCGCGACAACTCGTGGACCTCGCCAAGGCCTTTGCCCTGGGCGAGTTCTACCCGCTCACGCATCCCACGCTCACCCAGGCCCTGCTGAGCCTGGCGACCACACTGCTCTCCACGGGCGAATACCTGGAGATCCGCCTCTCGCCCGCCGGGGTGTCGGTGAACGGCGGGCACGGCCCGCGGTCGGGCCACGTGGACCGCTTCGTCCATCGCCTGGCGGAGCACGGCGTGTCGTCCATCGCCCTGCGCCACGACGTGGGCGCCGAGTCGCTGGGCCGCTTTTTGTCGGCGGTCGCGCTTCCGCCGCGGATCGCCAAGGCGGCCGGCGGGCTGGGCGGTGCGATGGCGGCCGCGGGGGCGGCGCGCGTCGCCCTCAACGGGCACTGGATCCAGCCGCCGCCCGTGGTGGTCGGCGCGTCCGCGGGAGGCGGGAGCAAGGTCGAGGGGCTGGAGCCGGGGATCGCGCTGTGGAGCGCGCACGACATGTACGAGCAGGTGCGCGACTCCGCGGTGCGCGTGGAGCACGAGAACACCGACGAGCTGCGCCGGCTGATGCGCGAAACGGCGACCGAGTCCGAGCGGCTGGCCGTGCTCAACCGGCTGGAATTCGTGGCGCAGTACTGCGTGTCGAAGGAGATGATGGACCGCGTCGTGACGCTGATCCAGGACCTGCGCCACGACGCCGAGGAGCTGCGCGGCCGGAACCCCGCCGCACGCGGGATGGTGATGCTGGCGATGCACCGCGTGGCCAACCGCGCGCTGATCGAGGAGCTGGTGACGCGGCTGGGCAAGGCGCGCAGCGAGGACGAGCGCGCCTCGCTCCGCGCCACCCTGCTTCACATCGGCGCCGACACGGTGTCGCCGCTGGTCCGCTCGCTCGTGGCGGCGACGGACGTGTCGGCGCGGCGGGCGTATCGCGACGCGCTGGTGGCGCTGGACCAGGTGGGCGTGCCGCTGCTGGAAGACATGGTGGGCGACGAGCGCTGGTTCGTGGTCCGCAACATGGTGGGCATTCTGGGAGAGATCCGCAGCGCCGATGCCGTGGACCACTTCCGCCGCACCATCGAGCACTCCGACGCGCGCGTGCGCCGCGAGACGATCCTGGCGCTCTCCAAGATCGGCGGCGAAGAAGCGGTGCCGCTGCTGGCCAAGGGGCTGAACGACAAGGAGCCCAGCCTGCGGGCGGCGGCGGCGCTGGGGATGGGGCTGACCAAGCTGGCGACGACCGTCACGCCCCTGCTGGCGCGGCTGGCACAGGAAACGGACCAGGACACGCAGGTGGAGGTGATCCGCGCGCTCGGCCGGGTGGGCGATGCGCGTGCCGTTCCCGTCCTTGCGGAGCGCGCTTCGGCGGGCGGATTCTTTCACCGCACGCCGGCCCCAATTCGCGTGGAGGCGGTGCGCGCCCTGGCCGACGTGGGGGGCGAGCCGGCCCGCGCGGTCCTTCAGCGGCTGCTGAAGGACCGCAACGACCAGGTGCGCGAGGCGGTGTTCGCGGCGCTCGCGAAGGAGTGACGCCGCGCCGCGGCACTGTTCTTTCTGGCACAACCGCCGCGGCCCCGCATCAGGCCGCGGCGGTTCGTCATTGTGGGCCGTTTGCGATGCTGGCACGGAGGGCACAGAGGCCCTGTCATCCTGAGGCCCAAGCGCGCCGGACTAGCCTGCACGCAATCCCATGCGGGCCGAAGGATCTAGCCGAGGACACGTACAAGTCGGGGCGCGGCAGCGGTCACGGAGGCGTGGGCCTCGGCTGCCGTGGGGCCCTCACCCGGCCGCGCTGACACGCGTGCCACCCTCTCCCACAAACAGCGTGGGAGAGGGGGTATACTTCGGGATCGGGAGCGCGTCGGCTGGGTGTGGTGCACGGGCCGGCGCCCCCCATCCCCAACCCTTCCCCCGCAAACTGCGCGGGGGAAGGGAGCCAGTAGAGTGCGCTACGTCAGCCGAAGCGCGATTCAGATCTCCCCCTCCCCTGCGCAGCGGGGGACGGGGGCCGGGGGGAGGGGGCTCCAGAGGTATGCGCCGGCAGCCTGTCGACGCGCGACCGAAGTTCTCCTCTCTCCCGCGCAGTTTGCGGGGGAGAGGCCGGGAGAGGGGGCGGCCGAGGCGCGAGCGACAGTCTGGATCCTCCGGTGCGAAGTCCGGCCGAGTCTCGGGCTGTCGGCCCGCTGTCGCGCCCAGGTTTGGAAGTGGTTCAGGGCTAGATCCTTCGGCGCGCAAAGTGTGGAGTGCGGGACGGTGCGGTGTGCCTGCGCCTCAGGATGACAGACGGTGTGCCCGCGCCCGAGGATGACATACGCGCGCGTGGAGTTTGGCTTCTACCATAGTGCGGTGTGCTCGCGCTTCACGATGACAGACGGTGTGCCCGCGCCCAGGGATGACAGATGTCCGTCGCTTCGACCCGATACATGAAATCGAACTAGCACGCATGACACAGCCGTCGCCGTACGCCCCGCCGGGCGCCCCTCCCCGGGCCGCGTTCCTGGACCGCATCATCCACGAGATGCACCGCCGCGTGGTGGGGCAGGACTACATGGTCGAGCGGCTGCTCATCGGCCTGCTCACCGGCGGCCACGTGCTGTTCGAGGGGCTTCCCGGCCTGGCCAAGACGCTCGCCGTCCGCACCCTGGCCGACACCTTCGACGCCACGTTCGCGCGCATCCAGTTCACGCCGGACCTGCTCCCCGCCGACGTGGTGGGCACCACCATCTACAACCAGCGCACGGGCGAGTTCGTGCCGCACCGCGGCCCCATCTTCGCCCACATCGTCCTGGCCGACGAGGTGAACCGCGCGCCCGCCAAGGTGCAGGCCGCGCTGCTCGAGGCCATGCAGGAAAAGCAGGTGACCATCGGCGGCGAAACGTATCCGCTCCCGACGCCGTTCCTGGTCCTGGCCACGCAGAACCCCATCGAGCAGGTGGGCACCTATCCGCTTCCCGAGGCGCAGGTAGACCGCTTCATGCTCAAGGTGCGCGTGGGCTACCCCACACGCGAAGAGGAAAAGGAGATCCTGCGGCGGATGTCCACCGGGGCCGAGATCCCCGTGGAGCCCGTCGCCACCCCGGCCGACGTGCTGGCGGCGCGCGAGGCCATCGGCGGGCTGTACCTGGACGAGCGCATCGCCGACTACATCCTTGACCTGGTGGCGGCCACCCGCGAGCCGAAGCGCTTCGGAGCGGGCGAGCTGGCGCCGCTCATCGAGTACGGCGCCTCGCCCCGGGCCACGCTCGCGCTGGCCGCCTGCTCGCGCGCCCACGCCTACCTGCGAGGCCGCGGGTTCGTGACGCCTGAGGACGTAAAGGCCATCGCGCCCGACGTGCTGCGCCACCGTATCGTCACCACGTACGAGGCAGAGGCCGAAGAAGTCACCTCCGAAGACATCGTCCGGCGCGTGCTGCGGGCCGTGCGCGTCCCCTGACGCCGATGTCGCTGCTGTCCCGCTTCCGCCGGTCCGCACCGCCCGCGCCGTCCCCGGACGATGCGCGGCCCCCAGCACTCGCGGACGTGATGCGCCAGGTTCGGCGCATCGACCTGCGCACGCGCGGGCTCGTGGCATCGCAGTTCAGCGGCGAGTACCACTCGGTGTTCAAGGGGCAGGGCATCGAGTTCGTCGAGGTGCGCGAGTACGTGCCAGGTGACGACGTGAGGACCATCGACTGGAACGTCAGCGCCCGCACGGGAACCACGTACGTCAAGAAGTACGTGGAAGAGCGCGAGCTTACGGTGCTGCTGGCCGTAGACCTGTCCGGCTCGCAGCGGTTCGGCACACGCGGGCGGTTCAAGAGCGAGATGGTGGCCGAGGTGGCCGCCACGCTCGCGATGTCGGCCATCCGCAACAACGACCGCGTGGGATTGATGGTGTTCACCGACCGGGTGGAGGCATTCGTTCCGCCACGGAAGGGACGCCGCCACGTGCTGCGCATCATCCGCGACCTGCTGGTGTTCCGCCCCGCGGGGCAGGGAACGGACCTGGCCGCCGCGCTGCGCCACGCCGTGCGGGTGATGCGCTCGCGCTCCATCGTCTTCCTGATCAGCGACTTCCAGCTTTCCGAGGCACGCGCCCGGTTCGAGACCGCCATCTCGCTCGCCGCCGCGCGCCACGACGTGGTGCCCGTCGTCCTCGGTGATCCCGCGGATGGCACCATTCCCGACGTGGGCGTGCTGAGGATGAGGGACCCGGAGACCCGGGACCTCGTCTCGGTGGACACGGGACGCGACACCGTGCGGACGCGATTCGCCGACGACGTGCGCGACGAGCGTGCGGCGCTGACGCGGACCTTCCGGCGCTTGGGCGTGGAGCCGATCGAACTGCGCACCGACGCACCCGTGTCCACCGCCGTCCTCTCGTTCTTCCGCCGCCGCGAGCGCCGCCTCCGGCGATGAGCCTCCTGCGCGCCGCCGCGTGGGTGCCGCTGGCGCTCGCGTGCGCGACCCCCACCCATGCTCAGCCATCCGCCGTACAGGTGGGAGTCGATCCCGACACGGTGACGGTCGGCGACCGCTTTCGTGCCGCCGTGTTCGTCCCCCTGGCGGGCGGGCAAGTCACCGTCGAGTTGCCGCCCGCGCCGGACGGCCGCTGGCAGACCGTCGGCGAGGTGCAGCGGACGGACTCCGCCGGGATCGCGCGCATCGTCATTCCCATGGTCGCGTGGGTGCCCGGGCCCGGGGGAAGCGCACAGGGCGAGGTGCGGCTCACCGCGCGGGATGGCACGGTGAGCGCCGTGCCGATCGCCATCCCGCTGCCGTTCGTCCGCGCGGTGCTTCCGGCGGACTCCACCCGTCCGCGCGGGCCGCGTGATGTCGTGGACGTGCCGGGAGCGCCGCTGCCGTGGGCGTGGATCCTGGCGGCGCTGCTCGTGCTGGCGCTGCTGGCGGGGTGGATGTGGATTCGGCGCAAACGTGGCGGGCCGCGTGTGGCGGCGGATGCGCGGCAGCACGCGCTGGCGGAGCTGGACCGGGTGCGCGCGTCGGGACTGGCCGAGGCAGGCGACCTGGAGGGCTTCTACGCGCGGACGAGCGCCGTGCTGCGCGAGTTCATGGCCTCCACCGATCCCACGCTGGGGGTGGACCTGACCAGCCACGAACTGATGGACCGCCTGTCGCGCAACGGCTCGCGGCCAGACGATCTGGAGCGGCTGGCGGATGTGCTCGCCGACGCTGACCTCGCCAAGTTCGCGCGCCGCGCCCCGTCCGCCGGCCGCGCGCTGGACGACTGGAGTGCGGCGCGGTGGTGGGTGGAGTCCTTCGGCCGCCACGGCGCGGCGGGGGGCGGCGAATGAAGCTGCAGCTCGCGAACCCGTGGGCGCTGCTGCTCTTGCTTTTGGTTCCCGCCTGGCTGTGGTGGATCCGCAGGCGCCAGCCGGCCGCGCTCACCTTTGCGCGCGCCGGGACGCTGGGCGACGCGGCGGAAGGGCGAGGCTCGTTCCTGGGCATATTGCCCGACGCCATGCGCGCGGGCGCCTTCGCCTGGCTGGTGATCGCGCTCGCGGGGCCGCGGACGGGCGCCACGGTGGTGCACGACGAGACGGAGGGCATCGCCATCGTGGTGGCGGTGGACGCATCGGAGTCGATGCTGGCGGAAGACATGCGCCCCCGGAACCGGCTGGGCGCGGCCAAGCAGATCATCGCGCGCTTCATCCAGAGCCGCGAGCACGACCGCATCGCCCTGGTGGCGTTCGGCAGCGAGGCCATGACGCGCGTGCCGCTGACCCATGATCACGCCGAGCTGCTGCAGTCGCTGACCGCCATCCGCGGCGCCGAGCTGGGCGTGGGCACCGCGATCGGCGACGCGCTGGCGGCCTCGGCCAACCGGCTGCGGCGCGCGCCCGAGAAGTCGAAGGTCGTAGTGCTGATGAGCGACGGCGTGAACAACAGCGGCGCCGTGGCCCCGATCGACGCCGCCCGCGCCGCGAGGGCCTTGGGCATCCGCGTGTACACCATCGGCGTGGGCACCGACACGGCGGGGCGGCGGCAGGCGGCGGAGGGGGGCGAGCGGGTGCGCTACGTCCTGCGCCAGGCGCGCATCGACGAGGGCACCATGGCCGACATCGCGCGGACGACGGGCGGCCGCTACTTCCGCGCGAGAGACACGGAGGCGCTGGGCCGCATCTATCGCGAGATCGACCGCATGGAGCGCACGCCGGTGCAGACGCGGCGCTACGTGCGGCACCGCGACTGGTACCTGCCCTTCCTGCTGGCCGGGGCGGTGCTGCTGATCCTGGAATGGCTCTTTCGCGCCACCCGATGGGGGAGGGTGCCGTGATCCGCTGGGCCGACCCGTTCCTGCTTCACCTGATCCCGCTCTTCCCTGCGCTGCTGGCCGCCGCGCTGCTGCTGTGGTGGCGCAGGCGGCGCGACGTGGCCGAGGCGCTGGGCGACCCGGCGCTGGTGCGGCGGCTGTCGGGAACGGACCTGCGCGCCTTCCCCCGCCGCCGCGCCGCGCTGCTGATCCCGGCCGCCGCGCTCCTGGGGCTGGCCGCCGCCGGCCCGCGCTGGGGCGAGGTGCGTGTGGACGGCGTTCCGCGTGGTGACGTGGTGCTGGTGCTGGATGCGTCCAACTCCATGCTGGTGGAAGACGTGCGGCCCAACCGGCTGGAGCGGCAGCGCGAGATCGCCCGGACGCTTGTCCGCCGGCTGGAGGGCTCGCGCGTGGGGCTGGTGGCCTTCGCCGGGAGCGGCCACGTGCTGACGCCACTGACCGACGACTTCAGCGCGTTGAATCTCTACCTCGACGCCGTAGGACCGGACATCGTGCACCAGAGCGGGTCGTCGCTCTACTCGGCGCTGGCGGAGGCCGTCAACCTGCTCGACGTCCCCGGCGCGGGGGAGAACCCGGGGTCCATCGTGCTGATTACCGACGGTGAGGCACTGGAGCCGTCGAGCATGGTCGAGCTGTCGCTGGAGCGGGCCGTGCGCCGCCGCGTGGCCATCCACACGGTGGGCCTTGGCACCGAGGCGGGAGGCCCCGTCCCCAACGTGGACCCCGAGACGGGGCGCCGCCGCGGCTTCAAGCGCGATCCGGAGACACGCGAAACCGCGGTCTCGCGCCTGGAGCGGCCGCTGCTATCCGCCATTGCCCGAACGACGGGCGGCACGGTGCAGGTGATGCCGAACGCGCAGGCCGTGGCGGCCCTGGCGAACGCCGCCGCGTCCGGCGGGCGGGGTCCGGGTGGGGGAGACTCGCATCCCGACAACCGCTACGAGTGGTTCCTGGCGCTGGCGCTCGTTCTGATCGCCGCGGACGCCTTGGCCGAGCACCGCCGTCCGCGCCCCCGCGCCGAGGAGCGCCCGTGACGACGCGCCTGCTGACGATCTTCGTCCTGCTCGCGATCGGCGGGGGAGCAGTGGCGGAGGGCAACCGCCACTACCGCGCGGGCGACTACCGCCGCGCCGCGGCCGCGTACTCCCGTGCGCTGGCGGATGGAGATTCGTCCGCCGCGGTGCGCTACAACCTGGGAACGGCGCTGTTGCGGCTGGGGCGCAACGACGAGGCGCGCCCGCACCTGGAGGCTGCCGGCCGTGCACGGGCGCCGCGCCCGCCGCTCCCTTTCCGCGCGGCCTTCAACGCCGGGAACGCGGACCTGGCCCCGGTCGCCGCCGGCCAGGTGCCGGACGAGGAGCGCGTCCCCCGGCTGACGCGTGCCGTGGGTGCCTACCGCCGCGCCCTGCTGTCGGACCCCGGCGATGCGGATGCCAAGTGGAACCTGGAACTGGCGCAGCGGCTGCTGGGGCGGGAGAGCGGGGGCGGGGCGAACGACGACGAGAACGACGATCCGCAGCCGCAGGGCGGGGGAGGAGGCCAGCAGCCCTCGCCCGCCGCGCCGAAGCCGCAGCCCAGTCCGTCGGCGGGTGACGATGGCCCCATGACGCCCCAGCAGGCGGAGCGCATCCTGTCCGGCGCCGAGCAGCGCGAGCAGGGGGTGCAGCGGCGGCAGCTGAAGAAGGACCAGGAGCGTCTTCACGGGGTGAGGGACTGGTAGGCATGGTTCCGTGGGTGGGCGGGCGCCCCCCATCCCCAGCCCTTCCCCCGCAAACTGCGCGGGGGAAGGGCGCCAAGCCCCGTCGCCGAGCCCCCGGTTGACAGCGGCCCACCCCCGGGGCTAGATTCTCCGATCGAATTGCAGGAAAGTGGGAACCGGCGGGTTCCCCACCTTTCGGCTCGGGCGCCACGGGCGCACGATGCTGCCAGGTCCGCAAAACGCGGAGCGACGGCCGCCTCCCCCCACGGGGAGGACGGCTTCGCTGGCGCGTGGACGGATCTGAAGGTTTCAGATCCGTCCTTTTTGTTTGTCCTCGATACCGGAGAGCGGCGTATCAACGAGAAGACGCGTGTGAACCGGCAGATCCGCATCAGCCCCGTCCGGGTGATCAGCCCCGAAGGTGAGCAGCTGGGGATTCTGTCGATCGAACGGGCGCTGGAGATCGCGGAAGATCAGGGGCTGGACCTGGTGGAAGTCGCGCCCATGGCCCGGCCGCCGGTCTGCCGCATCATGGACTACGGCAAGTTCAAGTACGAGGAGCAGCGTCAGGCGCGCGAGGCGCGCAAGAAGCAGCACCACGTGCAGATCAAGGAAGTCAAGATGCGCCCCGGGATCGAGGACCACGACTTCGACTTCAAGGTGCGCCACGCCCGGAAGTTCCTGGACGAGGGACACAAGGTGAAGCTCACCATGATGTTCCGCGGGCGGCAGATGGCCCACCCCGAGTACGGGCGCCAGGTGCTCGACCGCGTGTTCCAGCAGTTGCAGGACCTTTCGAAGGTGGAGTCGCACCCCATGCTCGAGGGACGCAGCATGGTGATGGTGCTGGCCCCCACCGCCAAGCCGCCGCAGGCCGCGCCCGCTCCCGCTTCGACGGCGGCACCCGCGCAGCAGGCGGCCCCGGCCGCTCCGCCGGCTCCCCGGCCGGCGCAGCCGACCAGCTAATACATCCCGCCCCCGGGCGGACCTGAAAAGGAAGTTCTCGATGCCGAAGATGAAGAGCCACCGGGGCGCCGCAAAGCGCTTCAAGGTGACGGCCAAGGGCCGCGTAAAGCGTGGCAGCGCGTTTCACAGCCACATCCTGACCAAGAAGTCGCCCAAGCGGAAGCGCAACCTGCGGGGCACCACCATGCTGGCCAAGGCCGACGAGAAGCGCGTAAAGCGCCTGCTCGCGTCCTGAGCCTGCCCGCATCCGCTTACACGACTTTTTCGTAACCCGGGAAGGATGAGGACATGCCTCGCGTAAAGACCAACGTGGCGCGCCTGCGCCGCAAGAACCAGATCCTGGAAGCAGCCAAGGGCTACTTCGGCCGCCGCAAGAACCTGTACAAGACGGCCAAGGAGGCCGTCGAGCGCGCGCGCAAGTACGCCTACCGCGACCGCAAGAACCGCAAGCGCGAGTTCCGCCGCCTGTGGATCATCCGCATCAACGCGGCCGCCCGCCAGAACGAGATTTCGTACTCGCGCCTGATGGACGGCCTGAACAAGGCCGGCATCGAGATCGACCGCAAGGTGCTGGCCGACATCGCCGTGCGCGATCCCAACGCGTTTACGCAGATCGCCAACGCCGCCAAGACGAGCCTGGCTGCCTGACGCAGCACGCTCTGACGGGACCAGCGGCGCCGGAGACACCCTCTCCGGCGCCGCTTTTCGTTGGGCCGGGGTAGCCAAACGGCCGCTCCGGGGTAAGTTTCGGGATGAGAGCCACGCGCGGGCGCCGGGCCCGCGGGCACACGGGAGTAGACGGGGACATGCCGACGACGACGGTGACCGACGAACTGATCGCGCAGCTTCGCGCGCTGGAGGCCCAGGGCGCCGAGGCCGTGGGCGCCGCCGGCGGGGCCGAGCCGCTGGAGGCGCTGCGCACGGAGTACCTGGGCCGCAAGGGCCGGCTCACGGGCATTTTGCGCCGGCTGGGCGAGCTTTCGGCCGAGGAGCGCCCCGTGGTGGGCGCCGAGGCGAACCGGGTCAAGGAGGCGCTGTCTGCCCTGCTGGACGAGCGCGCCGCCTCGTTCGCGGCCGCGGCCGACGCGGGCTCGGGCATCGACCTGTCGCTCCCCGGCCGCGCGCGCTGGAAGGGCGGGGTGCACCCGGTGACGCTGGTGATCGACGAGATCTGCGAGATCTTCCGCGACCTGGGGTTCAATCGCATCGCCGGGCCGGAGCTGGAAACGCAGGAGTACAACTTCACCAAGTTGAACTTCCCGCCGAACCACCCGGCGACGGACATGCACGACACCTTCTACCTGACGGACGAGGTGCTGCTGCGCACCCACACCTCGCCGATGCAGGCGCGGGTGATGGAGCAGTTCGCGCCGCCGGTCCGCGTGGTGGTGCCTGGGACCGTGTACCGCCGCGACCCGTTCGACGCCAGCCACGCGCCGGCGTTCGAGCAGATCGAGGGGCTGGCCGTGGACGAGGGGATCACCTTCGCCGACTTCAAGGCCACCATCTCCACCTTCGTCCGCCGCTTCTTCGGGGCGGATGCGAAGACGCGGTTCCGCCCGTCGTTCTTCCCCTTCACCGAGCCCTCGGCCGAGGTGGACGTGTCGTGCCAGCTGTGCGGCGGCTCCGGCTGCAGCGCCTGCAAGGGCACGGGGTGGATGGAGATCATGGGGGCCGGCATGGTGCACCCCAACGTGTTCGCCGCCGCCGGCTACGATCCGGAGCGCTACACGGGCTACGCCTTCGGCATGGGGCCGGGGCGCATCGCCATGCAGCGGTACGGCGTGCCCGACATCCGGTTGCTGTACGAAAGCGACGTGCGGTTCCTTGGGCAGTTCACGTAACGGACGACGGTCATGAACATCTCCTATCGCTGGCTCCGGTCCATCGCGCCGGGGCTCCAGGGTACGCCGCAGGAAGTGGCCGAGCGCCTGGCCATGCTGGGCGCGCCCGTGGACGAGATCACATATCTGGGTGCCGGCATCGGCGACGTGGTGATCGCCCGCGTCGAAGAGGTTCGCCAGCACCCCAACGCCGACCGCCTGCGCCTGTGCACCGTGAACGCGGGTGGCGCCGAGCGGCTGCAGGTGGTCTGCGGCGCGCCCAACGTGGAGGCGGGCGGGCTGTATCCGTTCGCGCCCATCGGTGCCACGCTTCCCGGCGGGCTGCAGATCAAGAAGGCCAAGCTGCGGGGTGAGGCGTCGGAGGGAATGCTCTGCTCCGCGCGCGAGCTGGGGCTGGGCCGCGACCACGCGGGGCTGATGACGCTGCACGGCGAGTTCGCCCCGGGCACCGGCTTCCGCGACGCCCTCGGACTCGACGATCACCTGCTGGCCGTCGACGTGACGCCCAACCGCGGCGAGCTGCTTTCGCACCTGGGCGTGGCGCGCGAGCTGGCGCCCGCGGGCGAGGACGGCGTGGAGCTTCCCGCCTTCCCGGGTCGCCAGGGGAGCTCGTTCCCCGTCCACCCTGGCCGCCGCGCGTGCGACGACCTGGGGATGGACGTGGCGATCGAGGACGACGAGGGGTGCACGCGGTACATGGGCGCCATCGTCCGGGGCGTGCGCGTGGGGCCGTCTCCCGAGTGGCTGGCCACCCGCCTGCGCGCCATCGGGCAGCGGCCCATCAACAACGTGGTGGATGCGACCAACTACGTGCTGCACGAGCTGGGGCAGCCCGTACACGCCTTCGACCTGAACCTGCTGCGCGGCGGCCGCGTTGCGGTCCGCCACGCCCGCGCGGGCGAGGCCCTGACGACGCTGGACGGCGTGGAGCGCACGCTGGACGCCCAGGACGTGGTGATCGCCGACGGCGAGGGCGCGGTGGCCCTGGCCGGGGTGATGGGTGGCAGGGACAGCGAGGTGGGCGAGGGAACGACGGACCTGTTCATCGAAGTCGCCCTGTTCGATCCCCAGCGCGTGCGCCGCGCGGCCCGGCGCCAGGGGCTTTCCACCGACGCCTCGTACCGCTTCGAGCGCGGGGTGGATCCCGAGGGCCAGCCCGCCGCGCTGCGCCGCGTGGTCGAGCTGGTGCTGACCGTCGCCGGGGGCGAGGCCGTGGGCGCGGTGGACCTGGTGCCGCACCGCTACGAGCGGCGCGCCATCGGGCTGCGCGAGGAGCGGGTGCGGCAGGTGCTGGGCGTGGAGGTGGCGCCGGACGAGGTGCGCGACCTGCTGGAGCCCATCGGGTTCGAGGTGAACGTGCGTCCCCGGCCCATGCGCGTGCTGGTGCCCGGCTTTCGCCCCGACGTGGTGGAGGAGATCGACCTGATCGAGGAGCTGGCCCGCCGGCGTGGCTACGGCACCTTCCCGGAGGAGATCGCGCCGCACCGCCCCAGCACGGTACCCGAGGACCCCAGCGTGGCGGTGGAGGCGCGTATCCGCTCGCTCTTCGTGCGCTGGGGATTCATGGAGGCGCGGACGGTGCCGTTCGCGCCCGAGTTCGCCGGTGCCGTTGCCGTGCTGAACTCGCTGTCGGCGGAGGAGTCGTTCCTGCGCGCGGCGCTGGTGCCCGGGCTTCTGCGCCGGGTGGAGCACAACCTTGCGCACGGCGTACGCGACGTGCGGCTGTTCGAGATCGGCGCGGCTTTCCACGCGCCCATTGGTGGCGGGGCGGGGGAGGAGCGGCGCGTAGCCGCCGCCTTCACCGGGGCCAGCCGTCCGCCGCACTGGAGCGGCGCCGCGCCGGAGTGGGACCTGTGGGATTTGAAGGGGCTGCTGGAAGAACTGGCGGGCGAGTATCCGGACGGCCGTGTGGATGCGGTGGAAGGGCGTCTCACGCTGTTCGCCGGGGCGGATGAGATCGGCACGGCGCGGCAGGCGGAGGAGGGCGAGGTGGATGCGCCAGCCTGGGCCGGTCCCACGTTCGTGCTGGAGGTGCGGCTGCCGTCAGCGCCGGTGGAGCGCAGGAGCATCCAGTATCGTCCGCTGCCCGTGCATCCCGGTTCGGAGCGCGACCTGGCGCTTCTCGTCCCCACCGCGCTCGCGGCGGGCGACGTGGGCGGGACCATCCGCGAGTCCGCGGGCGAGCTGCTGGAAAACGTCTTCCCGTTCGACCTGTACGAGGGGAAGGGGATTCCGGAGGGGACGCGGAGCGTGGCGTTCCGTCTGCGGTTCCGCGCGGCGGACCGCACGCTGACGGACGCGGAGGTGGATTCCGCCGTGAGCCGCGTGCTGGCGGCGCTCGAGGAGCGGCATGGCGTCCACCGACGCTGATCACCCCGTGATGACGTCCGCTGGGCCGGCCGCCCCCGCCGAAGTGGCGGGGTGGGACCGGCTGGAGCGTGCCGCGCGCGCCACCGCCATCGCGCTGGACGAGTGGCGGCGGCGCGCGCAGGAGGCCGAGCAGGAGGTGCAGCGGCTGCGGGGCGAGCTGCAGGACCTGACGTCGATGGGTTCGCTGCCGTCCATCGAGTCCGGCGACGAGCTGCGCCGTCTGCGAGCGGAGAACGCGGTGCTCACCAGCCGCGCCGCCGAGGCGCGGCAGCGCATCACGGGGCTGCTGGCGCGCCTGGCCATCCTGGAGAACCGCAAGTGAGCCCCCGCAAGCCCCAGCCGTCGCGCCACACCGTCACGGTGGAGATCGCGGGCGAAAAGCACGTCCTGCGCTCGGACGTGCCGCCGGAGTACACCCGCGCCGTGGCGGAGCACCTGGACCAGATGATCCGCGCGCTGCCGTCGTATCCCACGCTGGAGCCGTTCCGCGCGGCGACCCTCGCCGCCCTCTCCATCACCGACGAGCTGTTCAAAGCGCGGGAAGAGATCGCCCGGCTTCGCGAGCTGATCGAGCGGGGGACGGGGGAGGTCGCGGAACTGCTGGAGGAGGCCGTCAGCGGCACGGGCGAACCGCGGTACTGATCACCCCGCAACGTCGGACGAGGGATCACGCGGAGGCGCGGAGAAACAGATGAGCCGCGGAGGGGATCGGTGCCCCTCCGCGGCTCTTCTCTTTTCCTCCGCGGCTCCGCGTGGAGTCAGCGAGGCCGGAGCGCGAGTGCGGGCCGGGCCTGTCGTTCGATGATCAACGAAGCGCCACCCGCAGCTGTCCCCACTTTCCCTGCGTCCACCAGTGCACGACGATCCGGTCCGCGCGGGCGTGGTATCCATCGATTTGGGAATAGGGGATGCTCACCTCGCCGCCCGGCTTCACCGCCGGCCACTCGGTCGCGGTGGGGTTCAGGTCTACACGGTGGCTCGTCTCTTCCTCGAGGGCCACGTAGTGCACGGGATGCGGCGATTCGTTGCGCAGGATGAGCGCGCTGCGTCCCGCGGTGGCGGAGAAGCCTTCTTCCGTGCGGTTCATGTCGGGGCTCAGCGGGCAGCCGCAGACGCAGCCCGACAGGGCGGCGCCCAGGAGCAGTACGATCCCAATCCGAAGCATGGCAGGCGTCCATTCATCCGCGTCAGTAGTCCGCCGTGAGAACGATCGGACGTGCCGGACCGTGACGGGGGCGGGCGCAGCTGAGAATCGGGGCGTTTTCGAATCGGTGCCTGCGCATGCCGAGGGAGCCCCCTCTCCCCGGCCCTCTCCCCCGCTTCGCAGGGGAGAGGGAGAATTCGACGGCGCTTCGAACGGTTCGTGCGGCTCGACCGCAGGGGTGTTGGGTGGCTGCGGTTTGGGTGCGCAACTCCGGCTGTGTGGCGGATCCCTCGGTCGCTGCCAACTGCCGTGTACGGGCAGTTCCGGCGTGGCCGCTCCTCGGGATTACAGTTGCGCGTGGCAGGTGTCGTGCGCGTGCAGGTGAAGCCCCGAACGGGACGCGCGAGCGGCCCGTGTCGGGGCTTTCCGCTTTCCCAGCGGCGGGTTTACCCGCTGCCGCGTTGGGGACGCACCCACCCTGAGAATGGGTCGCCTCAGCACCGCAACGGCCTTAGGCCAGACGCAGGACGGCGGCGTGGATGCCCTGGACCACCATCGCCATTCGCGCATAGTCCAGCGTGTCGGCGGTGTCGCGTGCGGTATGGTAGTGGGGGTTTCGATAGAACGCCGTGTCCGTGATCATCACCGCCGCATAGCCTTCGTCCCAGTAGCTGGCGTGGTCGGAAAAGTCCACACCGGGAACCCACCGCGGCGCGTTGATGGAGTGCACGGGCAGCGGCGACGCCTTCCGCATCGCGCGCTTCACCCGTCGCACGGCGGAGGCCTGCCCCAGCTTTCCAATCACGGTGATGAAGTTACCGCGAGAGGGATAGAAAGCCTTGAGGACGGCGAGCGGAAACTGCTGGCTTCCCTCCGCGTCGGTGAAGTAGCCGATCATCTCCAGCGACATCATCAGCCGCACCTTTACGCCCTGCGCCCGCAGCGACCTGGCGTGCACGGCGCTCCCCATGTGCCCCGTGCGGAAGAACGGTGGCTCCTCCAGCGGAAACGCCACCAGGTCCACCCGCGTCCCCGGCGGTGCCGCGGACAGCAGCCGCGCCAGTTCCAGCAGCCCCGCCACGCCGCTGGCGTTGTCGTCGGCCGCGGGGTAGGGGCCCGCCGCATCGTAGTGGGCGCCCACCACGATCCGCTCGCCCTCCTCCGGGCCGAACGAGGCCACCACGTTGCGGTACGTGGTGCCGCGCACGTCGAAGTCCTGCACCGACACCCGCCCGCCGGCACGCTCCAGTTCGTCGCGGATGTACGCCGCGGCGCGGTTCAGGTTCTGGGGATGCGTGTAGTCGCGCGGAACGAACTCTTCCGAGAGCGCCCGCACGTGGGCTTCCAGCCGCTCGGCCGAGACCGCCGGGGCCGGGCTCATCGCCCGCCCTCCAGCCATCGGCTGCACGACGTAGCAGGTGCCCGCGATGGAGGCGGACGCCGGGAGTGCGACCGCGATGAACAGGCTCCTCGCACGCATGCCATCCCACGACAGGGTTGCCGATGATCCACGAGGCGGGCAGCAGGGCAAGCTCTGCTCCCGCGATCCAGCAGCCCGGGAGGATGTGCACGCCGTGGCGGGAGGTGCATGTTTTCTGCGGAAGCCGTATGATACAGCTCCGAGCGAGATCATCCCGCGAACCGGTGCACCCCCTGGCGTGCCGCGTCGAGGCCAGCGCCTCGGCCTCGGGAGATCCCGACGATCGCCGCCGGTCCCCCATCCACCACCCCGAGGTGCACATGCACGCACGACAGTTCCGCTTCGCCCTGCTGGCCCTTCTGTCGGCCGCGGCGGGGTGCGCGGACGACCTGCCCACCCAGCCCGACATCGCCCCGCCGGCGGGCGCGTCGTTGAACACGCTGGAGCCGTACGCCGGAAAGATCCGCGTGGGCATCATCCCCGCCGCCACGTCGGTGAAGATCGGGGCCACGGTGGCGTACGACGTCCGCGAGAAGGGGACGAACGCCTATCTCGTCTCGGGGCTGGCGGGCGAGCAGGCGACGGTGACGTGGAACCAGTCGGTGGGGGTGGCCACCAACAACCGCCGGCTGCAGGTGGTGTGCACCACCACGGCGGCGGACCGCGACCAGCGGGTGACGGCGGGAACCGCGGCGGGCTTTCCGTCGGCGTGGGAGTACGTGTCCACGGCCAGCTGCTGGCGCGTGTACATCGGCGAGCGGCCGCTGCCCATGGACACCACCGCCGAGCGCATCTACAAGCAGAACGTGATCAACGCGGGCCTGGCGACCACGTCGGCGCTGTGGAAGACGGTGAACACCACGGTCTACGAGCCGCGCTACGTGACCACCAAGACGACGGGAACGTCCGCCATCTCGCGCGCCCAGCCGCGCATCACGGTGGCGTCCACGGCGCGCGTGACCATCGGCACGGCGCAGTACCGCGGGATCGCCGAGGTGATGAAGAACGCCGCGGGCACGCTGGCGGGCATCAACGAGGTGGGGATGGAGGAGTACCTGTACGGCGTGGTGCCGCGCGAGCTGGGGCCGTCGGTGTACCCCGAGATGGAGGCGCAGAAGGCGCAGGCCGTGGCGGCTCGCACCTACGCGCATTCCAGCCTGGGCAAGCACTGGAACAACGGCTACGACGTGCTGGCCACCGTGCAGGACCAGGTGTACGGCGGGTCGGCGGCGGAGCATTCCATCAGCACCAGCGCCATCAATGCGACGGCGGGCATCGTCGCCACGTACAACGGGGCCATGATCAGCGCCCTGTTCTACGCCACCAGCGGCGGCAAGACGAGCAACGTCGAAGACGTGTTCGCCACCACCGCGCCCTACCTGCGCACCGTGTGGGACGCGCCGGCCGGCCAGGAGCTGCCCTCGGTGAGCGCGCTGCTCACCGATCTGCGTACCCCCACGTGGACGGGGGCGTACGGCGGCTTCCACAGCTACCACCGGTGGAACTACAGCTGGACGATGGCGCAGATGAGCTGCGTGGTGGGCGACTTCGCGAACAAGCCCGTGGGCAACGTGAACGCCATCAACATCCTGGCGCGCTCCAGCACCAGCGGGCGGGTGACGCAGATCGAGTTCGTGACGGACCAGGGCACCTTCACCGAGACGGGGACGGCCATCCGCTCCGCGATGCCGTACATCAGCAGTTCCGGCGTGCCCACCATGCTTCCGAGCACGCTGTTCGTGATCGAGCGGGTGACTAACTCGTCGGGCGCGCTCACCGGGTATCGCGCGTACGGCGGGGGCAACGGGCACGGCGCGGGGCTGGCGCAGACGGGCGCCGTGGGCATGGCGCGCGCGGGCCACACGTACGACCAGATCCTCAAGAAGTACTACACGGGAATCGCGCTGCAGGTGATGAACGGCACGCGCCGCAACGGCACCTCGCCGAACCCCACCACCACCACCGACCCGTACGACTGCACGGCGGCCTGACGTATCGGAGGTTCTCACGCCGAGGCGCGGAGAACTGCGGGAAAAAAACGACAGCCGGGGGAGCGATCCCCCGGCTGTCGTGCGTCTGGATGGCTGATCAGCATGACGAGGTGGGCCGGAGGTGGCGCTCCAACCAGCGCAGCGTCTCGTCCATCGCCTGGGTCCAGTGCTGCTCGGACATCAGGTGGACGGCGCCCGCGAGTTCCACGTGGCGATGCCCCGGCTCCGGGTCCGCCGCGGCGAGCCGCTGGTGTAACTCGCGCGCGGCGGCGGGCGGCACGTTTTCGTCGCGTTCCGCGGTGATGGACAGGAGCGCGGTGCGACGGAAGCCCTCCAGATGACGGTGCGGGCTGTCGCCGTCCGGCCATTCCGGCGAACCGAGGATGGCAACGGCGGCGCGGATGGAGGGCTCCACCAGCACCGCCCGATACACGACGTACCCGCCCATCGACACGCCCACGACGCCGACCCGCTCCGCGTCGGCCAGGCCTTCATCCGCCAGCGCGCGGACGACGGCGGGAATCTCATCCGCCGTCCGCGCGGCAAGGCCGATCATGGTGCGCAGCGCCTGCTCGTGCGGCGCGGCCTGGCGCGCGTCCAGGTCCGGCAGGCGGCGAGCGCCGTGGCCCACCGCATCCACGCCCACCCCCAGGAACCCGGCCCGCGCCAATTGCTCAAGTTCCTTGCGGTGCACCTCCTTGTCCACGCCGAACCCGTGGAACCAGAGCACCGCCGGGTGCGGCGCATCCCCCGCCTGCGGAAACGCCAGCAGGAGGGGAACGCCGCCGACGGTCCGCGATGCAAAGGCGATGGAGCGGTCCATCAATCGAAGTCGAAGATCTCGCCCAGGAATCCGCCGCGCTTCTTCTTGTGGCCGTACCCGCCGTGGTAGTCCTTGTCGTACTTCTTGTGCTGGCCGTATCCGGGCTGCTGGCCGTAGCCGGGCTGCTGCGGCGGGTAGACGTTCAGTGGCGGCTCAGGCGCAGACGTGGCGGGGGCCGACGTGGCGGAGCGCTCGATGATCTTGTCGAGCTCGCCGCGGTCCAGCCACACGCCGCGGCATTGCGGGCAGTAGTCGATCTCGATTCCCTGGCGTTCGGACATCACCAGGTCGGGCTGCAGGCATACGGGACACTTCATCTTTCACCTCGACAGTATGGGTTGAACGGACGTGCTCCATCAGGCTGATGGCTACGCGCGGGTGTAGACCGATTCGACGGCCAGGTCTTCCTTGCCGTCGGGCCAGACGTTGTAGTGCGTGATGCGCAGCGTATCATCGCCCGGCGCGACGTCGATGCGCCATCCCCAGTCCGGGCCGGGCGGCGCGGCGTACGAGCCGCGCACGGTCAGCGTGGAGTCTTCGCCGGGCGTTCCGGTGAACGCCATCGCCCCGTATCCCACGTGCCAGGTGTCGACCAGGTGCCCCGACAGTGTGTTGGCCTTGGGATCGAAGCCCACCAGCAGCGAGCCTTCCTGCGGCTTCCCCTGGTACGCCCACGTGTAGTCCATCCGCACGAACCGCCCGCCCAGCACCGGCGTAACGGTGAGCGTGGACGCGGACTCTTCGGCGACGTTGTTCATGGGGTCCTGCAGGGTGCTGGGGCCGCTCCACGTTCCGGCGCAGGCGGCGAGCGTTTCGATCGGGTTCATGGGAGGGAGTGCGTGAGTGCGAAAGTGCGAAAGCGACGTCAGCGGTAGCGCTGCACCATCTCGCCCAGGCGCCGCACGCCTTCCGCCACGGCCGACTCTTCGGGGCCGAACGAGAAGCGCGCGTAGGTGCGGAACCGCGATGCCCGGCCGCTGCGGCGCTTGCCCGGGTTGATGTCGAAGAACTCGCCCGGCACGCAGATCACCTTTTCCTCCAGCGCGGCCTGGAAGAAGTCCATGCCGTCGTTCAGCGGCTCGGGAAGGCCCGCCAGGTCCGCCCAGATGTAGAAGGTGCCCTCGGGCTCCACGTCCAGCCGCATGCCCGCGTCGCGCAGCCCGTCGAGAAGGATGCGCCGCTTGCGCAGGAAGGCGCCGCGGATGGCCGCCGTCTCGGCGCGTACCGCCGCGGGCTCCAGCAGCGCGACGGCGGCGCGCTGCAGGGGCCGGCTGCCGCCGCCGTCCAGGAACGAGCCCGCGCTGGTCACCGCCTCGATCACCGCCTTCGGGCCCACGATCCACGTGGTCCGCCAGCCGGGGTAGCGCCAGTTCTTGGTCAGCCCGTCCATGATGACCACCGGGTCGTCGTCCACGTCGTCCACGTAGCGGGCGGCCGAGACCAGGCCGTCCTCGTCGGGCGTGGCGCACCAGGCGTAATGCGAGTAGAACTCGTCCAGCAGCAGCGTGCACTCCAGCCGCCGCGCCGCCTCTACCCACGACGCCAGCTCCAGCCCGCGGATGGTGCGCCCCGTGGGGTTGGACGGGTTGGAGAGCAGCAGCGCCGAAAGGCCGCGGCCCATGATCTCGCGCTCCAGCCGACCCATGTCGAAGCGGTAGCCGTCGGTTCCTTCCAGCAGGATGGGGATGGCGGTGAACGCGCGGAAGACGTTCAGCAGCTCCTCGTACGCGGTGTAGTCGGGAAGGAAGTGCCCCAGGTTGATTTCGCCCAGCGCCGCCACGGTGCGGGTGAGCCCCAGCCGTCCACCGCCGCAGATGCAGACGTTGTCGGCGGTATACTGCGACGCCTTGCCCTGGCGGTACAGGTGGTTGTACAGGTCGGCGACGGCGCTGCGCAGCTCGGGAATGCCCGCCACGGGCGCGTACTCCTGGTCCGCCGTGCTGATGGGCGCCTCCAGGATGCGGGGCGGGGCACCGGGAAGGGGGCCGGTTTCGGGCATCCCCTGGCCCAGGTTGCACCAGTCGGGGTGGCCGTACGCGTAGCCGCGCTTGGCGGCCTCGGCCATCACGTAGATCACCCCGGTGAACGGAACGGCGCGGAAGCCGGGGATGTGGGGCGGCGCGATATCGATACGTCTGCGGTCCATCAGGTCAGGCGATGTATGGATTCAGGGGGCGATCGTCGGAATCGGGTGCCGCACAGCAATGAACGATCCGTTCCGATGGATGGCGCTGTTGTCAGCTGATGCACCGCACCCTGTCATCCAGAGGCCCAGGCGCGCCGAACCCGCACGCAGGCCGGAGCCGAGGCCTCGGCTCCGGTCCCGTCCAGGCGGTTGCAACCGCGGCTGGAACATCACGAAGTCCGCCTGCGCGGACTGCATTCACGCTCGAGTGCGCCAGGCCGGCCGAAGCGCAATTCAGGTCTCCCCCTCCCCTGCGCAGCGGGGGACGGGGGCCGGGGGGAGGGGGCTCCCAAGGCATGCGAGACAGCCCGTCGCCTCCCGATCGAAGTTCTCCCCTCTCCCGCGCCGTTTGCGGGGGAGGGGCCGGGGGAGGGGGCCCTACTCGCCGGCGGGGCGCGGCTCGCGGGGGAGGGTGAAGAAGAAGGTGCTGCCCTTGCCCCATTCGCTCGCCACCCAGACACGCCCCCCATGCTGCTGGACGATGCTGCGGCAGATGGCCAGCCCCAGCCCGGTGCCGCCCTTGTCGCGCGCGTCGGAGCTGTCCACCTGCCGGAAGCGCTCGAAGATGGCGTCGAGCTTGTCGGCGGGGATTCCCCGGCCGCGGTCGCGCACCTGGAACAGCGCCTGCTCGCCGCGGTTCTCGGCGACCACCTCCACCACGGCGCCGGGCGGGGAGAACTTGGCCGCGTTGGAAAGCAGGTTCACCAGCACCTGCACCACCCGGTCGGGATCGGCCCAGACGTCAAGCCCCGGGTCGATCCTGGCCTCCAGCGTCACCTGCACGCCCGTCGCGGCGCCCTCGACGGCGTGCATCGACTGCTCCACCAGCCGGGCGACCTCCACCCGCGCCGGGTTCAGCTCCAGCCGGCCGGACTGCAGGCGGTCCAGGTCCAGCATGTCGTTGATCAGCCGCACCAAGCGGTCGGAGTTCTGCGCCGCGATCTCCAGCATCCGCTGCGCCTGCGGCGTTCCGTTCAGCCGTCCGCTGGCCAGAAGCCCCAGGCTGCCGCGGATGGAGGTCAGCGGCGTGCGCAGCTCGTGCGCGACGATGGAAACGAACTCGTCCTTGAGCCTGGCGATCTGGCGCCGCTCGGCCACGTCCAGCCGGAGCTCCACCTCGGTGGTTACCGACGCCGCCAGGTCCGCCAGCAGCCGCACCTCGCGCTCCGTCCACTCGCGCGGCTCGAAGCCCGCCACGCAGAGCGTTCCCAGCGCGTGGCCGTTGGAAAGGATCAGGGGAACGCCCAGGTAGCTGACCAGGTTCAGGTCGCGCAGGAACACGCTGTCGCGCACCCGCTCGTCCTTTCGCGCGTCCGCGATCACCACGGGCTGGCGCTCGACGATCGTCCACCGGCAGTACGACTCCTCCACGGGCGAGTTGGGGTCGTCGGGCCAGCCTGGCGGGGCGAAGCAGCTCTTGGCGAACTGCCGCTGGTCGTCCAGCAGGTTCACCAGGGCCAGCGGCGCGTCCAGGAACTCGGCCGCGATGCGGGTGAGCCGGTCGAACGACTCCTCCGGCGCGCTGCCGAGCAGCGCCGTGGCGTGGAGCGCGGCCAGGCGGGCGGGATCGCGCAGCGGGTCGGTGCCAGGGTCCTGCGGCGGCTCGGAATCGCGGCTCATGCAGCTTCGGGTCGGTGGGGCGTGGGGGCCGGAACGGGCACCGCTCCGCCAGAACCCGCGTAATTTCGCGCACGCGGACGATCCGGCAAGGGCGGGACGCACGATCGTCGTCTGGACGCGCGCCGTCCGCCGCGTAAGTTCACGCGTGGCGGCACGGCGACAGGCCGCTGCGGACGAACCACCACCTGGAAACATCCATGCAGAACGGCATCGACCCGGCTGTCACCTCCCCGGCGGAGTACCGGCAGCTGGCGCGCGACATTTTTTCCGAGCTGATCGCCATCGACACCACCGAGGCCGCGGGCGACGTCACCGCGGCGGGGCAGGTGGTCGCCCGCCGCTTGCTGGCGGCGGGGCTCCCGGAGGACGACGTCACGCAGGCCGGCCCGCATCCCCGCAAGATGAACCTGGTGGCGCGCCTTCGCGGCAGCGGCGCGCGCGGGCCGCTGCTCCTGCTGGCCCACCTGGACGTGGTGGATGCCGATCCGGCGGAGTGGTCCACCGATCCCTTCGAGCTGGTGGAGCAGGACGGGTTCTTCTACGGCCGCGGCACGAGCGACCAGAAGGCCATGGCCAGCATCTGGGCCGCCAACCTGGTGCGCCTGCTGAACGAGGGCGTGGTGCCGGACCGCGACATCATCCTGGCGCTGACGGCGGACGAGGAGGGCGGGCCGCAGAACGGGGCCAAGTGGCTGACGGAGAACCGCCGCGACCTGGTGGATGCGGAGATGGGGATCAACGAGGGGGGAACCGGGCGGATCAAGGCCGGGCGGCGCGTCGCCAACAACCTGCAAGCGAGCGAGAAAGTCTATGTCGACTTCGAGCTGTGCGCCCGCGGCGCCTCCGGCCACAGCTCGCTGCCCACCCCGGACAACTCCATCTACCACCTGGCCGCGGCGCTGGGCCGCATCGCCGGGTTCACCTTTCCCGTGCAGCTGGGCGAGGTGGCGCGCGCCTTCTTCGAACGCATGTCGCGGATCGAGGCGGGGCAGGTGGCCGACGACATGCGCGCGCTACTGGACAGGGGCGATCCGGACGCGGCGGCTCGGCTGAGCGAGGTGCCGCAGTACAACGGGATGATGCGCACCACCTGCGTGGCCACGCGGCTGGATGCGGGGCAGAGCAACAGCACCATCCCCCAGTCCGCGCGCGCCATCCTCAACTGCCGCCTGCTTCCCGGGACCGATCCGGACGAGGTGGCGCGGCAGCTGGTGGAGGTGATCGCGGACGATCGCGTGGTGCTCACCCAGGTGAATGCGGCGAAGCCCAGCCCCCCGTCGCCGCTGACGCCGGAGGTCGTAGGCGCGGTGGAGCGGATCACCGGGGAGCTGTGGCCCGGCGTGCCGGTGGTTCCGGTGATGGGCATCGGCGCCACGGACAGCCTCTACTTCCGCGCCGCCGGCATTCCGATGTATGGCGTGTCTGGGATTTTCTTCGACGTGGACGACGTGCGCGTGCACGCGCCCAACGAGCGGATTTCGATCAGCTCCTACTTCGAGGGGCAGGAGTTCCTGTACCGGCTCGTCCGCGCGCTGTCTGGCCAGGGCTGACGTAGCGGGGGTTTCGCACGGAGGACACGGGGGACACAGGGGAGGGCCTTCCGCGTCCTCCGAGCCCTTCGTCAGCGATCCAGATGGCCGCCGCACGTCGCCGAGGGGGTGGATGCGTCGCTCGTGGAGACCAGCGCTTTCGCGACCGGGTTTTCTGCCGGAAGCCACGCCGCGGCGGCGGCATCTGCATCGGCCTGGATGCCCAGGGATCGCAGCTCCTGGCTCATGATCCCGCGCATCCGTGACCGGGCGGCGCGATGAACCAGCGCGCGGACGTCCCTTTCGCCCTGCGCGCCGAGCGAGAGGAACGGGTTCGCGCAGATCATCGCCTCGCGCTCGGCGATCAGCGCGTCGCGCGTCCGCTGCACCCCGGCGATGCGCGCGCGGGCGGCGTCGGGAAAGGCTTCCAGGTCCGCCAGGCTGCGCCACTCGTCCCCGCGCGCGGCGATCGGCCGCTGCCCGCCCGCGGCGGCCACTTCGGCCACCATGCCCAGCGGCCCCAGCGCCGGGCGGGGCCCCCACAGCCCCTCGAATTCGCTCTGCAGGGGGATGGGCAGCGGCGACGCCTCCATCATCAGCGGGCGGAAGACGTTAAGCACGCGGCCGCGCGCATCGGGGGGCACGGCGGTGCCGTGGCCGGCCAGCACCTCGTCCTGGTACGATGACAGGTAGCCGTTGCTGCGCCCGCGCGCGGCCAGCGTCGCGGTCACGTAGCCATCCAGCAGCCGGGCGAACGTTTCCGCGGGGCGCGTCTCGTAGTCCCATCCGCCGCTACGGCCGGCGCTGCGCCCCGCGACGGGTGCCGTGGGCAGGCTTCGCACGGCGGCGGCGAACTCGTCGGATCCGTTCGCCCGCAGCGCCAGGTCGGTGCCGTACGCGCCCCGACCGCGGTAGCGCCTGCGCGCCACCTGCCAGTCCAGGTCGTGCGCGATCTCGTGCATCAGCGTGCCCGGGCCCGTTGCGGGCGGAACGTGGATGCGGCGCCCGTATGGGTCGTGGATGGCGAGCGCCGATCGCTCCTTGCCCGTCCGCCCGAACTGGATCGAAAGCCCCCGCACGTCCATTCCGGGAAGGATGGCTTCCATCTCGGCAAGCGCGCTTCCCAGCATGCGGCGGTAGTACGGGCGCCAGGCCATCGGCACGTCGGCGTCGAAGTCCACCGCCTTCAGCCCGTAGCGCCGCTTGAGATCCGACGTGGACGGGGCGGGGAAGCCCGGGTGCCACACCGCTTCCTGGGCGTAGGTGCGCATGGCGACGGCGGATTCCAGCGCGGCCTCGGCGAGCGGGGCGGCGGGGTGTGTGGCGCGGATGCGGGTGTACGCGGCGGCGAAGTGCTCCTCGTCGCGGGCCGACTCAACGAACCGGCGGCCGTTGGCGCGGCCCGTCTCCGTGGGCCCCAGCGCCTGCTGGATCGCCCGGCTGTAGCGTTCCAGGGAGACGGCGATCGGTGCTACCGGTGGCGGCTCGTGGCGGTCCGCCAACTCCGCCAGGCGACGGGCCGCGGCGCGGGAAAGCAGGGGGACGGGCGCGGACACGGGCTCATGCGCCGCGGCACGCGCGGGAACGGATGCGATGGCGCTCGCCAGCGGGATGGCGGCGGCACCGGACGCGGCCTCGCGCGACTCGCTGCGCCAGGCGCCCGCAGGAGATTCCACGGAGAAGCGCCGGGCCGCCCGCCACTCGCGCAGCAGCGCCAGCGGGTGGCGGTTGGTGAGCGCCGCGTCGCCCAGCAGGGCGCGGGCGTCGTCGCGCGCCCTCCGCCGGTCCGCCGCGAGCGCCGCCGCCCGCGCGACGAGCGGGGGCGAATGCGCGGGAACGGTGCCCTCGGCGGCGGCGAGCGCGTAGGCGGCGCGGACGGTCAACTCGCCGCCGCGCGGGTCTGCCGCGGTGGCGACGGCCTGCTCGATGATGTCCAGGTGCAGGCGCGCGGCCCGCATCCGCACGTCCACGGAGCCGTGGGAGACGGTGGAGAGGGCGAGCGGGTCCAGCACGTACCCCCGCCCCGCCGCCGTGGCCGACAGGAGCACGGCGCCGGCCCTGCGGCGCGACGCGGGAGTCAGCCGGGGGTCCTGCAGCGCCAGGTCCGTCAACCGGAACGGGCTGCCGAGCCCGAGGCGCAGCCGCTCCATGTATCCCAGCACGATGACGTCTTCGTCGCTCAGCGCCGGGGCGCGGGTGCGCGCGATGGAATCGGCGTACGCGTCCGCCCGCACCAGCTCCACGTCCACCGCGGACAGAGGCCGCTCGCGCCGCGCTCCACAGCCCGCGAGCATCGGCAACAGCAGCGCGACGAGGGCCGCGGTGGCGGCTCTCCATCGTGCGGTGCGTCGGGTGTTCGTGGTCGCGTTCATGGCCGCTCCGGGTCGGGCGTATCGGCGGCGGCGACCTGGCCTGGTGTCGCCCCGCCCATCACCGTACGGCGAAAGCGCCCCCGGAGTTCCGTCGTAAGTTGCTGCGGCGCAACATCAAACGAGCGGGAGGCGCGGAGAATGTTCTCCGCGCCTCCGGTTTTTGTGTGCCCGCCGGGCTTGGTCGGGCGAATGAATTCGCTGCAACGACCACACGATGCCCACCTTCGTGGACTGGCCTGCCGAGGTGTTGTTGTCGTCTGTGGCGCGCCCTTAGTGTAGTGGGCCCGCCGCTCTCCATCCCGGGCCATCACCGGCCCCTGTCATCCAGAGGCCCGAGCGCACTTGACGGGCCCGCAGTGCATACCATGCAGGGCCGTGGGATCTTGCCGCGGGAGCCACTTCGCCCGGGCGCGGCAGCGACACGGAACCCAAGGCCTCGGTCCTGTCCCCGCCTGGGAGCGGCCCAAGCCTGCACGGGCGTATGAATTCGCTGCAACGACCACACGATGTCCACCTCCGTGGACTGCCTGCCGCGGTGTTTGTTGTCGCCTGTGGCGCGACCTTGCTATGGTGTGCCTGACGCTTCCATCGGTCAGTCCGTTGCCGTGGCCGACGCGGGCATGGAGGCGTGGAAGTCCTCCTGGACGCGGTGCATGTACGAGCCGAGCAGTTCCGCGACGCGGTCCGCGCTGGGCGAGGCGAGGATCATCCCCACGTGATGGCGCTTGTTCATCCGCCAGACGATCTCGGGATCGTCGTACGCCGACGTGTCGGGCCACTCCTGCCGGGCGAGCGACACCAGCAGCCCCGCGTAGTCCTCCCTCGTCTTCGGCAGCACGTACGCCTCGCCCCGCGCATCCGCCACCTCGATCCGCGCCCATTCGCGCCACAGGTTGATGCCCGTAGCGGCTTCCACCATCTCGACGATGTTCGCGCCGCCTACCCGGGCGGCCGTCTCCAGAAAGTAGAACTCGCCGTCCTCGTCGCCACGGATGAACTCCGTGTGCAGCGCGCCCCGCACGATGCCCAGCGCCTCCCGTACCCGCGCATCCTCCTGCTTGAGGGCGGCCGCCTCGTCGGAGTCGCGGGGCAGGGTGCGGGTGCTGAACAGTCCGCCGCCGTGGTACACCTCGAACGGCGGGCTCACGTAGCCGTTGGCATCCGAGAACACGATCTCCCGGTCCCACACCAGCGAGTCCACGTGGTACACCGAACCGCGGACGAAGCGCTCCAGCAGGTGAAAGCTCCGCTTGTCGCCCAGCGACTCGATGGTGCGCCACACCTGTTCGGGATCGTCGAGCTTGTGGATGCCGATGGCCGACGCTGAAAAGCGCGGCTTGAGCACCCACGGCGCGGGCACCGTCTGCAGAAAGTGGTTGACGTGGTCGTTGTGCAGCACCGGGGCGAAGTCCGGAACGCGGACGCCGGCTTCGCGCGCCCGCATGCGCATCGCCAGCTTGTCGCGATAGTAGCGGACGGTGGTTTCGCCCATGCCCGGCACGCGCAGGTGCTCGCGCAGCGCCGACGCGATCTCCAGGTCGAACTCGTCCAGCGGCACGATGCGGTCGATGTGCTCCGTGCGCGCCAGCCAGCTGATGCCGTTGATCACGTCGTCGCGCTTGAACAGGTCCGGCATGTACAGCATCTCGTCGATGGCGTCGCGCGGCCACTCGGCCTCGCGCAGCTTTTCGACGGTGATCAGCAGCACGCGGCAGCCCTGCCGCTTGCACTCGCGGAGGAATTCCTCGCCCTTGAGGAAGCTCGAAAGGCAGACGATGGTGACGGGGCGGTCGGTCACGGGCCGATGTCCGGTTCAGGTGCGGGAATTTGCTCGCGTTTCGCCACGTCACATCCTGTGCCCCGGACGCGTGCGCGGCAAGGCCCAGCCTGACGCGCCGTACGATGCACGGCGATTCTGTCGTCCAGAGGCCCGAGCCCACTACTCATCCCAGCCGCATGAGCTCGGTTTGTCCATCCAGCGGCCCAAGTGTACCGCTCATTCCCGCCGCATGAACTCGGTTTGTCCATCCAGCGGCCCAAGTGTACCGCTCATTCCCACCGCATGAGCCCACGTCTGTCATCCAGAGGCCCAAGCGCACGAGACTCGCCCGCTCGCCGACCTATGCGGGCCGAAGGATCTTGCCTGAACCACGAACGAGCCTGGGCGCGGCAGCGGCACGGATCTCTCCGAGTCGCCGATCCCCAGAACCGAGTTCGTGTGCGTAACCCCGGGTTCAAGCCGAGCCCAAGCCTGCACGGGCGAATGAATTCGCTGCAACGGCCACCCGAAGTCCGCCTTCGCGGACTGGCTTGACCTGGTGTTGGTTACGCCGTGTAGCGCGCCCTGGCTCGTCTGACTCCGCGGATCAGGCGACTACGCCCGCGCCATGCCTGACGCGATCGAAGAAAATGCGCTTAAGATTGTTCGACACGCCGTCAAGGCCCGGAAACAGGTTGTGAGCATGGATTCCGCACCAACTAAGGTGCTCTTCTATTTCGAGCTTGGCACTTGCCGGGATGACGAATTTGAACAAGTAGTCCGGTTCGAAAGCGATGGTTGGATCCGGATGGATTGTGAATACGCTCGCTTGAGGGTTTACCCGCTCGGAAACCTGATAAGGAAGAAGTGCGAACACTCGATCGACGGTGAATGGATTGAGGCTCTCGGACTTGTGGAGATGGTACCACTCGATATCTCTATTGCGTATCGCGAACACTGCTCCATCCTCGCCGTAATTTGCGGACACCGCGAAGTAGAGCCCTACCAACGGGTTGAATGTCCAATCCAGTAGCCGCGTTGGTAACCCATGGTGCTGGGCGATGGTCATCAGTTCCAAGTCGTTGCGAATCTCGCGTCGGACGTACGGGAGAGCAACGATGGAAAAGCTGTAGAGAGCTTCCCGCTCCCGTTCCAGCAGCTCGTTGGGGGAGAAGTATCCCGTGTCGCCTGAAGTTGCATAACGTCCTAACGACGGCTTTAACACGTGTCGAACAGCGTCATTAACACCGCGAAACAGCGTTCCCGGCCACAGGTGTTCCTTGATTGCGCGATGAAAGTCGGGCAGCGACGCCACAGCAAGTTCAGTCATGAATCCCTCCGAATGAAGATCGTACCTATGTGGGTGTCATCGCTCCAGGCGGGCTCTGATTCGCTGCAACAAAGAGACCTCCCCATTTTCCCTGTTCGAAGGTTTTCACGGCGGCGGGAGGTGCCACTTGATCCGCGTGTAGGCGATGCGGAAACCCTGGCGCTCGGCGTTGCGCTGGGACGCGCTGCCGGGCTCCGCACCCATCATCGCCAGGTCGCATCCGTGCTCCGTCGCATACCGAAGCCGCGCCTGCAGCAGCGCGCGCTGCGCTCCCTGCTTCCGCGCCGCGGGGACGGTGCTCGCTCCCGCCAGCAGCGCCACGCCGCCATGGATCGCCAGGGCTCCCGTGGCGACCGGCTCTCCATCGACTTCGGCGAGGAACGGCACGGTGCCGTCGGCGCTCGCGGTGATCGTTCCGAAGGCACGCATGAACTCCGCGAGCTCCGGGGTTTCGCCCCAGCCGCGGGCGGCCGTGTCTGCCCACAGGTCCACCTCCCCAGGCTCGATCCGCCGCACCCGCACCTGTGATTCGGCACCGGGGACGGGAATCGTGGTGGGCCGGTGCATCACGCTGGTCAGCTCCACCGGGCGGTACCCGCGCGCCGCGAGCACGCCCAGCAGCGGCATCCCCGCCATGGGGCTCACCTCGTGGAACACCTCGGCTCCGCGCGCGTGCAGGGACCCTTCGATTTCGCCGAGCGTTGCGTCCGTCGCCTCGCCGAGGGTGCCCAGCCCGAACGTCTGCGTGAGGGCCGATCCCACGCCGTCGAACATCACCAGTGTGCCGGCGATCTCCTTCCACGTGGCCCCCACCTCCGGTTGCCGCCGCGCGCGACTGGTGACGAACGCGGCGTTCGCACGCCCCTCCGCGGCCTCCAGGCGACGCGCGAGGGCCAGGTCGGATAGCGGGTACTCGGGATCGGGACGGGTCATGGGACGATAGGCCGGGTGCAGATGGATCGATCGGTTTCACCAAAGTGCGCGCATCGGCCGATCCGCGCACGGGTCAGGTGACCCGCAAGGGCGTCACGCCACGCGGACCCGGCGGGGCCGGCTGGCAGCGCTGGGTGAGTCGGGTGCGTGGTCACATGGGCCGGCGCATGCCGCCGACGCGCCCCCAACCCCAGCCCATCCCCCCCCAACAGCGCGGGGGAAGGGAGCCAGTGCCGTTCGCTTCGGCGGGCTGGGCGCCCGGGCTGGCAGTCCCTGGAAGAGTCGGGCGCGCGGTGACGTGGGCCGGCGCATGCCCCGGCTGCCCTCTCCCCCGGCCCCTCTCCCGCGAGCGGGAGAGGGGAGAATTCGATCGCGCTTCGGCAGGCTTCGGTGTGCATCCCCTCCGACCCGCTCCCGGCGCCCGACAAGGTCGTGCCCCAAGCCTCAACCCACACTCCAGCAAGCCAGTCCGCGAAGACGCGCGAAGACGGACTTCGTGTGGTTGTTGCAGCGAATTCATTCGCCCGTGCAGGCTTGGACGGCGACGGAACTTGGCATCCACATTCCAATCTTTGGTGCGAGGCCCACGCACGAACCCCTGTTCCAACCGCCCTTGGGGGACTATCGTGTAGGTGCTGCTAATTTAGCATCCTCGAAATCACCAGATCCCCGCAAGGAGTCCTCATGCTGCGTCGTTCCGTGCGCACCCTCCTGCTGCTCGCGCCGTGGCTGGCCGCCGTGCCCGCCGCCGCGCAGACCGCGCGCGACCTGCCGCCGCCCCCCGTGGCGCGCGTGATCCCCAGGACCGACACGCTGCACGGCGACGTGCGCGTCGACAACTACTTCTGGCTGCGCGACAAGCAGAACCAGGAGGTGATCAGCTACCTGGAAGCCGAGAACCGCTACGCCGATTCCGCCATGGCGGGAACGAAGGCGCTCCAGGAAACGCTGTACCAGGAAATCCTGGGCCGCATCCGGCAGACGGACCTTTCGGTGCCGGACCGCATCGGTCCGTACTACTACTATTCGCGCACCGAAGAGGGAAAGCAGTACTCCGTTCTCGCCCGCAAGCGCGGCAGCCTGGACGCCCGCGAAGAGGTGATCCTGGACCTGAACCAGATGGCCGAGGGCAAGCGCTACTTCAGCCTGGGCGCCTACTCGATCAGCCCCGATCACCGGCTGGTGGCGTTTTCGGTGGATACCACCGGGGCCGAGCACTTCACCATCATGGTGAAGAACCTGGAAACCGGCGAGATCCTTCCCGACCGCATCGAAGACGTGTCGTTCGGCGCCACGTGGGCCGCCGACAACCGCACCCTGTTCTACACGAAGACCGACGAGGCGCAGCGCCCCGACCGCGTTTTCCGCCACACGCTGGGTACCGATCGCGCCACGGACGTGCTGGTGTTCCACGAACCCGACGTGCTGTTCCGCGTGGGGATCAGCCGCACCAAGGACAACCGGTACATGATCCTGTCCACCGGCAGCTACACCAGCAGCGAGGTGCGCGTGGCGCCGGCGGACCGGCCCACGGAGTTCCGGCTGGTGGCGGCCCGTGAACGGGACCACATCTACTCCGTCAGCCACCAGAACGGCCGCTTCCTGATCCGCACCAACGTGGGCGGCGCCAACAACTTCAAGCTGATGGAAGCGCCGGAGTCCAACCCGTCGCGGGCCAGCTGGCGCGAGGTGGTGCCTCACCGCGAAACGGTGCTGCTGGACGGCTTCGACGTGTTCCGCGACCACCTGGTTCTCTTCGAGCGCACCAACGCGCTGCGGCAGATCCGCGTCCGCAACATCCGCAACGGCCAGGAGCACACCATCGAGTTCGCCGAGCCGGTGTACACGGCCTCACCGGGGAGCAATCCCGAGTACGACACCAGCACCCTCCGCTTCGGGTTCACCTCGCTGGTCACGCCGTCGTCGGTGTACGACTACGACATGAACACCCGCCAGCGCACGCTGAAGAAGCAAACCGACGTGCTGGGCGGATACGACCCCTCGCAGTACGCCAGCGAGCGCACCTGGGCCCGCGCCGCGGACGGCACCATGGTGCCGGTGTCGCTGGTGTACAAGAAGCCGCTGGTGCGTGACGGCTCGCGTCCCATGCTGCTGTACGCGTACGGCAGCTACGGCAGCAGCACCGACCCCGCGTTCAGCATCGCCAACCTGAGCCTGCTGGACCGCGGGGTGGTGTACGCCATCGCGCACATCCGCGGCGGCCAGGAGATGGGCCGGTCCTGGTACGACCAGGGCAAGATGATGAACAAGCGCAACACGTTCACCGACTTCATCGCGGTGGCCGAGCACCTGGTGAACGAGCGCTTCACTTCGCGCGAGCGGCTGGGCATCCGCGGCGGCAGCGCGGGCGGGCTGCTGATGGGCGCCGTGGTCAACATGCGGCCGGACCTGTTCAAGGTGGTGATCGCCGACGTGCCCTTCGTCGACGTGATCAACACCATGCTCGACGCGTCCATCCCCCTCACGGCGGGCGAGTGGGAGCAGTGGGGCAATCCGCAGAACGAGGAGCACTACCGCTACATGCTGTCGTACTCGCCCTACGACAACGTCGAGGCCAAGGCCTATCCCACCATGCTGGTGACCACGGGGCTGAACGACCCGCGCGTGGCATACTGGGAGCCGGCCAAGTGGGTCGCGCGGCTGCGCGCCACCAAGACCGACAGCAACCTGCTGCTGCTGCGCACCAACATGGGCGCGGGCCACGGCGGCTCGTCGGGCCGCTACGACGCCCTGCGCGAGACCGCGTTCCGGTATGCGTTCCTGCTGCATCACCTGGGTGCGGCCCGCTAGGGCGGCTCGCGTCCGTGGAACGCCGGAACGGCCCGGCTGCCCCAGGCAGCCGGGCCGTTTTTCTATTCGACGATCCTTCGAAGGATTACGCTTGACGACACACCGTAATGAAACTACCATAAGAAGCGCTCACAATAGGACTCAATAAGCGAGTGTTGCTTGAAGTCCCGATCCTGGGCTGATCGAAAGGCGGGACCATCGTGGGATCTCTCCTGAAGCTTCGTCCGCTATTTACCGTGGTGGCATGCCTGCTCCTCGGCGCACCCGAAGGCGCCGGTGCCCAGTTGCCTGAAGGCGAGCCGGCGCACGCCGACGGCATTGTCCGTCTCCTGACGTCTCGAGGCTTTTCGAACGCCGGGGCGGTCGTGGATGGTCAACGGCTGTGGGTCACCCTCGAGAACACCCGTTACCGCGATACGCGAAGGGCGCTCGACGAGGCTGCCGCGCTCCTGCTCCCCATGCTCGGTGACGCGCGGGAACTCGTCCTCGTTCCCACGCGCGACGGGGTGATGCTCGGGAAGAGCGTGTATTCCGCCGCGGAGGGGCCGGACCTCGCCGAACGCGGCGGTGCGGCCTCCGGCTCGCTGAGCCTCGCCGGAGTGCCCCCCGAGCTCATCTCCGCGGAGCGGGCGGGCAGGTCCTTCGGGCGGGTGGACGTCGTGGTTCACCCCTGGTTCGAAGCCGCATTCGGTGACTACGACAACCCGATCCGCTCCCGCGGCGGCGTCGCACCCGAGGTCCGTGTGCCGCTGCGGACGGGGCTGAGCCTCTCGGCCCAGGTGTTGTTCACGCTGCAGGACGATCTTCCGACAGGCGAGTCGCGGGTCCGACCGGGCCTGGTGACCCTCAACCAGGCCGTGCGCCTGCCGCGGAACGTGTTCGTGGTCGCGGCAGCCGGGCTGTTCACGCCCAATCGCTACGGGGCCGACCTGCATGCGCGCGCGTACTCGCCGGATGCGCGCTGGTTCGCGGGCGGGGAAGTCGCGACGACGGGGCTGGCGTCGTTTGCCCGGGAGGAGTGGCGGCTGGCCCCGGCCGCCGAGCGAACCGCCCTGGCGGAGGCGGGATGGCGGAGCACGCGGCAGGGTCTGACCGTGCAGGGCACCGCCGGCACCTTCCTGCGCGATCAGAAAGGGGTCCGGATGGATGTCGTGCGGCAGTTCGGGGAGGTGGACCTGGGCTGGTTCGTCACGCACACCGGCCAGGGTACGAATGCCGGGGCAACCCTGCGCATTCCTCTCGGGGTGGCGAAGCATCCACGTCCCGGCCCGCTCCGCGTGCGCCTCGCCGATGCATTCCACTGGGAGTACCGGTACTACGGCTTCGTGCCGGGAGGGCGGCGCTTCCGAACGGGGCGCACGATGGATGATTTCGCCCGGTGGATGGGTCCGTGACACCTCTCGTCGAGCACTCCATTTCCTGCCCCCCGAGCCAATGACAAAGGCTGGACGGGACACGGTCGATTCGCTGGCGCAGCTGGTTCGGCTGGGCGCGGTGTTGATCGCCGGATCGCTGCTGATGAGCTCCGAGGCTCGGGCACAGTCGCTCACCGGCACGACAGGGCTCGTCAGCATCCCGACGGGCCGGATCATGGAAGATTCCGAGCTGCGGGCGGGGCTCCAGTGGATCGCGCCCGGGCATCACCACTTCTACGGGCACCATACCCGGCGCGGGCTGGTGCAGTCGCTCTCGCTGGGTTTCCTCCCCTTTCTGGAAGTGGACCTGCGGCTGACCAGGCCTCTCGACGTGCCTCGCCAAGCGCTGGGCGACCGGATGGTGAGCTTCCGGGTGCAGCTGATCGACGAAGGCGCGCGGCGGCCGGCCCTCGCGGTGGGCATGCACGACATCGTGGGGACGCGGCTGTACTCCGCGACGTACGTGGTGGCCAGCAAAGAGGTGCGAATCACGCCGGCGTCGATCGGGATTACGGCGGGGTACGGCGAAAACGTGCTCGATCTCGCGGTGTACGACGAGCAGTTCGTGGGCCTGTTCGGAGGCGTATCCGTGGCGCCGCGGCCGTGGCTGGCGCTGATGGCCGAGTACGATGGCGAGCAGCCGAACGCGGGCGTGCGGATCGGACCGCTTCGCGGGTTCGCCGTGCTGCTGGCGGCGCACGATCTGGACGCGCTTTCGGGAGGGATGACCTACACCCTGCGGCTGCGCTGAAGGAGTCGGGCGATTGACATCGGCGTGGCGCGCCCCGCAGCTTGTCGCGCCCGCTGGTTCCATCCCCCCGCCGACCGCGACCGCCGTTGTCCTCGCCCGCTCCCTCCGCGTCCCCCGCCGACCCCGTCGCATCTTCCGAAGGCGCCATCGCCGTACCCGGGCTGAAGCGCACGTTGACCACGTTGTCGCTGGTGGGGGTGATGTACTTCAACACCTCTGGCGGCGCCTACAGCCTGGAGGGCGTGGTCGCCGAGGTGGGGCCGGGGCTCACGCTGCTGATCGTGCTGCTCGTCCCGCTGATCTGGGCGCTCCCCGAAACGCTGATCGTGGCCGAGCTGTCGAGCATGCTGCCGGTGGAGGGCGGCTACTACCGCTGGGTGCAGCGCGCGTTCGGCCGGTTCGCCGGGTTCCAGAACGGGTGGATGACGTGGGTCTACTCGCTGCTCGACATGGCGCTCTATCCCGTGCTGTTCAACCAGTACCTGGCGTATTTCGTCCCCGGCCTCGGCGGGCCGGCGCGCTGGGCGGTGTCGCTGGCGGTGATCTGGGGCGCCACGGCCATCAACCTGCGCGGCGCCTTTCGCGTGGGCCGCGTCTCCGTCTTCGCCGGTGCCTTCATCGTCGCGGGATTCCTGGCGTTCGCGCTGGCCGCCATCCCCAACATCTCGCACGTGCCGTGGAAGCCCTTTTCCACGGGCGGGGAGTTCGGCGCGGGCGCGATGGGCCTGGCGCTCTCCACCGTGCTGTGGAACTACCTGGGCTGGGACAACGCCTCGACGGTGCAGGGCGAGGTGGTGGACGCGGAGCGCACCTATCCGCGGGCGCTCTTCCTGACACTGCCGCTGGTGACGCTTGGATACGTGGTTCCGCTGATGGCGGGATTGGCGGCGAGCGATGGAACGACGTGGCGGGAGGGGGGCTGGCCGCAGATCGCGGAGCAGGCGGCGGCGTTCGGGGGGCGGTGGATCGGGGGATGGCTCGCGCTGGGAGGAATGGTGAGCGCGCTGGCCCTGTTCAACTCGCTGCTGATGGCGTATTCGCGCATTCCCCTGGTGATGGCCGCGGACGGGCTGCTTCCCGCCGCCCTCGCGAAGACGGACGAGCGGGGGACGCCACGGAACGCGGTGCTGGTGTCGGCCGTCTTCTACTCGGTGTTCTCGCTCTTTTCCTTCGGCCACCTGGTGACCGCGGACGTGCTGCTGTACTCGCTGGCGCTGATGATGGAGTTCGCCGCCCTGCTGGCCCTGCGGATCCGCGAGCCGGGGCTGCGGGGGCCGTTCCGCCTGCCGGTGGGGGCGGCGGGCGTGGCGGTGCTGGCCGCGGTTCCCGCCCTCGTGCTGACGGTGGTGACCGTTCTGAACCTGCGCGACCCGGAGTACGGCGCCCCGGCCGTTCTCTCCGCCCTTGCGGTCGCGGCTGTCGGACCGGCGCTGTACGCCATCGCGCGGCGCGGGACCTGAAAGGCGGGTCTCATCGATTCAGGCGACGTTCATCGTTGCTCCTTTCTCGCAACACAAAACGCTTGACGACAATCCATCGTACGTTAGATTCCTTTAAGGAGATCCGTTTGAGACTATTATTCGCTGTCACCGTAAGCATATAACTATGGCCTTCGTTTCGCGGCGCTTGGGCTGTTCAGTCGGCGTGGTACTGGGCGTCCCTCGATCTCCGCCGCACCGCTAACCTCTACGAGGTTCAAGATGAGAATTGATACGTCGGCCTATCGAAGGAAAATCGTGGCAGGACTGGTTTCCATGGTTATTGTGGGAGCATGTGAGGTAAACGGATCGCTAGAACCTGAGCCTCCGAGTGTTGTTCAAGAAGATCCGCAGCTGTTGACGCCTCCTCCAGGTGCGACCGCAAGAGTGGAAACGAGATTTGTCACTAGTGAGGACGCATCGGATGAGTTGCTCAGTGGGTGTGCCTCTCCTCAGACGACGTTCACGCGTGCTCAGTTCCAATACCACCCGGAGTTCATTTTCACCACTGCGGAAAACGACTCTCGGCTGATCACCTTCGGCCGCAATCTGGCTACGGAATACCTTACGAAAACCGTACCGGCAGCTACGTACCAAGTTCCTTCTCCACCGACGGCTGCTCAGGCCGTAGCTGTCGCGCCGCTATGGCAACGAGTGGAGGTCAGAGGCGCCGTCGTGTATCCGGAGTATGGAAATCGGGCACTCGAATATGTATACACATACCGCTACTTCACCGGGTGGAAATGGGTGACAGGCCCCTGTCATGAACAAGGCCACGGGCACTGAGCTCAGGTCAGCAAATAATTTCTTTACGCCTAAGTAATGCCCTGAGCCCGGCGGCTCGTTCCCGCCTACGACGCCCTGCATGAGACGGCGTTCCGGTCAGCCTTTCTGCTCCACCAGTTAAGGGTACGGAAGTAGTTAAGCGCCGTCCTCGGCCCGGCGCTGTACGCCATCGCGCGGCGCGGGCCAAGACCTGGCAACGGGTCTCACGCTGAGGCGCAGGAACGCGGGGAAGCCGGATACCCCCCGCAGTTCTCCGCGTCCTCCGTGCCTCCGTGTGATTCCAGCCGTTCAGACCTGGCGCAGCGCCTCGATGAACAGCCGGTTCTCCTCCGGCGTGTTGTAGAAGTGCGGCGAGACGCGGACGTAGCCGGCGCGGTGGTCGACGATGATGTTGCGGTCGGCCAGCTGTCGGACGGCGCGGGCCGCGTCGTGGTGGCGCACCAGGATGATGCCCGAGCGGTGCGCGGGCTCTCGCGAGATCTTCATCTCCCACCCCTGCTCGTCCACCAGCCCCACCAGGTCTTCGGTGAGCGCGGCGATGCGTGCGTACGCCTTTTCCTGCCCCGCCTCGGCAAAGATCTCCAGCCCTCCCAGCGCCGTGTAGACGGTGGGGACGGCGGGGGTGCCCATGGAGAAGCGGCCCGCGTCGTCGCGGAACTCCAGCTCGTCGTTGCGGAACTGGAACTGGTCGCGCGCGCCGAACCACGAGGCGATGGTGGGGCGCAGCTCGGCGATGCGCTCCTGGCGGACGTACAGGAACGCCAGCCCGGGGCCGCCCAGGAGCCACTTGAGCGGCCCGGCCACGTAGATGTCGGCGTCGATGGCGCGGGGATCGACGGTGATCTGGCCCGCCGCCTGGTAGCCGTCCACCAGGAACAGGGCGCCGTTGTCGCGGGCTGCCTTCGCCGCGCCGGAAAGGTCCTGAATGTAGCCGGTGCCGTAGAAGACGTGGCTGGTGGCCACCAAGGCCGTGCGCTCGTCCACGTACTGGGCCCAGCGCTCGGGCGGCACGCCGATGCCGTCGTCGGAGGGCACGCGCACCACCTCGATGCCGGGGCGGGCGAGCCACTGGTAGACGAGGGTGGGGAAGTCCAGCTCGGCGACCACCACCTTGTTGCGCTTCGTGTAGTCGATGGACGAGGCGATGGACGACAGCGCGCCCGACACGCTGGGCGACAGGGCGATCTCGGTTTCCTGCGTGCTCCACATCGTGGCGACGCTCTGCTTCAGCTGCCCGATGCGGCCCATCCACAGCTCGTACCACGCGCTGGCGCCCATGGTGTTCCACAGCGCCTGGTACTCGCCCAGGTAGCCCATCGACCGGCGCGACAGGGCGCCCAGCGAGCACGAGTTGAGGTACGTGCGCGTCTGCAGGATGGGAAACTCGGTGCGGAAGCGCTCCAGCTCCGGGTGCGGGATGGTGCTCATTCAGCCGTCTCGCGGTCGATGTCGATGGGTCCGTCGGCGTTCAGGCGGTCGAGCATGTCTACCGCGCGGCGCAGGTGCGGGATGACGATGCTGCCGCCGACGACCAGCCCCACGTTGAAGGTTTCGAACAGCTCGGCGTCGCTGACGCCTTCTTCCTTGCAGCGGACCAGGTGGTACGTCACGCAGTCGTCGCAGCGAAGCACCATGCTGGCGACGAGGCCCAGCAGCTCCTTCGTTCTTACGTCGAGCGCGCCGGGCTCATAGCAGCGGGTGTCGAGCGCGAAGAAGCGCTTGATTTCCAGGTTGCCGGCCTCGAGGATGCGGTCGTTCATGCGCTCCCTGAAGCGGCGGAATTCTTCGAGTCTATCTGCCATTCGCGTGCTTCCTTCCGGGTTCGGGCGAGCGCGCAAAGTGCCGGGCTGGGGGAAGTGCCGTCAAGGTTTCACGCAGAGGTCGCAGAGGGAACTGAGAGGACGCAGAGAACTGCTACTGAGGGTGATACCGATTCACGACGCGGTGCAGCCCCTCCTTCAGCCGCTCTTCACCGAAGTTGATGAGGAGCCCCACCTGCAGATCCATCAGGCGCAAATAGCTGAGAAGCTGCTTGGAATGAACGGGAGCCAGCTTCTGAATCGCCTTGATCTCCACCACGATCCGCCGCTCCACGAGAAGATCCACGCGAAAACCGTCCTGGAAGTGGATCCCGTCGATCACGAACGATATCGGCTTCTGCCGCTCGATTTCCAAGCCCCGGTCCGCGAGCATCTTCGCGAGTATGGCTTCGTATACATTCTCCAGCAGCCCGGGTCCGATTCGCGTGTGCAATCGGTATGCTGCGTCCACGATGATTCCCGTCACCTCGTCGCGTCCCGGCACGTCTTCCCCTCCTGAAGTTTCCTCTGCGTCCTCTCAGTCTCCTCTGCGACCTCTGCGTGAAACTGCCGTTGATGTTAACACTGTGTACTTTCGCAAGTAAGTAGAGGCACGCGAGCGAGCGTGAGGGGTACGTGCAGCCCATGGAATCTACGCTGCCGTCACCCACTGGACTGAGCGAGCGCATCAGAGCCCGGGCCCTGGAGATGGGTTTCGGCGTGGTGGGGATCGCGCCTGCGCACGAGAGCGCGCACGGTGACGCGTACGCGCGATGGGTGGGCGAGGGGATGCACGGCGAGATGGGCTACCTGGCGCGCGAAGACGCCGTCGCCAAGCGCCGCGACCCGGCCATTCTCGTGCCGGGGGCCAAATCGGCGATCGTCGTGGGGCTGGAGTACTACAACGCCGACGCGGAGCCCGCCGCCACGGCCGATCCCTCGCGCGGCATCGTCGCCCGCTACGCGCGCAACCACGACTACCACGAGCTGATGAAGGAGCGCCTGATCGCGCTCCAGGAGTGGATCAGCGCCGAGCTTCTGCCCGTCAACGGCCGCGCCTACGTCGACACCGGCGCCGTGCTGGAACGCGAGCTGGCCAGCCGCGCCGGCCTGGGATGGCAGGCGCGCAACACCATGCTCATCCAGCCGGGCCGTGGCTCGTTCTGGTTCCTGGGCGTCATCCTGCTGGACGTGGAGCTCGCGTACGACCAGCCGTTCCGGAAGGACCACTGCGGCACCTGCAACGCCTGCGTGAGCGCCTGCCCCACGGGCGCGCTCCTGGGCCGTGACGCAACCGGCGCGCCCCGGATGGATGCCCGCCGGTGCATCAGCTATCTCACCATCGAGCTCAAGGGCGCCATCCCCCCCCACCTGCGCCCCCTGATCGGCAACCGCGTCTACGGCTGCGACATCTGCCAGGAAGTATGTCCCTGGAACTCCTTCGCGACACCGTCGGTGGACCCAGCGTTCCTCGCACGCGAGGGGCTGGACGGGCCCAAGCTCATCGAGTGGATGACGATGACGCAGGAGGAGTTCTCCGCGCGCTTCAGGGGTTCGCCGATCAAGCGCGCCAAGCGCCGCGGCCTGCTGCGCAACGTCGCCGTCGCGCTCGGCAATTGGGGCTCGCCCGAGGCCGTCCCCGCGCTCGCCGCGGCGCTGAACGACGAGGAGCCGCTGGTGCGCGGCCACGCGGCGTGGGCGCTGGGCCGCATCGGCACGGAGGCGGCGCGGCAGTCGCTGCGGGGGAGGGAAGAGGCGGAAGTGGATGCGTGGGTGCGGGAGGAAATCGGGGCGGCGCTCGAGGAGGGCTGACGATCTCAACCCGCTGGCGCGTCGTGGGGAACGCCAGCGTCCGCTGCGGTCCGGCAGCTGGATGCATTGCCCCCGATACTTTTGCTATGCCTGCGCGAAGCGGTCCTCCACCTGCTCCGTCGCGAACAGCCACCGCACCGACGGCGTCGCGGCTAGCCCCTTGAACGCGGCCGTCGTCTGCAGGGTGTCGAACACCTTGCGGAACGAAGACACCGCCGAGCGGGCCTGCCTGCGCAGGCCGTCGCTCATGGGGCGATCCTCGTCGTCCGCGGGGGCGGCCTCGCTGGAAAGCTGGGTGTGCAATTCGGCGTAGTCGTCGACCAGCGCCTCGATCGCAGCCTCCAGGACCTTCTCGCCCGCGGCGTCCGGCATCCTGAAGAACTGCACCGCGAACCGGCACACCTTCACGATGCCGGGGTCGCACATCTCGTCGAAGAACGCGTACAGGTCCTCGGGATTCGCGATGTTGGGGGCAAAACGTACCCGGCCCAGCAGCCACAGGCGCAGGGCCAGGATGTTGAGCACCCGGTAGGCCGTCCGCTTTCCGTCGTGCCAGTCGTGCAGGCGGCCGGGGCCCGCGTCCGCCAGGTACTGCGTGGTGAGATCGACGAAGTACTGGCTCTGCGCCACCTGCCGCACCGTCTGCGGGATCACTCCCAGGGTCCGTTGCAGCAGCTCCGCCTTGAGCTGGGCGATGTAGGAGGGGTTGAACACCGGACGCAGCTCGGTGAGGATCTGCAGGTGCCGGTTGCGGACGTGCGGCTCCTTCGTCAGCCGGCTGTCGAGAATGCGGGTCCGATTGAAGACGGCCTGGTATCCGTTCCCCAGGGCGTCCGTGGCCTGGCGCTCCAGCAGCAGCCCGGACGGGTTCCCGGCCACCCGCTCCGCGCCCTCGAACTCCCAGTCCTCGCTGCGCATGTACCGCGTGATCCGGTTCCAGAACGCCACGGCCAGCTTGCGGCGCTCGTCCACACCCGATTCGGCCGGCGAGTAGTAGACGCTGCACTCGATGTCGGAATCCCGGCGCATCTCCATGCGCCCGCACGACCCGTAGACGCCGATGCCGATGAACGCGCTCTCGGCGCCGGCACGGTTGTAGTACGATGCGGCGCGGGCGAGCGCGTCCAGCCGGTCGCACGAGGCCCTGATCGAGACGCGCGCGGCGTTCAGCTGTTCGTGGCAGTGCGCCCGCTTGCGCACGTACTCCTCCAGCACCGACGTGGGGCCGTGGGCGTCGTAGGCGGGGGTCTCCAGCGTGGGGAGAATGTAGCGCCGGCATTCCTTCACGGCCGCGGCCAGCTTTTCCAGCGATTCGGGCGGCAGCGGCCCCTCCTTGGTCTCGACGTCCTTGGCCACGAACGTCCAGTACGGCTCCACGGCGAACTTGCGGCGGTGTTCCTCGCCGGGCATGTACTGCGAGTAGACCACGAAGAGGGTGGTGCGGTCCACCGGCCACAGGTGTGCGCGGATCAGGTCCAGCCCCTCCGTCTCGGAGGCGTGCACCCCGGTGTTCAGCCGCAGGTCGGTGACGACGATCTGGCTGTCGGGGTTCAGCGCCTTGTAGTTGTACAGCTTCTCCTCGTCCCAGGCGCCGAAGTGCACCACCGTGAAGCCCGCGTCGTCCAGCACGCGGCGGATCTGCTCCACGTGGCCGGGGTTGTCCTCGATCAGGAGGACGGGGACGGGCCTAGGAGTACGGAAGGATGTCATGTAACGGGTTGCGCAGTTCGGGAGGAACGAGGTAAGCGGGAATGCGGGCTTCGGTCTTCCACCATCCGTGCTTCTCGGGGTCCGGCGCGGAGCGGAACTCGCCGCCCACGGCCGACGCGGCCGTGTCGCAGGCGGAGCGGCCGGTCGCGGCCTGCGGGGGAGGAGGAGCCTCGTGGTGGGCGTCGTTGCGGAGGGTGAGGACCACCGTGGCCCGGCCCCCGGCCCGGGCGAGCTCCCCGTTCGCGGTGCGCTCCGGCGCGGGCTCCACGCCCAGGGTGATGTGCACCTCCTTGTTGCAGTAGGTGAACGCGTTGATGAGCGACTCCAGGGCGATGAACTCCAGCACCGCCACGTGGAGCGAGCAGTACGTGGGCCCGTCCCCATCCAGCCCTCCGACCCACCGGCATCCCGGCGGCCCCGCGGCGAGGCGCTCCGCCGAGGTGTCGGTGAGCGGCCAGCTGCCGGTGAACGCATCGGGCGGAACCACCCGGGGGGGATAGGGCCCCCGCAGCACGTCCTCCACCCCCGTGCGCATCTCCACGCAGAGCGCCGTCACCAGGTCCGCCAGCTTGTCGGTCATGAAGAGCGGCTCCGCCGACATCCGCACCGCGCGGCGCAGCATCTCGCCCGTGTCGCGCCTGTGAAGCGCCAGCTTGAGCAGGTAGCGCCGCCAGTTGAGCTCGGGCGAGGCCGAGACGTCGGTGCGGATGTTGTGCAGCGGACTGAGCGACTGCAGGGCCACGCTCCACGCCGTTCCCGATTCCACGTAGCGGGCGTGAATGGCGGGAAGGACGTCGCGGAGCAGGCGCTCCGCCCGCAGCCAGTAGGTGTAGGCGGTGCACTGCGTTTCCCGGTCGCGCGGCTCGCAGCATCCCACCACCACGTAGTAGCCCACCCCCGCCCACCGCCGCTCCGGGGCCGGGCCGTCCGCGGCGGGGGGCCGGTGTGTCGCGGGCGCGACGGGCCCGCCGAGCGCCCAGCCGTGGCGGGAGTGCAGCCGGTAGCGGTTCAGGAAGCCCGCCTCCCGCTCGCCGTCCGCGTGATAGAAGAGCGAGTTCCGCATCCGCGAGACCAGCCGCGGGGGAAGCCCGTCCATGCGCAGGTGTTCGGCGGTGAGGGTGTTTTCGCCGCGGTGGTTCCTGCGCGTGTAGAACATCCGCAGCACGTAGTCGTCGTCGTCGCCGCTGCGTGCGAAGAGCAGGACGGTGTCTGCGCGGCAGAGCGCGAGGAGGGTGGAGAGGGTGCAGGTGTACCCGGGGGCCTCGCGCAGGTACTTCATCAGCGCGTTCCCCCCGTCCGCCGCCAGGTCGCGCAGGAACGCGTCCTGGTCGTCCCACCGGCGCGCGCACAGCACCTGCGCGAGCGCGGTCCCGGGGCGCACCATGGGCTCCAGCAGGTCGAGCAGCAGGATGCACAGCTCGGCGCGCTCCTCCGGCGGCCGTGCCCCGACGAGGTCGCGTATGGTTTCCGTATACGGGTCGTGGTCGGTGAGCACGTCGCCCTTGGCCGCGAACAGGCGGTTGATTCCCCAGGCGAACGCCCCCAGCAGCGTGCGCACGGCCCCATGGCCGGGCGGCGCCTCCCCGCGGTCCTCCAGCATCCGGGGCGCCAGCTCCGTCAGCACCCCGCGCCCCACCTCCAGCAGCCGCGCCGACCCGATCACCGACAGGTGCAGGAGCGCCTCCGACACGAGCTCGGCCAGCGGTGCCCAGGCGCCGCGCGCCACGGCCAGCGAAACGACGCGGGTGCAGAGCCGCTCCAGCCGCTGGTAGGTGCGAAACACCTCCACGTAGCGCGAATGGGTCACCAGGAAGAGCGACGTCCGCAGCAGCCGCACCCCGTGCGTGTCTCCCGGTTCGTCCAGCGCCCGGTCCAGCAGGGCGTCCATGCACGCCCAGAAGTAGTCGGCCAGCACCAGGGGCTGCAGAAAGTTGTACAGCACCGCGATGCGCGTTTCCAGGTCCAGCTGTGCGCCCGGCCGCAGCACCAGCTCGCGCAGCACGCGCTCCGCGTGCGGGTTCGGCGCGCCGCGGCCTCCCTGCGCCAGGGCCAGCCCCCGCGCCTCCGGATCGCCGCGGCAGAAGCGCGCGAGCTCCCAGCCGGTGGCGAAGGGCTGCTCGCTTCGGCGCAGCGCGAAGGAGGACACCGCCTCGCGCCGCACCCCGGCCTCGAGCTCCTCCAGCAGCCTGGAGGGTGCCGCCTCCCACGAGCCCAGCGGCATGTGCAGGCGATACAGCGCGTGGACCTGGATCCCGGCGCCGTCGATGGCCGCCGTGAACTCCGCGGGAAGGCGGTTCACCAGGACCAGGACGTCGCGGGTGGTCACGTCCAGGTTGGCGGCGATCCCCAGCATGGTGAGGAGCGAGGCGCCGCTGACGGCGCTGTCGTCCACGACCAGGCAGTGAAGCCGGTCGCGGCGCATCCACCGGCGCCGCTCGGTGATGCGGCTGCGGTAGTAGTCGTAGTCGGGAGGGGTGAGCACCACCTGCTCCCCGGTGGGGCCGCGCGCGAGCGGCAGGGTCAGGGGCACGCGGTCCAGGTGCATGGCCACCATCTGCGCCACGAACGAGGCCACCGGGTGGGAGGGGTGCAGGATGATGTCGACCGGGCCGTGCAGGTGCTCGCGCACCACCCCCGCCACGTACTCCATGGCGACGCGGCGAAGCCGCTCGTCCTGCATCAGGCGGGGGGTGGACTGGTAGAAGGTCAGGTGCCGCTTGTCGTTCGGCTGCAGGCTCAGCAGCCGCGTCTGCGCCACGTCGCGCCAGAAGCCCAGCGAGTACTCGTTGGGCTGGTAGCTCTGCCAGACGCGGTCGTGCTCGCTGTACTGTTCCACGGCGGGCGGCCGCTCGCCTTCGTCCAGGTGCGGCCGGGGCTTGGAAAGGAGGTAGAACTCGTGGTTCTCCACCACGCGCCAGCGGCTGTCGGGGCGGACGCGCCGCGGGTGGTCGGGGAAGGAGGCCGCCGGCACGCTCCTCACGGGGACCCCCAGGAACGGCCGCTCCGCGGGCGCGCTCTCCTCGCCCTCGCTCGGTGGGGGGTCGCGGTAGTCCTGAAAGGCGTACACGGCGGCGACCCGGGCCTGCCGTCCCTTGCCGATCCGGTCGACGAAGTCGTGGACGTAGCCGCGCTCCTCGTCCCCCGGATACAGGGCGTCCACCACCACGACGAGGTCGCCGTGGACGTCGGAAGGAACCGCGCCTGCGGCGAACCCGGGTGCCTGCACCAGCAGGCGGGGCACCCGGGTCACCCGCTGGATCGCGGCGGCCAGGCGGTCGCCGTTGTTCATGAAGGCGATCAGCGTTCCCGCGACGGGAATGCCGCGGCGCGACAGGAAGAGCATGGCGCAGTCCAGGAGCACGTCGTCCTGGCTCCACACCAGGCAGAAATCCACGATCGAGTCCACGCAGGCTCCATTGCGCAGCTTGATCGCCACACGGGCGAGGCGGCCTTCCGCCCCGTCGTCCGCGGACGGACTCTTGATCCCCGCGCCGGGGGCCACGCGAAAGCCGGGCAGGTGCTTCAGGTGCCGGGCCCGGGCGGCCTCCAGCGCGCCGCGCACCGGCCACGCCGCGTATCGCGCGGCCGTCCCGCTCCCCGAGCGGTAGAACATCCCGGAGGTTTCCTCGCCCAGCAGGTCGTCGAGCACCGTGAGGGCGCGCGGATGGGCCCGGAGCACGGCACGGAGCTCGGCCCGGCTCGCGCTTCCCTCACGGTAGAGGTGCTCGAGGCATTCCTCCGGGCCCGACAGCCCCTGGTGGATGCGCTGCACCCCGATCAGGTGCGGCTCGGACGCCTCGTCCAGCAGAAGGCAGTACTGCCCGTGCAGCATGAGCGTCCCCGCGCAGCTCCGGGAGCGGAGGCCGTGGATGACGTCGCGCGGGACGTTGACGAAGAAGATCCGCTCGAACACCCGGGGCCGCTCGGCGCGGGGATCGATGGAGAGCCGGGCGAGCTCCTGGATGAGGTGGTCCAGGAAGGGGACGTTCAGGGTGGAGGAGAACTTCAGGTCCAGGTAATGGAACGTGTGCCCGGCATCGCCGGCGTGCGCCCTGCGCAGCTCCTGCAGAAGCCAGTGCGCGCCGTACTCGCTGTGGCGCCGGGACTCCGAATCGGAGAGGGGGGTGAAGATGAAGGGCGGGAGAAAGCCGAACGGCTGCACCCGGCACGCGGGTGCGGCCGGCTCGCCGCCGTTCTCCGGGCTCCCCGGCTGCGGGGGCGGTGCCGGGATGGCTTGGGGCGCGGCGGCCGCCGCGACGGGCCGATGCGCGGACCGGCGCGGGGCGGAGGGCAGCCGCAGCGGCAGCGACACGTTCACGCAAAGGCCGGGAAGGTACCTGCGCATGTTCCGGCGCTGGCGCACCACCACCGACGAGCCGCCCTCGCCCAGCACCCGCACCTCCGACCGGCCGGTGACCAGCTGCAGCCGCCCCCCGAACCAGGCGAGCCGCCGCCCGGCTTCGAAGAACCCCTCCCCGGCGCGGCCCCGGCGCAGCAGCGAAGAGCCCAGGAACAGGTTTGAAAGAATGTGTCCTTCCTGGTGCTTGAGCGCATCCCACGCCACGTTCCAGGGCCCGGGGCTGCAGTACGCCTCCAGCACCTCGCCGGGTACCGCCTCGCGAACCTCGGGAACGGTGCGCAGCAGGCCCTGGCCGAAGTCGGCCACCAGGAACTCCATCCGCCTCTGCCGCGACTCGTACTCGCGCGAGCCGCGGCGGTCGCGCGTGCCCGCGCCCTGCGGCTCCTGCAGCGCCGCCGCGAGCACCAGTTCGCTGCTGCCGCTATGCTGGATCGCGTTGCAGACGAACTCGCGCACGATCCCGGAGAGCGCCTGCGTGAGCTCGATTCCCGCCGCGTCCACGTTCACGCCCAGCTCCCGCAGCCGGCTGACCATCTGGTCGGACACGTTCTCCAGCACGCGGCTGGTGCGCACCGCGCAATCCCCCTCGCCCAGCGCATGCGGGTCGATGGGCGGGACGGGGAGGATGCACGTCCACGTGCGGTCGGGTGCGGGCTCTCGTTCCGCACCGCCGTTCACGCCCGGCGCGGAGGGGGCTCCGCCGTCCGTCGCGTCCGCACGGGGTGCGCAGAACGCCCCGAGGTGCAGCGCATCGAACCGCTGCGCGGCGGGGGACTCCGCTGCCAGCCGCAGCTTCACCTGCGACCGGCGGAGCATGGATTCCAGGGAAAGGAACCGCCCGACGAAGAAGAGGTCGGCGGCCTGCAGGGCGGGATCGACGACGATGACGCTGCCGGCGCGGCACTCCCCGCTCTGCACTGCGTTTTCCACCTTCTGCTGGAACGTGCTCCAGCCTTCGAAACCGTACGACGGCGTTGTCGATTCCATCAGCCGGAAAGGCAGCGCAAGGGGGATCGAGGCCGCGAACTCCAAGGGGAGGGAGTGGGTAACAAACGGCTCAAACCGTATGTCGTCAACCCTTCGGCCGATCTTCGATTCCGCACCGTGGCGATGGAGCGGAACGCGGTCTTTTCCAGAGGACTGTCGTGAAGCGGTGGCTATCCGGCTACGCGGGCACGCGGCGCGGGCGCCGGGGCCAAGCCCTCGGTGAAGCCGGCGTCGAATCCCGCCCGTACGCCCTGCCGCAGCGCCGCGGCGGCGTGGGGATCGAAGCTTGCCGGGACCGGGTGGTGCTCACGATCGTCTTCCACGATGGCAATTCACCAGGATGCAGCCCACATGAAGCTGTATACGCACCTGAACTTCGGGGGAAACTGCGAGGAGGCGTTCCGCTTTTACGAGGAGCACCTCGACGGGCGGATCACGGCGATGATCAGGGTGCGCGACCTTCCCGCCCACATTCCCGGCCCGCCGGGCTCGCGTGACGCGGTGATCCACGCGCGCCTGAGCGTCGCCGGCGTCGAGCTCATCGGGAACGACGTGCCGCCCGAGCATTTCCAGCCCGTACGCAGTTCTTACCTGTATCTTTCGCTCGATTCCATCGAGCTCGCGGAGCGCGCCTACGCGGCGCTCGCGGAGGGCGGACAGGTCAGCATGCCCCTCGGCGAGACGTTCTTCGCTCCACGATTCGCGCAGCTCCGCGACCGGTTCGGCACCCTGTGGACCATCCTCTACCCGCGCCCGGCATGACCGGGCAGTGCGGACGGTCGCGGAGGTGCTGGACGGAATACCTCGGAAACAGGGGGGATGATGGCCAAACACCGCATCTTTACGACGAGCGTCGCCAGCGTCTACCCCCACTACGTCGCGAAGGCGGAGAAGAAAGGACGTACCAAGCCGGAGGTCGATGAAATCATCCGCTGGCTGACGGGGTACAGCCAGGATGCGTTCGAGGCGCAGCTGGCAGAACGCACGGACTTCGAAACCTTCTTCGCGGAAGCTCCGCGGATGAATCCCGCGCGGGCCTCGATCAAGGGTGTCGTTTGCGGTGTCCGGGTGGAAGACATCGAAGAGCCGACCATGCGGGAAATCCGCTACCTCGACAAGCTGATCGACGAGTTGGCGAAGGGCAAAGCGATGGAGAAGATCCTGCGGAACCCATAGCCGCGTACGGGACGCATCTCCCGGAGGGCATTCGTCAGCGCAACTCCCGACGCATCAGCACCCGGGGGAAGCCGTTGAGCACGGACGTGGTGTCGCTCACCTTCTGGAACCCCACCTTCTCGAACAGGGCGCGCGTGCCGACGTACGCCATAGTGAGGTCGACCTTCGCGCCCTGGTTGTCGACGGGGTATCCCTCGATGGCGGCCGCCCCCCGCGACCGCGCGAACTCGACGGCACCCTGCAGCAGGGGATGGGAGATTCCGCGCCCCCGGTGCCCTGGGCGGACGCGGATGCACCAGACGGCCCACACGTCGGCGTCCGCGCCGCCGACATGGGGGATCGTGCGGCTGTTCGCGAAGGTCGTCTCGCGGCGCGGCGCGACCGCCGCCCACCCGACGACCTCGTCCCCATCGTAGGCCAGCACGCCGATGGGCCCCTGCTCCATGAGCGCGGCGACCCGCTCGCCGCGCGCGGGGCCCTTCAGCGCGACGTTCTCCTTCGACGGAATGCGGTAGCTCAGGCACCAGCAGACGTCGGCGTCCGGCCGCTTCGGCCCCACCATCGTCGCGACGTCCTCGAACACGGTCGCCGGGCGAACCACGATCGCCATGAGCCTCTCCGCGGAATGAGGATGAGTGAAGCCCCGCCTGGACGGGTGGCGGTGCGCGGAGAATGTAGCGGCCAGCGCGGGGCGTGCGTCAAGCGAACACAAGGGGCGCGGGGGATGATCTCCCCTGCGCCCTGTCCATTTACATCGGTGCCGTGCTGGCCAGGCTCGGCTGATCCGGGACGGGCAGGGAATCCGCGTGCATGGCACCGATGGGGATCCCGCCAGCCGGGCCGTCCTCAACGAGCACCACCAGGCGGTGATGGCGCACACGCCCGGGGCCGGCGGAGAATCTCCGCCGGCCCCGGGTTTGGTTCAGGTGAATGCTGCACGACGGCAGCCACACCCGCCCCGTCTTACCATGAAAACAGGGTGCCGCTGTAGTTCTTGCAGCCGCCGAACGGGGTGCACAGGGTAATCTCGTAGGTTACCTGCTCCGCCTGGAAGTCCGCGGTCAGCGTAACCTCTGCCTTGAATCCCCCGAGCGAGCCCCCGAGCGTCACGGATGGCTGCTGCGCGTTGAGGACGCCGCTTCCGATGTTGACGCCGAGCAGCGTCACGTTGTAGGTGACCTGGGGAACGCTGGAATCGACGCAGTACTGGATGGTGATCGGGCCCAGCGAGAAGGAGTTGCAATACTGCTGCATGGCCTCGGGCGCCAGGTGGCCCTCCGGCAGGTGGACCAACGCGTCCACGGGTGCGCTGTTGACGGGCATTGGACGATCCTCCGCAATCAGGTGGCCGCGAGTGTGTACGTGACCTTGGCATCGTTGCCGCCGTCGGACGTGGCGGCGCAGCTGAACGCCGTGTTCGGGGTGACCGTTGCGGTGAACACGTTACTACCGATGTAGGGATTGTCGAAGTACGTGGAGACCGACTGGCCCTGCCCCTGCCCGATGTTGTACGCCACGGTTCCCTCGACGCCGGTGAGCGTCCCGTGGCTGTGTGCTTCCCACTCGCCCTGCGAGTTGGGACCGATCGTGCCGGGGGGCTGCGTTGCCCACTCGCCATGGACCAGTTCGGTCGCCTTCAGTGTCAGCACCAGGTTGGTGGTGTTGACGAAAATGGCTTTCACGCTGCGCGCTGACATGGGTTCTCTCCCTCTGATGACGTGAGCGGCGCCGAGGAGTTTCCCCGGCCGCCGCATCAAGCTTGGCGGACGGCCGTCATTCCACCGTCACCCCGCCATCATCCCGCGATCATTCCGCGCCGTTGCTCGCGATGCCGACCGCAACAAGTCGCTCGGGACGTGCTTCCGCGGCCATCCCGTCGTCGTGGGGGACGGGCGGGCTTGCCCCGCTTCCCGCCACGCACCCAGATTCCGCCGGACCATCACGCATGCTTTCAGTCGTTATCTGGGTGATCATCGATGCCCCCTCCTCCCTTTCGGCTGACGGCGCTCGGGGACCCCTATCTTTCCGGACCCGCGGGACCCGTGCAGGGACGCGCCGCGCACAAGAAGCGCATCGCCCTGCTGACGGTGCTCGCGGTCGCGCGGGGGCGCCCCGTGGGCCGCGAGCGGTTGCTCGGGCTGTTGTGGCCCGACCTCGCCCCGGATGCGGCTCGCCACAACCTTTCCGAGTCGCTGTACGTGCTGCGGAAGGAACTGGGAGAGGAAGTGGTGGGAGCGGGACCGGCGGGCGACGTGACGCTGAACCTCGACGTGGTTGCCGCGGACGTGGCCGAGCTCGGGGACGCGCTGGAGGCGGGAGACGGCGAGGGTGCGGCGCGCCTGTATCGGGGTCCGCTTCTGGACGGCTTCTATCTGCCCGATGCGCCGGAGTTCGAGCGCTGGACGGAGAGCGAGCGGGACCGCCTCGCGCGCGCGGTCGGGCAGGTGCTGGAGGGACTGGCCGAAGAAGCCGAGGGCGCGGGGAATGCCGTTTCCGCGGTCGGCTGGTGGCGGCGCCTCGCTGCCCAGGACCCTTTCAATTCGCGAGTGGCGCTCCGCCTCGTCACCGCGCTGGACGCGGCGGGAGAGCGTCCCGAGGCGCTTCGCGCTGCCCGGACGCACGCGGTGTTCCTGCGGCAGGAGTTGGGGGCGGAGCCCGATCCAGCGCTGCAGCTGCTGGTCGAGCGGCTTTCCGCGCCGGCACCGCCCCATGCACCCGCCCGCGCGCCCGAGCCGGAGCTGGTCGCCACGGACGTGGCCGCACCCGACGCGCCGGAGCCTCCGCGCGACGCGGGTCTCCCCCCCGTTCCACCGGGCCCCGGCCCCACGGCGCCGGAGGCCGGCGTGGCTCCCCGTCGCGAATCCGCGCCGGCCGTCCGCACCCGGTGGCGGAGCGCGCCCCCGCGCGTCAGGCTCGCGGCCGCCGGCGTGGGGCTGCTCCTCGGCGTGCTCGTCTCTGGCCTGCGGGCTCCCGAGTCCATGGCCCCGGAGCAGGAAGAGCTAGCCGGCGACCCGCGGCGGGTGGCGGTCCTCTCCCTCGAAGACCTGAGCCCCGGCGGCGAGCTCCGGACGCTGGCGACCGGGATCACCGACCGGCTGATCGCGGAGCTGAGCCGCGTGCCCGCGCTGGAGGTGCAGTCGCGCTCGGCGGTGGAGCCCTATCGCAATCGTACGGCGAGGTTCCCCGACCTGGTGGCCGACCTGCGCGTGGGAAGCGTGGTGGAGGGGACGCTGCAGCGCTCCGGCGACAGCGTATGGGTTTCCGTCAGCCTGGTCGATGCCGGCACCGGGCGCCGCCTGGAAACGGTCGAGGTGGGGCGGCCGCTCGGAGACGCCGTGGCACTCCAGCGCGACGTGGCCGTCGAGGTCACGAACGCGCTGCGACGGCGCGTGGGAACCGAAGTCAGGCGAAGGGCCCCCGAGCAGGGCGGGAACGCCGAGGCACGTGCCCTGGTGCGACGCGCCGGGCAGCTGCGGGACGACGCGGGGCTGGTGGCCGGCTCCGGTGACGAAATGGACGTGCGGGGCGCCCTGGACCTCCTCGCACGGGCCGATTCGCTGCTGGAACGGGCGGAGGCCGCCGACCGGGGGTGGAGCCGGCCCACCGTGGAGCGGGGGTGGATCGATCTCGCGCGCGCCCAGCTGGGGCAGGGAGTGGGGCTGGAGCGCCGGCACGCCACGGCGATCGGCCGCGCCGAGAGGGTACTGGCGCGGAGGGCGGCCGACCCGGAGGCGCTCGAACTGCGCGGCACGGCGGTGTTCCGGCAGGCGTTGGAAACGCCCGACACGGCGGTCCAGCGGGCTCGGCTGGAGGCGGCCGAGCACGACCTTCGCGCCGCCGTCGAGGCGCGGCCGTCGCTGGCGCGGGGGTGGGCCACCCTCAGCCTCGTGCTTCGCGTTCGCGGGCGGCTGGCCGAGAGCGACCTGGCCGCGCGGCGGGCGCTGCTCGAGGACGCCTACCTGGACGACGCGGCAGACATCCGGTACCGCCTGTTCTTCAGCGCGCTTTCGCTGGGCGACCACGCGCGCGCACGAGCCGAATGCGCGCAGGGAGCCCGGCAGTTCCCGGCGGACTGGCGGTTCGTGGAGTGCCGGCTCTCGCTGCTGCGCTACGACCGTTCACGTCCCCCGGACGCGGCGGCCGCATGGCGGCTGGTGGCGGAGCTGGACCGGCTCGATCCGCCCGGCGCCGCGCGGCGCTTCCGCCGCCCGTACAGCCCGGTGTACCGCAGGATGGCCGCGGCGGCCGTGTCGGCACGGGCGGGGGACGCAGACAGCGCCCGCGCGGTGGTCGCGCGGGCGCGAAAGGAGGTCGCGGGCAACGCCGACCTGGCGCTCTCGCTGGACTACGACGAGGCGTGGGTACGCCTGATGCTCGGCGACACGGCCGGCGCCCGCGGCCTGCTTCGGCGGGTGGAGCGCGGCCGCCCCGCGCTGGCGCCGTACCTGGCCCGCGATCCGGTGGCGGCCGCGGTCGGCAGGCGCCCGTAGCTGCCGCCGCTCACCGCTTGGCCGCGCCCTCCACGCGCCCGCTCTGCCGGATCAGGAACAGGTGTGGCAGGCCTTCATTCGCCAGCGTCACGTACTCCGAACCCGGCAGGTGAGCGATCGCGAAGGCCGGATCGGGCTCCGATCCGTCTTGCGCGGCAGGCTTGAGCACGGTCAGCAGTGTCTGGACGACGACGTCTGCCTGGTCGCCGTACACGGAGGCGTAGTAGGGGATCATGAACTTCTCCACCGCCGACTGGCTCCAGAACACGGCATCCGCCGCGTACGTCCCGGCGGGAATCATCTGCCCCGCCGGGACCTCCAGGTTCAGCAGGTCCACCGGGTTCGACTCGCTGCCGATGGTCGCGACCTCCACGGACGGCGACGAGCCGTAGTCCACCTTTGCAATGGGGAAGATTGCACAATCTTCACACGTCGGCTTCGCATCGTGCACCCTGATCACCAGTTGCCCGTCCTCCGGCCCCACCGTGATCCAGATGTCCTTGTACCGGTAGGCACTGGCGGTTTCGGCGACGCGCCGAAGGATGTCGTAGTTGATGTCGGGCATGGTCATGATCACGCGCTCGCATTCAGGGTGAACGACAGACCGCCGCGGCCGACCCTCCGGGCAGGCGGGATGCGCCGGAATCTCGCAAGTAGCACGCCCCTGAATCCGCCATTGTTTGCGGTGGGCGCCGCCTGCTCCGTGAGATCGTTCTGCGTGCGCGCCAGCCGAGCCGGACTGGCAACGATCTCACCTCGGCCCCGACGACCTCGTGAAGGGTACCGCCGCGGCGGGTGATGATGCACGTGTCCGCGGACAATGCCGCCAGCATGGAGAGCCCGGAGATCGTCATCGAGGATGATCCAGCCCAGTGCTCTTCCGTAGCAGGCTCGTTCCCTGCATCTTTCCCGCGTCCGGATCCCGAACCCGGGCCTGGACGGGAACCCGCCGAAGGGACCCCCCGCCATCACGTGCTCTCGCGCGCCGGCGTAACCACCACCATCCACGCCATGCTCCCCCAGCCCCTCGTGGTGCAGGTGAACGGGAGCGACGGCCGTCTCCTGGCGAACGCCTGCGCCGGGTCCTTCTCCACCGCCATATTCGAGCGATCGGGCCTGCCGGCGGCGCTGGTGCCGCCTGCCGCCGTGAGGGCCCCCTGGTTCCCGTGAACGGCGCCGACCAGCCGTCGGGCGCGGAACGCCGGCGCGCGCAGCTTCCCGAAAAGGACGTGCTGACGGTGCGCTGGCTGGCCATCCTGGGGGCGGTGGCGGTGGTCGGGTTCGGATACGTGTACCGCGTGGTGCTGCCGCACGCGCACGACCCCTGGAGCTACCGCTTCGGCGTCGCCGGGGTGTGCCTGGTGGTGGCGGGGATGTCGTTCGTCCCGGGGCGGCCCGGGTTCATTCCCGCCGTCTACACCCTGTTCGGCGTCATCACGGCGTGGGTGGTGGTGCTGCTGGGGATGAACGACTTCGCGCCGGAGTACGCGCTGGGGCTGGTGGTCATCGCCGCCATCATCAGCGCCGTCCTTCGCAGCACCCGCGCGCTGGCGGCCTACGGCGCGGCGACCATGGCGGGGGTGGCGGTGGCGGCCGCGCGCATCCCCGAGCCGCGGGTGAGCCCGCTGCTCTTCGGCAGCTACCTGGTGGTGATCCTGGTGCTGTTCTACATCGTCGTCCGCAACCGGCTGCGGGCCGAGCGCGAGATCGCCGCCAGCGAGGAGCGCTACGCCCTGGCGGCGCAGGGGGCGCACGACGGCCTGTGGGATTGGGACCTGCGCCGCGGCGCGCTGTACCTGTCCCCGCGCTGGAAGGAGATCGTGGGGTGCGCGGACGGCGAGATCGGCTCCGACCCGGCGGGGTGGTTCGACCGCATCCATCCCGACGACCGCGCGCGGGTGGACGCCGACCTCTTTCGCCGCGGCCAGGGGGCCGGCGGCCTGTTCGAGAGCGAGCACCGGGTGCGGCACAGCGACGGCGGCTGGAGGTGGGTGCTGGTGCGCGGCGTGTGGGTGACGGACTCGCGCGGCGCCATCGTGCGGATGGCGGGGTCGCAGACCGACATCAGCCAGCGCAAGCACTTCGAGGAGCAGCTGCTGCACGACGCCCTGCACGATTCGCTGACGGGGCTGCCCAACCGCGCGCTCTTCCTGGACCGGCTGGAGCGGGCCATCGCCCACACGCACCGCCATCCGGAGCGCCAGTTTGCCGTCATCTTCCTGGACCTGGACCGCTTCAAGGTCATCAACGACCGCGTGGGCCACCTGGCGGCGGACCGGGTGCTGCAGGAGGTGGCCGGGCGGCTGCTGCGCTGCCTGCGCGCGGGAGACAGCGTGGGCCGGCTGGGCGGCGACGAGTTCGCGCTGCTGCTGGAAGACACCGACAACCCGGCCGTGGCCGCGCAGCGGGTGCAGCACGAGCTGCAGGCGCCCTTCGAGGTGGCCGGCCAGCAGCTGCTGGTGACGGCCAGCCTGGGGATCGCCATCAGCTCCACCGGGTTTTCGCGTCCCGTAGACGTGCTGCGCGACGCCGACGCGGCGATGTACCGCGCCAAGGCCCGCGGGCGGGCGCGGGTGGAGATCGCCGACGCGGAGCTGCACGCGCACTCGCTGTCGCAGCTCGAGCTGGAGAGCCAGCTCCGCGAGGCGGTGGAGAACGGGGAGCTGCGGCTGCACTTTCAGCCCATCGTGGTGATGGAGTCGCGCGAGCTGGTGGGGTTCGAGGCGCTCCTGCGCTGGCAGCATCCCGGGCGCGGCCTGATCGGGCCCGAGGAGTTCATCCCGCTGGCCGAGCAGACGGGGATGATCATGCCCGTGGGCGGCTGGGCGCTGCGCGAGGGGTGCCGGCAGATGCGGGAGTGGCGAGGCGCGTACCCCGAGGCGCACCGGCTGTGGCTGAGCGTGAACCTGAGCAGCCGGCAGTTCCTGCACCCGCAGCTGGTGCAGGAGATCCACGGCGTGCTGGCCGAAACGGGCTTTCCGCCCGACCGGCTGCGGCTGGAGATCACGGAAAGCGTGATCATGGACGACCCCGCCACCGTCACCCAGGTGCTGCAGCGGCTGCGCGAGTCGGGGATCCGGATGGCGCTGGACGACTTCGGGACGGGGTACTCGTCGCTGGCCTACCTGCACCGGCTGCCGCTGGACACGCTCAAGATCGACCGCTCGTTCGTGCACCAGATGCACACCGATCCCGCCCTGCAGGCGGTGATCCAGACGGTGATCTCGCTCAGCGACTCGCTGCGGCTCGACACCGTGGCGGAGGGGGTGGAGACGGACGAGGACGCCCGCGCGCTGCACCGCATGGGCTGCCGCCTGGGCCAGGGCTTTCTCTTCTCCCGACCCCTTCCCCCCGCCGACGCCGGCCGCATTCTCGCCGCCCTCCCCGCCGTCCTCGCCGCCCGCTGAGCCCAGAGCAGTCTTCTGATCGATACTCCTGCGCAACCTCAGGCAACGGCCCGAGGTACGTCGAATCCTGTTCGAGTCCGGGGCCAGGCGGCAGGTACCCGTTGCTGGACTGTGTCTGTCGATGCCGGTAGTCGGTGATCGTGGTTCGAGCCGTGATGCGCGACGCCCTAGTGGATCATCGACTTTGACCCAAGCGCGGGCCACTACGGCGGGCGCATCGTGTTCGAATGCACCCCGCCCGACTTGGTGGCGGCGCGTCCACGCTCACCGGCAAGCGCCCGGCGCCATGCGTTAGGGCCCGGCCGGAGGCTGTCGCAACTCGCTGAGCAGTCGGTGCTTTTGAGCCTAACCCTGCGCGCACTCAGGTAGAACATTGCCCCGCAGTTCGCTGGTTCCTCTGCCGGCGGCGGTAGGACGCCCCTCAAACGACGCGTTCACGCGGGTGTCGAAGATACGCTGACTTCAGTTTGCGCAGCCGCCGAGTTCAAAGTACATCCGCGTGCCCCGCCGCATCTTGGCAAGGTATTAGAACTGACATCTATCGGATGCTTAGCTGCAGCTTGTCCTCGGGAAGCTTGTCTGGCGAATCTCCGGGATGGACTCGCAAGACTAGGCAGTGTGGTAGTAGCAATAGAGCGAACTCACGGATTTGGTGATCATGATCTGTCAACAGTTCCGCGACCTCTTCCTTCGAGATCTGTGCTCCGAGCACCTCACAGACTGCCGCTCTGGATCTCGCATCGTTGTACAGCCAAGCGAAATCACGCAGTGTGATCTTCGACCACTGCTCCCTCTGGAGTCGAAAGACGATATCCCACTTCGTCACCGGGCAAGGCGTGTTTCCGGCTTGGGTGATCGCCTGCATTTGTTGCTGTGTTACTGCAAAGGCACGCATCAGTTCTTTACGTGGGCTGGTAATTTATGTGCGCCCGACGTACACGGGCCTGCTGGAGCCGATCCGCAGGCGATGACGGCGCGGCGCGCGGGGGCAGCGGCGGATGGCTGCACCCTGGCGGGGATGCCGCCGAGGCGTTGCGAACGTTGATTATGGACAACTCGTTGGGGAAAGGGAATGCCGGGGCGGGACGAGGGCCTGCAGAGAGCGGCGACGTAGAGGGTGATAAATCGAAACGGCGGGGCGAAACGAATCCGTTCGCTTCGCCTCGGCGCGCATCCCGCATTTCCACGAATTTATCATCAAAAAGGTTGGGGAACTCCCCATCCAGCGTCTCCACCAAGCACATACCTGCCGCTGCGGACCAGCCGATGGTGCGGATGATCACAAGGTCATACCCGTGCCTGCGCAATTTAGTTAGCGAACGTACGCACGGCTGAGGGTAACGCACCTGTATTCGACTCTTGATGAAATTTCCTTCCTGCTGCTCACTCACAACACCGAATGGCCCACCACCGACGGCTCATTCTCGCTGCGAATGCCAATTAGTACAATCAGCGCTCGTGCAAGAGTCTTGTGACGTAACTATACCGGCCACATATTATCGAGGGACCGAGCTGTCCTTCGGCGATCCGCCACCCGGAGTTGTAGCGACAAGGCATGGCCGTCTGCATACCCTTATCTGTCCGGGTCAGGTTTCTGTTAGGCCGCATCTTCATCGTTCATCCCTTTTTTACCGATGGAGCCCACGAATGGCGTACACCCAGAAGATTGGTGCCAACAATCCCGGTGTGATTCTATTACTTGTGGATCAGTCTGGCTCCATGAGTGATGATTTCCAGGGGCATGGGCCGAAGTCGGCGGCGGCCGCCCTCGCGGTTAACCGGGTGATATACGAGATCCAGGAAGCTAGCCAGGCAGGCGAGTACATCAAGGATCGATGCATGGTGGGCGTGATCGGCTACGGTGCGCGCGTAGTGCCCATTGCTGCAGGGATGATTTCGGAGTTAGCGGCCCAGCCCAAGCGGGTGGAGCAACTGCAGAAAAAGATCGGCGACGGGGCCGGCGGGCTGGTGGAGATCCAAATCGAGATGCCAGTGTGGGTAGATCCGGTCTCCGAGAACGGCACGCCGATGGCCGAGGCGTTCGGCGTTGCGCACGATCTACTGCTCAAGTCATGGATCCCGGCGCACCCGGACTCCTTTCCCCCGGTGGTGATCAACATCACCGACGGCGAGCCGAACGATATGGACGCCGCGCGGGCGCAGGCGAGGCGGCTCATGCAACTGCGCACCAGCGACGGCAACCTGCTGCTGTTTAACGCGCACATCTCCAGCAAGCACTCCGTGGAGGCCCGCCTGCCCCACTCGCCCACGCAGTTGCCCGACAAATACGCCAACTTCCTTTTCGACATCTCCAGCCCACTCCCCGACACGCTGATGGGGGAGGCGGAGAAGGTCGGATTCTCGCCGCAGACCGGCGCGCGCGCGTACGTTTTTAACGCGGGCCCTGAAACCCTCATCAAGTTGCTCACGTTCGGCTCTTCCGCAATGCGCTGAACCCCCATCGGCAGGAGCCCGGAATATGCTGAGCGTGGTTGGCCGTTCACAGGCGGAACCCCGGGATCGCGGGCGATCACACGCTGGCGCCGTGTCCCTGTACTTCGGCGTTCGGTTGGCAGCCAAGGCCGGGGAAAGCCCGCATGACTGCCAAGACGCGTGGTGGGTGAACCCCGCGGAGATGCGCGTAGCCGTATCAGACGGTGCGGCGCGGTCGCTCTTTCCGCGCGAATGGGCATGGCTGCTGGTGCGCGCCTTCTGCGGGGGTGAGAACGGCGCGGCGCGCCTGCCCACCACCGCAGCGGAGTGGCAACGCTGGCTAGATGGCCCACGCAGGCAGTGGTTGGGGCAGGTGCGGGAACGGATCGAGCGCTCTCCGAATCGACTGCTGCTTCACAACCGCCTCGTGCAACGACATCCCGCCGCGGCCACGCTAGCCGGGTTGGTGCTCACCCCCACGCTACAGGAAGTGCGATGGGAGAGCACCACGCTGGGCGATACTTGCATCCTGCACTTCTTCGGCCGCACTGTCGTGTCCCACCCGGTGTCCCAGTCGGTTCAGTTCGACAGCCACCCCCTTGCGCTGCTTAGCGTTTCGGACCCGAGCCGCGAGCGCGTTCCCTCGGTGCGCTATGGCGTCGCGGCCCCGGGCGATCTGCTAGTGCTTGCCACCGACGCCTTGGCCAAGTACCTGCTGGTGCAACACGAAGGCGGCAGGGACGTGCGCCGGATGGTGCTGGAGTGGATGGCGGACGAGAACGACGCATTGTTCGAATCCCGGCTGGCTCGCGCCCGCGACTATCGCGCGGCGGGCGGCGGTGTCAGCCCGCTGTACCTGGAAGACGACGACATCACCTTGATGGTGATCTCTGTCGGTGATCGGCAGCCAGGCCTTCATCCGCTCGAGCAGGCAGTACCTCCGCCCATTCCAACCGCTAGCCCCGACTTGGCGGGCGAGGTGGCCGTCGCAAGGCATGAGGTGGGCGGCTTCTCGGACGACTGGCTCGCCACCCGGCCTGGAGCGGACCTGCTGGGGGGTCAGACCGCCGAGGTCCCCGCAACGCTGCCAGCGATCCACTCGCATTTCGCCGCCGCCGCCGTTCGGGATGAGTGGACGGAGATCCAAGGTTCGCTCCGAACGCCGCCGACCGCACACTCGGAGAAAACCGACTCGGTCGCTGACGGAGGGCAGGGGGAGTTCGAATCTGCAGGGGCGCATGGCGACCATGCGCGCCTAATCTGGCCACGATCGCGCTGGGGCGCGTTCATGCGCGTGTGGCTCAGGCGCCTAGCTTGGCGGTGGCTACTGCGGTTCACCTACAAGCGGGTGCTCGTCGCTCTCGGCTTGAGTTTGGCCAGCAACGTATACTTGCTGGAGCAGGCTCGCGAGCAGGATCAGGAACAGCCGCGCGTAAGGTCGCGCGCCGACCACGCGGACAATGACCCGGTTCAGGATACTGACTTAGAGCGGCCCTCCAATCCCCCGCGTCTCGTACCCGGAACCATGTTGTTCTCCGCGCCGGGGGAGAAGACCGGGATCTTCAAAGTAGGGAATGACAGCTTGGCTGCTCACCCGCGCTCCGTTAAGAATGGGTGGGCCGAGATCACGTTGGAGGGGTGGGTCGCAAGGGCGGATTCGCTGGGAAAGGACAGCGTGGAGATCACTACTGCCGTGCGGTTGCGCGAGGATCCGTCAACAAGCCTGGGGCGCTCCTTGGGAACGCTGCAGCCAGGAGCCCGGCTGGAGAAGCTGGGGGAGCGCGACAAATGGTACCATGTGCGGCTGCGCAGCTTCGTGCGGCTTTGATGGCAACGAGCCGCCGACATACCGAGAAGGACTGAGCAATGGCGCCGCGTATTTATCCATCCCTCCAAGACTACAACATCGCTGTCGAGCACCTGCCCCGCTTTGCTCGCGAGCAGCGGTTGCTTCACTGCATACCGCGTCGATCGACAGGGGGCAAGCTGGTAGCCTATAGCGGGGGGTATTCGAGGGTGTACGCGGTCGATCTGGGCGGCCGCACGTATGCACTGCGCTGCTGGACGGCGGATGTAGGCGACGCGCGCGAGCGGTATCGGCACATCAGCGCCCATTTCCGCGCCAACCCGCTGCCGTACTTCGTGGAATTTGAGTACCTCGAAAATGCGCTCGTCTCCAAGAACGAGTGCTTTCCCGTTCTATGGATGGAGTGGGCGCACGGGTTGCGCCTACGCGACTTCATCGCACAGAATGTGGGCAACCCCACCGCGATGCATACGGTGGCGGAATCGTTTCGGGAAATGGTCGCCGACCTGCACGCGCGGCAGATCTCGCATGGCGACTTACAGGACGAGAACATCATAGTGCAGACGGCGGGCGCGCCGGGCGGCACGCGGCTGCGCCTTATCGACTACGATAGCGTGTACGTACCTTCGCTGCAGGGATATCCGGACCAGATCATCGGGGTGAGCAACTACCAGCACCCTCGGCGCAATGCGCTGCGCGTGGCCAGCCAGTGCGCTGACTACTTCTCGGAATTGGTGATCTACTTGTCGTTGCTGGCCTACGCGGGGAATCCCTCCCTCTGGGATCCCGCGCGTGACAAACAATTGCTCTTCACCGAGCACGATTTTGCGGCGCCGAACAAGTCCGCGGCTCTCCAGAAATTACAGTTTATGTCTGGGAGCGTGGTGCCGCTTTCCAAGCTCTTGGCGGCTTGGTGTCGCGAGCCTGATGTATCGCGGCTGCAGCCGCTGGAGGAAGTGCTCGCGGACGTGGTGGCCTCGCCCGCGTTCCCGGCCGATTTCTTGGTTCCGCGCGCGGCAGCCTCACGCGCCGGCACCGCTGCGCCTCCGGACCCGTTTCCCTCGGACTTCCTGCAGCCCCCGCCGCCGCGGTCCGCTACGGCGGCCTCGGGAACGGCCGACATCATCACCATCGACTGGAACCAGTTCTTTGCCCAACCAGGGCTCGTACCCGTACAGTCCGCGAAGCCTGCTCAGCCCGTGCAGGCGTCTAGGCCCGCACTGGCGCAGTGGGACGAGTTCTTCAGCACACCCCCGGCTCTCCCGGTGGCGCGTCCGGCTCCTTCCCCGACCCGGTTAGCCCCGCCGTCTGCGGCCCCTCCCGCGCCCCCTCCTCCTGCGGTCACGGCCAGCAGCAGCTCCCCAACGGTGGTGATTGCCATTGTTATTCTAGCGGTGCTGCTCCTCTTGGCCTTCCTGGTCCTCAGAAACACTGACCTGTTTAGCGGGAGCGCCGGATGATTCCTACTGCCCCTTCCCAGGCTGACCGCGCGGCTCAACCCATTTTGCTGCCGCCATCGGAGCCCGGCTCCACGGGCGGGCCCTCCCCTTCCGCGTAGCGCGGCGGGGCTGGCACCGCGCCCGCCACCTCGCGCGCATACGCGTCCTCCTGCGGGCGCGTATCCGAACCCTCTTCACGAGCGGAGGGCTGTTCGCGTGAAGCTTCGCCGCGCGCGTCTCTTGCCGTCATCCACTGCCCATGTAACTGGGCAAAGGCGCGGAGCAGATCACCCTTGCCGCCAGGGAATCCGAGCACCATCCGGCCGTCTTCCGTCTGGGCCCACATTGAGATGGCTTGATGCACCACGCCGGGCTCACTGATCTCGTGAAGGTGCTGGTAGTCCTCGGCGCCGAAGCCGTTCGCCTGGCCGGGTTCGGCCGTCCACTCCACCACTTGGGCCGGCAGGGCCACCGCAATGTGCGGATGGCTCAGCACCACCTCGCTCAACCAGCTCTTTGCGCGTTCACGGTCGCCGTAGCGAGCCCACAGCAGGTACTGCAGTGGGGCATCCGCTGGCGGGTGGAGCGTACCTTCCAGCCGGTCCTGTGCGCGTTGCGCCAACACCCGCCCGATCGCGTCGTGATGGCCGGAGTCATCTGAGAGCAGGCGCATGGCCCGGAACACGGCAGCCCCCATGGAGAACGGCTCCGCGAAGCGTGCCAAATCGGCGGCGAAGTTCGTTCGCCCTGTCTGGTGCACTCGGGCGATGAGGGCGCTGAACAGAGCTGGGGTACCAGGATCAGCGCCGCACGCTGCTCCGGCGTGGGTCGCGATTGCCCGGGCAATCTGCGATGCCGCCTGCCCGGGTAGGTGGTGGCGCATAAGCCGCGCGTGGAACTCGCGAGACCCCACGCTCGCCAGCACCGTGGTTAAACGCGGGCCCAAGGCCTCGGCCGCGTGCTCATAAGCCAGCCCTACCAATTCTTTAATGTCTTGGTCGCTGATGTCACCAGGGAGCAGGGTGTAAGTAAAGCAGCGGTCAAAGTACGGTTCACAGCATACTCGCTGTTCCCGGATCCATCGTGGCTGGTCGGATGCGGGGAGCTCGCCTCGTGCCAAGGCGCTCAACTGCGGGAACAGCGTGCGTAGTAGCCACTCCGCCTCCTCGCGCTCTGCCGGGGCGAGCGCACGCAACCGAATCCCGATCCCAGCCTCGAATCGGCGGCTCTGGCGGTCTATTTCACTGACTCCCGCCACGTCCGGGAGTTCGATCAGGAACTCGCGCGAGGTCCTGACGGCGTCGTAGATGGATGGATAGCAGATCCGCATCCCCTCCACGAGCACTTGGTCAACCGTGTTCACCTCGCCGTGCAGCGCGGGGACTGAGAACTTAACCAAGTTCAGGAAGCGGTGAGCGATGCGCGGATTGGACAAGGCGGAGCCAAAGCCCTGCCGCGCCTTTTCCTCCAGTTCTGCGGCCTCAGCGGGGGAGAGTTGCGTTCCTGCGTCCCCCAATGCGCGGTGGATCGCGGCCAAGCAGTGCTTCTGTAGCCGCTTGCGGTTCATCGCCGGCAGGTGCAGCGGCACCTGGACAATTTTTTCCAAGAAGCGCGTGCCCGCGTGGCGTGAATCGTACGCCTTGCCCAAGGCTCGTGACACCAGGCGCGGGTCAAAGGCCAGGACAAAGGTGGTATGGTGAAAGTCTGCAGTCAGCTTCACCAGCCGGAAGACGGCGCGGATCTCTGCCTTTTCCAGCCTGTCAAGGTCATCCATCAGGACTACCACGTGCTGGCCACGGCTCTCAAGGGCTGCATCGATGCGACGCTTTTCACGGTCTAGGTCCGGCGCTGAAAGCCGGCGTGAGAAGCGTCGAAGAGCGTGCCCTGGGCTTATTTCCAGGCCGCCACCCCCGGCCGCGCTACCGAACACTGCGGTGACAAGGAGAGAGAGGAACTCTAGAACGCGTGCGAAGCTCCTGCGCAGTCGACTGCGGTACGGCGGATCCAGTTGCTGCGCAAAGTGCTCGAAGAAGCTCCTCAGCAGCGCCTCTTCACCATTGAACCGCCACGGATTGAATCGCACCACGACCATCTCGGGCCTTTGTCGGAGCCGGTGCTCAATAAAATTCAGGACAGTAGTCTTGCCATCGCCCCAAGCTCCGTACAGACCCAAGACCACGCTGCCCTTACCTGTGCGCCCCCGGATACGTTCAACGACCCGCCCGGCAAACTCGTCGCGCTGGTAGTGGTCTGCACGAGGATGCGTGATGGGATCGTCGTGGGAAAGAAGTAGGTCTTCTGGCCGGCCGCGCGAGATCGCCGATTTCCACGGCTCCGTGCCGGTTTCGTGAAGTTGTACCATGGCAGGGTCTCCTATCAAACGACGCCCATTTAAAGCCGCATTCACCTATATTATAGAGTCCTATCGATTTGAACGGAAGGAATTTCGTTTGGCAACCCAACGCACGTGGGAACTTCGCCGGAACGTTGGCTGGATCGCTCGTCTTCGCGAGCGCAGAGCAGCGATGTTCAAATGAGTTCAGGCTGTGTTGCGTTTCTCCGCCTGTATACCGGGGGGTTGGCCACGTCCGCCCTGAAGGCTTGGCGCGGCCGGCCTCGTGGCGTCACGGAGGGATGGCGCAGCAATTGTAAGCGTGCCGTCGCTGCTGCGCTGCCACTGTCCAGAAGTCGGGGGCAGCGGCTCAGGCGTGAAGCATGCCACCCGCTGATCCGCGACCACCCGCGCAGACTACTCACCGATGTTCAGCCGGAGTTCCTGGGGTCCCGTGAACGTGAGTGGAGCGATGCGAACGTAGATAGGAATTGTCGGTGGCGGTCCGGCGGCCTTTGTGCCGCGCGCCTGTTGCACGCCGCGATTGGAGTCTGATGAGCGTGTCCACCCGGGTGAGTCACTCGTCGTGACTTGTGTGTTTACCCCGGCCGCAGCTCCGGTTCTGCGGGGCGACGGAGGCTGAGGAGTGCCTGCCCGGCTACTGGGTTTGGGAGTCGCCCGCGGCAACACCCTCGGCTACCCCCCGGTCCGGTGGCGCGCCGCTGAATACCCGATTGAGGTGCGGTAGGGCGGCCTGGCCCAGTCGCTGGCACGGCACGTTTCCGAGCCCTTCCGCGCGTACGGGACCGAGCGCGAGGCGCTGGACGCGCTGTGCGTCCGGGCAAGCCCCGCGGGAATTGGGGCCACCCGCTGATCGGCACGACCCGGAGAGTGGCGCCGCGGGGCTGGCTCTGCGCACCTGCCGGGCAGCGATCCGCTAGGGTGCGCGGGGGATCGGAACGTTGGACCAGGCGGGCGGGGCAAAGACGTGGCCCGCGCCCACTCCCACCGCGCCGCCGAACAGGGCACCGACACCCGCTCCGGCGGGAGCCACGAGCACCCCCCAGCCGCCCCGCGAGGCCAGGACCCCGCCGAGCAGCAGCCCCCCGCCGACGGCCCCTACCGCGCCGCCGATGCGCCTTCCGCGGGCGCGGTCCGGGCCCAGGCTCACCTGCAGGCGGGTGAGCTCCGCCCGCGACAGGCGCGGCGGTGCATCCCCGCCGCGCAGGGAGAGGGAATCGGTGTCGAAGTCCGTCAGGCGTGCCCGGGTGAGGGGACGGCCGGCGGTGGCGAAGCGCACCACGGCCCCCCGGCCAGGCTGCACCGTGCCGCCGGGAAGGCCCCGCGAAACGTCCAGCGGCTCGGGCGCACGCGGCGGCCCCTCGCGCGCGTACATCACGCCGCCCACGGTCGAGAGAAAGATCAGCGTGGTCATGAACGTGGGCACGAACTCCTCGTCTCCCGCCACGGAGCCCAGCCCGGCCCCGGCGCTGACCCCCACGACCAGGAAGGCGTACCTGAACAGCCTGCCCCGCGGCGAGCCTGGCACCTCCAGGCGCGCGATGGAGCCCGCCGGCACCTGCGCCAGCCCCATTCCGGGCGAGACGATCCGCAGCGTGTCGCCCCGCGCGGCGACGATGATGCCGGGAACCCCCGCTTCTTGCCCGTCGCGCAGGTACAGCGTGACGGGTGAGCCGCTGGTGAGCGGGCGCGGTTCGTCCTGCGCCTGGGCGGCGGCGGGAGCGGCCGCCAGGAGGGCGGCCCAGAGCAGCAGGTACATCATGGCCAGGGGCCCGGGGTGAGTGGATGCGCCTCCGCCGACGCGATCACGGGCTCGGCTCCCGTCGCAGGTAGACCGCGCGCAGCTCGGGGGGAAACCTCTCGATGGCGTAGCGCAGCATCGTCCGGGGCATGGTGCGGTGGTGCCGGCGGAGGAAGGTCTCTTCGGTGGCGCGGTCGCGGTTGCCCACCTCGCGCAGCATCCATCCGACGGCCTTGTGGATCAGGTCGTGCCGGTCGTCCACCAGCATCCCCGCGATCCGCAGCGTGGTGCCGAAATCGTCATGGCGGGTGAAGTGCTGCGTTGCGAGGATGGCGATCCGCCGCTCCCACAGCGAGTCGGACCGCGCCAGCTCCTCCAGCACCGTGCGGTCCCCCGCCTGCAGGTGCGCGCCGACCACGTGCGGCGCGGACGAATACACCAGGTCCCAGTTATTGATGTACTCGGTGTTCGCCAGGTACAGCCGGTAGATGGCCTCGCGCGTATCCTCGCCGCCGCGGGGGTAGGCGTCCGCGAGCAGCAGGCAGGCGAGCAGCCGCGCCTCGTGCCAGGGGGAGCGCAGCAGCTCCGCCGTGCGCTCCAGCGGCAGGCCGCGGTACTCGCGGACCAGCCCGCGCAGCACGGGCACGCGAATGCCGAGAAACCGGTCGCCCTCCGCGTACTCGCCCGGCCCGGTGCGGAAGTAGCCTGCGACGAACCGCGCATGCTCGGGATCGCCCAGCGCCTGGAGGCGCGCGGCGATCTCATCCGCGGTGGCGGTCGGGTTCGTCTTCACGGGTGGTGCTTACTGGAATTGGGAGCGAAACGCGTCGAGGTCGGCTCGCAGCGCCGCGACCTCGGCACGGAGTTCTTCGACGGTACGCTCCAGCGCGGCGACCCGGTCGTCCTCCGGACCGGCACGGCGGGTGGAGACGGGCCGCTCTTCCTCCGCCGCGGACCCCTCGGCCTGCGCCGGCTCGCCGGCGAGAAGGTGCGCGTAGCGGACCTCCTTCTGCCCCGGGCGTCGGGCGAGGCGCGCGACGAGGGGCTCCGGCTCCCGCGCGATCAGCGAGTCCAGCAGGTTCTCGAGGTCGGCCAGGTCGGCGAACGGGTGCAGCCGCTCGGTGCGCGCGTACAGCTCCCCCGGCGTCTGCGGCCCGCGCAGCATGAGCACGCCCAGCACGGCGAGCTCGGGCCGTACGAGCCTCAGCTCTTCGTCCAGCCGGTGCTCGAACTTGGTCACCCGCGAACCCGCCCGCTGAATCTGCCGCAGCAGCCCCCGGCGGCGGAGGGCGACCGTCGCCGGGACCAGCGCGTCCTCGTCCAGCCGCATCACGGGTTCGCGGTTGGTCGTCTGGTTGCACGCCGCCAGGAGGGCGTTCAGGGATAGCGGGTAGTTGTCGGGCGTCGTGACCTCCTTCTCCAGGAGCGAGCCGAGGATACGCACTTCTACGTCTGTCAGCGGGGGATGCACGGCGGGGTTCTCCTCCGGTCGATCAGCGGGTATCGCGCGACCGCCGGGCGCACTCGCCGGCACGAGGGTCTACGCTGGATGGATCTCCGGCAGGATTGCGGGGATCGTGCCGAAGCCGGCTGGCTGCCGTTGCATCGAATCCCCTTACCAGGACGGGTCCCCTCGCGTAGGCGAGAGGACCCGTTCTCCGCTGGGCCGGGATGGGTGATCCGCCGTGCGTCAGGCCGCCGAGGCCGTCCTCGCCGGGGCAAGGGGAGCGGCGAGGGCGTCGGCCAGCCAGGCGGGGCGCGTGGTGCCGGCCTCTTCCATGATCTCCACCGCTTCGTCGCCCTCGATGGTCTCGCGCTCCAGCAGGGCCACGGCCAGCGCGGCCAGCGGCTCGCGATTGGCCTGGACGACCTCGCGGGTGCGGGCGTACAGCCGCTCCAGGATTCCCTTGACCTCGCGGTCCATCCGCGCGTGGGCTTCGGGGCTGAGGCTTCCCGCCTCGCCGTCGTGGACGAGCAGGCCGGTGTCGTCGCCCATCCCCAGCTGGTACACCATCTTGCGTGCGATGCCGTTCACCTGCTGAAGGTCGTTCTGCGCGCCGCTGGTGATGGCCAGCGGGCCGAACACCAGCTCCTCGGCCGCGCGCCCCGCCAGCCCCTTCATGATCAGCGCCTCCAGGTAGCTGCGCCGGTACAGGAAGCGGTCGTCGGAGGGCGAGAAGTAGGCGACGCCCATGGCCTGCCCGCGCGGCTGGATGGTCACCTTGTGAAGCCCGTCCTCGGGGGCGCACAGCACGCCCACCAGGGCGTGGCCGGCCTCGTGGTACGCCACCGTGCACCGCTCCTGGTCCATCGCGCGGAATCCCTTGCGCTCCTTGCCCAGCAGCAGCCGGTCGCGCGCGGCGTCCACGTGCGCCCAACGGACGGAAGGCTCCTGCTCGCGCGCGGCGGCGATGGCCGCTTCGTTCAGCAGGTTGGCCAGCTCGGCGCCGGTTGACCCGGGGGTCAGCCGCGCCAGGCGCCCCAGGTCCACTTCCTCATGGAGGGGAATGCCGCGCCGTCCGACGTGGAGCTTCAGGATCTCCTCGCGCCCGCCGGAGGTGGGCGGGCTGACGGTGATCATGCGGTCGAAGCGGCCGGGACGCTTCAGCGCCTCGTCCAGGTCGTCCGGTCGGTTCGTGGCGGCGATGACGACCACGCCCGCCAGCGGGTCGAAGCCGTCCATCTCCACCAGCAGCTGGTTGAGCGTGCGGTCGTCCTCGTTGTGGCTGCGGTTGCGCCCGCGCTTGCCGCCCAGCGCGTCGATCTCGTCGATGAAGATCACCCCACCCTTCTTCCGCGCCCGCTTGAACAGCGTCTTGATGCGGTGCGCGCCCATGCCCACCAGGAAGCCGGTGACTTCGGAGCCGGAGATGGAAAAGAAGGGCACGCCCGCCTCGCCCGCCACGGCACGCGCCAGCAGCGTCTTGCCCGTCCCCGGCGGCCCCACCAGGAGCGCGCCCTTGGGGATCCGCGCGCCCAGCCGGGCGAAGCGCTCGGGGGCGCGAAGGAAGTCCACCATCTCGCGCAGCTCGTCGGCCGCGCCCTGCGTGCCCGCCACGTCGTCGAACGTCACGTCCGACGCGCCGGTGCCGCCCAGCTCCTCGCCGGCGCCCTGGTGGAACTGGCGGAACAGGAACCATCCCGCGCCCACCAGGAGCGCCAGCGTCAGCAGCCCGCGCAGCACGCTCTCGGGCGTGGCGCGGGTGGGCGGGGAGGCGAGGGTGAGCTCGACCCCCGCGGCCTCGGCGCGCGCGGCCAGCCCGTCGATCTCCTCCACCGGGAAGGCCACGGCGAAGTCGGGCTTGGCGCCGTTGGCCCCGCCCGCCGCGCCGGCCCACTCGCCCAGGATCACGTCGCCGGGGCGCACGGTGAGGGCCGACACCTTCTTCTGCGTGACGGCGCTGAGCAGCTCGGTGTAGGCGATGCGCGGCAGCTCCGGCGCGCGCACGGCCCACCAGGCCCAGACGGCGACGGCGGCGAGCACCAGCACGGCCATGCCGATGCCCGCCCGCATCAGCCAGGCGGGAACGCGGGGAGAGACGCCGCCCGGGGCCGGCTTGCCCGTGGCGGTGCCCGCGGAGCCGGCCGGCTGCTTGGAGGTGTGTTTTTCGCCGAGTGACGACATGCCGCCGAAACTGCTGAAAGAGAAAAACGCCGCCGAGATGCTCCCGCCGGCGAAGGTGTCACGAATGATTGAACCCGCGCCCCGCCCCGGGGTTCCGGGTGCCGCAAACGGCGGCGGGGCAGCGGGTTGTAAACTAATGAATTTGGCTCTCGCGGGGGAGTGCCGGCGGGGAGCGCCGCGGGGCTGCGCGGCGCGGCCGGCTACTGGTTTCGCGTGCAGCCCAGGCGGGGCGGCGGGGGATCCCCCTTCCCGCGGCGCCAGCGGCGGCAGGCGGGCAGGTCGTCCGCGGGATGGGGCGTGGCCATCAGGCCGTCCGTCGCGGGGGTGATGGCGATTCCCTGGCCGGTCCGGTACGGGGGCCAGGGGTCGCCGGGCGCCACCCACGCCCGGTGCACGCGGCCGGAGGAGTCTCGCGCGGTCAGGGAGTAGTTCGACGTCCGGGAGCCCTCGCGGCGGCCGGGCGCGAGCGCGACGGAGGGCCAGGAGGGTCGCGCGGTGCCGCCGGCGGCGCGCACCGTATCCACCGGCACCCACTCCACGCGGCGGTAGCGGTAGAAGGGGACGTACACCGGCACGGTGCGGTACACCGGCTGGCGTTCGCTGACGGTCTCGTACGTGGTGTCCGTGCGCGTGACCGGCACCCGCACCGTCTCGCGGCGGCGGCTGGGCACGTACCTGGTGTCCATGCACTCCTTGTCCTCGAAGTAGCCGTTCCCCAGGTCGCGCGTGCCGCACACGGTCGTGGAGGTGACGTGCTCGCCTCCGTCCTCCACCCAGCGCTGCTCGTTCCGGTGGCCGACCACGACCTCCGAATACCGGGGCACCTGGCGCGACACCATTTCGTACCGCTCCAGCTCCTGCGTCTGCCCATCCACCACCCGCGCCGTGTCGACCTCCACGGCGCTGTCCGCCAGCGTGCGGCCGGAGTCCGGCACCAGCCGCCGTTCCTCCACCACCACCCCGTGCTCCCACGCCACGGACTCCACCACGGCGGGAATCAGCTCGGGCGGGCGCTGCCGCGGCTTCCACTCGTCGGCGACCGCGGCCACGAACCAAACCAGGACCCCCGCGGCCACGACCAACGCGCGCAGCCCGGGGCGCCACCACCCGGATCCTTGGGCGCGCAGACGCGGGGGCGAGGGGGCGGACGGAGTGCCCCGCGGGACGAGCGGGGACGCGGTCGCATCCGCCCGCGGCGCGCCGCATCCCCCGCACGACGTCAGTCCCGCACGGTTGGTGGCGGCGCACTGCGTGCAGGCCCAGTCCGGGCCGGACCGGGCCTCGGCCAGCCGCGCGGGGTCGGTGATGGCGGGGGCGCCGTCGGCAAGGTAGAACCGGGTGCCGGCCGGGCGCGGCCTGCCGCAGCCGGGGCAGTCCACGTGGCGGCCGTAGATGGCGCGGGAGCCACAGCTGGTGCAATCCCAGCGACCTTCTCGAATGGCCATGGCGACGACGGGGAGGGGGTCCAGCAGGGGGGCGGGCGTGGTGCCCGGAACGGCGCAGAAAAGGAAGGTGCGCACAAACGCCGGAACAGGCAAGAGCCATGGCCCGGGAGTCGCGTTGACACGCCCACGGGCGCCATCTATGTTGCCGCCACAGCCGGCCCGGCATGGACGATCCGTCGCGGGGCGGCCCCCAAAACTCGTACTCTGGCCTGGACATGATAGACAAGATCACCGTCGTCGGCGCCGGCAACGTGGGCGCCACCGCCGCCCAGCGCGTCGCCGAAAAGGAGCTCGCGCGCCACGTGGTGCTCATCGACATCGCCGAGGGCATTCCGCAGGGCAAGGGGCTCGACCAGTGGGAGAGTGCCCCCATCGAGCTCTTCGACACCCGCGTGACGGGCAGCAACGGCTACGAGGAGTCGGCCGGGTCGGGCATCTACATCGTCACCGCCGGCATCGCCCGCAAGCCGGGGATGAGCCGCGACGACCTGCTGAACACCAACGCCGGCATCGTCCGCTCGGTCTGCGAGAACATCGCCCGCGTGTCGCCCGACGCCATCATCATCATGGTCAGCAACCCGCTGGACGTGATGTGCTACGTGGCCATGGAAGCGTCCGGGTTTCCCCGCGAGCGCATCATCGGCATGGCGGGCGTGCTGGATACGGCGCGCTACCGCTCGTTCCTGGCGGAGGCGATCGACGTCAGCGTCGAGGACATCCAGGCGATGGTGCTGGGCGGCCACGGCGACACCATGGTGCCGCTGATCAGCTACACGACGGTGAGCGGCATTCCCATCACGCAGCTGATCGACCGCGAGAAGCTGGACGCCATCGTGGACCGCGCCCGCAACGGCGGCGCCGAGATCGTGAAGTACCTGAAGACGGGGAGCGCCTACTACGCCCCGTCGAGCGGCGCGGTGCAGATGGCCGAGGCCATCGTCAAGGACAAGAAGCGCATCCTTCCCTGCGCGGCGTTCCTGCAGGGCGAGTACGGGATGAGCGGCCTGTTCCTGGGCGTGCCCTGCAAGCTGGGCCGCACCGGGCTGGAGCAGGTGCTGGAGGTGACGCTGACCGACGACGAGCGCGCCGCGCTGGAAAAGAGCGCCGAGGCCGTTCGCGAGCCCATGCGCGTGCTGGGCGCCAAGGTCTGATCCACCGCGCGCCGCCGCGCCGCGCTTCCTCCGGGGGCGCGGCGCGGCGGCCGTTGGGAACCCGATACGGAGTACCTGCACATGGCAACCGACTTCCGGAACCGCTCCCTGGCCCAGGGGCTCCGCTACAAGGGGAGCACCGGGATGTGGACCTGGCTCCTGCACCGCGTGACGGGGCTGGGCATCCTGGCGTTCCTGATCGTGCACGTCGCCGACACGGCGGCGGTGGTGTACTGGCCGGACTTCTACGACCACACCCTCGACATCTACCGCAGCCCGCTCTTCCGGGTGGCGGAGCTCATCATCTTCTTCTCCGTCCTGTACCACGCGCTGAACGGCACGCGCATCATCCTCCAGGACTTCTGGCCCATCGCCATGCTCCACCAGCGGCGCCTGGCCTTCGGCGCGCTGGGGCTGACGGCGCTGTTCATCATCCCCGTCGCCTACATCATGCTGGCGCCCCTGTTCGGCCTGCGTGAGGAGCCGGGCGCCGAGCGGCACCGCCAGCGGCAGATGCAGCAGGGCGGGGGATACGAGGCGCAGGCCGCGCCCGCCGTGGCGCCGGTGAGCATGGAGGCGCCGCGATGAGCACCGTGATCGACGAGGTGCCGGCGGAGGGCGGGCGCGGCGCACCGCGCCCGGGGGGCGGCTACGACCAGCCTTTGATGCAGAAGAAGGGCAAGTTCGAGCTGTACAGCTGGGTGTTCATGCGCATCTCGGGGATTCTCCTGCTCTTCATGGCGCTGTACCACCTGTACTGGTGGAACATCGTGGTGGGGGTGGAGCACCTGAGCGCCGACCTGGTGCTGGAGCGCTGGAACCAGCCGCTGTGGCGCCTTTACAACGTGGCGCTGGCCGCCTTCGCCCTGCTGCACGGGCTGAACGGCGCGCGCTACTCCATCGAGGACTACGTCCGCAAGCCGCAGCCACGAAAGATCGTAAAGGCGGTGGTGTACGGCGTGGTCCTGCTGTCCCTGGCCTGGGGAATCTTCGCCCTGATGACCTACGACTTTTCCGCCGCGGCGCGCCGATGATCCACACTCACACGTACGACGCGCTGGTGGTGGGTGGCGGCGGCGCGGGAATGATGTCGGCCATCTACCTGTCGCGCACCCCGGGGCTGCGCACGGCCGTCATCAGCAAGCTGTATCCGACGAGGTCCCACACGGGCGCCGCGCAGGGCGGGGTGTGCGCCGCGCTGGCCAACCTGGAAGAGGACCACCCGGAGTGGCACGCCTTCGACACCGTGAAGGGCTCCGACTACCTGGGTGACCAGGACGCCATCGCGGCGATGTGCGAGGAGGCCATTCCGGTGATCATCGAGCTGGAGCACATGGGGCTCCCGTTCAGCCGCACCCCGGACGGCAAGATCGCCCAGCGCCCCTTCGGCGGGCACACGCACCACTTCGGACAGGGCCCGGTGCGCCGCAGCTGCTACGCGGCCGACCGCACGGGGCACATGATCCTGCAGACGCTCTATCAGAACTGCATCAAGGGCGGTGTAGAGTTCTTCGACGAGTTCCAGGTGATGGACGTGATCCTGGCCGACGACGGGCGCTGCTGCGGGTGCATCGCGTACGAGGTGGCGACGGGCGACCTTCACATCTTTCACGCCAAGGCCGTGGAATTCGCCACGGGCGGCTTCGGGCGGGTGTGGTCGATTACGTCCAACGCGCACGCCAACACGGGTGACGGCGTGGCCATCGCCCTCCGGCGGGGAATTCCGCTGGAAGACATGGAGTTCTACCAGTTCCACCCCACGGGCATCTACCGCCTGGGAATCCTGATCACCGAGGGCGTGCGCGGCGAGGGCGGCATCCTGCGCAACGACCACGGTGAGCGCTTCATGGAGCGCTACGCGCCCACCATGAAGGACCTGGCGTCGCGCGACGTGGTGTCGCGCGCCATCAGCATGGAAATCCGCGAGGGGCGGGGGATCAACGGCAAGAAGATGGTCTACCTCGACGCCACGCACCTGGGCGCCGACGTGATCGAGAACAAGCTTCCCGACATTGCCGACTTCTGCCGCACCTACCTGGGCATCGACCCGGTGAAGGAGCCCATGCCCATTCAGCCCACGGCGCACTACGCCATGGGCGGCATTCCCACGGACGCCAACTGCCGCGTGGTACGCGACGTGAACAACACCGTCCTTCCCGGGATGTACGCGGCCGGCGAGACGGCGTGCGTCTCCGTGCACGGCGCCAACCGGCTGGGCACCAACTCGCTGCTGGACCTGGTGGTGTTCGGGCGCCGCGGCGGGCTGGCCATGGCCGAGTTCTGCCAGACTGCCGACCTGCCGCCGCTGCCCAAGAACCCGGAGGCGTTCGCGCGCGAGCAGCTGGACCGGCTGCTGGGCGTAAAGGGCGGGGGCGAGCCCGCGGCCCGCATCCGCGACGAGATGCAGGACGTGATGCAGGACGACGTGGGCATCTACCGCACCGGCGAGGGAATGGCGAACGCGCTGGCCAAGGTGCGCGAGCTCAAGGAGCGCTTCAAGGGCGTGTCGGTGAGCGACAAGGGTTCGCGCTTCAACACCGACCTGCTCGAGGCGTGGGAGCTGGCCAACCTGCTGGACCTGGCCGAGGTGACGGCGCTGAGCGCCGTGAACCGCACCGAGAGCCGCGGCGCCCACATGCGCGAGGACTTCCAGTCGCGCGACGACGCCAACTGGCTGAAGCACACGTTCGTCACGCAGCGCGACGGGCAGATGGACATCACCTATAAGCCGGTGACCATCACCCAGTTCCAGCCCAAGGAGAGGGTGTACTGATGGCGGCGCCGAAGACGATCAAGCCGAGTGCCGGCGGGGGCGGCAAGGCGGCGGCGAAGCTCGCGACGGGCAAGCGCATTGTGCTGCGCCTGTACCGCTTCAACCCGGATGTCGACGAAAAGCCGGTGTACCGTGAGTACACGGTGACGGCCGACCCTACGGACCGCGTGCTCGACGCGCTGAACCAGGTGAAGTGGTACGAGGACGGCTCGCTCACCTACCGGCGCAGCTGCGCCCACGGCATCTGCGGGTCCGACGCCATGCGCATCAACGGCGTGAACCGCCTTGCGTGCAAGGTGCTGATCCGCGACGTGGGCGAGCACGTGACCATCGAGCCGCTGATGGGCTTTCGCGTGATCAAGGACATGGTGGTGGACATGGAGCCGTTCTTCGCCCAGTACCGCTCCGTGCTGCCGTTCCTGATCAACGATTCGCCGGTGCCGTCCACGGGCCGCGAGCGCCTGCAGTCGGTGCACGACCGCGAAAAGTTCGACGACACCACCAAGTGCATCCTGTGCGCGGCCTGCACCACCAGTTGCCCCAGCTTCTGGGCCGACGAGAACTTCGTGGGCCCGGCGGCCATCGTGAACGCGCACCGCTTCATCTTCGACTCGCGCGACACGAACGCCAACGAGCGGCTGGACATTCTGAACGACCGAGAAGGGGTGTGGCGGTGCCGCACGATCTTCAACTGCACCGAGGCCTGCCCCCGCGAGATCCGCATCACCAAGGCGATCGGCGAGGTGAAGAAGGCGATCCTCAAGGGCAGCCGCGACATCCCCATCCGCCAGCCCGCGACGTCGCACGGCTAGGTACGCATCGTTTCGGCAACACGAACCGGCCCCGCGGCATCGCCGCGGGGCCGGTTTCCTTCAATATCGGCGAATGAGCATGGATGTTTATCAGGAAGCAGCGGCTTTCCGTCGAGCACTCGGCATCGTAGCACCCATGGCGAGAGCCAGCGCATTCCTTTGGTTTCCTCGCGGGAGTTGCGGTGATGCCACCGATCTACTCGGCACCTACCTCCGGGAGAGAGGTGCCGGGAAATTTTACTACGTCTTGGGGGAGAAGCATCAATCGGAATGCGACGGCGGGTATCTCTCGCATGCATGGCTGGAGCGGGACGGTGTGATCACCGACATCACCGCAGACCAGTTTCCTGAGATCTCCGAGCCGGTCATCGTTACTACGGATTCACCTTGGCATCGTACATTCACAGCGCGTAGGCCTCGTAATGCTGATTTTCGTGCGGCTGGGAGCCCTGAGCTACATCTCCCGAGAGATGTTTACGATCAGGTGCTGGAGTTGATCTTTCCCTAACGCAGCTGTTGCACTGTCGCAGGATGATGCTGCGGGCCGGTATGTTTTCGTTGTTGGTCAATTCAGTATGGCCGCAGTCGCTCATCCTGGACCCCGAGCGGTTCAGCTTGAAGACGGCGATAGGCGTGTGGCGCTACCGCACCATATCTTCAACTGCGCCGAGGCCTGCTCGCGCGAGATCGGCATCACCAAGGCGATCGGCGAGGTGAAGAAGGCCATCCTCAAGGGCAGCCCCGACATCCCTATCCACCTGCCGACGACGGCGCACGGCTGAGGATGCGTCGCTCGACAGTACACAACCGGCCCCGTAGCAATGCTGCCGCGTGGCCGATGGCGTACATATCCAAAATCCGCACCACGGCTCGATGCGCATCCAATTGCGTCGTGTCATTGTTGCTTGACGTGGGGAACGCGGGGCATTATCTGGAAATGAGCGGGTTCGGCCATGCGAGCGCCAGGTTTTATTCTGCCGCCCGTGTGCCGGAACGGCGAGGGCGTAATCAGCGTTGGGTGTCGGGCGGAATTCTGTCCACTCAACAACAAGTTAGGCGGCTCCACACCCAAATATCTCGGGGATATTAGCGTGCTTGATTGGTTGATCGTTCCAAATGTTGGTCATGGCCTCTGTGCCTCCTTGGTTTCCCATCCGTTCGATGTTCTCCAAATCGACGTGGGTGCGAAGAGCCCAGAGCGTGCGTGGCATGCCTTTTCGGCGCTCCCGCGCCCCCAGACCTTGGTAATCTCTCACTTCCACTGGGACCACTACTCAGGTCTGTTCGCTGCCCCGCCCGGTCGTGTACTCAGTCTCCGCCGCGTTTACTTCCCGCGCCTACCAGACTTCCCTGAGCGGCCGCAGTTGGCGCGGGCTCTTTGGGCTACTTTTGCACGTGCATTGGGCGGCAGGACCGGACTTCCTGCCGGTGATCTACGGAATCTGATCAGCAACATGAACAGTCAGCCTTGGGAGTCGGTCCCAGTTTCAGCAGGAGACTTCATTCAGAGCGGCCAGCGCGAGTTGGAGGTTCTCTGGCCTCCCCGTGACCTCGACACTGTGGTTTTCCGTAATGCAGTATCATCCGCTTTGGACGCCGTGGAAGATGCGCGAGGTGAAGATAGTCTACTCGATGAACTCCTTGATGAGGCAGGAGAGCGGCGCGAGTACAATCCGTTCGAGCAGCGAGAGGCCGAGGTTCGAGAGCCGGCTTGCCAGGATGGAAGAAGTGACCGAGAGAAACAATCCTTACGTACCGCCACTCGTGTTGCGCTTACAAGACTCACTGCCGTAGCGAACCACGTGTGCATTGCCGCGCACCTGCCCAACCGGTTCCTCTTTCTAGGAGATCTAGGAGAAAAGAACTTGGAAGTACTATCGAATGATCTCGCGCGCCGTAGACATCGGTGGTACTCCATTGCGTTGAGTGCGCATCATGGAACTCATTGGAGCGAAGAACTCTCGACGCTAGTACCCACAATGGTGGTTTCCTCTTGTGGCGGATATTTAAGCGCGAAGCACCGCTGGCAGTATTCCATCTGGGGCGAAATGCTTTGGCGAACCGACCACCACGGCGGTCTCACCCTGCCAATGAATTGAATAAATGAGCCGCCTCACCACGGCGCTGCAGGCGATAGACGGCCAAGCATTGTTCCCTCGCCAAGGCTGAAATCATGACTGAGTCACGTACAGCAGTTTTCCTAGACACCATGATTTATCTCCACTACCGTCACGTGGAGGAGGTCGACTGGCTATCATTGCTCGCCAGCCGGCACATTGTGATCGTCGTACCTCGTATCACCGTTCGTGAACTCGATAAGCACAAGGATTCTCATCCTTCTCGCGATATTCGAGAGCGGGCGCGACGCATTCTCCAGCGGATCGAGGGATGGCAACAGTCGAGTGAGCTCCGTGAAGGAGTGCGCATCGAAACGTACCCCAAGCTCCCGCGAATTGATCTGAGTGAGCACGATCTCGATCCAAGCAGAGCCGACGACGTACTCATAGCTACGATTCTGCAGTTCCGCAGAGACAACCCCGATCTTGATGTTCTGCTGGTGACGCAGGATACCACGCCTAAGCTCACGGCGCGGCCACTTGGAATTGCTGTGTCCAGCCTGCCTGAAGAACTAAGGCTCCACGCTGCAATTGATCCTGTCGAACAAGAGAACCGAGACCTTCGGCGCCAGCTTGACCGACTCCGGGCCGCAACTCCGAAGTTGGCCCTCCAATTCATCACAAAATCGGAGACTCAGTCTAGTCACACTCTACGTATTAACTTGGCTCGACCGCCCGGGAGCCCTGAGCTATTCATCGCGGAGCAAGCAGCTGAATTGGAGCGGAAGTATCCCCCACTTACCAAGAGCAACTCCACAGGCGGTGCAACGACCATCGCGGCGGCACTCGCAATCATGGGGGGGATTCCCGAGTCGGAATTCGCTCGTTATAACCGCGATCGCATCCAGTATTTCGAGGCGTTCGCGGAATACCTCCGTAGTGATTGGGAGCGGCGTATAGCCGAAAGACTTTCAATCGACATCGAAATTCAGATTGTAAACAGCGGAACAGCGCCTGCCGAAGATGTGGATGTGCACCTGCATTTCCCCGACGGGTTCCTGCTAGTAGATAAAGATTCCGTCCCCGAGCCTGCGAAAGCGCCTAGCCCACCGGTAAGGCCCCGCACGCAATCGGAGTTGTTCCAGGAGTCTATGAGGAGCTTTCACTTGTATCAGCCGTCATACGAGTCGCTGTTTCGAGGCACCTCTGGCGTGGCGCGAGAACGCAACGTTTCGTATCCGCACATCGAGGAAACGGGTAGCTACGACGTGGACTGGCACGTGAAGCGGGTCAAGCACCAACAGCCAATCATCCTCGATCCACTTCGCGCTACTTTCGAATCCTTCGATGATGTGCGTAGCTTCGGTATAGAGTATCGCCTTCTCGCTGCGAACGTCCCTGAACCCATCGAGGGAAAACTCAACGTCGTTGTAGAAACGGCGAAGAAGTAAGGACGTGCCTGTGGAGTTCTTCGATTCCAGTAGCAGTGGTGTGGTGCAGATAGCTGCCCGGCCGAGGATGCCCAACAATTGAATGCAGGCGACGAACCCCCGTCCATGTTTTTAGCATTCCCCAAATCTTGCTAATGCGGGTTCGCGCCTGATCCTACACATCAGGCCGCTGGGCAAGCATCGCGGCAGCCGCAGGCCTCTGCGGCTGCCGTGTAATCCTCACGCAAGCGGCGCCACTCCCCGCGCCTGAGCCCACTGCATCGCCACATCCCTCGCCTCGCGTAGGCTGGTGCCGAACTCCAGCACCGATTCCGCGACGAGCAGATCCATCGCCAGCTCGTCTTCCGGTGCGTAGCGGGCGAGTTTGATCGAGGAGTTCGCCACCGCTACGAGTGCGCCGAACCTGTCCGTCAGGATCTCCAGGAGCCGCATCGGCGAGGGCGGGTGCTGCTGCTGTTCCATGCTGAACCTCCAAGCTCTTGACCCTGACCGCAGGGCAGGGCTACTGTTTGGGTGCGAGCGGCCGTCGGGTCGGTCGTCTGTGAGGCTGGCCGATTTCTTCTTGGAGGGAGAGCGGGCAGCCTCGCTCTTTCGCCCTGCTGGACACAAGCTAGTATCCGTGCGGCTGGGTGCCCACCCGTTCGTGTCCAAATGCATGGATTTCAAGGAAGCGAGTTCCCGGCTGACTGACGGACACACGCTCGTCGACATCGCAGCAGAGACAGGAATGTCGGAGGCCACGGTGCGCCGCGCGCGGCTCGACCCGAGCAGTCCAGCTTACCGGTCGCCACCGCCGAACTGGAAAGAGGCTATAATCAGACTAGCCGAGCAGCGGATCGAAAGCCTTCGCGTGCTAATCAGCACGCTACGCAGGTGAGGCGCTGACAGGCTCAATCCGCTAATCGGGTCGCAGCCCAACAATCTGCTGGCAGGGGATGGTCCGGACATGCTTTTCGCCCGAAGACGGGCCTCTGCGCGCAGGCCCCGCGCGTGTTTTTCCCGCAGGGCTTCATCGATCAGGAGTTTCTCATGCGCAAAACCGCGTCCCCGAAGCCGCTTTCGTTGACCCTGCTGCTCGCGGCACTAACGGCATGCCGGGGCGACATGGCGGATCCCCCCACCCCGGTCCTCGAAGCAAGCGCGGCGGGCCAGTCGCAGGGCCAGCGGCCAGACCGATCCGCCGAGGCGCACGGTCCGCGCATCGCGCAGCAAGTCCCGGACTTCGGCGGCTGGTTCTTCGACGAGAATGGGGACCTGAACGTCTGGGTCCGGGACGCCGACGTGCACCGTACCCGTGCGCGCGGCGTCGTCGCCCAGGTGGCCGCGGAGGTGGGGCTGATTCCCGCGAAGCCAGGCTACAGGATCATCATCCGTGAGGGGCGCCACGGCTGGCAGGAGCTCAGCGACTGGCGCGACCAGATCGAGGCAGTCGCGGGCGGAATCGAAGGGGTCCGCTGGGTGGATCTGGACGAGAGGATCAACCGGATCGCCGTGGGGGTGATCTCCGGGCGTGCGCGAGCGCAGGTCCGGCAACAGGCGGACGAGCTCGGAATTGCGACATCCGCGCTGAGCATCCAGTCTGTGGGCGCCGGAGGCGCTGGACTGCAATGATCCTTGCACTCTCAATCCGGATAATCCGGATTGCAACACCGATCAGTGCGAGCTGAACCTGCACCACCCCTCCAGGGGCGCGCGGATCGACCCTTCTCGACGCGAGCCGCCCAGTGCTGCGGATCGTCCGGGATCAGGTGACCAGCACAATCTTGGTGGCTCGGGGAAACGACTGGACAAAGTTGGAACCACCGGCTGGACCTCGGGACTCGTCCAGGACGTCTGCCGTACGGAGTACCAGACCGTGCCGGACAAGCGCAGGCACACGACTGCAGGGGATGCGGGACCTTGCATGCTTCAGCCGGACGGAAGCGTTGCGCGCTGGCCCGCACCCCTGGACCTTGGGCGTGCGGTGAGGATGCACGATGGATCTGTGCATCCCCGCCTTCTTGGTACGTTGGATGGTTCAGGCTTGCGCGGACCCCGATCCGGACAGATCATTGACGCATTCACCAGGTGTTTCGTGCGCGCGAGCTCACCAGCACCGTGTGGGGGAACACGCGGCGGAGCCGGAGACGCGCCGCGGGGCCGTACGATTGCGCGCGCCGAATCCGTGCGCCGCGCGCCCGTGCCGAGAGCTCCGAGCCTCAGACACCCCGAAGTACTCCTTGTTTTCGATTTCCTTTCCTGCACCTCCCGCGACACACGTTACAATGCGCCCGATGACGAGCCTCGCACGCCTGCTGATCCCCATCTCCATACTCGTGGGGGCCGCGTGCGGAAAGGATGGAACGGGGACGGACCGCACTCCCGAACCGCCGGTAGCGCCCAGCTTCGTGGAGATCGCCAGCGACCCGGGCGACTTCGTGGGTCGAGGGCAATCCTACCGCTACACCAAGTCGGACGCGGTGCTGGCCGTACAGGCGACCGGGGGGAAGATCACGGTGCGGGTGGAGGGCGACCAGCAGTGGGATGGGGAGTTCATATTGCCCAGCAAGCACAACAAGGTCGTCCCCGGCACCTTCACCGGCCTCAGCCGTTCCCCGTTCCACGATCCCGCCGCCGGTGGTTTGAGCTGGGCCGGAGAAGGGCGTGGGTGCAACAAGCTCTCGGCGTCGCTCACGGTGGAGCGCGCCACCTACGAGGCGGACCAGCTCACCGCCCTCGAGCTTCGCTTCGAGCAGCACTGCGAGGGGAGTACTCCCGCCCTGCGCGGGAGGATCCAGTGGTCGGCCGCGGATCCGACGATTCCACCAGGTCCGGTGAACCCGCCCCCGAGCACCCTGTGGCGCGCGGCCCCGGGATTGGTTCCCGCGACGGGCAACTACGTCTACCTGCAGAGCGACGTCGGCGACTTCATCGCGGGAGGGAGGTCGTACACGTACCCCGGTGGCGCACTGTCCGTGACCACGTCGGGGGGACTTCTATCGGTGGTCGTCACCGCCAATGAATCCTGGCGCGGCGACTTCCAGGCGATGAACAGCCTGACCGAACTGAAGCCCGGGTACTATGGCGACCTTCGCCGCTACCCCTTCCACAATCGCCTGAAGGGCGGCATGGCGTGGGGCGGGGAGGGACGCGGCTGCAACATGCTCACCGGGTGGTTCGTCGTCGATCAGGTCACCTACGCTGGCGGGAACCTGACCGAGATCGCGCTGCGCTTCGAGCAGCACTGCGAAGGGGGCGGCCCCGCGCTGCGCGGCCAGATCCGCTGGTCCGCGGCGGACGTTCCTCCGCTGCCCCTTCCGGTGAACCCGCCTCCCAGCACGCTCTGGCGGGCGGATGCCGCAGCGGTCCCCGCCAGCGGCAGCTACGTATACCTGAAGAGCGATGCGGGCGACTTCGTCGGCGGGGGGAGGACGCACCTCTACCAGACCGGCGCGTTTTCCGTGAGCGGCAGCGACGGCCTCATGACCGTCACCGTCGCCGCGGACGAGAACTGGCGGGGCGAGTTCAAGGCGATGAACCACCTGACCGAGCTGAAGCCGGGTTACTACGGTGACCTCCGCAGGTACCCCTTCCACAACCCGCTGGCGGGCGGCCTGGCCTGGAGTGGGCAGGGGCGTGGGTGCAACACGCTGTCCGGCTGGTTCGTCGTGGACCGGGTCGTCTACACCGCGGGCAAGATCACCGACATCGAGCTGCGCTTCGAGCAGCACTGCGAAGGGGGCGGCCCCGCCCTTCGCGGCCAGATCCGCTGGTCCGCGGCGGACGTCGCCCCTCCGCCCGAGCCGGTGAATCCGCCGCCGAGCACGCTCTGGCGCGCGGATGCCTCCGCGGTCCCGGCCAGCGGCAGCTACGTCTATCTCAAGAGCGATGCGGGCGACTTCGTCGGAGGGGGGAGGACGTACCTGTATCAGACGGGTGCATTTTCCGTCAGCAGCAACGCCGGACTCCTCACCGTTACCGTCGCCGCGGACGAGAACTGGCGGGGCGAGTTCAAGGCGATGAACAATCTGGACGAGCTGAAGCCCGGTTATTATGGCGACCTGCGCCGCTACCCCTTCCACAATCCGCTGAAGGGCGGCCTCTCCTGGGGCGGACAGGGCGGCTGCAACACGCTCACCGGGTGGTTTGTTGTCGATCGGGTCACCTACACCGGCGGGAACCTGAGTTCCGTCGAGCTGCGCTTCGAGCAGCACTGCGAGGGGGGCGGCCCCGCACTTCGCGGCCAGATCCGCTGGTCCGCGACGGACGTCGCCCCTCCGCCCGAGCCGGTGAATCCGCCGCCGAGCACGCTCTGGCGCGCGGATGCCTCCGCGGTCCCGGCCAGCGGCAGCTACGTCTATCTCAAGAGTGATGCGGGCGACTTCGTCGGAGGGGGGAGGACGCACCTCTACCAGACCGGCGCGTTTTCCGTGAGCGGCAGCGACGGCCTCATGACCGTCACCGTCGCCGCGGACGAGAACTGGCGGGGCGAGTTCAAGGCGATGAACCACCTGACGGAGCTGAAGCCGGGTTACTATGGTGACCTCCGCCGGTACCCCTTCCACAACCCGCTGAAAGGCGGGCTGGACTGGGGCGGGCAGGGGCGTGGGTGCAACACGCTGTCCGGCTGGTTCGTCGTGGACCGGGTCGTCTACACCGCGGGCAAGATTACCGAGGTCGAGCTGCGCTTCGAGCAGCACTGCGAGGGTGGCGGCCCCGCGCTACGCGGGCAGATCCGCTGGTCCGCGCCGGCGAGCTGATGGGCTCAGGCGGGAGGAAATCCCCGATAGGATCGCCAGCAGGGGGGACCCTGATCGTGCAGGACGGCGCGTACGCAAACACCACCCCGCTCCGTATGGGCGCCGCACCCGACCGCCCAAGCATCTATGCAGTTGTCGTTCGCCTACCAGGGTACCGCACGTGGCGCCGTTCCCGGGTCCGCGTGCCGCGACGGCCCTGCACAGTCCGCACGACCTTTGTCCGCGCGGTCCTCCAGCCCGCACCCTGAGCCCGTGAAGCGTTAGGCGTTAGGCCCGCGATCCCCCACGTGATATTCCAATTATGCATCGCCTTCCAGCGCGCTCACTCGTCGATATCTCGCTCTCCGAGGACGCATTCCGCTCTGATTTTGAGATCACCGACAAGTACCAAGGGTTCTCCGCCGAGCTCGTGCGCCTGGCCCTCTTGGGAATTGCTGGATACGGCTTCTTGCTTTCGAACCTAGCGCTCAATAATGCGCAGCCGTCGGATTTTTTCGAGAAGCTCGTGAAATTTCGATGGCTACTGGGGGTGGGTGTTGTTTCTCTCGGTGTTGCTGCCGCATCGGCGCTTGCCCATCGGTTTTTCTCTACCGACTGCCTTTCTCATCAAGTAACCATTCTGCGCCTGCTGAAGCGAGCCAACGCTGAGCACTGGACACCCGAAGAAAAGGCCGCTGACCGCGAGCGCCTTACGCGAGAGCGTGAAGAGCAGATGCACGATCTAAGACGATGCCGCCGTCTTCTCTGGGTTGCAGCTGGAGCTTTGGTTCTAGGCGCCTCGGCCGTAGTCTTGAGTTTCGCCGCTGTCCTGCTGGCTTAAGCGAGAACGCTCCAGACGCCAAAAGACACGTGAAGTTTACATCCCTTGAACGTACGCCTGACGTCGGATAACGACGATGAGCCCCATCCTCAACTGTACGCCGCGGCAGCATGCGCATAGTCGTCGAGCATCTACGTAACGTTGTGAACACTCTCCGCGTTGGCACGATTCCGATGCGTATACGTATGTGATTGACGCATTATCCGCGGTCCTGCAGCCAGCCGTTCGAGCGCTAGATCCGCATCACCAAGGCGATCAGCGAGGTGAAGAAGGCGATCCTCAAGGGCAGCCGCGACATCTTCATCCGCCAGCCGGCGACGTCGCACGGCTGAGGGCGCGGCGCCGCTCGACGGAACACGACTGGCCCGCGGCATCGCCGCAGGGCCGGTCTTTTTGTAGGCCGACAGGTGCCAAACAGGTGGTCCCGTCCGCTGCCAGCGGCAGACGGGCCCTATCGTCGCTCTGGCGGCATTTTTGATTATTGTGGCCAACGGGCCTCACGCCGATCGAACGTTGCTGCCTCCAAGGAATAATATTTGCCCCCAAAGGTGTTTAGTCGATTCCGTGAGTAGCTGCGGAATTTTCATGTCGACGCAGAAAGTGATGGTATGTTGCACCTCAATCGATGGTACACAGTAGTGATCCTGCCGGCCTTGCTGGTTCTGGAGACCCACCCAGCCGAGGGCCAGCCAGCGCATGCAGCTGGACGGGCACCTGAGCAGCAGCGCGTCACCGCTCGCCGATTTCCGACCCTCGACGCTGAGTTCGCTCACATGGCGACGGTCGTTCCCGGTGGTTTCGGCGGCTGGTTCTACGATGAACGGGGACGCCCGAATGTCTGGCTGATGGATCCGACCAAGCGCAGCAGCAGTAACCGCGCTCCTACCCGCACTGCAAAACCGTAGGGTCAGCGTGGGAGAGCGTGGCCGGCCGGACGTAGCAAATATTCAGATCCTTCAGGCCCAGTACGACTTCCCAACTCTGTTGCAGTATCGTTCACAGGTCAACGCCGCGGTCGCAAGTTTTCCCGGCCTGGTGTCGTTGGACGTGCAGGAACGTACGAACCGCGTAGTGGTGGGTGTAGAAGACGATGAAACCGCTGCAAGAGTTAGGGGGGCTGTGGTCCAGCTTGGCATAACTGCCGAGGCTGTGACGATCATCCAGCAACCGCGCCAAGCTGCCGTAACCACTCTTTCCGACTCCGGTACGTACCCGGCGGCTTCAAGGTGGAATGGGCCTCGTCCAGCGGAAACACATACGGATGCACTTTGGGATTCAGTGCGTGGCGGAATACAGCCGCGGGATGGCAGCAGACTTTCGTCACGGCAGCTCACTGCAGCTCACGCCGGGGGGAGCTCGACAATACACCATTCTACCAGGCGGTTCGCAGGTCTTCGGCGTACATCGGCAAAGAAATTCTCGACCCGCCATTCACGACCGATACTTTCAACTGCGAGGCAAATTATCTGTGCAGGTGGAGTGACGCGCTGCTCGGGTTGTGGGAACGCGACCGATGGTCGTATGGCAGGATCGCTCGTACGAGCCTGTCGTTTCCGACTACAATCAACAGCACGTATCCGGAATACAACATCGCTGGAGAGATCTCGTATCCGGAGTGGGGGGAAATCCTGCACAAGCAAGGCTATGTAGCCGGGTGGCAGTCCGGCAAGATCAGCCAGACCTGCATCTTCTCTTATCCACAGGTCGGCAAACAGTTGGCGTGCCAGGACATCTTCGATATTCGTGCAGCAGAGGGAGACAGCGGCGGTCCCGTATTCTCGATGCACCCGACGGCCTCGGGATGGGTGTATCTGCGGGGGATCCTCTGGGGTTCAGCCGGGGGAATGAGTGCGTGGTACAACATTGAGCGGGATCTCGGGACGTTGTACGCGTACGATTGCGTTGAGGGCAACCCGGATTTCCCGAATTGTTGACGAGCAGCGTGGCGGAGCACGCCTGAACGGGACTTCGCTTCGCCTGGACCGATCCAGCCTTTCTCGGCTGGACCCTGTCCCTCCCCCTCACCGGACAACCACTGGAGAGCCATGCGGGTCCAGAAACGTGTGACTGCTTCGCTTGCTGTCCTTGCGATGGCTTGCGCCGCCCCGCATGAAGCAACGCTACAGCCGCAACCGGCCGTCGGCACACATCTGCCCATTCAGACGGATCGTCGAACGTATACGCTTCGGCGAGCCGCCGAGGGCGATCCCGAGGAGTTCTTCGAGATTGTAGCCGTGTACCGCAATTCGACTGAGAGAACCGTGCACCTGGCAGAGTGCGAGCGGATGCCCCCGCAGTGGTGGCTAGAGAAACGGATCGATGGTGAATGGGTTCGCGCCTATGAGCCATTGTGTTCGCCGGTCGCACCGGAAAGACTCCAAACGCTCGCGCCAGGCGCCACACGGACGGATACGCTGCGGGTTCGGCATTACGCCAGTGGGCATCCCCGCTTTTCCGTGGTAGATATCCTTGGAGACTATCGATTGGTATACCAGGTGTACGCGAGTTACAACTCTAACCGGCGTCCTTCGGGCGAGAGAATACCCGAGCTACCCGTCTCGAATGAATTTCGTGTTGATCGGGCCCCGAGTGTTACTGGCGGCAAGCTCTGACGTCGTTCCGGCGGCGGCGCAGATGGTCTCTCGCGTTGCGATCCCTTTTCCGCACGAGGCTGAATGGATGTAAGAAGGCTCCATGATGCGTCGACGAACGTTTGAGCGCGAGGTCCGCATCACCAAGGCGAATCCGTGAGGTAAAGAAGGCCATGCTCAAGGGCAGCCGCGACATCCCCACCAGCGAGCCCGTCGACGTCACACGGCTGAAGACGGCGCGCTCGATGGACAGTTGACGGTCTGCCCCGCGGCGATTTCGCTGCGGGGCTTTGGTTCGGCGGGGTAAACGTTCGGGAGCGCGGATGCATCCAACGGATGCCCGCGATCTCTGACCCTTGAACCCCAGGACGCTGGAATGCCGACCTCCAGTCGTAGGCTCGAGCCACCGCCTCGAGATCCCACATCGGCGCGCCGCGCAAGTTCCACCGTTCGGCGCTTCCGCCGGCTTGGCGCGCTCGCTGTCACGATCGTGTCGGCCGGGTGCTTGCCGGCGCGTGGACCCGTACGCGCAGTCGTGGAAGTGCAAGCGACGGCTCCCGCCCCGGGACACGTTGTGTATGAGACGGACGTCGGTCTGGACCTCGCGGCGGGAACGCTGAATGGGCGGTCTACCATTCGCCTCGTATTGTCCGACAGCTCGGCGCGACGCGTGAAGCTGCTGCTCAACCGAGGGCTGCAGGTCCGGAGCATCACCGGAACGGGAGTGCGGGCTCACCGGGTAGAAGCGTCTGACCTCGCCCCCGTGTGGAACACCGTCGTGATCGAGATCGACTCGGCCGCGGCCCCAGGTTCACCCGTGTCGCTCGACATCGCGTGGTCGGGAAAGCCGGAGTTCTCGTCCGACGGCATCAACCGGATCACCCCCGAGTACGTGGAGCTGAACCTGGATTCGAATTGGCACCCCGTGGTCGCCTCGCTCGACCACGTGATGACCGGGACCTTGCGGATCGGCCTGCCCTCTGGCTGGCGGGTGGCCGCGAGCGGCGGAGTGGCGTTCACGGATGGGGCACACCTCGTCCGCAACACCGTTCCGCAGGTGGATGTGGCGTTTTCGGCGGCCCCTGACTTCCATGCGGCGCGCTCCGGCCACTTTACCGCACTGTATCGCGGCGCAGGTGGGGATGCCGCCGAGCCGATCCTGCGCGCGGCGGAGAACTGTGCGGCGTACCTGGACTCACGCTTCGGCGTTCGGGAGCGGCTGCCGCAGGGAACCCTGGTGCTCGCGGGGCGAACCGGGCCAGGGTACGCGCGAAAGAATTATATCGTGCTCAGCCAGATCGACCCCAGCGATTCCGTGGCGGTGCACGGGTTTCTGTGTCACGAGCTGGCGCACTTCTGGACGCGTAGCGCGGGATCGTTCTCGCCGCACCACTGGATGATGGAAGCCTTCGCCGAGTACGCCTCCGCTCGGTTCCTGCGGGAGAGATTCGGTGAGGCGGTGTTCCAGGCGCAGGTAGCACGGTGGGAAGAGGGCGGGCGGGCGCACGGCCCCGTGTGGACACCGGAAAGCACACGCCGGCCAACGTACTTCCTGATGTACCGGCGAGGCCCTTGGCTGCTTTCCCGGCTGGAGGAAAGGATTGGTACCGAGCGGTTCGACCTGTTCCTGCAGCGCTACATGACCGAGCACGTGCAGACGACGCCGGAACTGCTGCAGCACCTGGAAGAAGTAGCGGGATCCGACGTGCGCGAATGGTTGCGTGCCGAGCTTGCCCGAGCGCCGGCTGGCTCCGGCTGATTCCCAGCCCCGATTGCGCACCTCCTCCGCTTGACCCGCGCCGCCGAGCAGGGCTACTGTAAGAGGCTTCTCGCATATTGCCAACGCTGGACTGACCGGCGAGTGGCGTTCAGCGCCTCACCGGCGAAAGCTCAGCACGCGACAGATGACCGCGGCTGATGCACGGCCGGGCATCCTTTCGACCTGGAAGTTCGTCGCGGCCCTGCACGCCTGAACCCGTCCCAGTGAGGCCGGCCCTTCTGAACGAGCGCCGAAAGTGGATGAGACTCGCTCTCTGTTGAGGCACTTCCTCGCGGCACTCGCCTACCGCACACAGAAAGCTCTTCGCGATGCACCCCCGAGCTTCGCCGAGTTCCAGGCGGGCTCCGGCGTCCGGACGCCGTGCGAGTTAGTCCGCCACATGGCCAGTGTGCTGGGGTATGCGCGTACATTCTTTGTCGGTGGAGTGTTTCGCGCTGAGCCCCTGCCGAGCTTCGAGAGTGAGATCGAGCGGTTCCACGAGATCATCGCCGATCTCGCAGCACATCTCGCCTCGGGAACACCGATACGGGAGATTTCCTACGAGCAATTGCTCCAGGGGCCGTTCTCCGACGCAATGACACACGCAGGACAAATCGCACTGCTCCGAAGGCAGGCCGGCGCCCCAGTTCCTTCGGAGAACTTTCTCTTTGCGCAAATCTCTCCTGAGCGCCTGGGCTCCCGACAGCCCGGTGCGGCAGCCCCGACCCCGGTATGGCTGGGCAAAGTAGTGCACTGGGCCTGGAAGTTGGCCCGTTGGCAGAACCGGTTCCGGGCGGGCAAGTCCTCCCGCGGCCAACCTTAGGTCACAATCGATGCAGAGCTGAGCATATTTCTGAACCAGTGGCATTCTCGACGACCTCGCCGAAGCCCCATCGCCGGTAGCCCCACCCCATCCAAGGTAGTACATGGACGCGCGCCGTCTGCTCCCCACCCTCCTCCTTACCGCCTGTGCCTCCTCCTCCACAGCGCCGCGGGCCACACCCGCGCCGCCGCCCGACGTGGTGGCATTCGTCGGCGTGCACCTGCTGCCGATGGACGCACCGCAGGTACTGCGCGATCAGACGGTGGTGGTACGCGATGGGCGCATCGCGACGGTGGGACCCGCGGCGACGACGCCGGTGCCAGCCGACGCGCGCCGGATCGAGGGGCGCGGCCGCTACCTGATGCCCGGGTTGTCGGACATGCACGTGCACCTCGCGGCGGACGGGGAGCGCCTCCGCGACGAGATGCTGCTCTACTTGGCCAACGGCGTGACGACGGTGCGCAACATGGACGGCCGCCCCGTCCACCTGGCCTGGCGGGAGCGGGAGCGGGTAGCGGCCGGCTCGGCGGCGGGGCCCGCGATCCGGAGTTGCGGGCCGCAGCTCTTCGGCCGCGTCTCGGTGCTCGGACGCCCCGCGGTGGCTCCGGATCAGCCCGCCTGGCTGCGGCGGCTCTCGCGCGGCCGCTCGCCCGCCTCGGCCCGCGCCGCGGTGGCGGCGCAGCACCGCGCGGGGTACGACTGCGTGAAGCTCTACTCCGGCCCGGAGTGGTCGGCAGCCGCGTACGAGGCGGTCACCCGCGCCACTGACTCGGTGGGGCTCCCGCTGGCGGGGCACTTCGCTCGGAACCTGCCGCTCGAGGTCAACCTCCGCGGCCGGAGCTCCGTGGACCATGTGGAGGAGTTCAACTACACGCACTTCTTCCGGGTGACGAAGGCCGGCGCGTGGGCCGCCCGAGACAGCCTTCTCCCCGGGGTGGCGCGGCGGGTGGCGGACTCCGGCGTTGCGGTCACCACCACCCTCTGGTACATCCACCTTCTGCTGCAGCTCGGCGTGGCCGACAGCACGAGTGTGATCACCGCCCAGCCCGACGTGCGGTTCCTGCCCGCCTCGCGGCGAAGGGTTCTGACGGCGGAGCGGCACCCCTACTGGTCGACGCTCTCCGACGGGCAGCAGGCGTCTATGCGGAGCAATCTCCGCTTCCAGCGCCGGATGGTGCACGCTTTCCAGGCGGCAGGGGTGAGGGTGATGACCGGAACCGACGCTTCGCTGCGCTCGCTCGTGGTCCCCGGCTTCTCGCTGCACCGCGAGGTCGCCGAGCTCGTCGAGGCGGGGCTCACGCCGTACGACGCGCTGCACGCCGCGACAGCGGCGCCGGCCGCCTTCCTGGGAACGCCGGGGGGCGGAAGAGTGGTGGAGGGCGGGCGCGCCGACCTGCTTCTCCTGGAGGCCAACCCCCTCGATGACGTCCGCAACCTGGCACGGCGTGCCGGCGTGATGGCAAACGGGCGCTGGTGGCCGGAAGCGGAGCTAGCCGACAGCCTGCGCGCCGTTGAGGCACGTGCCAGCCGCCGCTGACGGGCGGGGCGATCGGGAATCCGCCCTTTCCCGATCCGTGAACGCGTAAGTCGTCCCCGTCCCGACGCGCCTGAGCTAGCAAGGGCTTTACGCGCCGGACAAACATCGGCGCAGCCGCAGGTAAGCGCTCCCGCGGCTGCCGTGTGTGTCACCCTGGTTCGTCTCAGGGGCCGAGCCTCCGGACCAACCTTCCGCGCGCCGTTTGAGGTACGGCCGATGGTTGGGTCAGGTAGACCCGTGTGACCCGTATGGCTTGTGCCCTCACCTGGAGATCGAGCGCAGGCGGTGCCCAGCGATGGGGTATTCCAGGTACTTGTAGCCGGCCCATCCGGGAATCTTTCCCGGTCCAGGCCCCGACAGCGTAACGCCTAGGAACCGGGTGTTCACCGCCACCGTGTCACCAACCTCGAGCCTTAGCGAATCCAGCGACGGCCCGTCGTCGCCGTGCAGCAGCGCCACCACCCGGTTGATGTCGCCGCTTCGCCCGGGCTGCTGGTACGCCAGCCGGTCCAGGTGCACCAGCGACACCAGCCCCTGGCGCTCACCCGCGGGATCACGCAACACCGACCGCACGACCGCTGCTTCGTTGATCAGATCGGCGGACGCTGGAGCGGGACCCTGGTACGTGCCGAAGAGGTTGCCTTCGCACGCCGGGAGCGTGAGTGCGACGCCGATTGCCACAAGGGCGATCCCAGCCTGCCTGACGTAGTTTCTGAGCCGCATCGTGGCCGTTCCTTAGCGGAAATGTACTTGTAGTTCGAGATGCCAGAGCCGATGCCCTTGTTGGTGTCCATCAAAATTTTCGCGATCAATGCGCTGCAGGAATACATTATGGCGCATAAATAACGAACCATTGGGGGAAGTCAAGAGTGCCGCTGTCGACTCGCTTGCGCGGCAGCCCCGCCACGCTGACGATTGTGTGGTTAGGCGCGGGGATCGGCGACCTGCGGCTGCCCCGGGGTACTCGTGTCCCGTGGCTGCTTTGGGCAGGCTCACCGCGCCCGGCTGGAGCGCTTCCCTTTTCCGTTGGATCCATGGCGAATGTTATCACGTACGTCCGGCCCAGGTTGGCGGGCCTGTTCTCCGCCGTGCTCACCGTGGCGCTTCTCGGCTGCGGTGCCCAACCGCCCCGGCCCGCGGGCGGAGCATCCGGCACCGACACATCTGCATGGGCCGGGACCGCACGGACGTTCCTCTCCACGCTGAACGATCGGCAGCGTGCCGCCGCCTCGTTTCCCTTCGACCATCCGGAGCGCATCCGGTGGGCGTACGTTCCGGAGAGGCGCACCGGCATCCCTCTGCAGATGATGGATGCCGGGCAGCGTGCAGCAGCGTTCGAGTTCCTGGGCACCGGTCTGAGCGAGCGCGGCACCGGGCTCGCGCGGGGCATCATCGAGCTCGAGGGCATTCTCCGCGAGCTGGAAGGAGCGGCGGGCAGCCCCTGGGGCCCCCAGCGCGATCCGGAGCTCTACTTCCTGGCACTTTTCGCCGGGCCGGATGGTGGTACGCACCCCTGGGGCTGGAGCTTCGAGGGCCATCACCTCTCGGTGAACGTTACGGATCTTGGGCCACACGGGCAGATCGTCGCGCCGCTCTTCATGGGGGCGAACCCGGCGCGCGTCCCCAGCGGCCCGCGGGCAGGGACCCGGCTGCTCGCCGCGGAAGAGGACCTCGCCTTCGAGCTGCTGCACATGCTGGATCCTGGACAGCGCGCCCGCGCCACCATCGCCGCGCAGCCCTCCGAGGACATTCTCACCCGCAACGTTTCCGTGGTGCGACCCATGGCCTTCGCCGGCCTGCCCGCGGCCGAGATGACGACTGCGCAGCAGCGGCAGCTGCGCCGGTTGCTGGAATTGTACGCCGGACGGATGGCGGACTCCGCGGCAGCCAGGCAGTTGCAGCGTATCGAAGAGGCCGGGTTCGAGCGCCTGCACTTCGTGTGGGCCGGGGCGCACCAGCCCCGCGAGCCGCACTACTACCGCATCCACGGACCTACCGTGCTGGTGGAGTACGACAACGCCCAGAGCAACGCGAACCACGTCCACACCGTCTGGCGCGATCTGGAGAACGATTTCGGAGGTGATCTGCTGAGGAGGCACTACGCACGGCAGCCTCACCGCTGAACCGGGCTTCGCGCCACGGCGCATCGAGGCGACTCCGGCCTGACCACCGGCTGCAGGGGATGCTGCGCCGTCCATGCTTTCGGCTGAACGACAGCCTTGCGTGGCGGCCCCGCACCGCTCACCCTTGTGTCGTCAGGCCGCATCGGTGTTGCTGAATTGAATGAGGCGTTCGAGAGTTGCGGGTTTGCATTCCCCTCCTACCAGGTTGGCCGCTGGCGTCAAAGCTCATGGTGCCCTGGTGTTGCGCAACTGACGAAACACGGGGGTCGCGATCCCGACACGACAGGAGAACTCCATGTTACCCACCGTATTCTCGGCACGCGCGACGCTCCCAGGCGCGGGGCTGGCCTGTCCCAAGACGGTCACCTTCAAGTTCAGGATTTCGGTACCCGCTGCAGGGACCTACTACTATCGCTACGTTCGAAGCGATGGTGCCAGGAGCGGCAAGATCTTACAAAAGACTTTCGGGGCAGCAGGGGAATACGACCTTCCCTACAACCAGGACAAGCCCGACTATTACTGGATGCTGGGCAAAACCTATTGCGGCTGGACGAGCATCCACTTCGAGAGCGTGCCGGCTGGCGACGCGGCCGTTCCTCCGTCTGGCGCGCTCGCCCACTTCACGGTGAACTGTCCCGGCGACCCGAACAACACAAAGTATCCTGCGCCGCCCGACATCGGGGCCTGGCTTGCGCAGCACCCCACCATCGCCAACGCGCTGAAGTGGCAGTCGGTCGCCAATACGATCGGATACGACACACCGACCGCAGCGCAGAAAATCTCCTATCCTGCCTGGAGCCAGGCGCAGAAAGACGACCTCGCCGCGGCGTTCCAGAACGCCTACAGCTGGTTCAGCTACGGGTCGGCCTCCAAGATGAGCGACGACGCGCCGCTGACCGACAAGCCGGAGAACCTCCTCGCGCCGCCGAACAATCCTGTCGACAGCTCGGTAGCCCTGATGAAGGTGAAACTCTCGTACGGCTGGAAGCTGTATTACGAGAGCGTGGCACATGCGCTGGCCGCCGAACTTCACGGAATCTTCCCGAACTGGTCCATCCTCTCGTACAACGCCGACTCGCTGGCTGCACTGTTCGACAGCGCCCTGATGGGTACCAACGCCGGCGACTTCCTGATCGGCACCTACCGCATCTTCGTTTCCAACAAGCGGGTCGGCAACCAGGCCCACACCGGCTACGGCCCGCCGCGGTGGATCTACAGCCAGTTCATGAAGAAGAACAACCTCATCGGCAGCACGAGGCTCGCGACGATCGGAAACGTGCTGGAGTGGGCGCGGAAGAACCTCAGGCACTTCGAAGGCACCGATACGTACGAGAATTTCTACGACATCTGGCAGTACTACGGCTATCCGCCCATCTCTTCGATCATCGCCGGAACGACCGACGTGAACAACGGCTTCGCCCGCTGGACGGCCGGCTGCCACGGGTCCCTCGGCTTCTATACCGCGGTTCTGAAAGCCGCGAACATTCCGGTGCGCCCGGTCTGGGTGTGCGGCCACGCGCTCGCGTACTTTCCCACCGAGAACCTGTACATGGATCACGGCGACGATCCGTACAACCTGAGCGTCAAGAACTCGACGAAGCCCATGACCGACTTCCTCATCGACGAAGCGACGTACAAGTCGTGGTTCACGAGCGACGTGACGGCCAACATCCTCGATGAGAACGGCCCCGCTTGCGAAAACGTCGCGAGGGTGACGACGATGCCCTGACCGGAGCCCATGCGCCGGTACCGTCCACTGCGCGGTGCAATGCACGGGGCTCTCCCTGAACCTTGTGCCGGCCGGCTGCTCCAACCCCACACTCCTGTGAGCGAATCATGAAGCCTTGCCCCTGGACCGTGATCATGCTGCTCCTGCTCTCGGTCCTCGGTGAAAGTCGGGCCGCTTCCGCGCAGAGTTCGGCTAGAGTTCGTACGTGGTGCAGATGCGGGTGATGTAAGGGGATGACATTCCCGCCATGCCTTTGGGCGGAGGAAAAGCTTGCGGGCCACCCTTGTGTCGTTAGAACGCGAATAGATCCCATCTGGAAAGGAGAAAGCCATGTCGGAGGAAAAACTCCGTTGGGAGATCGAGAAGATGAAGCTCGAGATCGAGCAGTTGAGACGTCGGTTCTACGAGCAGCCCAGCTTTTGGGTAAGTATCTTGAGCTTTGTGATCGCTCTCGGCGGAGTCGTTGGCCAGAATGCCTTATCGTCCATCCGGAAAGAACGTGCTGAGCTAGACCGCGAGAAGGCAGCGCACGTTCGCGACAGCATAAATGTTGAGGTGCAATCCCTGAATCTGCGACGCGACTCGCTAAGCCGGCGGAATGAATCCCTGCGCGCGGAAGTCATAGCACTCGAAGCCGTGAGAGCAAATCTATCGCAGCAGGTGGAGTCGGTTCACCAAGCTACGCGCCTCTTGCCGCTTCCCGCGAAAGTCCAGGAACAGATCAAGTCTGCCGGACGGGCGAGTTACACGGTGGCGGGATACTGCTACTCCGTAGCGCAAGCACAGTGTCAGTCGATGCAGCAAGCCATCCGGGACAGAGGATACACAGTCGTTCGCGGCGGACCGCTCTCTCGGCGTCCTTCTTGGCTGGCTCCCCGATCGACCGTGCTCTACTACGACGCGAATGCTGCGGCGGATGCTCAGCAGCTCGCGGGAGTCCTGCAACAGCAGACGGGCGTCAGGTTCGAAGTGTCTCAAGGCGGCGGACTCGGGGTCAGTTCCGGGCAGCAACGATATAGCTTACGCGTGCACTTCGTCGGAAGCTCGTAAACGCCAGTCATCCCGGCGGACGTGGGGCAGTTCAAGATTTCGAGAAACTTTGCGCCGGGTGCGGCCTCGCATACGTCACGGCAGCCGCAGGTGATTCCTCCTGCGGCTGCCCTGCCTGGTGTCGGTAGACCTCGCACCGGAATACGGCCATGTTCCAGCTGGAGTGCATTGACCATGTTGCCCTCTTGGTGCGCGATGTCGAGCGCTCTGTGCGCTGGTACCAGGAGGTTCTTGGGCTACGGCGGCTGTATCAGGAAGTCTGGGGGAGCTTTCCGGCTGTCGTGGGCGTGGGCGGCACCTCGCTCGCCCTCTTCCCGGTAGCGAGCCCGGCTCCCCACCCGCCACCCGGCCGCGACACGATTTGTGTGCGCCACATCGCGTTCCGTGTCGATCAGCCGAACTTCGTGGCTGCCCAGGAGGAGCTCCAGCGCCGGGGGATTCCCTTCCGCTTCCAGGACCATGATGCTGCCCATTCGGTCTACTTCGAGGATCCTGATGGGCACCAGCTCGAGATCACCACCTACCTCCCCTCGTCTGTTGTCGGCACCGCCTCAGGTGCGGCATTGCTGCATTGACGTGCATCGAAATGATTCAGGGCGTTGGATGGATTCGGTCGATGACGCCTGGAGCGATGTCGTCACCTGGCCCGACTCTCGCGCTTGGCCGAGCGTGCTCCATGGTGCGCGCGCCAGGAGGTCGTGAACGGCACGGCCCTAGACGGCGACGTTCTTTTGTCCGCTCGAGTGCGCCCGGCAACCGCTAGAACAAGAACAAGGACGCTCGATGCAGAACAGGGCCGAGTTCAAGGACAAGGTGGCGTTGGTAGTGGGCGGAGCGTCCGGCATGGGCAACGCCGTGGTGCGGCTGCTGACGGCCGAGGGCTGCCGCACTCACGTGCTCGACATCACGCCGACAGCGGACGGCTCGTTCCAGTCGTGCGACGTCCAGAACTACGACCAGGTTGGCCGGTGCGTCAGGAACGTCGTGGACCAGGAAGGCAGGATCGACCTGCTATTCGTCGCCGCGGGCGTTCACTTGTTCGCCAACATCGAGGAAACCAGCATCGAGGAGTTCGAACGAGTACTGGCCATCAACCTGAAGGGTCCTTTTTACGTACTGAAAGAAGTTCTCCCCGTGATGAGGAAGCAGCGCTACGGGAATGTCGTCCTCATGGGATCGGACCAGGTATTCGTCGGCAAGGGGTCCAGCACGGTCTATGGAATGAGCAAGGCGGCGCTGGGGCAACTCACCAAGAGCAGCGCGATCGACTACGCTCCCTACAACGTGCGGGTCAACTGCATCTGCCCCGGAACGATCGATACCCCGATGCTTGCCCCATCGATCGAACGATTTCACCAGATGAGCGGCATGCCGGTCGAGGAGATCCATGCAATGCTGCGACAGGCACAGCCGATCCAGCGGCTCGGAACGCCGGAGGAGATCGGCAGGGCCGTCCTGTTCCTGCTGTCCGATGATTGCGCGTTCATGACCGGGGCGCTGGTCAGCGCCGACGGTGGGTACACCAGTCAGTAGGCGAGCCACGGGCGCCGCGCGTCCGCAACTCACGGCTCCACACCGTCCGCAAACTGACAACCGGCTGCAGGGGATGCGGGGGCGTCCATGCTCCGGCCGACCAGACTTGCGCGCCGGCCCCGCACCCCTGACCTTTGCCTCCTTCGGCGGCTTCCGTCCCCCGTGTGCCCCCTCCCATGTGCGACTGCTCCGGTGACCAGGTCCTCATTTATGGCGCGGGCGCCCTGCTGCTGGCTGCCACGGTGTACCTGGCATGGCTCGGCTTCAGCGTTACATCCTGGCCCCAGGTCCGCGGGACGGTTACCACCTTGACGGCCGACGAGATCATTGGCGAGGACGGCTTTTCCTGGACCCTGCGTAAACTGCGGTACACGTATCAGGTGTCCCACAAGCGCTACGTAGGGAGAAGGGTGCGGTTCGGGCTGGGACATTGGCGCTTTTCCCTGGTCTATCAGGGTCATGCGGAAACCCTGTCTGTGGGACAGTCCGTTACCGTGTGGCACCATCCACGCTGGCCGCGGCTGTGCACACTCCAACCAGAAGGAATGCCTGGAGCCGTGGTGCTCGTCAGGGCGGGAGTGCTTTACATCCTGATGATTCTGGTGCTGAACGGGTGACCGCGGCCGACCCGGGCGCTGCAGCTGACGTCGCGCGCCCGCGCGCAGGCGGCGCGGGACCTCCCATCCAACGACCTGCGTGCGCCCAAGCGAGGCACACCTCTGCTGAGAGCTCGATGACCGCACCCGAAGATGCACCCGTGGCGCTGCCCGGTCCGGAGGACGGGACGCACACTCCCGTGCCGCTCGTATCCATCGTCATCCCGTGCTACGTCGCGACGCCCAAGCAGGCGGAACTGCTCGACGAGACGCTGCACACGGTGGCCGCGCAGACGTGCCGCGACTACGAGATCGTGGTGGTGGACGACGGATCGCCCCTCGACGTCGCCGCCATCACCGCCCGGCACGCCGGCACGGTCACGCTGCGGCAGGCCAACGGCGGATCGGCCGTGGCCCGCAACACCGGCATCCGTGCGAGCCGCGGCCGGTACTTCGTGTTTCTCGATGCCGACGACCACCTGCTGCCCCAGGCCCTGGAGGCGGGGCTCCGTGCGTTCGCGGAGCATCCCGAATGCGGATTCGTCATCGGACGGCGCGAGGAGATGACGTACGAGGGAACTCCCGTCCCGTGGGGCGTGGCCAGCCTGCCGCGCGAACCCTGGCTGTACGACATCCTGCTCGGCTTCGACTGGTACATCATCCCGCCCTCCTCGGCGATGTTCCGGCGCGAGGCCGTGGAGGCCGTAGGGGGCTTTCGCGATCCCTGGGGCGCGGACGACCTGGACTTCTACCTGCGGGTGGCGCGCGCGTACCCGGCCTGGTGCTACGAGGAGCCCGCGGTGACGCGCTACCGCCGCTACAGCGCCAGCTCGTCCCGCGACGGGGAGCGCATGCTGCGTAGCATTCGTACCGTCTACGACCGCCAGTGGCCGCTGGTGCAGGGCGACCCGGCGGCCGAAGCGGCGTTCCATCGCGGGCTGGCGGCGCTGACGAAGATCTTCGTGGACTGCCTGGCGGAGAACTTCAGCGACGGCGTCCGGGCGAGAAACTGGCGCCGGGTACTGCGCACCGGATTCCTGTTCGCGGGTGAAAAGGGCCGCGCCGCCCTGGGGCTGCGCTCGTGATGCCGGCTTCTGCGGCCATGGACGAGCGGAGGAGCCAGGCACACCTCCGCCGGGCGTACTTCCGGCCTGGCGATCGGCTGCCCGGTATGCGGGCCCGCCCGTGCTTAGGCCGGCGACAGCCTCGCGCGCCGGGCGCTCACCCCTGAACCTCGAGTGATCCGGTGCCACATCGGCTTCTCCGACTGCGGCGCGCGTACCTGGCAGGGTTCGCGCTCGTGGTGTTCACCCCCATAGCCTGTAGCGATCGATCGAGCCCGCCCCCGGGCGCGGCGGCGGATGCTGTCGTCCGCGACGCCGCGCCGTCTGCTGGCGCCTGCCCGGTGGCCAGCGGCGCCCGCCTCGCGGCCGACACCCTCGCCGGGCTCCCGGCGCGAGCGCCGCTCGACGTGCTCTGGCAGCTCTGCCCGACGGCTCGCGTGGACACGGTGGGCGTTGGCGGAACGACCCCGCCGGCGCTGCGCTTCGACGCGCCCGGCGTGACGCTCTGGGCGATCCAGACGGAATACGACGTCTACGGCGACAGCCTTCACCGGGCCGAACCCGCGGACTTGTGGGCGGCGACCGGGGACAGCCTGCGGTTCCCCGACGGCACGCTCATCCCCATGCGCGCCGGCGCGGTGCGGGCACTCGATTCGGCCGGGGTCATCGTCGTGGATCACGGGGATGATGGGACCGGCTCGTACATCGTGCTGTGCCGGTTCCCGCACCTGGCGATGGTCGTCGGCAACGTGTGGCCCACCTTCGCCCGGTCCGGCGTCGTCCCGCTCTCGCGCGCGACGGCGAGTGACACGACCCGGGTATGGCGGGTAGAAGTCGATCCGCGCCGGCCGAGCGACCCGGCGATCGGCCAGGCGTGCGCCGGTGCGCCGCCCACCTGACCTTGCGGTGAAGCTGGCGATGCAGTCCGTCCACGCTTCGGCCGCACGGCAGTCTTGCGCGGCGGCCCCGCAACGCGGTGAGGGGCGGACGGCCGTTGGAGTACCTGCCCGAAACCTCCAGCGCCAGCAGCCGTAGGGCAGGGATGATCTCTCTCGGCTGGACCCACACCATCGCGGCTTCGACCGCGCTCGTAGCGGGCGCGGCGGTGCTCCTGACCCGCAAGGGCACGCGTCGCCACCGGCAGGTCGGGTGGGTATACGTGGTGAGCATGCTCCTGCTCAACGGGACCGCGCTCCTGATCTATCGCCTGTTCGGGCGGTTCGGACCGTTCCACGTGGGCGCCATCTTCAGCTTCGTCACCGTCGTAGCAGGCACCGCCGCGGCGCTCGGAGCACGCCGGGCGCGGGCGCGCCGCGATCCCGTGGCGCGTGCACGTGCACTGGAGCGGCACTACCAGTGGATGACGTGGTCCTACGTGGGCTTGGCCGCGGCTGCCGTGTCGGAAATTGCCACGCGAATGCCGGCGCTGCGGCCGCGCCCGGGGCAGGGGATGGCGTTCGGCATCACGGTGGCCGTGGCCACGCTCCTGGTGATCGGGGTCGGCGCGCAGCTGATCCGGCGCCGCCGAACAGCGCTCCTCGCGCCATACCGGCCGGCGACCGGAGGCCGTCCGTAGCTGAACCGGAGCGTTCGCCGGCACCGCGATTTTCCCCCACCTGCAACCGGAGCGAGGCCTATGTGCCGAAACATCAAGACACTGGCCAACTTCGAGCCGCCCGCCACCGATGCCGAGGTGCGCGCGTCCGCACTTCAGTTCGTGCGGAAACTGAGCGGGACGACGCACCCTTCACGCGCGAACGAAGAGGCCTTCGATCGGGCGGTTGAAGAGATCACCGCGAGTGCGCGACGACTCGTCGACTCCATCGAGACGAAGTCCTCGCCGCGGAACCGCGAGGATGAGTTGCGGAAGGCTCGAATGCAGACGGCGCGGCGCTTCGGCACCTCTGCCTGACACGGGTTGCAGCGCACGCGGATACTGAATCGGAGGCGAGGAATGCACTTCAGCATCACGACGGACGTCGACGCTCCCCCGGAAGTGGTGTTTGCGGTGCTGAACGAGGTGGAGCGCTGGCCCGAGTGGACGCCCACGGTCACGCGGGTAGAGCGGCTGGGTGACGACGGCGCCCCGTTGGCCCTCGGCCACCGTCTGCGCATCGTGCAGCCCAAGGTGCCGCCCGCCGAGTGGACGGTCACGGCGCTCGAACCCGGGCGAGGGTTTCGGCTCTTCAGCCGCTCTCCCGGCGCGACCGTCGAGGCGAATCACTGGGCAGAGCCGATGCCCGGGGGCCTCCGCTCCCGGGTGACGCTCTCCGTGACGTTCGCCGGCTTCCTGGGGCGGGTCATCGGCTGGATGATGCGGGGGCTCAACGAGCGGTACCTTGCCGAGGAAGCGGCCGGGCTCAAGCGCCGAAGCGAGGAGCGAGCCCGGGGTGCGGGGTGAACGCCACTGAACTGGAGTCCTCGGTCTCATGGAAAGAGTCTCTCCGCTCGTCAGGGAATACGTTGCGGCCGTGTTTCCGGCGGACCAAGCCGGCGTTCTTGAGCAGCTAGGGACGCTCCGCGAGCCGCCAGCGGAACAAAGCTGGGCCGAACTTCGCGAGCGAGTGCAAATGGCCGCGCTTCTGCGCTCCAGGGGCGATCGCGCCCAGCTGGATGCGGCGCTCGCCCGAGGGGCTGCCGACTGGCGAGACCTACTTGTGGGAGCCGGGCTCGCCGGCAGTAATTGGCGAGCCGTGCTGGAGCGCGCCACCCGGCGTGAGTTGCCGCAGGACGAGGGCTCGGCGCCGGCGAGTACATCCTGACCGATGCCGGCCAGGCTTTCGGACACTCTCCACCCTGCGCAAATGACCCTTTGTCGCGGCACATCTGCTTTCGGTGCGCATGCGGGCGCGGCGAGTTCGCCGCCTCCTCGCGGTTCACCACGCTCTTTTGCGACGATGCTCTCCAGGTCCTGGAAAGCCGGGGCCTGGACAACCCGTTTCGATACCTTCCGGACGACACGGAAGTAGAGGGTGCGGAGTTCTTCCGCTGGTGGGAGACGGTGATCGAGCGACTCGAAGCCGCACCGGAGCCGCTTCCCGTCCTGTTCCAGATCTGGCGAGTCCTGGCGGACGGAGAGACCTGGGCGAGTGACGCCGGGTACTTTCGGTGGGGCGGGGAAACGTACGGCGTGGAATCCGTCTACGAGGAGCTGATTGTCTGGAAGCTCGATCTCGCGGAGTGGGCGGCACGCAGCCGGTGGGTTCCCTACTCACCACCCATGCTCGACGGCGTGGTGCCGAAGATTGGTCCTGCTTCGCGCGCGGACAGGAATGGAGAGCAGATGTACAGCCTCTCCGCGGCGGACTTCGAGCAGCTGTTCCGGGACACACCGCTCCGGTTGGAGCAGGGAGGATTTCTCGAGTTCTTCCGCACGGAGATCGAGGAAGCACGGAGTGCCGCCCGGCACGCGGCCGAATCTGGAGAGCGGGTCGTGCTCTACACGTATTGAGCGCAGCGCAACGATGGCGCTGGTTGCCACGCGACGGGCCGGACAGGTTTTCGGCTGTGCGTCGCCAGCCGCTTGGCACCCGCAGGGTTTCCTCCCGCGGCTGCAGTGTGGCCCTCCGGCCGTCCATGGATTTCATCTCCCCTCGACGTGTCGCTTCGTCCTGAATCCTCTCCCGCGGCCGTGTGGAAGTGACGCAAGCGACCATGCGCCAGCACGACCGGGCGAGTTGGGCCGCCGCGCAGGGATGAATTGGAACTTTCTAGGGTCCGTGTCGGAACGTTCCACCGGCGATTTTGCTGGATTTCGGGCGGGTTTCTGCGTGGGAACTGTGGTGATGCATGGCGTGTAGCCTGACGCGTCCGTATCCATCCACACTCCTTCACGGAGCCATGCCCATGCGTCTTTCTCGTCTGATTCCCGTCACCGCCGCCGCCGTTCTCGCCACGGTGCCGGCACACGCGCAGCAGTGGGGCGGGCCGCTGTTCAGCTCGCCGCTGGAGCAGTCGCGGTTCGAGATCTTGTCCAGCGACGCGAACGGAGCGGGGCAGGGTCTCGCCGTCGCGGTCAGGCCCTTCGCGGCTCGTGCGGACCTGCGCCTGCGGGTCGGCATCATGGACGGGATGGGTACGGGTCCGTTCAGCCAGGGCACCGCGGGCGTGGCCGGCAGGCGCGCCATCGCGTACATGGCCGGGATCGACTACGCGATGCCGCTGAACCCGCAGGCCGGCGGACCCGTACGCGCTTCGCTGGTCACGGGGCTGGGTGTCGGGGTGAACGCCGAGACGGTGGTCAGCGCACCGGTGGGCTTCAGCATCGCCTATGATGGCGGGAGGATTCGCCCGTACATGACCCCGCGCGTGGTGCTGGAGCATCACTCCGGGCCCGCTCCGTACGTGGGTCCGTGGGAAGGTCGCGCGGTGGTGGACTGGGGCGTCGACGTGTCGCTGCCGGTCGGCGGCACGCTGCGCGCGGCGCTCACGACCGGGAGCTACAAGGCGTTCGGGATCGGAGTCAGCTTCTGATCCGGACGGCAGGTGGGCGCGTTCCGGCCGCACCCATCGGCACCGAAAACAGGACTGGCCCGCGCAGTTGCCGCGGGGCCGGTCGTCTTTCGCGCTCGCCGTGGACGGCTGGGCGATTTGGTTCGGCTGGCGCCTCCCGACGATGTCTGCCCGGCCGATGAACTTGCGGTGCCGTCCGCCGCGCCTGAGCTTACGACCCCTGTGCAGATCCAAATCCATCGATCTTCTCCATGCTGATCGCGCTGACGCAAGCCGTTCCGCCGAGCATCGTCCACTGCGAACTCACGCACCTGGAGCGCGAGCCCATCGACCTGGCTCGTGCAATGGAGCAGCACCGCCGCTACGAGGAGGCGCTCGTGGAACTCGGCTGCAGCCTCCAGCGGCTCCCTCCCGCACCGGAGCTGCCGGATTCGGTGTTCGTCGAGGACACGGCGGTCGTGCTCCCGGAGCTCGCCATCGTCGCCCGTCCGGGTGCGGAGTCGCGCCGCGCCGAAGTAGCCTCCGTCGCGGAGGCGCTTCGGCCTTACCGCCGCCTGGCCTTCATCGAAGCTCCGGGCACGCTCGACGGAGGCGACGTTCTGGTCCTGGGCTCCCGCATCTGGGTGGGGCTGTCGGAGCGCACGAACGCCGATGGAATCCGTCAGCTGGAGAGGATCGTCTCGGGCTTTGGATATGAGCTTCGATCCGTCACCCTCACGGGCTGTCTGCACCTGAAGACGGCCGTCACCCAGATCGGCGAGCGCACCGTGCTCCTGAACCCGGCCTGGATCGACGCCGCCATGTTCGAAGGGCTGGATCGTGTCGAGGTGCACCCGGACGAGCCGTTCGCGGCGAACGCGCTCCGGGTTGGCCAGGTGCTTCTCTATCCCGCTGCGTTTCCGCAAACGCGGGAGCGGCTGGAGGAGCGGGGCTTCACCGTCCGCACCATCGAAGCCGACGAGCTGGCGAAGGCGGAGGCGGGCCTGACCTGCTGCAGTGTCCTGGTTCCGGTGTAATCCTGCACGGCGAAGCCGAACGAGAGCACAGTACGGCGAACCTCGAGCTTCGATCGCGACGCAACCACGTGAGCCCGGCTACGGTTCGCTCCGCTTGCCCCCGCGCCGGTTTCCCCATAGGCTGCTGGCCGACCCCGTCCGCCGCTCCCCCTGATCCCGTGCGCCCATGACCAGGCCGATCTCCCGCCGTGACTTCGTACGCACCGGCGCAGCCGCCGGGGTGGCCGCCGCGCTCCCCGTGCCGCTGGCCGGCGCGCCCGCGGTGATCGTCCGCTCCGCCGCGCGGCCGGTGGTGATCGCGTCCGGCAACGGCAACCACATCCGCAACGGCGGCCCCATGGCCGCGGTAGAAACGGCGTTCAGGCGGATGACGGCCGGCGCCGACGTGCTGGACGCCATCATCGCCGGCGTGAACCTCAACGAGCTGGATCCGGCCGACTCCAGCGTGGGCTACGGCGGATTGCCCAACGCGGAAGGCGTGGTGTCGCTCGACGCCTCGGTGATGCACGGGCCCCGCAGGCGCGCGGGCGGCGTCGCGGCGCTGGAGGGCGTGCGCACGCCCTCACTCGTCGCCAGGGCGGTGATGGAGAGCACCGACCATCACCTGCTGGTGGGCGAGAACGCGCAGCGGTTCGCGCGGCAGATGGGCTTCACCATCGAGGACGACCTGAACACCCCCGAGTCGCGCCGGCTGTGGCTGGAGTGGAAGCGGCGCACGGATCCGGCGCGCTACCCGGACCCTGCAACGCGCGCGCAGGCCGGCCACGAGGCGGGGCTGCAGATGGTGGCCGAGGGGCTGATCGATGCGCACCACTACTACGGCACGATCAACTGCAACGCCATCAACGCGGCGGGCGACATCTGCGGCTGCACGACCACGAGCGGCCTGGCGTGGAAGATCCCCGGCCGCGTGGGCGACTCGCCCGTGCTGGGCGCGGGGCTGTACGTGGACAACGCCGTGGGCGCGGCGGGGAGCACGGGGCGCGGCGAGGCCAACCTGTACAACCTGACGTCGTACCTGATCGTCGAGAACCTGCGGCGGGGGATGTCGCCCCGGGACGCGGGGATGGAGGGGCTGAAGCGCATCGTGCAGAACACGGTGGAGCGCCGGCTGCTGAATGAGCGGGGAACGCCCAACTTCGGCATCCAGTTCTACGTGCTGAACGCGCGCGGCGAGCACGCCGGCGTGTCGCTGTACCCGGGCGGCACCTACGCCGTCTGCGACGAGAACGGCCCCCGCGACGAGCCGCTGGTGCCGCTGCTGCAGGGCCGCGCATGACCGCCGGGAGGGTCGCCGCGCAGCGGATGTTGCGCCCCGCCGGCCCCTCGCGATAACCTCCCCTTACGGCGCGCGTCCCAACGGGGGCCTCGCGCCGTGGCCCGCGCACGCATCGGAGCGATGCCGCTGGGCGCTGGCCTGGACGCGCGGCGCGGGCTTCCGATCACCCGCAGAGGAAAACGAATGCGCATCCGCTCGGTGCTGGGCCTGCTCCTGTTCTGCGTTCTTCCTTCGGCCCTGCGCGCGCAGGGAAACTGTCCCACACTCGCCGCGGGCTCGCTCGTCCGCCTTCACTCCGGCACCGAGGGCACCTACAGGCTGCCGCTGCCCGTGCAGCCCACGGATACCGCGATCGTCATCCCGGCGTCCGGCGAGATCGTGCGGCCCCCCGTTCGCTGCGGCGACCTGCGGCGGGTGGAGCTTCGCGTGGGCCCGGGCTCGCGCGTGAGGTCGGGGCTTACGGGCGCGGGTGTCGGAGCGTTGATGGGGGGCATCGTCGGCGCGGCGCTGGGCTATGCCGACTGGCGGGGGAGCTCCGACTTCCAGCTGTTCTCGCGGCAGGAAAGCATGGCGCTCGGCGCGGTGCTGATCGGCGGCGTGGGCGCGGTGACGGGCGGCGTGATCGGGGTCGTCGCGCCGGGGAGCCGCTGGGAAAACGTCCCCCTGCGCTCCGGCCCGGCGCGCACATCCGCAGGGGGGCTGCGCATCGCTCCCGCGGGACGGTCGCAGGTACGCGTATCCTACACGCTGCCGCTGTGAGCGACGGCGTGGCTGGATGGACGGGCGAACACAGCTTGGCGCGCCATCCGGCGCGCCGGCTCACGGGAGGATGAGATGACGCACGCAACGGGAACGTTCGAGGTGAAGCTCGCGCCGCAGGCGGTTACGTTCGAAGAGTCGGGGCTGGGGCGGCTCTCGATCGACAAGGTGTTCCAGGGCGACCTGCAGGCCACCAGCAAGGGCGAGATGCTGGCGTATCGCACCGCCGTGCAGGGCTCGGCCGGGTACGTGGCGATGGAGCGCGTGGACGGAACGCTGCACGGGCGCGCCGGCACCTTCGTCCTTCAGCACAGCGGCACCATGAACCGCGGCGTGCAGCAGCTGGCGCTCGCGGTGGTGCCGGACTCGGCCACGGGGGAGCTGGAGGGGCTTTCGGGGTCGATGAAGATCATCATCGAGGGCGGCCAGCACTCGTACGAGTTCGAGTACGAGCTTCGCGCCGAGCCCTGACCTCCACCGTGAACGGGATGCCGGTGCCGGACAGGTACGTGGCGCTGCTTCGCGGCATCAACGTGGGCAAGGCCAAGCGCATCGCCATGGCCGACCTGCGCGCCCTGGTCGCGGACCTCGGCTACGGTGACGTGAGCACGCTGCTGAACAGCGGCAACGTGGTCTTCACCGCGCCCGGCGCGGACCCGGACCACGCGGCGCGCCGCATCGAGGATGCGCTTCGCGAGCGGACCTGCGTGTCTTCGCGGGTGGTGGTGCTCACCGCGCGCGAGATCGGGGAGGCCGTGGAAGGCAATCCCTGGCGCGACGAGGTGGTCGACCCGTCGCGGCTGCTGGTGACCGTGCTGTACGATCCCGCCGACCGCCGCAAGCTGGAGCCGTTGATGGACCAGGACTGGGGCACCGATCGCCTGGCGCTCGCCGGCCGCGTGGCGTACGTGTGGTGCCCGGACGGGGTCCTGCAAAGCAAGCTGCCCGAGGCGGCCGGCAAGGTGCTCCGCGACGCGGCGACGTCACGAAACTGGGCGACGATGCTCAAGCTCCACGCGCTGGTCCATCATCCCACGTCGTAAGAAGGCCGTGCGCCGCCGTGGCGCTTGCGCGGCGCGCGGATTCCGCGTAGCGTCCGGGTGAGGCAATCGTCCTCGCCTCCTCCCGCAGACCCTTCCTCCCCAGATCCTTCCATGACACGATCCAGCGGCTTTCTCCTGCTCCTTCTCGCCGGCTGTGCCGCCCAGGCTCCAACCCCCGCCGGGCCGGAGCGGGTGAGCACCGTTGCGCTGCCGCCCACCCCCGACGGCATGATCGAAGCCGGGACGCTCGCCGTCCGGACACGGGTGGAGCCGCGGGTCGCCAACGTGCTGCTTCCGTTGGACAGCGCGTGGGCGGCGCTTCCCGACGTGTATGCCGCGCTGGGGCTGACGGGCGCGGGCGTTATGGACGAGGCTGCCCGGCAGTTCGGTGTGGGCCCCGTGGTGCTGCCCCGGCGCCTGAACAACACGCCGCTGTCGCGTTTCGTGGACTGCGGCTCCACGCAGTTCATGGCCAACGCCGACTCGTACGCCGTCCGGCTGCAGGTTTCCACCCAGCTCGTCGCGGAGGGAACGGCCGCAACCCGCGTACTGACCGTCGTGGAGGGCACCGCCCGCTCGCGCGAGATGTCGGGCAATCCCGTCACGTGCACCAGCACGGGCGAGCTGGAGCGGCGGATTGCCCGGCAGCTGCACCGCGCGCCCTGAGGGCAGTGGCTTCCGCATGGGCGGGAACGGCTCGCGCCCTCTGCCCCTCACAATCGTTATCGCGATGACTCCACCCATGAATCGATCGATCATTCTGCCTCTCGCGCTCCTGTGCGCCTGTGCTCCCCAGGCGTCGCAGGTTCCCGTCGGGCCCGAGCGGATGAGCACGGTGATCATCGAAACGCCGGGAGGAAGCGCGGAGGTGCGCATGGTGGCCGGTCGCCCGCACACGCACAGCAGCGTGGTGCTGGCGCCCGTGGAGCAGGCCTGGGCGGCGCTGCCCGGCGTGTACGAGGGGCTGGGCCTGCCCGGCGCCGGCATCGTGGACGAAGGGCAGCGGCGCTTCGGCATGGGGCCCGCGACGATGCCCCGCCGCGTGAACGGCGAGCGCCTGGCGCGCTTCCTGGACTGCGGCCACACCGTGTCGCTCCCCAACGCCGATGCGTACGCCGTGACGCTCACCATGATCACGCAGCTGAATGCCGAAGCGCCGGCTGCCACGCGGGTGCAAACCGTTCTGGAGGCCACCGCGCGGCCGCGCGACACGGCCGGGAACGACGTAACGTGCACCAGCACCGGCCACCTGGAGCGCCTGATCGCCTCGCGCCTGCAGCCCGCCCCGCGGTAGCCGTTTCGCCGTCCGCATCCTCGCTTCACCATGAGCCGGGCGGGTCTTCTCCCGCACGGCTCACCCGTTTCTCTCCATCCCGATCGAAAATGAGAATGTCGATTCATGCGTTCTGCCGGGTTCTTGGCTGTGCGGCCGCCGCGGTGCTCCTGGGGTGCGAGCCGGCCTCCCAGGACGATGCCCGCCGCGCGCTGGCCGCCGACACGACGGAACCCGCCCGTCCGGCGGAGGTGGCTGCCCTGGAGCTGCTCTCGTTCGATCCGGAGGCGCTGCCCCCGAACGCCGACGTGACCGGAAACGTGGTCGATGGCGCCCGGTGGCGGGATGCCAACGGCGAGAACGTGGTCGTGCTGGCGGAGACGGGCGAGTTCCCGTCGGCCGGCGAGTGCGATACCGATCCCCCGTGCCGCGACGCCGAGATCCGCGCCTACCACTTCGCCCGGAATGGATCCACCTGGAAGCGGCTCTGGCTCGTGACGGACTTTCAGCGGGAATGCGACTTCGACCTGATCGCCGAGTTCGTGAAGGGCAGCCTCTCGGTGACGGACCTGGACCACGACGGCGTGGGCGAGAGCACGTTTTTGTACGCGCTCGCCTGCACCAGCGACGTCAGCCCCTCCACGCTCAAGCTGATCATGCACGAGGGGCAGGCCAAGTACGCCATCCGCGGCACCACCGACCTGTCGGCCGTGCTCGGCACGTCCGAGTACTCGGGGGGCGACCGGAACGTCGATCCCGCCTTCGGGCGCGCGCACCCCAGGCAGCGGTCGTACGCGCTCGCGCAGTGGGGGCGCTTCGTGAAGCCGAAGTCCTCCGTCGTACCCGATGCGGGGGAGCACGACCACTGAGCGGCGCGTGGCGCGGAAGGTGCCGCGCCGGGCAGCCCCACTCGATGCAGGAGAAGCAAGGATGTTTCGAAAGCTGTTTGTGACGATGGCCCTCTGCGCGGGGGTGCTGGGCGGGTGCGACAGCCCGTCGAAGCCCGAGGAGTTCGATCCGGTGGGCACCCTGAGCTTCAGCTACCAGGGCGCGATCAGCGGAACGTTCCAGGCCACGGGCGCCATCGACGTCCAGCCGGGCACCGTGCCCGCCGCGGCGACCGGCGCCACGGCCGTGCGCGAGGAGGAAAGCCTCGCGCTGGTGGCGTTCCAGGCACGCGGGGCGGGGCGGGGGGATGCGTTCGCGCTCCTGCTGGGCGACGCCGAGAAGGGAACGCTTCAGCTGAACCCCACCGCCTGCCAGCAGCAGCCGGCGCCGGAGTGCCGCATCGGCATCTTCGTTCCGGACGTAGCCGCCACGGAGCTGCCCGACACGCGGGATCCCTCCGAGCTGATGGCCAAGAGCTACGTCCTGGTGCTGGGGGCCGTGGAGGTGGTTTCGCGGACGCGCCTGCGGATCAGGGGGACCTTCCAGGGAGTGGCGGTGCGCACCGACAATCCCGGCTTCCAGAACACCATCAACATCGGCCAGGGCCAGTTCGATCTGCCCATCCGGCCCGAGGAGTGACGGGGGCGCTCCGGGATGATCACCCCCGACGAGATCGTCTCCGCCCTGCTTCCCATGCTGCGGACGTGGGTGGCCGGCGAATACGGAATCGCGATCGGGGGATCGTACGCCAAGGGGAGCGGCGATTCCCTTTCCGACGTCGACATCTACCTCTTCGCGAACGAGGTGCTTCCGGCCGCGCGCCGCGACGAACGTGTGGTGGCCGAACTCGGGGCGGAGGCGCGGCCGGAGTCGTGGGGCGCGGACGATCCGTTCGTGCAGGGCGGGACGGACTTCTGGTACGCAGGCCAGCGGGTGGAGTGCTGGCTGCGAAGCACGCGCGCGGTGGATCGCACGCTGCGGGCGTGTCTTGGCGGGGAGGTGCGGCGCGAGTACGTGGTGTGGACGGTGATGGGATTTCTGAGCTACGCCGCGCTCGCGGACGTGCATTCGATGAAGGTCGTGGACGATCCGCACGGCACCCTCGCCGGATGGAAGGCGGCCGTGGCGACCTACCCCGAGGCGCTGCGGCAGAGCATCCTCGGCCGGTTCATGCCCGAAGCCGCCTTCTGGCCGGAGAACTTCCACTACCGAACCGCCGTTCAGCGAGCGGACGGCATCTACACCTCGGCTATCGTCCAGCAGGTCCTGCAGGCGCTGATCCAGGTGGTGTTCGCGCTCAACCGCGTGTACTTCCCTGGTGAAAAGCGGCTGGCGCGGGCGATGGAAACGCTGCCCGTCCAGCCGTCCGGCTTTGCGCGCCGGGTGCAGGAGCTCCTGGCGTCGGCGGCGATGGACGTGGCGGGGCTGGAGAAGCAGCGGCGCGAGCTGGCGGACCTCGTGGCCGAGATGCGTGGCCTGGTCTCGGCGGAATCGAGCTAACCCGTTGCCGCACCAAGCCTGTCATCCTGAGGCCCAGTCGCGCGGTACCTGCCGGTGCGCCGACCCTCGCGGGCCGAAGGATCTAGCCTGGGGCGCGAACCAACCGGGGCGCGGGCGGCGGGTTCACCCGTTCCGGGACGGAAGGGAGCCGGGTTGCCCGATCCACGCGCGACGCGGTATAATCCCCGGCTCCCGAGCCGCCGGACGGCCGGGACGTACCATCGACTCAAGGGAGATGCGCGTGAAGAGCATCGTGTGCGTGAAGCGCGTCCCGGACACCGAGGCGCGCGTTCGCATCGCCGGCGACGAAAAGAGCGTGGATGCCGCCGGCATCAAGTTCGTCCTGAACCCGTACGACGAGTTTGCCGTCGAGGCCGCCCTGAAGCACAAGGAAGCCGCGGGCGCCGGCAGCGTGACGGTGATGACGGTGGGTGGCGCCGAGAGCGCCGAAACGCTGCGTACCGGCCTGGCCATGGGCGCCGACGACGCCGTCCTGCTCAAGTCCGACACCAAGCCCGAGGGACTGGCCGCCGCGCGCGCCCTGGCCGAGGAGATCAAGGGGCGCGAGTACGACCTGGTGCTCTTCGGGATGAAGGCCATCGACGACGACCTGCAGGCCGTGGGGCCCATGACCGCCGAGCTGCTGGGAATTCCCTGCGCCAGCGCGGTCACCGAGTTCAGCGTGGCCGACGGCAAGGTGACGGCGAACCGGGAGATCGAGGGCGGCCACGAGGTGGTGGAGCTCAAAATTCCCTGCGCGCTGACCCTCACCAAGGGCGCCTACGAGCCGCGCTACGCGTCGCTCAAGGGCATCATGGCGGCCAAGAAGAAGCCGCTGGAGCAGAAGGACGCCGCCGCGGGCGACTCCGGGGTGCAGGTGCGCAAGCTCAGCTATCCCGCCGAGCGCCAGGCCGGCCGCATCGTGGGCGAAGGCGCCGACGCGGTGCCCGCGCTGCTGCGGCTGCTGCGCGAAGAGGCCAAGGTCATCTAAAGGCGAGAGGAACCAATCATATGCCAGGCATTTTCGCGTTCGCCGAAACGCGTGACGGCGAAATCCGCAAGGTTTCGCAGGAAGTGGTGACCGCCGCCCGCAAGCTGGCCGATGCGCTGGGCAGCGAGGTGCACGCCGTGGTTCTGGGCGGCTCCGGCATCGGCGGGAGCGCGGCCGAGCTGGGCCGCGTGGGCGCCGACAAGGTGTTCGTGGGCGAGGCCGAGGCGTTCGGCACCTACTCGGCCGAGGGCTACACCACCGTCATCGTCAACTTCATCCAGCAGCACGGCTGCGACGCCGCGCTCTTCCCGGCCACGTCCATGGGCAAGGACCTGGCGCCGCGCGTGGCCGCCCGGCTGGGCGTGGGCTACGCCAGCGACTGCACCGCGCTCGACGTGCAGGGCGGCGACATCGTGGCCACGCGCCCCGAGTACGCCGGCAAGCTGAACGCCCAGGTGGCGTGCACGGGCAAGCCCGCCGTGCTGTCGCTGCGCCCCAACGTGTTCCTGCCCAGCGACAACGCCAAGGCGGGCGAGGTGCAGGCGCTGGACGTGTCCATCAACACGGCCGACTTCGGCGCCATCGTCCGGGAGATCAAGGCGGGCGCGGCGGAGAAGCTGGACGTGGGCGAGGCGCCCATCATCGTCTCCGGGGGCCGCGGGCTGGGCTCGCCCGAGAACTTCAAACTGCTCGACGACCTTGCCGCCGCGTTCGGGGGCAAGTGCGCCGTCGGTGCGTCGCGCGCGGTGGTGGACGCCGGCTGGCGCCCGCACGCCGAGCAGGTGGGGCAGACGGGGAAGACGGTGTCGCCCACGCTGTACTTCGCCGTGGGCATCAGCGGGGCCGTGCAGCACCTGGCGGGGATGCGCACGTCGCGCTACATCGTCGCCATCAACAAGGATCCCGAGGCGCCCATCTTCAAGGTGGCCGACTATGGCATCGTCGGCGACCTGAACGAGATCCTTCCGCGGATGACGGAAGAGGTCCGCAAGATGATGGCGTAAGCCGTCGCCGCGGGTGATGAAGATCGCAGGGGGCGCGGCCTGGCCGCGCCCCTTTCGTTCCTCGTTGCGTGCGGGAGTCGCGCGCCGCGTTCCGCCGTGCTATCGTATACGCTCCACAGACGGGCATCCCCGCTTTCGAACCCGCCCCACGCCACAATGAGCGACGACCTCACCGCGCCGGACCACCTGGAAAAGGCCCGGGAAATCATCTGGGAAGCCGTCGACATGCTCGAAGAGGCGCAGCGGGTGCTCTTCAAGGCGGGCGACTGCTACGTGGGCCAGGTGTGGGGCGACGGGGTGCGCGCCATTCTCGACATCACCGAAGAGATGTCGGAGCTGGCGGGCGACATCACGGCCGTGCACATCGAGATTGGCAAGCTGTCGAAGCGCGACAAGGCCCGCGAGTGATCTGCTGACGGCGCAACGACATGCGGGGCCGGACCTCACCTTGGGTCCGGCCCCGCGTCTTTGTCTGCTCGGCTTCTCGCGCTACTCGAACCAGGCGGAAATCTCGTCCAGCGGCTTGCGCGACAGGTCCGGCACGCGGGCGTCGGCGGCGGGATAGCCCACGGGCATCAGCAGGAAGGGCTTTTCGTTCGCGGGGCGCTGCAGCAGTTCGGAAAGGAAGCCCATCGGCGAGGGCGTGTGGGTGAGCGTCGCCAGCCCCATCCGGTGCACGGCGGCGATGAACAGCCCCGCCGCGATTCCGCAGCTTTCCGTCGAGTAGTAGTGGGTGCGCTGGCTCCCGTCCGCATTCACGCCGTGGCGCTGGCGGAAAAGGACCACCACCCAGGGCGCGGTGGTGATGTGCTCCTTTACCGCGTCCGTGCCCAGCGGCGCCAGCGCGTGCAGCCACTCGGGCGGCATCCGTCCGCCGTAGTTGGCGCGCTCCTCCTCTTCCGCCGCCTCGCGCATGATCCGCTTCATTCCCGCATCGCCCACCACCACGAAGGTCCACGGCTGCTGGTGCGCCCCGGACGGAGCCGTCCCCGCGGTGCGGATCGCATGTTCGATCAGCTCGCGCGGCACCGCCCGGTCGGAGAAGTGGCGGGTCGTACGCCGCCGGTCCATCTCCGCGTAGAACTCGCGCGCACGGCGCAGCATCTCGTCCTCGGGACGCCGCTCGAAGTTCAGCGGCACGAACGCGCGATCGGGATCGTGTTGCACGGCGGAAGCGTCGTCAGGGCAGGGAGGGACGGGGGACTCGGCCGATAATATCGCCTGCCCCTTCCACCGGGCCACCTTTGACACCGTTCCGCCCGGTGTCTAAATTGCTCGCCTCTTTTCCTGGCCTTGGCCGGGTGCTGCACGGGGCTGAACGAGGGCGGGATGGAGCGGCTGACACGCGCGCGGCTGGAAGAGATCCTGGAGCGGTGCAGGGGGTTGCGCGTGGCGGTGGTGGGCGACCTGATGCTCGACGTCTACCTGGTCGGCGCCGTGTCGCGCATCTCGCCCGAGGCGCCGGTCCCTGTGGTCCAGGTCACCGAAGAGCGCCTGGCGCTGGGGGGCGCGGCGAACGTGGCGGCCAACGTCGTCGCCCTCGGCGTGGATTGCGCGCTGATCGGCACGGTGGGCGCGGACGCGGCCGGGCTGCAGGTGCGCGGCGCCCTGACGGAGCTGCACGGCGGCACCGTGCGCCCGCTGCTGGTGGAGCACGCCGGCCGCCCCACGACCACCAAGACGCGCGTGGTGGCGCGGCACCAGCAGGTGGTACGGTTCGACCGCGAGCGCGACGAAGACGTGGGCGGCGACTGCGCGGCCGAGCTGGCGCGGGCCGTGCGCGAGGCGGTGGCGGAATGCGACGCGCTGGTGCTGGAAGACTACAACAAGGGCGTGCTGGTGCCCTCGGTCATCCGCGCGGCCCTCGAGGCCGCGGCCCAGGCGGGCATCCCCAGCGTGGTGGACCCCAAGTTCCGCAACTTCTTCGAGTTCGGCGGAGCGACGGTGTTCAAGCCCAACGCGGTGGAGCTGAGCGCCGCCCTGGGGCAGCCGCTGAACGCCGACGACGACGCCTGGCTGGAAGCAGCCCGCGTTCGCGTCGGCGCGCGGCACCTGCTGCTGACGCTTGGCGAGCACGGCATGGCGCTGCGCTCCGAGCAGGGTGAAACGCTCCGGATTCCCACGGTGGCGCGGCAGGTGTACGACGTGTCCGGCGCGGGCGATACGGTGACCGCGTTCGTCGCCGTGGGGCTGGCGGCGGGCGCCACGATCGAGGAAGCCGCGGTGCTGGCGAACCTGGCGGCCGGCATCGAGGTGGGAAAGGACGGCGTGGCCGTGGTGACGCCGGACGAGCTTCGCGCCATGCTTCCCGAAGGCCGCCGCACGGAAGACGGCTGACCCGTCGTACTTCCGCACTCACGCACTAACGCACTCACGCACTGAAATGCAACGAGTTCAGACCGACCAGGCACCGGCCGCCATCGGCCCGTACAGCCAGGGGATCATCGCCAGCGGCTTCGTGTTCACCGCGGGGCAGGTGCCGTTCGATCCCGCGTCCATGCAGCTGGTGGAAGGCGACATCGGCACGCAGACCGACCAGGTGATGAAGAACCTGGGCGCCATCCTGCGCGAGGCCGGCGCCGACCTTTCCACCGTGGTGAAGACGACGGTGTTCCTGCGCGACATGAACGACTTCGTGGGGATGAACGAGGTATACGAGCGGCATTTCGGCGAGCACAAGCCGGCGCGCAGCACCGTGCAGGTGGCGCGGCTTCCGCGCGACGTGGCGGTGGAGATCGAGGCCGTCGCCGTTCTGCTGGACCGCTAATTGTAGCAGTCGACGGGCGCCCCCCTTCGGCGGGGGGCGCCGTGTTTTTTCCTGGACCCAAAGCCCGAGCCGGCACCAATGACGACCGTCAATCCGCATATCTTCCGTCAGTACGACATCCGTGGCGTGGTGGGACCCGACGTCACCGCGCAGGTGGCCGAGCAGATCGGCCGCGCCTATGCCTCGCTGGCGCGCCGCCGGCTGGGCAAGGACCAGCCGGTGCTGAGCCTGGGCCGCGACAACCGCCTGACCAGCAACGAGCTGGCCGACGCCGTCTCGCGCGGCATGGTGGCCGCGGGCGCGCGCGTGGTGGACGTGGGGCTGGTGCCCACGCCGGCGCACAGCTTCTCGGTCGCGCACTGGGGGCTGGACGGTGGGCTGCAGGTGACGGGCTCGCACAACCCGCCCCAGTACAACGGCTTCAAGATGACGCTGGGCGGGCGCTCCATCTTCGGCGACTCCATCCAGGAGATCCGCCGGATGATCGCCGAAAGCGACTACGAGTCCGGCGAGGGCGCGGTGGAGCACCGCGAGGTGCTGGGCGAGTACGTGCAGGTGCTGGCGGCCAAGTTCACCATCGACCGGCCGATCAAGGTGGTGGTGGACTGCGGCAACGGCACCGGCTCCATCGTGGCGGTGGAGCTGCTGCGCGCGCTGGGGCCCAACGTGGAGGTGATCCCCATCTTCTGCGAGTCGGACGGCACCTTTCCCAACCACCACCCGGACCCGGTGGTCGACAAGAACCTGGTCGACATCATCGCCAAGGTGAAGGAGACCGGGGCCGACCTGGGCGTGGCCTTCGACGGCGACGCCGACCGCATCGGCGCCATCGACGACCAGGGCGGCATCGTCCGGGGCGACACGCTGCTGCTGCTGTACGGGCTGGACCTGATCCAGAAGCACGGGCCGGGGCAGAAGGTGGTGATGGACGTCAAGTGCTCGCAGCAGCTGACCGAGGTGCTGGAAAGCAACGGCGGCGTGGCGATCATGAACGCCACGGGCCACTCGCTGATCAAGGAGCGGATGAAGGAGGAGCACGCGCTCCTGGCCGGCGAGCTCTCCGGCCACATCATGTTCGGCGACGACTACTACGGCTTCGACGACGCCCTGTACGGCGCGCTGCTGCTGATCGACATCGTCGCACGCAGCGGGCGGCCGCTCAGCGCCTGGCTTGCGGAGTTCCCGCAGTTCGTTTCCACCGCCGAGCTTCGCTACCCGGCCACGGAAGAGACCAAGTTCGAGATCGTGGGCCGTGCGACGGCGCACTTCCGCAAGGACCACGACGTGATCGACGTGGACGGCGCCCGCGTGCTGTTCGGCGACGGCTGGGGGCTGATCCGCGCCTCGAACACCGAGCCGGTGCTGGTGGCGCGCTACGAGGCGCGCTCCGCCGAGCGGCTGGAGGAGATCCGCTCGACGATGGAAGGCTGGCTGCAGGGTGAGGGCATCGGCGGGCCGTCCGTCGGGCACTGACGGGGCTCACCGCAGTGGGTGCGCGACCAGGGCGTGTCATCCTGAGGCCCAGGCGCACCGTACTGGCCCGCACGCCGGACTTCGCGGGCCGAAGGATCTAGCCTGCGACGCGTAAACGGTTGGGCGCGGCAGCGGTCATTGTAGCCGAGGCCTCGGCTGCCGTGGGGCCCTCACCCGGCCGCGCTGACACGCGTGCCACCCTCTCTCCCACAAACAGCGTGGGAGAGAGGGTATACTTCAGGCATCGGTGCAAACCCGTTCCTCCTGAGCAGGAGCGCGCGGCATGGCGGTGAACTCGTCCAGTCCGTTGAACGCGGTGGCGGCCCTGCTGGTACTGTGGGGGGCCGTCATCACGCTGCCGCTGGGCCTCGTGGGAGCGCTGTCGGACACCGGGCCCATGCGCATGGTTTTCGCCGTCATGGCGGCGGGCGGCGCGGGCATGCTGTACGGCGGCGTAAAGATGTGGAAGCGGTGGCGCCTCGCCGTGCTGGTGGAGCGCGAGCACCAGCGGGAGATGCGCGCCGCCGTCGGCGCGCCGCCGATGGAGCACGGATCGCCCATCCCGCCCGGCCCGGGCGTCGCCCTGCGGTCCGGCGAGCTGGTGCTGGCGCGGTGGACGTACACCGCCGACGAGTGGCGCGAGTACACGCGCGCCGAGTGGAAGCGCCGGCGGCTCGAGGCGATCGTCGTCGGCGTGTTGCTCCTGCTGGTGGGATACTGCAGCGGCAGGGGCGGGGGCGACGAGGGGAACGCGATGATGGCCGCCGCCGGGCTGGTGGGGGTCGCCATCACGGGCGGGTTGCTGGGCAGGGCCTACCTGGCCCGCAAGGCGAACGAGTCCGCGCCGGGCGAGGCGGTGATCACGGGCTCGGCCATCCTGCTCAACGGCAAGTACCACGTGCTCTCGAACGAGACGTACAGCTTCCAGGGCGTGCGGTACGACACCGAGGCCAAGCCGCCCCTGCTGGAGTTCAGCATCAGCTGGAGCACGCGCCAGGGAGCATCCGGGGAGAAGATTCGCGTTCCCGTGCCCGCCGGGCGCGAAGCGGAGGCCCGGCAGGTGGTGGCCGCGCTCGGGGGCCGGGTGGACCCGCCGAGCCCGCCCGGCACGTCCTGAACCAGCTTGCCGCCCCTTTGCGGCAGGCGTAGAATGTCGCCCCGCTGCAGAGGGTTCGTGGCGCAGAAGACCGTGGTGATCGCGCTGGGCGGCAACGCGCTGGCCCAGCCGGACGAAGAAGGGACGATCGCCCAGCAGTTCCGGCACACGCGCGAGTCGCTGTCGGCAGTCGTGGAGCTGGCGCGCGAGGGATGGCAGATCGCCATCGTGCACGGCAATGGGCCGCAGGTGGGCAACGAGCTCATCCGCAACGAGCAGTCGCGGCACCTGGTTCCCCCGCTTCCGCTGGGCGTGCTGGTGGCGGGGACGGAGGGGTGGATCGGCTACATGATCCAGCAGTCGCTGCAGAACGCCCTTCGCGCGGGCGGCGTGGACCGGCAGGTGGTGACGATGGTCACGCAGGTGCTGGTGGACCCGGACGACCCGGAGCTGCGCCGGCCGACGAAGCCCATCGGCCGCACGATGGACGAGGCAACGGCCCGCGCCCTGGCCGCCGAGCTGGGCGGCCAGGTGGCCGAGGCGAAGGGGGGATGGCGCCGCGTGGTGCCCAGCCCGCGCCCGACGGCCATCGTGGAGCGGGAGATGATCCGCTCCCTCGTGGCCCAGGGCCACCTGGTGATCGCGGCGGGCGGCGGCGGCTGCCCCGTCTACGACCATCCGCGGTACGGGCTGGAGGGGGTGGACGCGGTGGTGGACAAGGACCGCGCCGCCGCCATCCTGGGCCGCGACATCGGCGCCGACGTGCTGGTGATCCTGACCGACGTCGACCGCGTGTACCGCGGCTTCGGCACGCCGGAACAGCGTGCCGTGGAGCGGCTGACGGTGGACGAGGCGGACGAGCTTTTGGCCGGCGGCGGGCTGGGAAGCGGCAGCATGGCGCCCAAGCTGGAAGCCGCGGCCGAATTCGTGCGCCGGGGAGGCACCCGCGCCATCATCGCGCGGCTGGACCAGGGCAGGGAAGCGGTGGCGGGGCAGGCGGGAACCGAGGTAGTGCGGAGGAAGTGCGGAAGTGCGTTCGTGCGGGAGTGAACACCGCGTCGAAACGCACTCACGCACTCACGCACTCACGCACTTGTTGTTAAACCCCAACAGGGATCGTCCGTGAACATCCACGAATACCAGGCGAAGGAGCTGCTCGCCGCCCAGGGGGTTCCCGTCCCCATGGGCGAGGTGGCCACCACGCCCGAGCAGGCGGAAGCGATCGCCCGGCGGCTGGGCGGCGCCGTGGTGGTGAAGGCGCAGGTGCACGTGGGCGGCCGGGGCAAGGCCGGCGGCGTGAAGCTGGCCAGCACCCCCGAAGAGGCGCGCGACAAGGCCGCGGCCATCCTGGGGATGGACATCAAGGGCCTCACGGTGGAAAAGGTGCTGATCGCCCCCGCCGAGGACATCGCCACCGAGGCCTACGTGGGCATCATCCTGGACCGCGCCAGCAAGGCGCCGGTGTGGATGGTTTCGGCCGCCGGCGGCATCGACATCGAAGAGGTGGCGGCCACCGACCCGGACAAGATCACCAAGATGGCGGTGGACCCGCGCTACGGGTTCCTTCCCCACCAGGCCCACCTGCTGGCCACCAAGCTGTACAGCGATCCCAAGCAGGTTCGCGCCACGGCCAGGATCCTCCAGCAGCTGTACAAGGCGTTCATCGAGGCGGGCGCCTCGCTGGCCGAGATCAACCCGCTGATCACCACGCCCTCGGGCGAGGTGAAGGCCATCGATGCCAAGTTCAACATCGACGACAACGAGCTCTTCCGCCTGCCGGAGATCGAGGCGCTGCGCGACGAGAGCTCCGAGGACCCGGCCGAGGTGCTGGCGCGCGAGGCCAACCTCACCTTCATCAAGCTGGACGGCGACGTCGGCTGCGTGGTGAACGGCGCCGGGCTGGCCATGGCCACCATGGACCTGGTGAAGTACTACGGCGGCGAGCCCGCCAACTTCCTGGACATCGGCGGCTCGTCGAACCCCGAGAAGGTGGTGAACGCGCTCAAGATCATCACCACCGACCCGCAGGTGAAGGCCATCCTGTTCAACATCTTCGGCGGCATCACGCGCACCGACGACGTGGCGAACGGCATCGTGACGGCGACGAAGATGATCGACATCAAGGTGCCCATCGTCATTCGCCTGACCGGCACCAACGAGGAGATCGCCGTGAAGATCCTGGCCGAGAACGGCTTCGCCGCGATGACCGACATGGACGAGGCCGTGCAGAAGGCCGTCGCTTTGGCCAAGGGGGAGGCCCAGTGAGCATCTTCATCGATCAGAGCACCCGACTCATCGTACAGGGCATCACCGGGCGTGACGGCTCGTTCCACGCCAAGCAGATGATGGAGTACGGCACCAACGTGGTCGCCGGCGTCACGCCGGGGAAGGGCGGCCAGACGTTCGAAGGCAGCGTGCCCATCTTCAACACCGTCGAAGAGGCGATGAAGGAGACGGGCGCCAACTCGTCGGTCATCTACGTGCCGCCGGCCTTTGCCTCCGACGCCATGTTCGAGGCCGCCGACGCGGGGATCTCGTTCATCGTCTGCATCACCGAGGGCGTGCCGGTGCTCGACATGACCCGCGTGCGTCCGTACGTGCTGGACAAGGGCGCGCGGCTCCTGGGGCCCAACTGCCCCGGCCTGCTGTCGGCCGGCAAGAGCAAGGTGGGGATCATCCCGGGCCACATCACGCAGCCGGGGCCGGTGGGGCTGGTGTCCAAGTCCGGCACGCTGACCTACGAGGTGGTCTACAAGCTCAAGGGCGCGGGGATCGGCACGACGACGTGCGTGGGCATCGGCGGCGACCCCATCAACGGCACCTCGTTCATCGACTGCCTGGCGGCGTTCGAGGCCGACCCGGAGACCAAGGCCATCGTGATGCTGGGCGAGATCGGCGGCACCGACGAGCAGGACGCGGCCGCCTACATCAAGCAGCACGTGACGAAGCCGGTGGTGGGCTTCATCGCGGGCCAGACGGCGCCCCCGGGGCGGCGGATGGGCCACGCGGGGGCCATCATCTCCGGGAGCGCGGGAACGGCCGAGGAGAAGCTGCAGGCCTTCCGCGACAACGGGATCGCCGTCGCCCAGCGCCCGCTGGACGTGGTGGGGCTCATCCAGGAGGTTCTCTGAGCGAGGCCCCCTCCCGGGCGGGGCGCGCGGTTCGGCTGACGGAGATCCTTCGTCCCGAGCACGTCGTCGCCCCGCTCTCGGCGGCCACGATTCCCGAGGCCGTCACGCAGCTGGCGCGCACGCTGGTCGCCTCGGGCGCGGTGCCCGACCGCGAAAAGCTGCGCAAGCTGCTCACCGCGACCCGCGTCCGCGACCTGATCCACGTGGGCGACCGCGTGGTGATGCCCCACCTGCGCACCGACGCGGTGGAGGAGCTGGTGGTGGCCGTTGGCATCGCGCCGCGGCCGCTGCCCGAGGCGCCGGGCGACGCGGGCGCCGTGGCGCAGGTGGTGGTGCTCGTCCTCGCCCCGCTTTCCGCCGCGGGGCTGTACCTGCAGACGGTGGCGGCGCTGGCGCGCGTGCTTCGGCACGACGACGTGGTCGACCGCCTGGTGGCGTCGCGCAGCGCGGCCGAGGTGCTGGCCATTCCCGCCGTCCGCGAGATTACAATCCAGCCACGGCTGCTGGTGAGGGACGTGATGACGCAGCGCGTCTTTCGCACCACGCCCGACTCGCCGGTGCAGGAGGTGCTGGAGATGATCGCTGAGCACAAGCTGCGCGCCGTCCCCGTCGTCGGCGAGAACCGAGAGGTGCTGGGGATGGTGAGCGACCGCGACCTGCTGCGGCACTTTCTTCCCGGCGTGCAGCGCCCGGCGGAGGCCAACGCGCTGGTGTGGCAGGAAACGCGGGTGCGCGAGGTGATGTCGCGCTCGGTGATCTGCGTTTCCGAAGACCAGGCGCTGGCCGAAGTGACCGGCATGCTGGTGAGCAAGGACATCGAGCGCCTGCCCGTGGTGCACGATGGGCAGCTGACCGGCTTTTTGACCCGCGGCGACATCCTGCGCAAGGTGTTCGGGTTCGCCGCGGCTCCCTTGGACCCTGACCACGAAGGATAGATTTCTCATGGCACGCACTTTCGCCATCATCAAGCCCGATGCCGTGCAGAACGGCCACGCCGGCAACATCATCGCCCACGTCCAGAAGGCGGGCTTCCGCATTTTGGGCATGAAGCTCACGCAGATCAGCCTGCCGCAGGCCCGGAAGTTCTACGAGGTGCACGCGGAGCGCGGGTTCTACGGCGAGCTGGTGGAGTTCATGTCCAGCGGCCCGTCGGTGGTCCTGGCGCTGGAGGCCGACAACGCGGTGGCCCTGTGGCGCGAGACCATCGGCAGCACCGACCCGGCCGAGGCCGCCGAGGGCACCATCCGCAAGCTGTACGCGGAGAACAAGGGCCGCAACGCGGTGCACGGCTCCGACAGCGACGAGAACGCCGCCATCGAGATCGCCTTCTTCTTCAGCGGCACCGAGCTGGTGGGCTGAGGCTCGCCGGGACCCCTGGTTCCGGGGCGGTGACGTAGTTTCGGTGGGACATGACGGGGATGCTCTCCAGCGGAGGGCGTCCCCGTTTGCCTTCCTGGCGCCCAGACCGTTGCCGAGGCGCCGGATTTCCGCTTATCCTGTCCCTTTCGCGTGTACCCGCCCCCCGCCGTGGAGACCCTTCCATGCTCCTGAAGATGTTCGTGCTGGCCGCCGCGTTCCAGCAGCAGCCGGCGGCGCCGCCCTCCCCCGTCGCGCAGATCCGCGTGACCCCCGCCGCCCCCGTGATCGCCGCGTACGACTCCCTGCAGCTCCGGGCCGAAGCGCTTGACGCGCAGGGCCGGCCGGTGCCGGGGGCGCGCATCGTCTTTCGCCCCGCCGGCGGCCGGTTCGAGGGCAAGGTAGACAGCACCGGGATGGTGCGCTCCGGCAGCACCGGGACGCTGCCGGTTTCGGTGGTGGCGCTGGTGCCGGGGAGCCGCCCCGCGCTGCACCGGGTGGAGGTGCGCATGGTCCCCGGCCCCGCGGCGCGCGTGGAAGTGACCCCGGGAACCGCGCGGCTGGTGGTGGGGCAGCGGCTGCGGCTGTCGGCCACCTCCTTCTCCGCGGCGGGCCACACCCGCGAGGACGCTTTCAACTGGTCCAGCTCCCTCGCCCGTGTGGCGCGGGTGAACGAGGCCGGCGTCGTGCAGGCCGTGGCGCCCGGGCGCGCACGCGTTTCTGCGGCCGTGGGCGGGGTATCCGGGGCGGTGGAGGTGGAGGTGGTGCCCGACAACGTGGCGCGGCTGGAGATCACCCCCGCCACGCACGGGGCGCGCACCGGCGACGTGGTGCGCTTCCGGGTGACGCCGCGCGACGCGCAGGGGCGGGAGATTCCCGGGCTGACCCCGACGTTCAGCTTCTCCCCGGGGGAGGGCGTGATCGGCGCGGACGGCGCCTTCGTGGGCTACGAGGCCCGCGCGTACACGGTGACGGCGCTGCTGGGCCGGCACTCGGCGGACGCCACGGTCACGCTGCGGCACCGCGACGTGCGCCGCCCCGCCACGGTGGTGGGGCGCCTGCCCCGCACCCGCTTCAGCACCGAGGAGGTGTGGCTGCACCCCAACGGCCGCAACGCCTACCTGGGCTCCGGGGCCGGGGGAGACGTGCTGTACGTGCTGGACGTGAGCAATCCCGCGCAGCCCGTGGTCACCGACTCGATAGTGTCGAACACCCGCCGCGTGAACGACGTGATGACCACGCCGGACGGGCGCTACATGGTCCACACGCGCGAAGGCTCGTCGGACCGCCGCGACGGGATCGTGATCGCGTCGCTGGAGGACCCTGCCCATCCGCGGGTGATCTCGGAGTTCAAGGAAGGGGTTAGCGCGGGGGTGCACTCCGCCTTCATCTACCAGGACCCGCGCCACGGGACGCACGTCTATCTCACCAACAACGGCACGGGCGCGCTGCACGTGCTGAACCTGGACGACCCGGCGAACCCGCGCGAGGTGGCGCGGTGGAGCACGCCGCGTCCGGACGCGGGGCGCAGCCTGCACGACGTGGACGTGCAGAACGGGCTGGCCTACCTGAGCTACTGGAACGACGGGCTGGTGATCCTGGACGTGGGGAACGGCGTCCGCGGCGGCACGCCGGCCAGCCCGCAGCTGGTGTCGCAGTACCGGTACGACCTGAACGACCTGTACCGGCAGGTGGAGGCCGTCGGCGGGCCCGGGTTCATCCGCGGCACGCACACGGCCTGGCGTCACCGCGACTACGTGTTCATCGCCGACGAGGTGTTCGCCTCCACGCCGCCCCGCGGCGCGCGCGACGCGTCGGCCGACCGCGCCTATGGGCGGATGCAGGTCATCGACGTGTCGGACATCACCCGCCCGCGCTCCGTGGCCTGGTACGAGCCCGAGTACGGCGGCGTGCACAACGTGTGGGTGGATGGCGAGACGCTGTACATGGGCGCCTACAACGGCGGCTTCCGCGCCTTCGACGTGAGCGGCGAGCTGCGCGGCGACCTGCGGGCGCAGGAACGCGAGATCGCGCACGTGCACACCGCCGACATGCAGGGCCACGTGCAGAACCACGCCATGACCTGGGGCGTGGTGGTACGCGACGGCCTGGCGTACGTGAACGACAACAACAACGGGCTGTGGATCATCCGCATCGAGACGGCTCCCGAGAGCGGGGTACGGTGACGCGCCGCACGGCGCTGGCGGCGGCGCTCGCGGCGGCCGTCTGCGCCCCCTGTGCCCTGGCCGCCCAGCCGGGGCCGGAGCGCACCTACTACGTGTGGGTGGCGGCCGAGGCGGTCGACCGGCTGTCGCTGGTGCGCTTCGGCCCCGGTGGCGCCCGCGTGGAGCGGGAGGTGGGCATCGGCAGGAACATCATGGACCCCGAGGGGCCGCACGGGGTGGACGTTTCGCCCGACGGGCGGCGGCTGTACGTCTCCACCGGCCATGGAACGCCCTTCGGCGACCTGTGGGCCTTCAATGCCGCGGGCGACAGCGTGCTGGGATCGGTGACGCTCGGGGACTTTCCCGCCACCCTGCAGGTGAGCCCCGATGGCGCGTACGCCTACGTGGTGAACTTCAACCTGCACGGCGAGCACGTTCCCTCCTCGCTGAGCGTGGTGAGCACGGACCCGCTGGTGGAGGTGGCGCGCATCCCCACCTGCACCATGCCGCACGGCAGCCGCCTGAGCGCGGACGGCACGCGCCACTACTCCGCATGCATGGTGGACGACCTGCTGGTGGAGGTGGATACCCGCGCGCTCGGCGTCGCGCGCCACTTCCGGCTGACCCGCGGCGCGGAGGGGGGGATGCAGGGCCCCGTCCCGCCGAAAGCGCCGGGGGGGCCCCCCGCGGACCACGGGGGGCACGGGATGGCGACGCCGGCCCCGGGAGGGTCCGCCTGCTCGCCTACGTGGGCGCAGCCGTCGCCCGACGGAGCGCGGGTGTGGGTGGCCTGCAACCGCAGCAGCGAGATCGTGGAGGTGGACGTCGCCTCCTGGCGCATGGTCCGGCGCATCCCCGCAGGCGACGGCATCTACAACCTCGCCGTCACCTCGGACGGGGCCCTGCTGGTGGCCACGAACAAGCGCGGGCAGAGCGTGTCGGTCTTCGACACCCGGACGGGGCGCGAGCTGGCCCGCATTCCCACCCTGCGGCGGGTGGTGCACGGCGCGGCCATCTCGCCGGACGACCGCTATGCGTTCATTTCCGTGGAGGGGGTGGGATCGGAGCCGGGGACGGTGGAGGTGATCGACCTCCGCGCCAGGCGGCGGGTCGCGGCCGTGGACGTGGGCCAGATGGCCGGCGGGATCGACGTGTGGAAGATGGAGCCGTAAGCGTGTCCATCGATGCCGCGAACCCCAACTTCATGATTCCGCGAATCCGGCGGACGCTGGCCGCCCTGCTGGCGCTGGCCGGGCTGTCCGCGGCCCCCCCGGCCGTGGCGCAGGAACCCGTCGTGATCCGGGGCACCGTCGCCGATTCCACCGGCACCCCGGTGCAGTCGGTGACGGTGCGGATCACGCGGCATCCGCAGAACGATGCGGCGGCGACGCAGACCGGTTCCGCGGGCACCTTCACGCTGACCTTTCCACCCGGCGCCACCGAGTACTACGTGCTGGTCTCGGGACCGGGATGGAAGCCGTTCCGCACGCGCATCGCCCCCGATCCCCCGAATCCCGCGTGGTCCCGGCTGTCCGTTCGCCTCCTCGCGGCCGACCCCGTGGTGCTGGCCCCGGTGACGGTGCGCGCCGTCCGCGCGCCCCCCGGCCGCGACATGGCGATGGGCCCCGGCGTCGGGGCGGCGGAAGCGCCGGTGGAAGGGGTGGCCGCCTCGCTCGCTCCCACCGAAGCGGGAGAGTTGGCCGCGATGGCCGCCACGGTTCCCGGGGTGGTGCGCACGGGGGAGGGGTTTTCGGTCCTGGGGCTGGACCCTTCCCAGAACCGCGCCACGCTGAACGGGATGGAGTTCGCCGGGAGCTCGCTGCCGCGCGACCTCGCGGCGCGGACACGCGTCGCCACCTCCGCGTACGATCCCGCGCGCGGCGGGTTCAGCGGCGCCGAAGTGGCGGTCGAGGTGGCGCCAGGGAGCGCGTACACCCTGGGGAACGCCTCGCTTTCGACTGGCGGCTCGCCCTTTTCATCGGGGGGAGACGCGACCCAGCCGAACGATTTTCGCGCCGGCGTCGGGCGCAATGGCGAGCTCTCTCCGGAGCGCCTGTACTACAGCGCCGGCGCGCAGGTGAACCGGCAGTCGCGGGATGCGATTTCGATCGAGAGCGCAAGCGCCGAGGCGCTCGCCGGTGCGGGGGTGAGCCCCGCCGCCGCGGCGCAGCTCGAGCAGGTGTTGTCGTCGCTCGGCATCTCTCCCGGCGCGGCCGGCGGCACCGCCACGACGGACGAGCTGGCGCTGATGGCGCGCGTGGACCACACCCCGTTGGGGCCGCGCTCGTGGGGTGCCACCGCCTACGCCAACGCGGGCCGGAGCGATGCCGTGCCCGGGTTGACCTCCACCGCCGCGTCGGGGGTGCGCCGCCGGTGGGCGACCCTCGCGCTGCAGGGGGAGCACTCGCGGCTGATCGGCCGTTTTCACCGCAACGACACCCGCACCTCGCTGAGCGTGTCCACCCGCGCCGTGGAGCCGCTCTTCGCGCTCCCCGGGGGCCGGGTGGAGGTGGAGGGGGACGTTCCGGGAAGCGTGGCCTCGCTCGGCTTCGGCGGCGGCTCCGCCGACGCACGGGGCCGCAGGTGGAGCTGGCAGGCGACCAACGAGACCCGCTGGAACGATTCCGAGAACCGGCACCAGCGCAAGGTATACCTGGAGTCGCTGCTGGAGGGGTTCGACGACGCCGACGCAACGGGCACGCGCGGCTTTTTCACCTTCCGTTCGCTGGACGACCTGGCCGCGGGCCGGGGCGCCACGTATTCGCGCCGGCTGGGGAGCACCCGCGCCGAGGGCGTGCAGTGGAACGGAGCCCTCGCGCTGGGCGACAGCTGGCGCGTGTCTCCGCGGCTTCGGGTGATGGGCGGTGTGCGCCTGGACGCGAACCGCTTTCTCACCGCGCCGGCGGAGAATCCCGGGGTGCAGGAGGCGTTCGGTGTGCGCACCGGCTACGTCCCCAGCGGGTGGGGCCTGAGCCCGCGCCTGGGGTTCAACTGGTCGCCGCGACGCAGGCTCCCCACGCCGGGCATTCGCTTCTCCCCCCTTGGCTCCCGCGGTGAAACCCCGGTTGGGCTGGTGCGTGGGGGTGTGGGCGTGTTCCGGGGGCGCCACGCGGTGGAGGCGCTGTCCGGACCCCTGCTGGCGACGGGCCTTTCCGGCGAGGCGGACGAGATCCGCTGCTTGGGTCCGGCCGTTCCCGCCGCTGACTGGACCGGGGCCGGGGCGTCGCTCCCGGCGCGTTGCGCGGATGGCGGCGGGGCGTTCGCCGATTCGACACCCCGGGTGGAGCTCTTCGCGCCGGGTTTCAGCCCGCCGCGGAGCGTGCGGGGGAACCTCGCCTGGAGTTCGCGGGTGGGGTGGCTGGGGTACACGGTCGAGGCGCTCTACTCGCTGAACCTGGACCAGCCGGGGACGGTGGATCTCAACTTCGCGGGAGCGCCGCGCTTCGTGCTCTCCTCCGAGGCGGGGCGCCCGGTGTACGTGGCCCCGTCGGGGATCGATCCGGCCACGGGTTTTGCCGCGCCGGGTGAGGCGCGCCGGGATCCGGCCTACGGATCGGTGCGTGCCCGGCGGTCGGACCTGCGTTCCGAGAGCCGACAGCTCACCGTGTCGCTGGCTCCCGAGCTTCCGGACCGCTACTGGCTGGGACTGGGCTACACGCTTGCCGGCTCCCATGCGCAGTTCCGCGGCTTCGACGGGGCCGCGCTCGGCGATCCCTCGGCGGCCGAGTGGGCACCGGGGCGGTTCGATGCGCGCCACCAGCTCCAGCTCCAGGCGGGGTGGAGGCGATCGCATCTTAGCGTGGGATTGTACGCCCGCTTCACCTCCGGCCTTCCGTACACGCCGGTCGTGGCTGGGGACGTGAACGGCGATGGCAGGGCGGGCGACCGGGCCTTCGTCTTCGACCCGGCCGTAGCTCCCGCGGGTGTCGCGGAGGGGATACGCGCGCTCCTCGCGTCGGCCCCGGGCGGGGCGCGCGACTGCCTGCGCGGACAGCTGGGCCGCGCCGCGGGGCGGGGCAGCTGCCGCGGACCGTGGACCCAGCACTCCAACCTCCGCTTCTCCTACGGGAGCCCGAACATGCGCGGTGCGCGGCTGCGCGACCGGACCTCGCTCCAGGTGGCGGTCGAGAACCCGCTGGGCGGTGTGGACCGGCTCGTCCACGGGCGCGCGGGCATTCGCGGCTGGGGGGCGGCGGCCTCGCCGGACCCCGTGCTGCTGCGCGTGACGGGCTTCGACGCGGCGGCCCAGGCGTTCCGCTACAGCGTCAACCCGCGGTTCGGAAGCACCCGTGCGCACGCCGCCGCGCCCGTTCGCGTCACCGTGCAGCTCAGCCTGGCGATGGGTGCGCCGGTGGAGCGGCAGCAGCTCCAGCTTCATCTTCGCCCCGGGCGTGGCGCGGCAGGTGCGCGGATCACCGCGGAGACCCTGCAGCGGCGGTACGCCCGCAACGTCCCCGACGTGTACGACCGCATCCTGGCGATGTCGGATTCGCTGGTGCTTTCCGGCGAGCAGCTGCAGGCGCTCCGGGCGGCCCAGGCGCCCTACCGCGCCCGGGTGGACTCGGTGTGGGCGGGCCTGGCGGCGTACCTCGCCGCCCTCCCCGAGAAGTACGACGTGGCCGAAGCCGTGCGGCGGCAGGAAGAGGCCACGGACCGCGCGTGGGACCTCAACCGCGGCCAGGGCCCCGCCATCCGCGCCATCCTTTCGCCCTTCCAGATCCAGATGGCCGACTGGATCGTCATCGACGCGCTCGGCGGCGTTCGGCCGGGCAAGCCGCGGCTCTTGTGGCAGTGACCGCCGCCGCGGGCCGCGGGGAGGACGAAAAGCGGGGACGCCCTCGGCCGGAGGGCGTCCCGTTTCCGTTCCGATCGACTGGCCCGAATCGCGCGGGACCAACGTTTGCGGCAAGGAGCGGGTCGGTCTTGTAATCGGACTGGTTCCGCGAGGTACACCCTGAACCCATCACTGCCCATGCAGCGAACAATCCTGTTGTCCACCGCCGCCGCGGCGCTCGCGCTGGGGGTGGCGGCCCCCGCCGCGGCGCAGAACGCCACGGCACCCCGCACCGTCACCATCACCAACCCGGTGCCGCTGACGGTGGAAACGTACCGCCTGGCCAACGGGCTGAACGTGGTCCTGTCGCGCGACACCTCCGTGCCCGTCGTGGCGGTGAACGTGTGGTACCACGTGGGCTCCGGCAACGAGGTGGCCGGGCGCACCGGGTTCGCCCACCTGTTCGAGCACATGATGTTCCAGGGGTCGGCCAACGTGGGCGACGACCAGCACTTCCGGCTGATCTCCGAGGCCGGCGGCACCCTGAACGGCACCACCAACTCCGACCGCACCAACTACTTCGAGGCGGTGCCCAGCAACTTCCTGGAGCGGGTGCTGTGGCAGGAGGCCGACCGCATGGGCTTTCTGCTGAACGCCATGACGCAGGAAAAGCTCGACAACCAGCGGAGCGTGGTGCAGAACGAGCGGCGGCAGAACTACGACAACGCGCCGTACGGCCTGGCCACCGAAACCATCTCGCGGCTGCTGTTCCCGGCCGGCCACCCGTACTCGTGGACCACCATCGGCTCGCTGACGGACCTGAACGCCGCGTCCATGGAAGACGTGTCGGGGTTCTTCCGCCAGTACTACGCGCCCAACAACGCCTCGCTGGCGGTGGTGGGCGACTTCGACCCGGCGCAGGCCCGGCGATGGATCGAGCGCTACTTCGGCTCCATCCCGTCCGGCCCGCCCATCACGCGGCCCACCCCGCAGCCGGTGCGCCTGGCCTCCGAGGTGCGCCACGTGCTGGAAGACCGCGTGCAGCTTCCGCGGCTGTACGTGGTCTGGCCCTCCCCGGCGCAGTTCCAGCCGGGTGACGCCGACCTGAACGTGCTGGGCTACATCCTGGCCGGCGACCGCAGCTCGCGTCTTCACCAGCGGCTGGTGCTTCGCGACCAGCTGGCCCAGTTCGTCGGCGCCAACCAGGGCGGCCGCTCGCTCGCCGGCCAGTTCGGCATCACGGTGCAGGCGCGCCCGGGGGTAGACCTGGACCGCGTGCTCGCCATCGTCGACGAAGAGGTGGCGCGCCTGCGCGCCGAGGGGCCCACGCAGCGCGAGGTGGAGCGCGCGCGCAACAACCTCGAGGTGTCGTTCGTCCAGCGGATGCAGACCACGCTCGGGCGCGCCGACGCGCTGAACAGCTACGCCACGTTCAACGGCGACCCGGCATTCATCCAGCAGGACTACGCCCGCTACGCCTCCGTCACCACCGGCACCGTGAAGCAGTCGCTCGACTGGCTGGGCGCGGGCCGCATTGTCCTCAGCGTCGTGCCGCAGGGGCAGACGCAGCTCCAGGCTTCCCGATGAACGCGAGGGCGATTTCCATGACCAAGGCACATCTTCTCGCGGCGGCCGCACTGGCCGCGGGAACCCTGGCGGGCTGCGCGCCCGCCGCACAGCCGGCGACGCAGCCGTCCGGGCAGCCGCTGGACCGGGCCACCATGCCCACGGCGGCCGCCGATCCGTCGTACGACTTTCCCAACGTGGAGCGCCGCACGCTTTCCAACGGGCTGCGCGTGTGGCTCGTGCAGCGCCCGGGCGCTCCGCTGGTGACGGTGCAGATGATCGCCGACGCCGGCGCCGTCGCCGACCCGGCCACCATGCCCGGCATCGCCTCGCTGACCGCGTCGATGCTCAACGAGGGCACCGCCACCCGCACGGCCGATCAGATCGCGGACGAGCTGGGCTTTCTGGCCGCGTCGATGAATGCCGGGGCGGGGCTGGAAGCGGCGTCGGCGAACCTGTCGGTGCTGGCCCGCAACTTCGACCCGGCGCTGGACGTGTTCGCCGACGTGGTGGCCAACGCCTCGTTCCCCGAGAGCGCCTGGCCCCGCATACAGTCGCTGCGCCTGGCCGCGCTCCTTCAGCAGCAGGACCAGCCCGCGGTGCTGGCGAACGACCAGTTCCAGCGCATCGTCTACGGACAGGGGCACCCGTTGGGCCGTCCGGTCAGCGGCACGCCGGCCGCGGTGCGCGCCGCCACCCCGGCGGCGCTGCGTGAATTCCACCGCCGCTACTACCGCCCCGACAACGCGCACCTGATCGTGGTGGGCCCGCTGGCGGCGGCAACCGTGCTGCCCAAGCTGGAGCGTGCGTTCGGCAGCTGGCAGCGGGGCGGGCCCGGGGCCTGGACCCCGCCGTCGGACCCGGCGCCGCTGCAGGCCACGCGCATCTACCTGGTCGACAAGCCGGGCGCCGCGCAGTCGGAAATCCGCATCGGCCACGTGGGCGTGCCCCGCGTGCACCGCGACTACTTTCCGCTCCTGGTGATGAACACCATCCTGGGCGGGCAGTTTTCCAGCCGCATCAACCTGAACCTGCGCGAGGCCAAGGGCTACTCGTACGGCGCGCGCAGCGGGTTCCAGATGGGCCGCATGGCCGGGCCCTTCGTGGCGAGCGGCGGCGTGGAGACGCGGGTGACCCGCGAGTCGGTGGTGGAGTTCATGCGCGAGCTGGAGGACATCCGCGGCGCGCGGCCGGTCACGCAGGAGGAGCTGGACCTTGCCCGCGTTTCCATCATCCGGCGCGAGCCGCTGACCATGGAAACCAACGGCCAGATCGCCGGCCGCATCCAGGACATGATCCTGTACGACCTGCCGGAAGACTACTTCGACAGCTACAACCGGCGGGTGGCCGCGGTGACGGCCGAGGACGTGAACCGCGTCGCCCGCGAGTACCTGCAGCCGGGGCGCTTCGCGATCGTGGTCGTGGGCGACCGTTCGGTGGTCGAGGCGCCGCTCCGCCAGCTGCCGTACCCGGTGGAGGTGGTGGCGGCGGAAAGCCAGGCGCCGGCCGCCCCCAGCGGCGGGCGCTGACCGGGCCCCCGGCGCCGCCCGCGCGGGGCGGTTCCGGGTGATGTGAAGGGGGGAGGAGCACGCACCGTGCTCCTCCCCCCTTCGCTTCTACGGCCCGCTCTTCGTTCTACCCGTCGACGGCCACGGCCGGCGGGTACCACGTGGGCCAGACGGGCACCGGGTTGCGGATGAACTCCAGCGTGCGCTGGCGCCAGCGGTCCGTGGCGCCCGGGGCCTGCCACTCGCCCTCCGGCCGGCCGGTCGCCAGGGTCACGTGCATCACCCGCGGCAGCAGGCGCAGCACCGCCAGGTCCATCCCCGTGGCCGCGTCGAGGTCGGGGAGAAAGACGTGGCCGGGGTCGTTGCTGTCGGCCCCGTACCCCAGCAGGCCGATGGCCGCTGCCACCTCGTGAAAGCGCGCCAGCTGGCCGGGCGCCACGTCGTAGTCCGCCGCGCGCGCCGCGGGGCGCCCCAGCCGGTCCACCCGGCAGTGCCACGAGGTGAGCGTGGTGGTGGCGAAGGGGCCCGGCCGCGAGCGCCCCTGCTGGAACACCCACGCCTGCCGTTCGGCGCTGCGGTACGTCTCGCGGCGGCGCGCGCGAATCCCTCGGCTGGCCAGGTCGCGCTCGAAGCGGCGGATCATGGACATGAACACCGGGTCCAACTGCAGCAGGTTGTTGTGCACCCGCCGCACCTCCGGCCCAAAGCGCGTCCGCAGCACGCGCCACTCCCACTCCTCGAAGCTTTCCCCCGGCTCGGGGTGCGGCATCCCCGGCACGCCGACGATGTGCGTGCCCGGAAGCGGGGTCGCGGGGCGGTAGACGGGCACGTCCAGGTACGAGAGCAGCCCGAACCTGCCCGGTCCCTGCGCCCCGTACCGGCAGCGCATCTCCAGCGGCGACGGATCGCGGCGGAGCGATTCCAGCGGCGGAATGCCGCAGTCGGCCCAGGTGGTGGGCGGACGCAGCCCCGCGGGCGATTGCGCGCCCGCCGCGCCCGACAGGAGCGCGGCGGTGAGGGCGAGAAGGGCCGGTTTGCGAACGGGCATGGATTGCGGGCGGCGGTGCGATCGGATCGACGTCCACGAAAGCTCTGCGCGGAGTCGCCCGCGCGCAACTCCCGCCCGCAACGCAACGCGGTCCGGGCGCAGTGTGCGCGTGGGATGGTGGCCAGCCACGGCAGGCGCCTCTGCCTAGGTTGCGGGCACCCCGCGCCCGGCCTATGCTGTGCCCGCCGAGCGCCGCGCCACGTCGACCCGACCCTACGGATGTCCGACATCACCGCCGACACGTATCGCCTCCGCCGCGAGCGGTTCCTGGCCGCCATCGGCGACGGGGTGGCGGTGCTGCCCGCCGGCCCCGAGCTGCTGAAGTCGCGCGACACCGAGATCCCGTACCGCCAGGGGAGCGACTTCCACTACCTGACCGGCTTTCCGGAGCCCGGCGCCATCGCCGTCCTCACGCCGCACGACCCCGAGCACCGGCTGACGCTCTTCGTCCGCCCGCGCGATCCCGAGCGCGAAGTGTGGAACGGCGCCCGCGCCGGCGTGGAGGGCGCGCGCGAACGCTTCGGGGCAGACGCCGCGTATCCCATCGAGCAGCTGGACGAGCACCTGGGCAAGCTGCTGGAGCCCGCCGACGCCGTGTGGATCTCGCTCACCGGCACCGCAGGCGACCTGGAGATGCGCGTGCTGCGGCTGGTCGCCGGCTTCCGGAGCACGCGCCCGCGCGCCGGCAAGGGCCCGGTGGACGTCCGCGACCCCGGGTCGGTGCTCGACGCCATGCGCCTGGTGAAGGAGCCCGAGGAGATCGCGCTCATCCGCACGGCGGCAGAGCTGGCTGCGCGCGGGCACCTGGCCGTCATGCGGGCGGGGCGTGCCGGCGTGGGCGAGTGGGAGCTGCAGGCCCTGCTGGACCACACGTACCGGAGCGCCGGGGCGGAGTGTGGGACGGCCTTTCCCGCCATCGTCGGCTCGGGTGCGAACGCGACGACGCTGCACTACCACGCCAACTCGCGCTGCATCGAGGAAGGCGACCTCGTGCTGGTGGATTCCGGCGCGGAAGTGGGGATGTACTGCTCCGACATTACCCGCACCTTTCCCGCGTCCGGCCGCTTTTCCGCCCCGCAGCGGCGGGTGTACGACGTCGTCCGGGCGTCGGTGGATGCGGCCATCGGCGCCATCCGCCCCGGCGCTCCCTTCAGTGGCGTGCACGAGGCTGCGCGGCGCGTTCTGGTGCAGGGGATGGTGGACCTGGGGCTGCTGACGGGAGAGGTGGACGCGCTGATCGAGTCGGAGGCGTTCAAGCGCTTCTTCATGCACCAGACGTCGCACTGGCTGGGGATGGACGTGCACGACGTGGGCATGTACCGCGACCGCACCGGCGAGTCCGTCGCCCTTCAGCCCGGGATGGTGCTGACCGTGGAGCCAGGCCTCTACATCCCCGCCGACGCGGACGACGTTCCGGCCGAGCTGCGCGGCATCGGCATCCGCCTGGAAGACGACGTCCTGGTGACCGTCGATGGAAACGAGATCCTCACCCGCGGCGTCCCCCTCGACGCCGACGAGGTGGAGCGCATCTGCCTGGGCGAGTGACCGCCTGCTCAACCCTCGATTCGCATCCTCAAACCTCTCCCTCCCCATGATCCGATCCCGCCTGATGGCCGCGCAGCAGACCGAAGCCCACGGATTTCGCCCGCGGGGAAGAGAAGTGTCGCGCCTGGAGGGGCTGAGTGACGCGGTGTTCGGCTTCGCGATCACCTTGCTGGTGGTGTCGCTGGAGGTGCCGCGGACGGCCACGCAGCTGTTCGAGGTGATGCGCGGGTTCGGCTCGTTCGCCGCGTGCTTCGCGCTGCTGTTCCTGGTGTGGTGGAACCAGTACCGCTTCTTTCGCCGCTACGGGCTGAACGACGGCGTGACGATGGTGCTGAACGCGGCGCTGCTGTTCGTCATCGTGTTCTTCGTGTATCCGCTGAAGTTCGTCTTCACCATCGTCATCGGGATGTTCACCGGCTCCGCGCCGTGGCGGGCGGTGTCGGCGGGTGGCGATCCCGTGCTCACGCACGACCAGTGGCCCATGCTGATGGTGGTGTTCAGCGGCGGTTACGTGGCGGTGTTCCTGATTTTCGCCCTGCTTCACCTTCACGCGTACCGGATGCGCGAGGCGCTGGAGCTGGACCCGCTGGAGCAGTTCGACACCGTCACCACTGCGCGCGAGAGCATGGTGAACGTGGGGATCGGCGTGTTGTCCATTCTGCTGGCGGTCTTCGGCGGCGGGCTGGGGCCGTTCCTGGGCGGGATGGTCTTCTGGCTCGTGGGCCCCGCGATGTGGCTCAACGGCACCTTGGCCGGCCGCGCGCGCAGGCGGCTGCAGGCGTCGCTCGCCGCGGGCTGAGAGCCGCCCAACGCTCCCGGGTGCGGCGTTGTACTCTGAGATGCGGGCATGGAACACATCCCCAAGACATCTCCCTCTCGCTGGAGTGGAAAACCATGAAGACGAAGTGGCTGCTGGCCCTGGCCCTGGCGATTGCGCCGGCCTCCCTTGCGGCGCAGGTGGTGGCGCCCCCGCAGACGCCCGAGGCGCGCGCCGAGCGGGAGCGCGCTGTTCACCGCGAGCACGCACGGGCGCGGCACGCGGAGGGACGCGCCCACCGCGAGCACGCGCTTCGCCAGCGGGAGCACGCCGGCCGGATGCGCGAGCACGCGGCGCGGCAGCGGGAGCACGCCGCCCGCATGCGCGAGCATGGGGTACGGACCCGTGCCCATGGAGCCGCGCGCGCGCAGGCTCTTCGCGCTCGGGAGCATGCGGCCCGGCGGGGTGAGCACACCGCCCGCGTCCGCGAGCACGCGGTGCGGCACCGCGAGCATGCCCGTGCCCACCGGGAGCGCGCAGTCCATCGCGACGCCGCCCGCGCACACAGGGAGCGCGCCGTGCGCCGGGCCCGCGACCGCCGCGAGGACGTACGCGACCGCGCGGAAGACCGCCGCGATCGCCGTGAAGACGTGCGCGACCGGCGCGAGGACCGCCGGGACCGGCGAAACTGACGCGAGTCGACGCGATATCGTCGCGGAAGGCGGGAATCGCCATCGTGCGGCGCTGGCGCGTCGCTTCCATCGTAGAAAAAACGCCCCGTCCGGCGCTGCCGGGCGGGGCGTAGTCTTTGGCGCGCGAGGCGCGCTCTTTCGTGAACGAGGGCGGCCTCCCAGACCCGCTCAGCGCGCGTCCAGTGTACCGCCGGTGCTCAGGGCCCCGGCTCTGCGGGCCGCAGACGTTGCAGCTGTCCGCGCAGGTCTGCCAGCAGGTGTCGCCGCCACAGGTGTTGTTGCTGCACCCCCCGCCGCAGGACCAGTCGCAGGTGGCCCAGGCGGTCGCGCCGCCGTTTCCCGGGCAGTCACAGGTTACCACGATGGACTGCGGTTCTTCCGGCTCGGTGCTTTCGTGCAGGCGCACGGTGCCGCCCCCCCGAACGGGCAGGGCGGTTTCGAAGGAGTCGACGCGCAGGGAATCCAGGTTCAGGCGTAGCTTTTTCATCTCGTTCTCTCGTGTGCTGGAGTGATCCGGTTGCCGCCGCGGGGTCAGGGCGGGCAGCGCTGCGGGCCGGTCGGAGGGTTTCCGTTTTCAGCCACCTTTCAGATGGAATATGGCGAAGCGCGCCGCGTGCGCAAGGCGCGCCGCGTGCCGCCCCTTGCGTGATGCGCCGCAACTGCTAGATTTGCCGCTGCACGTGAGATACGTGCCGTGGATGGATTTGCGCGACCGCTTGCGTACCACGTTAAAAAAACGCTAAAGAGTCGGGATGGATCGGAGGACACAGCCGGTCCGACGCGATTTCGCCCCGCACTCACCACGAGCCGCGGGGTTTTTTCTGTCATGCACGGAATTGGATCGATGGACAGCAGCCGCTCGCCCTACCTTGCCGCCCTCGACGAACGCGTCCTGGTGTTCGACGGTGCCATGGGCACCAGCATCCAGCGCTACGACCTGACGCCGGAGGACTTCGGCGGGCAGGCGCTGGAAGGGTGCAACGACTACCTGGTGATCACCCGCCCCGACGTGGTGGGCGAGATCCACGCGTCGTTCCTGGAGGCGGGAAGCGACGTGCTGGAGACGGACACCTTCCGCAGCAACCGGCTGACCCTGCGCGAGTACGGCCTGCACGACCAGGTGCGCGACATCAACGTGGCCGCGGCCGGGCTGGCGCGCTCCGTCGCCGACCGGTTCGCCGCGGAAACGGGGCGTCCCCGCTTCGTCGCCGGCTCCATCGGCCCGTCGGGGTTCCTGCCCTCCGCGAGTGACCCCACGCTGGGCAACATCACCTTCGCCGAGCTGGTGCCCGTCTTCCAGGAGCAGGCCGCCGCGCTCATCGAAGGCGGCGTGGACGTGCTGCTGATCGAAACGTCGCAGGACATTTTGGAGGTGAAGGCCGCCGTTTTCGGCTGCCGCGCCGCCATCGCCCAGGCCGGCCGCCCCGTCGCCCTGCAGGTGCAGGTGACGCTCGACACCTCCGGCCGCATGCTGCTGGGCACCGACATCGCCGCCGCCATGGTGACGCTGGAGTCGCTGCGGGCCGACGTCATCGGCCTCAACTGCTCGACCGGGCCCGAGCACATGCGGCAGGCCATCCGCTACCTGGGCGAGAACTCGCGGCTGCCCATCTCCTGCATCCCCAACGCCGGCATCCCGCACAACGAGGGCGGCTGCGCGGTGTATCCGCTGCAGGCGCAGCCCTTCGCCGAGCAGATGGCGGAGTTCATCGGCGAGCACGGGGTGCGCATCGTGGGCGGGTGTTGCGGGACCACGCCCGACCACATCCGCCAACTGGTGGAGCGCATCCGCGACGTGAAGCCCAAGCGCCACGAGGTGGAGTACGTGCCGCGGCTGTCGTCCGGCATCCGCGCGATGGACCTGGTGCAGGTGCCCGCGCCCACGATGATCGGCGAGCGGGTGAACTCGCAGGGGTCGCGCAAGGTCAAGCGGCTGCTGCTGAGCGACGACTACGACGGCATTTTGGACGTGGCGCGCGAGCAGACGGAGAACGGCGCGCACGTGCTGGACGTGTGCGTGGCGCTGACGGAGCGGCAGGACGAGGGCGACCAGATGCGGAGCATCGTCAAGCTGCTGTCGCAGGGGGTAGAGGCGCCGCTGTGCATCGACAGCACCGAGGCCGACGTCATCCGCACGGCGCTGGAGCAGTCGCCCGGCCGCGCCGTGGTCAACTCCATCAACCTGGAGAACGGGCGCGAGCGCATCGACGCCGTTCTTCCCCTGGTGGCGGCGCACGGCGCGGCGGTGATCGCGCTGACCATCGACCGCGACCTGGGCGGCATGGCCAAGACGGCCGAGCACAAGCTGCAGGCCGCGCGCAAGATGTACGACATCGCCACGGGCGAGTTCGGGCTGCCGGCCGACGCGCTGATCTTCGACGCGCTCACCTTCACCCTGGCGACGGGCGACGAGGAGTTCCGCCGGTCGGCGGTGGAAACCATCGAGGGGATCCGCGCCATCAAGCGCGAGCTTCCGGGGGTGCTGACCACGCTGGGCGTCTCCAACGTCAGCTTCGGGCTGGCGCCCCACGCGCGCGCGGTGCTGAACTCGGTGTTCCTTCACCACTGCGTGCTGGCGGGGCTCGACACGGCCATCATCAACCCGGCGCACGTAAAGCCGTACTTCGAGATCGATCCGGAAGAGCGCCAGCTGGCCGACGACCTGATCTTCGACCGGCGCGCCGAGGGCAAGGACCCGCTGGCCGACTTCATCAACTTCTACGAGGGGAAGTCAGGCGAGACGGAAGCCGTGGGCGACCCCACGCTGGAGATGACGCCGGAAGAGGCGCTGCACTGGAAGATCCTGCACCGCAAGAAGGAAGGCGTCGAGGACTGGATCGACCGCGCGGTCGAGAAGCTGGGCGCCGTTCCCGTGCTGAACGACGTGCTCCTCCCCGCGATGAAGGAAGTGGGCGACAAGTTCGGCGCCGGCGAGCTGATCCTGCCCTTCGTGCTGCAGAGCGCCGAAGTGATGAAGAAGGCCGTGGCGCGGCTGGAGAACTACCTGGAAAAGGCCGAGGGGCAGACCAAGGGCAAGGTGGTGCTGGCGACGGTGTACGGCGACGTGCACGACATCGGCAAGTCGCTGGTGAACACCATTCTGACGAACAACGGCTACACGGTGTTCGACCTGGGCAAGCAGGTGCCGGTGAACACCATCATCGAAAAGGCGCAGGAGGTGGGCGCCGACGCCATCGGCCTCTCCGCGCTGCTGGTGTCTACCTCCAAGCAGATGCCGCTGGCCGCGCAGGAGCTGTCGAAGCGCGGCCTGAGCTACCCGCTGCTGGTGGGCGGCGCGGCCATCAACCCCAGCTTCGTGCGCAGCGCGTCGCTGATCGGCGAGCAGCCGTACGCGTCGGGGATGTTCTACTGCAAGGACGCCTTCGAGGGGCTGGCGACGATGGACCGCCTGATGGCGGAAGACGGGCGGGAGTTCGTCAGCGCGCACAACGAGGAGATGGTGCGGCGCCAGCGCGAGTACGAGGAGCGCAAGGCGTCGGCGAAGGACCAGCGCCCCGCCAGCCGCGAGAACGCGCTCCCGGCGGCCGACGTGCCGGCGCCGCCGTTCTGGGGATGGAAGGTGCTCGACAAGATCCCCGTGGACGACGTGGTGGAGTGCATCGACCGGAACACGCTGTACCGCATGCAGTGGGGCGCCCGCAACCTGAAGGGCGACGAGTGGGACCGCGTGGTGCGTGACGACTTCGAGCCGCGGCTGGCGCGCTACACCCGCGAGGCGCGCACGCAGGGGTGGCTGCGGCCGCGGGCCATCTACGGCTACTTCCCGGCGGGACGCGACGGCGACGACGTGGTGGTGTTCGACCCGTCGGACCGGACGAAGGAGATCGGGCGCTTCTCGTTCCCGCGGCAGGACGACCGCGAGCAGCTGTGCCTGGCCGACTACTTCCGCCCGCTGAACGGCGGGGGACCCCAGGACGTGCTGCCGCTGCAGGTGGTGACGAGCGGCGACAAGGCCGCCGAGTTCATCGAGCGCCGCACGCAGGGCGGGGACTACAGCGAGGGGTACTTCCTGCACGGCTTCAGCGTGCAGACGGCCGAGGGCACGGCCGAGTACGTGAACCGGCTGGTGCGGCGGGAGCTGGGGATGGAGGGGAACCGGGGGCTGCGCTACTCGTGGGGCTACCCCGCGTGCCCCGACGTGGAGCAGCACGAGGTGCTGTTCCGCGTGCTGCCGGTGAAGGAAAAGATCGGCGTGGGGCTGACGGCCGGCTTTCAGCTGGACCCCGAGCAGTCCACCGCCGCGCTGGTGGTGCACCACCCGGCGGCGAAGTACTTCAGCACCTGACTGAGGAAGACGCCACACCCTGTCATCCTGAGGCCCAGGCGCACCGTACTGGCCCGTACGGCGGACGTTGCGGGCCGAAGGATCTAGCGGCGGAAGGGAAATAAGCCTGGGCGCGGCAGCGGTCACCGTAGCCGAGGCCTCGGCTGCCGTGGGGCCCTCACCCCGCCGCGCTGATACGCGTGCGACCCTCTCCCACAAACAGCGTGGGAGAGGGGGTACACTTCGGGTCGGGGCGCGGGGGCGGGCATGGAGGCACGGCCCCGCCCCGGTCGCGGCGGTTGAAACCGCGTCTGGAACGTCACGAAGTCCGCCTGCGCGGACTGCACGCGCAGTCGAGTGCGCCAGGCCAGCCGAAACGCAGTTTCAGGTCTCCCCCTCCCCTGCGCAGCGGGGGAAGGGGGCCGGGGGGAGGGGGCTCCCGGGGCATGCGAGGCAGCCAGTCGAACCCCCATCGAAGTTCCCCTCTCTCCCGCGCAGTTTGCGGGGGAGAGGCCGGGAGAGGGGGGGCCGGGGGAGGGGCCGGGCCCGGCATGCGCCGGCATCACCGGTGCGAAGTGGCGCCTGATCCCCACGGGGGTCGCACTTTCACCAAACGGCAGGAAACCTGCAATCGCGCCGCCGGTTGCATCGGTTTCCCCATTCGGCCCGCGCGCGGGCCCAGCCGCAGGAGGCACTCATCGCCAACGATTACGTCACCCGGGTAGACGACGCGCTGCGCGTCAACAAGAACAAGTCGCGCATGGTGAGCGCCGGCATCATCGTCCTGGGCCTGCTGGTGGTGGGGGGCACGCTGCTGTTCTCCGGCTCGCGCAAGCGTGAGGGCGCGGCGGTGGACGTGATGGTGGGCGACGACACCACGGCCGTGGTCGGCCTGCTGGGCCAGCCTCCCCACCGCTGCGAGACGAGCTCGCTCTCGCACCTCGCCTCGCACTTCGTGGCCGGCACGCCGCGGCCGACGATCGACGAGACCATCAACACGCTGCGGCCACGCACGGTCGCCCGCTGGGTGTATCCCAAGGGCGCCGGGTGCGTGACGGACGGCGGCGACACCGAGATCGGGCTGGACAGGAACGGACAGGTGCTCTGGATCGTACCCGTCGCCGACAAGCAGCCCCTGCGATACGCGGGCGAAGCCCCCACCTGACGGGGGTTCACATACAGGAAGACCGATGCGCGATTTTCGCCGCCTGCTGGCCGATGGACGTCCCCACCTCTTCGACGGGGCCATGGGGACCATGCTGTACGCCAAGGGCGTCTACATCAACCGCTGCTACGACGAGCTTTCGCTCACCCAGCCAGACCTGGTGCGCGACATCCACCGCGCCTACGTAAAGGCCGGCGCGGAAATCCTCGAAACCAACTCCTACGGCGCCAACCGCCCCAAGCTGGCGCGCCACGGGCTGGACGACCGCGTCCGCGAAATGAACGTGGCCGCGGCGCAGATCGCCCGCTCGGCCGCGGGCGACCGCGTGTACGTGGCTGGCGCAATCGGGCCGCTGGGGCTGCGCATCGAACCGTACGGCCCCACCGCGCGCGAGGAGGCCCGCGGCTTCTTCCGCGAGCAGGCCGAGGCGCTGGTGGAAGGCGGCGTGGACCTGTTCGTCCTGGAAACCTTCGCCGATCTCGAGGAGATCCACCAGGCCATCCTGGGCGTCCGCGAGGCGTCGGAGCTGCCCATCGTGGCGCAGATGGTGATCCGCGAGGACGGCACGACGGCGTTCGGCAGCGACGTGGCGCTGCTGGCCGAGCGGCTGGGCGAGTGGGGCGCCGAGGTGGTGGGCCTCAACTGCTCGGTGGGCCCCAGCGCCATGCTCAGCGCGGCCGACCGGCTGATGGCCGCCACCTCGCGTCCCGTGGTCATGCAGCCCAACGCCGGCCTGCCGCGCCAGGTGGACGGGCGGACGATGTACATGGCCTCGCCCGAGTACATGGCCAGCTACGCCGCGCGGATGATCCGCAAGGGCGTGCGGCTGATCGGCGGGTGCTGCGGCACCACGCCCGAGCACGTGGCCGCCATGGCCGGCGCGGTGCGGATGCTGTCTCCCGCCGCCGAGCCGCGCGTGGTCGTCGCCGAGCCCGACGCGGAGGGCGCCGCCCCGCGCGATCCCGTGCCGCTCCCCGAGCGCTCCGCGTGGGGGCGCAAGCTGGCCGCGGGCGAGTTCCTGACCACGGTGGAGATCGTTCCGCCGCGCGGCTCCAACCCCGAGGCCATGCTCGACGGCGTGCGGCTGCTCAAGCAGGCGGGGGTGGACGGCGTGAACGTGCCCGACGGCCCGCGGGCGCAGTCGCGCATGGGCGCGCTGGCGACGGCCATCCTCATCCAGCAGCAGGTGGGGATCGAGGCGGTGGTGCACTACTGCTGCCGCGACCGCAACCTGCTGGGCATGCTCAGCGACCTGCTGGGCGCGCAGGCACTGGGGCTGCGCAACCTGCTGCTGATCACCGGCGATCCGCCCAAGATGGGGCCGTATCCCGACGCCACGGCCGTGTTCGACATCGACGCCATCGGGCTCACCAACCTGGTGTCGCGCCTGAACCGCGGGCTGGACCCCGGCGGCAACGCCCTGGGCGAGCCCACCAGCTTCGTCGTGGGCGTGGGCGTGAACCCGGGCGCCGAAGACTTCGAGCACGAGATGCGGCGCTTCTACTGGAAGGTGGAGGCCGGCGCCGAGTACGCCATCACCCAGCCCGTGTTCGACCTGCGGCAGCTGGAGGCGTTCGTGGAGCGCATCGGCAAGGACGGGCTGAAGATCCCGGTGATCGCGGGGGTTTGGCCCCTGGTTTCGGCCCGCAACGCCGAGTTCCTGGCCAACGAGGTGCCCGGCGTCGTCGTTTCCGACGAGGTGATGGCGCGCATGCGCCGCGCGAGCGCCGAGAGCAAGGAGCGCGGGGTGGAGGAGGGCACGCGGATCGCGCAGGAGATGCTGGCCGCCGCGTTCCCAATGATCCAGGGGGTGCAGGTGAGCGCGCCGTTCGGCAAGGTGCCGCTGGCGCTCCGCGTCTTCGACGCCATCCCCGGGTGGGCGGCCCACGAGGAAGCGGTCGCGGGCGCCGCGTGATGAAGGGCGGCGGATCCCCGGTGGGACGGGATCGCGCGGAGGGGCCGGGGACCGGCTTCCTCCGCGTTCCGTTTCTGGCGCTCGTGCTCCTTCTCGCCGCGGGGTGCTCGCCCCGGCGCATGGGCGAAGCGCTTCTGCTGGGGAGCCACTTCGTCCGCACGCAGGACGTGGCGTACGGAACCGGACCGCGCCAGCAGCTGGACGTGTACCGCCCGCGGACGGCCGCGGGGCCGCTGCCCGTGGTCGTCTTCCTTTACGGCGGCCGCTGGCAGGCGGGCAGCAAGGACGAGTACCGGCTGCTGGGCGACGCGTTCACCCGGCGCGGCATCGTCGTCGTGGTTCCCGAGTACCGGCTGTATCCGGAGGTGCGCTTTCCCGGGTGGGTGCTGGACGCGGCGCAGGCGGTCCGCTGGACGCGCGACAACGCTGCCCGCTTCGGCGGCGACCCGGGGAACATCGTCGTCGTGGGCCACTCGGCGGGCGGCCATACGGCGGCGCTGCTGGCCTTGGACGAGCGCTACCTGCGCGACGCGGGGGTGCCGGCGGGGAGCGTCCGCGGCTTCGTTTCCCTCGCCGGCCCGGTGGACACCACGTGGACGGCCCCGGACGTACAGGCGCTGATGGGGCCGGCCGCGGGATGGCCGGCCACCTATGCCGGCACGCACGTGGATGGGCGCGAGCCGCCGCTCCTGCTCCTGCAAGGCGCGGACGACGAGACGGTGTCACCCGCAAATTCGAGGGGATTGGCGGCGCGCATCCGGGAGCGGGGAGGGTGCGCCCGCTCCGTCGTGTACCGCGGCCTGGGGCACGTGGAGATCGTCGTGGCGCTCGCCGTGCCCCGGCTACGCAGCGCCCCCGTGCTGGACGACGTCGTCGCGTTCGTCCGCGAGCCGCGCGCCCGCGCCTGCCCGGGGTGACGGGGGAACTCCCGCGAACGCCGGATCGATGTTATCTTGTTTCTCCGTAAGCACTTGACTGCCCTGTTGCGGGCACCCGTCCTGCCCGTCTTCCCCGCTCCCAGACCCGGATCCATGAAGCCCATCTCGCGAATCGCGGTGCTCCTCACCCTGGCCATCACACCCGCCGTCGCCCAGGGCCAGGCCAAGATCAACGGCTACGGCGACCTGAACTGGGGCGCCACGCGCGACGCCGTAACCCGCTACTGGCGCGAAACGCCCGCGGCGGAAAATACCGAGCGCGGCATGGCGTTCATGCAGTTCAAGGACTGGCAGGGGCTGCAATGGATCGTGGCGGCGCACCAGCAGCAGGGGTTCTCGCACTTCCGGGCCACGTCGGTGCCCACGCTCGCCGCGGCCGACTGCCCGCGCGTGTTCGGGCGGCACGTCGCCGCGCTCACCCGTTCGTACTCGCCGGTCGCCGCGCAGGGCGGCGTGAACAATCCCGGCGGCGGGAACCTGTGCGACGAGGTGCGCGCCGGCCGCGCGACCGCCCGGTACACCTGGGCAGACCCGGTGAACAACGCGGCGGCCACCCTCTACATCGATCCCGCCAACGGCAGGATCGTGTACACGGCCGAAACTCCGTTCTTCCGTGAGTGGCTGGCCCAGCGCGGCCAGCCCGCGGCGCAGAGTGCTCCCCAGCCGGCGCCCGCGCCCGCCGCCGCCCCGGTGCCGGCCGCTCCCACGGGGTACGACAGCCGCCTGTGGAGGCCGTCCGACCAGCCGGTGCGGCAGCTCCCGTTCGGCGCCTCGCGCGCGGACATCCAGCGCACGTTCGGCGAGCCGCTGCTGGCACGCAGCGACGACGTGAGCCCGGGGATGATCGAGCTGCTGTACAGCCGGGACGAGGGCGGCCTGGTGTTCACCGTGCACCAGACCAAGGGGCTGATCCGCGTGGTGAACAGCACCGGCTTCATGGGCCCCGACGAGCCGTGCAACGCGTTCTGGGAGCGCATGCGCGCCCGGGTGGCCGCGATGTTCCCGGGGGTGACGCCGCAGGGGGGCGCCCACAATCCCGCGGGCGGTGACCTCTGCGAGCAGGTAAAGGCCGGCCGCGCGTTCGCCGAGACGGCGTGGCCCACGGCGGACGGCGGGTCGGTGTGGCTGCGCATCGGGCCGTCGACAGGCGCGATCTCGGTGGCGGTCTCTACGCCCGACTACCACCGGTGGTTCGACGCCACTGCCGACGGCCGTGAGCGCGCCGACCGCCTGCGCCGCGCCTCGGGAGCGGCCGCGCGGCAGTAGGCTCGCGGCGGCACGATCAAGATTCCGGCCCCCTTCACGGACGTGGAGGGGGCCGGTTTTGCGAGCGGGTGCCGCGTGCGTGCGCTCTTGGTTCGCGGAAGGGTGCTCCGCGTCCTCCCCTCTCCCGCGCCGTTTGCAGGGGAGGGGCCGGGGGAGGGAGGCACCTTGCGCCCCGCGCCCGCTCCGGCGTAGTTCTCGCAATGAGAACGTCAGCACGCCCACCCGACCGCGCAGAAGAGCCGTGAGCGAAAGCGTTCCCGTCGACATTCCCGAGCCCGTTCCTGACTGGGCCGTCCGCTACAACGCGGGCGACTATCCGCCCCATGCCGTCACCGGCGACGCGGTGGCCCTGGCGCTGGAGTGGAGCGGCGGGCACTGCGCCCTCCATGCGTTGCTCGTGGTGCGCGCCAAGGAGCCCTTTGCCGGGCTCGATGCCTGGCCCGGCGGCTTCATGGACTGGATGGAAGACGCCGATTCGGTGCAGACCGCCATCCGCGAGATGCGCGAAGAGACGGGGCTGGACGCGCCCGAGTTCGTGGAGGCGCTGGCCAGCTACAGCCGCAACGGCCGCGACCCGCGCCAGTTCGCCGGCTACCGCGACGGACAGAGCGGGGAGTGGATCGCACGCGGCGCGCGGGTGACGACCAACGCCTACCTGATGCTCGTCCGCAAGCCGTCCGACGGCTCGGGGCCCACGGCCGCGGACGATGCGTCCGAGGCGCGCTGGGTGGACGTGTACTCGCACCTGCCCTGGGAAGACCTGCGCGAAGCCAGCCGCGCGCCCTCCGCCAACGCCGCCGGGGAGGTGCTCCACGTGTGGGGCGCGGAAGGCGGACAGGAGCGCGTGCGCCGCGTGCAGGACGTGTTCGGGCGCGACGAATGGAACGAGGAGCGCGCGTCGGACCGCTACGGGCTGCTGATGGAGGCCGGCTTGGTTCCCGAGGCCCGCCGCGACCTGTGGGGCAGGGCGGAGGAGCGCGAGGGCGACGAGCGGTTCGGCCGGCCGATGGCCTTCGACCACCGCCGCATCCTGGCCGACGCGCTGGGCCGGCTGCGCGGAAAGATCAAGTACATGCCGTCTACCCTGATGGCGCTCACCGGGCCGGACGTGACGCTCGACGAGCTGCAGGCCGCCTGCGAGGCGATCGCGGGCCGTCCGCTCCATCGGGCCAACTTCCGCCGCGCCGTCGCCCACACCGGCGCCGGCGCCCCGCGCGCGCCCCGGCTGGTGGAACGCACGGGGCAGACGCGCCCCCGCGAGGCCCGCGGCCCCGGCGTGGCGCCCGAAATCTACCGCTTTCTCCCCGAAGCCACGCACGCACGCCTGGAAACCTCCATCCGCTTCCCGTGGCTCCCGCTGGCCGACGCCCGGTAGCTCCGGGGCCGGATCGAACTTTTTTCTTGACGGCGACCGCCGCGACGATTATTCTCGTGTCGAGAACAAACGATGGACGTGAACTCCTGATGACGGATTCCCATGCAACCGACTGATACAAGCCGCGCCGATACGCTGCACGATGGACTCGCGCAGTATCCGGCCGAGCTCTTCCAGTTCGATCCCCGGATGTGCGGCGGGTGGCTCTCGGACCGCTACTTCGTCCGCACGGTCAACACGCTGCTCCACGCCGGGCGCGACCCCGTGGTGACCGTGCAGGTGTTCGCCAAGCGCAAGGGCGTGCTGGCCGGCGTGCACGAGGCGCTGCGGCTGCTGCAGACGCAGCTGGCGCCCGGCTACGACCATCGCGAGCTGAAGGTGCACACGCTGCTGGAGGGCGACCCCATCAACCAGGGCGGGGAGGACGATTGGGAGCCGGTAATGCACGTCACCGGGCGGTACGGCGGCTTCGGGCACCTGGAAACGCCGCTGCTGGGCATCCTGGCCCGCCGGTCGCTCGTCGCCTCCAACACGCGGATGGTGGTCACCGCGGCGGGCGGCAAGCCCATCATCTTCATGGCGCCCCGGCATGACGACTGGCGGGTGCAGACGCCCGACGGCTACGCGGCCCAGGTGGGCGGTGCCGAAAGCGTCTCCAGCGACGCGGCCGGCGCGTGGTGGGGCGTGCGCGGGGTGGGGACCATGCCGCACGCCATGATCGCCGCGTTCGGAGGCGACACGGTAGAAGCCACGCTGGCGTTCGGCCGCTACCTGCGCGACCAGGAGCCCGGCGTGCAGCTCCTGTCCCTCGTGGACTACGACAACAACGCGGTCGAAACCTCGCTGGCCGTCGCCCGGGCGGTGCGCGCGGAGTTCGGCGACGACGTGCTCAAGGGCGTGCGGGCGGATACGAGCGAGCGGCTGATCGACGATTCCATGATCGGCGATCCCGAGGCGTGGGGGCGCGCCAAGCTCACCGGCGTCAATCCCTATCTCGTCCGGAAGATCCGCGCGGCACTGGACGCGGAGGGATTCGGCTACGTGGGGATCGTCGTCAGCGGCGGGTTTACGCCGGACAAGATCCGCCGCTTCGAGAAGGAAGGGATTCCCGTGATGGCGTACGGCGTGGGCAGCAGCCTGCTGGGCCACAGCAAGGGCGACAGCGGGCTGCTGACGGACTTCGATTTCACGGCGGACCTCGTGCGCGTCGACGGCGGCGACGAGGGCAAGGTGGGGCGCAGCTTCCGGGAAAATCCCCGGCTGGTGCGGGTGGATTGGGATCGCGTGTGAAGCGCGGTGGTGTTCGTTCCTGGTTGGAAATGAATCCCTCATGGGGAGGGTTGGCCTGATGAACGGCAATCCGAGCGGTCCCGCCCTGGTGGGATGGGTGGTGGATGCGCAGAACGATTTCATGCTGCCCCCCGAGCGGGGCGGCCGGCTGTACGTGCACGACCTGTTCGACGGCGGCAAGGATCCTGGGGCTATGCAGATCCTTCCTGTCCTCGTCCGCGCGGTGGAGTGGATGCACGCGCACTGCGCCGTGGTCGTCTTCACCGGCGACTGGCACGCGTACGGGGACGAGGAGATCGATCCCGTGGCGCCCGATGCGACCAGGGGCACCTATCCGCCCCACTGCATGGGCCTGTCGGAGGACGAAGCGGAGCGACGCGGGGCCGAGGTGATCGACGAGATCCGCCCCGCGAATCCCGTCGTCCTGGCCCGCGACGCGAGCGCGGACGACGCGCGCGAGGTGGCGCGCACGGCCCTGCGGGAGCGCCGGCCCATCTTCATCCACAAGAGCCGCTTCAGCGTATTCGAGGGCAACCCCGCGACGGATGCCCTCGTGGACGCCCTGCGCGGGCAGCTGGGCGCGCTGGAGTTCGTCGTCGCGGGTGTCGCCCGCGACGTGTGCGTGAAGGGCGCGGTGGAGGGGTTCCTGGACCCGGCGCGGCGCCAGCCCGTCACCGTGATTACCGATGCCACCTGGGGGCTGGGGCTGGAGAGCGAGGCGGAAAGCCTGGCCCGGTGGATGCGCGAGGGCGCCGCGCTGGTCACCACCCGCGGGCTGGCGCTTCGTGCGCCGGCCGCGGCAGCGAGGGAGTGACATGACGGATGGCGAGCTTCCCCTCGATGGGCGGATCGAGGTGGTGCACGGCGACATCACCCGGCTGGAGGTGGACGCCATCGTCAACGCCGCCAACACCTCGCTGCTGGGCGGGGGCGGCGTGGACGGCGCCATCCACCGCGCCGCCGGCCCCGGTCTCGTCGCGGAATGTCGCATGCTGAACGGGTGCAGGACCGGGCAGGCGAAAATCACCGGGGGTCACAAGCTCCCCGCCAAGTGGGTGATCCATACCGTGGGACCGGTATGGCAGGGCGGCGGGCATGGCGAGGACGAACTGCTGGCAAGCTGCTATCGCGAATCGCTCAAACTCGCCTCCGGCAAGCAGTTGCATACGGTGGCATTCCCCGCCATCAGCACCGGGGTATACCGCTTTCCGGTGCATCGGGCGGCGCGCATTGCGGCGGGCGAGGTGGCCCTGTTCCTGTCCCGGAACCCGCATCCCCGGCGGGTGATCCTCGTATGCTTCGGCGAAGAGGCGCACAGAGAATACTTGACGGCGGTGCAAGGGGGCGTTTAAATATGCCCACACAGCAACATTGCGGCACCACCGCAAGGACACCCGCCGTGCCGGCGCGCCCCTGAGCCCCACCGCACCGGCCGCTTGCCCCAGGAGACAAGGTCCCCATGGAAGACCTCCGGCCGATCAAAGAGCTGCTCGACGAGATCAACACCGCAATATCCAGCTACGACCCCGTGCTCAAGGAGCGCGCGCGCGACATCCTGCTGGAGCACGCCTTCGGACGCGCCGCCGCGCCCGCCCGCCCCCGCGCCGCCGCCGCGTCGGCCGATGAAGGCGGCGAGGGCGAAGAAGCGCCGCGCCGCCGCCCCGGCCGTCCCAAGGGAAGCGGGCTGGGCGTGCGCCGCGGGCCCCGCGCCGGCATGAGCATGGGGTCGCTGCTGGAGCAGTGGCACCCCGAGACCATGGCTGAGCGCGCGCTGCTGGGCGCCTACACCCTGTCGCGCGGCAAGGCCGACAAGACGGTCACCAGCCAGGCCATCAACGCCGAGCTCAAGCGCGCCGGCATTCCCGTGCCCAACATCACCCGCGCCATCGAGTCCAACCTGCGGGCCAAGCCGCCGCTGATGGTGCAAAAGAAGAAGATGGGCACCACCCGCCAGGCCCGGAAGCAGTACGCCATCGCCCCCGAGGGCGTGGAGTTCGTGGAAAGCCGCCTGCAGGGCGGCGGGGGCGACGCCGGCGACACGGGCGAGGAGTAGCCCCGGAGCGTTTCCGGCGTCGTTCGCGCGCCGCCCCGGCCGGGGCGGCGCCGCTGTTTGGGGACGGTCCGTTTCGGGCCGGGTCCTGCCCCGGGCCCGCGTTTGACACCACGTGCCCGCATGGGCATGTTTTCCGCATGCCCGCGGGCGTACGCCCCCGCCACGGGGCCATCGCGCCACCCGCAGCCCAGTCCGTTGACCGACGCCGCCAGCACCGCCTCGCGCCGCTTCCTGATCACCTTCGCCCTGTTCCTGGCGGTGGTGGTGGTGCTGGTGGTGCAGGCGTACTTCACCATCCGCGAGCTGGGCGTGGCCAACCGCGGCAGCATGCAGACGTACCGCGTGCTGTCGGCCACGGTGCAGATGCAGGAGGGGCTGGCCGAGGTGGAGGCCGGGTACCGCGGATACGCGCTGACCCGCGCCCCGCGGTACCTGGAGCAGTGGAGGGCCGGCCAGACCCTGTTCACCCTCGAAGCGGCGCGCCTGCGCTCCCTGGTCGCCGGCGAGCCCGAGGGCGGGCAGCGGCTGCGCACGGGCGTCATCGAGCGCGCCTTCGCCGACTTCATCCGCATGCAGCGCGAGTCGGGGGTGCTGGACCCGGCCACCTCGCGCGACGACGCCATCCGCGCCGCGAGCGACCTGGCCGGCGCCGAGCGCCGCAGCGAGCGCGTCGCGGTGGTGCGCCGCGAGCTGGGCGCGGTAGAAACGGCCGAGTCGGCGCTGCTGCGCGAGCGCAGCGCGAGGGCGATCGCGCTGGAGCGGCGGACGGCGGTGCTGGTGCCGGCGGGCTTCTTCCTGGCCATCGCGCTGGCGCTGGCCACGGCCGCCATGGTGCAGCGCCGCACCCGCCGCGTGCACGAGGTGAACCGGGCCATGCAGGCCGAGATCGCCGAGAAGGAGCTGGCCCGCGGCGCCCTGCTGCGCATCAGCCGCCAGAACGAGCTGATCCTGGACGCCGCCGCCGAGGGCATCTACGGCATCGACCCGCACGGCTACACCCTCTTCATCAACCCCGCGGCCAGCGAGATGCTGGGCGTTCAGCCCGACGACGTCATCGGCCGCCCGTTCGAGGCGGTGCTGGGGCTGGGCGGCGGCGCCCGGGTGGACCTGGGCGTCAACGCCATCCGCGCCACCCTTTCCACCGCCGCCCCCCGCGCGGTGCCCGACGCCCTGTTCCGCCGCGCCGACGGCTCGTCGTTTCCCGTGGAGTACGCCTCCACGCCCATGCTGGAGGGCGGGCGGGTGACGGGCGCGGTGATCACCTTCCGCGACGTCACCGAACGGCGCGAGGTGGAGCGGATGAAGGACGAGTTCGTGTCCGTGGTCAGCCACGAGCTGCGGACGCCGCTCACCTCCATCCGGGGCTCGCTGGGGCTGCTGGCCGCCGGCAAGCTGGGCGAGATGCCGGTGAAGGGCCGCCGGATGCTGGAGATCGCCGTTCAGAACACCGACCGGCTGGTGCGGCTGATCAACGACATCCTCGACATCGAGCGCATCGAGTCCGGCCGCGTGACCATGGAGGTGCGGCGGGTGCGGGCGGCCGAGCTGGCGCACCAAGCGGTGGAGGTGATGTCGTCCATGGCCGAAAAGGCGGGGGTGCAGCTGTACGCCTGGGCCGACGACCTGCCGCTGACCGCCGACCCCGACCGCATCCTGCAGGTGCTCACCAACCTGCTGAGCAACGCCGTCAAGTTCTCGCCCCCCGGCGGCGAGGTGACGGTGACGGCCGAGCCCGTGGCCGGCGACGTGCTCTTTCGCGTGCAGGACCAGGGGCGCGGCATCCCCGAGGACCGGCTGGAAAGCATCTTCGAGCGCTTTCAGCAGGTGGATTCGTCCGACGCGCGCGACAAGGGCGGCACCGGCCTGGGCCTGGCCATCTGCCGCAGCATCGTCAGCCAGCACGGCGGGCGCATCTGGGTGGAAAGCCGTCCCGGGGAGGGAAGCACCTTCTTCTTCACCCTTCCGGCGCCCGAGGCGGGCGACGACGTGACGCGCGACCCCGCCGCCGCGCCGGGACAGGCCGGTGCGGCGCCGGCGCCGCCGGAGCCGGCCCGCGACCCCGAGGGCCCGCTGGTGCTGGTGTGCGACGACGACCCGGTGATGCTGGCCACGGTCGAGGAGATCCTCCAGGGATGGGGATACCGCACCGTGGGGGTCACCGACGGCGAGACGGCGCTGCGCGAGGCGGCGCGCATCCGCCCCCGCGCCATCCTGCTGGACATGATGATGCCGGGGATGAACGGCTCCGAAACGCTGCGCGCGCTGCGCCGCGGCCCCGAGACCGCCGACATCCCGGTGGTCATCCTGAGCGCCGTGAAGCCCATGCCCCGCGTGCAGGAGCAGCGCGACGTGGTGGAGTGGGTGGAAAAGCCCTTCGCCGAGCAGGGGCTGCTCCACGCGCTGGAAGAGGCCGTGGCCCGCCGCGCCCGCCCCCGCCGCGTGCTGGTGGTGGAAGACGACCCCGACCTGGCGCGCCTGCTCACCGACATGTTCGGGCGGCACGGAATCGAGGCCATGCACGCCGCCACCGGCGTCGAGGCGGTGGAGATCAGCCGCAGCAGCCCGCCCGACATGATCGTGCTGGACCTGGCCCTTCCGCACGGCGACGGCTTCTGGGTGGTGGAGCGGCTGCGCGGCAATGGGCTGCGCGGGGTGCCGCTCGTCGTGTACTCCGCCCGCGACCTGGACGAGGGCGACCGCGAGCGCCTGCGCCTGGGCCACACCGAGTTCCTCACCAAGGGCCGCCTGCCGCCGGAAGACTTCGAGCGGCGGGTGGTCACCCTGCTGAACAGGATCGCGCCCGCGCGACGTGCCGAACCCGATGAGCCACACGCTGCTGCTGGTTGACGACGAAGATGACATCCGCGAGGTCGCCCAGCTTTCGCTGGAGATGACCGCCGGATGGGAAGTGCACACGGCGTCCTCCGGGGCCCAGGCGCTGGCCGCCGCGCGCGCGCTGAAGCCCGAGGCCATCCTGATGGACGTGATGATGCCCGAGATGGACGGCCCCACCACGGTCCGCCACCTGAAGGCCGATCCCGAGACGGCCGGCATTCCCGTGATCCTGCTGACCGCCAAGGTGCAGGCCTCCGACCGCGCCGCCTTCGAGGGCCTCGGCGTGGCGGGCGTGCTGGCCAAGCCCTTCGACCCCATGGCGCTGGCCGACGAGGTGGCGGCCGTGCTGGGGTGGTGACCGCGAGGTGAGCGCCTCTCCCGCGGCCGTGCTGGTGGCCGGGCTGCCCCCCGACGTTCCCGGGTGGCTGTCCCGCCGGCTGGGCGGCGCCAGCGTGCACTTCCTTCCGGCCGCCCCCGAGGCGGCCGAGGCGCTGCGCGCGTCGCGCTTTCAGCTGGCCGTGGTGGACGCGGCGCTGCTGGAGCCCTCGGTGGTCCAGGCGCTGGCGGGCCGCGGGACGGACGGTCCGGCGCTCTTCGTCACGGCCCCCGCCGGCACCCCCGGCCCCGGGCTGGCGGCCCTGCTGGCCACGCTCAAGCCCACCCGCGTCTTCCATCACCCGCTGGACCGCGAGGGGCTGGCCCGCGAGGCGGCCGCCGCCCTCGGCGCCGCGGAGGCCGCGGCGTCGCCCGCGGCGCCCGCCGCCGGGGGCTTGAGCGCGGCCGTCGCCCAGGTGTGGGAGCGCTTTCGCGAGCCGGTGCTCAAGCGGGTGGACGTGGTGGAGCAGGCCGCGCTCTCGCTGCTGGAGGGCGGGCTGGATGCCGAGGCGCGCCGCAACGCCGAGCGCGAGGCGCACAAGCTGGCCGGCTCCGTGGGCACCTTCGGCTACGGCGAGGCGTCGCGCCTGTCGCGCGAGGCCGAGCAGCTGCTGACGGGCCCCGGCGAGCTGGGCCAGGCCGACGCGCTGCGCCTGGCGGACCTGGCGGTGGCCATCCGCCGCGAGCTGCAGGCGCCCATCGGCGCGGCGGTGCCGGCCGCGGCGGTGCCGGGCGCCGTGCCCGAGGGGCAGGCGGGGGACGGGCCGCTGCTGCTGATCGTGGACTCCGACCGCGAGATGGCCGAGCGGCTGGCCATGGAGGCGTCGGGGCGGGGGATGCGGACCGTCGTCGCGCACGGGGCCGACGCGGCGCGGGGAAGCCTGGCGCGGCGGCGCCCCGACGCCGCGCTGCTGGAGCTGGACGGCGAGGGGCGCACGCTGGAGCTGCTGCGCGAGCTGGCCGACGGCGAGCGCCCCGTGCCGGTGGTCGTCCTCACCCGCAGCGACGACTTCGCCGACCGGGTAGAGGTGGCGCGCCACGGCGGGCGCGGCTTCCTGCGCAAGCCCATCTCGCCCCCGCGCGCCATCGACGCGCTGGAGCCGCTGCTGCGCGGCGGCGGCGAGCGCGAGGCCGTGGTGCTGGCGGTGGACGACGAGCCCGCCGTGCTCGAGGCCATCCGCACCATCGTGGGCGTGGGCGGGGTGCGGGTGGAAACGCTTTCCGATCCCCTGCGCTTCTGGGACGCGCTGGAGTCGGCCGCCCCCGACGTGGTGCTGCTGGACTTCCAGATGCCGGGGGTCACCGGGCTGGAGCTGTGCCGGGTGCTGCGGAACGATCCCCGCTGGCAGTCCGTCCCCGTGGTCTTCCTCACCGCGCAGACCGACCCCGACACCGTGCGCCGCGTGTTCGCCGCCGGGGCCGACGACTTCGTGGGCAAGCCCTTCGTGGGGCCGGAGCTGACGGCGCGCATCCGCAACCGGCTGGAGCGGGTGCGGCTTCAGCGCGCCATCGCCGAGACGGATGCGCTGACCGGCGTGGCCAACCGCCGCGGCTCCGAAGACGTGCTGGAGCGCTTCCTTCGCCTGGCGTCGGCGCAGAACGAGCCGTTCGCGCTGGCGCTGATCGACCTGGACTGCTTCAAGGGGATCAACGACCGCTGCGGCCACGCCGTGGGCGACGAGGTGCTGGCCCGGGTGGCGCGCGTGCTCCAGAAGCGCTTCCGCTCCGAGGACGTCGTAGCGCGCTGGGGGGGCGAGGAGTTCGTGGTGGGCATGTACGGGATGGACCGCGCCGACGGGGTGCAGCGCATCGCCGAGGCGCTGGAGGTGGTGCGCGAGGAGGTGTTCACCGACCCCGAGGGGAAGCCCTTCTCCATCTCCTTCAGCGCGGGCGTCGCCGACTATCCGGCCGACGGGCGCGAGCTCCACACCCTGTACCGCGCCGCCGACGCGGCCATGTACCAGGCCAAGGCGGCGGGGCGCGACCGGGTGGTGCCCTCCGGCTGGACCCCCGAGCGGGGGGAGGGGCCGCGCTCGGTGGACGTGCTGGTGGTGGAAGACGACGACGCCATCGCCCGGCTCCTTCAGCACGCGCTGGAGACGCGCGGCTACCGCCACGAGTGGGTGAACAGCGGCAGCGGCGCCGTGGAGCTCCTCACCGGCCCCACCCCCGAGCTTCGCGCCCGCGTGGTGCTGCTGGACGTGGACCTTCCCGGAATGGACGGCCTGGGCGTGCTCCGCCGGCTGGCGCAGGAAAAGCTGCTGGGCCGCACCCGCGTGATCATGCTCACCGTGCGCACCCACGAGGCCGAGGTGGTGAGGGCGCTGGAGATGGGCGCCTACGACCACGTCCCCAAGCCGTTCAGCATTCCCGTGCTGCTGCAGCGCATCCGCCGGGCGCTGCGGGGCTGACCGCGGTGGATCCCGTCCAGCTGGTCCGATCCGTTCTCCTCATCGAGATCATCGCCTTCGCCGGCGCCCTCGCCGTCTTCTTCGGCCACGCGGTGGTGTCGAACGCGCGCGAGCGGCGCTGGGCCGTGGCCACCGCGCGGGGCCGGCGCGCGCTGATGGAGGTGGTGAGGACCGGGCGGCCGACGAAGGCCGACGAGGCGCTGCTGCGCGGGCTTCCCACCCGGCTGAAGGTGCGCCTGTTCACGGAGCTGATTCCCAGCATCTCGGGCCAGGGGCGCGCGCAGCTGGGGGCCCTGGCGCGCGAGATCGGGCTGGTGCCCGTGGCGGAGCGGCTGGCGCGCTCCCGCTCGTGGCGCGACCGCCTGCTGGGGGTGCGCCTGCTGGCCACCATCGGCGGCGGGCTGGACATCGTTCCCGCCCTGCTGGACGATGGCCACTCCGGCGTTCGCGCCGAGGCGGTGGAGTGGGCGGGCGAGCATCCCACCCCCGAGATCGTCGAGCGGCTGGTGGGGCTGCTTCCCGCCACCGACTGCTACGGCCGCTTCGTGGTGCGCGACACCCTGCTGCGGCTGCGCGCCGCCACCATCGGGCCGCTGGTGCGCTACCTGGAAACGCACGACGGCGCGGCGGCCGAGCCGGCGCTGGACGTGGCCGCCGGCATTGCGCACCCCGCCTTCAGCGCGGTGGCGCTGCGGCTGTGCCACGACCCCGACGCGCCCGTGCGCGCCCGCGCCGCCGCGCTGGCCGGCGCCATCGGCAGCGAGGAAGCCATGGGCGTGCTGCAGCGCATGGTGCACGACGACGACGCGGGGGTGCGCGCCGCCGCCGCCGCCGCCCTCGGCCGGCTGGGCCACTGGCCCAGCGCCGCGGTGATCGCCCCGCTGCTGCGCGACCGCGCCTGGATCGTCCGCAGCCAGGGCGCGCTGGCGCTCCGCGGCCTGGGAAGCCCGGGGCACCTGTACCTGCGCCGCGGGCTGACGGACGAAGACCCCTTCGCGGCCGACATCTCCCGCCAGGTGCTGGACCTTCCCGAGTCGTCGGCCGAGCGGGAGCGCTGGTAATGGACGTGGGACAGTTCGTGGAGCTGGTGCTGGTGCGGCTGGAAACGGCGATCCTCGTCTACTTCCTGCTGGTGAACGGCTGGTACCTGCTGCTGCTGGTCAGCGCGGGGTACGAGATGCGCGAGTACGTGCTGCTGGCGCGCGGCCGCGCCCGCTGGCGGCTGATGGGCTCACGCGCCGCCCCCAGCATCTCCATGCTTGCCCCCGCCTACAACGAGGCCGCCACCATCTCCGAGAGCGTGCGGGGGCTGCTGGCGCTGTACTATCCCAACCTCGAGGTGGTGGTCGTCAACGACGGGTCCAGGGACGAAACGGTGCAGGTGCTCATGGACACCTTCGACCTGGCGCCCATCCATCCCATCTACCAGAAGCGCATCCGCTCCAAGGACATCGTGGGCCTGTACCGCTCGCGCCTGCACCCCAACCTGGTGGTGGTCGACAAGGTGAACGGGGGCAAGGCCGACGCGCTGAACGCCGGCTTGAACCTGGCCACGGGCGACCTGGTGTGCGCCATCGACGCCGACACGCTGATCGAGGCCGATTCGCTGCAACGCATGGTGGGGCCCTTCCTGCACCGCAACGACGTCGTGGCCGCCGGGGGCACCATCCGCATCGCCAACGGCTCCATCGTCGAGAACGGGCGCGTGACGCAGGCCCGGGCCCCCCGTGCGCTGATCCCCGGCTGCCAGGTGGTGGAGTACCTTCGCGCATTCCTCTTCGGGCGGCTGGGGTGGAACCGGCTGGGCGGAAACCTGATCATCTCCGGCGCCTTCGGCCTGTTCGACCGGCAGGCGATGATGACCGCGGGCGGGTACGAGCACGACACGGTGGGCGAGGACATGGAGATCGCCCTGCGGCTGCGGCGCGCGGGCTACGAGACGAAGGGCCCGCACCAGATCGCCTTCGTTCCCGATCCCGTGGCGTGGACGGAGGCGCCCGAGTCGCGCCGCGTGCTGGGCCGGCAGCGCGACCGCTGGCACCGCGGCCTGGCCGACGTGCTGTGGCGGCACCGGGGCGTGATGTTCAACCCCAGGTACGGGACGATGGGGATGGTGGTGTATCCCTACTTCGTCATCGTGGAGCTGATGGCGCCCATCGTGGAGTTCATCGGCCTGCTGGGGCTGGTGCTGGGGCTGGCGATGGGCGCCATCAACCTGCCGTTCGCCATCCTCTTCTTCCTGGTGGCCTACGGCCTGGGCGCCGTGATGACGCTGATGACGCTGGTGATGGAGGAGATGTCGTTCCAGCGCTACGACACCTTCACCGACCGCGCGCTGCTGGTGCTGTGGGCGCTGCTGGAGAACGTGGGCTACCGCCAGCTGACGGTGTTCTGGCGTCTGCAGGGGATCTGGAAGTACCTGCGCGGCAGCAAAAGCTGGGGGGCGATGGAGCGGAAGGGTTTCGCGGCGGCCGTGAAGAAGTAGCCAAAGTGGTCATCGTGGATCGATCATGCGCTTCGCTGACGGGGAGGGGCCGGTCATGCGGATGAGTTCGGGGCGGCATTCGTCCACGGGGCCGGCGTGAGCGCGCCGGCGCCGTCGCCCGTGATGCGGCTGGTGGTCTTCTTCTACCTGATGGGGACGATCGGCTTCTTCGCGGGGACGCTCACGCTGCTGGGCCCGGTGCGCTGGGCCACGTCGGCGCTGCGGGCGCGCGGGGCGGGGCAGGGCGTGGAGGACCTGGTGGTCCGCGGGATGATCCTGCTGCTGGTCGCCGGCGCCGCGTTCGTGGCGTGGAAGCTCACCGGCAGGTTCATGGCCATCGCGGGGAGGGGGCGCTGGGCCACGCCCGCGGTGACCACGGCCCTCGCATGCGGCGCCCTCCTGATGTGGATGAACCCGCGCCTGGTGAACCGCGGCGAGCAGATGACGGACTCCGGCGAGCGCTTCGTCTTCGGTCCGTATCCCGACCGCGCGGCGCTGGCCCGGCTCAAGCGACAGGGCTTCACGGGCGTCATCACGCTCCTCCATCCCGCGGTCGCCCCTTTCGAGCCCCGCCTCCTCGCCCAGGAGCGGGAGGCCGCGCGGGAGGTGGGAATCGAGTTGATCCACACCCCCATGCTCCCGTGGATCAGCGAAAACGAGGAATCCGTCGAGCGCATCCGCACGCTCGCCCGGTCCGGCCAGGGCCGCTACTACGTGCACTGCTACCTGGGCAGGGACCGGGTGAACGTCGTCCGGCGCCTGCTGATGGACGGTGACGCCTCCGTCGCCGAGGCCGAGAAGGAAAGCGGCGCGCGCCGCCTGGGCGACATGCCGGCGTTCGAGCGCGGCGGCATCTACCACTTTCCCGACGGCGTCCACGTGGCCCCGTTTCCCACGGACGAGGAGTGGCTGGGCTACGTGCTTTCCGGCTCGGTGAAGCAGGTGCTGTCGCTGCTGGACACGGCGAACGCGGAGGACGCCACGTGGGTCGCCAAGGAGCGCGGGCTGGGGCGGCAGTACCGGATGCCCGTGGAGTTCGCGACCATCCGCTCGTTTCCGTACGATCCCCAGCAGGCGCTCGCCGCCGCCCGCCGGGCCAAGGCGCTTCCCCGGCCGCTGATGGTGCACGGCTTCCGCACGGTGTCGCCCGCGGTGGAGGCCTTCGTCCAGGCGTACCGCACGGGGCTGCCGCCACTGCCGCCCTCGCTCTTCGCCGAGCCGATGGAGGGCGGGCCGGTGCGCGTGCTGGCCCCCAACGTCGCCGTGGGCCCCCGTCCGACGGGGCGCGAGTTCGGTGCGTACCTCCAGCAGCGGGGCGTCCGCGGGATCGTGCACGCGGGCACGGCGGACGCGGCGTCCCGCGCGGACCGGGCGATCGCGGAGTCCATCGGGCTCACGTGGAAGGCGGGGGGCGCGACGGCGGCGGAGGTGCGCGCGGCGACCGCGCAGGGCGGCCCGTGGTACGTGTACGGCCCCGGCCTGGGAGCGATCCAGGCCGAGCTGGACCGGCAGATGGATCCCGGGGTGCCGTAGCGGGGCAGGTACATCCCGAGGCCTCGGCTTCATTCGCCCGGCCCTGCTGGGGCGACTGAAGTCGCGGCAACGACGGCCCGAAGGTCCGCCTTCGCGGACTGCACGCGTGGTGGAGTGCGCCGGGCCGGCGGCAACGCGATTCAGGTCTCCCCCTCCCCTGCGAAGCGGGGGACGGGGGGAGGGGGCTCCCAAGGCATGCGCCGGCAGCCAGCCATCCACGCGGATGTCATCCCGATGGAGCGGCCAATTCGGACCTGCCGGGTGAGCCAAACACCGCAGCGACTGAGGGATCCGCCACACACCGGGCGTGATGATGCGCCGACGCGGGAACACCGTGGCCTTCTGCGGTTCCCTCCCAAACAGGGCCTGAGAGCCTGGTGTAAGCCGTCTCGGAAGCGTTTGGAGGACTATGTGGCGGATCCCTCAGTCGCTGCCGTCGACGGTGCGGATGCAAGTTGGGTGTGGCCGCTCCATCGGGATGACATCCGGCGCGATTCCGGGTCGCGCACGCACCTATGACGCCGATCGAAGTTTCCCCCCTCTCCGCATGTAGTTTGTGCGGAGAGGGGCCGGGGGAGGGGCGCCCCGAAAAACTTTCCTCCCCGCGCGCCGCCCGTTATCTTCCGCCGCTTGCCGGTACCCCGTCCCGAGCGCCCTTCGTGACCGAACCCGTGTCCCTTCTGAACGCGCGCTGGCTGGCCCCCGCCGCGCTCGGCGTGGCGTTGCTCTCGCTGGCGCTCAACGTCGTGCTGCTGTACGCGGTGCGGCGCCCGGAAGCGGTGGTCGGGCCCATGCTCGGCCGCACGATCACGCGGCTGCAGGCGTCGGACGCCACCCTCAAGTACACGGTGCGCATCCCCTCGGGAACGCCGCTGCACTTCGACGTGCCCATCGACGAGCAGTACCGGGTGCAGCTGAACACCACGCTGCCCATCAACACCACGATCAACCTGCCCATCCAGACGCCGTTCGGAAACCGCACGGTACGCGTGCCGGTGAGGACCACCATCCCCATCCGGCAGACCATCCCCGTGCACCTGCGCGACACCTTCCGCCTGCGCACGCAAACGCAGGCCGAGCTGGTGGTTCCGCTGGAAGTCCCCATCCGCGACCTGCCGCTGGACGAGCTCCGGAAATCCCTGGATCCCTGACCATGCACCGACTCCTGGCCTGCGCCGCCCTCGCCGCCCTGGCTGCCTGTGGCGACTCCGCGCCCCGTGCCGGCACCCCGGCCGACAGCACGCCGTCCGCCGTGCAGGCGCCGCCGCCCGCGGCAGACTCCGGCGTGGCGGCGTGGACGTCCAACCCCGCCGAGGACGTCAGCGTCACCGTCCAGGGCGGGAGCGCCACGGTGCAGACCGGCCCGCACGCGGTGCTGTGGCCCCGGGGCGCGGCAGACCTGGCGCCCCCGTACACCGTGCGCGCCACGCTGACCAAGGACTCCGGCCGTCTGCACGAGGGATACGGCCTGGTGTTCGGCGGCACGGGGCTGGAGGGCGGCGAGGCGGGGCAGGCGTACAGCTACTTCCTGGTGCGCGGCGACGGCAGCTTTCTCATCAAGCGCCGCGACGCCGCGCAGACGCCGGTGATCCGCGACTGGACGCGCCACCCCTCCATCAACCGCGACGCCGCCGGCGCCGGCCGCGCCAACCGGCTGGAGGTGCGCGTGGGCGCCGACACCGTCGTCTTCGTGGCCAACGGCGCCGAGGTGGCGCGGGTGCCCGCGGCGGAGCTGGCGGTGAACGGCCGCCCGGGCATCCGCATCGCCCACGACCTGGTGCTGCGCGTGGCCGGCTTCCGCGCGGGGGCCCCGTGAACCGTCCCGTCCGGGTGCTGGTCGCCGACGACGATCCGGCCATCCGCGGCGTTCTCCACGTGATCCTGGCCCAGGGCGGGTACCACGTCGAGGAGGCGGTGGATGGATCGGAGGCGCTGCAGGCCTTCCAGTCGCGCGGGGCCGACCTGATCCTGTCGGACCTGCAGATGCCGGGGATGAGCGGGCTGGAGCTGCTTCGCCGCGTCCGCGCGCTGGACGACACGGCGGGCTTCATCATCCTCACCGGCGCCTCCACCGTCGAGAACGCGGTCGAGGCGCTGCGCGTGCAGGCCGACGACTACCTGGTGAAGCCCTTCAACCTGGACGAGGTGCTGCTGGCGGTGGAGCGGGCGCTCAGCTACCGCCGCCTGCTGCGCGAAAACCGGTCGTACCAGCAGCACCTGGAAGACCGAGTGGCCGAGCAGGCCCGACAGCTGGAGGCGCTGCTGATGGACGCGCTGCGCTCCCTGGCCAGCGCCATCGAAACGCGCGACGACTACACGGGCGGCCACGTGGAGCGCGTGGCCCGCTACGCGGCCGCCACGGGCCGCGAGATGGGGTTGCGCCGCGACGAGCTGCGCTCGCTGTGGGTGGGCGCGCTGCTTCACGACGTGGGCAAGATCGGCGTATCCGACCACGTGCTGAAGAAGCCGGGCCGGCTGACGGCGGACGAGTACGAGGAGATGAAGCGGCACCCGGAGATCGGCGGGGTGATCATGGAGCGCAGCTCGTTCCTGCGCCCGGGCCTTCCCGCCGTGCTCCATCACCAGGAGCGGTGGGACGGCTCCGGCTATCCGCGTGGGCTGCGCGGGGAGGAGATCTCGCTGCAGGGGCGCATCGTGGCGGTGGTCGACACCTTCGACGCCATCATCAGCTCGCGCCCGTACCGCGACGCCAGCAGCTGCGAGTTCGCCATGGAGGAGATCCGCCGCAACGCGGGGACGCAGTTCGATCCCACGGTGGTGGAGGCCTTCTTCCGGGCCGAGAAGAAGAACTTTCCCGACGACCCCGACACGCCGTCCCTCCCCGCCGTGGAATAGCGGCGCCAGACCAGAACCGGAGCAGGAGAACCGATGGCGGAACACCAGGCCGCGACGCTCGGCGACGTTCCCGAAGGCGAGGCGCGCGAGTTCACCGTGGGCGGGCGCGAGATCGTGCTGTGCAACGTGGAGGGCGAGATCTACGCGCTGCAGGGGATGTGCACGCACGAAGACCTTCCGCTGGACGGCGGCGAGGTGGACGGAACCGAGCTGGTGTGCAACTGGCATGGGGCCAGCTTCGACGTGTGCACCGGCCGCCCGATCGGCCTTCCCGCCACCGAGCCGCTTCAGACCTTCGAGGCGCGGGTGGATGGCGAAGGCCGCATCTACGTGACGATGCCGGACTGAGCGGGACCTTGCGGGGCGGGAGGCGGGATGGACAGGCGAAGGGCGATCGGAAGGATGCTGGTGCTCGCGCTGGGGCTGGCGGGGTGCGCGCGGCAGGGGACGGACACGGGGGCGGGGAAGATGAAGTTTCTGGCGCTGGGGGATTCGTACACCATCGGCGAGGGGGTGGCGGCGAGCGACCGCTGGCCGGTGCAGCTGGTGGCGCTGCTGCGCGAGCAGGGGCAGGACTTCGCCGAGCCGCGGATCGTCGCGCGCACCGGCTGGACGACGGACGAGCTCTCCGCCGCCATCGACGCCGCCGATCCGCGGGGGCCGTACGACCTGGTGTCGCTGCTGATCGGCGTCAACAACCAGTACCGCGGCCGTGGCACGGAGGAATACCGAGCCGAGTTCGCCGGCCTGCTGCAGCGCGCCATCGGCTTTGCGGGCGAGGATGCGGGCCGGGTGATCGTGCTCTCCATCCCCGACTGGGGCGTCACGCCCTTCGCGGAGGGCCGCTCCCGCGCCGGCGTCGCCGCGGAGATCGACGTGTTCAACGCGATCAATCGCCAGGAAACGGAGCGGCTGGGCGCGCGCTACGTCGACATCACCCCGCAGAGCCGCACGGTGGGCTCCAATTCCGCCTTCCTGGCCGCGGATGGCCTCCACTACTCCGGCCTCACCTACGCCGAGTGGGCGCGCCTGGCCCTCCCCGCCGCGCTTGAAGCCGTGCGGTAACCAGCTATCTGAACAGCAGTTTCACGCAGAGGACGCAGGGAGAACAGAGAGGACGCAGAGGGAATGGTGAGCCTCCTCTGCGTCCTCTCTTTTTCCTCTGCGCCCTCTGCGTGAAACTGCTGTTCAACTCTCAGGCTCCACGATCTCCACTTCGCCTCCGCCGCCGCGGCGCATCTTCAGGCGCACCTGCTGGCCGGGGCGGTAGCGCGAGAACTGGCTCATCGGCACCTCGCGCTCGTAGGTCTTGCCGTCCTCGTCCCTGAAGCGCAGCACGTACTTTTCCACGCGCGCGCCCTCCCGCTCGTTCTTGCCGATGCGTACCGCGGGCCACGCGGGTTCCTTTTCGGCCCCGCCGCGCGCCCACGCCGTGTCGTCGGGCAGCCACCGCTCCAGCTCGTACGAGTACTTCGTGCCGTACACCGGCTCGCGACGGTAGATGGGCTCCTGGTATTCCTCGGTGTGGCTGCGCGTTTCGTACTCCGGCTCCGTGCAGGTGATGTCCTCGAAGTAGCCGTTCCCCATGTCGCGCTGCCCGCAGGTGAAGCTGCGCGTGCCTACCTGCACCTTTTCCGATACCTGCCGGGTGCGCGTCTCGTAGTGGTCCAGCACCTGGCGGTAGTCGCGGATGGCGCGCTCGCTGCTCAGCTGCCGCGCGCCGGAGGGGAGCGACCAGTCCTCCTCCCGCACGGTGCGGTACTCCTGCACCTCGATGGCGCGCTGCCAGTCCGCCTCGGCCACGGTTGCCGTGACCTCCTTGGGGCTGTTGCACCATCCGAACGCGCCCACCAGCGCCAGCACGAAGGCGGGCCCCTTCCACCGCCGCTTCGGGCGCGGCGGGGCGGCGGACGCGGCCGCCATCAGCGGACGGGAAGGCTCCCCGGAGCGAGGGACGTCGTCCATCCCGTACTCGTGCGTCGCCTGCACCGGGCTGCTGCCGCGCTCGGCACCGCAGCCGGGGCAGCGCGCGTCGGCCGCGCGGGCGCTGGCGCCGCAGTGCTCGCACACCCAGTCCGCGCCGCCGCGGGCCTGGGCCAAGCGCGCCGCGTCCGACACCTCGGGCGCGTCTTCCGGCAGGTAGAAGCGCGTGCCCTGGGGACGCGGATTGCCGCACCCGGCGCAGTTCACCTGCCGCCCGGGAAGCGCGACGGAGCCACAGGTGGGGCAGTCCCAGCAGCCTTCGCGAATGGCCATCTTCGGATCGATCAAACGGGGGAGGGGTGCCGCGAGGTGCGCGGCGCGAGCGGAGTGAAAACGAGCGGCACGCCAAAGATGTTTCATCGCCGCGCGTTTGCCAAGCCGGGGAACCCGGACGCGTCGGAGGGGTTCATTCCCCGCGCGTTCACCCCCATCCGCCGGCCCGATGTCCATCCGAGACGAACTGTACGAAAAGCTGTGCGCCGAGAACGAAGCAGCCGAGCTCGCCGCGCGCCGCGCCGTGCGGCGCTACTGGATCGTGACGCTGCTCGTCTGCTGGGGGTGGTGCGTCGTCGGGGGTGCGGTGACGGTCTATGGCTTCCACATCTTCGACCCCGTGAACGGGCCCATGCTGGTGGACGCGGGCCCCAAGATCGCCGCGGCCGGAACCCTGGCAACCGTCCTGATCGCCGGCTACCTGCGGCGGGAGCGCGGCTACGAGTGACCCGCTTCGCCAATCGAAGAAATCGGCCGCTTCCCGGAACGGAGGCGGCCGATTCCACATGAGGTAATCGGGTCTAGGTCGTTTCGATGGATGGACTTGGCAGCGCTGGAATCGTGTCGTTTCCATCCATCAGAACGCCGGCCGATCCTGGGCCGGTGACGTATTCCTGCCGGTAGATCTTCAGCAGCTCGAAGAAGTAGGCGATGGCCAGCGGGCCCAGCAGCACCCCCAGCAGCCCGACGTACTTGAGGCCGGCGAAGGCGCCGATCAGCGTGGCCATCGGGTGGATGTCGGAGATGCGCTTGAACACGATCAGCCGTACGACGTTGTCCGCGTTCGCCCCGATCAGCCCCAGCGTCGACAGCAGCACCGCGCCGCCCCACTGCTCGCCGACGATCAGCACCGCCACCCCCGGCACCCACACCAGCGCGCTCCCGAACATCGGCAGCACGGCCACGATGGCCGTGATGACCCCCCAGAACGCCGCGCTGGGCAGCCCCACCAGCATGAATCCCACCCCCACGATGGTCCCCTGGATGGCCGAGGTGAGCGCGATGCCCACCAGCGACGCCACGGTGACGCTGTGGAAGCGGTCGCGCAGGGTGTCGGCGGCCTGGTAGGAGAAGGGAAGGAAGTCGCGGACGCTCAGCCAGATCTTTTCCGGGTGCAGCAGCAGGAAGTACAGCCCGAAGAAGGCGATCACCAGGCTCAGCAGGCTCCGGGCGGCGCCGCCGGCGAACGCCAGCGCGTTCTGCGTGACCCACGACACCGCCGTGCCCCCCGCCGACGCGAGCTGCGTCCCCAGGTCCACCGACCCGATGCGGATGTTCGACAGCCGGTCGAGCACGGCGCCGTTCTGCAGCATCCGCAACGTGTTGGGCGCCTCGTTGACCATGATCCCCACCACCACCGCGAGCGGCAGCAGCACCAGGACCAGCGCCACGACGAGGACGATAGCGGCCGCCACGCGCGGCGGCAGCACGCGCGAGAGCCGGCGGTGCGCGGGGGCGCAGATCACGTACAGCACGGCGGCGCCCAGCAGCCCCGACGCAAACGGCGTCAGCGCAAGGGCGATGGCGATACCGAGCACCGCCACAAGGGCGGCGGCGCGGGAACGCGGGGTCTGCAGCAGGGCCATGCGGGGCGTCGGCGGAGGGCGGGCGTGAGTTCCTGATGATAATGCCTACGGACGCGGGGGCGAAACCGTTTCGCCCCCGGCACCCGTACTAATCATTCGCTAACCCCGCCGGGGAAACTCCTGTTCCGCGCCGGGTTACAGCATGGGACCCCGACAACATCGATCCTTCAACCCCGCGCCTGCGCCCCTCGGATCCGGAGGCCGCGCGGGCACCTCCGCGCCCGAACATCACGGCGGCGGCCGTCCGCGCCGCCCGAGCAGAGGAAGGTGGATCGCCATGCTCTACAGGAACGAACCCCCGTTCAAGGTGCGCGGCACCCTGGCCGCCGCGTTCGCGCTGGTAGCCGCGGGCACCGGCATGGGCCTGGCGCAGCGCGGAGAACAGCCGCGCGCGCTGGAGAGGGTGGAGGCGGTGATCCCGCAGCCGGTGGCGTTCGCCGCCGTACGCGTGGTGCGCGAGGCCCGGGTGCCGCGCCAGCCCCGGCTGGGCGCGGATGCGCGCATGTCGTCGCAGCAGCTGTCCGCGGCCGAGCGGCTGGTGCGCGACGAGGTGAGGCGCGGCGCGTTTCCCGGCGCAGCGCTGGCCGCGGGCCGCGGCGCGCACCTGGGGCTGATGGCGGGCGTGGGCAATGCGGAGTGGGGGCACGGCGCGGTAGACCCCGAGCGCACCGTGTACGACATCGCCTCGCTGACCAAGGTGGTGGCGACGACGACGGCGGTGATGCTGCTGGTGGAGCAGGGCAAGCTGGACGTGGACGCGCCTGTGTCGCGCTACCTTCCCGCGTTTTCGGGCGGGGCCAAGGACAAGGTGCGCATCCGCCACCTGCTGGCCCACAACTCCGGCCTCCCCGCCGGCGCGGGGGTGGGCGGCACGCCGGACCAGGCGCTGAAGCAGCTGATCCGCACGCCGCTGAAGACCGCGCCGGGCGAGCGGATGGAGTACTCCGACGTGGGCTTCGTGGTGCTGTGGGCCGCCGCGGAACGCGCCGCGGGAGAGCCGCTGGACGAACTGCTGCGCCGTGAGATGTGGGAGCCGCTAGGCATGCGCTCCACCGGCTTCAACCCCGGGGAGGGCTGCGCCCGCTGCGTGCCCACGTTCAAGCGGGCGGACGGCACCCCGGTCCGCGGCAAGGTGCATGACCCCATCGCCCGCAGGCTGGGGGGCGTGGCCGGGAACGCGGGGCTGTTCAGCACCGCCGGCGACCTGGCGCGCTTCGCCGCCATGCTGGCGAGCGGGGGCGAGCTGGAGGGGGTGCGCGTGCTGGAGGAAGAAACCATCCGCCGCTTCACCCGCCGGCAGCCCAACGCGCAGAACCGCGCGCTGGGCTGGGAAACGCCCCACGAGCGCGGCGGCTCCGCCGGGCGCGAGCTGAGCCGGCGCGCGTTCGGGCACACGGGGTTCACGGGAACGTCGCTGTGGGTAGACCCGGAGCGGGCGACGTGGACGGTGCTGCTGGCCAACCGCACCTTCGACCCGCACGCCCCCAACCGCATCCAGGCCCTGCGCCGCGCGGTGAACGACCGCGTAGCCCAGGCGGCGGACGCGGGCGGGCGAGGCATGGGCGTGCTGCTGGATTGAGGGCGCCCCTCCCCCGGCCTCTCCCCCGGCAAACTGCGCCGGGAGAGGGGAGAACGTCGGGCGAGCGCCGCAGCCTGTCACATCCAGAGGCCCAAGCGCACCGAACTCGCCCGCACACCGTCCTGTGCGGGCCGAAGGATCCAGCCTGAACCACTTCTCAAACCGGGCGCGACAGCGGCACGGAGCCCGTGGACCCCGGCCTCTGCGCGTTCTGCCGGACGGGATGGACTTCGCTCGGCACGGATCGGTTCGGCGCATTCGACGGGCGCCCCCCATCCCCAACCCTTCCCCCGCAAACTGCGCGGGGGAAGGGAGCCAGTCCGGCGCGTGAGGGTGGCCAAGTGCGAGGGCGGGCGATGCTGGACGGCTGGGTGGGGGTTCGACTGGGGCCGGCGCAGTCCCCGGCTGCCCTCTCCCCCGGCCCCTCGCCCGCAAGCGGGAGAGGGGAGAATTCGATCCCGCTTCGGCAGGTATCGTGTACGTGCAGGTGAAGCCCCGGACGGGACGCGCCAGCGGCCCGGGCCGGGGCTTACCGCTTCCCGAGCGGCGGGTTCACCCGCTCTCGCGGGGCCGGGGCTTTTCACTGGCGTTCCGGCGGCGCGGCGGTTCCCCCCCCGCGGCCGCCGGGCCCTCGCCCGCGGGACTCCGGCCTTCGGACCCCGGCTCGCGCGACGGCCTCCGCGGGCCGACTCCGCCCGGTTGTTCGAACGCGCGTTCCAGGTTACAATCCGCTCACACCATCACCCCCAGAGCGCAGCCGTATGAAACGCCGCGAATTCATCACCCGCAGCGCAGCCGCAGCCGCCGGGCTTTCCGTGCTCCCGGGCGGCGCCGCCCACGCGGCCCGCATCCTCGCGCCCGGCGACGCCGACCAGCGCGAGCTGGCCATGCGCGCCCTGGACGCCGCCCGGAGCGCCGGCGCGCAGTACGCGGACGTCCGCATCAACCGCAACCGCAACCAGTCCGTCGGCACGCGCGAGCGGCAGATCACCGGCTTCCAGGACTCGGAAACCGCGGGCTTCGGCGTGCGGGTGCTGGCGAACGGGGCGTGGGGCTTCGCCGCCAGCCGCGAGGTGAACGCCGAGGAGGTCACGCGCGTGGCCCGGCAGGCCGTGGCGCAGGCGCGGGCCAACGCCGCCGCGCGCCAGCGGCCGGTGGAGCTGGCGCCGGTGGAGCGGGTGACGGACGGGCGCTGGCAGTCGCCCATCCAGGTGGACCCCTTCGACGTGCCCATCGAGGAAAAGGTGAACCTGCTCTTCGAGGCCAACGCCGCCGCCCTGGGCGTGGCCGGGGCGCGGTTCGTCACCTCGTCGCTCTTCTTCCTGCGCGAGGAAAAGACCTTCGCCTCCACCGAGGGCACCTACACCGTCCAGACCATCTACCGCACCCTGCCGCAGATGACGGTGACGGCGGTGGCCCCGGACGGCGGCGACTTCCAGGCGCGGCAGAGCACCCCCGTGGCCGCCATGGGGCTGGGGTACGAGCACGTCCGCAACGCCGACCTGGTGAACAACGCCCGCAGGTGGGCCGAGGACGCGGTGGCCAAGCTTTCCGCCAAGCCGGTGGAGCCGGGGCGCTACGACCTGGTGATGATGCCCTCGCACCTGTTCCTGACCATCCACGAGTCCATCGCACACCCCACCGAGCTCGACCGCATCATGGGGTTCGAGGCCAACTACGCGGGAACGTCGTTCATCCACCCCATCGGCGACTTCCTGGGCAAGTTCCGCTACGGCCAGGACATCATGAACATCCAGGCCGAGCGCAGCACCCCCGGCGCCCTGGCCACCGTGGGCTGGGACGACGAGGGCGTGCGCCCCGACGAGTACCTGATCGTCAGGAACGGCATTCTCAACGACCTGCAGACCACGCGCGAGCAGGCGCCCATGCTGGCCGACTGGTACCGGCAGAGCGGCAAGCCCGTGCGCAGCCACGGCAACAGCTACGCGCAAAGCTGGGCCGACGTGCAGTTCCAGCGCATGCCCAACGTCAATTTGATGCCGCACGCCACCCGCGACGTGAAGCTGGACGAGCTGGTGGGCGGGATCGAAAACGGTATCCTGATCGAGGGGCGCGGGTCGTACTCCATCGACCAGCAGCGGTACAACGCCCAGTTCGGCGGCCAGGTGTTCCACGAGATCCGCAACGGGCGGGTGGGCGGCATGCTCAAGGACGTGGCGTACCAGATGCGCACGCCCGAGTTCTGGAACGGCATGGACCTGATCGGCGGGCGAAGCACGTACGAGATCCACGGCTCGTTCAACGACGGGAAGGGGCAGCCGGCGCAAAGCAACGCCGTTTCGCACGGATGCCCGCCGGCCCGCTTTCGCCAGGTAAACGTCATCAACACCGGCCGGCGCGCCTAAACCGCCGCCTGGCAACGGCTTGGGTGTACGCCGCCCCGCTCCCGGCACCCCCGGCGGGCGGGGCGGCGGCGGTTGACAGGAGCACGTAAGGGCGGCTAACTTTTCGAGTTATCCCGAACGGCGCCGTCGTTCCCCGTTTTCCCGCTCCGGGAAAGCATCCTCGCACATCCTCCCTCGGGAGTTCACAGCTCCGATGTTTCAGAACGTCAGGGCCCGTCTGGGCTTGATTCTCGTGCTCGCGGCCATCTGCGTCGGCCTCCTCTTCTGGAACCAGGGCCGCAAGGGCCAGATGGTCACCCTGGGGCTGGACCTGCAGGGCGGCATCCACATGGCTCTCGAGGTGGACGAGACCGGCAAGGCGCTCACCGCCCAGCAGCGCAGCGACGCCATCGACCGCGCCCTGAAGGTGGTGCGCATTCGCGTCAACGCGCTCGGCGTGTCGGAGCCGGTGGTGCAGAAGGCCGGCAACGACCGCATCGTGGTGGAGCTGGCCGGGCTGCAGAACATGAACCAGGCCCGCGACGTGATCTCCAAGGCCGCGTTCCTGGAGTTCCAGATCGTCAACCGGCCCGAAGAGGTGCAGCCCGCGATGGCCCGCCTTGACCAGGCCGTGGCCCGCGCCTTCCCCAACGCGGCGCGCGCGGCCCCAGCGGCCGAGTCGCCCGTGGGCGGCGTGTTCAAGCAGAAGGGCGCCGCCGCCGACAGCGCGACGGCGGGCAAGCCCTTCGAGAGCAAGATCGCCAGCGTGGGCCCCGAGGGGCAGCTGCTGGTGGCCGTGGCCGACACGGCGTCCATCGGTGCCTGGCTGCGCCACCCGGCGGTCGCGGCGGCGGTGCCCCGCGGGACGGAGATCCTGTGGGGCGTCCCCGAGGCCGAAGAGAACAAGCAGTTCCGCTCGCTCTGGTTCGTGCAGAACCGCGCCATCATGACCGGCGAGTACCTGCAGTCGGCGGTGGCGGCGACGGACCCGCAGTTCAACCGCCCGGTGGTGAACTTCGAGCTGAACCGCCGCGGCGGGCGCGTGTTCGGGCGTGAGACCGGCCGCAACCTGCAGCGGCAGATGGCCATCGTGCTCGACAACCAGGTGTTCACGGCCCCGGTCATCCAGGGGCAGATCGAGCGCAACGGGCAGATCACCCTGGGCAGCGCCACGCTGGAAGACGCCAGCGAGCTGGCCCTGGTGCTGCGCGCGGGCGCCCTGCCGGTGCCGCTGAAGATCGTGGAGGAGCGCTCGGTGGGCCCCACCATGGGCGCCGACTCGGTGCGCGCGGGCTTCATCGCCGGCCTGATCGGGCTGGCCGGCGTGGTGCTGATCATGATCGGCTACTACCGCGTGGCGGGGCTGTTCGCCGTCATCGGGCTTGCGCTGTACGTGCTGTACACGCTGGGCTCGCTGGTGGCGGTGGACGCGGTGCTCACCTTCCCCGGCATCGCCGGCCTGGTGCTTTCCATCGGCATGTCGGTAGACGCCAACGTGCTGATCTTCGAGCGCATCCGCGAAGAGCTGGACGCCGGCCGCGCCGTGCGCCCGGCCGTGAGCGAGGGGTTCAAGCAGGCGCTTTCGGCCATCGTCGACTCCAACATCACCACCCTGCTCACAGCGGCCATCCTGTACTACGTGGGCACCGGGCCCATCCAGGGCTTCGCGATCACCCTGGGCATCGGCATCATCATCTCGATGTTCACGGCCATCTTCGTGACGCGCACCCTGTTCACCCTGTACCTCGAGCGCCGGTCGTCCGCCGCGCAGGGTCTGGCCATCTGACGCGGGGAGAATACTGACATGCGCATCTTTCAGAACGCGAACTTCCCGATCATGCAGGTGCGGCGCCGCGCCTACATCGTCACGGCGATCCTGTTCGCGGCCAGCCTGGGGGCCATGCTGCTCAACGTGCAGCAGATCGGGTCGTGGCTCAACTACGGCGTGGACTTCCGCGGCGGCACCCTGGTGCACCTGAAGTTCAACCAGCCGGTGGAGATCGACCAGATCCGCGCCGCCGCCCGCGGCGCGGGGCACGCGGGGTGGGAGATCAGCGAGTTCGGCGGCCCTCGCGACGTGGTGATCCGCAAGGAGTTCAAGGCCGAGGTGGGCCGCACCGCCGCGCAGGACGTGCAGCAGGCGCTGGCCTCGAAGTTCCCGGCCAACTCCTATACGGTGTCCCGCACCGAGTCGGTGGGCGCCAAGGTGGGCGACGAGCTGCAGTACCGGGCGCTGATGGCCATCCTGCTCTCGTTCGCGGTGACGCTGATCTACCTGGCCATCCGCTTCGAGTGGCGGTTCGGCGTGGCGGCCATCGCGGCCACCGGGCACGACATTCTGATCACGCTGGGCCTCCTGGCGATCATGCGGTCCGAGGTGTCGCTGGGCACGGTGGCGGCGTTCCTGACCATCGTGGGCTACTCGCTGAACGACACCATCGTGGTGTTCGACCGCATCCGCGAGAGCCTGGCCAAGCCGCGCCACGGCATGAGCTACATGGATCTGCTGAACCGCGCCATCAACGAGACGCTGCCCCGCACGGTGCTCACCGCCTCGGGTACGCTGGTGACGCTGGTGTCGCTGTTCCTGTTCGGCGGCCCGGTGATCCGCGACTTCGCCCTGGTGCTGATCCTGGGCATCGCCATCGGTACGTTCTCGTCCATCTTCGTGGCGTCGCCGGTGCTCTACTTCATCGAGCAGAAGTGGCCGCACCAGCCCACCAAGAAGACGCAGGCCGCCCCCTCGCACAGCAACCGGCCGCGGGCGCGCACCGCCGTCTGACGCAGCACCGGGAGGGTTGAACGAGGGCGAGCCGCCGTGGTCTTTCACGGCGGCTCGCCTTTTTGCGTACGGGGGATGTAGATTCGCCGCTCCGGCTCGCCGTCCACACCAGACCACGCCTCCCGATGATCCTCGCCATTGACCAGGGCACCACCGGCTCCACCTGCCTGATCCTCGACGCCGACGGCCAGGTGCGCGGGCGTGCGTACAGCGAGTTCACCCAGCACTTTCCGCGGCCCGGCTGGGTGGAGCACGACGCGGGCGAGATCTGGGAGGTCACCCGGCGGGTGGCGCGGGTGGCGGCCGAGCACGCCGGCATCGGGCTGGAGGGGGTGCGCGGCGTCGGCATCACCAACCAGCGCGAAACCATCGTCCTGTGGGACCGCACCACGGGGCAGCCGGTGCACCGCGCGCTGGTGTGGCAGGACGGACGGACAGCGGACACCTGCCGCGCGCTCAAGGAGGCGGGGCACGAGGCCCGGGTGCGCGCGACGACCGGGCTGGTGATCGACCCCTACTTCAGCGCCACCAAGCTGCGCTGGCTGCTGGACAACGTGCCGGATGCACGCCGCCGCGCCGAGGCGGGCGAGCTGGCGGCGGGGACGATCGATTCGTGGCTGGTGTGGAACCTTACCGGCGGGCGCCTGCACCTGACGGACCCCACCAACGCCTCGCGCACCCTGCTGTACAACCTGGAGACGGGCGCGTGGGACCCCGCGATGCTGGAGCTGTTCGGCATTCCCGCCGCGGTGCTGCCGGAGATCCGTCCCTCGTCGGAGGTCTACGGCTCCACCTCGGGCGATGCGCTGGGCGCGGAGATTCCCGTGGCGGGCATCGCGGGCGACCAGCAGTCGGCGCTGTACGGGCACGGGTGCTGGTCGCCCGGGGAAGGGAAGAACACCTACGGCACCGGCGCCTTTCTCCTCGTCCACACGGGCGACCGGCCGGTGGCATCGAAGCACGGCCTGCTGACCACCGCCGCCTGCGGGCCGCGTGGCGAGCGGGCGTATGCGCTGGAGGGCTCCATCTTCATCGCGGGCGCGGCCGTGCAGTGGCTGCGCGACGGCCTGGGGATCCTGAACGAGGCGGGGGAGACGGAAGCGCTGGCCCGCTCGCTGGAATCGAACGACGGGGTGTACTTCGTCCCGGCGTTCACCGGGCTGGGCGCGCCGCACTGGGAGCCGGGGGCACGCGGGACCATCGTGGGGCTCACGCGTGGGAGCACGCGGGCGCACCTGGCCCGCGCGGCGCTCGAGGCCATGGCGTACTCCACGCTGGACGTGGCCGCGGCCATGGAGGGCGACGCGGGGGTGAGCCTTCCCGAGCTGCGCGTGGACGGCGGCGCCACCGCCAACGACTGGCTGATGCAGTTCCAGGCCGACGTGCTGGGCACCCCCGTGCGCCGCCCGGCGATGGTGGAGATGACGGCGCGCGGCGCCGCCGGGCTCGCGGGCCTGGCGACCGGGGTCTGGGCCACGCCGGACGACTTCCACGCCGCGCGGCCCGAGGAGTCCGTGTTCACGCCGTCGGTCGACCAATCCGCCCGCGCGGCCCTGCTGGCCGGCTGGCGCCGCGCCCTGAGCGCCACCCGCGCCTGGGCCGCGGACGACGGCCGGTGACGGGCTTTAGAGGTCGAGCTGGAGGCGGAGAGCGGCTTCTACCCGCTTCAGGTCCGCGGCCGTCAGTCTGCCCGCCCGGTTGAGCAACCGTTCCTTTGCTGCGGTGGTGAGTTGTGACGCAAGCGCCTTGCGCTGCTCGCCATTCAGTGCGACCAGGGCCTCGCCTCTCGACACGCGGCTGACCGCACTTGTGAGTGGTACCACCTGGACACGGTTGAGAACGCGGTTGGAGACGTCGTTGCTGACGATGATCGCCGGCCGGCGCTTCTGGATCTCACCTCCGATCGTGGGACCGAACTCGACCCAGAAGACCTCACCCCGGTTCATCGGCCACGTCCCCGATCAGGCCGTTCGCCCATTCAAGTGCTTCTGCCTCGCTTTCCTCGTCGGCCGCCATCGCGGCATAACTGGCTTCGAGGTCGTCGGCCCCTGTAACGTGGGGCCGGACGAGGTTCTCGATGAACCGGCTGATCTTGCGAGTGCCGACTACCCGATGCAGTCCTTCGTACACGGCGTCATCCAGGGTAATGGTGAGCTTTCTCGGCATCTTTCCCGCTCCGTGAAGGTGGCTGCGCGTTGAATGTACGCGCGGCCTCGTCCGGAGTGGAAGTGCCGAGGACGGGCAGTTCAGAAACGGGTTCCGTTTGTACGCTACGGGAGATTTCCTGAGCAGCCCCCGATGCCGCGCGATGCACGAGCGGCGCTTGGGCCTGCGCGACCACTCCATTTCTTCTGGGCGGATCGGCCACTTCTTCATCACGGCCTCGATTGCGGCCCGAATCTGTTCGTCGGTGAACCGACCCGGCCCCACGTTCATCCCGGTCCGCTCCGGCTTCCTCTGTCCAAGCATGGGTTCCGCCTTCGAAAGAGTGCAGAGTGAACGAAGGGTAATGCGGTCGCGGGCTCCTGTCCAGAGCGTGACGAAACTCCGTCGCACCTGAGGCGGAGCGGGATCGCGCGGATGGGGACGCGGGCGGGAACGCAGCGCGAAACGAGCGGCCCGGGAGGGATCCCGGGCCGCTCGTTCGTACTTCGATCTATGCCATCAGCGCGCGGATCGTCCGCGCGCATCGGGGAGGGGAAGGGTGCTCGCGGTCACTCCGCCAGGCGGATGGCGACGGCGCGGCCGCGGCGCTGGGGCTCGTAGTCGGTCAGCACCTCGGCCACGCGCTCCAGCGTGGTGGGGTCGCTGATGTCGCCGATGATGATGGCGTTGGCGCCCAGCTTGGCGGCACGCTTGCGCATCGCGCGGATCAGGTCGGTTTCGTCGGTCCACCCGGCGTCGCTCTTGGCCGTGACCAGGGCGATGCGCTCGTACTCGGCGGGGACGTCGCGCTCCCGCAGGAAGACGCGGACTTCCGCCGGGTTCAGCTCGGGATAGGTGCCGCTGCCGCCCAGGAGCACGGCGCTGGTGGTGGTGCAGGCGGCAAGCAGGATTGCGGCAATCAGGCTCAGGAGTGCGGCTCGGATCTTCATGGCGAACTCTCGGATCATCGAAGTCGAAAATGGACCGGCATCTGCTGGACTTCAAAGGCAAACGCTTCTCCATCGTGGTCCGGAATCGCAAGTCGATGATCCGCAATCGGATGCAGATTTTCGGGCTGCGTGGTGAGCCGACGGGGTGTCCTCTCGATCGGACATCTTTGCGGGCGAGGTGGAGACGCCGCGACGAACAGAAGCGGGGCCGGCTGCCACCTGGCAGCCGGCCCCGATTCCGTTGGAAACGCGGGTCGATCAGGCCGGGACGGGCTCCGCCGTAGCGAGCGCGTCCTGGAACTCGCCGAAGTCGGGCTCCGGCTGGTCGGCGTACACGGGGTTGGAAAGGTACCGCTCGCCGAAGTCGCAGATCACCGAGACGATCAGCTTGCCCTCCATCTCCGGCCGCGCCGCGATCTGCAGCGCCGCCCAGGTGATGGAGCCCGACGAGATGCCTGCGAAGATGGCCTCGTCGCGCGCCAGCCGCCTGGCGGTGGCGATGGCGTCGTCGTTGGTCACCTGCACGACCTCATCGAAGATCTGCATGTCGAGGTTGCCGGGGATGAAGCCGGCCCCGATCCCCTGCTGCTTGTGGGGCGAGGGCTGCCCGCCGGAGATCACCGGGCTCTCGGCCGGCTCCACCACCACGATGCGCACGCCGGGCTTGCGCTCGCGCAGGTAGCGGCCGACGCCCGTAGCCGTGCCGCCGGTGCCCACGCCCGCCACGAACACGTCCACCTGCCCCTGGGTGTCTTCCCAGATCTCCGGGCCGGTGGTGCGGTAGTGGATGGCCGGATTAGCGGGGTTGTCGAACTGCCGCGGCGTCCACGCCCGGCCGCCCAGCCTGCCCGCGATCTCCTCCGCGCGGGCGATGGCACCCTTCATCCCCTTGGGCCCCTCTGTCAGCACCACCTTGCAGCCCAGCGCGCGGAGCATGTTGCGGCGCTCCACCGTCATGGTCTCGGGCATGGTGAAGATGCAGCGGAAGCCGCGCGCCACCGCCGCGTACGCCACCCCGATCCCCGTGTTGCCGCTGGTGGGCTCCACCACCACCATCCCGGGCCTGAGGATGCCGCGCTCGATGGCGTCGTCCACCATGGCCGCGCCGATGCGGTCCTTGACGCTGTTGAAGGGATTGTAGCCTTCGTGCTTCACCACGATGCGTCCGGGAAGCCCCGCCGCGATGCGGTTGAGCTGGATGAGCGGGGTCCCCCCGAGCGTTTCCGTGATGTCTCCGTAGATCTTGCCGCGTACCATGCCGTCTCCCTGGAAAGTTGGCCGCCACCGCCGCACGCCTGGCGACGGGCCGATGAGGCCGATACACGAATCGCGGGGACCCGGTTCCGCCCGGTTTTCAGACCGGCGCCAGCGGGCGGTGCGGCCCGGGCGGCGGCTCCACGCGAATGGGGTCGCCCGGGCGCACCTCGCCGCCCGCGATCACGATGGCCATGACGCCCGCCTTGCGCACCAGCTCGCCGTCCTCGTCCCGGTCCAGGCAGGCCGCGGTCAATCCCGCCTGGAAGCGGTCCAGCTGCACGCACGGGTTCCGCAGCCCGGTCACCTCCACCACAGCGGATTCGCCCAGGTGGAGCCGGGTGCCGGTGGAGAGCGCAAGGAGGTCGATCCCTCGCGTGGTGACGTTCTCGCCGATGTCGCCCGGCTGCACGGAAAACCCCGCGGCGCGAAGCTCGTCGTGCAGCTCGGCGTGCACCAGGTGCACCTGCCGCAGGTTGGGCCGTGTGGGATCGGCCCGGACGCGCGAGCGGTGCTTGACGGTGACGCCCATGTGCGCGTCGCCGTCCACGCCCAGTCCTTCCAGCAGGTGGATGGCCTCCGCGGTCTGCTTTCTGAACGTGTGCCGGGCGGAGCGGCTGACCGCGACGACGGAGATGCTCACGGCGCGTCCGCGGTGCGGAAGAAGCAGGCGATGGTGTAGCGCACGCCGTGGGTGACGGGCGTAACCTCGTGGGTGGTCTCCGAGCGAAAGGCCACGAGGGTGCCCGGGTCGGCCGGGGCCTCCACGCGCCGGTCGGGATCCGTGCGGTAGTCCCCGTGCAGCACCAGCGGGCCGCCGCCGTACGTGCCCTCACGCGGCTCGTCCGAGCGCTCGTTCAGGAAGATCACGGTCGAGACGCGGCGGAAGCGCGAGGCGTCGTACACCAGCGAGGTGTTTCCGTCCTGGTGGGGAACGAAGAAGTCGCCCTCTTCGTAGCGCAGGAACTGCGGGTCTTCGCAGTCGCCGAGCGCCACGCCGAAGCGGGCCGCCAGCACGTCCGTGGCGTTCATCAGCCGCTCCTTCATGCGGTCCCGCGTTTCGGGCGAGACGGCGAGCCGCGTCGTCTTGCGGACGCTCGGCTGCACCCGCCCGGCCATGTCCGGGCTGAGCACGGTGGCGGCGGTGCCCGGAATGGCGCGCAGCTCCGCGAGAAGCTCTTCACGTTCGCCGTCGGGCACGAAGCCCGGGATTTCGAGCAGGTCGATCATCGGTGCGATGGAGAGGAGATGGAAAAGAGCCGGGATCCGCGGATCACGCGCGGCCGATCGTGCGCGGCGGAAGCGTGACGCCCACGACCACGTCGGAATACGACCCGGCGTACACCGAGCCGTCCCCGGCCGCGGGGGAGGAGAGGAGGTGTCCCGTGGGTAGGCGGTGACGGGCCACGATCCGTCCGTCGTCCGCCGCGATCACCCACAGGCTCCCGTCCACCGAGCCGATGCTGACGAGCCCGTCCGCTACGGCCGGGCTGGAATCGTAGATGGTGCTGCCGGTGGCCGCCACCCAGACCTCGCGCCCGTCCGCCGCATCGATGCAGCGCACCTCGCCCCGCTCGCCCAGGCAGCCGATGTAGATGCGGCCGTCCACCAGGGCGGGGGAGGAGTAGCCCACCTTGTCCCCCGGCGAGGTGTACGTCCATCGCGTCGCCCCGGTGGCGGCGTCGAAGGCGTGGAGCACGTTGCCGTTGGCGGGGATGTACACGGTTCCCCCGCCCACCGCCGGCCCGCCGATGGCCGGCGAGTACGCGAACGAGCGCTCCGTCCCCGGCTGGCGCCAGGCGAGCGCGCCCGTCTCCGCGTCCAGCGCGTACACGTGCTTGTCCCACGCGCCGATGAAGAAGCGCTCGCCGTCCGTCCCCGCGGGGCTCTGCGCGAACGCCGACGGGCTGGGCGGAAGCGCGAAGGTCCATCGCACCGCGCCGTCGGACAGGTTCAGCCCGTACACCGTGCCGTCGCCGGACGCGATGGCCGCCACGCCCCTGGCCACGGCGGCGGAGGCGTACACCGGCCCGCCCGTGCGCCGCGCCCACAGCCGGCGCCCGTCGCGGGCGCGGAAGGCGTACACCTGTCCGTCCGCGCTTCCCACGATGATCCGACCCTCCGCCAGCACGGGAGACGAGTGGCAGTAGCCCTCCGTCTGCGCCTTCCAGCGCGGCGTTCCGTCCGCGGCGCGCAGGGCGTTCACCGATCCATCCATGGCGCTCACGTACAGCGTTCCGTCCGCCAGCAGCAGGTGCGACATCACCCCGCCGGTCAGCCGCCGCTCCCAGCGCCGCTCCAGCTGGGGGACGACGGGGGCGGGGACGGCCGCGGCCGCCCGGGCCGCCGCGGCGCCGATGTTCAGGCCCACGGGGTAGACCGGCCGCTTGTCGCGCGCGGCGGCCACCGGAACGGTGGCGATCAGCCGGGGCTCCGGCTGTTCGGTGGTGCGGCGCGAGAGCCGGACCTCGCCCGCGAGCGCATCCACGTCCACGCGCTGGTACGAGCCCTGGTACAGCCCCTTGTTCATCGTGGACGCGAGGCCGTTCCACTCCCACAGCAGGTCCGAGTGGCCGTGGCCATTGAACACCAGCTTCACGTTGTACGGCTCGATCGCCCGGAACAGCGCGTCCTGGTTGTCTACCATCACCGGCGCGCGTCCCACCCAGTGATGGGTGAACAGCATCACGGGCGTGGCCCGGCCCACGCGGCGCAGGTCGGCCTGCAGCCAGCGGAGCTGGGCCGTCTCGTAGTGGCCGTAGTGCGAAAGGGGAACGGTGCTGTCGAGCAGGACGAAGTGGACGCCGGCGTGATCGAAGGAGCGGAACGGCGCGCCCACGCGCTCGCGGAAGATCTGCAGCCCCCGCGGGGCCCAGCGCACGTCGTGGTTGCCGGGCACGTGGTGCACGGGAAAGCCGATCCCCGCCAGCACCCGGTCGTAGCCGTCGTACTCGCCGGCCCAGCCGTAGTCGGTCACGTCGCCGCCGTTGATGGCCAGCGTCGGACGCACCCGCTCCGCCATCTCCACCACCAGCGAGCGGCACGCCTCCAGGTTGCGCCCCTCCAGCCCCAGGTGGGTGTCGCTGAAGAAGGCGAAGGTGAACGACCGCGGGTCCGGCAGCCAGCGCAGCGCGGGCGACAGGCCCGTGGCGAGTCCCAGCTTCAGCAGGTCGCGGCGGGTGATGGACGATGTCATCGGTGATGTTCGCGAGGTGGATGCGCGCTACGATCGTCGCAGCCAGATGACGATCACGCCGCACCCGGACGATCCGCCGTACTCCGTCGGCGCCTCGGCCGCGCCGGCGTACGCCTCGATGGCTTCTACGTGCTCGGGAGGGAGCATCGCGAGCTGATCCATGTCGGCCGGCATGCCATCGATGTAGACCGCCGGCTGGCAGGCCCCGCTCCCCAGGCTGTCGGGGCCGCGCCTGGACTGCACCACACACCGCGTACCCACACTTCCCGCGGCGACGGAGAAGCCCGGGAGACGGTAGAAGAGGGGGCACAGGCTGCCGCCGATGCGTTCCGCCCGGGCGACGTCCTGGCGGTCCAGGAACCTGCCCAGCCCCTGCTGCCGCCGCTTGTAGAAGCCGTTCTGGTGCAGGCGCAGCACGAACCGCTCGGCCGTCGCGACGACGGTGTCCAGCGCCAGCGGTTCGGGGGTCAGCACCACGCGGATGGCGATGGTGGCGCCGGGGGCGAAGTCGAGAAGCGCGCGTTCTTCGCGGAAGCCCGGATGGCGGATGCTCACCAGGCGCGAACCGGGGGTGATCGGCTGCACGGTGGCGTTCCCCGCGCTGTCCGTCGTGCCCGGCACGGGTGATCCGCTCACCACGATGCGCGTGCCGGGAACGGGGCGCTGCAGGCTGTCCGCCACGACCACATCCAGCCGCGCTGGACGCCCCTGCGCCTGCGCCTGCCCCGCGAAGAGCAGCGCCAGGGCGGCCAGGAGGAGCCGGGGGATGACGGAGATCGGCGGGCGCATGGGGCAGGCGTGGAGGGTTCGGGCTCTCCGCAAGCTCATCGGGAAGGGGAGCGCGCGCAAGAGCGGCCGGCCGGACGAACTCTGTCATCCTGTGAGGCCCAGGCGCGCTGGACCAGCCCGCCCGCAGGACTTTGCCGGCTGAAGGATCTTGCCGCGGAACCGTACAAGCCTGGCGCGCGGCAGCGGTCATCAATCCTAGGGCCTCGGCTGCCGTGGGGCCCTCACCCGTCCTCGCTTATGCTCGTCCACCCTCTCCCACAAACAGCGTGGGAGAGGGTGTACACACCAGAGTCGATGCGTGGGGGGCCGGGTCCGGTGCTCGGGCCGGCGCCCCCCACCCCCAACCCTTCCCCCGCAAAGGGCCGCGGGGGAAGGGAGCCAGTCGAGTGCGCGAGGCCAGCCGGAGCGCGGTTCAGCTCTCCCCCTCCCCTGCGCAGCGGGGGACGGGGGCCGGGGGGAGGGGGCTCCCAAGGCATGCCCGCCCTACCGCCCGCCTACCGCGCGCTGCGGGCGAGCAGGGCCGCCAGGGCGCCCTCGTCGAACCACCGCCCGCGGGCCATCACCCCGGCGATCGCCCGCGTGTTCCTGATGTCGTCCAGCGGGTTCGACGAAAGCAGTAGCAGGTCCGCGCGCCTGCCCGCCTCCACCGTGCCGAAGTCGTCCTTGCGCAGGTACGCCGCGGCGTTGCGCGTCCCCGCGGAAAGCGCTTCGTAGGGCGACAGCCCCAGCTCCACCAGGTTCTGCAGCTCGTGGTGCACCGAAAAGCCGGGCACCGCGCCGGCGACGGGCGCGTCGGTCCCCACCAGCAGAGGCACGCCTTCGCGGTGCATGGCCTGCAGCAGCAGCCGCTGGTAGTGCAGCCCGGCTCGCAGGTGATGAAGCCGCCGGGGGTGCGCGAACATCAGGGACCGCTCGTTCTTTTCGCGGATCCACGCCGCGTTGTACAGCGTGGCGGGGATGTACCGCACCTCGGGACGCGCAAGCTCGCGGTCCAGGTCTTCCGCGTGGGCGATCATGGCCTGGTAGGTGACGAACGTTGGCGTCACGTACGTTCCCGCCTCGGCGGTGATGCGCGCGAAGTACGAGACGACGGCGGTGTCCAGCTTTGCGTCCTGTGCGGTCAGCGTGTCGGAGCTGCGGAACCCGAAGTACTGGTACAGGAACTCTTCCATGTGCACGATCCCGCGCTGGCCCGAGCCCAGCGTGGCCTCCAGCCCGGCCGGGCGCACCACGTGGCCCACGACGGGCATCCCCAGCTGGTGCGCGCGCAGGGTGATGCCGCGGTAGCCTTCGACGGAGAGGCGGTTGTACACCTTCATCAGGTCGTAGCCCGCGGCGTGGTCCTGCTCCACCCGCCGCATTCCGCCCTCGCGCGTCATCGTGGAGTCATTGGCCTGGGCGCGCGCGATGTACAGCGTGGGCCCGGGCCGATGGCCGGCGTTGATGGCCGTGCGCAGCTGGAGCCGGGCCGAATCGCCCGGAAGCCCCATCCCGCCGAGCTCGATGGCGGTGGTGACGCCCTTCGCCAGGAGCACGGCGGCAACCACGCTGTCGATGTCCGCGCGGTTGCTCAGGTGGATGTGCGCGTCCACCAGCCCCGGGATCAGGTATCGGCCGCGCCCGTCGATCACCCGCGCCCCGGCCGGCACGGCCGTCCGCCCCGCGCGCCCGATCGCCTCGATGCGCTCCCCGCGGACGATCACCGTCATGTCGCCCAGCACGGTGTCGCTCGTCATGGGAATGACGTTCACGTGCGTGATGGCGATCACGTTCCCGCCGCCGGACGGCACGGACGCGGGGTGCGGGTTCCGCGAGCACGCGGCCAGGAGGACGAGCAGGATGGAGCGCTTCACGCGGGGCCTCTCGGTGGGTGGGGGAGGGGTGTCCGCGTGGTTGGATACGGGCGGGGCGGGAAAGGTTTGATCCTGCGGCGGGCCAGGTGCCGAGCGCCGTCGGTCGATAGGCGCGTGTGGTTTACCGGATTTCGCGGGAAGGTTGGACGGATGATGGCGCTCAAAACGCGAGAGGCGGTCCCGGGTGTCCGAGGCCGCCTCTCGCGTCGATCTTCCGTGGTCGGGCGTCAGCGGCGCGCGAGGAAAGCCCGCGCGGCCGCCGCGTCCGGCCGGTCCGGGTCGGCCTTGGCCATCAAGGCCAGCAGCTGGCGGTAGTAGTCCGCCGCCGCGTCGCGCTCACCCGACGCCTGGGCGGCGCGCGCGGCGCCGTACAGGGCGCGCGCCCGGTTGGGCTCGCGGCGCAGCGTCTCGCGGTACGCCGCCAGCGCGTCCGCCGGGCGGCCGACTTCCAGCAGCAGGTCGGCCTGCAGCTCGCGCGCGGGGAGCAGCGGGCCCGGCATCACCGGGTGCTTCTCCACCGTTTCCTCCAGCTCCGCCGCCTGCCGTGCCAGCTGGAGCGCCCGTTCGCGGTCGCCGCCGGCATGGACGATCCAGGCCTCGGCGGCCAGACGCTGCGCCCCGACGGCGGTGGACCAGTACGATTCTCCCGCGGCCGTGAGGCTGTCGGCGAGCAGGGCCAGCGCCTGCACGGACTCCGCCGCGTCGCGGGGCGAGCCGGCGCGCGCCGCGCCGATGCCGCGGGCGAACAGCCGGATGGCCCTCACGTACGCCGGCGCCGACGCGGGCACCATCAGCTGCGCCGCTTCCGTCCACCGTCCCCGCTCCAGCGCCAGCCGCGCCTGCATCGCGCTGAAGTTGTAGCTGGTGATCCCGGCGCCGTAGAAGCGGTCGGGGTTCTGCACCGCGCGCTCCACCACCCGCGCGGCCTCGCGGTCGCGGCCCTGCTGGAGGTACGCGTACACCAGGTAGTCCATCGGGTGGACGGCCGCGTTGCTGTCGGCCTCGGCGGCGGCGGAGCGGCGATTGGTCTCGATGGACTCGTCCCAGTAGCCCAGTCGCGTGAAGATGTGCGAGGGCATGTGCAGCGCATGCGGCGCGTCGGGCGCAACGCCCGCGTAGCGGCGCGCGGCGTCCAGCGCCCGCTGCGCGATGGGCGGGGCGTCGAACGCGTGGATGGTGTAGTGGGCGAGCCCGGGATGGTCCGGACGATCGCGGAAGAGCGGCTCCAGGATGGCGGCGGCTGCGAGCTGCTTCGTGTACTGCAGGTCCGTCGGCGGGGCGTTGGCGATGAAGGCGCGCGCCAGGAAGATCGCGGCCTCGTCATCCTCCGGGTGGGCCTCGTGCAGGCTGCGCATCGCCGCCTCGTGCGCCTGGAGCCGGGCGCGGAACGGCGTCGTCGGGTGATCCGCGTACAGCGCCAGGGCGGCACGCGCATACATCTGCTCGCGGTGCGTCGCGCCGGCGGCGAGCTCGGTTGATCGCTGGGCGGCCTCCAGTCCCCGGGCCAGGTTCGCGGGCGAGGGCGGGATGGCGGTGAACAGGTTGCCCAGCAGGGTCATGGCCGTGCCCCAGTGCGGCATGGGGCACCGCGCGTCGGCGGCGGCCGCCTGCTGGAACTCGCGCTCCGCGGCATCGAACCAGAACGAGTGCAGCATCGCCACGCCGCGCTCGAAGTGCGCCTGGGCCGGCGGCGCGCACGACGTGGGGAACTCCACCTTTCCGATGCCGCTGGGGTGCGCGGCATGCGCGTGGTCCTGCGCGGCGGCGGGAAGGGCGATGACGAGCGCGAACGCGACTGCGGCGAGCGGGATGCTGTGTGGACGGCGGGCCATGGGCGGCCTCCTTGTCGGCGGGGAAACCTCGGATTGTCCGCACGATAGCCCGTCCGGCACGGGAAGGAAAGCGTTTCCGGCAACTGCTCCCGCCGCAGCTGCTGTCGGCGGGTGCCCGGCGCCTATGCCGCCGCCGTCGGCCGAGCCGGCGCAGAGTGACGATACGCTCGCAGGCTCGCCAGATATGCGGCGATGATCAGCAGGAAACGGATGCGGTCCCAAAAAAGCCATGCGCCCGCGCGTTCCGTGATCTGCTCCGGTGTGAGCCCCGCGCCGGCCTTCACCATCAGCGGCTCGATCTCCGGGATGAAGTACGATCCCGTCCAGAGGGTCACCACCAGGAAGAGACCGAGGCTCGCCCCCAGCCACAGGCGAGCCGGACGGTGCGGCCAGAGGGCGACGAGTGCGCCCACCAGGAACAGCGGAAAGGTGCCCAGCAGGGGATGAGTCCAGAACCGCGCCATGGCCGCGGCCCATTGCGATCCACCGAAGAAAGCGGGCAGTGACGCGGGAAGGGCGCCGCCCCACTCCGGGTTGATCACCAGCATCTGGTACACCGTGCCGCCCAGGAACACGGCGCCGAGCAGGAGGGTGATGGTCAGCAGCAGGTCGCCGATACGGTGGCGTGTCGTCATGGAAGCGTTCGATCGTGGAGAGACGGGTTCCGTCGCCGGGCATCCGCCGGCGGCCGTGCACCAGGATACCCGTCTCTCACCGCATGCGATTGTATCAATCGGACATCTGCGCCATGAACACGTGCCCCGTAACGGGCCCCTTTGCATCCCGGTACTGTGACGGCGTGATGCCGCCCAGCACCTTGAAGTCGCGACAGAAGTGGGCCTGGTCGTAGTACCCGGCCGCGTGCGCCACCCGGGTCAGCGACCCGCGGCCCTCCAGCAGGTGCATCGCCCTCACGAAGCGGCTCAGCCGCAGGTAGCTGGACGGGCTCACACCCACGCGGTCCAGGAACAGGCGCCGGAGGTGGCGCTCGGACACGTAAAGCGATTTGGCCACTATGCGCACCCCGCCCTCGTCGGCGAACCGCGCCCGCGGATCAGCCATCGCGCGGCAGGCGTGCGCCAGCAGCCCCGCCTCGGGCCGGGGCCGCAGACGGGCCGTCAGCCAGGGGACCACGATCGCGCAGCGCGCCGCGAAATCCGGTGCCTCGCACAGCCGCTCCCACACCTCTTCCGCGCCCTCCAGCACCAGCCGTCCCTCCACCCACACGTCCGTCGCCTCGCTCAACGGCAGGGCGAGCAGGGCGGCCGCCCATTCCGCTCGCACGCAGACGCCCAGCAGGTGCAAGCCGGAGGAGGGGACGGCGGTGAGGGCGGTGGTCTGCACGCCGGTGATCCGAATGCGCTCCGCCGCGGCGATGAACGCCTTGCCGCCGCGAACGACCGAGTACGCGGTGCCGTGCAGGTCGAAGATGATGTCTACGATCCCCTTGGGCAGGATGGTCTCCCCGGCGTACCCGGCATCGCCCTGGCCGGCCTGCACGGCCCAGATGGATTGCACCACCGGATGCAGCGGATGGCCAGGCGGGAGAACCAGACGTTGCGCGTTCATCAGGGAGCTTGCGGTGGGAGAAAGGCGTCCGAATGCTGACGGCGGGAGCACCCGGTGTGGGAGGCATTCGTCGCGGTGGATAGATAACGCCGATCAGCTCGATCGGAAATCATCATGGTGCGCGATCGATCCTGGTCCTGGATGGCGTGGACGTGAGTCGGTCGCGTGTCACCCGATCCGGCGGGCCGTGACGATCATCCGCCGCCCATCCAGGCGTTCCGCCCTGCGCGACGCATAGCTGGCGTGGACCTCGAACTCGCCGAATCCGGCCCCGCGCATCAGGTGAAGGAGGTCGGGCAGGGTCGTCATCGCGTACACGTGCCGCTTCCACGCCTTTTCCTCCCGTCGATCCGGCTCCGCGATCGTGTACTCCTGGTCGGTCGTAAACGTGGCCTCGTGGAAGTCCACCGTGTGATGGTGAAGAAGGCGAACCTGCTTTCCGTCCGCCTGCGTCACCACCTCTTCGGGAGCGCGGTAGTTCCTGAGGATCCACGGGAAGTTCGGCAGATCGAGCAGGAGAACGCCGCCGGGTTCGAGCGCCGCGTGGAGTTTTTGGAACGCGTCCGCCCGGTCGGCGGGCGTGAGCACGTGCGCGAAGGCGCTGTTGACGGCGATGGCGAGCGTGAACTCATGGTCGTGCGCCAGGTCGTTGAACGCCTCCGGGGTGACGGTGGCGCCTACGTGGGCCGCGGCGGCTTCCAGCAGATGGCGGTACTCCGGATCGGGCTCGGTGGCCGTCACCCGCCACCCCAGTGCGGAGAGCGGCCCCACCATCCGCCCCACGCCGGCGCCGACGTCCAGCACGCGGACGGGATCGGCGAGCCCCCGGTGCCCGGCGAGCCAGCGCAGGAAGTCCACGATGTGGGCCGGGTCCCCATCCACCGCCCTGTACAGCCATCCGAGATTCCCCATGCGTCTCTCCGGCGCCGAAGGAGGTGGTCGAGGAGGAGCGGGCTACCCCAGCACTCGCGAGAGAGAACGGGAGAGCGTGACCACGGGGGTGAACCTCCAGCCACTGCCGACGATCGCCTGCACGAGCGGCGCCTTCATCTCCGAAAGGACGAAGCGGTAGTCGTATGCCTTCATCGTCCAGCGGCCATCCCGAAAGAACACTCCCATCATGACCCCGCGGCTGTACTCGAAGAACGAGATGCCGCGAAAGAACGAGAACGAGCCGCCCAGGCGGGCGATGCCGGCGCTCCACGAAACGGTTCGACGCTCGTCCAGGCTCCGCACCCCGTGGCCGTCCGGGTCCAGTTCCATGTAGATCCTGTGGACGTCGCGAAGGCCACCGGCCTCCATCAGCCCGACCCACCGGGCATCCGCGATGCGCCACTCCGCGACCAGCCGGTTGGATTCCTCGCGGACGTGGAACGGCAGGTCCAGGTCGTTCAGGGCCAGGATGCGCGAGCGGAGCGTATCCACGGCCACGGGCGGGGTGCGGGCCGCGGGCGCGATCTCCGCCGCCCAGCTGGCGCCCCGGGCCATGAAGACGCCGAGCCCCAGGATGTACAAGCCCAGCCCGGAGAGGGCCACGCCCGTGTGGTCCGTGAAGAGGAGCCACATCAGGTTCTTCTCGGGATTCTCGCGGATGAACGGAAGGGCGCGGAGCCGCTCGTCGACCGCGCGGTCGTCCGCCGCCTCTACCTGCACGAGCCGGCGATCCACCGGCAGCAGCAATCCACGCCGCTGATCGTCGGCGCGCGTGTAGCGCACCACGTTCATCGTTTGCGAGGTGGAACTCGTGGGGAGGGACTGGCTGATGGACTCGGCTTCGTGGACCGCCGCCGCGGAGCTCGGGAATGCGGTCACGGAAACGGTGGAGCCATCGGGATACTGCCGCGGCGATGACCACTCGGGTCCCAGGCCGTCCTCGTTCAGCAGGTAGGGCGCGGGTCCAAGGAACGCGAGCAGGAAGGCGCCGGCGACCGGCACCACGACCGCGGCGAGGATGCCGGCCACGTACAGAATGATCCTGCGGCGGTTCGGCTTCATGGGCGGCGCCTGCGCGGGGTGCACCTCAACGCACACCGGAACGTACCCCGCGCTTCCGTCCGCGCCGCGAGGTCCCAGGCCAGGCGCGCGATACGATCCGGGATCATTTTGCTTCCACTCGTGTGAAGATCAACCTTCCATGCGGGTCGGAGTTGCTGTCGGTGTCCGACACGTCGGAGTAGGTCAGGAGGATGCGGGCCGGCCTGTCCGACTGGATGTCGCCGAGCGCCAGCCCTACCTCACGCTCCTCGTTTTCGTACAACCAGATCAGACGCCGGCCATGCAGCACGCCTTCCACCGTATGAAAGGAGATCGACAGCGGCGTGCCTGGACTCTCGACATCACCCGTGATGTCGAATCGCGAGTCTTTGCCGCGCTGGCGAATGGTGGCCGTTCCCATCCACTTTTCCCCATTGCTTTGCACCAGTTCAACTCGGTATTCGCCCGCAAGCTCGATCTCCGTGCTGTCTTCCTGTTGTCGCGTGCGCTCGTAGGCGTGCGAGGTGAGCCAGAAAACGAGCACGAAGCCGGCAAGCGCGCCACCGTACTTGATCGTTCCCCCCATGAGCTCCGACTGGCCTTCCGCGTGCGACTCCAGCCATCTGAACACCACGAACGTGACCAGGAGGCTGATGACCGCGAGGATGACGACTTCGACAAAGCTCTGTGACATGGGCGAGGCGCTAGGGTCGCAAGATGCGGCAGGACGGGCGGGCGGACCTGACGCGGGCGGCTGATGGGGGAACAACCGAACGTAGTCGGCGGAGGGACGGAGCACCAGCGTTTCCGCGGGGGCGCTGATCTGGGGAGCGTCATGCGCTGCAAGACGCGTCACACGGCGCCGATCCCGAGGTATTCGCGGCGAAAGAGCCAGTCGCGTTGCGCGGATTCCAGATCGCCGAGCGGGCGCGTGGTGCCGCCGTTGATCCATGTGACGCGGTCCGCGACGGACAGGATGAAGGGCACCTCGTGCCCGGTGACCACGATGGCCGTTCCGCAGCCGGCCAGCCTGCGGAACACGGCGATGAACACGTCCGTGTCCGCCGGAGTGATCCCCAGGAACGGCTCGTCCGCCAGCAGGCACGCGGGGGCGCGGATGACGGCCAGCGCCAGTTCGGCGCGCCGCCGCTCGCCTCCCGAGTAGCTGTCAGGCGATTGGTCCAGCAGGTGGGTGATCTTGAGCTCCTCCAGCACCTGGTCGCCGTCAGGCAGGGCGAAGCGCCTCCGCATTGCGGCAAGCTGCTGGCGAAAGATGAGCGTGCGGACCAGGATGGACCGGTCCGCGGGGAGCAGGAACAGCCCCTCGCGGGCCAGGCGGGGCAGGTGGTGCGCGTGTACACCTGGCCGCGGAAGCGCAGGTGGCCGTGGTCGGGCGCCATCAGCCCCGCCATGATGCGCAGCAGCGTGCTCTTTCCCGAGCCGTTCCGCCCCACGAGCGCGGTCACCACGCCGCGGTCGGCGTGCAGCGTGGCCGCGGAGAGCACCTTCCGCTCCCCGAACCGCTTGCCGATGGAGTCGGCGCTGAGGATGGGGTCCGCCGTGACGCTCACGCGCCGAACACGGCGCTGAGCCCCGCCAGCGGCAGGCCCACGTACGCGGCCAGCATGGGCCAGCCGAACCGGGCGACGGTGCACGCGGCTTCCAGCGCCGCCGCGGGCGCGAGCAGGTAGGCGGCGATCGTCAGCCAGCCGTAGCCGAGGTTGGCCAGGAACAGGTCCTCGTCGCTGCGCCGCGCCTGCAGCATCCCCAGGCCGGCCACCAGCACCACGATCAGCGGATTCGCCGCCGGGGAGCAGGTCGGCCGGGTCGAGCGCCCGCCCTCCCATGCTGCCGGCGAACGCCATGATGACGACGCGCATCATGTGCAGCAGCACCCAGTACGCCACCGAGCGGCGCATGAACACGCTGGAGAACGGCGCGACGAGGAGGCTGCTGGACAGGTGGCGCCGTGACATTCCGGGCGGGTCAGAATGGTGCGGGAAGGAAGTGCATCGGGGGCTCTCGTGTCGTCGAGAGTACCAGCGGGGCCGGCGCGTGGTTCCGCCCCGGGAAGGGCCGAGCTCGGACCTGGTCGACCCCCAGGTTCCGCTCAGCGGGGCCGGCGCTCCGGCCGGCCCAGACGCGTGCGGCTCCCGATGCACGTCGCGCACCGGGAGCCGAGTCGACCAAGATTTGTGGCCGGCCGCCCGAGGGCGGCGGCGGGACCCTGTTACGGAGCCGCGCCGGAGGCGAAGGACGCTCGCAGAACGCCGGGTTGCTGCCGGTTCACCGCCGCCGTGCTGCTGCTGGCGGCCGGGCCGATCTTCTCGATGGCGAGCAAGGTGTGCAGGGCCACGGGATAGTCTTCCTTGTACCGGTTGGCCGCCCAGTTGGGGATGTACGCCTCCAGCCCCCGCGAATAGCCGATCCCCTGGTACCTGGTCGAAACCACCAGCGTGTCGCCCCGCCGGATATCCAGCGAATCGATGGTGCCCTGCAGGCCACCCGGCAACCCGATTACGATGCGGTCGATGTTCGACGAGTCCGCGCGTTCCAGGAACTGCAGCCTGTCCAAATAATAGTGCTGCGGCGCGCCGTTGATCACCATTTCGGTCGCACGAAGGACCACGCGTTCGTCCGTCAGCGGCTGCGAAGACGGGTCGGGTCCCTCGTACGGGTCGAAGATGCTGTCCAGCAGTGGATCGCAGGCGGCGAGCCCGCCGGCGACGAGCAGTAGCGCCAGGGCGCGCGAAGCGTGGGTGAGCAGCGTCATGCGCGGTACCTTCTCCTATCGATTTGCGGATCGCTGTTGAACACAGTCTCTCGCCGGCGACGGACCGAGAGCCTCGGTGGGCGCCGCGATTGTACACCACGTCTTTGGTGCGGTTTCCGGCAGGGAAGTACATCACCCTGACCTTGGGCAGACTGCCGCTGCCGCACGGCATTCGGCGTGTCAGCGGCCGGCCGGGAGGTGATCCGCGATGAAGGCATTGAACCGCCTCTCGCGATCCACGCGGAACGGCCGGGCGGCAATCTCGGGCGGCGAGCGGCGGAATGCCTCCTTCTCCTCCACGCTGAAGTCGCTCCCGCGGATGGTCCGCCTGAAAACCGGGAGGGTCACCCGGTCGCCCGGCTGCAGGAGGAGCACGTCGGTGGAATACTGGCTGCCGGTGTGGGATGCGAAACCGGCTTCCTGGTGGTATTCGCGGATGCGCTCGTTCTCCAGCAGGACCGTGACCGGGGTGCCGCGCGCAACGATCACCACCGGCACCGCGACGCCTCCAACGGAGAGCTCCAGCGCGCCCGGGGCGACCGCCTCGAAGACGGCATGCACCTCCACCGTCTCGCCCAAGCTGCGGTGCGGCATCTCGTCGAGGCGCGCACCCAGGTAGCGCAGGTGCGGCGCGGCGGGATTGAGCGTCGTGGCCGCGCGGTCGCCGTCCGGCGCCGGCTCGGCCGACCGCTGCCACGCACCGGCGTCTCCTCGGCGCCTTGCTTCGAAGATATGCCCGCCGAGCGGTCCTCTGCCGTCTCCCGCCATCACGGGAATCACGATCACGTCACCCAGGCAGGCGGTGCGCCCTCTGCCCGCCGTGCGCACCCAGCCTCGCCCACGGAAAAGCCGGTGGTGTGCTCCACGTGCGTATAGAGCGGATCCTGCGGCCGCACACGGTCGCGGTACTCGTGCACGTAGCGAAGATCGTAGTCGCCGCTCCGGAGCGGGCGGACGTGCGCCAGCCAGAAGATGCCCCCGCGCTCCCGGAGGCCGGAGTGCAACTCGGTGCGGACGAGCTCGAAGTCGCTGCCCAGCGCGGCGGCGAGGCCCTGCCGAAGGTGCGCGGTGTCGGGGGGCGGCGCGTTGGCAGGCTGGGCGCCCGCGGGGCGGCTCAGCGCGAGGGAGAAGCAGAGTACGGTACCGCGGAGAAGGCCCTGCATGGTGCCTCTGGCATCCGGGGGTTCGCCTGCGGAAGGGCCGCACGGAGTCTGCGGCCGGCGCTCGTCTACCCGGCGACACCCGCCGGGTTTCCGCGTCCGCGGGTCGCGATGCCCACGGGCTCTGCGTCTTCTCGGCAGAGGAGCGTCACACGGGCGGATGCCGAGGTAGTCGCGGTGAAACAGCGGGTCGGTGGAGTCGGCGTAGGCGGATGGCGGAGCTTGGGCGGCGAACGGTAGCCGCGGGCTCACCCGGGGACGTATCTTCCGGCTTCGCCACTTTCTCAGGAAGGAACACCGGTGCACACCGCCGCTCGACTTTGCTGGGGCGCCGTCACGGCGCTCGTCGCACTCCCCCTGGCAGCGCAGCAGCCGCCCGGGCTGGACGTTCCCTACGTCCCCACACCGCCCGAGGTGGTCGCGGTGATGCTCGCGCTCGCCAACCCCACCCGCAGCGACGTGCTGTACGACCTGGGCTCCGGGGATGGGCGCATCGTGATCGAGGCGGCGCGGCGCTTCGGCACGCGGGGGGTGGGGGTGGACCTGAACCCGGTGCGGGTGGAGGAAGCCATCGCCAACGCCCGCCGGCGCGGGGTGCAGGACCGCGTGCGCTTTCGCCAGCAGGATCTGTTCGATACCGACCTTCGCCCGGCGAGCATCGTCACCCTGTACCTCCTCCCCCGCGTCAACCTGGAGCTCCGGCCCAAGATGTTCCAGCAGCTGCGCCCCGGCACCCGGGTGGTGTCGCACGCCTTCGACATGGGCGACTGGGAGCCGGACACCACCGTGGCGGTGCGGGTGAACCAGGGCACCGGCCGGGCGATGGTGTACGCCTGGACCATCCCGGCGCAGGTGGCGGGGAGGTGGACGCTTACCACTCCGGAGGGACGCCGGGTTGCGCTGCAGCTCCGGCAGCGCTACCAACGCTTCACCGGGCCGGGGGGAGTGAGCGGACGACTGGTCGGGGAGCGGATCGACTTCACCCTGACGGAACGGGTGAACGGAAGGACGGTGACCCGCCGCTTCTCCGGCCGCGTCACCGGCGACGGGATGAGCGGGCGGGTCGCCGGTGGGGGAGCGTGGAGGGCAGTGAAGGTACCGCCCGGTGCTCCGCGGTGAGTGAATGACTACGAGCACGCGCGAAACAATCCGCGAGGGCCCGACAACTGTAGGCCGAATGACACGTGAACCACGGGCAGTGCGTTGCATCCTTCCGCACTGGCTCTCCCATCGGACCGGCCGGCGCGTCCCCCCCAACCGGCTAGGCTCGCGGGCCACGACCGGGAAACATCATTGCCGTTATCGATCGTTGTTCCGAGCGGCCACTAGCCGGAGTCCATCCCAGGATCGCGCGCTCACCGGAGAACCGGAGTTCCAGAAGCGCTCGGTACCGCTCAAGTTCATCCAGCTCCGGCGTTTCAGCGCCTCGCACCAGCAGAATCAACACGCCGCCGGGCTTCATCAGCGGAGCTTCAGCGACCGACGCGAGCACGCTGGTGACCGACGCCACGAAGCTCTCTCCGATGCACTCACGTACGAGTGCGCTTCCGAGTCCTGCGTTTTCCAGGAGTTCCCTGCCGGTGACACGCTCGGAGAGCAGTCGAGCCCGTCCTTCGCTGAGGTCGGAAACCGCTTCGGCAACTACGCGCTGGTAATCGTCGGCTACAGCGAGCGCGGCATGCGGCAGGGCATGGCCTGGCGACGGCAACAACGAATCATGATGAATAACGATTGTGGAATGGCAGTGAGCGGCCAACCGCGACAGAGCGGCAGAGGCTGATCCAGTGCGGAGGCTGCCTTCCATCAGCGAGAATGGCAGTGTCACAACTGCAGCTGTCAAAGCATCGCCCTCCCGAGCGAGTTGTGCCGCGAGGGGGCTGAACTGGTTGGCGGTTCGGCCGCCCAAGCCCGCAAGGATCAATACGGTGGTCCGTCTGGCGAACGTTGTCTGCAGCGCCTCCCGGCACCCGCTCGAAGCAACAGGCGGATCCCTGCTCCCTTCGTCGGGCTCGGCCCGTTGGAGCAAAATGGGCGTCTCTGAACCGAGCAGTGGAGGCACGTGTGCAGGCACGGAAGTGTCTGCGAGTGCGACGTCCGCACCGGAAAAGCCAGACTGGATCAGGGCACGCGCAGCCCGGCACCCCGCGCCCCCAACGCCAAGCACAAGAAGTGGCGAACGCTCCCGCGAGCGGCTGTGCTGCATAATCCTTTCGCCTCGCGGAGAAGGGCTACCGCCGTGCGCTCTGCCTGCCGAACATCCGTAGAAATTCTTGTTCGCTGACCAGAAACACCTGCGGCTCCGGTTCCTCTGTATGGATGAGCACGCCCACTCCGGGCTTGCTGTCACGGAGCGTTACTGCCCCCGGCACCGACGCCCTCGCGTGAGACCCATCCTGCATGAGTAGAAGATCGGTGTAGCCATCGTTTGCTCCGGAGTGTACAAGATCGGCGAGCACCAAACCATTGCGCATCGTTGCAATGCCGGCCTGGGCACGAGCTCCCGGCTTCACATGTGCGGCACCCGGGCCACGCTGAAGTGTCGGCGGTGGCGCACGGAACGGATCCGGGATCGAAACCGAATGCGGCCCACTGTCGCCACACGGCCACTCGAGTAGCAGGGGAACGGTCGCGAGGTTGTGCCGAACCAGCGTGCCCTGGTGGTGTGCAATGAAACCATAGGGCGTGCCCATCGCGATTCCGCTGGCCGGCATCGAGTCCCGGTACAGGCTCTGCACCTCCGGACGGCCGTGCGCAAAACGCACCCGGTGGAGCCACAACGGTGCAGCACCTGCACCCTGCACGCGCGGGCCGTACAACCGCCATTCGCCACATGCCTCACCCGCCGCAAGGGGCAGGAAATCAGCCGTAAAGACGTGTTGAAGCTTCCCAGCCAGGTCAAACTGCTGTACACGCCGCTGGCCATCTGCAACCAGGATCGCGGTGTCGCCGGAGGTCGCCAGGGTCACTGGAAACCGCGCTTCGCCCGGGCCGCCACCCTGCCCAAGAAAACTGTGGCGCAGCGTCCCGCTGCGGTCGAAAACCTTCACGTGAGGGGGCACGGCGTCGAGTACCACAATGTGCGCACCATTCTCCGTCAGCCGGGCAGCGATCACCACACCCAACACGGCGCCAGAAGCGGTCACCCCGGACCCGTCGATGTGCACCAGGTGCCGCTCCTGCTGTGCGAGGAGATCAACTCCTGCTTGCGAAGGGTGTGGGAGTTCGGTGCCTAAGCGCGCCGATCGATCGCACGCCACGCAAGCGGTAATCAGACCGGCGACGATGAGGAGTCTTTGCATGGGTGATGTAACCTCCAAGTAAAGGGCAGCCCCTGGCCAGGAGAGCCGTGGATGTCTAGCTCAACAGCACGCCGTAGTAGCAGTACACGTTGTTCCCTTCCGTAACGCAACCTGCGTAGTAATGCACTTCTCCGTCATGCACGTGGACCAGACCGAATGTGCTGATGCAAGCCCAGCCGCATCCGCCTTCATCGGCCTTCAGATCTCCGGCGGACGTTGTCAGAAGGAGGAGGGCAGTGGCGAGCGCCGCAACCATTTTCGTTCGTGCTCTCTTGATAAGCAGTAGTAACATTGTCGCCTCGTTGTTGGGGGATTCGTCCTCTGGCCAGGGACTATGTTCCGTCACGTGTCATCGGCAAGTCCGTGTCGCGCGTCGAACCGGCGGACTCGAGGTGCGACAGAATCTGGTTGGGCAACGTGGGGTCGAGGGGCACGGGCGCCCACTCCGCGATGCGGGTTCCAGTGCCCCCGAGTACGACGATTGCCGGCGTCACCTTGATGTTGTGCATCCGAAAGTATGCCTGTGCCGAATCCACTACGATCTCTCCCGGGATGAGCGGCCGGAACTTCATCGCACCGGCGGTGGGACTGCCGACTACGGTTCGGAAGGCCACCCCAGATCTTGTGAGCACGTCATGAATGTGACGGAAACGCTCCCCACCGATCAGGCACGCAACGCATTCCGCAGTCGTAAAGAGAAGGACGACGGCCGTATCCGCCGTCACGAATCTGACGGATCTGCCGCTCAGCTCGCGCGCATACCCAAGCTGTGCGTGATCGGTGGGGACACGTAGTCCGTTCGCCGAGATGCCGCGGCCGGCGAAGAGCACGACCAAGCACACGACGGCGAGAAAAGCTGCCACAGGCCACGCGCTCCGAAATCGACGCATGGTGCTTCTGAGGTGCGGAGGGGAGTGAAGCCAACGGGCTCACCTAATTGATGATTTCAGCACAGGCTGTCGTCAAGAGGTTTGTGCGCTGCGCACGTCTGGCCCGGCGTGCTGCGATTTAGCACCCGTGGGGGAGTGGACCTGAACCCGGTGCGGGTGGAGGAGGCCACCGCCAGTGTCCGCAGGCGCGGCGTGCAGGACCGCGTGCGCTTCGCCAGCAGGATCTGTTCGAGACCGACCTTCGCCCCGCGAGCATCGTCACGCTGTACCTCCTCCCCCGCCTGAACCTGGAGCTCCGGCCCAAGATGTTCCAGCAACTGCGCCCTGGCACCCGGGTGGTGTCGCACGCCTTCAACATGGGCGACTGGGAGCCGGGGACCACCGTGGCGGTGAGGGTGAACCAGGGCACTGGCCGGGCGATGGTGTACGCCTGGACGATCCCGGCCCAGGTGGCGGGGCGGTGGACGCTCACCACCCCGGAGGGACGCCGGGTTACGCTGCAGCTCCGGCAGCGCTTCCAACGCTTCACCGGGCCGGGGGGAGTGAGCGGACGGTTGGTGGGGGACCGAATCGACTTCACCCTGACGGAACGGGTGAACGGGAGGCGGGTGACCCGCCGCTTCTCCGGCCGGGTCACAGGCGACGGGATGAGCGGGAGGGTCGCCGGTGGGGGAGCGTGGAGGGTCGTAAAGGTGCCGCCTGGCGCTCCGCGGTGAGTGAAGAACCCACGAGCAGGCGCGAAATCACACCGGGAACAATCCGTCAGGGCCGACGGCCCGGTGTCGGCACGTATCCTCTTCACGGGGTAATGGGTGCGCGGCAACCACGGGGCGAGGACCGCAGCCGCAGGCAAGGCCGGCGGCTGCGGTGCGAGTGCGGACGATTCCGCGGGCCGTAAGGAAGCGCCTCAGTCCTTGTCGCCGCTCGCGTACTTCTCTCCATCCCTCTCGTCCGCCTGCTCGCGTGAGTAACCGACACCAGTGTAGGTGTCGTTGTCCTTATGGATCGTCGTTACATGGAGGGTGCCGCCTAAATCACCTGTAAACGGGACGACACCACTTGAAGTGTGTGTAACGCGATCCGGGTCACTTTCTCTCTGGCCCATTTTGCCTCCTATCTAGTGAGAACACACGCCTACGTCACGTCTCCGTCTGCGCAGCAACAGCCGTACCGTGGGCCGCGACGAACGAAAGCACCGACCTGCAGAGCATGCTAACTCTGGAGTCCGGGCCCATCGTCATCGGCCAAGCGGCCGAGTTCAGTCGCCCGTCTGTGCGGCGAAAGCCGGGTTATACCTGACCCGGTTCCGAACAATGCTGTCGAGGACCATTCCGGAGGCTCCATTCGTCCAATGGTGGTCTCTTATCTCATCTATAGATCGAGAGGACGAAACCATCCGGAAATAAATCTCAAGTGCGCGTCGGGTTTTGTGAGAATGGGATCTTTAAACTTCCATTCACCTGCACCTAACAACTCGAATACCCATCCTACCAAAGGGAGTTTGTCGAATTTCAGCGTTCGTCGAACGTACTTCACGCCGAGATCGGGATCTATGGCCCAGTTCTCAATATGGCCGTGAAGATCTTTCAAGACCCGTTGTGCTTGTACTTGGCTCGCGAGCGAGCCACGGAGCGCTTGCTCAAGTTTGAACACCAAAGTCCGGTAAGCTACGGCCTCTGGCTTGACACGCACACGATGCAGTTCAGTGTACAGAGATTCGTGATGAACGAGTGCGGAAATCAGGATCGACTCTGCCAGTGGAGGTAGTTGGATTGCTACTGCCCCAGGTGTATCCGGAAGTTCATTTGCGCCCACGGTAGCGAGTGCTGTTGTCACGAGATTTGTATGGATACCGAATAGTACCGGGTGCGATTGATATATGACACGGGCGAGTTTCTTCAGTAGAAATTCTTTGTTTTGGCTTACAATTAATGGCACTTGAGCGGCACTCGCGACTAACCCGTAGAACACGGCACGCTCGGCAACGTCGCCGCTGTCTGCAAAGCAGTACAGCCGGGTTCGATCAGTTCTGTGCAGCCCATCATGAAAATTTTTATCTGCAGCGTCGAAATCCGTGTGGGTAAGATCATGCCTGAATGGAGATATAGCCTCGCGCCGGGTACGGATCACATTCGCCGCGGCTTCGTAGACAGGAGATGGAACGCTTATCGGGATCAAAAACGGTAGCCGGTCCCGGAGGTTTTCTAGGTGTTGAAGCACAACCCGCCTGTTGTGAAATTCCGCCTCTAAAGTAACGCTATCAATAACTAGGTGTTCATGACAGACGATCCGGTCGAGCAAACTCAAAGCGGCCCTGACCTGCTCGTTCTCGCGTGCATAGCCAAGGATTACGCTTGTAGCGAGTTCCGGGCCTCCTTTAGAATTCAGCTTGATCCAAGCTTTTCTATAGCTTTCATACACCGGGGATGTTCCGTCTAGAAAAGCAAAGATGTCTCTATCTAAGAGCAGTCGAAGCGAACTGAAGTCCATCACCGCAGAGGGAGTTGATGGAAGTTCGGCGAAGTTCCTAGGAATCGTGTTCATAATCGCTCCTCCGGATGGATCGACGGTTATCTTGACTAACGATGTGAATGTCCGGATTTGTATTCGCCTCACACGGACGGCGCAAGGGTGCTCTACCTCAGATGATTTGTGAGGGTTCAGAGACCGGTAACTCTGGGTATGACCTTTCTTCTTCGCCCTCACCGATCCTGTATTCCCGCCCCGACCGACAGCCCGATCGGCACTCCGCGCCGGCCTTCCGCGAACGACGCGCGGACGGGCCGGGGACGCAGGCCGTCCGCGCCCTCCGCGAAGAGGGCTACCGCGTGATCCTGGTCAACAGCAACCCGGCCACGATCATGGCGGATTCCGACTCGGCTGACATCACGTACAAGGCGCCGGCACCCTAGGTCGGCGCATCGATAGACCGGGTAACGAGCGGCAGAACGCTGGGGTACCCGCTGGATAGAACGAGTCGACAACCCTGCCCTCGTCGACCGTGGATCACGGCGTCGACTCTACAAGGTCTACGAGCGCCTCGAAGCGACGCGCAATGTGGGAATTTGAGCAGAGCCGCTCTATATCCTTGTCGTTGCGAAGAGCCCGCAGCTCGTCCGAGATGGTGTCTTTGGCATTGCTAATCAGCGTCTCGACGATCGGTGCACCTGTATTGCTGTAGAATACATGACGTATGTTGCCGTAGCTTGTGCGTCCGCCAGGTTCGCCGAGGTACAATTGAACAAGGAACTTCAGGATCTTGTGACGCGCATCCGCTGGGCAGAATCGCAGACCGCCAAGTTCTTGGAAGGATCGCAGCAGCTCACCATGTTCAGCGTACAGATCCCAGCGGTGTCCCACGGCTTGCATGCGCTGGAACTCGGAATCAAAGAAAGTCGCGATGTCAGCGCGCTTGAGGTAGGGGAGCGCACCAGCACCGAACGCAACCCGCGCTGTTCTGCGATCTAAACCACTTCTCCCGATCTTCCCCTGCAGGTGAGATGCGAGAGTCAGTTTCACAGGATTTTGTGTCAATGGTTCGAACCGGACGAGCGCATTGTACGCGTTCTGTTGAACGATCTCCGACTGCTCTTTATTCGTTGCGATGCTTAAGAGGAACTTCATGATCTCCTCTTGGCGCGGTTGCGGAGCTTGAGCATAGTCGTCAATAAATGATTCCGCAGGAATCATGGGCGTGGGTTGCTCTACAAGCTCCTTGATGTCTTGCACTCTGATCAGGTGCGCAGGATCCTTCGCGAGGACCACCTCGATGCACGTCTTGAAGATGTAGATGCAGTCCTCGATGCCAGCTTCATATTCATCATCCTCATGCTCCAAGTCGCGCCGGATCTCGTAGCAGCGGGAGAGGCGACGCCACTCTGGACGTGAGAGGAGTCCGATTCTATAGGCCAAGTCGATCAAATTACTCACAGAGTAATTTTCGACTTCGTCCGCTTTTTCGATGGGCGGCAGCTTGTATGCCTTTGCTGCTTCCCGGGCGATATCAATCCCGGCGATAACAACCTTTTCGCGTAGATCGTGCATCGCAGCATTGAAGAGGCGTTGGCACGCGCTACTTGGATCAACTTGGGCAAGTCGGCGCACACGTGAGATAAGACTCTTCGCCTGCCATGCGGGACGAATCTGTCCAAGGAGCGTGGCAACATCAGAATTGCGGGTCAGATCCGCAGAGACACTGCCTACAACAATCTCATTGCTCATTGGCCGGTCGCAGCACGGTGGCGGAAAGGGTGCTCGTGGAGCGGTGAAGTCCGCATAGGAGTTTCAAGAACGATGCCGAGAGTATTCGGATTTCTTGAGTGCGGCCGTGCGTCTGCTAATTCTGCGCCGGTAGCGTCCAGTTCGATTCTAGCGACGCTGCCCGTCTCCCGCCACGCGCCGAAGTTGAACCGCCAGTTCCCGCAGCGCTACTGACCGGCTCTCCAAGCCTTCCGCTAATTGCAGGAGGCTGCCTGGGCGCGGCGAGCGGATGCCTGTAATCCACGCGTGCAGCGCCGCGTAGCTCAACCCGGCGTCCCGGGCGAGCTGCGCCTGCGACACCCCGCTCGCGTCCACGATGTCGCGAACGAGCGCCTGAAGGTCCTGCTCACGCTTGGCCAGAGGACTCTCCTAATCGTAAGCGCAAAACCTTGACGATGAACGTCAAGTAAATTAGCTTACATCCAGACGGATGCACCGCCTGCAACGTATGCGCGGCACTGCGGGACGCGCAACGACGACGCATGTGGTGTGCTGATTCAAACGGGATCACAGGGGAGAATGCGAGTATGGAAACTGAATCTGCGCACGGACTCGCCTCACCGGCACGGCTTCTTGAGATGCTGACGGACCGCTTCGGTGCGTTCGAAGCGCTCGCGATGGCATCAATCAAGCTCCGCCGTCACGTTCCCGAGGAGGAGCGTTCCATGGACTCACTCGTGGCGGAAGCGGTCCTGGAGTTCGGCGACGATCTACGCGCCGCGTCCATGGCGGTGGAGAAGTGGATGGAGGTTCGGCGGGCGGCGTAGGCTCACTCCCATTCGATTCTTTCCCCGCCCGCCGTCCGGCCCTATATTCCCGCCCCGACCGACAGCCCGTCCGGCACTCCGCGCCGGCTCGCCGCGAACGACCCGCGGACGGGCCGGCGCTCGCGCACGCGCACACGACGTTAGCGACCGATGCCCAAGCGCACCGACCTGCAGAGCATCCTCATCCTGGGCTCCGGGCCCATCGTCATCGGCCAGGCGGCCGAGTTCGACTACTCGGGCACGCAGGCCGTGCGAGCGCTGCGCGAAGAGGGGTACCGCGTGATCCTGGTCAACAGCAACCCGGCCACGATCATGACGGACCCCGACCTGGCCGACGCTACCTACATCGAGCCCATCACCCCCGAGTGGGTGGAGCGGGTGATCGAAAAGGAAAAGCCCGACGCCATCCTCCCCACCATGGGCGGCCAGACGGCGCTGAACGTGGCGCTCGAACTCCACGACACAGGCGTCCTGGCCCGCCACGGCGTGGAGCTGATCGGCGCCAACGCGCGCGCCATCCGCATGGCCGAGGACCGCAGCGAGTTCGCCAAGGCCATGGACCGCATCGGCCTGAAGGTGCCGCACGGGGGCTTCGCGCGGTCGCTGGACGACGCGTGGCGCATCGTCGACGACACGGGCTATCCCGCCATCATCCGCCCGTCGTTCACCCTGGGCGGCACGGGCGGCGGCATCGCGTACAACCGCGAGGAGTTCGAGGAGCAGGTGCGCCACGGGCTGGAGCTGTCGCCCGTGCACGAGGTGCTGATCGACCTGTCGGTGATCGGCTGGAAGGAGTTCGAGCTGGAGGTGATGCGCGACGGGGCCGACAACGTCGTCATCATCTGCTCCATCGAGAACGTCGACGCCATGGGCGTGCACACGGGCGACTCCGTCACCGTGGCGCCGGCGCAGACGCTGTCGGACGTGGAGTACCAGAAGATGCGCGACGCGGCCATCGCGATCATCCGCGAGATCGGCGTGGAGGCCGGCGGCTGCAACGTGCAGTTCGCGCTGAACCCCGCGAACGGCGAAATGCTGATCGTGGAGATGAACCCCCGCGTGTCGCGGTCGTCGGCGCTGGCGTCCAAGGCCACGGGCTACCCCATCGCCCGCATCGGCGCCAAGCTGGCCGTGGGCTACACGCTCGACGAGCTGCCGAACGCCATCACCGCGTGCACGCCGGCGTCGTTCGAGCCGGTGCTGGACTACGTGGTCGTCAAGTTCCCGCGCTTCGCCTTCGAGAAGTTCCCCAAGGCCGATCCCACGCTCGGTGTGCAGATGAAGGCCGTCGGCGAGTCGATGGCCATCGGACGCACCTTCAAGATGGCGTGGCAAAAGGCCATCCGCGCGCTGGAGGTGGGCCGCAGCGGCTGGGAAACCAGCACGCCCAAGGAAGACCGCCTGGACGACGACCAGCCCGAGACGCTGCGCCGCGCCCTGCGCCGACCCACCCCCGAACGCTACTACCAGCTGAAGCGCGCCCTGGAGGCCGGCTTTTCCGTCGACGAAATCGCCGGGCTCACCTTCATCGACCCCTGGTTCATCGCACAGCTCGAGCAGCTGGTGCAGGCCGAGCGCGAGTACGCCGGGCTGGGCGAGGTGGATCGCGACGCGCTGCAGCGGATGAAGAAGCTGGGCTTCAGCGACGCGCAGCTGGCGCGCATCCGCGGCGAAACGGAGGACGCCGTCCGCGAGCGCCGGTGGGGGATGAAGCTGCACCCCGTCTACAACCGGGTGGATACCTGCGCGGGCGAGTTTCCCGCCACCACGCCGTACCTGTACTCCACCTACGGCGAGGAGAACGAGTCCGAGCCGTCCGACCGGCGCACGGTGGTCATCCTGGGCTCCGGCCCCATCCGCATCGGGCAGGGCGTGGAGTTCGACTACTGCTGCGTGCAGGCCGCGCTGGCGCTGCGCGAGGCGGGGTTCGAGACGGTGATGGTCAACTCCAACCCGGAGACCAACTCCACCGACTTCGACATCAGCGACAAGCTGTACTTCGAGCCGCTGACGCTGGAAGACGTCATCGAGATCGTCCGGCTGGAGCGGCCCGAGGGGGTGATCGTGCAGCTGGGCGGGCAGACGCCGCTGAAGCTGGCGCAGCCGCTGGACCGGCTGGGCGTTCCCATCCTGGGCACCTCGGTGGAGGCCATCGACCGCGCCGAAGACCGCGAGCGCTTCGAGGAGCTGGCCCGCTCGCTCGGCATCCGCCAGCCGCCGAACGGCTTGGCCACGAGCATGGAGCAGGCTGTAGAGATCGCGGGGCGCATCGGCTATCCCGTGCTCGTGCGCCCCAGCTACGTGCTGGGAGGGCGGGGGATGGTGATCGTGTACGACGAGCCCCAGCTGCGCCACTACTTCGCGACGGCCGCCAGCGTCAGCCACGAACGCCCGGTGCTGATCGACCGCTTCCTGGAAGACGCCTTCGAGGCCGACGTCGACGCGCTGTGCGACGGCGAGACGGTGGTGATCGGCGGGGTGATGCAGCACATCGAGGAAGCCGGCATCCACTCGGGCGACAGCGCGCAGGTGCTGCCGCCGTACCTGCTGGACGACCGCCACATCGAGCAGATGCGCGAAAGCACGCGGCGGTTCGCGCTGGAACTGGGCGTGGTGGGGCTGATCAACGTGCAGTACGCCGTCTTCGAGGGCGAGGTGTACGTGATCGAGGTGAACCCGCGCGCCTCGCGGACGGTGCCGTTCGTCAGTAAGGCCACGGGCGTGCCCCTCGCCCGGATCGCCGCGCGTTTGATGGGGGGCGAGCGGCTGGCGGACTTTCACCTGCCGGAGGAGATCCCCGTCGGCGGGGTGGCGGTAAAGGAATCCGTGTTCCCCTTCAACAAGCTGGAGGGCGACACGGTGCTGGGGCCGGAGATGCGGAGCACCGGCGAGGCGATGGGCTTCGACGACAGCTTCGGGATGGCGTTCGCCAAGGCGCAGATCTCCGCGGGGATGGAGCTGCCGTCGCAGGGCAACGTGATCATCACGGTGAACGACCGCGACAAGCGCACGGTAACGCCCATCGCGCGGCGCCTTCACGACATGGGGTTCCGCATCCAGGGCACCAGCGGCACCGCAAAGTACCTGCGGCAGCGCGGAATTCCGTGCGACCCCATCTACAAGGTGAACGAGGGGCGGCCCAACATGGCCGACCACATCATCTCGGGCGACGTGGCGCTGCTGATCAACACGCCGCTGGGCAAGCAGAGCCAGTACGACGACTACACGGCGCGGCGGGCGGCCATCACCTACAAGGTGCCGTACATCACCACCATGTCCGCCGCCGAAGCCGCCGTAGACGCCATCAGCGCCCTCCGCAGCCGCACCCGCGAGGTGCGCAGCATCCAGGAGCGCACGGGGCACCTGGTGGGGGCGGGGACTGGTGCGGGCGCTGGCGTCTAGGGGGTCCCGCTTGAATTGGACGTCGGGAGCCTTGATATTAGGCACGCGACGATGCCCATCGGGCGTTGCAAACCCTTGCTCGGTGAGCGACAATGATCACGGTGAAAGAGGCTGTCCAGACGGCGCAGGATTGGGTCCGGCAAATCTACACTGACGCGGCGCTGGAACATCTCCGACTTGAGGAGGTGGAGCTTGCCGACGATGAAAAGCACTGGAACATAACCCTGGGGTGGGTTGAGCCGGCTGTCCGGGAGAACGCTTTGGCTGCCGCACTGAACGGGCATGTACGCGTGCTGCCCCGGGTATACAAGACCCTGCATGTCGACGCGGAAACCGGAACGGTGAAATCGATGAAGATCCGCGAGGTCGCCTGATGGACCGTTCGCGGAGGCGCAACACTCTGCTAATTGACACGAATCTGCTGCTAGTCCTACTCGTTGGGGGGCTGGACGTGAACCAGATCGAGCAGTTCAAGCGGACGCGCGCGTACACCCGCGACGATTACGCGCTGCTCGCAGCATTCATCGGCGAGCACGAGCGTATGGTGACCACGCCCAACGTGCTCACGGAGGTGAGCAACCTTCTTGGTCAGCTTACCGGACCCCTCCGTATACGCGCCCTCCTGACGCTCGGAGCACTCGCCGGGGCCCTCCATGAATCATATTTGCCCAGCAAGCACCTGGTCCTCGACCCGCACTTTCCCTCGCTCGGCCTAACTGATACTTCGATTCTCCATTCATTGGAAGGCGGCGTCACGGTCTTGACGGACGATCTTCAACTCTACCTCCAGCTAGCCGCCCAAGGTAGTGAAGTCATCAACTTCAATCACCTTCGGTCAGGGTCGTGGGGCTAATCTCGACTGCTGTCCGTATCTACCCCGCGACCGCTGCTGGGGAGGTCTGATGCCCATCTCCGGGTTCCTTGAGGGCGAGGAAGAAGCGAGGACCGAGCGATACCGGCGTATGGCGGTTGGTGAGAAGTTGAAGTGTATCGCCGAGCTCAACCGGCTGGAGGATGAGCGGCGCCGGGCCGACATCCGCGTGCGGTACGGGGCGATCTCCGAACGCGAGATGCGGCTGCGCGTTGCCGCGCCGAAACTCGGCCGCGAGTTGATGGTCGAGGCTTTCGGGTGGGATCCAGACGAGAAGGGCTGGTGATCACCTGCATCTGCCCCGAGTGACGGCTGGCGCGGGCTGATGCACATCGACGCGCCGCCCGAGCGGTACGCGGCGCCAGATGATGGCGGGACGTCCGTGATCCCCGTGAACGCCCACAATCCGCCCGCCTCCACTTTCCTCGCCTGATGGCACGGATCCTCATCCTCTTTGCGCACCCCGCGCTGGAAAAGTCGCGCGTCCACCGGCGGCTGCTGACGCGCGTTCCGCCCGGCGTGACCCTCCACGACCTGTACGAGGCGTATCCCGAGTTCGACGTGGACGTGCCGCGCGAGCAGGCGCTGCTGCTGGCGCACGACCTGATCATCCTTCAGCATCCGTTCTTCTGGTACAGCACGCCGCCGCTCGTCAAGCAGTGGGAAGACCTGGTGCTGGAGCACGGCTGGGCGTACGGCTCGCGCGGCACGCAGCTGCGGGGCAAGTGGATGATCAACGTGCTTACGGCCGGCGGGCGGGCCGCGGCGTACCACCGCGAGGGCTACAACCGGTTCACCGTGCGCGAGCTGCTCGCCCCCATCGAGCAGACGGCGCGGCTGTGCGGGATGCACTACCTGCCCCCGTACGTCATCCACGGCACCCACAGCTTGGGCGAAGCCGCCATCGAGCGTGAGGCAGACCGGTACGCCGCGTTCCTTTCCGCCCTGGCGGCGGACGAGTACGACCTGCACGCCCTGGCGCCGCTTCCCGAGCTGGACCTGGATCGCCTGCCCCCAGCCCGGGAGGCGGCGCGATGACCGGGTTCCTGGAGCAGGCCTTCGTCTACCTGCTGGCGGCCGTCGTCGCCGTTCCCCTGGCGCGGCGCCTGGGGCTGGGCGCCGTGCTGGGATACCTGCTGGCCGGCGTGGCGATCGGGCCGTTCGGGCTGGGGCTGCTGGGCTCGGAGGGCGAGAGCGTCATGCACGTGGCCGAGTTCGGCGTGGTGATGATGCTGTTCGTCATCGGGCTGGAGCTGCAGCCGTCGCTGCTGTGGCGGCTGCGGGCGCCCATCCTGGGACTCGGCGGGTTGCAGGTGGCGGTGACCACGGCCGTGTTCGCCGCGATCGCCGGCGCGCTGGGGCTGGAGTGGCGCGCCGCGCTTGCCGTGGGGATGATCCTTTCGCTCTCCTCGACCGCCATGGTGCTGTCGACGCTGGCGGAGAAGGGGCTGATGAAGACGGAAGGGGGCCAGAGCGCGTTCTCCGTGCTCCTTTTCCAGGACATCGCCGTCATTCCCATGCTCGCGCTCTTTCCCCTCCTCGCCACAGCGCATCCCGCGCCGGCGGGCGGGGAGGGCCACGCAGGCGCGCAGACGTGGGTATCCGGCCTGCCGGCCTGGGCACAGACCGTGGCCGTGCTCGGCGCAGTAGCCGCGGTGGTCCTGGGCGGCCGGTTCGTGACGCAGCCGGTGTTCCGGGCCGTCGGGCGCTCGCGCAGCCGCGAGATCTTTACCGCGGCCGCGCTGCTGCTGGTGGTGGGGATCGCGCTGCTGATGACGCGGGTGGGGCTGAGCCCGGCGCTGGGCACCTTCCTGGCCGGCGTGGTGCTCGCCGAGAGCGAGTACCGGCACGAGCTGGAGAGCGACCTGGAGCCCTTCGAGGGGCTGCTGCTGGGGCTGTTCTTCATCGCCGTCGGCGCCACGATCGACTTTGCGCGGGTGGCGGCGCAGCCCCTGGCCATCGCGGGGCTGGTCGCCGGGCTCGTGGCGGTGAAGCTGGTGCTGCTGCTGGTGCTGGCCCGCGCGTTCCGCCTGAGCCGCGACCAGGGGCTGCTCTTCGCCTTCGCGCTGCCGCAGGTGGGCGAGTTCGCGTTCGTCCTGCTGTCGTTCGCGGAGCAGGAGGGGGTGCTGGGCGCGGCCGTCACGGCGCCGCTCGTGGCCGCCGTCGCCCTTTCCATGGCGTTGACGCCGCTGCTGATGCTGCTGAACGAGCGCGTGATCCAGCCCCGCCTGGGCCCGGGCGCCGCCCCGGCGCGCGAGGCCGACCGGGTGGCCCACACCGAGCACCCCGTGCTCATCGCCGGGTTCGGCGCATTCGGCGCCACGGTGGGGCGTCTGCTGGCGGCCAACGGGGTGGGCACCACGGTGCTGGACATCGACTCAGACCGGGTGGAACTGCTGCGCTCGCTGGGGCTGCGCGTGTACTACGGCGACGCCACCCGCCACGAGCTGCTGCGCGCCGCCGGGGCGGAACGCGCACGGCTGCTGGTCCTGGCGCTGGATACCCCCGAGCGCACCCGCGAGCTGGCGAACGCCGCGCGCAAGCACTTTCCCCACCTGACCATCCTGGCCCGCGCCTTCGACTGGGACGACGCGCACGACCTGATCGCGTCGGGGGTGACGCACGTGTACCGCGAGTCGCTGGACTCGTCGCTGCGGATGGGCGAGCAGGCGCTCTCGCTGCTGGGATTCCGCGCGCACCAGGCCCACCGCGCCGCGCAGAAGTTCCGGCGCCACGACGAAGATTCCGTTCGCGAGCTGACGGAAAGCCGCGAAGACCGGTCGCGCTACCTGGGCGCAGCCCGGCGCCGCATCGCCGACCTGGAGCGGATGCTGATGGCGGACCTGGAGGGGGTGGAGCTGAACCGTGACGCCGGGTGGGATCCCGAGTCGCTGCGCGAGGAGGTACGGCGGATAGCCGCCCCCGCGCCGGCCCCGGAGTAGCCGCATGCGAGCGACCCGGGAGCGGCGATGACCACCATCCGCCTGTCGATCCACATCACGGCGCCGCGAGAGCGCGTGTTCGACCTGGCGCGGAGCATCGACTTCCACAGCGTCTCGCTCGCGCACACGGGCGAGGAGGCGGTGGGCGGGCGCACGTCGGGGCTGATCGAGCTGGGCGAGTCCGTGACGTGGCGCGCGCGGCACTTCGGCGTGCGGCAGCACCTGACGAGCCGCATCAGCGCGTTCGACCGGCCGCGCTACTTCCAGGATAGGATGGTGCGCGGGGCGTTCGCGTGGATGGTGCACGACCACTTCTTCGATGCCGCCCCGGATGGCGGGACGGTGCTGCGGGACGAGCTCCGGTTCGCCGCTCCGCTGGGCATCCTGGGGCGCATCGCCGAGCGCGTGGTGCTGCGGCGCTACATGACACGCTTCCTCGAAGGCCGCAACGCCGTCCTCAAGCGCGTCGCGGAGTCCAACGAGTGGAGGCAGTTCCTGGAGGGGACTCCGGACGCGCCGCAGGGCTGAAGGCGCAGTCCGCGAAGGCGGACTTCGGGCCGTTGTTGCCGCGACTTCAGTCGCCCCAGCAGGGTGTGCACCGGGCCTGTGTGACCGCTGCCGCGCCCGGGCTTGTACGTGGCTCAGGCTAGATCCTTCGGCCCGCGAAGGGTCTGCTACGGGCCGGCCCGGTGCGCCTGGGCCTCAGGATGACAGGGTGTGGCGCGTGTGCCGCGGGCCGGGTTGGTGCCCTTGGGCCTCGCGGATGACAGATCCGCCCGGTGCGCGTCGAAGCCGTTTTCTCCCCTCTCCGCACGTAGTTTGTGCGGGGAGGGGCGGGGGAGGGGCGCCCCCCCTACGGCAGCGGCAACCGCATCACGTGCGCCGGCTCCAGCACCATCCCGGGCTTCACCGCGCCGTCGTCGCCGATGCGCTCCCAGCCGCTGTCGGGGATGAAGAACAGCTCGCCCCCGACCACCACCGCGTGAGTCGGCTGCGTGAGCAGGGGCGTGCCCGACTCCAGCGCGCGCCAGCCCGTGACCGCCTTGCCGGCCGCATCCAGCTCCAGGTAGATCACCCGGTTGGGCGTCACCCCGTTCTGCAGCGCGATCAGCCCGCGGCCGGCGCGCACCAGGCCGTCGACACCCGAGATCGCGACGGAGTCGGCGGCCTGCACCCACTCCACTTCGCTGCTTTGCCGGTCGACGATGGCGATGCCGCGCACGTAATCCGCCACGTACACCCGCCGCCCATCCGCCGCCACCGCGATCCCCTGCGGCGACACCAGCCCCTCCGCCGCGAAGGGCTCCATCTCCGCCGCGCCGCGCTCCAACCGATAGACCACTCCCTGGTCCGCATCCGACACGTACACGGTGCCGTCCGGGGCCACGGCCATGTCGCCCAGCGTGTGGCGCCCGTCCCCCTGCGGCTCGTAGCGGCGCCGGAGGGCGCCCGTGTCCATGTCGTACGCCAGCAGGGCCGATCGCCCGGAATCCGCCGCCTGGTACCCGGCAAAGAGCGGCGACGCGGCCGTGGTGGCCCACAGGGTACGCGTCAGGGTGTCGGCAACGACGGCGAGCATGGACCACTGGCCGTCGCGCCGCGGGGGCACGAGCTCCGTCCATCCACCCGCCGGCGAGTACGCGGAGATCCCCCCGTGGCGCAGGCCGGAAAGGAAGAAGCGCCCCGTGCGAGGATCGAACGCCACGCCCTCGGGGAGGAATGCGGAATCCGGCAGCGTGAACGCCACCTGGGCCGCGCCCACCGGCCGCGCGTTGGCGGCGATCCGCTCGGCGATCGCATCCCAGCCCGGGGCCGAGCGGATGGATTCCAGCGCAGAGTCTGCCGCGATGTCGCTGGTCAGGCCGGTGGCGGCGTACGCGCGCAGCCACTCGACGGCGTCTTCCGTCCGCCCCAGCCGCGCGTCGGCACGGGCCAGGTTCAGCACGATGGACGGGTGATAGCCGATCTGCTCGCGCACACGCACCAGCGCGTATCGCCACGTCCCCCAGTCGCCCGCGCGCCGGGCCGCTTCGCCGGCTTCGTAGTGCTCGCGCCAGGTGCTGTCGGATGCGGCGGTTGCCGTGTCCGGGGCGGTTTCCTGCGCGGCGGCCGGAAGCGACGCCAGGAGCGCCGCCAGCGTGAGCGGGGCGGCGCGCACAACGATCGTGATCATTCGTAGAACAGGTTCCGGGATCTCTCACGGGCCGCATCGAGAAGACGCGGCTTGATGGCGTAAACCGCGGCCGGGGCGGCGGTTCCTCGCGATTGCCCGCTTCCCTCCGCACGAGGCGCGCCCGCGCCCGGACCACGTCGTCCATCCGCTGAAACTCTCGTCCGATGCAGCCGTAGAAAGAAAACACTGGCGCGGGGAGGGGCAGGGTGCTAAAGTATTAGCACGAACGAGCGCCCTCTCGTCCGCCAGGGCCGTTGCAACCATCGCGGACCCCCGCGCATCCAAGTGACAGTCCGCCGTCACGTCTGCGCGGCCGCCCCGGTTCAGACCCTCAACCGTTCGTAGCCACGGAGCCCGACCATGCGTCGCAACCCCCTGCGGCATCTCTCGTTGGCGATGTTTTTGTCGACAATATCCGTCCCTCTCACGGCCCAGGGCTCGTCGCAGCCCCTGCAGCCGCCCGCGGCCGCCCCGTCGCTGGAAGCGCCGCGCGTGCTGCAGGGCGTGCGTGCCAGCGGCGCCATCCGCGTGGACGGCCGCGCCGACGAGGCGGCGTGGGCGGCTTCGCCCGTAGCCACCGACTTCGTGCAGCGCGGCCCGCGCCCCGGCGAGGCGAGCACCGAGCGCACCGAGGTGAGGTTCCTGTACGACGACCAGGCGGTGTACGTGGCCGCGCGGATGTGGGACCGGCACCCCGACAGCATCGCCGCGCCGCTGGCCCGGCGCGACCAGGGGGTATCGAACTCCGACTGGTTCGACGTGGCGCTGGACAGCTACCACGACCGCCGCACCGGCTTTCGCTTCAGCGTGAACCCCGCCGGGCTGCGGCGCGACATCTACCACTTCAACGACGACTCCGACGACGACACCTGGGACGCGGTGTGGGACGTCGCCGTTTCCCGCGACAGCGCCGGATGGTCGGCCGAGTTCCGCATTCCCCTGTCGCAGCTTCGCTTCAACGTGCCCCGCGACGGCGCGGCGCAGACGTGGGGCATCAACTTCGGCCGGGTGATCGCGCGGCGCGACGAGTCGTCGTTCTGGGCGCCGCTGCTGCCGAACACGGCGGGCATCATCTCGCGCTTCGGCACGGTGCAGGGGCTGGCCGGGCTGCGCGCGCCGCGGCGGCTGGAGATCATGCCGTACTCCAGCGCCCACGTGGACCGGCAGCCCGACCGCCCCGGCGACCCGTACTACAGCGCCACGGAAGGCGGCGCCGCGGTGGGCGTGGACGTGAAGATGGGGCTCACCTCCGGGCTGACGCTGACGGGAACGGTGAACCCGGACTTCGGCCAGGTGGAGCTTGACCCGGCCGTGGTGAACCTGACGGCGTTCGAGACGCAGTTCGAGGAGCGCCGGCCCTTCTTCGTGGAAGGGAACGACGTCTTCCAGTTCGGGCAGTCGCAGGCGTTCAACAGCTACGGCGGCCAGGGGTTCTTCTACAGCCGCCGCATCGGCCGGGCGCCGCAGGCGGGGCTGGGGACCAGCGGCGACCGCCCGTTCGTGGACCAGCCGGAGCAGTCCAGCATCCTGGGCGCCGCCAAGGTGACCGGGCGCACGGCCGGCGGCTGGTCGCTGGGCCTGCTGAACGCCGTCACGGGGCAGGAGCAGGCGCGGTACGTGGACGCGGAGGGCGACGAGCACACCGCGCCCGTGGAGCCGATGACCAACTACCTGGTGGGCCGCGTGCGCCGCGACCTGAACGGGGGGAGCACGGTGCTCGGCGGGATGGCGACGGCCACCAACCGCAGCCTGGACGGCCGGCTGGAGCCCCTGCTGCGCCGCGACGCGTACGTGGGCGGGGTGGACTTCGAGCACTCCTGGGCCAAGCGCCTGTGGACGGTCAGCGGCTACGTGGCCGCCAGCAGCGTGGGCGGCAGCGCCCAGGCCATCGAGCGCACGCAGCGCGGCAGCGGGCACTACTACCAGCGGCCGGACGCGGGCCACGTGGAGCTGGAGGCGGACCGCACGCGGCTGTCGGGACACTCGGCATCGCTGGCCATCCAGCGCGCGGGCGACTGGGACATGAGCGTCAAGGTGCAGAACGTCTCGCCGGGTTTCGAGATGAACGACCTGGGCTTCGCGCAGCGCGCCGACGTGCGGTCGCTGGCCACCTTCCTGGGCACGCGGCGCACCAAGCCGACGCCGGTGCTGCGCCAGTACTCCATCGCCGGCTTCACCACGCACGCGTGGAACACGGCGGGCGACGCCATCTTCGCCGACTTCGGGATGGGGCTGTGGGGGCAGCTGCACAGCCTGTGGAGCGGCGGGCTGAACCTGAGCCTGTCGCCGGCCACCCGCGACGACCGCCTGACCCGCGGCGGGCCGCTGGGCGCGCGGCCCGCCTCGTGGGGGGTGAACGCCCACTTCAACTCCGACTCGCGGAAGCCGTTCTCCGTGAGCATGGGCGGGTACGTGGGCGGCGACCAGGCGGGCGGGGAATCGCGCTCGGTGGGGCTGAACCTCAACTACCGCCCCAGTCCGTCGGTGCGGCTGAGCATGGGGCCGTCGGTGGACCAGGGGCGCGACCCCGACCAGTACCTGTTCGACTTCGCGGACGAGTCGGCGGAGGCCACGTTCGGGCAGCGCTACGTGTTCGGCGCGCTGGACCAGACGGTGTTCGCGGTCAACACGCGCCTGGACTGGACGTTCACCCCCACGCTCTCGCTGCAGCTGTACGCGCAGCCGTTCGTGGCGGCCGGCGACTTCCGCGACTTCCGCGAGTTCACCACGCCCGGCAAGGCCGAGTACGACGTCTACGGCAGGGACCGCGGCTCGGTGTGCGGCTACGGCGGCGCGTACGCGCTGAGCCCGGTGGCGTCGGTCACGTGCCCGGCCACGCTGCAGCAGGCGGAGGCGGACGGGCTGATGGTGGTGGGCAACCCCGACTTCAACGTCCGCTCGCTGCGCGGCAACGCGGTGGTGCGGTGGGAGTACCGGCCCGGCTCGGCGCTGTTCTTCGTGTGGCAGCAGGAGCGCGAGGGATTCGAGGGCGTAGGCGGCTTCGATGCCCGCCGCGACGTGGGAAGCCTGTTCCGCGCCCCCGCCCGCAACGTGTTCATGATCAAGGCGACGTACTGGATCGGTTGATGGATGGCGCCCGTCCCGCGTCCCCGACCGGGGGCGCGGGGTGGATCGCCCGGTTTCCCGCTTTCCGGAGGATGCACGATGCTCCGCTCCCTGACGCTTCTCGCCGCCGCGGCCGCCCTGGCCGGCATCCTCGCCCATGCCGTTCGCGCCGAGCCGGGTGGGCTGGATGGCACCGTCCACCCGCACCAGGTGCAGATCGTCGTCAGCGGCGCGGACGAGGTTTCTACGGTGCGCTACGAGAGCGGAGCGGATGGCGCCGCGGACGCGGGCATGAAGGTGATCGTCCGCCGTGCTGTACACGAGGGTGATGCCGCCGGGGCGACGACGTTGCGCAGGGACTGCCCGCGCGAGAGGGACGGGGGGGGCGCGCACGGACATCCCCTGACGCCGATGCTGCGGAGCTGAGGCCCCGGCCCTGCTGGGGCGACTGAAGTCGTGGCAACGACGGCCCGAAGTCCGCCTTCGCGGACTGCACGCGTAGCCGGGTGCGCGGGGCTGGCGGAATCGTGATCGAATTCTCCCCTCTCCCGCTGGCGGGAGAGGGGCCGGGGGAGAGGGCAGCCGGGGATTGCGCCGGACCGTTTCGAAACGCCCCGGCACCGCGGCCTCTGCAATGGCGACCGCTGCCGCGCCCAAGTTTGGGAGCGCCCCAGGCTAGATCCTTCGCCCCGCGAGCGATGTCGTGCGGGCTGGTACGGTGCGCTTGGGGCTCAGGATGACAGGCTGTGCGGAAAGGCCGGTGTGACGCAGGCACTGGCTCCCTTCCCCCGCGCAGTTTGCGGGGGAAGGGTTGGGGATGGGGGGCGCCCGTCGTCGCGCCGAATCCCGCCGAACCCCGGCTGAAGTACTTCCGGGAGGAGTCCGGAATCGCCAGCAACTCCGGATCAACCACCTACGTCCGGTGTACCTGCGGGACGCCGCTTCCGAATGCCTGATCGCCCTTGATGAAGACCCGGATGCCCCGCGCTTCCGCCGCCGAACAGCGGCGCCGCAGTTCCCTTCGCCGCTCGCTCGCCGCCGCGCTGCTGCTCCCCGCCTTGGCGAGCGGCTTCGCGCTGCAGGCCCTGGGCGGCCGGCCGGGCGAGCAGATGTTCCACGAGGTGATCTCGGCCCTGTCGGCACGCGGGATCGACTCCATCTCCGACGCGCAGCTGTACGAGAAGGCCGCGCGCGGGCTGCTGGTGCAGATCGGCGATCCGTACGCGGAGCTCTTTTCCCCGGAGCAGCTGGCGCAGTTCTCCCGCGAAACGCTGCGGAACTCGTATGGCGGCGTGGGCATGCAGATCACCACCGTGCGCGACACCGCGCTGGTCACCCGCGTCTTCGAGGGCTCGCCCGCGGCGCGCGCGGGCGTGCGGCCCGGCGACCGGGTGATCGGCGCGGCGGGCGAGAACGTCACCGGACAGCCGGTGGACCAGGTCACCCGGCGGCTGCTGGGCGAGCCGGGCACCACCGTGGCCGTGGACTACCACCGCCCGGGCGTGGGCACCATCCACCACGAGTTCACCCGCGAGCGCATCCGCTATCCCTCGGTGGCGTACGCGGTGATGCTGGAGCCCGGGATCGGGTACGTACCGCTGGAGGGCTTCAACGACAGCTCGGGCGAAGAGGTGCTGCGCGCGCTGGTGAGCCTGCGGAAGTCCGGCGCCCACGCCTTCGTGCTGGACCTGCGCGGCAACGGCGGCGGCAGCCTGGAGCAGGCCATCCGCATCAGCGACCTGTTCCTGCGGCCGGGGCAGTCCATCCTGCGCGCCGAGTTCCGCAACGCGCCGACGGAGAACGTCCTGGCGCGCACGGAGCCCGTCGTCCCGGACGCGCCGCTGGTGGTGCTGACGGACGAGAACGCGGCGTCGGCGTCGGAAATCGTGGCCGGGGCGCTGCAGGACCACGACCGCGCGGTGATCATCGGCGAGACCACCTTCGGCAAGGGGCTGGTGCAGGACATCTTCCGGCTGGACGGCGGCTGGGCGCTCAAGCTCACCACCGGCCGCTGGTACACGCCCAGCGGGCGCACCATCCAGCGCCCGCGCCGCATGACGCCCCAGGGGCGGCTGGTGGAGGTCCCCACCGACTCCGTGGCCGACCGGCCCGTCTTCCGCTCCGACGCGGGGCGCGTGGTGTACGGCGGCGGCGGCATCACCCCCGACCTGCACGTGGACGCCGACACCCTGGCCGGCGCCGAACGCGCGCTGGCCGTGGTGCTGGGCGCCCGCGCGGGCGACTTCAACTCGGCCGTGCAGGAGATGGCCGTAGACCGCGCCCCGGGGCTGGGCGAAGGCTTCCGCGCCACCCCCGAGTGGCGGGCAGACCTGTACCGCCGGCTGGAAAAGCGCGGGGTGAAGGTGTCGCTCCCTGCCTGGAACGCCGGCGCAGCACTGATCGACCGCATCATCGAGGACCGCGTCTCCGGCTACGCCTTCGGCGACGCGGCGGCGTTCCGGCGGGGCATCGCCCGCGACGCGCAGCTGCAGGCGGCGCTGCGGGTTCTGCGCGGCGCGGCCACCCAGACCGAAGCGCTTTCCCGCGTGCCCACTGGCGTCCGCGCCCAGCCCACGGGCGCCTGAACCCGTTCATCGACCGACCCCGGGGCGCCCGTCTGTGCCCCGGCCATCCTTCTCCCATCCAGGAGCCGTTTTCGTGATCCGAAACGCCCGTCTTGCCGCGCTCGCCTGCGCGGCCGCCGCCCTTGCCGCGCATCCCGCACGTGCGCAGGAACCCCTGAAGCACGCGCCGCGGCCCACCGCCGGCGCCATCTCTGCCCAGGACCTGCGCACGCGCCTGTACGCCTTCGCCGACGACTCCATGATGGGCCGCGAGGCAGGAACGCGCGGCAACGCCATGGGAACCGCCTACATCGCGTCCGAGCTGCGCCGCCTGGGCCTTCGCCCCGCGGGGGAGAACGGCGGCTACTTCCAGGACGTGCCGATGGTGCAGCGCGGCCTTGCCCCCGGCGCCACGTTGAGCGTGGACGGGCAAAGCTACGCGGTGGGCACCGACTTTCTCGCGGTGCCCCGGTACGGCCAGATCCTGCAGTTCGCCCCGGCGTTCAGCGCCAGCGGCGTGCAGGCAGTGTACGGCGGCCGCGTGGGCGAGCCGAGCACGATGATCTCGCCCGAGCAGGCGCGCGGAAAGCTGGTGGTGTTCGCCGCGCCCATGGGGCAGAACGGCCAGCCCACGTTCGCGTTCTGGGCCGCCGGCCGCACCTACGCACAGTACGCCGATGCGGCGGGCGTGGCGTTCGCCACGCTGGACCTCACCGGGCAGGGGCTGCGCGGCTTCCTGTCTACCGACCGAACGGAACTGAAGGGGGAGGAGCAGGCCCCGGCCCGCCTTCCCGCCGGGCTGATCATCAGCAGCGCGGCGGCGGAGCACATCATGGGCGCCCCGCTGGCCAACCTGCAGGTGGGCGCCGCGGGGAAGACGGTCACCGGCGCGTTCACCTTCTTCGAGCGGCCGACGCCGCACCCCGTGCGCAACGTGATCGCCGTGCTCCCGGGGAGCGACCCGGCCATGCGCGGGCAGTACGTGGCCATCGGCGCGCACCCGGACCACGTGGGCACCGAGCACGACGCGGTGGAGCACGACTCGGTGAAGGTGCTTCACCGCCTGTTCCGCCCCGAGGGCGCGGACCAGCCGGGGATCGACGCCGACACCCTTTCGGCCCCGCAGAAGGCGCGGTTCCGCGCCGCGCTCGACAGTGTGCGCGCGCGGCGCCCGGCGCGGGTGGACAGCATCTACAACGGCGCGGACGACGACGGCTCCGGCAGCATGGGCGTGCTGGAGATCGCCGAGCACTTCGTGTCGCTGTCCCCGAAGCCGCGCCGCTCCATTCTCTTCGTCTGGCACAACGCTGAAGAGCTGGGGCTGCTGGGGTCGGAGCACTTCGCCGCGCACCCGACGGTGCCGCTGGACAGCATCGTGGCGCAGCTGAACATCGACATGATCGGCCGCGGCGCCGCGGGCGACACGGAGGGCGGCGGCCCGGGCTACCTGCAGCTGGTGGGCTCGCGCCGGCTTTCGACGCAGCTGGGCGACCTGGTGGAGTCGGTGAACACGTCGGGCCGGCACGGCTTTACCTTCGACTACTCGATGGACGCCAACGGCCACGATCAGAACATCTACTGCCGGTCGGACCACGCCAACTACGCCAAGCACGGCATTCCGGTGACGTTCTTCACCACGGGCGGTCACTCTGACTACCACCAGCTGACGGACGAGCCGCAGTACATCGCGTACGACAAGCTCGCAGCGATCAGCCGCTTCATCGGCGCGGTGGGGCTGGAGATCGCCAACCGCGACGCGCGCCTGGTGGTCGACAAGCCCATCCCGGACCCGAACGCGCCCTGCCGGCAGTAGGCGGAGTGCGGTGAGGTTTAGAGCCGCGGAGGTGCCGACGGGCATCTTCGCGGCTTTCGTTTTTGGGGGAAGTGCGTGAGTGCGTTAGTGCGTGAGTGCGGAAGTGAAACCCGCTGTAGAATCACCACTTAGCCCGCGGATGTCATCCCGATGGAGCGGCCAGGCCGAACCGGCCCGTACACCGAAGACGGCAGCGACTGAGGGATCCGCCACACACTCGCCGGAGCGCCTCCGGACCCGCCCACGCGCCGGGCTGCTGCCCTTGGCGGCGCGCACATACGCCCATCTTCTCACACACGCAGGAGCAGGCTATCGTCCACCGTCGGCTGTGGTGCGCGTGCACGCTGTGTGGCGGATCCCTCAGTCGCTGCGGAGTTTGTCGTGGAGGAGGGTATCGGGAGGTCGCTCCATCGGGATGACAACGCGCCTCTCCGCCGTTCTCGTTGGGACTCCGCACTCACGCACTCACGCACTCACGCACTCACGCACTCACGCACTCACGCACTCCCCCGTCCTCGCCCGATTGTTGCCGCGCCCACGAATCAAATCGCCTCGCCCCTTTCCTACAGCAGCCATGGCGCCCATCACCTGCAGCGATTGCCATCAGCAGATCTCGGACGCCGCTCCGGCCTGCATCCACTGCGGCCGCCCCACGAGCCCGCCGAGCACCGGCGTGCCTCCACGGCCACTGCGCATAGCAGGCGATTTCAGCCGCGCGGGTGCGCTGCGCCGAAGCCAGCCGGCCGAGCGGTCCGGATTGCTGCGCGGCGTCGCGCTCACGGTCGTCGTACTCGTCCTGTTCCTCTGGATCGCCTTTGGGGAGTTCTCCGAAGGGCTGGAGAGCCTTCTGCGCGGACTTGGGACCCTGGCCGTGGGCGTGGCCGTCATCCTCAGCGACGAAGACAAGCCGGCCGCTCCCGCGAACCGGCGCGCTCGGAAGTCCTGGGGCGATCATTTCGCGGCCCAGGATCGACAGCAGGAGTTTCAGTGGAGTCTCATCGTCGGCGGCATTTTCATCGCGCTCGGGATCGTGAACCTCGTCCTTGCGGCGCTGGACGCCGCAGGCTGACCGGCGAGGCGGCCAAGCCGAACCTGCCCGTGCACCGATGACGGCAGCGGAGCTCGTCGTGGAGGAGAGGTCTCGTGAGATCGCTCCATCGGGATGACAACGCGCGCCTCCCCGCCATCGTTGCTGCTTCGCACTCACGCACTAACGCACTCACGCACTAACGCACTTCCCCCCCCTCGTCCGATTGTTGCCGCACGCGCGGACGAGTACGTTACGACGCATGCGGACCCATCCGTCCGGCGCCTGGAATCCATCGAACCTCCGATCCATCCGATGCAACGACGCACCCTGTTCTCCGCCGCGGCGCTGGGGCTGCTGGCCGCCACCGTCGCCAGCGCGCAGGCACCGCGGATCACCCCCGCCGAAATCGACGGGCACCTGCGCTTCCTGTCGTCGGACCTGCTGGAGGGCCGCGCCCCGGCCACCCGCGGCGGCCGCCTGACCGCCGAGTACATCGCCAGCCAGCTGCGCGAAAGCGGCGTGCAGCCGGGGGTGAACGGCAGCTACTTCCAGCGCGTGCCCATCGACATCGTGGGCGCCGTGCCCGGCAGCATCCGCGTGTCGGCCGGCGGCAAGGCGAACGGCACCCTGCGCTACCCCGAGGACGTGGTCGTCTGGGGCGGCTCGGCAGCCGAGAACAGCGCCGCCAACGCCGAGATCGTGTTCGTGGGATACGGCTCCACCGCGCCCGAGTACCGCTGGAACGACTTCCAGGGCGTGGACGTGCGCGGCAAGATCCTGATGGTGCTGGTGAACGATCCGCCTGCCAGCGCCCGCGAGCCGGAGCTGTTCGGCGGGCGGGCGATGACGTACTACGGCCGCTGGACGTACAAGTTCGAGGAAGCAGAGCGCCAGGGCGCCGCGGGAATGCTGATCGTGCACACCACGGAAGCCGCGGGCTATCCCTGGCACACCGTGGTGGGCTCGTGGGCCAAGGAGCAGCGAATGCTGCCGCGCGATCCCAACCTGCCGGCGCCGCTGGCCTTCCGCGGATGGATCACCGACAGCGCCGCCACGGGGCTGCTCCGGCAGGCCGGGCTGAACCTGGCGGACCTGCGCCGCCGCGCGGAGTCGCGCAGCTTCCGCCCGGTGCGGACGGGCATCACCATGGACGTGGCGTTCCGCAACACCGTGCAGCACCTGGAATCGGAGAACGTCGTGGGCGTGGTGCGCGGGAGCGACGCCCAGCTGCGCGACCAGCACGTGGCGTTCAGCGCGCACTGGGACCACCTGGGCATCGGCCCGGCGGTGAACGGCGACTCCATCTACAACGGCTCGCTCGACAACGCGTCGGGCGTCGCCGACATCCTGGCCATCGCCCGCTTCGCCGCGCAGAGCCCCGCGCCCAAGCGGTCGCTGCTCTTCGTCTTCGTCACCGCCGAGGAGTCGGGGCTGCTGGGCTCGGAGTTCTTCGCCCGCAACCCCACGGTGCCCCTCGCCAGCATCGTCGCCAACCTGAACGTCGACGGCGGCAACCTGCTGGGCCGCTCCACCGACTTCCGCGTGCTCGGCGAGAACAAGAGCACGCTGGGGCCCGGGTTCGCACGCTTCGTGGCGGGGCAGGGATGGCGCACCGCGCCCGACGAGCACCCCGAGCGCGGCTACTTCTACCGGTCCGACCACTTCAGCTTCGCCAAGGCGGGCATTCCCGCCATCTCCATCGCCGCGGGAACGGAGTACGAGGGCAAGCCGGCGGGGTGGGGAACGCAGCAGCAGGAGGCGTACACCGCGCGCTGCTATCACCAGCCCTGCGACGAGTACCGCGCCGACTTCGATCTGGCGGGCGCCGTGCAGCTGTCCGAGGCGGTGCTGAGCTACGCCCTGCAGATCGCCAACGGCAGCGAGATGCCGGCGTGGAGCCCGGGCGCGGAGTTCCGGCGGCCGTCGCGGTAAGCCGAGCCGGTACCGGAATCACGAGGTACGGCAGTGCTTTCGCGCGTTGAAGCACTGCCGTGGTCTACCGAGCTACAGGAGATGTGGATGAGAGGGATGCGACGGATTCTGCTCGTGGCGGGGCTTCTGCTGGCGCCGATGGCCCTGGCGGCGCAGGAGACGCCCGAGGCCGTTGTGCAGCGCTATTTCGACACGTTCAAGAGCGGCGACTTCGCCGCGAACGCCGCGATGATGGACCCCGCCGCGCTGGCCGAGCTGAAGACGACGATGGTGGGCATGGCCAGCGCGACCGGCGTGTCCGCGGACGAAACGCAGGCCCACCTGCGCGAGACGTTCGGCGTGCAGAACACCGCCGAGCTTCGCGCGCTGGAGCCGGCGCTGCTGTACGAGCGCATGCTGCGCTCGGTGCTGGGGCAGGGGGACGTGCGCGAGGTCCTGTCGGCCGCGCGGGTGAACGTGCTCGGCCACGTGCTGGAGGGCGACACCGCCCACGTGGTCTACCGCATGAGCATGCAGGTGATGGGGAACAGCATCGACCAGGTGCAGGTGGCGCCGGTGCGCCGGGTGGACGATCGGTGGCGGGTACTGCTCACCGGCAGCTTCGCGTCGATGATCAACGCCATGCCGGCCGCCGGAATCGAGCCCTGATGGTGATGCAGCCGCTTCATGAGGCGGAGCTGGCCGGGGGCACCACCGGCGAGCTGGGCGAACTCGCCATTCAGGCGGTCGAGACGGCCGCGCTGGACATGGGGCTCAACCCGCTGCTCTTCGCGCGCGAGCTGGCGCAGGGCGAGATCGGGCTGCTGGTGTCGTACCTGCGCGCCGCCTCGGCCCACGTGGACGACCTGGGCCTGCGCGACCGCATCGACCGGCTGCTTCACCGGCTGACGGAGTGGACGCAGGACGCGGAGTAAACCAGCGCTGAATCAATGTCACGGCGCCACATTGCACATCGGTGTCGGGAAAAGAAGAAGCGGGACGAGCAGCCGCTCGTCCCGCTTTCCTGTCATTCCGCCGCCGGCCGCTCCGATTTCTTCTTTTCCAGCGCCCGCGCGTATTTCCGGAATCCGTCCACCACGTCGTCGGCGTACGCGAACATGTTGCCGACGGCCACCTCGGCCTCCTTGGGCAGCGCCATCTCCAGCAGCTCGATGGCGCGGCGGATGGCCTTGGCCCGTGCGTGGCTGGCGCCCTGCTCGGCCCGGATCCGGCGCTGCCGCTTCCGCGGAACGGCGCCGCCTTCCAGGACCGCGCGGCCGCTTTCCGTCACCATCACGCGGCCGTTGTGCTCTTCGATGCAGTCGCGCGACTTGAGCGCGCGCACAATGCGTCCGTCCAGGTCCGCCGTTGAAACGGGGCTGGCCTGTCGGTGCAGGTAGCGAAGAAGATCGACCTGTTTGTCGTTCAATGCCTGGGACATGACGGGAAAATGTTGCTCCGCACCCGAAACCGCAAGCCCCGTCTGCAAATTTCCGCGCATTCGCTCGCTTTTCGCCAATCGCTTTGTCTTTGTAGCGTAACGGGAATTTCGCGGCAACATGCACCCGCACGCACGCACTGAAATCAGATATACGGAAAAACGCGGCCCGGGCACCCGCTCCCGGACCGCGTTCTCTCTGTTGAATCGCTCTACGCCGGACCTCGTACTCGCGTGCTTCAGTCCCCGCGCATTTCCGCCGGATCGATCCCTTCGCGCAGGCACCACTCGCGGTAGACGGAGGGAAGGATTTCGGAAGGCTTGATCTCGCTGCGGCCGCCCCAGAAGACGTTGGTGTAGCCCAGCGGGATGCCGGCTTCTTCCAGGTGCTGGTCGATGGCGGCCTTGTGGGCGAGCACCAGCTCCTTTTCCGTCCCGTGCGCCACGCCCATCACGTTCACGTCGCCGAACTCGGGGCCGCCCTCGCGCCAGTAGGCGTGGGTCATCACGTAGTGCCGGCCTACCTCGCGGCCCGCGTCCATCTCGCGCCCCGGCGGCACCTTCCAGTGGAAGAGGGCGTTGTACCGCGTCACCCGCGTTCCCGCCGCGGAGGGCTTCACGTGCTCCAGGAAGGTGCTGAACCGGCCGACCACGCCGCGCTCGTTCAGCCCCCGGGCGACTTCCAGAAAGGTTTCCAGCGGCACCCCGGCCTCGGCGGCGCGCGGGGCCCACGGGTCGGCCGAGATCTCGTTCACCGCGAACTCGCGCTTCAGCGGCCCCAGCACCTGCCACTCCAGCTCCGACAACTCCACCATGGCCGTGTTCTGCACCGCGCCGGGCTCGTCGCTGCGCGCGCCGGGCTCCATGCCGCGGCGGCGGACGTGGCCCACGCCCAGGGTGAAGAGCGCCCTGGCCGGAAGCAGCTTGTACGCTTCGGCACCCACCTTCTGGCGGAGGTATTCGGCGTGCTTCTGGAGCGAGAAGCCCTGGGGCACCTTGAGCGTGGTCCACAGGCGGTACTTGCTGCCGGTGGTTTCGGCGTCGGTGGAGCGGACGACCACGTGGCCGCTGAACGGGTCCTGCTGGAACATGTAGTTGAAGGCCGCGTCCAGCTTTTCGGCGGACACGTTCCACGCCACCAGCGCGCCGGGCGCCAGGTTGGTGGCCAGCATGGTCTGCCGGACGCGGCGGATGACGCCCGCGGCCAGCATGGCGCGCACGCGCTCGATCACCGTATCCAGGTCCACGCCGGAAAGCCGGCTGATTTCGTGGAACGGCTGGGCCTGAAAGCCCTGGATGCGGTCTTCGGAAACGGCGAGGATGCGCGCGTTGACCGGATCGGTGGTTTCCACCGGCACGGTACCCGCCGCTGCCTCGTTCAAGTGATCGGTCATCTGCTGCTCGATTTGTATTTTGTCGTCGACGCGGGCACTCTGTCATCCTGAGGCCCAAGCGCGCCGTACTCGCCCGTACACCGTCATGCGCGGGCCGAAGGATCTAGCCGCGGCCACGTACTAGCCCGGGCGCGGAAGCGGTCACGGAAGCTTTCGCCTCGGCTCCGCTGGGGCCCTCACCCGTCCTCGCCTGGGCTCGTCCACCCTCTCCCACAAACAGCGTGGGAGAGGGGGTACACTTCAGGCTCTGGTGCGTGGGGGCCGTCGAGGTGTGGGATCCTCCATGGAGGGCGCCTCCCATCGGGATGACATCCCGTGGGTGCGGATCGGTCCGCAGGGGAACCGCCAGCCTCACCCCTCGCCGGCGCCGGTCCCCGCTGCCGGAGCATCCTCGCGCAGGGTGACCTTGTACACCTCGGGCGGGGCGTTGGGCTTCACGCGCACCGACTTGGCCGGAATGCCCACGTTCACGTGGTACGGCCGCACGTTCTTGGTCGCCACGGCCATCGCCCCCACCATGGCGTTCGCACCCACGTGCGTGCCGGCCAGGACGGTGGCGTGATAGGTGATCCGCACGTCGTCGGCGATCACCGTCTTCAGGTTGCTGACGTCCACCTGGTCCACGATGGAGTGCGTGTGCGAGTAGATGTTGGCGAAGTCGCTGATGGACACGCGGTCGCCCAGCACGATCCCCCCGCGGTCGTCCAGCAGCACGTTGCGGTGCACCACCACGTCGTCGCCCACCTCCAGGTTGTACCCGTAGCTGAACTCCACGAAGTGGAAGCACTTGAAGTTGCGGCCCACGCGCCTGAAGAGGAACGGCGCCAGCGTCCGCCGGAACTGTACGCCCAGGTGCACGTTGCCGCCCAGCGGGCTGCGGTCGAACATCTGCCACATCCACAGCAGCGGCTTGCGCGCCTGGAACGCCTCGTCGTCGATCTCGGCGTAGTATTCGGGCTCCAGCGTCACGTTGCGCGCGTCCATCTGCGCCAGCCCCGCCCGCACCGCCAGCGGAAGCGTGGTATGGTCGCGGTCCAGCATGCCGGGATAGAAGAGCGACGTGAGCGTGCGGCGGCACAATTCCCAGCGGTCGTCGCCGCGCTCCAGCGCCGTGCGGATCTCCTCCAGCCACTCCGCGTACAGCGCCGTGGCGTCGGCCGCGGGCTCCAGCTTTCTCAGGGGATATCGGGGCATCGTCAGAGCGCGTCGGTCGGGCGGTGCGTGCGGCGCGGAGTGTGCGCCATCTCGTGCCGCAAAGTAATCCCGGCCCGTGCGCGCCCGCAAACCTCGCGGCATTGCCGGGGGTCGTGTGGTGGAACAGATTGGGAATCCGAAACCCCGGCGGGCGCCGGCGCGTACCTGTGTGGATCGGCCTCCGACACCCACCGGCCCGCGGCGCGGCACGACCGATGCGCGTCTCCGGTCCGTTCAAACGAAGGGCAACCGCCATGTCCGTGATGCACGACGTTCTGCGCGACCGCGTGATGCGGCACCTGGAGGCGCTTCCGGAAGCGCAGCTGTACCAGGCGCTGGACTACATCGAGTTCATGTCGTCCAAGTACAACCGCTCCGTGCGGCAGCCGGGCGGCATCCAGCGCTTCGGCGAGGTGCTGGAAGACAAGATGCGGCAGCAGGGGCTGGCCTTCGGCACCATCCGCGGCGCGCTGAGCGTGGTGGGGACGGCCGGCAAGGTGGTGTCGGGGATTACCGACGCGGGGCGCTCCGTCGTGCGCGAGGTGGAGAACCTGGTGACCCCCGCGCCGGAGCCGCCGCCTCCCCCCCCCTCCGCCCTTCCGCCGGCGGCGCAACCCACGTCCGCGGCGCCCAACCCGGCTCCCGCGCAGGGCGGGGGCTGGTTCGACACGGCGGGGCGGATGGTGTCGGGCATCACCGAGGCCGGCCGGACGATGTGGAACGAGGTGAGCGCGCCGCCGCCCGCGCAGAACGGCGGCCCGGCGGAGCCCGAGCCGGTGCGGCAGCCGGACGGCGACCCGGGTCCGCCGCGGACCCCGTAAGCAGATCGCCTTACCCCATCCTGGAGGGCACGTGCAGCACAGCGACGACGATCCCCGGCCGCACGGCGGCGAGCACGACGACGACCTGGTGGGCCCGCGCCGCGGCGGAGGCGTCCACCGCTCCGAGGGCGGCGGTGCGGAGTCCGGCGGCGCGGCGGCCTCCGGCGGGCCCTGGGAGCCGGCCGAGGGCGACGAGGACCTGATCGGCCCGCGCAGGCGTCCGCGCTTCTCGCTGGACGACGACGCGGCCGACGAGCCGCCGGTGCGCCGCGGCCCCGCCCGGTCCGCGCGGACGGGCGGGAGCGGGGGAGACCCGGCGCAGGTGGCGCTGTCCGTCGTTCGCGAGCTGCCCAGCTTCCTTCGCCTGCTGATGGGCCTGGCCCGCGACCGCCGCGTGTCGATGGTCGACAAGGCGCTGGTGGGCGCGGCCGTCGCCTACTTCTTCGTCCCCGAGGACGCCATCCCCGACTTCGCCGCCCCCTTCATCGGGCAGGTGGACGACGTGATCGTTCTCGGTGTGGCGCTGGGACGCCTGCTGAGCAACGCGGGAAGCGAGGTGCTGCTGGACCACTGGCACGGCGACATGGAAACGCTGGAGCAGGCCATCTCGGTGCTGGACCGGGCCGGCGCGGCGCTTCCCGGGGCCCTGCGCAACCTGATCGGCGCGCGGTAGACCGAGTTCCGATCGGACGGGAAAGCCCGCCCTCCTCGATGGGGAGCGGGCTTTTCGCCATCGCGAGGGTGGGCGGCGAAGCCCGTTGACAGGGCCCCGCGGAAGGCCCTAACTTCCGCCATGGAACGACGAAACGCCGCAGAGACAACCCAAACGCCCGCCGTCCTCCTCCGCCATCGCGGAGCCGAGGCCCGGCGGGCGCGCCGCATTGTGGAGGACCGATGAACCGACCGGACGCGCCCGCGCCCCGCTTCGTGGGCGAGGGACTGACCTTCGACGACGTGCTGCTGGTGCCGCGCCGCTCGGCCGTGCTCCCCGCGCACACCAGCGTCGCCACCCGCCTGACGAACAAGATCGACCTGGCCATCCCGCTGATGTCGGCGGCCATGGACACGGTGACCGAAAGCCGCATGGCCATCACGGTGGCTCGCGAGGGCGGCATCGGCATCATTCACAAGAACATGTCCATCGACCGGCAGGCCGAGGAGGTGGACCGGGTGAAGCGTTCCGAGAGCGGAATGATCCAGAACCCGGTGACCATCGGCCCGGACGAGACGCTGACGGACCTGATGCGGCTGATGGAGAAGTTTTCCGTCAGCGGCATTCCCGTGGTGGGCGCCGACGGGCGGCTGGTGGGCATCATCACCAACCGCGACCTGCAGTTCGAGTCGGACCGCACGCGGCCCATCCACGAGGTGATGACGCGCGAGGGGCTGGTGACCGCCCCCGTGGGCACGTCGCTGGAAGAAGCGGTGCAGATCCTTCACAAGCACCGCATCGAAAAGCTGCCCGTCGTCGACGGGGACGGTGTGCTGCGCGGGCTGATCACCGTGAAGGACATCCGCAAGCGCGCGCAGTTTCCCAACGCGTGCAAGGACGAGCGCGGCCGGCTTCGCGTGGGCGCGGCCATCGGCGCGAGCCTGCGCGACGTGGACCGCGCGGCGGCGCTGGTGCAGGCGGGGGTGGACGTGCTGATCGTCGACACGGCGCACGGCCACTCCGAGGGCGTGCTCGACGCGGTGGCGCGCATCCGCGAGGCCTTCCCCGACGCGCAGCTGATCGGCGGCAACGTGGCGACCCGCGAAGGGGCGGCGGCGCTGGTGGAGCGGGGGGTGGACGCCGTGAAGGTGGGCGTGGGCCCGGGATCCATCTGCACCACCCGTGTCGTGGCGGGTGTGGGCGTCCCTCAGCTGACGGCGGTGATGGACGCGGTGGAGGGCGCCGCCGGCCGGGTGCCGGTGATCGCGGACGGCGGCATCAAGTACTCCGGCGACATCGTCAAGGCGCTGGCGGCCGGAGCGCACGCGGTGATGATGGGCTCCATGCTGGCGGGAACGGAGGAGAGCCCGGGCGAATCGTTCCTGCTGGAGGGGCGGCGCTTCAAGATCGTCCGCGGGATGGGCTCGCTGGGCGCCATGAGCGAGGGCTCGGCCGACCGCTACTTCCAGGATTCGTCCGACGTGCGCAAGTTCGTACCCGAGGGCATCGAGGGGCGCGTGCCGTACAAGGGCCCCGCGTCCGACACCATCTACCAGATGGTCGGCGGGCTGCGCAGCGGGATGGGCTACCTGGGCTGCCCCGACGTCGAGACGCTGCGCACGGCGCCGTCGTTCATGCGCATCACCGGCGCGGGGCTGCGCGAAAGCCATCCGCACGACGTGACGATCACGCGAGAGGCGCCGAACTACCACTCATAGTGCGGAAGTGCGTAAGTGCGTGAGTGCGGAAGCAACTGCCTGGCGCACTCACGCACTAACGCACTCACGCACTGCCGTTCCCGGCGTGCCCCTTGCAATCCCGCGGGCGACCGAGTCGATTTCCTCCGGATGGAGCGTGCAAGAATGGACAACAGGGGCGCTTCCGCGTTCAAGGTGGTGCTGATCGTCGCGGCCGTGCTGGTCGCCCTGATCTTCGGGTTCATGGGGCAGCTGTACTTTGCCGGCTTTCTCGTGATCGTGGCGATCGGGCTGGGCATCATGCTGCTCTTTTCGCGCGCCAAGACACCGACCGACTGACCCTCTACTCAGGCCCATGCCGCGTATTCAGCTTCTTCACCTGGCCCACGCCCGCTCCGGCGACAAGGGCGACACCGCCAACGTGGGCGTCATCGCCCTGAAGCCGGAGTTCTATCCCGTGCTGGTGGAACAGCTTACCGTCGAGCGGGTGAAGCAGCACTTCCAGGGGATGGTGCACGGGGCCGTGGAGCGGTTCGAGCTGCCCAACCTGGAAGCGCTCAACTTCCTCCTCCACAACGCGCTGGGCGGCGGCGGCACGGTGTCGCTCAAGACCGATGCGCAGGGCAAGGTGTATTCGACGGCCATCCTGCGCATGGAGGTGGACGTGGACGACGACATCGCCCGGCTGGCCGGGGCCCCGGCGTGATCCCGTCCACCGACGCCCTGCTCGCCGAGGTCGCGGGCGGGGTCTGCCGGCTCACGCTCAACCGCCCCGACAAGCGCAACGCGCTCGACGCCCGTCTCGTAGCGGACCTCAAGGCCGCCCTGCGCGCCGCGGATGCGGACGGCGAGGTGCGGGTGGTCGCCATCCAGGGGGCGGGGAAGGACTTCTGCTCCGGCGCCGATCTTTCGGCCCTGCGCAGGATCGCCGAGGCGTCGGTGATGGAGAACCTGGACGACGTCGAGGAGCTGGCCGAGCTGTTCCTGCTTCCGCGGCGGATGAAGAAGCCGGTCGTCGCCTGCGTCCGCGGGCGGGCGCTGGCGGGGGGATGCGGGCTGGCCACCGCCTGCGACCTGGTCGTGGCCGCGGAGACGGCGCAGTTCGGATATCCCGAGGTGAGGATCGGCTTCGTTCCCGCGATGGTGATGGCCATCCTGCGCCGCAACGTCTCCGAAAAGCGCGCGTTCGAGCTGATCGTACGCGGCCAGTCCATCGCCGCCGCCGAGGCGGAGCGCATGGGGCTGATCAACCACGCCTGGCCCGACGCCCAGTTCGACCGCGAGCGCGACGCGCTGCTGGACGACCTGGCCGCGCGCAGCCCCTCCGCCGTGCAGCTTTCCAAGCGCCTGCTGTACCACAGCGACGGGATGGGCTTCGACGCCGCCATCCACGCCGGCGCCGACGTGAACGTGGTGGCGCGGATGACGGACGACATGAAGGCCGGCGTCGCCAAATTCCTGGAGCGCGCCTGATGGTGGACCGGGTGCGGCGCGACGGGCCCGACCCGCTGCTGCACTGGAAGGTGCGCCTGTTCTTCGCCGGCGCGGCCGTGCTGCTGCTCTCCATCGTGCTGGACCGCAAGCCGGTGGCGCTGGTGGCCATCGCCCTGCTGGGCGTCGCGATGGTGGTGGTGGTCACCGACCGCTTCCGCCGCCGCGACGGGCGCTTCGCCGAGGACGAGGACGAACCCGGGGACGCCGCTCCCTAGCGCGTGGAGCAGGGGACGAGGGGCCACGGGGCCGGCGGAACGCGTTCCGCTGGCTCTTTTTTCGTCCGCGGACCCCGCCAGCGCCGCGGCGACCACCCACCCCAGCACCAGCAGCGCGAGGGCGATGGCCACGATGACCAGCGCGGTCCTGCGGGCGGGGGCAGGCGCCGTCTCGCCGGGGGGCGCCGGATCGTTCCCCGGGCGCGCGGACGGCGCCGCGGGCACCGGCGCCTCTCCGGGATCCACGGGGATCGCTGTCGCGTGGACCACGGCCGGGACGTTGGCGTCCACCGGGCGCGATGCCGGTGCGGGGGCCTCGGGCGGCGGGTCGGGAAGGCGCAGGCGGTCCGCCAGGGCCCGGGTGTCGGGGTCGGGGCGGGCGCCCACCTCCTCCATCAGCCACGCCTCGAACGCCTGGTAGTGCCGGAGCGCCCGGTTGCGCTCGCCGCGCGCGGCCAGGGCCCTCAGGATGCGGCGGTGGCCGCCCTCCCAGAACGGATCGATCTCCACGGCGCGCTCGCCCAGCCGCAGCGCGCGCTCCCACGCGTCCTCCGCCTCGGCGGCCGCGCCCTCGGCCTCCAGCAGCCGCAGGGCGGCGTTGCGCAGCTCCACGCGGCGCCGGTCCGCCCAGTCGGCGAAGTCGCCCGCTCCGCGCCCCGCGTCGAACCCCTCCAGGAAGTGCCCCGCGTACAGCCACTGCGCCTCGCTCCACGGCTCGCCGCGCGACGCGCCCAGCAGCAGGTTGGCATCGGACGCCAGGCCGCCCGCCCACCTGACGCTTTCCTTTTCCGTCGTGAGCGCGCCCGGGGGCAGCACCCGGCCCAGCCGGCCCAGCGCCTGGGTCAGCGAGTGGCGGGCACGCTCCTCGGGGCTTTCGCCCCACAGCAGCGACGCCAGCCGCGAACGCGAGTGCACCCCCGCGCCTTCGAGGCACAGGAAGATGAGGAGCGCGAGGTCCTTTCGACGCAGCCCGCAAACGGGGGCGCCATCGGCGTCGTGCAGAACGGGGTGACCTAAGGTGATCAGGAACACCGGCTACGAGGTAGAAGAAGAGCCCGCCATGATCCCCAAGAATACGGAAATTATCCCATTTAGCACGGCCCGGCGCAATGAACATGTCCAGACGATTCCTGCGTTTTTCACGCCGCTGGCCGCTTAGGAACGCCACTGAACGGTGACGAGATTGCTTGTGCGGAGCGCGTGCGGTGGCCGTGCGGATCGCGTCATCGGCCGTGCGGAAGCCGTGCGGGACGTGTGCGGGCGGCGGGATAGAGTGGGGGCGCGCCGACCATCCCGGCCCGCGCGAATGGGTGGGCCGGGCCGGCGCGGAACCCCCCCTGTATGGGAGTCATCATGATCCGCGGAACCCTTCTCGCCGCCCTGCTGCTCGCCACCGCCGCATGCGGTGACACCGCCCCCACCGCCCCCGCCGCACGCCCGGAGGCCGCTTCCCTGGACGACGCGCCGCCCCCGCCGCCGCCGGCCCCGACCGACACCACCAACCGTGGTGGCGGAACCCTGGGCTCGGGCTCCTGATCCCCCGAAAGCACTGAACACGGGCGAGGGAGCGGGTCCGCAGCGGGCCCGCCCCCTCGCTTTTTTCGTGGCGGCTCGAGTCCCGCGCTACCGGTTCGCGTCGCGCGCCGCCTGGCGCTCCGGGAGGCGGGAAGCGTGGGGTGCACCGCCCTCCACCTCGGCACGTGGACCCCGGCGCGGCTCGCCCATCAGCGCCAGGTCGAACACCTGGTCCATCCGCTCCACCTTGTGGAACGTCATCCGGTCCCTCACGTCGGGGGGAACGTCGCGCAGGTCGCGCTCGTTCCCCGCGGGAAGGATCACCTCGGTGATCCCCGCCCGGTACGCCGCCAGCACCTTTTCCTTGACGCCGCCGATCTCCAGGATCTTGCCCCGCAGCGTCACCTCGCCCGTCATGGCCTGGTCGTGCCGCACGGGGCGGTCGGAAAGGGACGAGGCCAGCGCCAGCGTGACCGCGGCGCCCGCGCTGGGACCGTCCTTGGGGGTGGCGCCCACGGGAAAGTGCACGTGGATGTCGTATTCGCCAAAGGTGTCGCGCGGAATCCCCAGCTCCTCCGCCCGCGAGCGCACGTAGCTGTACGCCGCGTTCACCGACTCGCGCATCACGTCGCCCAGCAGGCCGGTGATCACCAGGCGCCCCGTGCCGGGCATCTTCAGCGCCTCGATGAACATCAGCTCGCCTCCCGAGGCGGTCCACGCCAGCCCGGTGACCACGCCCACCTCCGGGCGGATCTCCGCCGGGGTGATGGACCGCGGAAACCCGAGCACCGCCTCGATCATCTCGCGCGTCACCGTCCACTGCGCGGCCTCGCCGTCGGCCTTTTGGCGAGCGATGAAGCGAAGGATGGCCGCCAGCGACCGGCGCAGGTTGCCCACGCCCGCGTCGCGCGCGTACCCGCGGGTCAGGAAGAGAAGCGTCTCGTCGGCGATCTCCACCTCGCCCGTCTTCAGCCCGTGCTCCTCGACGATGCGGGGCAGCAGCCAGTCGCGGGCGATGGTGATCTTTTCCTCGGGCGTGTAGCCGGCGATGCGGATTTCGATGAAGTGGTCGCGCAGGTCGCGCGGGATGCGGTAGAAGTCGCCCGCCGAGCCGATGAAGAACGTTTCCGACAGGTCGAAGGGCACGTCCAGGTACAGGTCGGAAAAGGCGTCGCGGTTGTCGTTGTCCAGCATCTCCTCCATGGCCTCGACCGGATCGCCCTCCACGTTCCCCAGGCCGATCTCGTCCAGCTCCTCCAGCAGGAACACGGGGTTCTTGACCCCCGCGTCGGCGATCAGCTGCATGATCTTGCCGATCTGCGCGCCGGTGCGGGTGCGCCGGGTTCCGAACAATTGTCCCTCGCCCCGGCCGCCCAGCTCCAGCCGCACCACGGGCCGCTCCAGCGCCCGGCCGATGGCCATGGCCAGCGTGCGCTTTCCCACCCCCGGCGGGCCGACGATGCAGGGGATGGGGCCGCGCAGGTCGCCCCGCAGGGCGGCCACGGCCAGCACCTCGAGCAGGCGCTGCTTTCCCTCGTCCATCCCCAGGTGCTCCTGGGCGAACGCCTCTTCCACCGCCGCCAGGTCGATGCGCCCGTCCCCCGCCCGCTTGTTCCAGGGGAGGGAGATCAGCGCCTCGAGGTAGGCGCGGATTTCCGCGGCCTCCTGCGCCGTGGTGCTGGTGGACCGCAGCCGCTCGGCCTCGCGCCGGGCGACGGCGGCGGGGCGCGAGGGAAGGCGCGCCATCTCCAGCCGGCGCATCATCTCGTCGGCCTCGCGCTCCAGCGGGTCCACCTCGCCCAGCTCGGCCTGCAGCGCCTGGATGCGCTTGCGGATGTCGGAGGTGCGGTCGCGGGGGGAGCGCGGCTGGCCTTCGCCCTCCGCGGCCGCCTCGCCCGGCGCCACGGCCGCTTCCACCTCGCGGGCGCGGTCCCACGCCAGCTCCACGCTGCGGAGCACCACGGCCAGCCGCCGGGCCACGTCCAGCTCCTGCAGGACGGCGTCGCGGTCCGGGAGCCGCAGGTTGCACAGGGTGGAGGCCAGGTCGGCGAAGCGGCCGGGGTCGCCCAGGTTCATGCGCAGGATGCGCGGCACCTCGTCGGGCACCCGGTCTACCTTGGCGGCGAGGCCCGCGACGGTGGCCAGGATGCGCTCCACCACCGGCTCGGCCTCTTCGGGCGAGAGCGGCACCTCCTGCACCGCGCGCACGCGGGCCGTGTAGAAGCCGTCCTCGAACCGCACGTCGTCCAGGTGGATGCGCCGGAGACCCTGCAGCGTGGTCTGGATGGTGCCGCCGGGCAGGTTCAGGCGGTCGAGCACGCGGACGGCGGTCGCCACCTTTTCCAGCGAGCGGGGCGGAATGTCGTGCCCGTCGTCGAGGGTGCTGGCGATGGCGACGATCAGCTCCGGCTCGGGGTGCGCGTTCAGCGCCTCGACGTTGGGCGCGAAGCCGATCTGCAGCGCCGTGGCGCCCGACGGGTACACCACCGTGCTGCGGATGGGGAGCACGGGAATGCGCTCGCCGGCGAGATCCGAGGCCTTCCTGACATCCGAAAGTGGCATCTAACCGCTTGTTGGCTAACGGGTTGCGCGCTGCTGGCCGAAAAGGTGGCGGTCGAGCGCGTGCAAGAAGCGGGCAATCCGGCGGGCGTTGGTGCCCAGGTCGGCGCTTCCCTTGCGGGAGGCCGATTCCACGTCCACGCGGGTATTTCCGTCGGTATCCAGCGACACGCGGATGCGCACGTCGTCCGTGAACCGCCACAACAGGGTGCGCGATTCAGCGACGATTTCCCCCGCCCGCGGGTCACTCTCGGTGACGGTCCACCGGGTCTGCGCGGTGGCGGTGTCCAGCGCCGCCTTCCAGACGGGGGCGAAGGGAACGGCGTAGGCGCGCCCTCGCAGGCGAGCGTCGGAATGGTCTGGGCGCGTCGCTGCGCGGTTGCGGGTCAGGGCGTTCCACAGGCTCACGATGGGGTGCGGCCGGGCGCCGCGGGGAAGTACGGGTATCCAAGGTGGAACGGATTCATCGGGCACGTTTTCGGCCACAAGCGCGCCGGCCCTGCATGCGCTCGCGAATGTAATGCGCGGGGGCGGCGCCGGGCAGGTGCCGCGGTATGGATCGTGCCCGAGCGCGCCACCGTTGGGGCGAAGGTCCAGGTTGGGGTGTGCACAATCAGGCCCGGTGCTCGGGCCGGCGCCCCCCATCCCCAGCCCTTCCCCCGCAAACGGCGCGGGGGAAGGGAGCCAGTAGAGGTGCGCGAGGCCGGCGGACGTGCAGTCGAATTCTCCTCTCCCCCATGGGGTTTATGGGGGAGAGGCCGGGAGAGGGGGGCGGCTGCGGCATGCGTCCGTGTCAGCCCAATTCGGCGAGAAGTTCTCCCCCTCCCCTGCGCAGCGGGGATGGGGGCCGGGGGAGGGGCCCGCCCGGCTCGCCCCCAAATCTTGAAGTCCCATCGTTTATCACCACGCGGAGGTTCCCGAGTGAAAGTCGTGATGCCTGTGGCGGGGAAGGGAACCCGCCTGCGCCCCCATACCCACCTGGTGCCCAAGCCCCTGCTGAAGGTGGGCGACAAGCCCGTGCTCAGCTACATCCTCGACGACCTGCGCACGCTGGGGGTGAACGAGGCGGTGCTCATCACCGGGCACCTGAAGGAAAAGGTGCAGGAGTTCATGTCCACCGAGTACCCGGACTTCAACGCCGTGTACACGGAGCAGGTGGAGCAGCGCGGTACGGCCGACGCCATTGCGCTGGCCGAGCCGTTCGTGCAGGAGGAGATGCTGATCATCTTCGTCGACACGCTGTTCGACGCCGACCTGGAGCTGGTGAAGCGCCTGCCGGGGGACGTGGCGGGGGTGATCTGGGCCATGGAGGTGGAGGACTATCAGCGGTTCGGCGTGATCGTGACGGACGAGGACGGCTTCATGCAGAAGATCATCGAGAAGCCGAGCGAGCCCGTGAGCAAGCTGGCCAACATCGGGCTGTACTACATCCGCGACTGGCAGCTGCTGTTCGAGGGGATCCGCCACGTGATGAACACCGAGCCCGGCCCCTCGGGCGAGTACTACCTGACGGACGCCTTCCAGTACATGGTGGACCACGGCGGCAGGCTGAAGGTGGAGCCGGTCCACGGCTGGTACGACGCGGGCAAGCCGGAGACGCTGCTGGAAACCAACCAGCACGTGCTGAGCACCACCCGGGGCCGCACCCCGTCCCCCGTTCCCGACGGCGTGACGATCCACGAGCCGGTGCACGTGGCGGACGGCGTAACGCTGGAAGCGAGCGAGATCGGCCCGAACGTGACGCTGGCCGCCGGCGCCACGGTCCGCGGCAGCAAGCTTCGCCACACCATCGTCGGCGAAAAGTCCACGATCGAGAACGCGGACCTCCACGATTCCCTGATCGGCACGAACGTAAAGGTCAGCGGGGTGCGCGGGCAGGTGGACCTGGGGGACCACTCGGTGGTGACGATCGAGGGTAGTGCGTGAGTGCGTGAGTGCGG
>NZ_DASWMD010000008.1:0-34362 GCF_036399935.1 Longimicrobium sp.
GAGCGGGCGCAGCAGCTCCCACTGCGAATCGGTCAAGTCTGTCGGATATCTACGGCTCGTCATGCCAGCCGCATACACCGTCTACTTGTGCATGTTCGTACTTTGTTCGGTTATCTCAACACCCTCTCAGGATGACAGGCCTCGATCCGCCCTGCCGTATCGTGCGGGGATCGACCGGGGTGGTCGCCCTACCCCGCCCGCCGCACCGCCGTCCGCTCCCCGTAGAACCGCAGCATCTCTTCCTTCACCCGCTGCCACGGCGCCTTCACCACCGGCGCGGGCGGCAGCGAATCCAGGAAATATCGCCCGTAGCTCTTTTTCGCGATCCGCCCGTCCAGGATCATCACCACGCCCATGTCGTCGCGCGACCTCACCAGCCGCCCGAAGCCCTGCTTCATGCGGATGGCCGCATGCGGAAGCATGTACTGCACGAACGAGTTTCCGCCCGCGGCCTCGATGGCCTCGATGCGCGCCGCCGTCACCGGCTCGCTGGGCACCTTGAACGGCAGCTTGGGGATGATCAGCCCGCGCAGCGGCCGCCCGGGCACGTCAACGCCCTCCCAGAACGACGTGGTCCCCAGCAGGATCCCCCGCCCCGACGCCGCGAACCGCTCCACCAGCTGCGCGCGCGGCGCCTCGCCGTGCACGAAGAGCGGCCACTGCAGGTCTGCCCGCCGCGCCCGCAGTTCCTGCGCGACGTGCCGCAGCGCCCGGTAGCTGGTGAAAAGCACGAACAGGCCGCCGTCCGAGATCTTCGCATGCTCCAGTGTGGCGCGAACCGTGGCCTCGTCGTGGCGAGGGTCGTGTTCGCCGGAGGGGATCGGCAGGTCGGTAGGCACCACGACCAGCGTCTGCTCGTCGTAGTCGAAGGGCGAGGGGAAAACCGCCTCGTCCACGTGGTAATCGGCGGCGAACTGGGTGCCGATCCCCAGCCGCTGGCGCATGAAGCTGAAGTTGCCCTGCGTCGCCAGCGTCGCCGACGTCAGGACGACGGTGGGGATCTTCTCGAAGAGCGCGTCGCGAAGCACCCACGCCAGGTCCAGCGGCGCGGCGTTGATGGTCAGGTTGGCCTCGCGCCCGTCCCGTGGCGGCTGGCGCTCCATCCACCGCACCATCTTCATCTTGCTCTCGCCCGGGCGCAGGCCGGAGCGCAGGGCGTCCATGGCCGCCTCGATGCGCCCCGCCGCCCCACGCAGCTCCACCAGCTGCGGCTCCACCCCCTGCTTCAGCTGCTCGTCGGCGGCAATGCGCTCGCGCAGCTGCTCCATCCCGCCCAGCAGGTCCTTCAGGTTGTCCAGCAGCCCCGTCAGCGCCTCGTCCAGCCCCAGCGCCCAGATGGGGTGCGCGTCGAAGTTGTCTTCCAGGCGGATCAGCGGGTCGCCGCCCAGGAACACGTCGCCCAGGAACGAGAAGACGGTCGCGCCCCGGTCGCGCGCGCCGTCCAGCGCGGGGGTTATGCGCTCGTCGATCAGGTCCAGCGCCGACTGGGCGATCAGGTCGTTCTTCACCGCGGCGATGGACACGCGGAACGCCGGCAGCAGCCCCTTGCCGCGCATCTCCAGCCGCCGGAGCGTGCGGAACAGGCCGCGCTTGCTGACGGTGGAGCCCAGGTGGCTGGTCGCCGCCTCTTCCAGGTTGTGCGCCTCGTCCAGGATCAGCCGCTTGTACTGGGGCAGCACGGCGGGCGCCGTGTAGTTGCCCTGCTGGCGGCGAACGGCCAGGTCGCTGAAGAGCAGGTGGTGGTTGACGACCACGATGTCGGCCGAGGCCGCCTCGCGGCGCGCGCGCTGGTAGAAGCAGTCCTCGTAGTGCGGGCACTTGGCGCGCAGGCACACGTCCGTTTCCGACTGTACCTCGTCCCACACCTCCGACGACGGGCGGAACGGCAGGTCGCTCAGGCTGCCGTCGTCGGTCTTGTTCATCCACTCCAGCAGCCCCTGCAGCTCCGCCTGCTTTTCGGGTTCGAAGAGCGTCGCGGCGCTTTCCTTGGCCAGCAGCGCGCGGCGGATGGAGACGTAGTTGCTGCGCCCCTTCACCAGCGTGAATCGGAAGGGCTGCCCCAGGGCGCGGCGCAGGAGCGGCAGGTCCTTCTCGACCAGCTGCTCCTGCAGGTTGATGGTGTTGGTGGATACGACCGTGCGCTCGCGGTTCTGGATGGCCCAGCGGATGGCGGGAAGCAGGTACGCCACCGACTTGCCCGTTCCGGTTCCCGCCTCGGCCACGCCCACGCCGCCGTCGTTGTACAATTGGCCGATCATCCGCGAGAGCGCGCGCTGCTGCGGGCGGTCTTCGTAGCGGGGATGGCGGCCGGCGAGCGGGCCGCCGGGGCCCAGGTCGGCGTCGATGGCGTCCAGGTCCAGCGGCTCGTGCTCGTCAGGGTCCGGCGGCTCGACGACGACGTACATCTCGCTCGCGTCGTTGTCGATGATGGCGAACCCCAGCCCCTGCTCCCACAGCCGCGCCGCCACCCCGAAGTCCGCTTCCGACGGCTCCAGGATGCCGGACGGATGGTTGTGGATCAGCAGCCCGCCGGCCTCGGGATTCTTCACCAGCGCCAGCACCGCGGAGGCGTGGCCCCGGGCGACCACCTTCGGCTCCACCACCTCGCCCCCCTCGGCGACGCGCGCGACGAAGCACACCTCATTGCCGCGCGCGCGAGCGATCTCGCGCCTCAGCAGCTCGGCGGCCACGGGGCTCAGGAAGAGGTCGACGGCGGATCGCCGGGTTTCCACTACTGGGTTGGTCCTTCAGGGTTGATGGCGGGCTCTCGATCGTTCAGCCCGCTCGAACGGCCTCAGCCGATGGCTTCGGCGGGGTCGCTCTCGGCGAGCGCGTCGCGAAGCATCTCCTCGTCGCCGCTCTCCACGGCGTCGATCTGCAGGAAGCCCACGCGCACGGGCTCGGCGGGGTCTTCGGGGCACTGGAAGCGCGCCGCGTAGATGCCCAGCTCCGTCGGCGAGGGGTGGCCGTACTGGATTTCCACCAGCCAGCCCCGTCCCTGCTCATCCTGGAAGATCACCCTGTCCTTCGGCATGCGTTCGGTACAATGATAACGGTGAGCACGTTCCCGCGGGAGTGGACGCCGTCAACGGCACGCGCCCGGCGAGGAAGCTAACACCTCCCCGCCGAGCGCGGTATCGACGGGAGGACGAGCTCAGGAAGCGCAGACGCGGTTGCGGCCGGCGTGCTTGGCGGAGTAGAGGCGCGCGTCGGCGATGGCGAGCAGGGCCTCGGGAGCGTCGGCCTCCAGGTGGCCCGCGATGCCGATGCTGATTGTCACCGACAGTCCCGGGCGCATTTCCGACCAGGGATGAGCCTCCACCCCGGCGCGAAGACGCTCGCAGAGGCCGCGTGCGGCGGCGGGGTCGGTTTCCACCATCACCAGGCAAAACTCCTCGCCGCCGTAGCGTGCCACCACGTCCACGCCGCGCGTGTGCTCGCGAAGAATGCGGGCGACGGTCCGCAGCACCTGATCGCCCGCGGCGTGGCTGAACCGGTCGTTCACGCGCTTGAAGTGGTCCACGTCCACCATGGCCACCGACAGCGCGCGGCCGAAGCGCCGGGCTCGCTCCCACTCCGCGCCCAGGCGGTCGTCCAGGTCGCGGCGGTTGGAAAGCCCCGTCAGCGCGTCCTCGCGCGTCTGCCGCTCCAGCTCGGCGGCCTGCGCGCTCAGCTGGTCCAGCAGCCGCCCCTTCTCCTCGTCCCCCGCCCGCAGGCGGGCGTATGCGGCCGTGAGCTCGTCGTTCTTGGCGCGCAGGAGCTCGGCCTCGCGCTGCGCCTGCTGCACCTCGGCCCGCACCAGCACCGCCTTGACCCGCGCGTTGGTCCCGGCGTTGAACACCTCCGTCCACACGGCGTGGTACGCGCGGTGGTGATGTAGGGCGCCCGCCGCGTCGCCCTTCGCCTCAAGGACCCGGGCGGCGGCCTCGTGCGCCGTGTACACCAGTGGCTTGGCGTCGAGCGATTCGGCGATGGACAGCGCCTCGCGCACATCCGCCAGCCCTCCCGCGACGTCGCCCATGCGGGCGCGCAGCGCGCCGCGCGAGATCAGCGCTTCGGCCAGGTACGCGCGCGACCTCAGCGCGCGCGTGGTGTCGACGCTGGCCTCGTACGAATCCATCGCCGCGACAAGATCCCCCCGCCGCTCGTGCAGCGCGCCGATGTCGCGGACGCAGCTGGCCTCGCCGTCCCGGGCGCCGGTTTCGCGGAGTTGGACGGCTGCACGCCGCAGGTAGTGCAGGGCGCGGTCGTCGTCGCCCATGGCCGCGTACGCCATGCCCACGTTGACCATCGACACGCCCGCGAGCTGGCGGTCGCCGTCCTCGTTGGCCTTCAGGGCGCGAAGCATGTACTCCAGCGCGTGACGGGGCTCGCCCATCTGCCCGTGCACGATGCCGATGTTGTTGAGCGAGTAGCTGACGCCCACCGCATCGCCCACGGACTCGTGCACCTGCAGGCCGGCGTGGTAGTACTCCAGGGCCTGGCCGTAGTCGCCCAGCCGGTAGCTGACGTTGCCCAGGTGGTTGAGCGAGCTTCCCTCGCCCGCCCGGTCGCCCGACCGCCGCTGGATCTCCAGCGCGCGCAGGTGGTGGCGCATGGCCTCGGCATGCTCGCCCAGCCGCAGGTGAATGCACCCGATGCCGTTCATCGCGTCCGCGCGGCCCCGCTCCTCGCCCGCGGCCTCCAGCATCTCCAGCGCCCGCCGGCAGTCGGCCATCCCGCCGTCGTAGTCGGACCCCGTGTAGTAGCGGATCTGCCCCCGCGTCCGTAAGGCCAGGGCCGCGCCCGGCGCGTACGCCCCGTCCGCCGAGAGGCGCAGCGCCTCCGCCAGCAGGACCTGGGCACGCTCGGGCCGCACGTGCCGCAGCGCCCAGGCCTCGTCGTTCAGCCGGTCCACGCGCGCGCGAAGGTCCCCGTCCGGGGCGATGGCCACGGCGGGGACCCTTTCCGACGATGCGTCGGCGCGTGCTTCCATCGGCGACTCCTGGTGACGGCGCCCGCGGCTACCCGCCCGCGGCTTCCTGGGCGATGCGGTAGGCTTCGTTGCGGGAGATGCCCATCCGCCGGCGCAGCTCCTTCGCGATCGCGCTGGGCGACTGCCCCTTCGCCAGGAGCGCGTCGGCGACGGAGCGGGCGGCGAGCGCATCCACCTCGCCCTCCGCCGCGGCGTCCACGGAGCGGCCCGCAACCACGACGACGATCTCGCCCAGCACCTCGGCATCGGCGTAACGGGCGGCGACGTCGGCCAGGGTGCCGCGCACGAACTGCTCGTGCATCTTGGTCAGCTCGCGCGCCACGCACACCCGCCGCTCGCCCCCGGCCGCCTCCGCCAGGTCCGCGAGCAGCCTGCCGACGCGGTTGGGCGACTCGTACAGCACGGAGGCGCGCGGGGAGGCGGCGATCTCCTCCAGCAGCTCGGCGCGCTCGGGCCCCTTCCGCGGCGGAAAGCCGTGGAAGGTGAACGACTCCGCCTCGATCCCCGATGCCACCAGCGCGGAGAGCAGGGCGGAGGCGCCGGGGATGGGGACGACGTCGAAGCCCGCATCCACCACCTCGCGGACGATGCGGGCCCCGGGATCGGAAAGCAGCGGCGTTCCCGCGTCGGAGACGAGCGCCACGTTCTTGCCCTCGCGCAGCATGGTGACCACGAGCGACGCGCGCGAGGCCTCGTTGTGCTCGTGGGCCGACATCAGCCGCGTCTCGATGCCCAGGTGCTTCAGCAGGCCCCCGGTGCGCCGCGTGTCCTCGGCCAGCACCACGTCGGCCGCGGCCAGGGTTTCGGCCGCGCGCCGGGTGATGTCTCCCAGGTTGCCGATGGGCGTGCTGACGATGGAAAGCGCCGGCACGCTCAGAGCGCCACGGCCCAGGGCAGCCGGGCGAAGAAGCCCTGCTCCTGCAGCACGAACCGGCTGTCGCGCGCCACCCGCTCCACCAGCGCGGCGGGATCCACCCCGTGATGGTCCGACGCGGAGATGAGAACCTCGGTCAGCCAGGCGGCCACCCCGTCGGTCAGCGCCGTGGGCGAGGCAACGGGATCGCCCGCCACGCGCCCCTCGGGGGTGATGTCGAACGCGGCGACCACCGGGTGCTCCATGGCCGCCAGCCCCTGCCCGCGCTGCAGCATGGCCAGGGCAGACTCGCGCCCCGTGGCCAGCGCCACCTCGCGGAGGGTGCCGCCGATCATCCGCCGGTACAGGTCCACGAACCCCGGTCCGGCCAGCACGGGCAGCTCGGCGAGGCGCGGGTACAGCGTGGCCTTCAGCCCGGCGCCGACGTCGAAGACGGTGCGCAGGAAGTCGGGGATGGGCACCCTGGCGTCGCGCTCACTGAACCAGCCGGTGCGGAACGCGCCGTCGTCGAACGACAGGTAGTGGTGGCGCCCGTCATCCGTCAGCTCCAGCACGCCGGAAAAGGAACGCTCGCGCAGCAGCGGAAACAGCCGCTCCGGGCGGGCGGCGTCCAGCGGCTCGGCCCAGGGAAGCGGCTCGGTGGAAAGGGTGGATGCCATCGCCCGCAGCTGGTCTTCGGACGCGCCGTAGTACCCGATCTGCCCGCCCTCGCCGCGCTCGCTTTCCGTGGCGCACAGGCGCAGCACCTCGGAAAGCGCCGCCGGCCCGCGCCCGCCCGGATGGATGCGGGCCGCGAAGAACGGCTCGCCCCCGCGCAGGAACACGAGGAAGCAGCGTTCCCCCAGCTGCACGGCCACGTAGCCGGGCACGCGCGCGGAGCGATCGCGCTTCCCGTCGCTCAGGATGCCGGGAAGGTTCACGTAGGAGAGCTTCGTCCGCGGCAGGTACGCGGAATCCGCGGGAAAGCGGTAGATCATGGGCGCTCAGCCGGCCGATGGAGAGGGATCGGACTGGAGAAGCGGGTCACGTTCCGTGCCCGGGCGCAAGTCGTTGCGGCGCAATCGGGTGCGGCCGGACGGGAGTTTTCGGGGGATGGCAATCCGCAATCCGCGGGGCGGAATGCGAGAAAGGGCCGGGGCGCGCGGCCCCGGCCCTGATCAATCCAGCGTTCAGACGCCCAGGTGCTCCTGGAGCTTGCGCTCCAGCATCTGCTTGGGCTGCGCGCCGACGATGGTGTCCACCACCTGGCCGTCCTTGAAGAACAGGATCGTGGGGATGGAGCGCACGTTGAACTGCGCGGCGGTGCGCTGGTTGTTGTCCACGTCCAGCTTGCCCACCTTCACCTGGCCGGCGTACTGGTCCGCCAGCTGGGCCACGGACGGGCCGATCAGGCGGCAGGGGGCGCACCACTCCGCCCAGAAGTCGACCATCGCGAGCCCTTGGGCGCCGGCGATTTCCGACTGGAAGTTGCCGTCGGTGATCTCCATGAGGTTTTCGCTATCAGCCATTTGAATATTCCTTCCGCGTTCATGGGCCTCGCGGGCCCGGTGCCGCAGCCGCTATCCTGTAGCGGCTGGCCTGTCATCACGAATTTCGTATACCCTGAACCGACATCGGAGGTCTCCTTGACCGAGCGGGCGCTGGACCACGTGGGAATCGCGGTGCACTCGCTGGACGAATCGCTCCCCGTCTTCGAATCTATCACCGGCCACAAGGGGCACGGCCGCGAGCGGGTGGAATCCCAGGGGGTGGAGGTCGTCTTCCTGGGCACCGGCGAGGGTCGCCTGGAGCTGCTGGCCCCCACCCGCGACGATTCGGCCGTCGCCAAATTCCTGGCGAAGCGCGGCCCGGGCATGCACCATCTGTGCTACCGCGTCCCCGACCTGGCCGCCGAGCTGGACCGCTACCGCGCCGAGGGGCGGCAGCTGATCGACGAGTCGCCCCGCCCCGGCGCCGCGGGGCACCTGGTGGCGTTCATCCACCCGAAGTCCACCGGCGGCGTGCTCACCGAGCTGCTGCAGGCCGGCGGGCACTGACCGCGGAAAGAAACGAACGGCGGCACGAGAGCGCATCGCCCTCGTGCCGCCGTTTGCTACCCGTCCGCGCCGGTCAGCTGCGGCGGGTCTGCTCGCGCGAGATGGCTTCCAGGTCCACCTGCTCCACCAGCCACGAGCCGCCCGGTCCCTGCACGACGACGAAGGGCACCTGCACGGTGCGGCGGCCCTGGCGCATCTCGACCATGATGGTGCGCGCGTTGGGGCGGCCCGGCGTGGGCACCATGCCGCTGAGCGAGAACGAGTCGTGGCGGATGACCCGCGCGATGGCCTGCATGCGCCGGGCGACCCGCTGCGGGGCCTGCGACTCTGCCAGGGGGCCGCGGGTGGATCCGAACAGGTAGCCCATCTCGGTGAAGCGCTCCTGCTTGGCGAAGCCCATGAACTGCTCGACGGCCGACGCGGGCGCCGCGGCCTGCACGCCGGCCGGGGCGGGCCCGCCGCCCACACCCGCGCCGCCGCCTCCGCACGCGCCCAGTGGAAGCGCGACCAGCACCAGAGCAACCAGTTTCCAGGAACGCACGGGACCTCGAGGGGAGGGGACGGGGCGAGACCGGACGCACGGCACGCGTTCGGCCATCCCGACAGTGTACACGAAAGCGCGAAAACGCGAAAGTGTGATGACGCAAACGTGGGAGGCACAAAGGAGCGCCCGCGACGTGCGCGGAGCCAAACCCGACAACAAAAGTCTTGCAGACCGGGGCGTGCGCCGACTACAGTTCCTGCATCCCACACCGGCGGAACGGCCGGCCGTTCCCACACCGCGCGATCATCCCTCCGGATCCCTCCGTTTACCTCCAGAGTGCACACAACCAGCCGCTTCTTGCCGGCGTCCCGTCCGCCGAACTCCTTCCCACCGCCGAGCAACCATCATGAGCACACTCACAGCACCTGCCGTCTCGCCGGACCTTGCCGTGTCGAGCACGAACCCCGCCTTTCCTTCCTGGACGTTCGTGATTCCCGTCGACGTCGCCAACCGGGGATTCCTGATCGCCATCTATGGACAGGATCCCGCAACCCAGACGTGGATGTACTGGAATCAATCCGCGTCCGGCTACACCCCTTTCGGCTCCACCAGCGGGCAGGACACGACGCCCCTCAACGACCTGACCCCCGACAAGGGGAGCTATACCGGGGAGGTATGGTCCACCGTAAGCCTCTCCGCCACGCAATACCTGCAATCGGGCGTGGTCGCAATGTTCATCGGGGGCTCCTCGGGCATCCCCGTCAGCCCCACCGGCCCTGCTTCTCCGACGACGTCCACCAATCCGAACGATCTCTACAGCCTCTTCGAGTTCACGTACACCACCGCCGGGTCGCTGGACATCGACATCTCCAACGTGGACCAGGTGGGCTTCACCTACGCCGTGGACAGCAGCAGCGCTCCTTTCCCGTTGGCCCTGGTCGGCAGCACGGTTCCGCAGGCCACGGTCTTCAGCCGGTTCGCCGCCACGTTTCCAGCCGGGACTCCGTTCCATGAATGCCTCGTCTACGGCCGGCAGACCATCGCCGGGAGCGTGCAGCAGCTCCGCCTGCTGGCGCCGCAAGACGTCCTGCAGGGCATCGTACCGCCGAACGCTCCGAGCTATGTGTCGCCGGCGGGGGCACCGGCCACCTCCGAGCCCTTCGCCACGAACAACACGTACTTCTACCTGGCTTCGGAAACCTCGCCCAGCGGGGAGACAGCCCCCACCTCCCAGGGCGTGTTCGGCGGATTCCTGCTGAACGCTTCGGGGAAGCCACAGGCGAAGCAAATCAACATCGGCTGGCAGAGCAATGGCAGTCCGGCTGCGTATACGCCGGCGAATCCGGGCGCCACCGGAATCAACCTGTACCGTGCTTCCCAGCCGCCCGCGAATGCCGGGACCACCCCTCCGGCCGCTCCGCCAGCAGCGAACTACGGGCTCCTGACCCAACAGAGCATCGCCGAGTGGAACGCGCAGCAGGGATACGTCTATGTCGACACCAGCACCAGCGTGGGCTCGCAGGCGCCCAAGGCGTCCTCGTACGGATTCAGCGCCCTCTCCACGTGGTTCGACGGGCCGCTCCAGCAGTTCTTCGCGCACTTCGGCCCGAAGAACCCGTTCGCCCTCTTCCAGTCCAATCAGAACAACGGCCCAAACGGGACGCTGTGGACCGGAAACGTGGTCGACGTAATGCCCAGTCAGGGCACCGCGATCACCGCCCTCACCTACATCGACCAGACGGGCGCCAGCCAGCCCATCAGCGCCACGTGGACATGGGGCGACGGAACGCAGACCTACAAGGTTCTTCAACTGGTGGGGAACGCCTATGACGCGACGAACGAGTCCAACACGAACCTCGCCGGCGCGAGCAGCCTGACGAAGGGCGAATACCAGGGCGCGGTGGTGAACCTCTACTTCCCGTACTTCACGGGGAACACCGGCCTTTCCTCCATCCCGTTCGCCAGCGGCAGCTACACGCTGCCCCCCGCCCCGTCCTGGCTGAGCAACGCGAGCTACAGTCCCAGCCAGATGGTCTTTGCTTGCGCCGGCACCTTCGCCACCCCGCAAGATCCCGATGCGCTGGCTCAGCAGGGTTCCTATTCCGTGCTTGCCGCGAACGCGCTGACCAACCTCCAGAACGTGATCGTGTCGGCGTTGAACCGGGGCGTCGCCACCGGCTACGCGTTCGCCGTCGCGCCACAGGGGTACACCTGCCTGTACGGCTTTTCGCAGGCGCCCCAGAGCACACCCGGCGGCACTCTGGCGGCGGGCACCTACACGTACTACCTGTCGGGCACCCTGAACGACGGGAGCGAGTCTGCCCTCTCCTGGCCGCAGACGATCACGCTCGCCGAAACGGGAGCCGTGGCACTCGCCTGGTACCCCCAGCCCGCCGCCCTGTACAAGCAGGCGAACGTCTATCGCCAGATGGGCACCGGACCCATCGAACTCGTCCAGGCCCTCGCGAACACCACGAGTCCCCCGGTGACCGGGTTCACCGACACGAACGCGCCGCTTCCAACGCAGCCGGTGAACGGCGCGCCGTTTCTCCTGTATCCGTCGTGGAACGACGCATCGGCTGCCGGGTTCGTCAACTCCAACCTCTTCTCGGCGTTCCTGCATCAGAACCTGAGTGCCGACCCAACCAACGGCATCAGCATCAACGGCCTGGTCTACGGGTATCCGTTCGACGACCAGGGGAATTTCTCCACGAACATCAACTACGGCACCGCGCTCCCGCAGAGCATCACGTTCGCGATCACGGGATTGAGCTGAAATAGGGATTCAGCCTCACGCGGAGGACGCGGGAAGCGAGGAAAGGACGCGGGGACCGCACAGGGCCCTCCGCGTCCTTTCCGTGTTCCCGCGCCTTCCGCGGTGACGAAGTCCGGTTACGCGGCCCGGGCCTCCGCCGGCTCCTCGCCGCCGCGGCGGAAGGCGATCCGCCCCGCCTCGGCGTCCACCTCCACCGTGTCGCCCTCCTCGAACTCGCCCTCCAGCACGTGCAGCGCCAGCGGGTTCTGCACCAGCCGCTGGATGGCGCGCTTCAGCGGACGGGCACCGTAGGCTGGATCGTTGCCCTCCTCGGCGATCAGCTCGCGCGCCGCGTCCGTCACCCGCAGCGCCAGCTTGCGGTCCGCCAGCAGCCCCTCCAGCCGCTTCAACTGCAGGTCGACGATGGTCTTCAGCTCCGGACGGCCCAGCGGGCGGAAGACGATGGTCTCGTCCACGCGGTTCAGGAACTCCGGGCGGAAGTGGCGCCGCAGCTCGGCCATCACCGCGTTCTCCACCCCCACGGCCGTGGTCCGGTCCGCCAGCTCCGCCGCGCGCTCCAGGATCAGCGGGCTGCCGAGGTTGCTGGTCATGATGATGACCGCGTTGCGGAAGTTCACCATCCGCCCCTGGCTGTCCGTCACCCGGCCGTCGTCCAGGATCTGCAGCAGGATGTTGAACACGTCCGGGTGCGCCTTTTCGATCTCGTCGAACAGGACCACGGAGTATGGGCGCCGGCGCACGGCCTCGGTCAGCTGGCCACCCTCCTCGTAGCCCACGTACCCCGGGGGCGCACCGACGAGGCGGCTGACGGCGTGCTTCTCCATGTACTCCGACATGTCGATGCGCACCATGGCCTCCTCGTCGTCGAAGAGGAACTCGGCCAGGGCGCGCGCCGTCTCCGTCTTCCCGACTCCCGTCGGCCCCAGGAAGATGAAGCTGCCGATGGGCCGGTTGGGGTCCTGCATTCCCGCGCGGCTGCGGCGCACGGCGTTGGCGACGGCCTCCGTGGCCTCCGGCTGGCCGATCACCCGCTTGTTCAGGTGCTGGTCCAGCTTCGCCAGCCGCTCGCGGTCGCTCTGCACCATGCGGCTGACCGGAATGCCCGTCCACCGCGCCACCACCTCGGCGATGTCGTCGCTGTCCACCTCTTCCTTCAGGAAGCGCGAGGTCTTCTGCAGCTCGTGAAGGCGCGCGTCGTCCTGCTCGATCTCCTTCTGCAGCGAGGGGATCTGCCCGTACTGGATCTCGGCCGCGCGGTTCAGGTCGCCCGTGCGGCTGGCTCGGTCCAGCTCCACCTTCAGCTCGTCCAGCTTCTCCTTCTTCTGGCGCATCAGCTGGATGGCCGCCTTCTCGGCCTGCCACTGCGCCTTCATCCCCGACGAGCGCTCGCGCAGCTCGGCCAGTTCCTGCTCCAGCCGCTGCAGCCGCTCGCGCGACTCGGCATCGCTCTCGCGCCCCAGCGCCTGCCGCTCGATCTCCAGCTGCATGATGCGGCGCTCCACCTCGTCGATCTCCTGGGGCAGCGAGTCGATCTCGATGCGCAGGCGGCTGGCGGCCTCGTCGATCAGGTCGATGGCCTTGTCGGGCAGGAAGCGGTCGCCGATGTAGCGGTTGGAAAGCGTCGCCGCCGCCACGATGGCCGGGTCGGTGATGCGCACGCCGTGGTGCACCTCGTAGCGCTCCTTGAGGCCCCGCAGGATGGCGATGGTGTCCTCGACCGACGGCTCGCCCACGAACACCGGCTGAAAGCGCCGCTCCAGCGCCGCGTCCTTTTCGATGTACTGGCGGTACTCGTCGAGGGTGGTCGCGCCCACCACGCGCAGCTCGCCGCGGGCCAGCGCCGGCTTCAGCATGTTGCCGGCGTCGGGCGAGCCCTCGGTCTTGCCCGCGCCCACGATGGTGTGGAGCTCGTCGATGAAAACGATGAACTTGCCCTGCGAGTCGCTCAATTCCTTGAGCACGGCCTTCAGGCGCTCCTCGAACTCGCCGCGGAACTTGGCGCCCGCCAGCATGGCGCTGATGTCGAGCGAGATCAGCGTCTTGTCGCGCAGCCCCTCGGGCACGTCGCCGTTGATGATGCGCTGCGCCAGCCCTTCGACGATGGCCGTCTTGCCCACGCCCGGCTCGCCGATGAGCACCGGGTTGTTCTTGGTGCGGCGGCTGAGCACCTGCACCACGCGGCGGATCTCCTCGTCCCGGCCGATCACCGGGTCCAGCTTGCCGCGGCGCGCGCGCTCGGTGAGGTCGGTGCTGAAGCGCTGCAGCGCCTGGTACTTGTCCTCCGGGCTCTGGTCCGTCACACGGTGCGAGCCGCGCACCTGCTCCAGCGCCTGCCGCAGGGCGTCGGCCCCGGCACCCTGCGCCTTGAGCAGGTCGCGCGTGCTGAAGCCCTTGTCGGCCAGCCCCAGCAGCAGGTGCTCGGTGCTCACGTACTCGTCGCCCAGCTTGCGGGCCTCGTCCTCGGCCCGGTCCAGCGCCTCGTTCAGCTCGCGCGAGATGGTGGGCTGCGAGCCGCCCGACTGCCTGGGCAGCCGCGCCGACGCGGCCTCCACCTCGGTGCGAAGGCGGGTGACGTTCACCCCCACCTTCTGCAGGATGGGCACGACGATCCCCTCCGCCTGCCCGATCAGCGCCGAAAGCAGGTGAAGGTCTTCAATGGACGGGTTGCCTGCCTTCCGCGCCTCGTTCGCGGCGGACTGAATGGCCTCTGTCGATTTGACAGTCAATCGATCGAAGTTGATCATAGGCTTCTAACTTCTCTGGTCATCGTGATTTATGAGTAGCCCAGCGGCACGCGAAGTTCGATACCGCCGCCGGGCCTTGCTGACGACGGGAAAGACAAGAAGCATGCCCTGTCCAGACTGCCATCCCGTCAGTCCACGGCAGGGTTTCTCGCATAAAGCAGCGGCCCCGCCGATCGCTCCTGATCGGCGGGGCCGCTGTTATCGCGCTCCGTACTGCGGCCGCGGCGGCGGCTCGTGCGGGAAATAGTGGAGGTACATCTCATCGTCTCTCGCGGCGTCCAGAAACGCATCCGCGATCTCGTGCAGATGGTCGGTGTGCCCGTGGGCGACGCCCTCGAGCCAGATCTCACGGCCCACCTCGATGTTGTCGGCGAGACGCTCGTACACCGGGGTTCCCCTCAGTGCCTCGAGGTGCTTCGCGGCATCCGCCCATTCCTGTTCAGGACCTTCGTAATAGAGCGGGCGCGGATAGTTCCAGCTGCAAAAGCCCACCATTGCTGACACGGAAGCTCGGGCCAACCGCCAGTGACCCGCGAGTTCACGGTTCTCCGGATCGGCGAGAAACGCCATCTCAGCCGGGGCAAGCCTGGAGTACTCCATCACTTTCATCGTGGGCACCTCTCTTCGAGCATGTTCAGCACCGAACTCGGCGGGGTCCGGCGAAGGCCAGACACCTCGTCCACGAACAGGAGCCGAAACAGCGCATCCACCCTGTTATCGGCAAACAGCAAGTCGAATTCCTGCTCAGTCAGGTCAGCGATCAGGACTTCGAGAGAGCCATCGAGCCCGGAGTTGGCGATTCGTCGCCGGTCCGGGTCGATCTGATCGACGTCTACACGGTACACTACCGGGAAGAACAGTTCAACGCTGACGTTCGCGCATACGGCCTTGAGCCGCTCTCCAGCGATCCGGTCGACGCGATGTGAATCGACCTTGGCGGCCACACCGTTCTCGAGAGCCTCCCGCCCACCACGTACGTAATGGTTGAACGGGTCGCGGTGGCGCCACGCGTCCATCAGCTCGCCGTAGATGTTGTGCGGGTTGGATGAGCGAGGATTGACGGGCGGCGGCAGAAAGCTCTCCGCCAGCCAGGCGTAGTGCACGCCGCCGTAGAAGTAGTGGTTCAGGATCCAGGCGAGCACCGGGATGGTGCCGTAGTAGTACGTGGGCATCTCTCAACGCGAGCAGCTACAAGTGAACGACGTAGACGGCGCCCAACGTGAACCAGCCCGCTCCCCACGACAAGGGGTGCGGGCCTCTGTGGATCATCTACGTACCACCTGTGTCGGCGGAGGTGTGTTCAGCGTGAGCTTTGGGCCATGATGCGGGAACCCGACAAGCTCGGCCGCATGGAAACAGAGCGGCGCCCCGAACCGTCCGAGGCGCCGCTCTTCATCACGCATGGATCGCCCGCAGCTTCACGGCCCCAGCAGGATGGCGTTCACGTACAGCGGGTTGGTGGAGCGCCAGAACAGGCGGAAGAGCGGGTCGTCGGCGAACAGCACCACGCTTCCCTGCCCCATGCGCCGCGTGACCACCCACGCGCCCTCCTCCAGGCGCCGCACGTTCTCGGGGCTGATGACGCCCGAGATGCGGTTCAGCCGGGCCGGGAAGTAGGCGACCGTCTCCACGTTCTCGGCCGGCTCGAAGACCAGCGTCCCCGCGTGCAGGGCGAAGGTTTCGCCCGGGCGCCCGTCCAGCCCCGCGCCGAAGGCCAGCGGGTGCGCGGGATCCAGCCGCACGGGGAGGATGGCCCCGGGCACCTCCTGCCGCCACTCGCGCCGCTGGCGCTCTTCGCGGCCCTCCAGGAAGCGCGACACGCCACCGCGCGCGCTGTCCGCCTGGCCGCGCTCGCGCACCTTGATGTCGGCCATGCCGGCGGCCACCTCGGCGCCGCCGGCGACGGCGACCAGGCGGCCGCCGTTCTGGATCCAGGTCTTCAGCGCCTCGTCGGCCCCGCGGAGGGCGCGCGGCGACGCGTCGGGGAGCACCAGGACGTCGTACTCCGACAGGTCCAGCGAAGCCAGCTCGCTGCCCAGCACGGCGTCGAACGGCATCCCCATCTCCTGCTCCAGAAAGAACCAGTGCGCCCCGAACGAGGTGGGCGCCACGCCCTCGCCGCCGATCACCGCCACGCGGGGCAGCCTGCGGCCGATCACGTTCTCGCTCCCCAGGTCGATGCCGCTCTCCGCCAGCCCCGACGCCACCGGCACGGCCATGCCGCCCAGCCCGGCCCGGGTGAGGCGCGCCTGCACCGAGTCGCCGCGCGCCGGGATGAACCACGTGCCCGCCGGCCAGCGCCGCCCCGCGTAGGTGGACGGCTTGGTGACCACGCTCGCGCGTCCGCCAGCCGCCAGGAAGCGCACCATCGGCCCCGCGGCTGCACCGCCGGGTGCGACCAGCCACCCGTAGCCGGCCGCGGGCACCTGCGCCGTCACGGCCTCGCCCGCGGGGGCGGGCACCGGGGCCCATCCGCCGCCCGCGCCGGCCGGGGCGCGGAAGGCCGCAACGCCGTACGCGTACGGCAGCGACCAGGCGCTCACGTCGTACGAGTACTCGGCGCGCAGCTCCGTCTCGGGCTGCAGCAGGGTGATGGCTAGGCGCCCCATCGGCTGGCGGGCGCGCACCCGGTACGTGCCCGTGGGGAACTGCGTGCGGTCGGTGAAGCCGGGGAAGGGGTCGGCGCCCGTGGAGAAGCCCGAGGTGGCACGCTCCACCTCGATCCCCTGGCGGCGCAGGTGGCTCACCATCGACTCCACCCGCGTGGGGTCGTCGCCCGGCACCAGCAGGAAGTCGCGCTCGCCGCGCCCGGCGCCGCGCTGGCCCTCGGCGTAGTCCAGCAGCAGCCTGCTCTTGCCCGTCGCCGCGGTGCGCAGGGTGGCCTGGCCGCTGGTGCGGTGGTGCTGGGCGCGGTCGTGAAGCGTCAGCGTGTCGCCGGACTCCTGCTGGATGGCCAGCCCCGCCGCGCCGTGCCCCGCCTGCTCGTACGTCATCCCCACGGCGCCGGTCAGGCTGGGCCACGAGTCGCCGTAGCCGGGGTAGAACAGGTCGAACGCCTCGCCGGTGTAGTAGGGCCACCCCTGCGCATCGAACGCCCGCGCGTTCCCCTGCCCGAAGCGCCGTCCCCACTCCAGGATGTGCTCCGGGTAGATGGGGTTGATGGGCGCCGCCGCGGGAAAGAAGAAGTACGACGAGTTGTAGTACATCTCGTGGAAGTCCACGTGCACCTGCGGGTTGTACTGGAACCAGGTGGCCAGCCGCGCCCTGGTCTCGGGCTGCGTGACCCACGACCAGTCGCGGTTCAGGTCGAACAGGTAGTGGTTGAAGCGCCCCCCAGGCCACGGCTCGCGGTGCTCTCGCGCCTGCGGGTTCACGTTGGGCCGCGCGCCCGAAACGGACTGGAACCACTGCACGTAGCGGTCGCGGCCGTCGGGATTGGCGACGGGGTCGATGATGACGACCACCGAATCCAGCACGCCGCGCACCTCGGGGGCGCCGCGGGCCAGGTCCCACGCCGTGTACAGGGCCGCCTCGCTCGACGAGGTCTCGTTGCCGTGCACGCCGTAGCTGAAGTACACCACGGCGGGATTGGTCGCGGCGATCTGGGCGGCGCGCGGGGCCGGCGTCTCGGGCCGGGTGAGCTCGGCGTTGGCGGCCAGGATGCCCGGCAGCGCCTGCAGGTTCTGCGGCGACGCGATCACCAGCTGGAACAGCTCGCGGCCTTCCGGTGTCCTGCCGTAGGGCCGGTAGTCCACCAGCTCCGAGGCCTGCGCCAGCGCCTGCGAGTAGCGCTGCACGCCGGCGTAGGGCGTGAACCGCTCGCCCAGCTGATGGCCCAGCACCTCGGCGGGCGACGGGGGCGCCTGCTGGGCGGCGAGCGCCTGCGCGGCCACCAGTGCCGCGAACACGGCGGGGAGCGCCCGCGTGCGTGTGGATGAACGTGCCATTCGTTCGCCTGGCATGTGGTTCCGGTTGAGATTACGTCGGTTCGGTCCGAAGCTAGGGGCCACGCAAGGGCCGCGCAACGCGCGCGGGTTGACACGCCCGTGCGGCGCCGGTAGCCTCAGCCAGCCGGTACCCGGCGAATCGGCTTCAACTGGAACCGCCACGAGGGGCGGCGTGCTGCCCGCACATTTCGCAGGAGGTTACAGGTTGATGGCGAAGGTGGATCGTCACGTCTGGACGCCCGTTTTCCTGGCCCTGTCGCTCGCCGCCTGCGGTGGCGACGAGAAGCGGTCGGACGTGATGGCGCGCGAGAAGTTCGTGGCGGCCAACGTGGCCGTGCGCACCCTTCCGGCGAACGCCACCGATGCCGACCGCGCCGCCGCGCTCAAGAAGCAGCGCGTGACTGAAAAGCAGATGAAGGCGTGGGTGAACGCCCACGCACGCGACGCGGAGACGCTGTCCATCACCTGGGAGGAGATCGCCAAGAAGGTGGACAGCTTGACGACGACGCCACCCGGTTCATTACCGGACTCCGCGGGCGCCCGGCCGCCGCCGTCCCTGGGCGGTGCTCCGACCATCCTGCCCGGGTCGGTTCCGCCCGAGGTTCGCCCGCGCAAGGACAGCCTGGCCAACATGGCCCCCGGCGAACGGCGTCCCGGGTTCCCCCGCCCCGGCGGCCCGCCCCCGCGCCGCCCGCCGAGCGAACAGGACCGGCGGACCCCGCCGCCCGCGAACTTTCCGCAGGACCCGAGGGTCGCGCCCGTGCAGGCCCCCGTCGCCCCCGCGCGCCCGGCGAAGCCGCCCCGATGAGCGACACCAGCCCGGAAGCCGCGGCCATCCAGGACGAGATCATCCGCCGGATGACGGGCGAGCAGCGGCTGCTGCTGGCGATCGAGATGAGCGAGTTCGCGCGCGAGCTCGCCGCATCCCGCCTGCGCCAGGAACACCCGGACTGGACCGACTGGGAGATCAAGCGCGAGCTGCTGCGCTACGCGTTCGAAGGCCTGCCGCTGCCGCCGATCCTCCGGTGACTACACGGGACCTGTTCAGCCGTGTTCTGGCGGCGCTGGACCAGGCTGGTATCCCGCGCATGCTCACCGGGTCTTTTGCGAGTTCCTTCCATGGCGCCCCCCGGGCCACGCAGGACATCGATCTCGTGATCTCCCCGACGCCCGACCAGGTACGCGCATTGGTCCTTCAGCTTCCCAGGACCGAGTACTACGTCGACGAAAACGCTGCGCTCGAGGCGGTCCGCAGCGAAGGGCAGTTCAACGTGATCGACCTGGCGACCGGCTGGAAAATCGACCTGATCGTTCGAAAGTCCCGGGCGTTCAGCCGCGAGGAATTCGAGCGCCGTGCGGCCGGTGAGATCGAAGGCGTTCGCATCGATATCACGAGCGTTGAAGACCTGATTGTCGCGAAGCTCGAGTGGGCCAAGGTGGGTGGGTCGGAACGGCAGGTTGAAGACGCGGCGATGTTGCTGCGCCGGCGCCGGTCGACGATAGATGTCGACTACATCGAACAATGGGTAGGTGTGCTCGGGGTTGACGAGCAGTGGGAGGCGGCTCGGAGAAGGGCCGGGTTGCCTAAGTATGATGGCTGAGGAAACGGTATGATCCTCAACCTGCCTTGCCCCCGATCCCCGACCGTTCACCCCGTACACTCCCATCCCTGGTTCGTGCGCCCAGCCGTTCCGTCGCCAACACCTTGGCCGCGACCAGAGCGGCCTAGGGGGACAGCAGCATCGCCACTCCAGACGAGGATCGCAACTCCGCCCAGTGTCTTACTGGCGTCACGGTGGCAGGAGCGAGCATTTTGGTTACAAAGGCATCGAGCAGCACGCGACAAGTCTTGCGCCCTTTTTCGGATCTTACTCTCTTTCGGACACGGAGTCCCTCCCCTTCCACTGCTATTCTGCACCATGAACATCCTGACTGAACTAGTCGAGCAAATCCGCGGCCTTTTAAACCCTAACTTCGCCGCTGGTAGAAAAGCGGAACAGCTGTTCGAGGAATTGGCGCACCAGAGCGGCTGGATCGTCGAGAGGATTCCGCAGGACCGGGACAGCTTCGACAAGTACGCCCAGAGCAGCCCCCGCGGTATCAAGCGTGGCGACTTTATCATCCGCAACGCGCGGAACACTGAAGTGGAGGTGAAGTGCTATTCACGTTTCGATTGGAATGCTCCCGGCTACCTGCTGAGGTACTCCCACGTGAAAAGGCATGAAGAGATGCAGCACCTTACCGAAAGCTCGGTTGTGTTCGCGATTTTTGAGCGGCGTGGGCGTCACCCGGTACGGGGCAGCCTGCGGATGATCCCGCTGTCCGACTTGCTCGGCCGGCGCAGTCCCGAGATCCAGTACCTCCCCAAGCAGAAGTGCTTGCACATCCCCTTTGAGAGAATGCACCGCGGCTTGGACCTACTCACCCGGTTCCGCCTCGGAGCAGACGGAACGCGGCGATGACCGAAGAGCAGACACAAGCGTTGTCACTTCGCGAGGCGTACGTCTTTGGAGCAGACCACGGGCTTGAAGCGGAAGTCGAGGCCATCCGGAAGATGCGAATCCAATGGAACGCCTCCTACACGTCATCGTTGCGCCGGGGCTACATTGTCGAATTATTCGAGAAGCACAACCTCCTCGAGCGCTTCAAACAGGAACACTGGGCATTCGGCGCTACTCCGGCCGGAGAAACCAGACGCCGCCGCTACCTTCGCATAAAAGCCCAGTACGAGGAGTTCCTCGCTGGAGGAGCCCCGCCGCCGAGTCCAGAGGGCGGTGAAGCCGAAGATGTGGATGAAGCAGTGGAGTTCGCGCTGGAGGCGCACCTGCGCGACTTTCTGGCCCGCAACCTGGACCGGATCGAGCCCGGCCTGAGGCTGTATGACTCGGGGGACCTGAAGGGTATCGAGTTCCCGGTCGACGGCGGGCGCATCGACCTGCTCGCACTCGACAAAAGCGGACGCCATGTAGTGATCGAACTTAAACTGTCCCAAGGCCGCAACAAGGCGCTTGGCCAACTGCTGTACTACATGGGCTGGGTCGATAAAAATCTGGGGAATGCACCGTGCCGCGGATACATCATTGCGAGCGACATCTCCGACGAACTCGCCGTGGCTGTGTCCCGCGTGCCTGGCGTAAGCTTGGCTCGATATCGAATGAGCTTTGCTATCGAGCGACTGCAAGAGGGCGCAACACCGCCGCATGCACACAATTAGCCGAGTTCATCACTCCGAGGAGAATACCGTGATACCTGGCATCTGCATGTAATTATCTGGTAGCGCGTCGAAACCTATCGCCTTCATCATCGCGTCGAGCGCGCTACGAGGTGTTTGCCCCCAAATCAGAAAAGCCTGCGCGACCGGACTGCCGGGGAATACCAAGTTGGGATCCAGGCTCTGGAACCGCTTGAATTTCCGCAAAACTCGGTGATCCACATGATAGAAGTCGTCCCGCGCCAATCCGCGAGCGAGCGAATCTGACAGCAATAGACCGAAGTACCTGGTAATCAGATCATTGTCATCCCACCTTGCGCATCCATCGGTAGCCGAAGGTCTGGCCTTTGGTTGAATGCCTCGTGTGGCTTTCGGTGACAGAGCCGGCATAGAGTGATGCCGTTTCCGGTTTGGAGCCTTGCTTCGGAAAGGAAGCTCTTCCTGATGATGTGGTGCGCAACGACCCGGTCGTCATCATCGCAGAGGACACAACGCCCACCATCGCGAACGCGGACGAACTCGCTCCAAAGACGCAGGCAGTATCGCTCACTTCGCTGTCGTGAGCTGGCATTCTGGAGTTTGCGTAGTGCTTTCTCCATGGCATCGATGTTCATTCCATCTCGCTCAAACATTGTATAGCAAAGTGCCTACTCCCGCTCCGCCAAATCCCCCCACTTGAGCTTGCGGCGGAGGGTGGAGAAGAAGGTCTGCCCGGGGAAGCGCACCAGGCGCACGGGCTGCGGCGCGCGGCGCACGACAACGCGCTGGCCGGGGACCAGCGTCTCGCTTTCCTGGCCGTCGATGGTCAGCAGCAGCTCCTGCGTGGGCGAGAGCACCTCCACCGTCACCGTTTCGTCCGCGGGCAGGATCAACGGGCGGACGCCGAGCGTGTGCGGGCAAATGGGCGTGGCGATGATGCAGTCTACCGTCGGTGAGACGATGGGGCCGCCAGCGGAAAGCGAGTACGCCGTCGATCCCGTGGGCGTGGCGAGGATGATCCCGTCGGCGCTGTAGCTGCCGACGACGTCGCGCGTGGCCGTCATGCTCAGCCGGATCACACGCGCGGCGCCGCCCTTGTGGAGCACCGCGTCGTTCAGCGCCAGGTGGTCCCTGCCCCGCTCGCCCTCCGCTGTCTCGGTGTGCACCAGCAGCACCAGGCGCTCGTCGATGGAGAACTCCCCCGCAAGCCAGCGAGAGAGTCCCGCTTCCATCTCGTCCCGCGGCGCGGAGGTCAGGAATCCCAGGTGCCCCAGGTTCACCCCCAGGACGGGCACGCCCTCGCGCGCCACCATCCGCGCCCCGCGCAGCAGAGTACCGTCCCCGCCCAGCGTCAGCAGCAGGTCCAGGCGGTGGCACGCGTCGACCGTAAGCTCCTGCCCGTCGCCCACGTGCTCGCGCAGCGGCGGCTCGTAGAAGAGCGAAACCCCCTCCCGCCCGGCGAAATCCGCCAGGCGGGCGAGGGTTTCCTTCAGCAGCGCGTAGTCCGAATGTCCGACGACGCCCACGCGGCGCGTCACGGGCGGGGCGCTCACGCCGTCTCGGCCAGGGAGCGCAGAGGCCGGCCCAGCAGCACCCGGGCACGCGCGACGATCCCCTCCGGCGTCAGTCCCAGCTCCGCGAGCAGTTCGGCGCGCTCCCCGTGCTCCACGAACAGGTCGGGCAGGCCCATCGAGGCGCCATGCACTTCCGGCCAGCGATCGTCGATGGCCTTGCGCACGTACGCGCCGAAGCCGTTCACCACGGTCCCCTCCTCCACCGTCAGCACGGCGCGGTGGTGCGGGAACAGGCGCTCCAGCGCGGCCTCGTCGAGCGGCTTGATGAAGCGGCAGTCCACCACCGTGGCGGAAATCCCCTCGCGCTGCAGCGCCTCCGCTGCAGCGACGGCGGGGAGCACCATGGTGCCGGTCGCCAGGATGGCCAGGTCGCGCCCCTGCCGCATCGTCTCCCAGGTGCCGTGCGGGATGGCCGGGACCTCCGCCACCGGCTTGGGCAGCGCGGGCACCAGCTCGCGGGGGATGCGGATGCTGAACGGGCCGCGGTCCCACGAGAGCGCCGTCTTCATCAGCCCGATCAGCTCGTCGGCGTCGCGCGGCGCGGTGACGGTCATCCCCGGGATCGACAGCATGTAGCCGATGTCGATGCCGCCGTGGTGCGTGGCCCCGTCGTCGCCCGCGATGCCTGCGCGGTCCATCACGAAGATGACGGGCAGGTCCTGGAGCGCCACGTCGTGCACGATGGAGTCGAACGCCCGCTGCAGGAACGTCGAGTAGATGGCCACGACGGGCTTGATCCCCTGCGTCGCCAGCCCGGCCGCGAAGGTCACCCCGTGCCCCTCGGCGATCCCGACGTCGAAGAAGCGGTCCGGGTGCTCCTTCTCGAAGATGTCCGTCCCCGTCCCCGTGGCCATGGCGGCAGTGATGGCGACCACGTCCTGGTCGTCGCGCGCCAGCTCCGTCAGCGCCTCGCCGAACACCTGCTGAAAGCGCGGCATCCCGCCCGCGGCGGACTTCTTGAGCGGCGCGCCGGTTTCCTTGTCGAACAGGGCGGCGGCGTGCCACTTCACCTGGTCGGCCTCGGCGGGGGCGAAGCCCTTGCCCTTGGTGGTCAGCACGTGGACGAGGCGCGGGCCCTTCATCCGCTTCACCTGCTCGAAGGTGCGGACCAGGGCGTTGATGTCGTGCCCGTCCACGGGCCCCACGTAGCGAAAGCCAAGCTCCTCGAAGAGCATGCCGGGAACGAACATCCCCTTCAGCGCGTCGTCGGCGCGGACGGCGAAGTGCTCCACCATCTCGCCCACGGTGCCCAGCCGGGGCGCCGCGTGCACGATGCGCTTCACCTCGTCGCGGATGCGGTTGTACAGCGGCGAGGTGCGCACGTCGGTGACGCGCTTGTGGATGCCCAGGTACTTGTGCAGCGCCCCCACGTTGGGGGAGATGGACATCTCGTTGTCGTTCAGGACGACGATGAGGTCGCGGTCGGTGTGGCCGGCGTTGTTGAGTGCCTCGTACGGCAGCCCGCAGGTCATGCTGCCGTCGCCGATGACCGCGATCGCTTCGTAGTCCTCACCCTTGATGTCGCGCGCGGCGGCCACGCCCACGGCGGCGGAGATGGAGGTGCCCGCGTGCCCGGCGCCGAAGACGTCGTACTCGCTCTCGTCTCGGCGCAGGAAGCCCGACAGCCCGTGGCGCTTGCGGATGGATTCCATCCGGTCGTTGCGCCCGGTGAGGATCTTGTGGGGATAGGCCTGGTGGCCCACGTCCCAGATCAGCTGGTCGCGCGGCGTGTCGAAGACGCGGTGCAGGGCGACGGTGAGCTCCACCGTGCCCAGGTTGCTGCCGAAGTGGGCGCCCTTGTGTCGCGAGACCACGTCGATGATGCGGTCGCGCACCTCGCGGCACAGCGCGGGAAGCTCGCCCTCGGGGAGCGCGCGAACGTCGTCGGGGCCCTTTATTCTATCCAGAAGCGCCACTTGCGGCTCCTCGTTCTGATTCGGTCAGGATGGCCGGCCCGGCATCTCACGCGCCGACCTCGTCCAATTTATCCGCTGAGCGGCGCTCGGCCAACCTTTGCACCGGGTTCGGCGGAAATTGCCGTGAGAACGCCCGGCCACCCTCGTCGCGCTCACTTTATCGTACAAAGCAAACCGCGGGCCGTCAATAGCGGCCCGCGGAAATGGGTGGGTTCGCTGCTACGGGCGCGGTGAGGTGGTGGAGGCCTGCCGGGAAGGTTCGACTGGGTTTGGTGCGGCTCGGGCGCCCCCCATGCCCAGCCCTTCCCCCGCAAACTGCCGCGGGGGAAGGGAGCCAGTGCCATGCGCATCCGCCGATGCTGGTGATTGGGCAGACAAGGTCAGATGCGCTGCGGTCGGGCCGGCGCAGCCCCGGCTACCCTCACCCCCGGCCCCGCTCCTGCAAGCGGGAGAGGGGAGAATTCGATCGCACTGCGGCAGTTCCGCGCGTGCAGGTGAAGCCCCGGGCGGGACGCGACAGCGGCCCGAGCCGGGGCTTTCCGCTTTCCCAGCGGCGGGTTTACCCGCTCTTACGCGGCAACGGCGACCGCGACGTCCTACGGGTGAAGGAGAAAGGCGAGCAGGGCGCCGTACAGCGCGCCGACCAGCACCTCCAACGGGGTGTGGCCCAGCAGCTCCGCCAGGCGCTCGCTGTCGATGGTGTGGTGGTGGCGCAGGTCGTCGACCAGGCGGTTGAGGGCGCGGGCCTGCTTGCCGGCGGCCCGGCGGATGCCCGTGGCGTCGTACATGGTGATCAGTGAGAAGAACGCGACCGCGCCGAACAGCGGCGTGTTCCACCCGTGGCCGATTCCCACCGCCGTCGACAGCGCCGTCACCGATGCCGAGTGGGCGGACGGCATCCCCCCCGTCCCGATCAGCCGCGTGAAGTCCGGACGGCGGCGGGTGAAGAACGCGCGGATGAACTTGAAGCCCTGCGCCGTGAGCATCGCCAGCAGCGCCAGGGCGAGCGGCGGGTTCCATGACACCACGGGCCCAAAGAACTCGCGCAGTTCGTTCACCGGTCGCGCTCCAGCACGTAGGCCGCCAGCGCCTCCAGCTCAGGCGAGCGGATCCCCGCCCGGCGCAGCGCGTCCAGCGCCCGGCTCACCCGCTCGCGCGCCATCTCCCTCGCCCGCTCGAGGCCGAAGAGCGAGGGATACGTGGCCTTGCCCGCCTCCGCGTCTTTGCCCGGCGTCTTCCCCAGCGCGTCGTCGCTCGCTGTGACGTCCAGCACGTCGTCGACGATCTGAAACGCCAGCCCCAGCTCGCGGCCGTACTCCGTCAGCGCCTCCAGCCGCGCATCGTCCATCCCCGCCGCCAGCGCGCCGATGCGCAGCGACGCGGCGAGCAGGGCGCCGGTCTTGTGGCGGTGGATGCGCTCCAGGCCGTCCGCATCAACGTCTCCCGCTGCCTCACCCTCCAGGTCCAGCAGCTGCCCGCCGACCATCCCCAGCGCCCCGCCCGCCCGGCAGAGTTCGATGGCCAGCCGTCCGCGGGCCGGCGCATCGAGTTCCAACTCGCACCCAGCATCGTCCATCACGCGGACGGCCGCGGGGATCAGCGCGGCGCCGGCAAGCAGGGCTGCGCCGGGGGTGAAGGTGACGTGCACCGTCGGCCGGCCGCGCCGCAACGCGTCGTCGTCCATGCAGGGGAGGTCGTCGTGCACCAGCGAGTAGGTGTGCACGATCTCCAGCGCGCAGGCCAGCCGGTAGACGGCCCCCGGCGCGTCTCCCGGGCGGACGACGCGCCACGCGGAGACGCAGAGGATGGGGCGCAGGCGCTTGCCAGGCGTGGCGAGCGCATACAGCACGGGGTCGCCCAGCGCGGCCGGCGCGCCCTCCGCCAGCGTGGGGGCGAGGCCGTTCAGCACCGCGTTGATGCGCTCCCGCTCGCGCTCCAGGAACGCGCCGAGGTCGAAGTCCGCGGCCGCGTCGGTCCGGGAATCCGTCACGGCTGCTCGGGCACGTCCGCAAAGCGGTGCCCGCCCTTGCCGTCGTCCAGCAGCTGGCGGATGCGGTGGTCGGCGCCTTCCAGGACGCTCTCGGCGTGGCGGAGCAGGCGGACACCCTCCTCGAACAGCGCGAGGGAGTCGTCCAGTTCCAGCGACTCGCCCTCGATGCGGGCCACGATCTCGTTCAGCCGGTTCAACGCGGCTTCGAAGCCGGGATTTTCCTGCGTCGCGTTTTCCATCATCACCACCGATGCTCTCCTTCGTTCGCCTGCATGGTCCGGAGCGGGAAGAATACGGCCCCGCACCCCGCGGTTCCAGTCTAAGAAGCCCGCCTCACGCGGAAACGCGGAGGACGCGGCGATTCCGCCGTTCCTCCGCGTTCTACGCGCCTCCGCGTGACCCGCCTGTCGCGAGCCTCTTGATCAGCTGACGAAAACGCCCTGCGCGCGGAGCTTCTTCACCAGTGCATTGCGGTCCTTGGTCGTCGCACCGGGCAGCTCCAGCACCGTCTCGGTGATGGCGCGAACCTGCTTTCCGGCCGCGGACATCGCCCGCGCCGCCGTCTCGGGATCGGGGCATTCCAGCAGCAGCGTGGGACGAAGCTGAACCCGCCGGACGGCACCCAGCCAGTCGCTCACCTGGCGCTCCACGTTGGCGGGCAGCGCGCGCGACGACGCGGCGCGCAGGGTGTCGAGCAACTGCGCCGCGCTGATCCCGCTCTCCGCCGCAGCCAGGACGGAGGCGCGCGTCAGGCGGAACATCACCCCCGGACCGGTGCCCACGCGCTGGGCCAGCCGCGCGAACTGCGCCTCCAGCCGCGGATCGGCGGCCAGGAACACGACGTCGAAGTTGGGCTGCACGATCACCTCCGCCTGCGCGTCGGTGCCGTACGCGAACGTCTTGGCGGCACCAAGCAGGTAGCGCCCGGCATCGGTCAGCACGAACGTCAGCCAGCCGTCGGCGGTGCGGCCCATGCGCGCTCCACCCAGCGGGGCCAGGCGGTCGTTGAGGAACTGCAGGAGGATCTGCCCCCAGAGCCGCTCCCAATCGTGCCGCGTGGGGCGGCGGCCATGCCACGGGATCCGCAGCGGCGTGCCATCGCGAAGGGCCTCCAGAAACGGGTTCTCCCGCTCGGAGGCGTACGCCAGGAAATCCAGGACGCGCACGGGTTCGCCCGGCAGCCCCAGGAACGACTCCGTCAGCCACTTCCGCAGGTCCATCGTCTTCGGAAGGTCGGCGCTGAGCCGCACCGGAAAGAACTCGAACCCCTCCTCTTCGTACCAGGTGCCCGGCCGGCGCGCCTTGGACGTGCGAATCAGGTCCACCAGCGCGGCCAGGCGGTCCCGGGTAGACGCGGCAAGCCACTCCATCCCCGCCTTCGTGGGTTCCAGCGACAGGTCCTGGCCCGAGCGGCCGCTTCTGCGCGCGTACCCGGCCAGCCGCAGGACGTCGGCGGCGTGCTCCACGCGCTTTTCCGCTTCGAGACCGTCGATCTCCGTCCAGTCCGGAACGGTGATCATCCGCTCCTCGATGGCCTTGCGGGCCGCCGCGAAGATGGCCTGGTCGCTGCCGCGCAGCCGGATGGGCTCGCCCGCGGCCTGCGCCAGCACGGCCGTCATGTCTTCCATCAGCCAGGCGGCCTCGAAGCTTTCCGCCGGCTCCACCGCTTCCGGCCGCTCCGGGGGCGGCGCGCCCAGGCGCGCCCGAACCTGCGGCCACACCCACACCACCGGCTCGCACTCCGGCCCGCGCAGGGAGAGGAAGACGAGCAGGTAGCGCAGCGCGGCCTCCAGCCCCGTCGCCACGTCCCTGGTCTGCACATCGGGTACGTGCCCGGCCAGGCTCGCCAGCGGAACCGGCGCGGGGGCCGCCAACAGGCTTTCGACGACCCGGCGCGTGGCCACCCAGGAGTGCTGATCGTCGAACCGCCGGCGCTCGCTCCCCGCCGCGTGTGCCGACTCCCACGCCCTCGCCGCCTTCCGGGTATCGGCGAGGAGGAAGCTTTCGACCCACTCCACGGAGGTAACCATGTGCGTCAGGTCGGCGCGGTCGGCGGCGAAGTTCCATCCCCGCAGCCCGGAGGTCGCGTGCATCTCCTCCGTCGTGAAGTGCTCCTCCACGTATCCCATCAGCGCGCCGGGCGTCGGATCGTCCCACAGCCGGCGCCGGTCGGCCGCGCGCAGGACGGTGTGGACTACCCGGACGGCGTCCGCCGGGATCACGGTGGCCCCGGAGCCCTTGGGAACGACGAACCCCGACTCAAGCAGCTCGTCGCGAAAGGGCCCAAGGGCCGTGGGCCCGGCACCCTGGGACGGCCGCATCGCCAGCACCACCCGGCGCGCGCCAGGCGAAAGGGCCAGGTAGCGGGGAAGCTGGTCCAGGGCCTCGCTCCAGTCGGTGGGAAAGTACTTCACCGCAGCACCTCGTCCGCGTCGGCGATGTGGTACTCGTACCCCTGCTCGCACAGGAACAGCTGGCGGTTCATCGCGAACTCCTGCTCCACCGTTTCGTGCGAGACGAGCGTGTAGAAGTGCGCCTGGTTGCCGCCCGCCTTGGGCCGAAGGATGCGGCCCAGCCGCTGTGCCTCTTCCTGCCGCGAGCCGAAGGTGCCGGAGACCTGGATGGCCAGCGACGCATCGGGCAGGTCCACGGCGAAATTCGCCACCTTGGAAACGGCCAGCACGGGGATCTTCCCGTCGCGGAAGTCCTCGTAGATGCGGTCGCGCTTCGCCTGCCCGGTGGATCCCGTGAGGATGGGCACGTCCAGGTCGCGCGCGATCTCCTTCAGCTGGTCCAGGTACATGCCGATGACCAGCGCCGGCTCGCCCTCGTGCTGCTGGAGGATGGCCCGCACCACCTCGGCCTTGGCGGGGTTCTCGGAGGCGATGCGGAACTGCTCCCGCCGGCCGGCGACGGCGTATTCCATCCGCACGTCGCGCGACATGGGAACGCGCACCTCCGTGCAGGTGGCGCTGGCGATCCACCCCTGCCCCTCCAGCACCTTCCACGGAACGTCGGCCTTCTTGGGGCCGATCAGCGCGAACACGTCGTCCTCGTGCCCGTCCTCGCGCACCAGCGTGGCCGTAAGCCCCAGCCGGCGGCGCGCTTGCAGCCCGGCGGTCACCTGGAAGACGGGCGCGGGAAGCAGGTGCACCTCGTCGTAGACGATCAGCCCCCAGTCGCGCTCGTCGAACAGCTTCAGGTGCGTGAAATCCGCCTCCTTGCCGTTGCGGTGCGTGAGGATCTGGTACGTGGCGACGGTCACCGGCCGCACCTCCTTGGTGCCGCCGCTGTACTCGCCCACCTGGTCTTCGTGCAGCGAGGTCTTGTCCAGCAGCTCCCTCACCCACTGGCGCACGGAGGTGACGCTCGTCGTCAGGATGAGGGTCGATGCACCCACCTGGGCCATGGCCGCCATGCCCACGATGGTCTTGCCCGCCCCGCAGGGAAGCACCACCACCCCCGAGCCGCCACGGGCCGACCCTGATGCGTGGAAGGCCGTCGCGGCGCTCTGCTGATATTCGCGAAGCTCGAACGCGGCTCCACCGCGGGTCACCGGGCGGAGAGCGATCGCCAGCGGCTCGCCCGGGGTGTAGCCGGCCAGGTCCTCGGCGGGATAGCCCGCCTTCACCAGCTCCTGCTTCAGCCGCCCGCGGTCGTCGGGGTACACGCGAAAGGCCGTCGCCGAAAGCCGCTCCCCCAGCAGGGCTTGGACGCGGGCGCGGCGCGACACCTCTTCCATCAGGAGATCGTCCGCGGCCTCCAGCACCAGTCCGTCGGCATCGCGGCGCAGCGTCAGGCGCCCGTACCGCGAGGCCAGGTCGCGAACGGACGTCTCCACGTGCCCCGGAACGGGATACTTGGAAAGGTCGCGCAGCGTGGCGGTGATGTCGTCCGCGTCCACGCCCACGGAGCACGCGTTCCACACGGAGAGCGGGCTTACGCGATAGGTGTGGATGTGCTCGGGCGACTTCACCAGCTCGGCGAAGCGCGCAAGCCGGTCGCGGGCTTCGGGATAGCGCGGGTTGTCGACCTCCACCAGCACGGTGTGGTCGCCCTGCACGATCAGCGGGTTTTCGGGGCGGTACGCGGTCATCGAGGGAACGTCGATGGATCAGGGTCGGCGTGGCGTGCACGAGGATGCACGAATCCCGTCCAGCGCACAAGTGCACACCGTAAACGAAAGTCCGTCGTCCCTCCGGAAGGGGATCAGGCGGCGGGGTCTTCTCGCACGCGGGCCTGGACGGAGCCGTCCGCCAGGCGAACGCGGAACTCCTGGCCGGGGCGGAAGTCGGCTACCCGGCGCAGCACGCGGCCGGACGGGTCCAGCGGCACGGCGAAGCCGCGGGCCAGCGTCGACAACGGGGAGAGGGCGTGCAGCCGCCCGGCGATCCCCGCCACGCGCTCGCGCCGCGCGGCGACGATGCGGTCGCCGGCGTCACCCAGGTCCAGCCGCGCCTCGAACAGGCTTTCGCGGCAGTTCTCCACCCGCTCGCGCGTGCAGCGCAGCATCCGCTCGCGCAGGTCCGCCAGCCCGCGCGCGAGAGACACCCGGTCCGGCACCGCCGCCTCGGCGGCGGCGGAGGGAGTGGGGGCGCGAAGGTCGGCCACCAGGTCGGCGATGGTATAATCCGTCTCGTGGCCCACCGCGGAGATCACGGGCACGGGCGATTCGGCGATGGCGCGCGCGACGGCCTCTTCGTTGAAGGCCCACAGGTCTTCCGTCGATCCCCCGCCCCGCCCCACGATCAGCACGTCTGCGCAGCCGGCACGGGCGATCAGGCGGATGGCGCGCGCCACCTCCTCCGCCGCGCCCTCCCCCTGCACGCGCGCCGCGGAAAGCACGATGCGGGTCCACGGAGCGCGGCGGCGGATGACGGAAACGATGTCGTGGAGCGCCGCGCCCGCGGACGAGGTGACCACGCCCACGCACGCCGGGTAGGGCGGCAGCGCGCGCTTGCGGACCGGGGAGGTGAGCCCCTCCACCTCCAGCTTGGTCCGCAGCTTGTCGAACGCCAGCTTCCACAGCCCCTCGCCCTTCGCCTCCAGCTCGGCGACGGACAGCTGGAACTCGCCGCGCCCCTCGTAGATGGTCAGCCGCCCCAGGGCGCGCACCTCCATCCCCTCGGTGGGCTGCGTGGGCAGGCGCCGCGCATCGTCGCGCCACATCACGCAGCGGATCTGTGAGCCGGCGTCGCGCAGGGTGAAGTAGCAGTGCCCGGAGCGCGCCTTGGTGAAGTTGCTTACCTCGCCGGAGACCCAGAGCGCGGGAAACATCCCCTCGATCAGGTGCCGCGCGGCCGCGTTCAGCGTGGACGGCGTCCATCCGCCCTCCGGCGCCTGACGGGGGGAGGGACGCGCGAAATCGTCCGCGTCGTCGTCCAGAAAGCCTGCGTCGGCCTGGCGGGCGGCCACGCGGCGCGCCACGTCCTCGTTGGCCGTCTCGTTCAGCCCCGGCTTCTTGTCCGCCGCGGCGGAGCTGAAGAGGTCCCAGCTCACCGGGCCCCCGCGGGCTTGCGGGCGGCGCGCCGCTCGTGCGCGCGCAGCGCCGCCGTGGATGCGTTGCGCAGCAGCATGGCGATGGTCATCGGCCCCACGCCGCCGGGAACGGGCGTGATGGCGGAGGCTTTTTCCGACACCGCCTGGAAGTCTACGTCGCCATGCAGCGAGTAGCCCTTCGGCGACGCGGGATCGTCCACGCGGGTCACGCCCACGTCGATGACCACGGCGCCGGGCTTCACCATGTCGGCGGTGATCAGCCCCGGCTTGCCGACGGCGACGACGAGGATGTCGGCCATCCGGGTGTGCAGCCCCAGGTCCGCCGTGTGGCGGTGGCAGAGGGTGACCGTAGCGTTGGGACCCGGCGCCATCAGCAGCGACGCCAGCGGCTTGCTGACGATCAGGCTGCGGCCGACGATCACCACGTGCTTGCCGTGCGTGTCGATGCGCTCGCGCCGCAGCAGCTCCATGATCCCCTCCGGCGTCGCGGGAACGAAGCCCGTTGGATCGCCCACGAAGGCGCGGCCCACGTTGGTGGGATGAAAGCCGTCCACGTCCTTGGCGGGGTTCACCCGCTCCAGGAACATCTTGCTGTTCAGGTGCGGTGGCAGCGGGAGCTGCACCAGGATGCCGTGGATGTCGGGATCGGCGTTCAGGCCGTCGATGGTGCCCAGCAGCTCGTCGGCGGAGGTCTCCGCCGGCAGGTGAAGGACGCGCGAGAGCATGCCGGCTTCCTGGCATGCCCGCGCCTTGCTGCGCACGTACACCTCGCTGGCGGGGTCGGCGCCCACCAGCACCACCGCCAGCCCGGGAACCGTGCCCGCCGCGCGAAGCTGCGCTACCTCGGCCGCCACCTCGGCGCGGATGTCACGCGCGATGGCTGCCCCGTCGATGATCCTGGCCACGCTATTTCTTTTTGAATTCGCCCTGGAGCACGCGCTCGTAGGGAACGTTCACCCGCTCGATGGACCTCGCAAGCCCGGTGGCGGGGTCCACGTCCACCACCGCGCCCTGCAGCGTCAGGTCGCCGTCCGCCGGCTGCAGCCGCTCGCCGCGGGTGAGGGTCAGCTGGCGCTCCACGGAAAGCTCCCACTTCATCCCGATGATGCCGTCCATCCCCCCGGTCATCCCCAGGTCGGTGATGCGGGCCGTGCCCTTGGGAAGAATGCGCTCGTCCGCCGTCTGTACGTGGGTGTGGGTGCCCACCACGGCGGCCACGCGGCCGTCCAGGTAGCGCGCGAACGCCTGCTTTTCGCTGGTCGCCTCGGCGTGGAACTCCACGACCACCACGTCCGCCTGCCCCTTCAGCTCCGCCAGCAGCGCGTCGGCGGCGCGAAATGGATCGTCGATGGGCGACATGAAGGTGCGCCCCTGCAGGTTGAGCACCGCCACGCGCACCCCGTTGCTCTCCACGACGACGGAGCCGCGGCCCGGGTTGCCGGGCGGGTAGTTGTGGGGGCGGAGCAGCCGCGGCTCGCTCTTGAGCAGCGGCAGGATTTCCTTCTTGTCCCACACGTGGTTGCCGGTGGTGATCACGTCCACGCCCACGTCCAGGAACTCGCGGACGATCTCGGGCGTGATGCCGAACCCGCCCGCGGAGTTCTCGCCGTTGGCCACGACGAGGCCGGCGTTCACGTCCTTGCGAACGAGACGCACCAGCTGCGTAAGCGTGCGCCGCCCCGGCGAGCCGATGACGTCTGCGACGAAGAGAATTCTCACCTGTGCTTCGTTCTGTGTTGGAGCCCTGCCCGGGTCTTCCCTAAACGCATCACCCTGGAACGTCCACCGCGGCCTGTCATCCTGAGGCCCAGGCGCGCCGCACTCGCCCGCAGTAGATCCCCTCGCGAGCCGAAGGATCTAACCCAGGACACTTCTCAGCCTGGGCGCGGCAGCGGTCGCCGGACCCAGGCCTCGGCGGTTCCGCGACGAGGACACGGTGCGCTTCGGCCGGTCCGGCGCAGTCCCCGGCTGCCCTCTCCCCCCGGCCCCCTCTCCCGCAAGCGGGAGAGGGGGAGAACTGCTGCCGGATCGGGCTGACATCGGCGCATGCCGGGCCGCCCCCCTCTCCCGGCCTCTCCCCCGGCAAACTGCGCCGGGAGAGGGGAGAATTCGACGGCGCTGCGGCCGGGCTCACGCACTCGACTCGAAGTGTACCCCCTCTCCCACGCTGTTTGTGGGAGAGGGTGGCACGCGTGTCAGCGCGGCCGGGTGAGGGCCCCACCGCAGCCGAGGCCTCGGGCTACAGTGACCGCTACCGCGCCCAAGCTTGTACGTGTCCGCCGCTGGATCCTTCGGCCCGCGAAGTCCTGTGGACCGGCCAGTCCGGCGCGCCTGGGCCTCAGGATGACAGGCCTTGG
>NZ_DASWMD010000009.1:0-43066 GCF_036399935.1 Longimicrobium sp.
TGGCCTTGTCGAACGACGCCTTGAAGACGACCGGAAGCCCCAGGTCGTCCGCCAGCCGCGCCAGCGCCTCGCCCACCTGCAGGTTCAGCGCGTCGTGCTCCACGACGCACGGCCCGGCGAGGAGGAAGAAGGGCGCGCCCACGCGGAACAGCTCGGCGGCGTCCGTCATCCCGCGGCCACCCGGGCCCGGATGATCTCGCTCACCTCCAGGAAGTCGTCCGCGGCGCGAAGGCGCAGGTGCGCTTCGCGCTGCGTCTCGGGCGGCGCCTCCCCGGCGCCGAGCATCCCCAGCGCACCGCGCTTGAGCTGCTCGCCCACGTCCGCGAGGACGTCGGCGTCGCGGGCCCTGAACTCCGCCGTCCCCGTGTCGCGAAGCTGCTCCAGCCCGCGCGCGATCTCCGTCACCGAATCGGCTGCGTTGCCCGACCCCGCCCCGGCGTAGGCCAGGAGCGAATCGATGTGCGCATCGGTGGGAACGGGCAGGCTGTCCATCACGCGACCACCGTCTCCGTCGCGGACTCCGACGCCGCCACCTTGGACGCGGCCGGCGCGAGGTCGCGGTGCATGCTCACCTGTTCCTCGCCGTTCCGGCGCCCGACCGCCGCGGTGACGAAGGACGCGAAGAGCGGATGCGGATGGTCCGGCCGCGACTTGAGCTCGGGGTGCGCCTGCGTGGCGACGAACCAGGGGTGGTCCGGCAGCTCGATCATCTCCACCAGGTTGCCGTCGGGCGAAGTGCCGCTGATGCGCATGCCCGCGTCTTCCAGCTGCGGCCGGTACTCGTTGTTCACCTCGTAGCGGTGACGGTGGCGCTCGCTGATCTCGTTGCCGCCGTAGATCTCGGCCGAGCGCGAGCCGGGCGCCAGGCGCGCCGTGTACGCGCCCAGCCGCTGCGTGCCGCCCAGGTCGGTGATCTGGCGCTGGCTGTCCATCAGGCAGATCACCGGGTCGCTCGTGTCGCGCTCCCACTCGGCGGAGTGCGCCTGGGCCAGGCCGCAGACGGAGCGCGAGAACTCGATGATGGCCGTCTGCATCCCCAGGCAGATGCCGAAGAACGGCAGGCCGTTTTCGCGCGCCCACTGGATGGCGGAAAGCATCCCCTCCACCCCGCGCACGCCGAAGCCGCCGGGGATCAGCAGGCCGTGGTACTGCGACAGCTTGTCCGCCGGCTGGCCGTTCTCGAAGTCCTCGGACGACAGCCAGTCGATCTCCACCTTCACGTCGTTGGCGATGCCGCCGTGGTACAGCGCCTCCTGCACCGACTTGTACGAATCGACCAGCGCCACGTACTTGCCCACGACGGCGATCTTCACCGCCCCGTTCTTCGGCCGCTTCACCCGCTCCACCAGGCGCTCCCACTCGCCCAGGTCGGGCTTGGCGGTCTGCAGCCCCAGCTTGGCGCACACCTGGTCGTCGAGCCGCTGCTTGTGGTATTCCAGCGGCACCTCGTAGATGCTGGCCACGTCGCGGGCCTCGATGACGCTGGCCACGTCCACGTTGGTGAACAGGGCGATCTTGCGGCGCATCTCGGGCGGAAGCGCATGCTCGCTGCGGCAGATGAGGATGTCGGGCTGAATGCCGATCTCCATCAGCTCGCGCACGGAGTGCTGCGTTGGCTTGGTCTTCAGCTCGCCCGCCGCGGCGATGTAGGGGATCAGCGTCAGGTGGATGAACAGCGTGTGCTCGCGCCCCACCTCCTGCCGGTACTGGCGGATGGCCTCCAGGAACGGCAGCGACTCGATGTCGCCCACCGTGCCGCCGATCTCGGTGATCACCACGTCGTGGTTGGGCGCCAGGCGGCGGATGGCCGTCTTGATGGCGTCGGTGATGTGGGGAATCACCTGCACGGTGGCGCCCAGGTACTCGCCGCGGCGCTCCTTCTGGATGACTTCCTGGTAGATGCGCCCGGTCGTGATGGAGTTGGCGACGGAAAGCGACTCGCCCACGAAGCGCTCGTAGTGGCCCAGGTCCAGGTCGGTCTCCGCCCCGTCGTCGGTGACGAACACCTCGCCGTGCTGGAAGGGCGACAGGGTGCCCGGGTCGACGTTGATGTACGGATCGAACTTCTGGATGGTCACGCGCAGCCCGCGGTCCACCAGGAGCCGGCCGATGGAGGCCGCGGCGATCCCCTTCCCCAGCGACGAGACCACGCCGCCGGTGACGAAGATGTACTTGGTGGGTGTCGTGTTCATGGCGGTCATGCGGGTGCCTCGATCAGGTCGGGTGTAGATGCACTGCCCAGGATGCGCTCGGCGCGCGCCGCGTCGGCCGGGGTGTCGACCCCGCCCTCGGCCGGCGCGCCCACCGCCACGCCGATGCGGATGCCCGCGGCCAGCGGACGGAGCTGCTCCAGCTTTTCGATCCGCTCCAGCGGCGCCTCGCCCAGCGCCACCCAGCGGAGCAGCGCGTCGCGGCGGTAGCTGTAGATGCCCACGTGGCGCAGGTACGGCCCGGAGGCGAAGTCGGGCTCGGCGTCGCGGGCGAAGGGAACCGGGGCGCGCGAAAAGTACAGCGCCGCGCCGTCATCGCCCCTCACCACCTTCACCACCGAGGGCTCGCGCCACTCGTCCACCGAGCCGATCGGCGTCGCCACGGTGCCCGCGTCCCACCCGCCCTCGCGGACGAGGTGGATGGCGGACTCCAGGTGGTCGCGGCGCACGAACGGCTCGTCGCCCTGCACGTTGACGATGGTGCCGAAGCCCGCGTACTCGCCCATCCGCGCCACCTCGGCCACGCGGTCGGTGCCGGAGCGGTGGTCCTCGCGCGTGAGCGCCACCCGCGCGCCGAACCCGCGCGCGACGTCGGCCACGCGCTCGCTGTCCGTGGCCACGACGAGCGCGTCGAAGAGGGCGAACGCCGAAACGCGCCGCCAGACCCATTCTACGAGGGGCCGGCCAGCGAGCGGATGCAGCGGTTTTTCAGGGAGTCGTTGCGAAGACAGCCGGGCCGGGATGACGCCGAGAACTCCGGCAGCCACGATACCCGTATGAGGGAAGTCGGCCCGTCCGCTTGCAAGTATCACGCCAGGGAAGTTAGCGTCGGCGCGGCGGCGGGACAAGGGCCAGCTTCGTGGAGTGCGCGAGTGCGGTAGTGCGTGGGTGCGGAAGGAGGTTGGGAAGGTAGTGCGCCCGGCGCGTGGCGGCTAGGGCATCCCTTGCTGAGCGTGGTCGCAAGGCGCGACTTTCAAGAGATGGAGAACGACGTGGCGAGCACCGCCCAGACCGAGTACCCCGAGCCCAATCCCGCGGCCGTGGGCTTCGTGATGCACCTGGGGCGCGCCATGCACAGCTATGGCGAGGCGTCGCACCGGCTGGAAGACATCCTGGGCGCCCTGTCGGACCGGCTGGGGCTGCAGGGGGCGCAGTTCTTTTCGCAGCCCACGTCGCTGATGGCGTCGTTCGGCCCGGTGGAGTTCCAGCGCACCTACATGCTGCGCGTGCAGCCGGGCGACGTGGACCTTCGCAACCTGGCGGCGGTGCACGCCGTCAGCCTGGAGGTGGCGCAGGGGCACATCCCGCCCGCGGAGGGGAGCGCACGCATCGCCGCCATCGCCGCGTCGCCGTCTCCGTACGGGCCGTTCCTCACGACGCTGGCCTTCGGCGGCATCTCGGGGGCGAGCTGCCAGCTCCTGGGCGGCGGCCTGCGCGAGATCGTCGCCGGCACGGTGCTGGGGCTGGGGCTGCGGGGGTTCATGCTGGTGGCCGCGCGCGTGCCGCGGCTGGGGCGCGTGTTCGAGCCGCTGGCTGCCCTGCTCGTGAGCGGCGCGGCCGTGGCGCTGGCGCACGTGGGCGGGCCGCTCTCCGTCCTGGTCGCCACCCTCGCCGGGCTGATCGTGCTGCTGCCCGGGCTCACGCTGACCAACGCGCTGAACGAGCTCGCCAGCCGGCAGCTGGCGTCGGGAACGGCGCGGCTGAGCGGCGCCTTCATCACCTTTTTGGGGCTGGCGTTCGGCGTGGCACTGGGCAACCGGCTGGCGACGGCGGCGTTCGGCGCGCCGGCCGCCGTGCAGGCGGGTTCCCTTCCGGGATGGGCCGGACTGGTCGCCCTTGTGGTGTCGCCCCTGTGCGGCGTGGTGCTGCTGAAGGCGGCGCCGCGCGACATCCCGTGGATCGTGGTGGGCACCGCGCTGGGCGTGGGGGGCGGCCAGGTGGGGGCGGCGGCGCTGGGGGTGGAGCTGGGCGCCTTTGCCGGGGCCGTCGCCGTGGGGCTGGCCAGCAGCATCTACGCGCGGCTGCAGAACCGGCCCCCCGCCGTGGTGCTGGTGCCCGGCATCCTGCTGCTGGTGCCGGGGAGCGTGGGCTTCCGCGGGCTCACCTCGCTGATGGAGCGGCAGACGCTGGCGGGGATCGAAACGGCGTTCAGCATGATGCTCACGGCCGTGGCCCTCGTCTCGGGGCTGCTGATCGCCGGCGTGATCGCGCCCGAGCGGCGGGTGCGCGATCCGGGCGCCCCCACCCGCCGCCCGCGGCTGAGCGGCTGAGAGACGCGCCGCCAGCCCCGCAGGTCACCTGTCCGGAGCGCCACGTTGTCATCCCGATGGAGCGGCCCCGGTGAACTTGCGCCCACGCCGTCGATCGCAGCGACACACAGCCGGATTGGCGCTCCATCACGGCAGAAACACTGGCCCTGTCTCTGCCCAGTCTCGCGCTGTTGCGAGCGCCGATCGGCGCGAATGGCTTCATCGAGGAGAGAACCACGGTGCGCTTCGCAACGTGTGTGGCGGATCCCTCAGTCGCTGCAAACTGTGTAGCCGCCGCGGCTTCCGCTTGGCCGCTCCATCGGGATGACAAACGCGCCCACGCCTCACCTGCCGAGGCGGGACCGAATTCTCCCCTCTCCGCACGCAGTTTGTGCGGGGAGGGGCCGGGGGAGGGGCACCCGCGGCATGCTTCGAAGCCGATCGAAGCGCGTTTGACCTGGTCCACGCAACACGAAAGCCCCGCCGGACCGGCGGGGCTTTCGTGTCGATGGAGGAGCCGGACTACTTGCCGCCGGACCGGAAGACGCGGACGCCGTAGTGGCACTGGGCGGTCGAGCAGGTGGCCATCTGCACCTTCAGCACGGCCTCGACGTTGCTCGTGTTTTCGATGGCCAGCATCGGCACGTCGTCCAGCTCGCGATCGGCCTCGATCTCGTCGCCGTCGTCGTCCGAGAGCACCAGGTCAAGATCCGAGCAGCCGCCGTCGCACACGCCCACGACCATGTAGGTGACGCCCGCCTCGAGATCGATCTCGAACTCCTCGTCCTGGCCCGCGGCCAAGGTGCCGGTGACGGCGTCGTCGAGCGGGACGAATCCCTGTCCCCTCATCAGCACCACCGCCGAATCGAGCTGCGTGCGGACGATGTTCGCCTGCGCCTCGGCCGTGGTGGAAACGAGCAGCGCGGCCGCGGCGAGCAGGAAGGATCTCAGTTTCATGGGATTCACCTTGCGTGGGCGAGGGTCGGGAGGGATTCCATTCGGTCGTCCGGAAAGTTGGCCGGCTGCTCCAAGATATCGCTGCAGGCGGGCTTCGCAAAGAGGCGCCGGCCGAACGGGTGTGCCGCCCGATCTCTCGTCGGGTGGAAGCGGAGGCGGTATGTTGCGGGGGCGCGTTGGCGGGAGGATGTCCGCGCGCCGCGGGGAACCCCTGGAAAAGGTGACGGATGAAACGCGCACGGCTGGTCCCCGACATCGAAACGTACGCGCAGGACATCGTGGACACCGTGCGTGAGCCCCTGCTCATGCTCGACACCACCCTGCGCGTGCGCAGCGCCAACCGCGCCTTCTACCAGACCTTCCGTGTTTCCGCGGAAGAAACCGAGGACCAGCTGATCTACGAGCTGGGCAACGGCCAGTGGGACATCCCCGACCTGCGGACGCTGCTCGAGGACATCGTCCCCAAGAACTCGGTGTTCGACGACTTCGAGCTGGAGCACACCTTTCCGGCAATCGGGCGGCGGGTGATGCTGCTGAACGCGCGGCAGCTGCGTGCCGGCGGCCATGGCGAGCTGCTGGTGCTGGCCATGGAGGACGTCACCGAGCGCCGTCGGGCCGAAGCGGACCTGGAGGCGATCGACGCTTATGCCCAGGACATCGTCGACACGGTCCGCGAGCCGCTGCTGATTCTGGACCCGTCGCTCCGCGTGCGCAGCGCCAACCGCGCCTTCTACCAGACCTTCGAAGTGGGGGCAGAAGAGACGGAAAACCAGCTGATCTACGAGCTGGGCAACGGGCAGTGGGACATCCCCGCGCTCCGCACCCTGCTCGAAGACATCATCCCCAAGAGCTCGGTGTTCAACGACTTCGAGCTGGAGCACACCTTTCCCCAGATCGGGCGGCGGGTGATGCTGCTGAACGCCCGTCAGCTGCGCGCGGGGAGCCATGACGAGCTGCTGGTGCTGGCCATGGAGGACGTCACCGAGCGCCGCCGCGCCGAGGCGGAGCTGAAGGCCATCGAGACGTACGCCCAAGACATCGTGGAAACCGTCCGCGAGCCGCTGCTCATCCTGGACGCCTCGCTCCGCGTGCGCAGCGCCAACCGCGCCTTCTACCACACCTTCGAGGTGGGCGCGGAAGAAACGGAGGGCCAGCTGATCTACGAGCTGGGCACCGGGCAGTGGGACATCCCGGCGCTGCGTACCCTGCTGGAGGACATCATCCCCAAGAGCTCGGTGTTCAACGACTTCGAGCTGGAGCACACCTTTCCCCAGATCGGGCGGCGGGTGATGCTGCTGAACGCCCGGCAGCTGCGCGCCGGGAGCCACGACGAGCTGCTGGTGCTGGCGCTGGAGGACGTCACGGAGCGCCGCCGCGCCGAGGCGGACCTGGTGGCCATTGAGACGTACGCCCAGGACATCGTGGAAACCGTCCGCGAGCCGCTGCTGATCCTGGACGCATCGCTCCGCGTGCGCAGCGCCAACCGCGCGTTCTACCACACCTTCGAGGTGGGGGCGGAGGAGACGGAGGGGCAGCTCATCTACGAGCTGGGCAACGGCCAGTGGGACATCCCCGACCTGCGCGTGCTGCTGGAAGACATCATCCCCACGCGGTCGGTGTTCAACGACTTCGAGCTGGAGCACACCTTTCCCCAGATCGGGCGGCGGGTGATGCTGCTGAATGCGCGGCAGCTGCGCGCCGGCAGCCACGGCGAGCTGCTGATGCTGGCGCTGGAGGACGTGACGGAGCGGCGGCGCGCCGAGGAGGAGGTGGCGGAGGCCCGCGAGGCGGCGGAGTCGGCCAACCGCTCCAAGAGCCAGTTCCTGGCCAACATGAGCCACGAGCTGCGCACGCCGCTGAACGCCATCCTCGGCTATTCGGAGATGCTCCAGGAAGAGGCCGACGAGCAGAGCCTGGGGTCCTTCACGGTAGACCTGGGTCGCATCAACTCCGCCGGGAAGCACCTGCTGGCGCTGATCAACGACATCCTGGACCTGTCGAAGATCGAAGCGGGAAAGATGGAGCTGTTCGTGGAGCGGTTCGACCTGGCCGAGCTGATCGACGAGGTCGCCTCGACGGTGCAGCCGATGGTGCAGAAGAACGCCAACACCCTGAAGGTGGTGCGTGCCGCGGGGCTGGGCGAGATGCGGGCGGACCAGATGAAGGTGCGGCAGGCGCTCTACAACCTGCTTTCCAACGCCGTGAAGTTCACCCAGGGCGGCACCATCACCCTGAACGCCGACCGCCAGCTGATGGACGGGGGCGAGTGGATCGTCTTCCGGGTGGCGGACACGGGGATCGGGCTGAGCGACGAGCAGCTGTCCAAGCTGTTCCTGGACTTCAGCCAGGCCGACGCATCGACCACGCGCCGCTTCGGGGGAACGGGGCTGGGGCTGGCCCTCACCCGGCGCTTCTGCCAGATGATGGGCGGCGACGTTTCCGTGCAGAGCGTGCTGGGCGAGGGGAGCGTGTTCACCATCAAGCTTCCCGCGCTGATGCAGGAAAGCGCGCCGGAGGGCGACGGCGCCCGGGCGGGCGCCTTCGTGGCCTCGCGCGCCGGCGAGATCCCGGCGGGGGGCGAGGCCCCGCCGGGAACGCGCTACGTGCTGGTGATCGACGACGATCCCGCTCCGCGCGAGCTGCTGCAGCGCTACCTGACCGAGGAGGGGTTCGCCGTCCGCACCGCGGCCAGCGGGCCCGAGGGGCTGCTCCTTGCGCGCACCCTGCACCCCGCCGCCATCACGCTGGACGTGATGATGCCGGAGATGGACGGCTGGAGCGTGCTCAAGGCGCTGAAGGAAGACCCGGAGCTGCGCGGCATCCCGGTCATCATGCTCACCATGGTGGACGACCCGGAACGGGGATTCGCGCTGGGCGCGGCCGAGTACGCCACCAAGCCGGTGGACCGCAACCGCCTGTCCGCCACCCTGCGCAGGTATGCGCGCCCGGGGCCCGAGTCGCTGGTGCTGATGGTGGAGGACGACCCGGCGACGCGTGCGATGATGCGCAACGTGCTGGACAAGGAGGGGTGGCGCGTCTGCGAGGCCGACGACGGCCGGGCCGGGCTCCGGTGCATGGAGTCGGAGACGCCGGACGTGATCCTGCTGGACCTGATGATGCCGGAGATGGACGGCTTCGAGTTCGCCGACCAGGTGCGCCACCACCCCGAGTGGCGCAACGTGCCCATCATCGTCATCACCGCCCACGACCTGAGCGCCCGCGACCGCCAGCGGCTGAGCGGCTACGTAGAAACCATCCTGCAGAAGACGGGGGATTCGCACGAGTCGCTGCTGTCGCGCGTGCGCGAGCTGCTCGACGACTTCGCCGTTCCCCGCGGCGCGATGGCCACCCCCAATGGAGACGAAGCGGCGCGGCCGGCGCCTGACGCTTCGGGTACGCGATGAAGAAGATTTTGCTGGTGGAAGACAACGAGATGAACCGCGACATGCTGTCGAGGCGCCTGGAGCGGAAGGGCTACGACGTGGTGGTCGCGGTCGACGGGCAGGACGGGGTGGACCGGGCCGCCAGGGAGCTGCCGGACCTGGTGCTGATGGACATGAGCCTCCCGGTGCTGGACGGATGGGAGGCGACGCGCCGGCTGAAGGCCACGCCGGCCACCGGCCACATCCCCATCATCGCGCTCACCGCGCACGCCATGGCGGGCGACCGGGAGCACGCGATGGGTGCCGGGTGCGACGACTACGACACCAAGCCCATCGACCTGCCGCGCCTGCTCACCAAGATCGAGAGCCTCCTGGCCCGGCACGCCCGGGGCTAAGCGTCCAGGCGGCGGCCGCTCAGGCCTTTTCGCCGCATTCCGGGCAGAACTTGGCGCTGGACGGCATCTCGGCCGAGCAGCCGCCGCACGTCTTGTTCAGCGAGAGCGCCACGCCGCACTCGGGGCAGAACTTGCCCCGCCCCGCCGGCGCGCCGCAGTCGCGGCAGCTGACCACGCGCTGCTCCAGGTCTGCTTCGCTGACGCTGGCCTTTTCGTACGCCACCTCGCGGGCGCGGGCGATTTTGGCTTCGCGGTTGATGGCGGCCAACTCGGGGTCCAGCCGGGGCACGCACGAAATGCAGGTGCCCTCGTCCTCGTTCCAGCAGTTGTCGCAGTTGTGGTTGGCGCACCGCGGGCAGCGGTGAAAGTGCTCGCGCGCGCTCGTCACCGCCTCGCGCAGCGCCGTGTCGCGCGCCTTGGACCACCCCGCGTTCCGCACGTGTGAAAGCGCGTTGCGCGCGCTGCCGAAGATGCCGCCGAACAACCCCTCCGCCGCGCCCAGCAATCCATCCGCCGTTCCCGCCGCGTACCGGTCGAACTCCGAGCGCCAGGCTTCGCCGCAGTGCTCGCAGTGAAACTCGAACTGGAAGCCGCTGTCGGTGGAGAGGTCGTTGTAGTTGTCGGAGATCTGGATTTCGCTCATGGGAAGGTCTCGCGGTGGGTGGGGGCGGGCAGATGTACGGGTGCAAGCTAAACGGCAGATTTCCCCGGCAACAGGGTCATTTGCATCATGCAGGTGAGGATCAGCGAAGCGGGGCGGCCGGTGTTCGGGTGCAGGGGCTCGCGGAGGTCCGCGAGGGAGTAGCCGGCGGCCGCGAGTACGTCCGTCCACGACTCGAGTGTACGGAAGTACCAGGGCATCGGCGCCGCGAATCCCTCGCCGAAGGCCGTGAAGGTTTCCGTGCGCCAGCCGTCCTGGTACGGACCCTCGCCCGCCGCGATCCACGGATGCACCGTCTGGATGACCAGCGCGCCGCCGGGACGCAGGACGCTCCGCAAGGCCGCGAGAAGGGGAACGGGGTGCTCGTCCAGCAGGGAGAAGTTGCAGACGACAGCGTCGTACTCGCCGCGGGCGAGGGACGGGTCCCCCGCCAGCGCGTCGTAGGAAACGGCGTGGAACTCTCCCCCGCCCTCCCGGCGCGCCGCGTCCACCAATTCCGGCGAAACGTCGATCCCCACGACGTCGATCCCCTGCTCCGCCAGCGCCCTCGCCAGCCATCCTTCGCCGCAGCCCAGGTCCAGCACCCGTTCCGGCCGGCGCTCCAGCACCGCGCGGACGATGGCGGCATCGGTCACCAGCCGCCGGCTCTCGATCCCTCCCCCGCGCACGGTGCGGGTCCACGCCTCGGCGTTGCGGCTCCAGCTGCGGACCAGCGCGTCCTGATGGCTCACGCTCAGAACTGCGGGAGGGAGATGCCGAAGCTGAGGGTGGGCTCGAAGTCGGCCGGGTTCACCAGCACGCGGGCGTAGATGAAGGGAAAGACGATGCCCACGCCGGCGTTCTGCACCCAGTCCGGCGACGCGCCGCCCACCCACGCCGCGCCCACGGCGTGCCCGATCTCCAGGCTGGGCGAGCCCACGTACGGCAGCACCACGCGCGGATAGGGGATCAGGTAGCTGGACTCGATGAAGGCAAGGTGGTCGCCGCGGAACGCAGCGACCTCTTCCGTAGGGAGCGTGCCGCTGCCGCCCAGGATGCCGAAGCGCTGCGGCGCCGCCCCGCCGCCCAGGGGCATCATCCCGCGGAAGTACAGGCGGATGGTGTGGGTGCGCAGCGCCATCGCCCAGTAGGTGCCTTCCACCAGCGCCTGCGTGAACGTGGCGTCGCCCGCCCCCTGAAGCGCGTGCTCCAGGTTCACCTGGCCGTCGAAGGTGGAAGTGATGCCGCGCCAGTGGTACTCGGTGCCGGCGATGGCGGACACGATGGTGCCCTCCAGCGCCTCCATGTTGGACCGGTCCAGCCCGTCCCCGAGCAGCGACCACGGGTCTTGCGGCTCGAGCCGGCGGTCGCGCGACGCCTGCACGCCGAAGCGCGGCCCCAGCCACGACTCGCCCGCGATCAGCGGCTTGCCCACGGGGCGCTCCACCATCACCCGCAGCACGTCGGCGTCCCAGTAGTCTCGGTAGTCGTTCCCGAGCACCAGCGCGTGCAGCGAGTTGGTGATGTCGCCGTAAATCCACGCGTCGTTGGTGCGGGTGGCGCGCGAAAGCTCGGCCGTCAGGTGGATGCTCTCGCGCGCCAGCGGCAGGTCTGCCCGCACGCCGCCGCCCAGGTGGTTCTCCTGCTCGAACCGGTACGAGCCCCACACGTTCAGCCGCGGGCCGCCGCGCCGGCGCGTGGGATGGATGTTGGCGCTGGCGTGGAGCGTGAGCCCGTTGACGCGGTCGTACGTGGGGAACGGGCCCACGGCGGGGGCGAAGAACGCCGGCCGCGCGGGCGGGGTGACCGTCACCGAGGCCGTGTAGGTGCCGTCCGTGGCGGGAACGGTGGCGATGGCGACGCGGGTCGTGGGATCCTGCCGGAAGATGGAGTCGCGCTCCAGGATGGCCAGCCCCGACGGGTACACGCCGCCGTCCAGCACCGCCACCGCGCCGCCCACCCTGCCGCCGGGCCGAATCCAGAAGTCGCCCCCGAGGACCGCCACGGAGCCGTCGACGTTGCCCTCGAGCTTCACCTCGGCGTCGTAGACCACCAGGTCGCCGGGGGTGCGGAACTCCGGCCCCAGCACCGTGTCGCGGTCGATCCACACGTACGTGCGCCGCGCCAGGATTTCCCGCGCGCGGCGAACGGCCGGGGAGTCGTCGTCGCCGGCGAGCTCCGGCACCTGGGCGGCGGCGGGCGCGGCCGCCAGGAGCCCGGCGGCAAGGAGGAGGGCCGTGAGGATGCGCTTCATCCCATCCGCAGGAAGTTGCGCAGCAGGTCGTGCCCGTGCTCGCTGGCGATGGACTCCGGGTGAAACTGCACGCCCCACACCGGGTGCTCGCGATGCCTCACCGCCTGGATCTCGTCCTCCCACCCCTCCTCCTGCGTCCAGGCGATCGCTTCCAGCTCGTCGGGAAGCGTGCTCGGCTCGATGACCAGCGAATGATAGCGCGCCACCGTGAACGGCGAGGGCACGCCCGCGAAGATCCCCTCGCCGTGGTGGCGGATGGGCGACGTCTTGCCGTGCATCACCCGCCGCGCGCGCACCACCTCGCCGCCGTACGCCGCCCCGATGGACTGGTGCCCCAGGCACACGCCCAGGATGGGCGTGGTGGGCCCCAGCTGCCTGATGACGTCCACGGACACGCCCGCCTCGGCCGGGGTGCACGGCCCGGGAGAGATCACGATCCGTTCCGGCGCCATCTCGCGGATCTGGTCCACCGACAGCTCGTCGTTGCGCCGGACCTCCATCTCCGCCCCCAATTCGCCCAGGTACTGCACGAGATTGAAGGTGAAGCTGTCGTAGTTATCGATAACCAGTATCATGAGATAAGCGCATTCGCCTGATGCGATTCGTAGATGGTCCTGGCGAGAAACGTCGGCTCGTGCCTCAGTCTCGCCGCTCCCCGAAAAGTCACACCCCGTGCCACGGCCGCGCAATCCCGGGCGACGGCGGCGGCCGGATCAGGGTGGCGAGGGCCGCTTCGTGGGGATGATGGTGGCTCCGTCGACCCCGGTGAATCCGTGGGTCGCCGCGGCTTCGGCCGCTCTGACAACCGTGATGTTGGCGACCGAGTCGGGGTGAATGGTTTCCAACTGGGCCAGCGGAATCTCGGGCGTGGCGCCACACCCGTCGGACGACTGGATGAAGCGCTGCCCACCGAGCACGACGCCGGTGCGCCGCGGCCGGCCGATGCCTGCGCTGGAATCCGCTGGAGCATCCGCGGGCTCGGGCCGCCACGTGGGATCGCGCGTCATCGCCAGGCGCAGGGGCGGCGGCGCGCTCGCGCCGATGGTCACGGTCGGCGTCATGCGGTAGTAACCCCGGCGCGCCGCCACCAGGTCCGCCGGGCCGGACGCCAGGCCACAGAGTTCGAACCGGCCCCGATGGTCCGTCACGGTAACCCGGCGCGCTCCGCTGATGTGCACTCCCGCGAGGGGCGCGCTCGTCCGCTCATCCACGACGACGCCGGTCACCCTTCCGCGCTCCTGCGCCGGGAGGGCGTCCGCCCACAGCACGGAGGCGGCGCCGAGGATCAGCGCGTGGATCCGGCGAAGGCGGCGCATGGACCTAGCGGACGCGGAACGGGACGGTGAACGCGCTTCGGTCCCAGACGATGCGCAGGGTTCCGCCGTTCCCGGCCGGCTCCACGTCGATGGTGAACGCCTCCACCGGCTCGGCGTGCGTCGTCCGCGTCATGCGCACGCGGCCCAGGTCGCGCGCGGCGTCGTAGGTGGTGCCGCCCTGGCCCGTCTGGCGGTTGACGATCAGCCATCCGCCGTCCTGCTCCGGGATGGTGTACAGCGTGTACTCGCCCGGAGGGATGACCAGGTCGCTGCAGGCGTCGTCGCCCAGCACCAGCGTGCGGTCGGTGGTGAAGTGCGTGGCGCGGTTGGCCCCCGTGCGCCACAGCTGCCCCCACTGCACCACCTGCCCGAAGATCTCGCGCCCGCGCCGCATGGGCGTGCCGTAGTCCACCAGGATGTGCGCGCCGGCCACGGTGGCCTCCTCGCGTCCGCGGCCGGAAAGCTCGCCCACGCCGCGCCCCTCGCGGTCGGCGCGAGCCCAGCGCGCGGCGGGCTCCGCCAGTTCCAGCCAGGGCACGCGCGTGACGATCACCTTGCGCGTGGTCCCCGCTGCATCCAGGGAAAGCAGCCGGCCCTGCGCGTCCACCCGCGCCACGGACGGGCCGCGCAGCGGGTGGGTGAGTGTCCACCCCCCGCCCTGCGCCGGCGCCACGCCGTACGCCAGCGAGCGGCCGCCCACCAGCATCGGCTGGGTGCCGCCCTGCCCGCCAACGGCCCGCATCAGCGCCAGCTCGAAGGGCCAGTGCACCAGGTCCACCCACGGCAGCGCGTCGGCGGACGCTTCCACGCGGCTCGTCGCCATGGAATCGCCGAGCGTCACCGTGCGCGTCCACCCGCCTTCCGCTGCCTCGTACACCTCCGTGCGGGCGGGCGTTTCCGGTGCGGCGGGGTCGAACATCCGCTCCGTGAACCGGCGCATGCGGCCGTCCGGCGCCAGGTCCATCTCGTAGCGGCGGTGCGTGGTGCGCGGCGAGCGGACGACGGCCTCGGCGGTGATGCGCGTGGGCGTGCGCGTCCACCGCTCCAGCGCCAGCGTGTCGCGCCCCAGCACGGTGACCAGCGCCGCGCTGTCGGCCTGCTGCGCGGCGGCCGGTGCGGCGGCCAGCAGAGGCAAGGCGCAGGCGGCACGGAGGAGAGGGCGTGTCACGATCGTTCGCATCGTTCGGCTCCTGGTGGGTCGCGGGTCTCGGTCGATGTCGCCAGGCAACCTAACCGGGGCGCGCGGCGGCACAAGCGGCCCGGACCCTCAATCCGCGAGCAGCCGGCGCTCGCGTCTTGGAACGCGGAGGCGCAGGCCTATGGCGGAGACGCCGAAGCCCGCCATCCCGTAAAGCATGGCGACCACTGGATCGCCAATGGCGAGGAGGGCGATTCCGCCGCCCGCCAGCGTGCCGAGCGTGGTACCGCCCACGGCCAAGCCCAGCGGCACGTGCCGCATCAGCAGCCACGCCGCAATCGGCCCCAGCACCGCGCCCAGCACGCCCCCGAAGATCATCGCGAACTCCAGTGCGAACCTTAGGCCGGCGAGCGAAAGGATCGAGGGATCAGAGTGAACCATCCCCCACCCGATCAGTACGAGCGTTCCCGCGATGGTCCCGAAGAGCCAACCCGCCACCATCAGCCCCGCCGTCACTGCGGCGATCCGCTTGATCCGCATACCGCCTCTTGTGTCTTTGGAAGAGTACTTTGCACTACAAAGCAATGTGTATCGTTCCGCCTCGGCCGTCAAGGCATCTCTTTCGTGGTCGGGCTGATCAGCCGCGCAGGTCGTCCAGCGCGCGGCCCAGCCGCGCGAGCCCTTCCGCGAACGTCTCCGGTTCCACGCCCAAGCCGATGCGCACGTGGTCCGGCGCGCCAAAGAAGCTGCCGGGGACCACCGCGGCGTCGTAGCGATCCTGCAGCTGGGCGCAGAGCCCGTCCGCGTTACCCATCCGCAGGCGCGGGAAGCTGACGGTTCCGTGCACGTGCGGAGCGACGTCCAAGTCCTGACGGGTAGAATAGAATGCGTTCAGCGCGGCGGCGTTGGCGTCCAGCAGCGTCCGCGAGCGGCGGGCGAGCGCATCCAGGTTCTGGAAGGCGACGAGCGACATCCGCTCCGCCGCGTGCACGCCGATGTTGTTGAACAGCTCCGTCAGCCGCCACATCCGTTCCGCCAGCGCCGGCTCGGCGAGCACCCATCCGCAGCGCAAGCCGTTGAGCCCGTAGACCTTGGTGAGGCTGTTCGTGGAGAGAAAGGCCGGACCCAGGTGGAACGCCGTCCGCGGCGCAGGCTCCCACAGCGCGTCCACGTACACCTCGTCCACGATCACCCGCGCGCCGTGCGCCTCCGCGATCTGCCCGATCCGCCGCAGCGCGTCGTCATCCGCCAGGGCGCTGCTGGGGTTGTGGAGGTTGGTGATGACAATCGCCCGCGTGCGGCTGGTCATCCCCTGCTCCACCGCGGACGGATCCAGCCGGAAGCCGTCCTCCGCGCGGCGGGTGAAGTGGCGCACCTCCGCGCCCAGGTAGCGCGCGACGGCGACCAGCGGCTCGTACGTGGGATGCTCGATCAGCACCTCGTCCCCGGGCTGAACGAGCGCCGCGAGGGCCAGGTGGTTGGCCATGGACGTGCCCATCGCCGCGACGACGCACGCCGGGTCTACGCGATACCGATCCGCGATCGCCTGCTGCAGCGGCGCGTAGCCGTACGCGCCGGTGCCACTGATCTCCATGTCCTCCAGCGCCACCGGCAACTCGTCGACCGACACGTACGGCACGCCGCTGGACGTGAGGTCGTACCGGGCCGGGGTGCGCGTCTTGGCCCAGCGCAGGTAGTCGCTGCCGTACGGGCGATGGCTCACGCGGCCCGCCGGCGCCAGAGGAGGTAGACGGGAAGCCCGGTGAGCATGATCCCCAGCCCGATGGCGCTGTCCACGGGCGCCTCCAGCACGGTGCTGATGACGATGAGCGCCGCGGCGGCGATGAACAGCGCCGTCGTCAGCGGATGCCCGGGGATGCGAGCAGACCCATCGTCCCCATCACCCGCGCGGCGGCGGAAAAGGAAGACGGCGCCGGCGGTGAGGCCGAAGAACACCCAGTCCACCGCCACGACGTAGCTGAGGATCTGCTCATAGCTGCCGGAAAGCGCGATCAGCAGCGAGAGCGCGCCCTGCAGCAGCACGGCGACCACCGGCGCCTGCGTGCGCGGCGAAACCCATGCGACACTGCGGAAGAACAGGCGGTCCTCGGCCATGGCGAAGTACACGCGCGGCGCCGTCAGCATCCCCTGGCTGAGGAAGCCGAGCGTGGAGATGGCGATGCCCGCCGCGATGATCGTCGCTCCCGTGGGGCCGAACGCCAGGCGCATGACGCTGGAGGCGGGCGCCGTCGTCTCCGCCAGCCCCGCGGCGCCCAGCGCGTGCACGCACGCCAGCGTGACGCCGACGTACAGGCCGATCACCCCCAGCACGCCGATCAGCAGCCCGCGCGCAAGATCGCGCCGCGGGTTCTTCATCTCGCCCGCGACGAAGCTGGCCGTCTGCCATCCGCCGTACGAGAACATCACCGGCGTCATCGCCGCGCCGAAGGCCAGCAGCACGCTTCCGCCGCCGACGGTAGGGGCCGCCGCGGGGACCGCATCCGCAGGACCCGTCACGAAGAACAGGCCGGCCGCCACCAGCGCCAGGATCGCGGCAATCTTCAGCACCATCAGCGTGTTCTGCACCGTTCCCCCGGAGCGCACCCCCATGCAGTTCACGGCGGCCAGCAGCGCGATCCCCAGCCCGGCGATCACCGGCTCGCCCAGCGGCACCTGGGTGACCTCGCGGAAGTAGCGCGCGAACGTCACCGCCACGGCCGCCATGCCGCCCGTCTGGATGACCAGCAGCAGCGCCCAGCCATAGACGAACGCCACGGCCGGGTGGTAGGCATCGCGCAGGTACGCGTACTGGCCGCCCACGTGCGGGCGCCGCGCGGCCAGCTCCGCGTACACGAACGCGCCGGCCAGCGCGATCAGCCCGCCCGCGAGCCAGGCGCCTACGATCAACGCCGGCGTATGGACGTGGCGCGCGACCACGTACGGCGTCACGAAGATGCCGCTGCCCACGATGCCGCCCATCACGATCATCGTGGCGTCGAACAGGCCCAGGCGCCGGGCCAGCCGTGGCGGCTCGGGACGGGCGGATGCGGGAACGGGCGTGGAGTTCACGGGCGGCGGAACGGTGCGGGTCGGGAGGCGGACCGGAGATTGCGCGACAGAATCAGCCCCCGGCCCGGCCGGGCGCAAGGGCACCCCATTTCCCCAACCCGATCAAGGGCCGTTCCTTGCATGACGGCAGCGGAACTTCCACCGGCAGCTCGATGAACCCAGCAGACACGGCGGCCCCACGGCCGAGTGCGAACCTCGTATTTTCCGGCTCCAGCGAAATGGCGCGCCTGTGCCGCGCCACCGACTGGGCATCCACCCCCCTGGGACCCGTCGCTCTATGGCCGCAGAGCCTGCGGACCGCGGCGGGGATGGTGATCGAGCAGGGGATCGCGCAGAGCCTGTGCTGGGGCCCGGAGCTGGTGCAGATCTACAACGACGAGTACCGCGTGATCATGCGCGACAAGCACCCCTCGGGGCTTGGGCGCTCGGTGCTGTTGAACTGGGCGGAGATCGCGGAGTTCATCGCGCCGCTGTTCCAGCGCGTGATGGCGGGCGAGACGGTGTTCTTCGAGGACCAGCCCTTTCGCGTGGAGCGTGGCGGGGTGATGGAAGACGCCTACTTCACCTTTTCGTACAGCCCCGTGCGGCTGGAGTCGGGCGAGGTGGGCGGCGGGCTGATCAACTGCTTCGAGACCACCCGGCAGGTGCACGCCCGCGCCCTGCAAAAGGAGCGCGACGCCCTGTACGATTCGCTGGTGTTCGAGCGCTCGCGCCTGGAGTACGTGTTCCAGCACGCGCCGGCGTTCCTGGCCATTCTGCGCGGCCAGCAGCACTCCTTCGACCTGGTGAACCAGGCGTACTACCAGCTGGTGGGGCACCGCGACATCGTGGGCAAGCCGGTGCTGGAGGCGCTTCCCGAAATCCGCGGGCAGGGGTTCGTGGAGCTGCTGGACGGTGTGCTGGCCACGGGCGACCCGTTCCTGGGGCGCGAGCTTCCCGTGATGCTGGCCCGCACGCCCGGCGCGCCCCCGGAAGAAAAGTTCATCGACCTTACCTACATGCCCCTGGTAGAATCCGACGGAACGCGCTCGGGGGTGATCGCGCACGGCTACGACGTGACGGGCCAGGTGCATGCCCGGCGCGAGGTGGAGCGCCTGCTGCGCGAGAGCGAGGAGGCCCGCCGCACGCTGCAGGAGGTGAACCACCGGCTGGAGCTTCAGCGGCTGGAGCTGGAAACGGCCAACCACCAGCTGCAGGAAGGTGCCGTGGAGCTCGAGGCCCAGGCCGAGGAGCTCCAGAGCACGGCCAGCGCGCTGGAGGCGCGCACCCGCGAGACCGAGGCCGCGCGCGCCGAGGCCGAGCGGGCTCGCGAGCACCTGGCGCGGGTGATCGAGCAGGCGCCCGTGCCCATGTACATCGCCGTGGGGCGCAACCACGTGTTCGAGATGGTCAACGCCCCGTACGCGGCCATGGTGGGCAGGCGGCGCGAGGACATGCTGGGGCGCCCCGGCCGCGAGGTGTTTCCCGAGTTCGTGCCGCAGGGCGTGTTCACGCTGATCGATGACGTGTTCGACTCCGGCGTGCCGTACCGGGCCACGGCCATTCCCGCCACCTTCGACGCCGACCGCGACGGCGTGCCCGAGACGCACTACTTCAACCTGGTGTACCAGCCGCTGCTGGATGCCGGGGGCGCGGTATACGCCATGGCCCTGGTGGCCACGGAGGTCACCGAGCTGGTGCAGGCGCGCGAGGCGGCCGAGGCGGCGCAGCGCGACGCGGAGCTGGCCAACCGGGCGAAGGCCGACTTCCTGGCCAGCATGAGCCACGAGCTGCGCACCCCGCTGAACGCCATCGGCGGGTACGTGGACCTGATCGACATGGGCATCCAGGGGCCGGTGACCCCGGAGCAGCAGGCCGCCCTGGCCCGGGTGAAGGCCAGCCAGCAGCACCTGCTGGTGCTCATCAACGACGTGCTTTCGTTCGCCAAGGTAGAGGCAGGGACCATCGAGCTGGACCTTCGCCCGCTGGGCGCGCGCGAGCTGGTGGCTGGCGTGGAGCCGCTGGTGGCGCCCCAGGCCCAGGCGAAGGGAATCGCGCTCTCCGTGGACGGCAGCGGCCCCGAGCGCCGCCTGCTGGGCGACGAGGAGCGCGTGCGGCAGATCCTGCTGAACCTGGTGGGCAACGCCATCAAGTTCACCCAGCCCGGTGGATCGGTGCAGCTGTCCATCGGCGGCGACGCGCGGTGGGTGCGCATCTCCGTCCGCGACGACGGCCCGGGGATCGCCGTCGAGAAGCAGCAGGCCATCTTCGACCCGTTCGTGCAGGTGGAGCGCCGCTTCAGCAACCCGCGCGAGGGGGTGGGGCTGGGGCTGGCCATCAGCCGCGACCTGGCGCGCGCCATGGGCGGCGACCTGGCCGTCGTCAGCACTCCCGGCGAAGGCAGCACCTTCACCGTTCAGCTTCCCGCGGCGGCGTGATGGATGCGTCCCTTCCCTCCTCCGCCGCGCTGCACCCGTCGAGCCCCATGAGCACATCCGAATCGTTCGCCCACTCCCTGCGCGGGATCATCGCCGAGCTCGACGGCGCCGAGCCGTCGCACACGCACCTGAACCGCGCCGCCATCGACGTCGACCGGCTGGGCCGCCACCTGGGCGGCCTCGGGCTGGCGAACGACCGCGAGATCGGCCGGGCGTTCACCGGAGCCATCGCGGCGCTGGCCTCCGCGCACCCCGTCGCCCAGGACAAGCGGGCCGACGCGGTGGACCGCGCCCTGGCGGAGCTGCGGGCCGCCCTGGCGCACGCGGAGAACGGGACGCCGCACCCACCGTCGGGGGAGGCCGATGCAGAGCGCCCCTGAACGGCGGACTGTGCTCATCGCCGAGCGCGACCCCAGCGTCCGCGAGCTGCAGGAGCACTTCCTGGGTAGGGCGGGCTTCGCCGTGGAGTTCGCCGGCGACGGCCTGGACGCGCTGGAGCGCGCCCGGCTGCTGCGCCCCGCGGTCGTCATCACCGAGATCCTGATCCCCAAGCTGGACGGCCTGGCGCTCTGCCGGCGGCTGGGGGAAGACCCGGACACGCGCCACATCCCCGTTCTCGTCTTCAGCATCCTGGCGGCCGCGCCGCGGGCGGCGGAGGCCGGGGCCAGGGCGTACCTGCGCAAGCCCCTCGTCGAATCGCTTTTCGTGGCCACGGTCCAGCAGTTGATCGTGCCGCCCATCGATATCCTGGAGACCCAATGAGCCTCGAACCGATGGTGGACCGCCGGGCAGCCCCCAGGGACGACGTGCTGGACGACACCGAGCGGATGAGCGCCGGAAACCCCGAAGCCGACCACATCCTGGGCGGCGGGTTTCCGGCCAACTCCATCAACATCATCATGGGCCACCCCGGCTCGGGAAAGACGATCTTCGCCGAGCAGCTGATCTTTCACAACGCGGCCGAAGACCGGCCCATCCTGTACTTCACCACCCTTTCCGAGCCGCTCGCCAAGGTCGTGCGCTACCTGCAGGGGTTCCGCTTCTTCGACGAGAACAAGCTGGGAACGCAGGTGATCTACGAGGACGTGGGTCCGCAGCTGGCGAAGGAGGGGGCGCCCGCCCTGATCCCGCTGCTGCGCGAGGCCATCATGACGCTGTCGCCCAAGGTGATCGTCATCGACTCGTTCAAGGCGGTGCACGACCTGGCGCCCTCCATGGCCGACCGGCGGCGGATGGTATACGAGATGACGGCGCTGCTCACCGCGTACGGCACCACGGCGTTCCTGCTGGGCGAGTACACCGAGGACGACATCCTGCTTTATCCCGAGTTCGCCGTGGCCGACGCCATCGTCGAGCTTTCGCGCCGCCGCCTGGGCAACCGCGACGAGCGCTACTTTCGCGTCTACAAGCTGCGCGGCAGCCGCTACCTGGAGGGCGCGCACGCCTTCCGCATCACCAACTCGGGGCTCGACGTGTATCCGCGGCTGGTCAGCCCGCGCATGCCCGAAGGGTACGAGCCCGCCTCGGAGCGCATTTCCACCGGCGTCGCGGGGCTCGACGAGATGATCGGCGGCGGCCTGTGGCGCGGGACCACCACGCTGCTGGCCGGGCCGTCGGGCGCGGGGAAGACGACCATCGGGCTGCAGTTCGCCCTGGAGGGGGCCCGCCGCGGCGAGCCCACGCTGTACATGAACTTCCAGGAGAACCCCACCCAGCTCGTGCGCACCATCCGCGGGCTGGGGGTAGACCTGGAAGAGGCGCAGCGGCAGGGGCTGGACCTGGTGTACGCATCGCCGGTGGAGCTGCAGATCGACAGCATCATCGTCGACATGTTCCGCCGCATCCAGCAGGGCGGCGTCAGGCGCCTGGTGATCGACGCGCTGGGAGACCTGGCCAGCGCCGCCACCGATCCCCAGCGCCTTCACGACTACCTGTACGCGCTGGTGCAGCACTTCGCCGTCAGCACCATCACCAGCGTGCTGAACTTCGAGACGATGGGCAACACCATCTCGGGGAACGGGATGCAGAACGCCATGAGCTACCTGTCCGACAACGTGCTGCTCCTGACGGTGGATGGCGACGAGCGCACCCGCCGCCGCCTGCGCGTGCTCAAGACGCGCGGAAGCGCACACGACACGCGGGTGCGCGAGGTCGGCATCACCGACGCCGGGCTGAGCATCCTGGAATGACCGTTCCGGCCCCGGGCGACGCGCACCTGGCCCAGCTGCGCAAGCTGACGGAGGTCAGCCGCGCGCTCACCTACACCACGTCGCTCCAGCAGGTCACCCGGCTGACGGTGGAGCGCGGCGCCGACCTGATCGACGCCGCCTGCGCCGTGCTGATGCTTCCCGATGCCTACGGCGTGCTGCAGGTGCGCTCTTCGTGCGGGGTGCGCGACGAGGACGTGGAGCGCCTGCACGCGCCGTTGACGGACGACGGAGTCGGGCGGCTGCAGGAGTTGCTGGGGGTGCCCGACGACCGCTTCGTCGCCGTGCCGCTGGTCGTGGGCGGCGCGGTCACGGGGCTGCTGGCCGCCGCCACCCGGCAGCCTTCGACCTCCACCGACGAGACGCTGCTCTCCGCCCTGGCCGACCAGGCGGCCCTCGCGCTGGAAAACGCACGGCTGGGCGGCGAGGTGCGCGAGGAGATGGAGGACCGCCTGCGCGCCAGCGAGGGCGCGACGGACGCCCAGGAGCGCGCGCTCTCGACGCTGGCGCACGACATCCGCACGCCGCTGGGGGCCATCGACGGGTACTGCGAGAACCTGGAGATCGGGGTGTACGGCCCCGTCAACGACCGCCAGCGCGAAGCCCTGGGCCGGGTTCGCATGAGCGGCCGGCACCTGCTCTCGCTGCTGGACAACGTGATGGAGATGGCCCGCCTGAACGCGGGGGTGCTGCGCATGGGCGCCGAGCCGGTGGAGCTGGCCGACGTGGCGCGGGAAGCGGTGCACATGCTGCTCCCCGCCGCACAGGCGAAGCTGGTGGCACTGGAGGCGGGAGCCGTGGAGGAGGTCACGGTGACGGCGGACCACGCGCGGGTGCGGCAGGTGCTGGTGAACCTCGTCGGCAACGCGGTGAAGTTCACCCCGGCGGACGGTTCGGTGACGGTGAGCACGGCCGTCGTGTCGATCGATGGAAGCGCGTGGGGGGAGATCCGCGTCGCCGACACGGGCCCGGGGATCGCCCCGGCGGAACAGGCGGCGATCTTCGAGCCGTACTACCGCAGCGAGGAGACGGCGCAGCTGCCCGGTGTCGGCCTGGGGCTGGCGATCTCGCAGGCGCTGGTGCGGCAGATGGAGGGCGAGCTGGCGCTGGAAAGCGAGCCCGGCGCCGGCTCCACGTTCATCGTCCGCTTTCCGGCGCTTCCCCTGCCCTGACGAGCGGCACGCGGCCCACCAGAAGCGTGTGCTTGCCGCCCGAGGTGGCGTGCGCCCTCGCCTTGACCACGTGCACGGTTAGCCCGGCCTCCCGCAGGAGGGCGGCGAAGTGGGGGTCGTCGTCCGCGGACCAGTAGGCCACGCGGCCGCCGGGGCGCAGCGCCGCGATGGCCTGGCGGATGCCCTTCATCCGGTACAGGTCCGCGTTGCCCCCCGTCGTCAGCGCGTGCGCCCCGTTGTCCACGTCCAGCATGATGCCGTCGAACGCCCCCGGGCTATCGCGCAGCACGCGGGCGACGTCGTCGTGCCGCACCTGCACGCGCGGGTCGGCCAGGGCCTCGGCGGCCAGCGGATACTCGGGGTTGCGGTTCCACTCGATGATCTCGCCCACGAGCTCCGCTACCACCACCTTCGCGTCGGCCGGCAGCGAGCGGAGTGCGGCCTTGAGCGTGAATCCCATCCCCAGCCCGCCGATGAGCACGCTCGGCGCTCGTGCATCGCGCAGCGGCTTGCAGACGAGTTCCGCCAGCTGCTCCTCGGAGTGGTAGCGGCGGGTGGACATCAGGTCCGTGCCCTCCACCCGGATGGTGTAGTCGCCGTCGTGGCGGTACAGCGTCAGCCTGGTGCCGTCCGGCGTGACGGCCTCGCCCAGTCGTTCGGTTCGCTTCACGGTTCGGTCGGTTCGTGGGTCCATGCAGCGGGGGCGAAGCGATTCGTCCGCCGATCCGCCGCCCAAGCAATGAGAAAAGCGAGGGAGGTACAGAGGGACAGAGAACAGCCAGAAATACAGAGGACAACACGTTTTTCCTCTGTATTTCTGGTCTTTCTCTGTACCCTCTGTAAATTCGCTGTTGCTGTTCCCTCCCAGGCGCGAAGCTAGTGCCGGATGGCGTCCAGGCGCGCAATCTCCTCTTCCGACAGGCGGAACGTGCCGGAGCCCATCACCCCCTGTACCTGCTCGCCGTTGCGCGCGCCGACGATGGCACCGGTGACGGACGACAGGCGTAGCGTCCACGCGATGGCCACCTCGCCCGGCGAGCGCCCGTGCGGTTCGCCGATGGCGCGCAGCTCGTCCACGATCCGCAGGTTCTTCGACAGGTGGGGCTCGGTGAAGTCCGGGTGCCCGCGCCGCCAGTCGCTCTCGGGCAGGTTCGCCGCCCGCTCGCGCGTCATCGCCCCCGTCAGCAGCCCCGATTGCATGGGCGAGTAGACGATCACGCCGATGCCGTTCTGCTCGCAAAAGGGCAGGATCTCGTCTTCCACCTCCGGGTGCACCAGCGAGTACGGCGGCTGCAGCGACGTCACGGGCGCGATCTCCTGCGCCATCGTCAGCAGCCCCACGTCCCAGTTGCTGACGCCGATCCAGCGCACCTTTCCCTCGCGCTGCAGCTCGGCCATGGTGCGCCAGCCTTCCTCGTTCTGCGCGAAGTCATCGTCCACCGGCCAGTGGATCTGGTACAGGTCGATGGCGTCCACCTTCAGCCGGCGCAGGCTGTCTTCGCACTCCTTCCGGATGGAATCGGCGGTGAGGTTGTTGTAGGGATCGCCCTCGCCCTCGTTCCAGCGCAGGCCGCACTTGGTGAACACCCACGGACGCGCGCCGGACCACCCCTCCAGCGCGCGCGCCACCAACTCTTCCGAGTGGCCCAGGCCGTACACGGCAGCCGTGTCGATCCAGTTCACCCCCAAGTCCAGCGCACGGTGGATGGCCTCGATGGCCTGCTGGTCGTCCTGCGGCCCCCATCCGAACGCCCATCCCGGCCCGCCGATGGCCCACGAGCCGAAGCCGATGGGCGTGATCTCCATGTCGCTGTTGCCGAGCTTTCTCGTCTGCATCTTCCCCGTTCTTCACGTGCCGTCGTCCGTGCATCCCTGTTTGGGCGGCCGTGGACGTTGCGCAATCCGTGCCCAAGCGGATGGAGCGCCGCGGCGCGCGTTTCGCTGCGGAGCCGGTTTCCGACAGAGATCGTACCGTCGATGGACCCGTTCCGAAGGAGGCGTTCCGGTGAAGACTCGTTCGACGTTGATGATGGCCTTCGTGCTGGCTGCCGGGTGCGCGCCCCCGCAAGCTGCGCCCGCCGCCACGCCGGAGGTGGCGCCGGTGAGGACGATGGATGCCAACCAGGCACTGGACCAGCTGGCGGAGGCGTTCTTCGAGGCTACCCTGCCCCTGAGCCCCACGACGGCGACGTTCATCGGCGACGCGCGGTTCAACGACCGGTACACGGCGGGGTTCGTACCGGAAACGCGCGCCGCGTTCAGGGCGCTCGGGGCGGAGTACGAGGCGCGGCTGGCCGCCATCGACCGCGCCGCGTTGGAGGAGGAGCATCAGCTGACGTACGACGTGTTCCGCTGGAACCTGGAGAACGCGCGAGCGGCCGAGCAGTTTCCGTCGCACCTGATGCCGCTCAACCAGTTCTTCAACTTCACCGCCGGGTTCGCGCAGATGGGCTCCGGGACGGGGCTTCACCCGTTCAAGACGGTGAAGGACTACGACGATTTCCTGTCGCGCATCGGCGCGTTCGAGCGGGTGGTGGATGCGTCCATCGCCAACATGCGCGAGGGCGTGGCGACCGGCATCGTGCAGCCGCGCATCCTGATGGAGCGCGCGCTGCCACAGCTTTCGGCGCACGTGGTCGCCGACCCCGCGCAGAGCCTGTTCTGGGGGCCCATCGCCAGCATGCCGGCCACCTTTTCCGCCGCGGACCGTGCGCGGCTGACGACGGCGTACACGCAGGCCATCCGCGAGCGCATCGTCCCCACGTTTCGCCGGCTACACGACTTTGTGCGCGACGAGTACCTGCCGCGCACCCGCACGACGGTGGGCCTCTCGGCGCTCCCGAACGGCCGCGCGTGGTACGAGCACATGGTGCGGACGAGCACCACGACCAACCTGACGCCCGAGCAGGTGCACGAGATCGGGCTGGCGGAGGTGGCGCGCATCCATCGCGAGATGGAGACGGTGATGCGGCAGGTGGGGTGGACGCGCGACCTGAAGTCGTTCATGCAGCACATGCAGATGGCGCCGCAGTTCCGCTACGGTACGCGCGAGGAGATGCTGGCCGACTACCGGGCCGCCCAAGCGCGCATCGACGCGTCGACGGACCGGCTGTTCGACGTGAAGCCGCGCGCGAACTACGAGATCCGCCCCGTGGAGCCGTTCCGCGAGCGCAGCTTTTCGGGCGGATCGTACACGGCGGCGAGCCCGGACGGATCGCGCCCGGGCGTGTTCCATCTGAACACCTACGATCCCGGCTCGCGGCCGCGGTACGGAATGGAGTCGCTGCTGATCCACGAGGGTTCGCCCGGGCACCACTTCCAGATCTCCATTCAGCGCGAGCTGGAGCACCTGCCCCGCATCCGCCGCTTCGGCGGGTTCACGGCGTACGCGGAGGGCTGGGGATTGTACGCGGAGACGCTGGGGCGCGAGCTGGGGCTGTACCAGGACCCATACCAGTACTTCGGCTATCTGTCGTCGGAGCTGTGGCGCGCCATCCGGCTGGTGCTGGACACGGGCATCCACGCCAAGGGGTGGACGCACGAGCAGGCGATCGCCTACGCGCAGCAGAACTCGGCGAACAGCCTGACGAGCACCCAATCGGAGGTGGAGCGGTTCAGCGCCATTCCCGGGCAGGGCCTGGCGTACAAGATCGGCCAGATGAAGATCACCGAACTGCGTGAGCGCGCCCGCACGGCGCTGGGCCCGCGCTTCGACATCAAGGCCTTCCATCGCGCGGTGCTGGAGAGCGGCGCCCTGCCCCTCGACGTGCTCGACGCCAAGATCGATCGCTGGATCGCGGCCCAACAACGGAGGTGAACGCGAGCACCGTTGTCCAACGGAGGAGTGTCGCTCGGAGGCCGGCGCTTCCGATGGGCGGGAGAGCAGCAGCACGCCTACGGGCCGTATCGAATGCGAGTTATTCCGGCCGGGTTTGGCCGCTGGCGGCAAAGGTTCTTGACAAGGGGTGAACAAACACCGAAGATTATCGTGCTTACACCCTCATCGGGAGCGCTGCTGTGGCCGCTAGCGTGTCTGATCTCCTGCAGGAACGGATTCGGATAGAAACCCGAATCGGTAACCGGGTCGCCGATCTCTGGTCCGTCCTGCAACCGGAACTAGGTATATCTGCGGAACTCAGGACGACCTCACCACAGGTTCGCATTGGACAGGCGACGATAGGGCTAGAAGTTTCCGTCCGCGGACGACCAACTCCGTTTGACGAAGAACGTACAGCTACACACGTCTTTGAGATCCCGCCGCATGTTCTGGATCTGGACTCGGATTCAGCGTGCGAAGTTCTTCGTCGCCTCTTCCCGCTCCAATGTACAGCTTGCGGACTTGTGCAGGCGCTTGGTTCAACCGCCTGCAGGTCGGCTGCTGGTTGCTGGGAACGGCTCGTCTGGCGGCGAGAGGCGCCGAAGCCGGCCTACTACGTTGAAGAAAGGGACACCTGGGGGTACTTCGATGCAGCGCCAGCAAGAGGGCTCCGTTTCGTCGTTGAGCTTGCAACCAACCAGGTCCTCCGCATCGAGTACACGCTTCGCAACCGGCAACGTTGGGTCACACCGACGGTCGAGACGCAGGCACAGGTCCTAAAAAAGCTCGCAGCCACTATCAGAAGCGACCTTCACCACGCTATCGATGGCCGGATTTCGAGGTACGCGGATCCAGCTTGCTTTGCCTTTGAGCTGCCGGGTTGGTGCGATGGACCCGCACAATCTGCCCCGACCCACATGCACGTGAGCCGGTCGCATATTCGGGTCATGTAAATTACGGGGCAGAGCTGGCGTACAAGATCGACGGATGAACGTGACTGAGTTGCGCCGCTGCGTCCGCGTGCGTTCCACCGCACGGTGCTGGAGCGCGGCGCCCTGCCCTTGGACGCGCTTGACGCCAAAACCGCTGGATCGCCAGCGGCACGCCGATGTCGATCGTATCAATGCGTCACGCCGACGGGATTGAGACAAAGCTTTGTGTTCTCGGCGAGTTGCCCGAAACCGCGGTTCTTGATCGGACGCAGCGCCGCTGGTTACATCTATTTACTCTAACCCCCGAGTAATGGCCACATTGAGAGTAGCACAACGAAAGTAATGAGAGCAGAAACAAACCCCAAGCTCCGGAATGGCTGATTCCTAAGATCCAAGAACCAGCGCATACGGAATGTGGCCACACCCGCCGCTTGTGCCCCTTTGACCAATACTGTCGAAACAACATACAGCCAGAGCCATATTGACGTGGCATATGTCCCGTAGAACCACGCGCCGAAGCCTAAAGCGATTATATCCTTCCGTGGTACACTTGATTCTAGCGTCATTATTCCCGGCAAGTACGCCGGATTCATCATGGCAGAGATGAATTCCGCCCACATCGTATTTGCGATGTTCGGTAACCCTGTCGTTCTTGGACTTAGATTGATGTTAGCTAAGACCATCCCAGATACCATTACCGCAACATTTAGCCGCGCAAGAAGAGTTGTAACGATAAGATCTGAGACTAGTAACAATCCAACTGCCATCCGAGTCTTAGCTCGCTGCACGTGCGCCAAAATCACGCGGGTCTCTAAGAGTGAAATGTAATCCGGTAGCAGTGTGCATACGGCCCACCAGATAAGCAACAGCTTGGCTCGTGTGGGCATTGTCAACAGGTTCGATTGACGAAAGTACGCGAGTACCTCTGGGTCAGCACTGATGGTGATAAGCAATAGAACACCTGTCGTCGCAACTGAAGCTAGAGACGAACGAGCGAAGCAGCGCCACGACAAATGTTTTTTCCCAAAAACAGTATCAAATGCTTCCACCAGAACAACCGACCAACGTAGTACGATATCTTTTCCACGGTAGTTTGTTAAGGATCGGTAAAGACTGTACCGCGCTCTTTTTGACGCTACCGTTTCTAGCCGGTCGAAAACGGTCCATACGAAGCCGGCGCCTCCCAATGCTGCGCCGACAAAGAGTAGTATGGATGTTGGTTGTGCGCTCATGATAAGAGATTTTGGTTGAAGGAAACCAATCTTCCAAGTACAACCGCAATGAAGCTGCCCGCCTCGCGGAATAGGCGTTAGTTAGCTCATACCGATTACTAGGTCCCTTGCTCCTCGCCCACCGCCCTGCGCAGTTCCGCAGCCAGCGCGGTCAACCTCGCCGCACGGGCTTCGAATCCGCTGGCGATGCGCGACAAGTTCTCCGGCATTGGAGCTCGCCTGCCGATCGCCCATGCGCGGAGAACGTCATACTTGAGACCTGCATCCTCGGCGAGTTGGCGCATTGAGAACGGGCCGTCTCGCAACGCACGTTGCACGAGGCTGATGATGTCTTCTCTCACGGACGTGCATCCCTGGCGCAAAGGCGTTCACAAAACCGTTGACGGCACCTGTGCCGTTCACTAATTTGTAAACGCAGGGCAATAGAAGAGGCTGACCACTCTCCCGCAAGAAGATCCGGCCAGCCTCTCACCGCGAACCGACCCGAAGGCCGCCCGCTCGCCAAGAGTAGCCCTGCCCGGCGCCAAGGGTCAAGAGGATTGGAGGCCACGATGAGCGCAGCCCAAGACTCCCCCGCCCCGGCTCCCGCCGAGCCTACTGCGGCCTACGCGATCATCAAGCAGAAGAAGAGTCGTTGGTGGGAGGTGCGCGATCCGGCGGGCGAACTGGTGTGCTTGACCGTGTACAAGCGCGGCGCGATCGAAGTGGTTCGCCGGCTCGCGGCGTAAGACGAACCACCTCACGCACGACGGCGCGGCGCCAGATCCTGGCGCCGCGCCGTCGTTTTTAGCGTAGCAAAGAGCCGGTAGCCGCGTCCGAGTCGCCAGATGGCTCGTGTCAGGTCGCGGCGGCGAGCGGAGCGGCCGCCGGGACACGGACGGCCCCGCGCGCCGGAAGGAAGGTCGCGATTAGCTCCCAGAGCGCGAACAGCACGACGCCGGGGAAGAGGAACGTGAAGTCCGTAAGCCCAAGCCCCACCACCAGCGGCGGCGCCATCCCGTGCATCGCGGCGCCCAGGATTCCCAGCCATGTGATCCACCGCGACCCAATCACCCGCTCGCGCGCACCCGCCAGCATGAAGCCGATCATCGTGACGGAGAACACGGGATACAGGACCACCGCCAGCGCCAGGTGAATGGTCAGGATGGGCGTGGTGCGGCCAGCCATGAGGCTCGCGTGGTCCAGGTAGGCGAACGTATGGAACACGGCCTCGGTAGCCATCAGCGCCGTGCCGATCACCGCCAGCCGCGCCCACTTGGCGGTGCGGGTGGGTAGCCCGCCGGCGCGGCGGAACAGGATGAGCGCCGCGAGCAGCGAGATGTATCCGGCGAGCACCAGCACGTGAGAGAGCACCCAGTCCGGGTGAGCGAGCATCTCGGCCATGCTGCCGCCGGGGTGGCGCGGGCCGCCGCCGAGGATGCCGACCGCGCCGAGAAGCAGGAAGAGACGCCAGGGTTGGAAACGAACCTTGCTCATACCGTTCTCACTCCAGGGAATCGGGTGAACGCTTCAGATTCGGCGAAGATAGGGCAGTCAGGCCGAGGCGTCTTGTACAGAACGGCCATCGTCGTGGAACAGGTGGCCGACGACGGGGCCGGCCGCCTCGGCGCGGTATTCCTGCGGCGTCATCGCGGCGAACACGCGGAAGTCGCGGCGCAGGTGCGCCTGGTCGTAGTAGCCGGCGCCCTGCGCGATTTGCCCCAGGGTGGTCGATGAAGGGGGGGAGATCAGGTGCGTGGCGCGGACGAACCGTGCGACGCGCACGTATTCGGCGGGCCCGACACCCACGTGGTCGTTGATCATGCGGCGAAGGTGGCGCGGGGAGATGGCCAGCGTCCGGGCCGTCGTCCCCACCGGGTCTTCTCCGCGGGCCTGTCGCAGCACGGCGCACGCGTGCCGGGCCATCTGTGCCCCACGCACCGGGCGAAGCCGCTTCAACAGCCACTGGACGATCAGCTCGCACTGCTCCGGGAACCCGGGCGTTTCGCGCAGCCGCTCGCCCATGATGCGCACGTCGTCCGGGAGGTCGGAGCCGTGCATCTCGGCGTTCAGGAGCTCGGCGGGCGAAAGCGGCATCAGCCCCGCGCAGCCCTCGGCACGGAGCACGATGCCGAGAAGGTCTACCTTCCCGCCCGGACGAACGATGTAGGGCTTCGTCCTCAGCCCTCCCACCCAGGTGCAGCCCTCGTCCACCACGTGGTCGCGCACCCCCGGCACGACCCCGTGCAGCGGCGCACCCAGGTTGAACAGGTAGTCGACGTTCCCCTTGGGCAGAATGGTTTCCCGCATCCCGGCGCCGTCCCAGCGCGTGCGGAAGATCGCCTGCAGGTATGGATGCAGGGGATGGTCGCGTGGCGGCAGATAGAGATGCGGGGTGAACGGGCTCGACACGGGGGCTCCGGGCAGGGGGAGCGGATTGCGGAGGGGAACCGCGCGGGTGTGGTGGACCGACAGGACGTCGTGGGGCGATCACCCGATGACGTCCAAGAAGGCGGATTTCAGCGGAATCCGCAAGGGCACCGACGCGTCCAGAGCCGGCGCGGAAGAGCGGGTGAACCCGCCGCAACAACGGCGGAAAGCCCCAAGCAGCGCCGCTGTCGCGGCCCTGCTCGGGGCTTCACCGGCACGAACACGAGACCTGCCGATGCGCACCTGTCATCCCGACCGAGCGGCCACCCGGAACCTGCCCGCACGCGGCACTGCGCAGCGACGGAGGGATCCGCCACACACTCGCCGGAGCGCACCGGGCCCTACGATCCCACGGGCCCGCCGTATCGCAGAACGATCTCACGGCACGCCTCCAGCGCCAGACCGCGCGCCCACGCCTCCGCCTCGGCGATCTCCTCGTCCTTCCTGGACAGCGCCGAGGCGGCCCAGTACTGGCGCTCTGTGCCGATCGGCAGGTGGGCCGTTTCTGACACCATCGCGGTGAATGCGGCTTTGACACGGTCATCGTGGCGCAGCCCAAGCCTAAACAGAAGCGCGTTCATCCGCTGCGCGTTTGGCAGAACGGGCACGCGGCCATCGAGGATGGATTTCGCGAGCGCGAACACCTGGCGCTCGAGCTTTCTCTGCAGATCCGGATTTGGCCCGCCCACTCACCCCCTACCGCGAAGTCGTGGGGTAGCCCGCGCGCGTACGAAGGGCGTGGCCCGTTCGCGCGGCGACGGTGCGCAGGAGGACCGCCGCGCCCAGGAAACCCGCGATTGCGAAGATCACGCTTCCGGTGGGGCCGCCCAGCACCAGCCCGGCCACGGCCCCGGCAATCGTCCCCAGCGCCGTTCCACCGATCGCCAGCCCCAGCGGCACCTGTCGCAGCAGCAGCCACCCGGTCAACGGGGCCAGGATGCCACCGATGATCGCGCCGACGTAGACGCCCAGCCACAGGCCCTGCGGCACGAGCAGGGCTTGCGCGGGGCCAAGCATCATCAATGTCGTGATCGCGCCCAGCGCAGCGCCGATCACGCCGCCCGTGAGCGCCAGGAGAACGGTGAGGATGAGGATGCGCACAGGTCGGGAAGTCGTCGGCTCAGGCGATGTCGATCGTGGATCCATGAACCAGTCTCCACGTTCCCGCGGTCGGCCGCAGGAGCTTGAATGTGACGGTATTACGAAGGGGGACACGTTCGGCAGGCACTACGGAGGTGGAGCCGCAGTAGTTTCGGTCGCGCTACGCCCGCGGGTGATGGCTACGGTGCTCCTGCTGCAGGTACGTGCGGTCCACGTGGGTGTAGCGCTGCGTCGTGCCGATGTCGGCGTGGCCCAGCATCTCCTGCACGGCGACGAGGTCTGCCCCGCCCTCCAGCAGGTGCGTGGCGAACGAGTGGCGCAGCACGTGGGGGCTCACCCGCTTCTCGATGCCCGCCGTCTGCACGTGCTGCCGCAGGATCTTCCACACGCCCATCCGCGTGAGCGGCCCTCCGCGCGCGTTCAGAAACACGCGACCCTCGCCCTTGCCGCGGTCCAGCACCGGCCGCGTTTCGCGCAGGTAGATGGAGAGCGCGCCGATGGCCCGCCGGCCGATGGGCACCAGCCGCTCCTTGGCCCCCTTCCCGAAGACGCTGGCGAACTCCTCGTCCAGGTACAGGTTGCGGATGCGCAGGTCCGTCAGCTCCGACACGCGCACCCCGCTGGCGTAGGCAAACTCCAGCATCGCCCGGTCGCGCCAGGCCAGCGGGTGCGACAGGTCCGGCGCCTCCAGCAACGCCTCCATCTCCGCCACGCTCAGCACGTCCGGAAGCTTCTTCCAGGCCTTGGGTGTGGCGATGCCCTCGCTGGGCTCCGCGACCACCAGGTTTTCGCCGAGCAGAAAGCGAAAGTAGGTGTGCAGCGACGAGACGTTGCGGCCGATGGACGACGGGGCCAGCCCCAGGTCCTTGAGCAGCAGGAAATAATTGCGGAGATCGGACGTGGTGACGTCGCCCGGGCTGGCGCGCCCCTTGGTGCGGGCGAACTCGGCCATGCGCACGACGTCGTGCTCGTACGCCTCGAGCGTCTTTTCGGACAGCCCGCGCTCGAACCGCAGGTGGTCCAGGAACGGCTGGACCGCGAAGGAGAGCGGCGGCGCGGGCTTGTCCGCGACGGGAGGGGCCGACTGGCTCACTCGCGCGATTCCTTGCGGCTGCGGTACCACCACCACAGGACGATGGCGCCCAGAACGGCGGCCGCGATGGCCAGGTACCGGCCCGACGCCTCGACGCTGGCGCGGATCTGCTCCCAGTTTTCGCCCGCGGTGGCGCCCAAATACACGATCAGCCCATACCAGGCGGCGCTGGCAACCGCGATAGGCACGGCGGCGCGCCAGAAGCTCATCCCGCTAGTCCCGGCGAAGATGGGGACCACCGCGCGGAACGCGGGGAGAAAGCGGCTGATGAAGATCACCTTCACGCCGTGCTTGTCGTAGAACCCGGACAGCCGCTCCATCTGCTTGGGCTGCAACAGGAATCGTCCGGCCCGTGTCCGAAAGAACGCGTCGCCGTACTTCCTGCCGATCAGGTAGATCACCAGCGCGCCGCCCACGTTGCAGGCCCAGACGATCAGGAACGCCATCCACGGGTTCACGACGCCCTGCCCCGCCAGGAACCCGCCGGTGAGCGCGATGACGTCCGCCGGCACGGGGGGAAAGAAGTTCTCCAGCCCCGCGAACGCGCCGATCACCACGTAGACCAGGGCCTCGGGAAGCCCCTGCATCCACTCGATCAGCCGGTCGATGAATCCACCCACGTGATCCCTGCTCTCGTAGTTAGGTGCGTCGCCACGCCCGTGTTGTCATCCCGATGGAGCGGCCACGAAGAGCCAGCCCGCACTACATGGACCGCAGCGACTGAGGGATCCGCCACACACGTCGCTCATTCGCGATGCAGCCCTCCCTGCCCCGAATCCAGGTCCGTTTCTTCGTCTCCGCCAAATGCAGCTTCGATGCAGCCGCAGCCACCGGGCCACAGGCCGTAGTGTGTGGCGGATCCCTCAGTCGCTGCCTCGCTTCGGTGCGTCGGACGGTTCGGCTTGGCCGCTCCATCGGGATGACAGGCCGGCTGCGTAGCGGCTCGTCGAGTCCGGATTGCGGCGATCACAGGCTGGTGTCGCGGCGGTGCCGCGCGTGGAGGACGTCCAGATCCTCCAGGCTGTCCACCAGCGCCACGGCGAACACGGCGATCCCCTCGCCGCGCCCGATCCAACCCATCCCCTCGTTGGTCTTCCCCTTGATGGAGATGTGCCCGGGCGAAATGCCGATCACCGACGCCAGCCGCTCCTGCATCGCGGGCGCGTGCGGCCCGATCTTGGGCGTCTCACAGACCACGGTCACGTCGACGTTGACGACCTGGTAGTTGCGCCCTTCCAGAAGACGGACCACCTGGGCCAGCAGTTTCAGCGAGTCGGCATCCTTCCACTGCTCGTCCGATGGCGGAAAGTGCCGGCCGATGTCGCCCAGCCCGGCCGCGCCCAGCAGCGCGTCCGTCACCGCGTGCGCCACGGCGTCGGCATCGGAGTGCCCGGTCAGCCCCCGGTCGTGGGGAATCTCCACCCCGCCCAGAATCAGCTTGCGCCCCTCGGCGAACCGGTGGGAATCGTAGCCGTGCCCAATCCGCATGCCGCCCGCGTCCTTCGTTGTGAGTTGGATCCCGCCGCTCCGGGCAAGATACCGCGTCGGCATAGCCGATGGAACATCCCGCGCACGAGACCCGCGTGGCGCAAGGCCGTGCACGAGCGCTACCTTCGCCTGCCCTGCCCGTCCAACCCGAACCGACGTACCATGCTGGAGCTGTCGCCCGACGAGATGCGCGCCCTCGGCTATCGCGCCGTGGACATGATGGTGGCCCACCTGGCCGCCCTTCCCGACGAGCCCGTGTTCGGCACGGCGACGCGCGCGGAGATGGAGGCTCGCCTCCGCGAGCCGCCACCGGCCGAGGGCCGCGGCTGGGAAGCGGTGCTGCAGCGCGTGGGCGACGAGGTCTTTCCCCCGATGACGCACCTCACGCATCCCCGCTTTTTCGCCTACGTCCCCGGGCCCAGCAATTTCGTCGGGGCGATCGCGGATGCGCTGGCCTCCGGCTTCAACCCGTTCGTCGGCGCGTGGGCCATGTCGCCCGGCGCGGCGCAGGTGGAGCTGGTGACGGCGGATTGGCTGCGCGAGGCGCTGGGGATGCCGTCCACCGCGGGCGGGCTGTTCGTCAGCGGGGGATCGATGGCCAACCTCACCGCGCTGGCCGTCGCCCGGCACAAGCGGCTGGGGGATGATGCCAGCCGTGGCGTGATCTATTGCTCGGACCAGACGCACACGGCGGTGGACCGCGGGGCCCGCGTCCTGGGATTCCGCCCCGACCAGGTGCGCAAGCTGGCGCCGGACGAGCAGTATCGCCTGGATGTGGACGACCTTGCCGCAGCCATGGACGCGGACGCGGCGGCGGGGCTGCAGCCGTTCTGCGTGGTCGCCAACGCGGGCACCACCAGCACGGGCGCGGTCGATCCGCTCGCGGAGATCGCTGAGCTGTGCCGCGCGCGCGGCGTGTGGATGCACGTGGATGGCGCGTACGGCGCCGCCGCCGCGCTCACGGACGAGGGCCGCGCCGCGCTGCACGGCATCGGGGAGGCGGACTCCGTGGCACTGGACGCGCACAAATGGCTGTTTCAGCCCGTGGAGTGCGGCTGCGTCCTGGTCCGCCAGGCGGAGGACCTGAAAGACACCTTTCGCATCGTCCCCGCGTACCTGCGCGACAACGACCTGTCGGCCGAGGAGGTGAACTTCCGCGACTGGGGCGTGCAGCTGACGCGCGGGTTCCGTGCGCTGAAGCTGTGGATGACCATCCAGGTGTTCGGGATGGATGCCATCCGCCAGGCCATCGCCCGGGGAATGCGCCTGGCCGAGGTGGCGGAAGAGGAGATCCGGTCGCTGGCCGATTGGGAGATCGTCACCCCCGCGCAATTGGGCGTCGTCACCTTCCGCCATCGCCCGAACGGTATCGACGGCGCGGAGGCGGACGACCTGCAGCGGCGGATCGCCGCCGGGCTGGCGGCGGACGGGTATGCCCTGCTGAGCACGACCGAGCTGCGCGGCCGCACCGTGCTGCGCCTGTGCACCATCAACCCGCGGACGACGGCCGAGGAGATGCGGCGGACGGTGAGGACGCTGGACCGCATCGCCCGCGAGCGGGTTGTTTCGCCCCCGCGTGCCGGGTAGCTTGCCGCCCATGGAAACCAAGCCCGTCTACGTCGTATCCGACGTGCACCTGGGAGGCGTGCCACCCGCCACCGAGCGCGCATTCCGCCGGTTCCTCGACCACGTGGCGGAACATGCGTCGTTCCTGCTGATCAACGGCGACCTGTTCGACTTCTGGTTCGAGTACCGCCACGTGATCATGGCCGAGCACTACCGCGCCCTGGCCAAGCTGAAGGACGTGGTGGAGGCCGGCGTCCCCATCGCCTTCGTGGGCGGCAACCACGACGGGTGGGCGGGGCCCTTTCTGCGCGACGAGATCGGCATCGCGCTGCACGAGGGGCCGGTGGAGATGGATCTGGGAGGGCGGCGCGCGCTGGTGGCGCACGGCGACGGCGTGGGGAGCGGCGACCTGAAGTACCGCGCGCTGAAGTGGACCATCCGCAACCGCCTGTTCACCGGCGCGTTCCGCGTGATTCACCCCGACGTGGGAACGCGCATCGCCATGCTGGCCAGCACCACCGAGCACAAGGCCGAGGCGGGCGACAAGCGCGGCAAGAACCGCGCGGCGTTCATCCAGCGCTGGGCCGAGGGCGAGCTGCGAGCGCGGCCGGAGATCGACCTGGTGCTGGCCGGGCACGCGCACGTGGCCTCCATTAGCGAGGTGGAGCGCGGGCGATACTACGTGAACTCGGGCGACTGGCTGCGGAGATTCGACTACGTGGTGCTGCCCCCCGGCGGCGGTCCGCCCGAGTTGCGCCACTGGCCTGAGGACTGACGCCCATCCATCTCCAGCTAGGGCAAAAACATCGGCGGGCGCCTTGGGGCGTCCGCCGATGTCGGTTCAGCTGCATACCGGGCGCTTGAAGGCCGCCATCAGGTCAGTTCCCACCCTCGTCCATGTGGTTCAGGTTGCGGCTGACGTGGTGGATGTCGATCAGCGGCCCGCTCACGTAGCGGTCGGCGTTGGTGATCTTCCCGGCGGTGCTGCCGTGGTCACCCCAACAGCTCGTCCATGCGCTTCGCCGAGAACCCCGCCGTGGCGCGGTCGCCGCGGACGACCACGGGGCGGATGATGAAGGTGTACTCCTCCGTCATGTGCCGCAGGAGGTCGTCTTCGGAGAGCTGCTGCTCGTGGAGTCCCATCTTGCGGTACTTCATCGCGCGCTTGCTGAACAGCTTCTCCGCGCCGCCCACCTTGCGCGCCAGGTCCTCTACCTCGGCACGCGAGAGCGGCTGCGTCTTCACGTCGCGGAAGTTCCGAATCGTCACGCCGCGCTCCTCAAGATACCCCACCGCCTTCTGGCACGTCGTGCAGTAGGGCAGGCCCACCACCTCCACACTCACGCTGTCCGCCATCACCATCTCCCGTTCCCAAGATGCCGGCGGCGCCCGCGTCTCGTTCGCCGCCTCCCGTGAAGAGAACCGGGAGGATCGTCCGAGGCAACACCGGTTCCCTGCGGCATCACGGCACCCAATCCGCAACCCCTCGTGCGATTTCCTGACTTCCCGCCCGACAATATCTCCTGCATGTCCTTTCCCCCGCCCCCGATACACGATCATGCGCAAGGTAAAAGTCCTCTTCTTCGCTGCCGATCCTGCGTCCCTTTCGGCTGATCGCTCCAGGCTGCGGCTGGACGAGGAAGTCCGGCAGATCCGGAAGCGGGTGGAGGCCGCCGTCTTCGGCAACATGCTGGATTTCGATTGGCGGCCGGCTACCCGCACCCGCGACCTGCAGCAGAAACTGGAAGACACACGCCCGCGGATCGTCCACTTCAGTGGCCACGGTGGGAGCCAGGGGCTGGTGCTGACGGGTGCCGACGGCCGGACGCCGCGCCCGGTCAACACGGAGGTGCTGCGGGAGCTGTTCGAAAAGGACGCTGGCGTCATCCGCCTCGTGGTGCTGACCGCCTGCCACTCGCGCGCCCAGGCACAGGCGATCTGCGAGGTGGTGGGATGCGCGATCGGCACGCGTGACGCCATTTCGGACGACGCATCGATCACCTTTAACGCGAAGTTCTACAGCGCCATCGCGACCGGCCGGTCGGTGCGGGACGCGTTCGAGCGCGCCCGCGTGGCGCTGAGGCTGGAGCATCCCGCGGAAGGCGATATCCTGGAGCTCCTTCACCGGCCAGACGTCGATCCAGGCAAGATCGTCCTGGTGTCCCGCTTCCGCCGCTATGCCCGAATCGCGGCTCCGGCCGCCGCTGCCCTCGCGCTCGCCGCCGCCGTCGCGGCCGCGGTGATCGATTCGCCCGCGTCGCCTCCTGGTGAGCCCCCCGTCGCTGGGGAGCTCCGTCTAGGCGACTGTACTTCGCAGGGCACGCCGCGCCCGGCGGCGTACCGGCCCCTGGCACCCGTCTCCATGTCCGAAACCCCGTCGGACGCAGCAGCGGCCCTGGCACAGGCGAAAGCGTTCTGCCTCGCGGGACGACACGATTCCGCCGTCGCCTACTTCCAACGAGCGGCGGCGGAGGGCGAGCCGGAAGCCATGTCGTTCCTCGCGATCGCCTACGTGAGCGGAGAGGGCACGGCGCGAGACTCCGTGCGCGGCATGCGCTGGCTGACCACGGCCGCGAAGGTGAAGCGTGACCCGCGCGGGATGAACGCACTTGGCGTGGTATACGAGAACGACCAGCGCATGAGCCGGCGCTACTACCTGTCTCGGCACTGGTACACGGAGGCCGCGAAGCTCGGCTACGGCGAAGCCATGCGCAACCTGGGCAGGCACTACCGCACCGGCCTCGGCGTCGAGCGGCGCGACTCGGCCCTGGCGTGGTACCGGCGCGCGGCCGATGCCGGTTCGGTGGATGCGCTGGCCGACATCGGGTGGATGTACGAGCAGGGGCAGGACGTGGGCGAAGCGATCCGCTGGTACCGCCGGGCCGCGGCGGCGGGGTCGCCGCCGGGCATGTACGCGATGGGAAGGGTGTACCAGGGCGCGGTGGGCGTGCCGAGGGATTATGGCCAGGCGCGGACCTGGTTCTACCAGGCCGCGTGCGCGGGCTCTGCCCCGGCGATGAACGAACTCGGGGTGCTGTACGAGCGTGGGCTGGGCGGTGCCGCGGACGAGGGAGAGGCGATCGAATGGTTCCGGCGCGCCGCGGCGGCGGGGTCCACGGAGGGGGCGAGGAACGCCGCCCGGCTGAAGCCGCGAGGCGTACGGACGGTGCTCGCCGCGCTGGATCGCCCGCCGTCCGGGCTTCCCGCTGGCTGCGCGGCACCGCTCGGGTAACGAGGCGCAGGGGGGATGCCGCCGGTCTATGCGTCGCGATACGGGAGAGGGGGCCGCGCGGCGTGCGCGGCCCCCTCCCGTTTCCCCGCCTATGTCCTCCCCGCGATCAGTCCGCGGCCTCGGCCGAGGGCTCGCCGACCCCGGTGTACGACCGGCAGATGGCGTGCACCTCGTCGTCGCTGAAGGTGTGGTCGCAGGTCTTGGCGGCCTCGAACACGTGCGCGCACAGCGCCCCGTCGGTGCCGTAGCCGTGCGCCTTCAGCCAGTAGCGCACGTTGCTGATGCCGCTCATCGGCGAGATCTCGATCACCTGGTGCAGCCCGAACCAGCCGGCGGGCACGCCCGAGTAGATGCGGTCCGCCAGCCAGGCGTCGCCCTTGGCCTCGGCCTTGATGATGGCCGCGGCGTGCACGCCCGTCCCCGTGCGGAACGCGTCCTCGCCGAACACCGGCCAGTTGTAGGCGAGCGGCACGTTGCACGCCCGGGACGCCAGGGTGACGTACTCGTTCAGGCGCGAAACATCCCAGTCGTGCAGCCCCAGCAGCTTCAGGTTCACCAGCAGCAGGTCCATCTCGGCGTTGCCGCAGCGCTCGCCGATTCCCAGCGCCGTGCCGTGGATGCGGTGGGCGCCTTCCTCGATGGCCGCCAGGCAGTTGGTGATGGCCAGCCCGCGGTCGCGGTGCCCGTGCCAGTCCACCTTCACGTCCTCGCCCGAGGGCTTCACGACCTCGTCGAAGACGAAGCGGATCAGCTGGCGGACGCCGTGGGGAGTCGCATGGCCCACCGTGTCGCACACGCAGATGCGGCGCGCTCCACACTCGATGGCCGTGGTGTACAGCGCCTTCACCGTCTCGGGGCTGGCGCGCGTGGTGTCTTCGGTCACGTACATCACCGGCAGCCCCTCGCCGACGGCAAAGGACACGGCGTCCTCGGTGGCGCGCAGCATCCGGTCGAGCGTCCAGTCTTCCGCGTACTGGCGGATGGGGGACGAGCCGATGAACGTGGCCACCTCGATGGCCATCCCCACCTTCTGCGACACGTCCACGATGGGCTGCACGTCGGCGCGCACGGTGCGGGCGGCGCAGTTGGGCTCGATGCCCAGGCGGTTGGTGGCGATCTCGCGCGCCAGCGCCTCGACGTCGCGCACGGCGCGCGGCCCCGCGCCCGGCAGCCCGATGTCGGCCGAGGCGATGCCCAGGTCGGCCATCAGGTGCAGCAGCTGGATCTTGTCTTCGATGCAGGGGTCGGTCACCGACGGCGACTGCAGCCCGTCGCGGAGCGTTTCGTCGTTCAACTGAACGCCGCGCCGGGTACCGTAGTCGAACGACCCGTGCAGGGTGTTCCAGTCGTGGATCAGCTCGCTATCCTGCATGGCCGGACGGTGGTGCGCGGGATCGATTGGCGCGGGCTGGCCGCGCGTCGGAACGCGTAGAACGTAACGCACGCGCGGGCGCCGCGAAACAGTCCGGGGCGCACGGCCCGCGGTTTGACAGCACGGGGTGCGTACGGCAGAATCCGCGCTCTCACGCTCCCCTGCACCCGGACGGTTTTCCTGCGCGACCTTACCCGCCACTCCGCGCTAAACTCGCTGCGCGCGCGCGTGCACCACGCCGACGCCGACACCCTTCGCGAACAGCTGCGGCTGGTGTCCATCCCCGCCCCGCCCTTCGGCGAGGCGGAGCGCGGCGCGTGGGTGCTGGAGCGGTTCCGCGCCATCGGGCTGGCGGACGTGCGCGCCGACGAGGCGGGGAACGTGGTGGGCACCTGGGTCGCGGACGGCGCGGACGGCGCCCCCGTCGTCGTGGCGGCGCACCTGGACACGGTGTTCCCCGCGGGGACGGAGGTCACGCCCCGGCACGAGGGAAAGCGGATCTACGCGCCGGGGATCACCGACAACTGCCGCGGGCTGGCGGGGATGCTGGCCATCGCTCGCGTGCTGGCGGAATCCGGCCCCGCGGCGCAGCGTCCCGTGGTATTTGCCGCCAGCGTAGGCGAAGAGGGGATCGGCGACCTGCGCGGCGTGAAGCACCTCTTCCGCGAGGGGTCGCCCCTGCGCCGGGCGGCGGCGTTCGTGGCGCTGGACGGCTCGGGGATGCGCCGGATCGTCCACCGGTCCATCGGCTCGCGGCGGCTGCGGGTGGAGGCCACCGGGCCGGGCGGCCACTCGTGGTCGGACCGGGGTGCGGCCAACCCCATCGTGGCGCTGGGCGCGGCGGCGGCGGAGATCGGCACCCTGGCCCGGCCGGAGCCGCAGCGGTCCGCGCTGACGGTGGCACGCATGGCGGGGGGGAGCAGCGTGAACGCCATCCCCGAGTCCGCGTGGATGGAGCTGGACATGCGCAGCGAGGTGGCGGACGCGCTGGCGCGGATGGAGGAGAGCGTGCGCGGCGTGCTGGTTCGCGCGGTGGACGAGGAGAACGGGTCGCGACGGATGGGGACGGAGCCGCTGCGGTTGAAGGTAACGGTGATCGGAGACCGGCCGTCGGGCGAGACGCCGGCCGCCCATCCCCTGGTCCGCGCCGCGATGGACATCACGGGCTCCCTGGGCTCGCCCCCGGAGCTGGTGGGCTCGTCCACCGACGCCAACGTGCCGATGGCGCTGGGCATTCCCTCCATCGCCATGGGCGTGGGCGGCGACTCGGGGGGCATCCACACGCTGGACGAGTGGTACAGCAACGACGGTGGCGCGCTGGGGGTGGAGCGGGGGCTGCTGGTCGTTCTCGCGGCGGCGGGAGCGTGAAGAGTGCGTGAGTGCGTGAGTGCGTGAGTGCGTGAGTGCGTGAGTGCGT
>NZ_DASWMD010000010.1:0-43501 GCF_036399935.1 Longimicrobium sp.
CTCACGCACTCACGCACTCACGCACTCGCGCACTCACGCACTTCCCCCCTCCCCACTCACACCGCGGGCGGCTGGTCCCGTCGCTCCGCCCGCGCATCGACCAGCGTCCTCAGCAGCGTGGCGCCCAGGATCAGCACGCCCCCTACGATGGGCCACGCGCCCGGCCGCTCGCCGTGCGAAAGCCAGGCCCACACCGGGCTGAGCGCGGGTTCCAGCAGCAGGAGCAGCGAGGCCTCCAGGGCGGGGAGGTGCCGGAGGCCGTCGGTCAGAAGCAGGTACGCCGCGCCGATCTGGAAGATCCCCAGGTAGCCGACCGCCAGCCAGTCGCCACCGGTCGCGCCCGTTACCGGCAACGCGGCTGGGAGGCAGGCCAGGAAGGCGATCAGGTTCCCCGCCACCACGGTCGGAAGCGTCGAGCCCTGCCCCCCCTCCCGGCTCCCCATCCAGCGGAGCCCCATCAGCATCAGCGCGTAGGTGAAGCCGCTGAGCAGCGCGAGAACGTTCCCTCGGGGCGGGTCCGGAGCGGTGTGCAGGGGCTGGTCGGCACCGATGAAGAAGAGCAGCATCCCGAGCACCACCGGGGCCATCAGGACCAGGTCGCGCCGCCGCACGTGCTCGCCCAGGAGGAACGGACTCAGGAGCAGGATGTACAGCGGCGCCGTCGCCTGCAGGAAGATGGCGTTCGCGGCGGTGGTGAGCTTGTTCGCGGTGACGAACAGGACGAGGGTGGCGGCGTACAGGACCCCCACCGGGAGCACGTGCCAGCTCCACCCCCGGCGGGCCGCCGGAAGGAGCAGAAAGATGGCGGCCGCGGCGATGACGGAGCGCCCGCCCGCTACCTGCCACGACGTGAGGGTGGTAGCCTTGATGGCGGCGCCGCCCGTGGAGAACAGCAGGGCCGCGCCCAGGATCTGCAGGCGGTGCGTGGTTGCGGGAGCCAAGAGATCGTCGTCGGTGTCGGGAACGGGGCGAATCCGCGGGAAGGATGCCCTGCGCCCTCCGAGCCGGCAAGGTGCCGGGCGCCCGGCACGCGGCCTGCGCAGGCGGCGTCCCGCCCCAACCTTGGCCAAACCTTCTCTCGATGGACTGTCGAAGATGCCGGAATTCAGCAGCGGGCCGCACGACGCCACGCCCGCACCGACGGAAAAGAAGCTCGACCAGCTCTTCGGACTGATCGACGGGATCTCGGTCGCCATGTTCACCACGCGCCGCCCCGACGGAAATCTGGTGTCCCGGCCCATGCAGGTGCAGGGGCGGCAGGAGGGGGCGGACCTGTGGTTCGTGACCGACGGCGAAACCCACAAGATGGACGAGTTGGAGTCCGACCCGCACGTGAACCTGTCGTTCTACCGCGACCGCACGCGCGAGTGGGTGTCGGTGAGCGGGCGGGCGCGGGTGGTGACGGACCGGGCAAAGATCCACGAGCTGTACAAGCCCGACTGGAAGGCGTGGTTCCCCGACGACGGCCCGGACCGCGACGGCGGGCCCGACGACCCGCGCCTGGCGCTGATCGCCGTGGACGCCGACACGGTGGTCTACATGGTGAGCAACACGCCGCGGCCGGTGGTGCTGTTCGAGGTGGTGAAGGGCATCCTCACCGGCCAGCAGCCGAACGTCGGCGAAACCCACGTCGTCAGCGGGCACGAGATGCACGGCGGCACCGGCGGCTGATTCCGTCGAGCGAAGAAAGCGGCCCCGGCGCGTGTGCGCCGGGGCCGCTTCTGCTGTCCGCACGGATGGTCAGGCGCGGCGCTGCAGGCTTTCGTGGGTGAGGATCACCGGATCGTCGGGGGTGCTTTCCAGCAGTTCCAGCAGCGACGTCTGGTAGCGCTGGGCGCTGGGCACCTCGTGGCAGCCGCGGCAGCGCGCCTCGTATGCCTCGTCGCCGCCCACCTGGATGGTGGGGCCCTCGTACGGAGCCGGCTCGCCGTTCACCAGGCGCTGGTTCCGGGTGGCGGGATTGCCGCACATCAGGCAGATGGCGTGCAGCTTGTCCACCGTTTCCGCCACAGTCAGCAAGCGCGGCATGGGGCCGAACGGCTCGCCGCGGAAATCCATGTCGATCCCCGCCGCGATCACCCGCACGCCCCCATCGGCCAGCGCGCTGATCACGTCGACGATCCCCTCGTCCAGGAACTGCACCTCGTCGATGCCCACCACCTGCACGCCGGGCATCACCTTGCTGGCTACGTCGAACGACGATTGCACGGGGATGGCCTCCACGTCGGAGCCCGCGTGCGAGCTGATGGTGCGAATGCCGGCGTAGCGGTCGTCCAGAGCCGACTTGAACACCTGCACCTTGCGCTTGGCGATGAGGGCCCGGCGGACGCGCCGGATGAGTTCCTCGCTCTTGCCGCTGAACATCACCCCGGTGATGACCTCGATCCAGCCGCGGCCGTCGCCGTGGTACAGCGCGATGTCTCTCAAGTGAGTGCTGCGTTGGAACTTCGGGATGGGAACCCTGCGTGGGCGCCGCGCCGGGCGGGCGGCTGAAGCATCAACCTACCGGGCACGGGCGACCCGGACAAGTTGTCATTGTGCGTCGTTGTCCGGACGGCCGGAGTTTCTCAGATCGCCGGGGGGCGGCTGGACGCCAAGTTTCTCGCGAAGCCGCGCCAGCGATGCCGCGGCGGGGGAGCCTTCGCCACGTTGCATCTCAGCGACAGCTTCCAGGACATCCGCAAAGGATTCCGCGGTCGGGTCGGTGTCCATCAGTCCCAAGCCCCTCAGCGCGGCTTGTTGCGGCGTTCGAACACCACCTCGTCAGCGACGATCATGTAGCGGATCATCCGCTCGTGGGCCTCGGGAAAGGCCTCGGCGCGGTCGCGGAAGCGGTCGTTGCTCACGATCAGGGCATCCAGCTCCCGCGCGAACGCCAGGATGAAGTAGTCGGCGTCGGTGCCCGCGGGAGCCTGGCGGATCTTTCCCTCCTCGATCCGCCGCTCGTACCCCTCCCGGTCGTCGATCTGGTGCCGGAGCGCGGCATCGGCCATCACCACGGGCTCGTACCCCTCTTCCCGGAGCTTGCGCACCACGATGGCGATGTTCTCCAGCCGGGGGTGCTCGCCCTCGGTGGAGTGCGCCACGTTGCTCGCGTCGATCAGCACGGTCACCCGCTCCTCGCGGCCTTCTTCCTTCGGATCGTCCGGCATTTCAGGAACCAGGGAAAGACGGGAGCCACGGCAACGACGGTCGCCAAGGCAATGCAACAGGCGTACGCGAAAGGCCGGCCCCCGCGACGGAGGCCGGCCTTTGCAGGGGCGAGCCCGCGCGGGGCATCAGCCGCCGCGGGCCATGGAATCCAGGAAGTCCTTGTTCGCCTTGGTCTTGCGCATGCGGCTCAGCAAGAAGTCGATGGCTTCGGCCGGCGGCATGTCCGACAGGAAGTTGCGCAGCAGGTACACGCGCGTAAGCTCCAGCTCGTTGAGCAGCAGATCTTCGCGGCGGGTGCCCGAGCGGTTGAGGTCGATCGCCGGGAAAATGCGCTTGTCGGCGATGTGCCGGTCCAGCACGAGCTCCAGGTTGCCGGTGCCCTTGAACTCCTCGAAGATCACCTCGTCCATGCGGCTGCCCGTTTCCACCAGCGCCGTGGCGATGATGGTGAGGCTGCCCCCCTCCTCGATGTTGCGCGCCGCGCCGAAGAACCGCTTGGGCTTGTGCAGCGCGTTGGCGTCCACGCCGCCCGACAGGATCTTGCCGGAGTGCGGCACCACCACGTTGTACGCGCGGGCCAGGCGGGTGATGCTGTCCAGCAGGATCACCACGTCGCGGCCGTGCTCCACCAGGCGCTTGGCCTTTTCCAGCACCATCTCCGCCACCTGCGTGTGGCGGTCGGCGGGCTCGTCGAAGGTGGAGGAAATGACCTCGGCCTTCACGTTTTCCTGCATGTCGGTCACCTCTTCGGGCCGCTCGTCGATCAGCAGCACGATCAGGTGAACTTCGGGATGGTTCTCGGTGATGGCGTTGGCGATCTTCTGCATCAGGATCGTCTTGCCCGCCTTGGGGGGCGCCACGATCAGGCCGCGCTGCCCCTTGCCGATGGGGGCGATCAGGTCCATCACCCGCAGCGACAGGTCGCCGCCCACCGTTTCCAGGTGAATGCGGTCGTCCGGATAGCGCGGGCGCAGGTTGTCGAAGGCCACGCGGTGCTTGGCCCGGTCGGGCTCGTCGCCGTTCACCCGCTCCACCTTCAGCAGCGCCAGGTAGCGCTCGCCCTCCTTGGGCGGGCGCACCTGCCCCATCACCGTGTCGCCGGTGCGAAGGTCGAAGCGCTTGATCTGGCTGGGCGAAACGTAGATGTCGTCGGGCCCGTACAGGTAGTTCCAGTCCTGCGAGCGCAGGAAACCGTAGCCCTCGGGAAGCACCTCCAGCACGCCCTCGCCCCGCAGCACCACCTCGCTGTCGAGCAGGTTCTGCTCGATGCGGTAGATGAGGTCCTGCTTGCGGAGGCCGGAATAGTTGGAGATGTTGAGCCCTTCCGCCATCTCGTGCAGCTCGGCGATGCTCTTGGTCTTGATGGTGCTAATGTCCACGTTCTGCTCCGAATGTATCAGCACGGCCCGGCCTCGATGGTGCGGCTGCCGGGTTCGCTGGATCGTTCCGCGATATGTGCGGGGAGGCGAAAAAGAGAGGCGCGCCGCGCCCGGGTCTGTGCAGGCTTTGTTTCAGGGGACGTTGGCCCCAACCTAAGCACCGTATACACGAGCGTCAAGGAAAAAGTGCCCGACGACTGGGGGCCGTTCGCGCCCTGGCGAATGGTGGAGCTGCACGGCCAGCAGGTGGTTCACGCATACCTGCACCCCGGCGTTACGGCGGATGACCCGCAGGTTTCCGACTGGCTGGCCCGCTGGCCCGGGCCCCGCTACCTGCAGGACGGCCCCTACGGAGTGGAGGCGACGCTGGTTCGCCGGGTGGCGCCCCGCCCTCGCGAGCGGTGGTGGCTTCACGCGGTGCTCCTGGCGCTCACCCTGCTGACCGCCACCATCGCGGGCGCGTGGATGACCCCGGGCAACCCGCTCGCGATGGCGAACGCGAGCGTCGCGGGGCAAGCGATTCCCGTGCCTGCGCGATTCACACCGCTCGCGCTGGCGCCGGGCTTGTGGTTCTCCGTTCCGTTGCTGTGCATTCTGGGCGCGCACGAACTGGGCCACTGGGCTTTCGCCCGGCGCCACGCGATGGATGCCTCGCCCCCGTACTTCGCCCCCGCGCCGTGGGTGCTGAGCCCCCTGGGCACCTTCGGGGCGTTCATCCGCCTGCGCTCGCCGCTGATCAACCGCGCCGCGCTCCTGGACGTGGGCGCCGCCGGCCCCGTCGTCAGCTTCGTCCTTTCCATTCCCGTCTACGCCGCGGGACTCATGTTCAGCCAGGGATTTGGCGAGAAGACGCCCAGCGGCGCCCGCGTCGTCGCCCTGTACCCGGACAGCCATCTTCCCCTGGGCGAGTCGCCGCTGCTGTGGGCCCTGCGCGCCCTCTCGCCCCTGGCCGACGCGCAGACCATCGTCCTTCATCCCCTGGCGGTGGCGGGGTGGTTCGGCCTGTTCTTCACCGCGCTCAACCTGTTTCCCGTCAGCCAGCTGGACGGCGGGCACGTGGCCTATGCCCTGTCGCCGCGGCTTCACCTCGCCGCCAGCCGCGTGACCGTGGGGGTGCTGCTGGTGTTGGGCGCGTGGTACCCGGGATGGTGGGTGTGGGCGGCGCTGGTGCTGCTGATCGGGCGCGGGCGGCTGGCGCACCCGCCCGTGTGGGACGCGTCGTTCCGGCTGAACGGGCCGCGCCGCGCGGTGGCGTGGGCGTGCTTCGTGTTGTTCGTTCTGGCGTGGGTGCCGGTGCCCGTGCCGCTCGGGTGAGAGCCGGGCGGCGCTCCGGTTGCCGTTTCCCTTGACGAGCACGCCACAAAAACGGAAATTCTCCACCCGGGGAGTAGCACCCAAAGTGCACGCCTTACCGGAGGTCCGGATGGCACGCCACAACCGCGAAGGCGAAGGAGAGGACCAGCACGGACGCCGGTACATCATCGGCTACCAGCCGGACTGGTTCCATCAGGTGAAGGTGGCCCGCGGGCTGGACAGCGGGCGCCAGTCCACCAAGATCCTGCTGCGCAACTCCGAGACGCCGCTGGCCGACCCCGGCCCGCGCGTGCGGACGCACATCGCCGCGCCCGAGCTGGGCATCGAGTTCGAGGTGAACCTGCGCGACGACCGCGGCGTCGTCCGCCGCATCATCGTGGAAACCATCGTCCCCGAGGGCGAGGAAAAGGGCGAAACGGTTTCGTTCATCGTGTCGCGCATTCCCGATACGCGCCGGGCCGACAGCCGTGGCTGAACGCCTGTCCGTGCGCCGCATCGCATGACCCTGGCCCAGACGGGATTGGCGGTGCCCGACAACCGCCTGCTCTTCGTGGTGAGCGTGGTGGTGGTGGCCAGCGTGGTGCTGTTCGCGGCCGGCGTCATCGTCACCCTGCTGCGCCGCTCCGACCGCCAGCGCGCGGAAGAGGAGAAGCTGGCGGCCATGGGCACCGCCACGGCGCGCATCCTTCACCAGATCAAGAACCCGCTGCAGACCATCGTGCTGCACGCCGACCTGCTGCAGAACGAGCGCATGGTGGCCGACCCCCTGCAGCGGCGCGAGGTGGCCGAGGCCATCATCGGCGAGTCGCAGCGGCTGGTGGCCATGCTCGACGAGCTGTCGGTGTACGCCTCGGGCGCGCAGCGGGCCATGAACCGCCAGCCGATGGAGCTTCACCAGCTGGTCCGGCAGGTGGCGGGCTACGAGTCGGGCGGAACGGGAATGCGGGTGGACGTTTCCCGGGTGTCGCCCGCCGTGGTGCTGGCGGACCCGTACTACGTTCGCCAGGCGCTCGACAACCTCGTGCGCAACGCGGCGGAGGCCATGGCGGCGCAGGACGACGCCCGCTTGGCCATCTCGGTGGACCGCGAGGGGGGCACCGCCGTGGTGCGGGTTTCCGACAACGGGCCGGGGATCGCCCCGGAAAAGCTGGACCAGATCTTTCAGCCGTTCGTCAGCACGAAAGGGAAGGGAATGGGGCTGGGGCTGGCCATTTGCCGCGAGATCGCGGAGGCCCACGCCGGGCGCCTGGAGGTGGAGTCGGCGCTGGGCGAGGGCACCACGTTCACCCTGCGCATTCCCCTGTACGGCGACGGCGTGAGCACGGGCGCGCTGCCGGGGCTGGCCCCCGAGCCGCACTCCGCGGGGGCCGCATGGAGCTGAGCGGCGTCTTCGCCCCGGCCACCACGCCCTTCGATCCCGTGACCGGCGACGTGGACGTGATCTCCATGCGCGCCAACCTGCGGCGCTGGATGGAGGCGCCGCTGAGCGGCGTGGTGCTGTTCGGGTCCACCGGCGAGGGCGTGCTGCTGGACGAGGAAGAGAAGGTGAGGCTGACGGCGGCCACCCGCGAGGTGGTGGATGGCGGCCGGCTGCTGCTGGCGGGCACGGGCGCGGAGAGCACCCGTTCCGCCATCCGGCAGACGCACGCCGTGGCCGCGGCCGGGGCCGACGCGGTGCTGGTGCAGCCGCCCACCTTCTACAAGCCCCTGCTTACGCCGGCCGCCCTGCGCGACCACTACCTGGCCGTGGCCGAGGCGGCTCCCGTTCCCGTGATCCTGTACCAGGTGCCGCCCAAGTTCAGCGGCATGGAGCTGGAACCGGGGCTGGTCCACGAGCTGGCCAAGCACCCCAACATCATCGGCATCAAGGACTCGTCGGGCGACCTGCGCACGCTGGGCGACCTGGCCGACGCCTGCCGCGGCGGGTGCGACGTGCTGTCGGGGAGCGGCGCCATCATGTACGCGGCGTTGGAGATGGGCGCGGTGGGCGGCATCCTGGCCGTCTCGCTCCTGCTTCCCCACGAGTGCGCGGCGCTGGTGCGCGCCTTTGGCGAGGAGCGGTTCGGCGAGGCGGGGCGCCTGCAGGAGCGCATCGCCCCGCTGCACAAGGTGGTGGTGGGCGACCTGGGGATTCCGGGGATGAAGGCGGCGCTGGACTCCATGGGAATGCGCGGCGGGGCGCCGCGCCCGCCCATCCAGCCGCTGCGCAACCGCGACCGCGGGCGACTGGCCGACGCGCTGGCGGCGGCGGGGATTTTGCCGAATCCGATTGCGGCCTAGGGGAGTGCGTTAGTGTTAGTGCGTTAGTGCGTTAGTGCGTTAGTGCGTTTAGTGCGTTAGTGATCGAGAACCGGGCGGCCTGCGGGCGCGCCCGGTTTTTCGTTTCGGCCTCAATCCGGAGTTCTGCGGTAGCCGCTCGCCCCCACGCTCCACACCCCCTCGCTCGCACGGTCGGGAGTGCGGCGCAGCACGAAAATGGCGGGGCTGTCCACCGTCAGCACTGGCGCAGCCGGGCCTTCCTGCGACAGCATCGCGGGCGCGGGGTGCAGGTACAGCCCCGTCGCGTCGATGGTGTCGCGCGCCGCGGCTTCCGCCAGGTCCCCGATTTCCGTGATGCGGCCATCCCGGTGCGCCAGGGCATCGGCGAAGTTGATGGACAGGTCGGCCCGGTACGGCTCGATGCCCGGCAGCACGATGGTGGCGCCGCGCACCAGCAGGTCGTTCACCGATCGCCCGTTCTCCGGAAGCTCCTCGTACAGCGCAGGATCCGCGGCCGTGTACGACTCCGTGGCGATGGCGTCCAGCGCGCTCACCAGCGCCACGAAGTTCACCTTGCGCAGGTACTGCTTCTCCGGATCGTCCCTCCATCCGCCGGACTCGATCAGCACGGTGCTCGTTCCCCAGCTCTGCATCAGGTCGCCGAACGCCCGCGGGTTGAAGGTGTCGTCGTAGCGGGTGACGTGGCCCGCGACGAGGGGCTCGGCCGCGACGCGGATGACCGCGGCGATGCGCTTGGCCCGCATCCGCACCGGGTTGTCGTCACCCGCACGATCGAAAGGAGGCGCGAGCAGCGCGATGGCCGCCAGCCTGTCGCTGCTTCCCACGCGGGCGCGGACGTCCTGGTCGTGGAGGTTGAAGCCGAACTCGGGCCGGAAGCGCTGGTGCACCGCGCGGAGGATGCGCGCTTCCGGGGTGACGAGCGCGCGGGCGTCGCGGTTCACGTCGATGCCCATCGCGTTCCGCCGCTGAAAGCGCTCGGCACCATCCGGGTTCAGCATCGGCACGGCGACGATCGTCAGGCGCTCCGCGATGCGGCGGGCGCGCGGGTCGTCGGGCGCGGCGGCCAGGAAGCGGAACAGGTCGGCCAGAGCCATCGAGGCGGTGGACTCGTTGCCGTGCATCTGCGACCAGAGGAGGACGCGGGTGGCGCCGCGCCCGTAGCTGACGGTGTAGATTGGCCGCCCCTCGGCCGAGCGGCCGACCTCCTCGCGCTCGGGGCCACCGGGAGCGTCCACGACCGTGCCGAGCGCGTTCCAGAGCTCCCGGTGAGTGAACTGGCGGGCCGTGAGCGCCGGCACCCGATATTGGTCGTGAAGCCGGACCAGTTCAGCGACCGCTGCGTCGTCGCGGAATACAGCCGCTGACGGGGCGGCGCGCACACAGCCGGCAATCGACAGGGCCGTCAGGAGAGGGAGGGTCGCTCGGAGGCGGAGGGGATGGAAGTTCATCGGGTTCCGTGTGATGGGCGAAGGGGACTTCGGTCGGGGTTCGACTGCCGGTTTCGCGGGCGGGGGTGGCCCCTCCCCCGGCAAACTGCGCCGGGAGAGGGGAGAACTTCGGCTGGGGTTCGACTGGCTTCGGCGCATGCTGCGGGAGCCCCCTCCCCCGGCCTCTCCCCCGCAAACTGCGCGGGAGAGAGGAGAACTTCGAGCGGGGTTCGACTGGCTTCGGCGCATGCTGCGGGAGCCCCCTCCCCCCGGCCCCCGTCCCCCGCTGCGCAGGGGAGGGGGAGATTTCGACTGCGGTTCGGTAGCTTCGGCCGCAGCCGATGTCATCCCGATGGAGCGGCCACGGTGAGCCTGCCCGTACACCGGCGACCGCAGCGACTGAGGGATCCGCCACACATTTCGGCGGTCGCACCGAGGTTCTCCCGTCACCATGACCGCTGTTCACGGCTCTCGCCATGGCGAGAAGTGATGGGATCGATGCGTCCGACTCCGTGGAGCGGGCACCCTGCTGTGTGGCGGATCCCTCAGTCGCTGCCTGGCTTCGGCGTGAGGGACGGCGCGGGTGGCCGCTCCATCGGGATGACATCGTGCGCTTGGGCAGGTGCGGCGCGCGTGCGGGTGAAGCCCCGGGCGGGACGCGACAGCGGCCCGAGCCGGGGCTTACCGCTGTCCCAGCGGCGGGTTCACCCGCTCACGGCACCCCGCTCACGGCACCGGACCTTGGAACCGGTGCGCCTCGACTCGTGCTCCCCGCCCTCCGCCTGGCTTCTCACCTGACCAGGTGGAAACGCTCCTGGCGGGCGAGCACCCATCGGCGGGTGCCGTCGGCGTCGATCCAGGCTTCTTCCTCGAGCGCCATCCGCACCGGCTGGCCGCCCCACTCCGCGACCGGCGTGGTCGCCTGCAGTTCGATGGAGAACCAGCTGTTCGGCACAAGCGTCACCTCGCCGCGCCCCTCAACACCCTCCTGCCGGTCCCACAGCCCGATCAGCGGCCCCGCGCCGTGGCCGTGGTCGCCGACGGGGTGCGTGTACACGGTCCCGTCGATCCCCTCGCGCCGCATCCGCTCGCGCGTGGCCCGGAGCACCGCGTTGCCCGTGGCACCGGGGCGCATCTCCTCCAGCAGCAGGTCCTGCAGGCGGTTGGCGCGGCGCAGCGCCGCGTACAGCCCGGCGGGCGCGTCGGTTTCGCCCTCGCGAAGCACGTAGCCCATGTGCTGCGTGTCGGTGTTCAGCCCCAGCGCCGTCAGGCCGAAGTCGGTGTGCAGCACGTCACCCCGGCGAATCACCGGGTCTGCCGAGTCGCCCATCTCCACGCCCGCCCTTTGCACCGTCACCGACGGCTGGAACCACGTCCCCAGCCCCAGCTCCGACAGCCGCTGCCGCATCCACCAGACGACATCCTGCGTGCGCGTTTCGCCCGGCTTGACCACCTGGCTGGAGAACGCGGTGCGGATGATGTCGTGCGCCACCTGCTGCATCCGCACGTACGACGGCATCATCTCCGGAAGCCGCTCCTCGATGTAGCGCAGGGCCAGCATCTCACGCCGGACCACGCGCTCACGGTAGCGCGGGGGGAGCGCCTCGCGCAGCTGCTCCCATTCGCCGGCGGTGAGGCCGTCGGAAAAGGCGTGCGTGTGCGAGATGTTCACGGCGATGGTCGCCGGGTCGCACGCGTCCACCAGCGGAGGCAGAAGCCGCCACTGGTCGGCGCCGTAGGGTTCGGCGGGGCGCACGGTGGGCCCGGCCGTACCCATCGCGGCCTGCGGGTCGCGCACCACGCGGTACAGCCCGCCCTGCGGCGATCCGCCGATGGCGATGCGGTCCACCCCGCGCTCCGCCCCGTGATCGCAGAACACGTAGATCGTCCGCCGACGGGCCGCCATCGTCGTGGGCGAGACGAGCGACCAGAACACCGGGTCTTCGTTGTACTCGCGGACGGGGACGATCCACATCGACACGCCTTCCTGGCGCATCAGCCGCGGCAGCACTCTTTCCAGCCGCAGACGCAGCCACTCCTGCCGGGTCTGCGCCTGCTCGCGCAGCGTGCCGAGCGGGGGCTCGGATTGCGCCTCGGTGGAAGCCGGGGCGGCGGCGATCGTCAGCGCGGCGAGCGCGATCGTGAGACGGCGGGCGGTCATGCGATGGATCGTTCGAGTGGATGGCGGCGAGTGCGAGGAAGGAGTCTGCGCGCGGGAGCACTGTCGGGCAAGGCTGCAGGCCCACGCCCGGCCTCTCTCCGCACGATACCGCTGTGCGGAGAGGGAGAGGTTCGGCTGGGATCCGGCTGAATCGGGCGCGCGCCCGTGGCGCCCCCCTCTCCCAACCTCTCCCCCGCAAACTGCGCGGGAGAGAGGCGCTAGCTCGGTGTGGACCCGCGTCCTGGGCGAAGATCCAAGAGTGTTGCGCCAAACGACACGTTGATTACCACGGCATTCGCCGAAGCGCACGGCACTCGCTCCCTTCCCCCGCGGCAGTTTGCGGGGGAAGGGCTGGGGATGGGGGGCGCCCGCCCGAGCACCCCACTTCTCGCTGCCACCGCTCACGGGAGCCACGGTGCACGCCGAAGCTTGCGTCCGCTTCGATGGCTGTGTGGCGGATCCCTCAGTCGCTGCGAAGTTCGGTGTTCGGGCGAGTACGGTTTGGCCGCTCCATCGGGATGACATCGTGGGCCTTCCATCGCTGCCGAGCGCAACAGGTGGTAGATGCCCGGTTGGGGGATGCCCGCATGTTGTGGCGCGGGTGATGCGTCACGTCTCAGCGCCAACAACTGCCGTTTCCCGAACGGATGGCGAAGATGTTGCATTCGCGGCGATGTGGACGATGTACACGTCGCCAGCCACCAGCAAGCCAAGGTGCCGATGACCGCCTCCGTGCTATCCAGGCCCACGCGCGCGCTCCCCGCCGGAGCGCGGCTGATTGCCCTGGCCCCGGACGCCGCGTACGCCGTCCGCGTGCTGGCCGCCGCGGCCGGGGGCGCCGCGCTGGGCACCCTGGCCGCCGACGGCGAAGACCCGTCGGAGCACATCGTACGGGGTGCGGCCTCACTTGCCCGCCAGATCGTGGCGCACGCGCTGGGTACCGCCGATGCGGCGCCGGCCGCGAGCCTGGCCACGTCCGCGCGGGAGTTGGAGCGGCTGATCGAGCGGGTGCGGCGGATGATTCCGGCCAGCGCGGCCGAGCTGATGCCCTCCATCGACGATCCCCCGCTGCCGCTGGCCGACGAGTGGCTGCGAGAGGCGGCGCTGGAGCGGCACGAGCACGCGCTGATGTTGCTGGCGCACCCGGAATACCAGCTGGTGCTGGGCACCCGCGCGCTGCACCCCGCCGAGGCGCTGGCGCGCACGGCCGAGCGGGTGCTGCACGGCGTCGAAGGGTGGGCGTCGCACGACGAGCTGCTGGAGCTGGAGGTGGAAGCGTCGTACTGGTTCAGCGAGCGCTGGGCCGCCGATGCCGACCTGGAGAGCGAGCGCGGGGAGCGCTCCGTGACGCGGCGGATGGAGTGGGTGTTCGCCGACCGCCGCACCCTCGGCCTGGGCGAGCCGATCCTGGCCTCGCTGCTCGCCTCGGCCGACGCGGAGGGATGGACGCCCGCGCGGCGGAGGGCGGCGCGGGCGCTGGTGGATTCGGAGGCGGACGCGTGGCACGTGTTCCGGAGCACGGGGCACGAGACGGCGCTCGCGCGGTCGCTGACGAACGGACGGGAGATCGCGGTCCGCGACCCCAACGGCGAGGCGCTTCCCGGACGCGTGGTGATGGGCCGGGCGCTGCCGTTCGGCGAGGAGCACGTGTTCGCGCTCTCCACCGAACTGGTGGCCGCCGACGACCCCGCCGACCTGCGCGCGTTGACGGCGGACGTGCGCGCCTTTGCCACGTCGGGCCGGCTGCCCCTGGCCATGGCCGTGGAGGCGACCATCGCCGACGGGCTGTTCGGCGCCCGCATTCCCCGCCCCGTTCCCGCCGCGGAGGACGCCGACGCGGCCCTGGCCCGCATCGACGAAGGATGCGACCTGCTCCTTCGCCGCGGCGTGGCCCGCACACTGGACCCGCAGCGCGGCGGGCCTCGCCCGGCGACCGGCACCTCGCGCGACCTGCTGGCTTTACCCGACGACCCGGTGACCGCGGCGTGGATGTCGGCGCTCGTTTCGGAGAGTTCGCGCGAACGGCAGTACTCGCAGCCGGTGCGCCGCCCAGTGTGAGCGGATGAACCTGCCGGGATGAGAGCGTGTCCCCGACGAGGGGCGGGTGAATCAGAGGCGGGGGAGCCAGAGGGCGGGTGAACCCGCGGCTGGAACAGCGGAAAGCCCCGACCCGGGCCGCTGGCGCGTCCCGTTCGGGGCTTCACCTGCACGCGCGCCGCACCTGCCGGCGCGCGATCGAATTCTCCCTTTCCCCTGCGAAGCGGGGGAGAGGGCCGGGGAGAGGGGGCTCCCGCGGCGTGAGCGGCAGCCCATCGAGCCCGCGATCGAAGTTCCATCCCCTCCGCACTAACGCACTAACGCACTAACGCACTTCCCTGCGACCTACCGCCGCCCCGGACCCCGGTACCGGTCCCGCCCCATGCCCAGGACGCGCCGCGTGTACCCGTTCTCCGGGTTGCGGCCCGAGCGCAGGTCGCGGTCGACGGCGCCCTCGCCCCGGTTGTACGCCAGCAGCGCCAGGCGCACGTCTCCATCGTACTTGTCGATCAGACGGCGAAGGTAGCCGAAGCCCACGCGCAGGTTGGGCTCGGGCTCCAGGATGCGCTCGCGCGTCGTCATGCGCCGGTCCAGCCAGCGCGCCGTCGACGGCATCAGCTGCGTGTAGCCCAGCGCGCCGGCGTGGCTGCGCGCGCGTGGGTTGAACGCGCTCTCCGCCCGCACCAGGCGAAAGCCCAGCTCCGGGTCCAGCCCCTGGCTTTCGGCGGCGTCGTGGATGGTGCGCGCCAGCTGGGGCGAGATGCGGAACTGCATGGCGAACGCGAAGGGCCCGCCGCTCATCTCGCGCACCTGCCGCGCACGGTCGCGCACCCACCGCCAGAAGTCGCGGTTGATGGGCTCGGCGGCCTCGGCCCTGGCGGGGGCCACGGTGGCGCTGTCGGCCTGTTGGGCGCGGGCGGGCATGGCCCAGGCGAACAGGGCCAGGGCGCCCACCAGCGCGGGAACTCGCAGGGCGCCGGAGAGTGGCCGCCTGCAATCGGCTGTCGTGCTCAAGTCGTTTCCTCCTTGTTTTCGGCTCAGCCGGGGTTGAACAAGCCGCACAACGTGCACTCCACGCCCGCCCTCGTCAACCCGCCGTCCGCCGCGTACGAGGTTTGTGCAAGGAGTGGCGGATGGATTGTAAGTGGTTGCCCGCCAACGCCGACGATGTAGTTTGCAGTCGAGATCCACCCGCTGGCCGGCTCCGTTTCCGCCAGCATCGGCGCGAAGCCATTCCGCCTCGCCCCGCTGTCCCCGCCCCGCGCGTGACGATGGCCTGGCAGTCCACGCCCGAGTTCATCCCGCTCCTCGTTTCGGCGATGGTGTGCGCCGCCCTGGGCGCGTTCGCCTGGCGCCACCGGCGCGTTCCCGCGGCCGGCGGCTTCGTTTTGCTGATGGCGTCTTCGGCGTGGTGGTCGCTGGCGTACGCCTTCTACCGCGCCAACGCCAGCTTCCAGGGCAAGGCGTTGCTGGCCGTTCTCACCCAGGCCGGCGCCATCGTGGTCGCCGTGGCGTGGGCGGTGTTCGCCCTGCAGTTCACCGGGCGCGATGCGTGGCTGCGCCGCTGGTGGATCGCACTCTCCGCCATCCCCGCGCTGACGCTGGTGATGGTGGCCACCAACCCCGTGCACCACGCCTTCTGGACGCGCTTCGCGCTGGTGGAGCGCGGCGGGCGGGCGGCCATCGACAGCGTGCCCGCCTGGGGATTCTGGCTGCACGTGGTGTATTCGTGGGGGCTGATGTGGCTGGCCGTGGGCGTGGTGAGCCTGCGCGCGCTCCGGTCGGCGCACCTGTACCGCCGGCAGGCGTGGGCCATCGTGGTGGCGGCGGCGGTGCCGTGGATCGGCAACGTGCTTCACGTGGCGGGATGGGTACGGTTCCCGGCCAACCCCATGCCCGTGCTCTTCACCCTGAGCGGCGCCGTCTTCTTCTGGGCCATCTTCCGCCTGCGCCTGCTGGACCTGGTGCCCGTGGCCCGCGCCGCGCTGGTGGAAGAGATGCCCGACGGCGTGGTGGTGCTGGACGAGACGGGCCGCCTGCTGGACGTGAACCCCTCGGCACGCCGCATCCTGTCCCTCGGCGAGGCAGACCTCGTGGCGCGGCCGGCGGCGGAGGTGCTGGGGGCGCTGGGCGGGACGATGGACCAGGAGGTGGGTGCCGGCCCGGTGCGCGTGGAGGTGGGGACGGGCGAGGGCGCGCACCTGGTGGACGTGCGCGTGACGACGCTGCACGACGCACGCGGGCGGGTGAACGGGCGGCTGCTGGTGCTCCGCGACGTGGGCGAAACGGAGCGGCGGGAGGGCGCGCTGGCGCTGCAGCGGGCCTTTCTGGAGCAGCTCTTCGATGCCACGCCCGAGGGGCTGGCGCTGCTGGACGAGTCCGAGCAGGTGCTGGACGTGAACCCCGAGTGGAGCCGCCTTTTCGGCTATCCCGCCGACGAGGCGCGGGGCCGGCAGATCAACGACCTGATCGTTCCCGACCACCTGCGCGGGGAGGGCGCCCAGATCACGGCGCAGGTGGCCTCGGGCGCCCGCACGGAGGCGGAAACGGTCCGCCGGCGCAAGGACGGAAGCGTCACCGACGTGCACATCACGGGCGCGCCGGTGTTCGCCCGGGGGCAGCGCGTGGGCACCTGGGGCATCTACCACGACATCAGCGAGCGCAAGGCGCAGGAGCGCGCCCGCGCGGCCCTGCTGGAGCGCGAGCGGGAGGCGCGCGCCGCGGCCGAGACGGCCACGCGGCGGGCCGGCTTCCTGGCCGACGTGGGCACGCTGCTGAGCGCGGCCTTCGTTCGCCAGGCCGGGTACCAGGAGCTGGCGCGGCTGGCCGTGGCCGAGCTGGCGGACTACTGCCTGATCGACGAGGTGACGCCGGACGGCGGCACGCGGCGGGTGGCGCTGGCGCACCGCGACCCGCGGGGCGAGGCGCTGCTGGTGCCCGACGCCGTCAACCCGCCCGACGGCGATCCCGAGCGGCGCCCGGTGCTGCAGGTGGTGCGCACGGGCGCGCCGCTGCTGGTGCCCGAGGTGACGGACGACGTGATCTCGCGGCTGGGGCACGACGACCGCACGCGCGCCGCCTTCACCCGCATCCAGCCGCGCTCCTTTATCATCGTGCCGCTGATCGCCCGGGGGCGCACGCTGGGCGCCATCACCCTGGCGTACGACCACTCCGGCCGCCGCTACGGGCGGGAGGACCTGACGGTGGCGCAGGAGATGGCGCGCCGCGCGGCGCTGGCCATCGACAACGCCCGCCTGTACGCCGAGGCGCAGGAGGCGGTGCGGGCGCGCGACTCGGTGCTGGGCGTGGTGTCGCACGACCTGCGCAACCCGCTGGCCGCCATCCTCCTGCACGCCGACTTCCTGCTCGCCGACCCCGGCCTCCCCGCCGACGCGCGCGAATCGGCCGAGCAGGTGGTGCGCGGCGCCGAGGCCATGGAGCGGATGATCCGCGACCTGCTGGACGTGGCCCGCATCGAGGCCGGCCAGCTGCGGGTGGAGGCCGCTCCGCTTTCCGCGTGCGGGCTGCTGGACCAGGCGGCGGGGATGATGATGCCGCTGGCACGCGAGCGGGGGACGGCGCTGGAGCAGGTGCCACTGGCGGAGTGCCCCGACGTGGCGGCCGACTTCGACCGGGTGATGCAGGTGTTCAGCAACCTGGTGGGCAACGCGCTGAAGTTCACGCCCGCTGGCGGCACGGTGACGCTGGGGGCCGATCCCGGGCCGCGCGAGGTGAGGTTCTGGGTGCGCGACACCGGGCCTGGCATCGCGCCCGAGCACGTGGAGCGGCTGTGGGAAAGCTTCTGGCAGGCCGACGGCCCCGCCCGCCGCGCCGGCGCGGGGCTGGGGCTGCCGATCGTCCGCGGCATCGTCGAGGCGCACGGCGGCCGCGTGGGCGTCGACACCGTGCCGGGCGAGGGCGCCGACTTCTGGTTCACATTGCCAGTGGCCTGATTCGACGACGTCGCGTCAGGGGATGGAGGGCTCGGCTGCAGCGGCGAGGGTGCGGGCGATCCGCCGCCCCAGCGCGGACCCGGAGGCCAGGTCCGCGGCGGTTCCGGGATGGAGAGCGAGGTGGTAGACGTCGGAAAGGACGCGGCCGACCCCGGGATATTCTTCGTCGATGGTGCCCACCCGCGCCGCGCCGATGGCGTGCAGCAGCGGGGGCGAGGTGAGGTTCATCACCGGTTCGCGGACCACGGTGGCGAACAGGTGCTGGTGCCCTTTTTCGGCGAGTCGTTCCAGGGCGGCGAGGGCGAGAGCGGGTGCGTACGTGCGATGGCGCCGGCCAGGGCGCACGGCGAGCTGGTCGAAGTAGGCCACGCGCGCGCCCTCCAGCGCGTCCCAGTTTCCATCGCCCCACGCAATCGACCGGCGCCGGGTCCAGACATCCGTCGCTCGCAGCACGGGGTCGGGGAGCGCGATCGCGAAGCCGCCGAGCGCCCCGCCATCATCCGCCAGGGCGAGGACCTGCGCGTTCGCCACCAGGAACTCGTACTGCTCGCGCGTGGCCCCCAGCAGAAAGCCGCCACCGGGCGCATCACCTCCCGCGGGATCCAGCCTCAGCTCCTGCTTGATCCGCAGCATCCCCTCTACGTCGTCCGGCCGCGCGGGGCGGATCTTCATCTGCGCATCAGCCCCAGGTCCACCGAAAACTCGCCGACCTCGGCGATTTCCTCGATGTGGGGCCCCTTCGTCTGCTGCCAGATGGCCTGCCAGAGCGAGGTGACGCCCTGATTGTGGTGGTGCGCCTCGGGCAGGATGTGGCGGCGGTCCGGCAGCTGGTGCCAGGGGATGTTGGGATCGTAGTGGTGCGTGGCGTGCTCGTTGAAGTTCAGCAGCAGCCACGAAAAGAACCGCTGCCGCGGAAGCGAGCGCACGTTGTGGCGCACGTCGGGCCCCACGGTGGTGTCGTAGTGGTACACGTACAGGAGCAGCGACCACACCCAGGCGAACACCGCCAGCGGCAGCCCCAGCGCCACCAGCCACGCCTCGAAGCCCAGCGCCCACCACACGGCGGCGTGAAAGCCCAGGCCGCCGGCGAACTCGGCCCAGGCGCGCAGCCGTCGCGAGCCCCGCCAGTGCTTGAACACGGGCGCGATCCGTTCGGCGCGCGCGGTGGGCACCAGCAGAAAGATCAGCACCGCTGCGATGGAGTGGACGAAGAAACCGCCGAGGAATACGAAAAAGATCCACACCGCGTGGTAGTACCCCCGCCGCAGCGGCGTCAGCGGGCGCGCGGATGCGAAGGTGTCGAGGTTGGCGGTGTGCGCGTCGCGACGGTTGTGGCCGTGGTGGAAGAAATGGATCTTCCGGTAAACGGTGAACGGGGCGGCGACGGGCAGCAGCAGGAGGGTACCGAGCGCGTCGTTCAGCGCCGGGTGGTCGGGAAAGAGCTTCTTGTGGATGGCCTCGTGCGCGGCGATGTACATGCGGTCCAGCCACAGCCCCTGCGCCACGATCAGCCCCGCCAGCACCAGCCACCGCGCGGGCGATTCCCAGCCCAGGCAGGCGATGCTGGCCGCCATCAAAATGCCGAACACAAGGAAGGTTTCGGCGAGCAGGCGAAAGGATACCCGGGCCTGGGGAAGTGTGGCGGTCGTCATCGGGCGGAGGTGTGGTGCGGGGAAGTTCGTGCGGGAACGCCTGCTACGCTAATCGAACAAAACATCTGACGCAATCCACCGCGTGGATGTCCGACTCTGTCCACCTCACGCAATCCACCTCGCGAGCACCGAAGCCTGTCATCCTGAGGCCCAGGCGAGCGACACCCGCCCGCAGCACAACCCTCGCGGGCCGAAGGATCCAGCAGAGGGCACGTACAAGCCCGGGCGCGGCAGCGGACACCCAACCCGGGGCCTCGGCTGCCGTGGGGCCCTCACCCCGCCGCGCTGACACGCGTGCGACCCTCTCCCACAAACAGCGTGGGAGAGGGGGTACACTTCGGGGTTTGGAGCCTTCAGACGGGGTTGGCTGCTCGGGCCGGCGCCCCCCATCCCCAACCCTTCCCCCGCAAACCGCGCGGGGGAAGGGAGCCAATCGAGCGCGCGGGGCCAGCCGAAGCGCAATCGAATTCTCCTCTCCCCCATGGGGTTTATGGGGGAGAGTCCGGGAGAGGGGGGCGCCCACGGCATGCGCCGGGTCACGTCGGAGCGCCTCAAAACCAGAGTTGCCCCATCTCCCCATCTACCTAGAACGCCCGTCCGAGCCGCAGGTAGAAGCTCGGCTTTGGACGCTCGACCGTGTAGATGTCGTCGCCGTCGCTCCACGCAACTTCGTTCAGCGGCACGGCCACGCCCGCCATGATGTCCATGGTCGCGTAGTAGAACAGCGTCGTACGCGCGCCCAGTTCGGCGCCGATGGAGTAGATGGGCGAAATCTCCCGGGTGGGAGCCAACACGGGGGAGCAGGCATCCACGCACCAGGCGGCGCCGCCGTCCGCGAACACGGCGCCCCAGCTGCGGCCCAGGAACGCGGGGAGCATCCGGTACCCGCGGTCCACCAGCACCAGCGGAACGCGATACTCCAGGCTGGTCGAAACCGCGCGGTCTCCGAACTGCACCCCGCTTTGGTACCCGCGCACCGGAAACTCCAGCCGCCCTCCGATTCCCGTCTCCGAACCCAGCGGCCCAGCGACGTTTCCGCCGTTCAGGCCGCCTAGCTGGAATCCCGGGCTGCGCGCGCCCATGTCGCCAGCCGCCACCGCACGCGCGCCCAGCACGCTCCGCGCAAAGCTCACCCTGCCCAGCGGCTGAAACCCGGTTCCGCGCCCCGCCAGGCGCACGTAACCCTGTGGATCTCCCTCCTCCTCCGGTGCGCGCAGGTAGCGGCGGCCCTCGACGGTGCCCGCCATCAGCCATCCCTCTTCCGGGCTGATGGAGTAGTCGAAGCCCCTCGCGCTCGACCGGCCGACGGTGAGCACCGCGCCCAGGTCCAACCCGTTGCCTCGGGAGAACGGGAACGCGCGATCCACGTCGTTCAGCCAGTCGAAGGTGCTCTCGCGAAGGTTCAGGCCGGTGCTGATCCACCCGAACGAGCGGTAGCGCGGGAACGGGAACGTGGCGATCGCCGACGCCGACCGCTCCCGCCGCACCAGGTTGGGAAAGGTGTCCTGTCGAAATCCGTCGTACTCCTGGCGCGCCGAAAAGCCGAGCACGGGCGTTCCCAGCCCGGAGTAGAGGTACGCCGCCGCGCCGCCGACCTGCCCTCTGACCGGGTACACCTGCGCCGCGATCCCCCACGCGTGCCGGTCCACCACGTCGGACCCACCCGTGGCCACGCCCCAGGCCGGGCCCAGGATTTCGTCTTCGAAGACCAGCGGCGTCCAGGTGGTCGGGAGCAGCGTGCGCCAGGGGGAGTACGGACGCGAGGGGCCGCCGGCCGTCCGCTGGTACCGCTCCGTCTCACGGGCCGGCGAAGCGAACTCGGCCGTTACCGGCGGGGCCGTGCGCCAGGTGGCGGGATCGAAGGGAATGCGCGCCAGGTGATAGCCGTCCGCGCGGTACCAGGCGAAGGCGATCCAGCGCCCGTCCGGCGACACGTCGGGCTGAAAGCCGCCGGAGAGCAGGTTGGTGACCTGCATCAGCCGCCCGGCCTGCAGGTCGTACGCGTACAGGTTGCTGATGCCCGTGCGGTCGGACGAGAAGACGACGTAGCGGCCGTCGGGCGACCACGCCGGATGCAGGTCCAGCGCGCGGTCGGCCGTCAACTCGCGGATCACGCGGCCGGCGGTGTCCATCACCACCACGTCGAACAGCCCGCCGGTGCGCCAGCGGCTGGCGGCGATCCGCGAGCCGTCGGGCGACCAGCGCGGCATCGACCAGCGCACGTCGGGATCGTCGCCGGTCAGCGGGCGCGGGTTGCGGCCGTCCGCATCCACCAGCACCAGCTCCGTAGACTCTCCCCCACCCCGAGCCGCCACGATCCACCCATCCGCCCGCCGCACGTCCGGCTCCAGCAGCCGAGCGCCGCGGCTCATCCGCTCCACTCCGCCATCCACGCCCACCGCGTACAGGTCGGAGAAGGCGCGATACGGATCGACGAGGTCCACCTGCCCCGTCACCAGCCCCAGCCCGTCCCCCCGCCACGACGCGGGGCCGATGGACGTGCGCCCGGCGATCACCTGCACCTCGCCCTCCGGCCCCAGGATGCGGGTGGAGGGGTCGTCGCGCCCCGTGTAGGCGGAGTAGGCGATGCGCGAGCCGTCCGGCGAGTACCGCGGCCATTCCGTGTTGCGGCCGGAGGTGGTCAGCAGCTCGGGCTCGGTCAGCCCGCCGGCGCGGATGGAATCGGCGCTGGCGGCGTAGCGTGCCTGCAGCTCTTGCCGCCACTCGCCGTACGCGCTGGAGAACGACACCCCGTACGAGGCGCGCGCGGCCGCATCCACCGCGTACGGGATCACGCGACGGCCCACGGTGCGCACGAACTTGCCCGCGCGCTCCGGCCCGTAGCGGTGCGAGAGCCAGTCGGCGAACTCGGAGCCGTAGACGTACGCGGCGCCGCCGCCGGGCCAGTCCGCCGGGTTGCCGGCCAGCCGGTCGATGGGAAAGAACTCGTCCTCGAGCACGGCGGTGCGCAGCACCATCTCGTGGTAGCTGCCGTGGACGCGGCCGGCGCCGGTCAGGCGCGATTCCAGGTAGGTGGCCAGCCCCTCCGTGGTCCAGCGCGGAACGAACAGGTTGGGATACAGCAGCGGGTTGCGGCCGAAGACCTGGCGCAGGTTGGCCAGCATTCCGCTGGCATGGTCCAGGTGGTGGATGTGCGCCAGCTCGTGCCCCACGACCAGCTCCAGCCAGTCGTAGGTGTAGGCCAGGGTCGGCTCATCGACGGGCGGATGCGCGTACACCACCACGCGGTTGCGCGGGAACGGCGTGGCGAAGCCGTTGGCGAAGTCCACGTTGTCGGCCAGCACCAGGTGCACGCGGCCGGCCGGGGCGGGGACCAGCGCGTCGTTCAGCAGCGCGCGCGCCTCCTCGGCCCGCGCGGCCGCGCGCCGGGCGAAGTCCTCCAGCCCTTCCGAGTAGTGCACCTGGAAGTGCTCGGTGTCGAACGTACGCCACCGCGCATCCGGCGCCAGCTGCGCGCCAGCCGGCGCGGGCACGAGCGCGGCCACCGCGAAAGCGGCGGCGGCGATGCGGAGGAGAATGGAGCGAACGGCCCGGATTCGGGTCATGAAGCACTCGTCGGAAGATTGTCATCCTGAGGGGGCGGGCGCCCCTCCCCCGGCCCCTCCCCGCACAAGCTGCGTGCGGAGAGGGGGGAACTTCGGTCGGGGAGAGGCTGATTCGGGGCGGCGGCGGGCGCCCCCCATCCCCAGCCCTTCCCCCGCAAACTGCGCAGGGGAAGGGAGCCAGCCCGGTGCGCGCGGCGGTCTGCAGTGCGTCGGCTGAGACCCTGGCGAGCGGCGAGGCGTTTCGAGATCGGCCGTGCAGTCCCCGGCTGCCCTCTCCCCCCGGCCCCCTCTCCCGCAAGCGGGAGAGGGGGAGAATTCGACTGCGTCCCGGCTGGCTCGGTGCACCCGATTGGGGTGTACCCCCTCTCCCACGCTGTTTGTGGGAGAGGGTGGACGCGTGTCAGCGCGGACGGGTGAGGGCCCCACGGCAGCCGAGGTCCAAGCATCCGTGACCGCTGCCGCGCCCTGGCTTGTACGTTTCCGCTGCTAGATCCTTCGCCCCGCGAGGCATGGCGTGCGGGCCAGTTTGGTGCGCCTGGGGCTCAGGATGACAGGCCTTAGCGCGTCCCCGGACTTACTTTCGCACTTTCGCACTTTCGCACTCACGCACTTTCGCACTTTCGCACTTTCGCACTCACGCACTCACCTCCCCGCGCGCCCCTCCAGGAACGCGCGGATGGCGCGGAGATGCGCGGCGGCGATGCGCTCGTGCACCGCGGGGTCGCGGAGGGCGGCCTCCTGCTGCGGGATCATCAGGAACATGGTTTCCGTCAGCACCGAGGGCATCCACGTCGGGCGGGTGAGCGCCAGGTCCGCCCGCGCGATCCCCAGGTCGCGCAGGCCGATCTCGGCCAGGATCTCAGCCTGCATGTGCCGGGCGAGGTCCAGCGACTGCGGCTGGTTGTAGAACACCGTGGTGCCGTTGTTCTCCCACGGGTTCACCCCGTCGGGGAACGCGTTGTTGTGCACCGACACCAGGAGGTGCGCGTCCTCCACGGTCGCACGCAGCGGGCGCGCGCCCAGGTCCACCGCCTGCGCGTCGGGCCGCGTCTCCAGCACCTCTGCGCCCGCCTCGCGGAGCATGCGGACCAGGTGCTTGCTGATGGCCAGGTTCGCCTCGGCCTCCGTAAGCCCCGTCGGCCCGATGGCGCCGCCGGGCGGATGGCCCGCGTCGATGGCGATGCGCAGCGCCCGCATGGGCATCCGTGGATCGATGTGCGGCGGACGGCGGACGCGGACCACCAGCGCGCCGGACTCGTCCCAGAACGTGCGCCACCCCCACACCGGTTCCGCCAGCTCCAGCCGCAGCGTGTACAGGTCGTCGCGCGGCTGGTTCCACTCCGCCCGCCTCACCAGCGGGTCGGCGTGGCCGTAATGGAGCCAGTTGGTGCGGCTCTCCGCGCCGTAGACGCTGATGGTCAGCGCGTCGTCCTCGGCCCGCACCTCGAAGGGCAGGCGGTCGGAGGTGGAAAGCCGCACGTCGATCCATCCCGGCGCCGGGTCCAGCCGCACGGCGCCCACCGTTCCCGTCACCGCCGGCGCACCGGCGGGCTCCAGTCGCACGTCCCCGACCGGCACCCACACCGACTGGTCGCCCGAAAGCCGCACCCGGTAGGCCCCCTCGCGCTCGCCGGTGATGGTGAAGCGGGTACCGTTGGGGAAGCTCCAGTGGTAGGGCGTGCCGCTCCCCGGCAGTGCCGTGCCGATCACCATCCCGTCCGGCCGGGCCGATGCGGCCACACCCGTCCGCGTTTCGCCCGCGCGCAGGACCGCGGCGGAAAGCTCCAGCGGCTCGCGGACCGTGCGCCCGTCCAGCACGTACTCGATCATCGCCGTCCCCGCGCGCCCGCCCGAACCCGCCAGCGTCGGCGCGCGCATGGCGGTGTCGCGCGCCGCGAGCGGCTGCGAGAGCGCAAAGCTTCCCGCGTACTCGGTGAACTCGCGCGGCACCGAGGTGCGGTCCTGCATGAAGCCCTCGTCGCGCTCCACCGTCCGGCGCTCCACCAGCGGAACCGAGCTTCCGCCGGGAAACACGATCCGCGCCTGCGCGCCGGGCGAGCCGCGGAAGTGCACCGTCACCGCCTCGCCCTCCATCGCGGTGATCGTTCCGCGCGGCAGGACGGAGCCGCCCACGATCCCCGCGGACGTGCGGCCGCCGCCACGCCCACCGGGAACGCGGACACGCCGCTCCATCTCCGCCGCCTGCCCGCCCGCCCTCGCACGCAAACGGTACACGCCATCGGCCGGGACGGGCACGAAGCCCAGGAAGGCGCCGTTCGCCGCCACGTCCACCGCGGCGCCGTTGATGGTGAGCGAGGCGCCGCCGGTGCCCACGTTGCCGAAGATGAAGTTGCTGTCCGCGGCCGTCAGCGCGGCGTTCTCGCCGGGGTACATCACCTGGATGCGCAGCGTGCCCGTCCCCGCCGGAACGGGCGGCAGCAGGTTGCGGATGCGCGGCGCCTCGCCGGGGCGCAGGGTGCTGGTTTCAGGCCCCACGGCCGGCGGCGGCACGGGCGCTGGCGGGGGCGGGCCGCCGCACGCTGCCAGCAGGGCCAGCGCCAGCAGCGAACGGGCGGGGGTGCGCGTCGTCATGCATCCATCGGAAAAGGGTCAGGCCGGGCGCGTCAGCGGTTCGTCGGCCACCTCGCCGGTGTGCTCCGCCGCGCCCCGCGGGTTCTCGCGCGTCAGCGGCGCCACGATGGGCAGCATCAGCAGCGCGGGGATCCCCGCGGCGATGCTGATCAAAAAGAACTGCGGCCATCCCGTGGCCTTGGCGATGTCGCCGGCGAAGCCCGCCACGAAATCGCGGGCGAAGGCCATGAAGCTGCTGAGGAGCGCGAACTGCGTCGCCGAGAACTGGCGGCTGCACAGCGACATCATGAAGGCCACGAAGCCCGCCGTCACCAGCCCGCCGCTGAAGTTTTCCACCAGGATGGCGCCGGTGAGCAGCGACAGGTCCTTGGGCCGCACCGCCAGGAGATAGTAGGCGAGGTTGCTGCCCATCTGGATGACGGCCAGGATCCACAGCGAGCGGTTGATGCCCAGCTTGGCGATGAACGCTCCGCCCACGAGAACGCCGGCGATGGTGGCCGCCAGCCCCAACGCCTGCGTGATCGCCCCCACCTCGGTGAGCGTGTAGCCGACGTCCAGCAGGAACGGGTTGGCCATGTTCTGCACGAACCGGTCGGCCATGGAGTACAGGATGATGAACAGCAGCAGCAGCGGCCCCATCGTGGGGCCCGCCCGGTGGTAGAACTCCATGAACGGCTTCACCACTGCGTCGGCCAGCGAGGCGGGCGGGCCCTCGCGCAGCACCGGCTCGGGCGCCAGGAACGTCCCCAGGATGCCGAGGAGCATGAACGCCGCCATGATGATGTACACCGTGCCCCAGGGCATGCGGTCGGCCATCACCAGCGCCAGCCCGCCGGTAAGGATGAGCGCGATGCGGTAGCCCATCACCTTGAGCGAGGCGCCCGCGCCCATCTCGCGATCCTCCAGCACGTCCACGCTGTACGCGTCCACGGCGATGTCCTGCGTGGCGCTGAAGAAGGCGATCAGCAGCGTGTTGACGAACAGGATGAAGAGCGCCTGCTTGGGATCGTGCAGCGACATCGCGGCGATCAACAGGCCCAGGAGCACCTGGGTGATCAGCAGCCACCCGCGGCGGCGGCCCAGGAAGGGCGGGATGTAGCGGTCCAGGATGGGCGCCCACAGGAACTTGAGCGTGTACGGCAGCGCCAGCCAGCTCACCCTGCCCACGGTGGCCAGGTCCACGCCTTCCACCGTCATCCAGGCCTGCAGGGTCTTGCTGGTCAGGAACAGCGGCATCCCGGAGGAGAACCCCAGGACGAGCAGCGCGGCCATCTTTCGCTGTCCGAAGACACTGAAGACGGACCGGGACGCGTGTGGCTGGTTCACGGCGGTGTGGGTTCGCGGGGGCTGTGTGAGTGCCTGGGGCGCGGGGTCGCAAGTTCGGCACCAGATGTCCACGTCCAGCGCGGGTGTGCATCAGCGAGGTGTGCATCAGCCGGGACGGCCATCCACCATCGCGGCGCATCTCCCGCCCTGGTGAGCGGGTGAACCCGCCGCTCGGAAAGCGGAAAGCCCCGACACGCCGCCGCTGCGCGCCGCGGTTCGGGGCTTCACCTGCACGCGCGCCACACCTGCCAGAGCGCGTTCGAATCCTCCCCTCTCCGCACGCAGTTTGTGCGGGGTGGGGCCGGGGGTGGGGCCCCTACCGGTCCAGCCCGCTCGCCAGTTCCACCAGCCCACCCTCCATCCCTGTCAGCCAAGCAACCGCCGCCTGCTGCATGATGGCCTCGCCGCCCCACGCGGCCAGCAGGTGGCGTGCGGTGGGAAGCTCGTGCGCCAGGCGCGGGTGGCTGAACAGGACCACCGTCGCGTCCGGGTGCGCCTCGGTGATCGCGCGCACCTTTTCCTGCGCCGCGGCCGAGATGCCGGGCCGCCCCTTCCACGCGCGGATGTCGGAGTACACCGCCACCAGCGGCGCGCCGTCGTCCGCGATCTCGATCCCGGCCGCGCGGAGGGACGCGGGAAAGGCGTCGCGCGGATACGGGGGCCACGGGCCGCCCAGGTCGTCCTCCACCTCCTCCAGCCGCACGCGCGCCGGTAGCTCCGGCGTCCCGCGGCAGACCCGGAGCGAGCGGACGGCGATGTCCAGCGCCCAGCGCCGGTCGGCGTCCGAGCCGTATCCGCCCTCGGGAGCGCTGGCGTACTTCTCCGCGGCGGCGGCGGTGCGGTTCAGCGCATCCTCCACCCGCGCGCGGCTCAGCCGTCCGTCGCCGATGGCCGCCTGCACCTCGCGGATCACCGCCTCGGCGTCCTGCGGATACAGCAGCACGTCGCACCCGGCGGCCAGGGCCTGCACCGAGGCCGTGGCCTCGCTGCCGCCCTCCGTCAGCCCCTCCATGATGATGGCGTCGGTTACCACCAGCCCCTCGAAGCCGATCTCCTCGCGCAGCAGGTCCACCAGGATGCGGGTCGACAGCGTGGCCGGCTGCCCGTCCGGATCGAGCGCGGGATAGGCCACGTGGGCCGTCATCACCGAGTCCACCCCCGCCTGCGAGGCCGAGCGGAAGGGAGCCAGGTCCTTTTCCAGCGCCGCGCGGTCCACGCGAACGGTGGGCTTCTCCACGTGCGAGTCGCCGACGGTGCGGCCGTGCCCGGGAAAGTGCTTGGCGCACGACAGGGCGCCGCCGCGCGCGCACCCCCGCACCCACGCCGCCACGTGCAGCGCCACGTTGTCCGGGTCCGTCCCGAACGCCCGCACGCCGATGATGGGGTTCTCGGGCTCCAGGTCCACGTCGGCCACGGGGGCGTAGATCCAGTTGACGCCCAGCGCCCGCGCCTCCCGCGCGGTCAGCTCGCCGGCGCGCTCGGTGACGGCGGGGTCGTTCAGCCACCCGATGGCGGCGGCGGGGGGCAGCGGCGTCGCGCCGCGGAACTGCTGGCCGGCGCCACGCTCCAGGTCGCTGGCGATCAGCAGGGCGTGGCGCGAGCGGCTGTGCAGCTCCGCGGTGAGCGCGCGCACCGCGTCTACCGGGCCGCCGAACAGGATGAACCCGCCCACGCCCATCTCCAGCCCGCGCTCGATGGCGTCGCGGTAGCCGTCCCACCCGATCTCGCTGCTCCAGCGGACCGCGGGCAGCAGCAGCCGCGCGACGTTCAGACCCTCGTAGCTCATCGATTCCGATTCTGTCGTTGTCGTCTTGCGCGGGAGGCCCCTCCCCCGGCCGGCGGACACGAGGCGGTGCGCTTCGGTCACTCCAGCGCGGTCCCCGGCTGCCCTCTCCCCCCGGCCCCCTCTCCCGCAAGCGGGAGAGGGGGAGAATTCGATCCCGGTCGACGGGCTCTGGCTCATGCGTCGGCCGCCCCCATCCCCAGCCCTTCCCCCGCAAACCCCCGCGGGGGAAGGGAGCCAGTCGGGCGCGCTCCGGCGGGCGTGTGCACGGCACCGGCCCGCCCAGTCCGCGCAGGCGGACTTCGTGACGTGCCAGCCGCGGTTTCAACCGCCCGGGATCGACCCGGAGCGCGCGCCCTGGATTCTCCCGCGTCCGACCCCGAAGTGTACCCCCTCGCCCACGCTGTTTGTGGGAGAGGGTCGCACGCGTGTCAACGCGGCGGGGTGAGGGCCCGCCGCGCCGACGCAACCTGCGGTCCAACGGTTCTGGGAAGACGCGCGATCCGGCGGGAAGGAGAGCCGGATCAGGGCTGCGGATACGAGTCGACCGGCCCGGGAAGGGTGAACGGCGTGATGCCCGGCCCGCGCAGCACGAATCCCTCGGCCCCCTCGCCCACCACCATCCACCGCACGGGCGAGGCCCCGCGCCTCACCTCGGGCCGCGCCGTCGCCGTGATCCGGCCGACCACCTCGACCGTGGTGCTTGAGAACGAGGCGCGCAGCACCTCGTAGTCCAGCTCGGTAACGTCACCGCCCAGCTCCCGGCGCGCGCCGGGCACCTCGCGCACGAAAACGAAGCCGCCCGTGAAGGGCACCACGCGGGGCGCCACCCCGGGCCCCAGCGTCACCGTGTTCCCGGTGCGCAGGTCGCGGATGCGGATCTCGCGGTCGGCCTCGAACACCACCACCGAACGGGTCGCGTCGAAGAACCCGGGCACCACGTTCCCCACCACCTCCACCTGCTGGCCCAGCGGCACCAGCGACGGCGCGCCCCGCACCTCCACCCACAGCGCCCCCACCTGCACCCCGCCCAGCGAGTCGGTCCACGCGGGATGGAAGACGATGGTGGGCGCGTCCTCCGGCCCGCTGGTCCGCAGGTCCCGGCGGGCGTCGCGCGTCAGCGGGGCGCCGCGCGCCTCCAGGAGCTCCAGCACCTGGCGGGCGATCGTGCGCACCTCGGCGTTCTCGTCGCGCATCACCATCGTGCGCACCAGCGGCGCGTCCTCCACGTCCAGCCGCTGGAGCACCGTGAGCCGCACGAGCGACGAGGGATCGCCCGCGGCGGCCCGCAGCGCGTTGCGCGCCCCCGCCGAGTCGGGGAGGAATCGCTGGAGCGCCCGGGCCGCCGCGGCGCGAACCACGTCGCTCGCGCTGCCGGCCAGCTGACGGCGGATCAGGTCCAGCGACCCCGCCGCCCGCCGCTCTGCCAGCAGGGCGATGGCGTTGGCGCGCACGTTTTCGTCGGCCGTGGCGTCTTCCACCAGGCCGATCAGGATGGCGTCCAGCTCCGGCCCCAGCACCTCCAGGCGCGCCCGCGCCCGGAAGTAGGCGGGCGAGGGCTCGTCCACGTCCAGCACCCGTCTGACGTCGGCCATCATGGGCCGCGAGCCGTGGCGCGTGCCGCCGGGGCCGCCCCACAGCACGCATCCGCCCAGCGCCCACATGCCCGCCAGCACGAATGCGCGGCGGGCCAGGCGGCAAAGGGCGAGGGTGCGGTGCGGCGGCATCGGCCTCAGGGTCATCGGGTCAGGCGCCGGGCGTCAGCGAGCCCAGCACGCGGGGGCCGGCGGCACCCGTGGCGGAGGGCACGTTCGCGGGAATGCCCTTCAGGTGCGCCCACGCCAGCAGGGCGAAGGCCACGGCTTCCTTCGCGTCGGGATCAACGCCCAGCCCCCCCCCATCCGTGACAGGCAGCGGGGCCAGCAGCTCGCGGATTCGCCCCGCCAGCGTGGGATTCCGCGCCCCGCCGCCCGTCAGCATCACCTCGCCGACGCCCAGGGGGATCACCCAGCGATGGTACGCGTCGGCGACGGTGCGGGCCGTCAGTTCCGTCAGCGTGGCCACCAGGTCCATCCAGTCCTGGTCGCCCTCGGGCTTGATCGCCTCCACCAGCCGCTCCACGAACGGCCGGCCGAACTCTTCGCGCCCGGTAGACTTGGGCGGCTCGGCGGCAAAGTACGGGTGCCGCAGCAGGTCCCGCAGGAGCGCCTGGTCGACCGTCCCGCGCGCCGCCAGCCGGCCGTCCTTGTCGTACCGGTGCCGGCCCCCCGTCGCGATCTCCACCGCGGCGTCGATCAGCGAGTTGGCCGGGCCCGTGTCGAAGGCGAACACCTGCTCGCCGCTTCCCTTCGGCGGCACGCGCGTGACGTTGCCGATGCCGCCCAGGTTCTGCAGCGCCCGCGCCTGGTCCGGCAGGGCGTACAGCAGCTGGTCTACCCACGGCACCAGCGGCGCTCCCTGGCCGCCCGCCGCCACGTCGCGGGGGCGGAAGTCGGCCACCACGGGGCGGCCGGTGCGCTCGGCGATGGTCGCGGGATCGCCCAGCTGCAGGGTGGCGCCGCGGCGTCCATTCCCCGGCGGGCGGTGCCACACCGTCTGCCCGTGCGAGCCGATGGCGTCCACCCGCTCGACGGGCGTCCCCGTTTGTTCGCAGACCGCCAGCGCCGCCTCGGCCAGCCACTCGCCCAGGTCGGCGTGCAGGTCGCAGAGCGCTTCCGCCGTACCCGCCAGGATGGCGTCGTGGATGGCCGTCCGGCGCGCCTCGGAAAAGGCCAGGGTGACGAAGCCGTCCATGCGCACGGCGACGTCGTCCGTCGTCTCGCCCGAGACCTTCACCAGCGCGGCGTCGATGCCGTCCAGCGAGGTGCCCGACATCAGGCCGACGATGCGCACGGGTCAGCCCTCCCGGCCGGCCTGGCGCACGCGGGCCAGCCGCTCGCCGTCTGCATCCACCACCGCAGACACCAGCTGGTACATGCTCACCGGCTCGCCGTCCACGTCGGCGCGCCAGTCCCACACGTTGATCCCGCGCCGCTGCAGCATGGCGAAGTTGCGGGCGCGGCGCGAGGCGAAGGCGCCCAGGTAACGCTTGCCCACGTCGTGCTCGTTGGGAAGCTGCAGCAGGAAGTCGCCGCCGCGCGCCAGCGGCCGGCCCTCCGACAGCGCCTCGATGGCCTGCCCCAGCCACTCGTCGGACAGCACCGCCGTTTTCAGCTCGGGAAGGAGCGAGGCGCCGCGCCCGCCCGCGTCTTCCACCGCCAGCGCCAGGGCGCGCGGAGCGATCTCCAGCCGAAGGAGCAGGTCTTCCCACTCCACCTCGGAGGGCGGGCGCTGGGGAAAGCGGTCGAACCCGCCCGGAAAGGGCGTCATCGGGCGCGGCTTTCCTTCAGCACCTCGCCCACGCGGCCGCCATGGCGCGCCAGCTCGGCCGAGGCGCGCTCGCGGTCGGCGCCCGTCCACTTCATCACCATCGCCAATTTTACGCTTCCGCCGGACGCCTTGAGCAGCGCGCGGGCCGGCTCGCGCTCCAGGTCCAGCGTTTCCATCAGGATGCGCTCGCTGCGGTCGCGCAGCTTTTCGTTCGTCGCGCGCAGGTCGATCATCAGGTTGCCATACACCTTGCCCAGCCGGATCATGGCGCCGGTGGTCACCATGTTCAGCACCAGCTTGGTCGCCGTTCCCGCCTTCATCCGCGTGGACCCCGTCACCACCTCGGGGCCCACCAGGACGGAGATCACCACGTCGTACACCTGCAGCATCCACTCGTCGGGATGGGTGCAGAGGAGAAAGCCGGTGCGGGCCCCCCGCTGCTTGGCCCGCGTCAGCGCGCCGTGCACGTACGGCGTGCTTCCCGAGGCCGCGATGCCGAAGATGAAGTCGTTGGGCCCCACCTCGCGCGCATCCATCTCCTCGCACCCCGCCTCGCGGCTGTCCTCGGCGCCCTCGACGGCGTTGAGCAGGGCCGTGTATCCGCCGGCGATGATCCCCTGCACCATCTGGGGATCGATGCCGTAGGTGGGCGGCATCTCCGACGCGTCGAGCACGCCCAGCCGGCCGCTGGTGCCCGCGCCCACGTAGACCAGCCGGCCGCCCTTGCGGAACGCCGCCTCGGCGAACTCGATGGCGCGCGCCACGGCGTCGATCTGGGCGGCCACGGCGGGCGCCACCTTCTGGTCTTCGAGGTTGATGATGCGGGCGATTTCCAGCGCCGACAGGCGGTCGATTTCCGCGGTGGCGGGGTTGCGCTGCTCGGTGAGCCGGGGGTCCAGCGGCGGCCTGGGAGTCATCCGTCGGTGACGCGGGAGAAGTACGGAGCCGGACGCAACGTGCGCCGTTCCGAAGGGGAACGCAAGGAAGGTTCCGGGTCGCCGCCCGGTTGCCCCCGCCGCGCTCCGCCGTAGTTTAGTTCCGGCAACGTACGGCACCCGCGCCGTGCCGACCAGTCCCCTGCTGCCAGGCGGCCGAACCGTGACTACGATCCATCGCGCGCTCCCGCTGTTCCTCCTTGCCCTGGCGCCCGCCTGCGGCCCGTCCGGCCCCGCCCGCGCCGAGGCGGCCGCCGGCGACACCGTGCGGTTCGCCACCGACTGGGAGTTTCCGCGCGGCTCCATCTCGCCCACCCTGGCCGCCCGCGGGATGGTGGTGACCACGGACCGCGTGGCCAGCGAGGTGGGCGCCGAGGTCCTGCGCCGCAACGGCAACGCGGTGGACGCGGCCGTCGCCACCCACTTCGCCCTGGCCGTGGTGAACCCCGAGGCGGGGAACATCGGCGGCGGCGGGTTCATGGTGGTGCGCATGGCCGACGGCACCACGGCGTCGCTGGATTTCCGCGAGGCGGCCCCCCTTGCCGCCACCCGCGACATGTTCCTGGACTCGCTGGGCAACGTGTCGGACTCGCTTTCCATCGTGGGCCACAAGGCCGCGGGGGTGCCGGGCTCGGTCGCGGGGATGTGGGAGGCCCACAAGCGCTTCGGCTCGCTCCCCTGGGCCGAGCTGGTGCAGCCCGCCATCGCCCTGGCCGAGGGGATCGTGGTGCACGAGCGGCTGGCCAGCTCGCTGCGCTCGTACGAAGACCGGCTGAGCCGCTTTCCCGGCACCGCGAAGGTGTTCGTGCCCGCCGGCCGGGTGCCGCGCACGGGCGAGCGGCTGGTGCAGGCGGACCTGGCCGAGACCTTCCGCCGCATCGCCGCCGAGGGGATGGACGGCTTCTACCGCGGGCGCACGGCGGAACTGGTTGAAGCGGAGATGAAGCGCGGGGGCGGGCTGATCACCCGCGAAGACATGGCGCGCTACAAGGCCATCTGGCGCGATCCGGTGAACTTCGGATACCGCGGGCACCAGGTGATCTCCATGCCGCCCCCGTCGTCGGGCGGGGTGACCATGGCGGAGATCCTGAACATCCTGGAGGGATACGACGTTCCGCGGATGGGCTACCTGTCTCCCGAGCACGTGCACGCCTTCGCCGAGGCCACCCGCCGCGCCTATGCGGACCGCAACGCGTACCTGGGAGATCCCGATTTCGTGCGGATGCCCACGGAGCGGATGGTGTCCGACGCGTACGCCGCCGAGCGCCGCCGGGGGATCGACCGGGCGCGCGCCACGCCCTCCACGCAGGTGGCGCCGGGGCTGGGCGCGCCGTCCGAGGGCGAGCACACCACGCACTACTCCATCGTGGACGCGCGGGGCAACGCCGTGGCGGTGACGACGACGATCAACTCGCTGTACGGCAACCTGGTGACGGTGGAGGGCGCCGGGTTCCTGCTGAACAACGAGATGGACGACTTCACCAGCAAGCCGGGGGTGGCCAACCAGTTCGGCCTGGTGCAGGGCGCGGCCAACTCGGTGCAGCCCGGCAAGCGGATGCTGTCGGCGATGACGCCCACCATCGTGCTGGACCCGGCGGGCAAGGTGCTGCTGGTGACGGGGACGCCGGGGGGATCCACGATCATCACCTCGGTGGCGCAGATCGTCAGCAACGTGGTGGACTTCCGGATGGACGTGGCGACGGCGACGCTGGCGCCGCGCCTTCACCACCAGCACCTGCCCGACACCCTGCGCTACGAGCGCAACGGCCTGACCGACGCCACGGCGGCGCGGCTGCGGGCCATGGGGCACGCGGTGGCGGAGCGCGGGGGGTTCCAGGGCGACGTGCAGTCCATCATCGTGCTGCCCAACGGCTACCAGTCGGGCGTGGCGGACCCCCGCCGCGGCGGCGCCGCCGTCGGCGTGGGCGAGGTGAGGCGCGTGGTGCAGTAACCGGCGCGCCGGCGCGGAGAAGACGAGGGCCGCCCCTGGTGCCGGGGCGGCCCTCTCTTCTTGCCTTGCGCATGGTACGACAGACAAGAACCTGGACGGTGGTGTGGACGGATGTTACAGTGCTCGTCCTCCGCCCCGCGGGGCCCTCACCCGTCCTCGCTTAGGCTCGTCCACCCTCTCCCACAAACAGCGTGGGAGAGGGGGTACACTTCTGAGTTCGGTGCGAGGTCTGGTATGAAGCAGAGCCGGCATTCGTCGCGAGAGGTGCGCGCCGCCGCCCGGGCGCTTCGGCGGGCGGAGACTCCTGCCGAGGAGAAGCTGTGGCGCGTGCTCCGGGGACGGGCGGTCAACGGGCTCAAGTTCCGCCGCCAGCACCCGCTGCACTCCTGCGTGCTCGACTTCTTCTGTGCCGAGGTGAGACTCTGCGTAGAACTCGACGGCAGCGTTCACGATGATCCACTCCAGCGCGAGCGCGACGCGGCCCGCACCGCACATCTCACAGCCCATGGCATCCGCGTAATCCGCTTCCGCAACGAAGAAGTCCTGGACGATCTGCCTACCGTGCTCCAGCGCATCGCTAGGGCCGCTACACATGACTGCCGGACCGCACGGGGCTGAAGTGTACCCCCTCTCCCACGCTGTTTGTGGGAGAGGGTGGACGCGTGTCAGCGCGGACGGGTGAGGGCCCCACGGCAGCCGAGGACGCGCCCCCCAGCCCCGTGTGCACCTCATCCCGTCCTCGTGTTCGCCTCCAGGCTCAGCAACCGCCCCGGCGCCCCATTTTATCGCCCCATTCCCGATTTTCGTGCACTCGCCCCGTGGAGCACGGTCGGAATCTCTACTGCCGACCGAAGTTTTGGCGCGGCTCTCGTTGCACCCAATGCTGGCGGCGCCCAAGAACGATTTCTGCATCGCCGGGCGATCGTGATTCAAGCACCCGCTATCTCCCCGACCGAGCTTGCGCTCCTCATCCGCGAGAGCGGCACCTGCGCCGCCGCGTTCCGCGCGCTGCTGGAGCCGCTGCGCGAGGCGGCGCTCGTCCACGGTGCGTGGTGGGTGGGCGGCAGCTCGCCCGCGGCGTGGCCGGAAGGCTCGGAGCCCCCCGCCCTCGCCGCCTCGCCCGAAGGCGTTTCCTGCCACGGGACGGAGCGGGGTGCCGCCCTGGTGCTGGCCCTGGGGGGCCCGCTGGGAAGCGTGGTGGTGCTGGCGGATCGCGAGGCGTTCGGCGTGCCCCTTGGCCAGGATGGTGGATGGGAGCGGGTGCGGCTGGCGCTGCACGCCGTCGCCCAGCAGGACCGCGAGCGCACCGAGGTAGAGGCCGAGCGCGAAACCCTGCTGCGCCGCGCCGAGGAAAGCGAGGCCCTTCACATCCTGGGGCTGGCCGCCAACCGCACGCTGGACCCCGACGAGGTCCTGACCCTGGTCGCCCGGTTCACCCGCACGCTGCTGGGTGCGCACTACGTGACCGTCAGCACGCGCGAGGGAGACAACGTGCGGACGATGGCGGCCGTGGGGCTGCGAACCGACGCGCCGGTGCTGGACGACGACCCGTTCGCCCGGCGGGTGATCGAGGCCGAGAACCCCATCTCACTCGGCGGCGCCGACGGCCTTTCCCCCGCCGAATACCCGTTCCACGCCAGCGAGCAGATGCAGGCCGGCCTCGGCGTTCCGCTGGCGCTGTTCGGAAGCACGTTCGGGGCGCTGGTGATCGGCTACCGGCGCGCCTACCAGCCGTCGCCGCAGGACACGCGGCTGGCGCTCACCCTGGCCGGGCACGCCGCGGTCGCCATCTCCAACGCCCGCCTTCACCGCGCCCTGGCCGGGCGGGGCGAGGAGCTGGCGCACGCGCTGGACGAGCTGCGCGAAACGTCGGGGGCCAAGGAGCGCTTCTTCGCGTCGATGAGCCACGAGCTGCGCACGCCGCTGAACGGCATCCTTGGATACCAGGCGCTGCTTCTCGACGGACTGGCCGGCGACATCCCGCCGACGGCCCGCGGCTTCCTGGAAAAGGCCAGCACCGCCGGCCGCAACCTGCTGCGCATCGTCGACGACATCCTCGACTACGCCAAGATCGAGGCCGGACGCGTGCAGCTTACCATCCAGCCCGCCGCCGTCCGCGAGCTCGTGGAAGACGCGGCCGCCACGCTGCAGCCTGTGGCGGACGAAAAGGGCGTGCGCCTGTCGCTGCAGAAGCCGCCGTGCGCGTCCGTCATCGGCACCGACGCCGCGCGGGTGCGGCAGATCCTGGTGAACCTTCTTTCGAACGCTGTCAAGTTCACCCCGGCCGGCGGCGAAGTGTCGGTTTCCGCCGACGCCCTGGGCGACGGAGGCGTGGAGCTTCGGGTGCGCGACACCGGCCCGGGCATCGCGCCCGAAGACCAGCAGCGCATCTTCCACGAGTTCGAGCAGGTGCGCGGCACGCGGGGAGGGACCGGGCTGGGACTGCCCATCTCCCGCAAGCTGGCGAAGATGCTGGGGGGCGACCTGGTGGTGGAGAGCTGCGTGGGCGAGGGCTCCAGCTTCATCGTTCGCCTCCCCGCCGCCGCGCCGGCGGGCACGACGATTGCGAAATGACCGGCTCGCGGTAAACGGATTGTTTTCCTCCAGCAGGCAGTCGGACGATGTACACGCTCCGGACTACGCTACACTTCACCATGCTCGCCGTCCTGGCAGGCGCGGCAGCTTCGTGCGCCGACAGCCCGGCTGCGCCCCCGGCCGCCGTGCAGCCCGCCCTGCTGGCCCGTTCCACGGACGTGTCGCCGCTGGAGTGCCCGGCGGCCCCCGCCACCAGCAGCACGACGACCATCGGAGCCCTCGGAGGTGTCCTCGAGGCCGGAGGCCACCGGGTGATCATCCCCGCGAACGCGGTGCTGATGCCCACCCGCTTCACCATGACGGTCCCGGCGTCGCGGTACGTGGAAGTGGACGTGAAGGCCGCGGGGCTGGAGCACTTCGAGTTCCTGCAGCCAGTTGTGCTGTCGCTGAGCTACGCGCGCTGCACCCGCGCCGACATCGACCGGGGAAACCTGCGGATCTACTACGTCGATTCCGGCACGCGGGAGATCCTGGAGGACAAGGGCGGCGTCGACAACAAGCTCACCCGCACGGTCACCACGGCCACGGACCACTTCAGCGGATACCTGATCGGGCAGGGCCGCAGCGGCGACTCGGGCGGCGACGGCAGCAACTGACCGCCGCCCGCGCTGCGAACAGGGGGCCCCGCGGCAGAACGTCGCGGGGCCCGTTTTGCCGATGGCGACCATCCCCAGTGCCGATGAGCCCATGACGGACGACATGGCCGCGCTGCAGGCGCAGGCGTCCAGGCTGGAGCGGGAGGGCGACTGGCCGGCCGCCGACACGGCGTACGCGGCGGTGTTCCACGCATCCGTCCGCGGTGGCGACGTCGCGCCCGCCGCCGACGCGGTGCGCGGGCAGGCGCGCATCCGCCAGCAGGAAGAGCGCTGGGAAGAGGCCGAGGAGCTGGCGGAGCTCAGCCTGGAGCTGGCCGAACGCAACGGGCTGCGGCAGGCGGCGGCGCGTGCCGTCAACACCTGCGCCGCCATCCGCTACTTCCAGCGCCAGTACGGGGCGGCGCGCACCCTGTTCGAGGCCGCGCTGGAGCGCGCGCTGGACGTGGGCGACGACGCGCTGATCGGGTGGGCGTGCCTGAACCTGGGGGTGGTGGCCAACATCCGCGGTGACCTGCGCGAGGCCCGCACGCGCTACCTGGAGGGGATCGGCTCGTTCGTGCGGTCGGGCGACAAGCAGAACGCGGCCCTGGTGTACAACAATCTGGGAATGGTGTGCGCCGACCTGAACGAGTGGCTGGAGGCGCAGGTGTGCTTCGAACGGGCCATCGAGATCGCCGGGCGGATGTCGGGCAACCCCCTGCTGGCGCGCATGTACGCCAACCGCGCCGAGCCGCTGCTGCGCCTGCGCAAGGTGCGCGAGGCCCGCGAGTCGCTGGACCGCGCCGAGCAGCTGGCCCTGCGCGTGGGGGCGCACGGCGCGCTGTCTGACGTGGCGCGCTTCCGCGGCATGGTGTCGCGCGCCGAGGGCGCCCTGGGCGACGCCGAAGCGCACCTGTCGCGCGCGGTAGAGATCGCCCGCGACGCGGAATTGGAGCTGGAAGAGGCCGAGGCCCTGCGCGAGATGGGCGACCTGCAGCGCCTGCGCGGCCGCGGGGACGAGGCGCGCGCCTCGCTGGAGCGCGCCCGCGAGCTGTTCACCCGCATCGGCGCCGACCGCGACGCCGGGCGCGTCGCCGAGATGCTCTGGGAGGACGAGCCGGTGGCGGCGTAGCTGCACGTCCAGCCCTCACGACGACGAAAGATGCGGGAGAGCCGCGGAGGGGGATCGCACCCCTCCGCGGCTCTCGTTTTCCCTCGTTTCCGCGAAATGGGCGTCCTCGTGATCGAACTACGGGCGAACCCGTTGACAAAGTTCCGCAAGCCGATTAAACTACGGGCAGACCCGTAGAAAGGAGAGCGGAATGCCCGATCGCCCCCGCCTGACCGATCGCGAGCTGGACGCCATGAGCATCCTCTGGAAGCATGGCTCCGGAACCGTCAACGAAGTCCGTGAGCAGTTTCCCGACGACCTGGCCTACACCACCGTCCTCTGGCTCTTGCAGACGCTGGAGGAAAAAGGATTCGTGCGGCGCGAGAAGGAGGGCCGCGCGCACCGCTACTTTCCGGCGATCGAGCAGGAAGAGGCCAGCGGTGGGGCCTTGAGCCGCATCGTCGACCGGGTGTTCCACGGCTCCGCCGAGATGCTGCTGGCCCAGCTCGTCAAGGAACGCGACCTCCCCGCCAGGGAACTGGAACGCATGCGCGACCTGCTGGACCGGCGCCTTGCCGAGGAGGAGGACGCATGACTCCGCACTGGATATTCCAAAGCGTTCTCGTTGGCGTGCTGCTGGGCGCCGCTGCCCTGGCGGCGGAACGGGTCGCCGGGTGGTTCGGGGCGCCGCGGCGCGGCATCTGGACCGCTGCGGTGCTGGGCTCCGTCCTCCTGCCGGCACTCGCCCTGTCCGCCCCGGGGTTCCTCCCGGACCTCGGCCTCATTCCGGATCCCGCCGCCGCGATCGCAGCGATGGATGCGCCCGTCCCGCAGCCGATGGCGGACGGCGCGCAGAGCTCGCCGCTCCCCGATCATGACGGTCGCCGGGCGGTCAGCCTCTTCACGATCCTGGGCCTTGCCTGGTCAGCATCCTCGCTGGCGATCTTCACCACGCTTCTGTGGACCGGCCGCAAGCTGCGGACGATCAGCGCCCGCTCCATCCCAACGGAAGTGGATGGCGTGACGGTTCGCGTTTCGGAACGCACGGGGCCAGCGGTCATCGGGCTGCTGCATCCCGTGCTCCTGGTCCCGCGGTGGGTGGTGGACGCATCTGCCGAGGAGCGCCGGTTGATCCTGCTGCACGAGCAGGAGCACGTGGCGGGGCGCGACACGTGGCTGCTCCTTGTCGCCACCGTCGCGGTCGGCGCGATGCCGTGGAACCTGCCGCTCTGGTGGCAGCATCGGCGGCTGCGGCTGGCGGTGGAAACCGACTGCGACCGCCGTGTGGTCGCCCGGGGCGCCAGCCGCAAGCTGTACGGCCGCGCGCTGCTCCGCGCCGCCGCGAGCATCCCTCCTTTGCCTCTGGGCATTCCGGCCTGGGGCGAGTCAACCCGCGAACTGGAGCGGAGAATCATGGCCATGACCGCGCGCCCCCCCAAGCACCGCCTGCTGAACTCCATTCCCCTGCTCGCGATTGCCGCCGCGGTGACCGCCGCCGCGTGCGATGTCGCGGACCGGACCGGCGTCGAGCCGAACACGCTCACCGCCGCGCCGCAGCTGCCGGACGCAAGCGCCGGGGCCGGCACGGCGCCCGAACAGGAGGTCGACACGGTGGTGAGCGCGCCGACGGGGCCGCGTGACCCTTCGCTCGGCAGCCTGGACATCAATTCCATCTCGTGGCCCGCGGGGGGCGGCCCGCGCTACGAGCCCGGCAAGGGCATGCTGAACCCGACGGCGCATGCGGCTGTGCGGGTGAAGGAAGGCGGAAGCGCATGGAAGGGCGGACTGCGAGACGGGGACCAGATCCTGAGCGTCGACGGCCGCGATGCCCGGGAGTTCCGGGGCAACCCGTTCAAGGACCGGCGGCCGGGAACTCGCTATGCCGTGCGCGTCCGCCGCGGCACGCAGGAAATGGATCTTCAGCTCACCATGGGGCCCGCCATGAAGACCGCGAGCGTCCGGTAGCTCGGACCCATGAAATGTGAACGAAAGCTCCGGCGAGAGGGTTCGCCGGAGCTTTCGTCGGGCTGGTAGCGCGCTTCGAGGGGAGCTACTCGCCGGGAAGCTCCAGACCTTCGGATTGGGCCAGCAGCTCATCCCAGTCTCCCGGAGGCGCCCCGGCCTCGAGCATCCGCTGGAAGACGGCGTAGGCATCTGAACGCGCACCGCGGGCGCGGAGCGTGTCGTCATCGTTCACCCAGGCGTACACGATGACGCGAGTGTCGGAGCGAAATCGAAAGAACAGGCGATATCGTTCGTAGAATCCGGCTGAGAACCAATGCTTGTTCTCTCGGCCTAGCGTATTTCCCTGCCGAAACTCCGGCGAGTTCGGGTTCGCCGGAATGATTTCTGTGATCAGGCGGTAGATCGCGGCGAGCCGCTTCGTCGAGCGGTGAGACTGGAATCACCGTGGCTCGGCACGCTGGAGCTGCTCCACCTCGTGGATGAGATCGGCGAAAACTTCGCCGAATGCCCGCCACTGGTAGAGCTTCCACCCGTTCCTGGCGGGTGGCTCGCGGCGGTTGTCAGGCGCACGCGAGCGATTGCGGAGGTCCGTCACTTAGTCGAGCGGAGCATCCAGGTTCACCTGCATCCCGCCCACCAGCCGCTCCGCGCGCGCAAGAAGATCTGCTGACAGCGGCTGGATGCTTTCGGGGTTGTCGAGCATGTCGCGCTCGATGAACGAAAGGAAGGCGCCGAGCACGGGGTCGTCGCCCGGCACCCACTCATCCGCGCTCTCGACGGTGCGCACCAGGAGCACACCCGGGCCGATGTAATCCGCTTCGACGTTCCGGGAATCGAACTCTGGATGCGAACGGAAGAGGGCCGACTCGAATGCGAATGATTTCGAGTTCCCGGTCCTGGTGAAGCGTCCTTTGTATGGCATGCATCCCTCCCTTGCAATCGACCCTAACCCATCGGTTAGTACAAACGTAATTACCTCCCTGCGCGCGTCAAGGTTCCGCGGCGGAGCCGGGCACTGGCGCCTTGCTCAACTGGCTGCCGCCGCAATCGCCCGCGACGCGGAGCGGCTGACGAATGAAGCGACATTGATCCGTCGGGCGCCTGTGCTAATTTTCAGCACAGACCGGGAGAGTGACCCGCGCAGGACGAGCTCGGAAACGCAAAGCCCTCCGTAGACGGAACCATCCGGCCGTCCGCCGGGGTATCTCCAGGAAACGCCCGTGTGCCCCGCCACGATCCAACTCGCTGTCACGGCAAGATTTGGGGAACGGTTCGTGCTCTTTCGCGCGGGTGGCAGCGCGTGGTTGGGCCGGACTCAGGCCCTTCCGTGCCGGGAGCGAGCGCGTTCCCACTCGCGGTTTCGTGGTACCCAATGATCCAGCATCGCTTCGCACCCGCCCTGGCGGCCCTCGTGGGCCTTGCAACCGGCCTTGCAATCAGCAACGCCGCGGGCGAGCGTGCGTTCCTGTCCAGCGTCCCCACGGTTTCCGAGCTCACGCCCAGCCTTCCTGCCGACCCCATGCCCGCGTTCAGCAACGCGCGGATGGCGCTGGCGGTGCGCGAGGCGCAGGGGCTGGTGGAGGGCGGGCGTCCCTGGGAGGCGTGGAAGGAGCTGCGCCCGTTCGTCAACAACCCGGATGACGCGCCCGACGCGGTGGTGCTGCTGGCGGCGCGGGCGGCGGCGGGGTGGGAAGGATGGACGCAGGTCCGCCGCCTGCTGAACGGCCGCGATTGGCTGGCGCAGCGCGCGGGCGGCGAGGGGCTGTTCCTGCTGGCCCGCGCCCACGAGGCCAAGGGCGACTGGCCCGCCGCGGCCGACGGCTACCGCCGCTACGCCAAGGTGCGCCGCGCCCCCCGCCAGGCCGAGGCGGCCGCGCGCCTGGGCCGCGCGCTCGGCCGGCTGAACGACCATCCCGGGGCGGCCGACGCCTACGACAAGGCGGCGCAGGCGCTGGCGCGCGAAGGCGACTGGCTGCGCGTCCTGCAGGCCGAGGCGCTGTCCAAGGCGGGCGACAAGGCCGCGCTGGCGGTGGCGGGCGCGGCCAGCTCCAGCGCCCCCGTGCGCGTGCGGCTGGCGCGTGCCGAGGGCAGGTACTGGCTTGCGCAGGGCGACACGGCCCAGGCGATGGACCGCTTGGCGCGCGAAGAAGGCATCCTGCGCGGCGCCGGGGCGGACCCGCACGCGGCCGAGCTGGCGCTGGAGCGCGTCCGCCTGCTGATCGCGGGCGGACGTCTGGGCGACGCGCGCGACGCGCTTCGCCGCGTGGCCGGCGACGACGCGGTGCCCGGCTCCGTCCGCGTCCGCGCGGCGGCCCGGCTGGGCGAGGTAGCCACGGAGCCCACGGCCGACGAGCAGATGGCGCGCGCCGCGGCGTAC
>NZ_DASWMD010000011.1:0-10609 GCF_036399935.1 Longimicrobium sp.
AACTGGGCGAGGACCTGGCCTACACCTCGGTCCTGTCGGCGCTGCAGACGCTGGAGGAGAAGAGGTTCGTGCGCCACGAGGCAGAGGGGCGCGCCTACCGCTACTTCCCCACCGTGGCGCCGGAAAACGCCGGGCGCAGCGTCATGGCCCGCATCCGCGACGCCGTGTTCCAGGGCTCGGCGGAGCGAACGCTGGCTGCGCGCCAGCCGGCCGCCCGCCCTCGGCGGCAGCCGCGGACTGCAGCGCGTATCCCGAGCAGTCCAGGTCGCCGTACGTGCTGCCGTACCCGCCGGGCCGGGCGTACCCGGTGAGCCAGGGGAACTGCTCCGTGGGATCGCACCGAAGCGCCAGCCCGTATCGGTACGCGCATGATTTCGCGATGCCCGCCGGCGATACGGTCGTGGCGGCGCGCGGGGGGCGGGTCGTGGCAGTCGAGGAGTCGTTCGCCGACGGCACCCGGCTGGCCGGCCCGGAGAACGAGGTGGTCGTCAGGCACCGGGACGGCACCTTCGCCCGGTACATCCACCTGACGCGTGGGGGCGCGCTGGTGGCAGAGGGTGACGTGGTGGGCCAGGGCCAGCCCATCGCCCTGAGCGGCGACAGCGGCAACAGCAGGGGACCTCACCTGCACTTCGACGTGGCGGCGTGCCCCGCGGAGCATTGCGACACCCTCCCGGTCACCTTTCGCAACACCGGCCCCCATCCCGGCGGCCTGGAGCTCCGCGTGCGGTATCCGGCCTACCCCCAAGTACGTTGAGGGGGCGTCATCACGAACGCCACGCGGTCAGCGCTCGGCGCCGGAAGCGGCTTTCGCCGGCCCACGGCTGGCGCCCACCACGCCGGGCCCCAGGTGGTACGCCGCCAGCGCGGCGTCCACCTCGCCGTCGTAGTGGCGGATCAACGCCGCGAGGTAGCGAAACCCCACCTTCAGGTTCGTTTCGTCTTCGCGGAGCCGGGCCGGGGTGACTCCCGGCGCATGGCGGGCGGCGGTGGCGGGGGTGATGCGGGTGAGCCCCACTCCCGGCCCGGCCGCCTCGCGATGGAAGCCGCTTTGCGCGTGCACCAGCGCGTGGGCCAGCACGCGGTCGACGCCCTCCGCGTCAGCCGCCCTGCTGATCGTCCGCGAAAGCTCCACGGGAATGCCGTAGTGGCGCGACAGATACGAGGCGTCGGAGCCACCGACATCCGTGACGAATCTCGCGGGCGCCGCAAACGAAAGCTCCGGACGAACGACGGCCGATCCGGTACCGAGCAGCGCGGCGGCGGCGGCGGCGATCCAGGCGATCGATCGGCCGCCGACCGCCGGGGGCCGCTGCCGCATCAGGGTCACCACGCGCCCCTCGAACCCGGCGCCGGCCCCGATCACCGCCAAGCCGTGAGAGGCGCCCCGGTTCATGGTGCGGGCGAGATCCACCAGGTGGCCGGCGTAGGAGAGCGGAGAGATGCCGGCGGCGACGACTCCGCTGTCGCACGCCCGTTCGCGCTCGCTGCGCAGGCGGCCCACCGCGTACCAGGCCAGCGGGTTGGGCCAGTGGATGACCAGGGCAACCTGCGCGGCGACGTCGTACAGCGCGTCTCGGCGGCGGACGTGCTGCAGCTCGTGAAGGATCACCGCGCGCATGCGCTCCGCGGACCACGCGCTCGCCGAAGCGGGGAGGAGGATCGCCGGCCGCCGCACCCCCCAGGTCAGCACCGCCGTCTCTCCGGCCGCCACCAGCAGGCGAACGCGCCGGCCGATCCCGGCGTCCCGCCGGGCGTCGTCCAGGATCGACACCCAGCCGCCGGCCTGGACCTCGGCGGCTCCCCGGGCCAGCGACCGCAGCGTGAGAACGCCGCCCGCCGTTCGCGCCGCCAGCGCCAGCGCCCCCACCGTCCACAGGACGGCCCACGGCGCACCGCCCTTCCGCTCCCGGCCAGCGGGCTGGGCGCCGGCGGCGCAGGCGGCGTCCGCGGACGGACAGCCGGCAGCCGCGCCGTCGACGCCGGTGCGCGGCTCCCATCCGGCAAGCCCGATCCCCACGCGGTGGACCGGCACGCCCACACGCCACGCGGGAAGGGCCACCATCAGCAGGGGAAGGCACGCGAGGAGGACGGTCGTGGTCTGCCAGAGGGAGGCGCGGGCACGCGCCGCCGCGGCGGCGAGCAGCAGCGCCGCCACGCTTGCGAGGGCTACCAGGAGAAGCCCGCGGAGCAGCAGCTCGGATAGGAAGGTGCTCATGGTTCCCGCTCCTCCGCCCTTGCACGCTCGACGAGGTCGGCGAGGGCGTCGAGCGCGCTGCCGCGCGGCCTGACGTCCTTCGTCTCGAAGAGAGTGCTGACCAGGCGCTCGGGTGAGCCGTTGAAGAAGGTGGAGATCACGTGCCGTAGGGCCGACTCCCGGACGCGCTCCGCGGGCTGGGCCGCGTGATAGACGTGACGCGGCCCGTCACCCGTGTGCGAGAGGTGGCCCCGCTTTTCGAGCAGGCGCAGCGCCGAGCGCACGGCGTCGAGGGTCGGCGGATTGGGAAGGTCGCCCCAGATCTCGGCGGCCGTGGCGTGGCCGCGGCGGATCACCACGTCCATGAGCTCCCGCTCACGGCGGCTGAGCCCCCGCTGCTCCGGTTCGGTCGTCATCGTTCGGGCGCATTCGTGGTGGCCGGGGCCGCCGCCTGCGACGCCGAGGCGCTTTTCTGGTGAAATATCACCGTTCGAAGATCGCGCCGCACCCCGCGTGTGTCAACACGATCGCGTGTCCTGGCCGCGCACGACGGTCAGCGCGGCCGGGGAGGGCTGTCCTGCTCTTCGCGCAGAAATGCGCGCCCCAGCAGAAAGACGTAGGGAGAGCCGCCCGCCCGCCGCGCGAAGATGAACGGCTGGGCGACGCGGCCCGAGGGATCCAGGATCGCCACGACGCCGGGGCCCACCTGGTACAGCGGAATCCGCTCGCCATCGTCTACCAGGGCCAGGCCGCCGGAGTCCGCCACGAACTCCAGCGGCTCGCCGGGCATGTTGAGGTAGCGCCCGGCGTTCTCCGCGGTGGCGCGGGGATACTCGGCGGGGGTGGCGGAAGGCTCGGCGGGCGGCGAGCGGTCCGGAACCAGGCGGGCGAGAACCGCCGTGGCGCCGGCGTCCAGGAGTGCACCCGTCCGGTTGGCGAGGATGATCACCCCGACGCGCGTGGACGGAATCATCCGTACGACCGCACCGTAGCCGAGGCCCCCGCCGTAGTGCCCCACCTCGGTCTCGCCGCGCGTGGTCACCACCCGAAAGCCCAACCCATAGCGCTGCGCGCTTTCCCCGCCCGGAGCCGAGGCGATCGGCGACGTGGCAAGGGCTGCCGCGCCTTCCGCGAGGGCGCCAGGGTCGCCGCCACCCATCACTGCCTGTGCAAGGCGCGCGAGGTCCGGCGCCGTGGAAAAGACCCCCGCACGCGGCAGCATCTCGGCGGCGTCGGGGGCCGGGCGAATCACGCGGGCCGCCCCCGTCTGGGGGTCGCGGTCGTGGCCCAGCGCGAACGGGTAGGTGACCGCCTCCACCAGCCGCAGCGACGATCGCTCCATTCCCAGCGGCCGAAGGATGTCGCGCGCCACCAGCTCGGCGAAGGGCACGCCGGCAGCATCTTCCAGCACCGCGCCCGCCAGCATGAAACCCGCGTTGGAGTAGGAGTACAGCTCCCCGGGCGCGGCGAACACCGCATCGGCGCCCAGCCGCCGCGCCGCCGCGCCCAGCGCCGAATCGTCGCGGCTGCCGAGGGCCGGGGCGGCATCCCGAAGCCCCGCCGTGTGCGAGAGCAGCTGCCGAAGGGTGAGCGCCCGCAGGGCCGGGTGCAGCCCCGCGGAATATTGACCAATCGGCGCGTCGAGCGAAACGACGCCGGCCCGGGCAAGGATCGCCGCCTGCAGCCCCGTGAACATCTTGGTCACCGAGGCCACGCGGAAAACCATGTCGGGCGTGGCCGGAAGGCCGGTTTCGATGCTTGCGATTCCGTACGCCCGCTGCAGGACCACGCTGTCGCCCACCACCACGGCCATCGATGCCCCGGGCACGGGCTGGCGCCGCATCTCGCGCACGACGACCGAGTCGATCTCCGTCCAGTCGGCGGCGGGCGCGGATTGGGCGAGGGCGGTGCCGGCCAGGCCGGAGACGAGCCCCGCGCAGGCGAGGAGCTTTGCGGCCGTTCCTGAAACCGAGGGAGCGCGCATGGTACCTGGTGTCGGGGCGAAGAAGGAGGCGGATGAAAGCTACCAGCAGTACATTGATCGGCACAGTGGCAATCGATCCCCGGATTGATGCGTTTTCGTGATCAGTATGAAGAACGACGGCCGGATCGAGCTCCGCCACCTGCGGGCATTCGTGGCGGTGGCGGACGAACTGCACTTCCGCCGCGCCGCCGCGCGAATGGGCGTGGCGCAGGCGGCGCTGAGCCAGCACCTGAGGCAGCTGGAGGAAGCACTGGGTGCGGCCGTTCTGCGCCGCACCACCCGCCGGGTGGAGTTGACGGCGGTCGGCGAGGTGTTCCTGCGCCACGCGCGCAGCGTGCTGGACCAGGCACATCGTGGCGTGGCTGCCGCCCGAAGCACCGCGCGGGGCGAGCTCGGGGTCGTTCGCCTGGGCTTCGCCGCATCGGCTTCCATCGCGATCCTGCCGGCGGTGCTGCGCTCCCTGGGCGAGCATCTTCCGAACGTGGCGGTGGAGTTGTACGAGCACCCCCTGGTGGCACCCCTGCACGCGGTAGAGACCGACCAGCTGGACCTTGCGATCGTACGAGGGCCCGCGGACCACCCCGGCCTTACCGCGGTCCCGCTGCTCGACGAGGCGCTGGTGGTCGTGGTGCCGGCTGGCCACGCCCTGGCGCGGGAGGCGGAAGTCACCCCCGAGATGCTGCGCGACGAGCCCGTGGTGCTCTTCCGGCGCGCGGGGGCCCCGGAGCTTCACGACTTCATCACCCGGCTGTGCGGCGATGCGGGCTTTTCGCTCCGGGTGGTGCGCGAAGCCACGGAATGGGCCATGATCGCCAGTCTCGTCACGGCGGGGTTCGGAATCACCATCGCGCCCGAATCCGCCCGGGAGGCGGTGATCGGTGCCGTGGCGGCCAGGACCATCGCCGGATCCCGCGGTGCGGCGAAGCTTGCGGTCGTCCACCGCTCCCGCGTGCTCGCGCCCCCGGTCCAAGCGGCGCTCGACGTCCTGGCGCGGGCCGCGCGATCGGGGGAGTTGGGAACCCGGTGAGCACCTTCTGGCCCGGGGAACCTGCGCGGCTTCTGGTTCTCGGGTAGGCCGAGCGAGGGGGACGGCTGCGGCAGGAGGAAGGTCGGTGTTGACAGGGGTGGCACCCGCCACCACGTTCATGGTGAAATTTCACCATGGCAGGACGCACCCCCTTCCAAGGCCGATCATGAAACGATTGATCCTGATGCTGGCGGTTCCCGGGGCGGCCACGCTCTCCGCGCAGGCCGCTCCGCCCGGCGCGGAGCCCCGGCTTTTCTCGCCCGGCGTCGTCACCATCGGCGAAGCCACCACCTACCGGCCGACGTTCACCCCGGACGGGCGGACGGTGATCTACACCATCGAGGTGGGGGACGGAGAGTACGCGCTCGTGCAGTCGCGGCGCCGGGACGATACGTGGGGGCCCCCCGAGATCGTTCCGTTCTCCGGAGAGCACTCGGATGCGGAAGGCATTCTTTCGCCGGACGGGCGCCGGATGGTGTTCGCCTCGCGCCGGCCGCCGCCGGGAGGGCAGCCCAGGCACGACTACGACCTGTGGACGGTCACCCGCGAGGGGAACGGGTGGGGAACGCCGCGCTGGCTGGGCGCGCAGGTGAACTCCGCCGCCAACGAGCTGTATCCGGCGCTCACGCGCGACGGCACGCTGTACTTCAGCCGCAGCGGCCCGGACGGCTCCGACCTGTGGTCCGCGCGGGCGGCCGGCGACGGCTACGCCCCAGCCGAAAAGCTCCCGCCGCCCGTCAACACCGACCGGCGCGAGGCGGGGGTCTTCGTGTCGGCCGACGGCGACTGCCTAGTGTTCGATTCCAACCGCGCCGGCCTGGGAGGGACCGACCTGTTCGTCACGCGGCGCACCGCGGGCGGCTGGACGGAACCCGCCGCCCTTCCGGCGCCCATCAACTCGCCCTCGCAGGAAACGTCGGCCATCCTTTCGCCCGACGGAGCCACCCTCTACTTCACCAGCAACCGCTCCTCCGGAGCGCAGGCTCCGTCGCTGGGAAGCGGGCTTCGCTACGCCGGCCTCGTGGAGCGGATGCGCCTCCCCGGCCGCGGGCGAACGTGGCACATCTACGAGATGCGGACGCCCGCGGGAGTCTGCTGATGAGCGGCCCGTGCCGCCATCCCTGGACGCTGGCCCTGTTCACCGCCGCGGCCCTCGTGGCCTGTGTCGCTCCCGGCGGAGAGCGCCAGGGCGCTCCCGCCGCGGATGCGCAGCCCCGCGCGGCTGCCGGGGCCACGCCCGTACGTGCGGTGTCCATCACCGTCGACGACCTCCCGGCCACGCAGTCACGGAGCCTGGCGGAGATGAGCAGGATTACCCGTGAGCTGCTGGGCGGGTTCGCGCGGTTCGGGGTGGTTGCCACGGGCTTCGTCAACGAAACCAAGCTCGACGACGTGCCGGGCGAGGAATCCGCACGCGCCGCGCTGCTGGAGGCGTGGCTGGCGGCCGGGCACGACCTGGGCAACCACACGTACTCGCACCTGCGCTTCTACGACGCCAGCCTGGCCGACATGCAGGCCGACGTGGTGCGCGGCGAGCGCGTTACCCGGGAATTGATGGAGCGGCGCGGCGGGCGCCCGCGGTACGTCCGCCACCCCACGCTCAACACGGGCCGAACCCTGCGGGCCAAGGAGGCGTTCGAGGGCTTCCTCGCCGACCACGGGTATGCCGTCGCGCCGGTCACCATCGACAACGACGAGTACCTGTACGCCGCGGCATACGCCCGCGCGGCCGCCCGGGGCGACACCGCCGCCATGCTCCGGCTGGGCGCCGACTACGTCCGCTACATGGAGGAGATCTTCGATTTCTACGAACGGCTTTCGGGGGAAGTGCTGGGCCGTGAGCCGGCGCAGGTGCTCCTGCTGCACGCCAACGCGTTGAACGCCGACCACGCCGAACCGCTGCTGCGCATGATCCAGCGGCGCGGCTACCGCTTCGTCACGCTCGAGGCGGCGCTGGAAGACGCGGCGTACCGGCTGCCGGACCGCTACGTCGGGGCCCGGGGGCCGTCGTGGATCCAGCGGTGGGCGATCACGCGCGGCCAGGAGCCCGGGGTGCAGCCCCCGGTCCCGGAGTGGGTATCGGCCGCGGCTCGGCCCTGAGCCCGCCGGCACGCCGTGGCCGGCTCGGCACGCCGCGGCACGGGTCGGGGAGCATCCACGGCGTCGAACGATCCCGCGGCAACCCCCGGCCCGCTGCCTGCAGGACGGGCACCGACGCGAGAGAGCCCCGGCGCACGCCAGCGCCGGGGCTCCGTCGTTCGTCCGGCGGATGGGGGTGAATTGGAGCCGCCGAACTCCAGACGGTGCCGCCGGAATACCCGATGGATCGATCCAGTTAAGTATACTTGACAAAAAGCCACCATCAATGGCATAATGCTCTTGTTGCTTTACCATTCACGAGGCGAGGAGCTTATGTCACCCGCAGGCACCACCCTCATCCCCGTAGTCGCGGCCGTGCTTACGGCGGTCTCTCCCGTGCGCGGGCAACCGGATTCGCCGTGCTACGAGGGGTTCATCGGATCGGCAGGCAGTCTGCGCCGCGTCATCGTGGAGCAGAGCGGCGAGGCGGCCACCGTCCACGTCTATTCCCGTCCCCCGCGGGCAGTGGGGCTGAAGCGGGCAGATGCTGCGGGCGACAGCCTCTACGCCTCCGTACACATGGTTTCGGCTGACGGGCTGACGACGCTCACGATGTCCGGGACTTCGGGTACGCTGACGCTGGCTCGCGCCGCGGGCCCTGCCACGGCCGTGGTGCGGGCGATGGGTCCGCCGCAGGCCGGGAAGAGCGACGAGGGGGTGTGGCATACGTCGATCGGCCCCGGTGGGGTGATCCGCGTCGTCGCACGGCTTCAGGGAGGGCCGTGCGGCCACCTGGTCGGTCAGCTCGACAGCCCTGACCAGGGACAGCAGAACCTGCCGATGACGTCCGTCGGAGTGATGGGCGACTCACTGGTGATGGAGGCCGCATACATGGACCTCCGCATCGCGCTTGCGCGTGGCTCTTCGGTCGAGCGCGCCGGGACACTCGTGCAGAACGGGATCACGCATGAGATCCTGATGCATCGCGGCGCGGAGGCGCCGACGCTGAGACGTCCCCAGGAGCCGGTGCGGCCCTACCCGTACGATGAGCGAGAAGTGCGCTTCGCGAGCCGTGCACCCGGCGTTCGCCTCGCGGGAACGCTGACGCTGCCGCGGTCCCACGGCCGCCACCCGGGCGTCGTTCTCATCAGCGGCTCCGGTGCGCAGGACCGCGACGAGACGATTGCCGGCCACAAGCCTTTCCTGGTCCTGAGTGACTGGCTCACGCGCAACGGTTATGCGGTGCTGCGTGTGGATGATCGCGGCACGGGTGGATCCACCGGCAACGTTCGCACCTCTACGCTGATGGACATCGCCGACGACGTACGTGGCGCGGTCGACTACCTGAGGGGAACCGCGGAAATCGACACCGCGGCCATCGGGCTGATCGGCCACAGCGAAGGCGGGTACGTGGCTCCCGTCGTTGCCGCCGGTGATCGGTCGGTTGCCTTCGTGGCCCTCCTGGGCGCCCCCTCGGTCGGCGGCCGCGCCGTGTTCGCGGCCCAACGGTCGGCGCTGGCACGCGCTTCCGGCGCAACGCCACGCACCATCCGCGTCGACTCGGTGCTGAATGCACGCGTATTTTCCGTTCTGGACGCGAGGCCGGCGGATGATTCTCTCGCCCACGCCGTCGATCGCGTGCTGGGTGCTTGGCTGCGCTCCCTGTCCGGCGCCGATCGCGCGACCGCGGATTCGCTCCTGCGCGGGCGTACACCCGCCCAGGACTCCGCCAGCGTCGAATTCTGGAAGAGCGCCTGGTTCAGGTCCGTGTATTTCCATGACCCCGCGACGTTCCTTCGCCGCGTCGACGTCCCGTTGCTTGCCGTCCTGGGCGACCTGGACCTGCAGGTTCCTGCTGTCCAGAGCGCGCCTGCTTTCAATCGCCTGTTCAGGGGGGAGCGACGGCGGCTGCTCACGCTGCAACTCGTTCCCGGCGTGAACCACATGCTTCAAACGGCGACTCGCGGAACGATGGACGAGTACATGCTGATCGAGGAGACGATTGCGCCGACGGTGCTCCGGCACATTACCGACTGGCTGTCGCGCGTGGCGCCGGCGGCCCCGAACCAGGGGGTCCCTACCCCCGCTGAAAAGGAGAGAGCATGATGGAGAAATCATCCGGAGGCCCGTCGGACCGCGGCATCCTCGCATTGTTCCTGGTGTGGCTGACGCTCTACTTTGCCGCGCGATTCTACCTCGAGGCGAACTCTGCGCTGTCGGGAAGCTCGCGTCTCGCGATCGCGTTCGCGCCTGCACCTGTCTTCGCACTGTTCCTGTGGCGATTCATTCGTTCCGTTCGATTGGCCGACGAACTGGAGCGCCGGATTCAGCTGGAAGCGCTGGCGATCGCCTTCCCGCTCGGCCTTCTGCTGCTCACGACACTGGGGCTGGTGCAGCGTGCCGTCGAACTGAACTTCCAGGACTGGAGCTACAATCACGTCTGGCCCATGTTCGCGTTCTTCTACATGGGGGGGATCGTCGTCGCGAGGCACCGCTATCAATGAAAAATCGCCTGAAGGTGCTTCGCGCCGAGCGGGACTGGTCACAGGCGGACCTCGCGGCTCAGCTGTCGGTGTCGCGGCAGACGGTCAACGCCATCGAGACCGGCAAATACTCGCCTTCGCTGGAGCTGGCCTTCGCGATCGCGCGGATCTTCGACGGGCGCATCGAGGACATCTTCTTCCCTGATCCCACCGGGTAGCCCCCTGCCGCGGCGTACCCGCCGAATGCTCATCCTCCGAGACGCATGAGGCGAGCTCCTCGCGGTCAGGGCGGCGCGGGCCTGGTTCCACCGAGCGCCCCCGACCTCACCCGCAGGTAGCCCGCGCCACAGCCACGCCTTGCGGATCGTGGTGCCGGGGAGCGGCGGGGAACCCGTGGCGGGCTGACCGGCCGCGCGCCCCGGGAATGGACACCCCGAAGTGCCCCGCTGCCCCGGCGCTGGCCCTTGCCCCGCGAAGTTCCTCACCCACGCAAGGCGATCGTGACAACGCGGCCGGGCACCGACCGGCCGCGTCGGCGGCCTGTCCCCCCATCTACGGAAAAAACAGTTGACAGGGGCGAGCACGGTGATTAATCTACGGAAGAACCCGTAGCAAGGGACTCCATGGACGAGATCAGCTTTACCCCGCGCGAGCTGGACGTGATGAGCATCCTGTGGCGCAGCGGCTCGGGAACGGTGAGCGAGGTGCGGGAGGAACTGGGCGAGGACCTGGCCTACACCTCGGTCCTGTCGGCGCTGCAGACGCTGGAGGAGAAGAGGTTCGTGCGCCACGAGGCAGAGGGGCGCGCCTACCGCTACTTCCCCACCGTGGCGCCGGAA
>NZ_DASWMD010000012.1:0-107992 GCF_036399935.1 Longimicrobium sp.
GTACAGGCCCTCGTCGTAGGCCACGATGAACCGCATCCGCTCGTCCATGGGATTCGTTTCCAGCCAAGGCACGGCTCGCCTCCTGAAGGGGGTTGCCATGCACGTTAACTGTCAACGATCCTCCCGGTTTAGATTGTCAACGATCTACCCGGTTTGTACCCTCGGGAGCCCCCTCCCCCCGGCCCCCGTCCCCCGCTGCGCAGGGGAGGGGGAGACCTGAATCGCGCTTCGGCTGGCTGCGCGAGGCCATCGGCAGCCCAGGAGCGGGTGAACCCGCGGCTGGGAAAGCGGAAAGCCCCGACTCGCGCCGCTGTCGCGTCGCGCTCGGGGCTTCAACTGCACGCGCTCCACACCATCCGAAGCGCACCGGGCTGGCTCCCTTCCCCCGCGCTGTTTGCGGGGGAAGGGTTGGGGATGGGGGGCGCCGGCCCGAGCACCAGACCGGTCCCGACACACCAATCCTGAAGTGTCAGCGCGGCCGGGTGACGGCCCCACGGCCGCCGGGGCCCACACTTCCGTGACCGCTGCCGCGCCCGACCTTGTACGTGTCCGCCGCTGGATCCTTCGGCCCGCGTAGGATGATGTACGGGCGGGTGCGGTGCGCCTGGGCCTCAGGATGACAGGGCCTCGTGGGGTGCCTGGCTGCGGCTTTACCGGATGGCCGGAATCGTCTAAGTTTGTGCCTCACCCGTGTCGCCATCCTCCCCTTCGTTTCCGGCCCCAGATGTTCCCAATCCTCTTCGAGATCGGCGGGTTCCAGGTCACCAGCTTCGGGCTGATGATGGCCCTGGCGTTCCTCGCCGCCTCGTGGGTCACCGCCCGCGAGCTCAAGCGGGCGGGGCACAACCCGGAGCACGCGTGGGACCTGGCGGGGTGGGCGGCCATCGGCGGCATCCTGGGCGCCAAGATCTACTACCTGATCCTCAACTTCTCCGAAACCGCGGCCGACCCGTGGACCGCCCTGCTGTCGCGCTCCGGCCTGGTGTGGTACGGCGGCTTCATCGGCGGCGCGGTGGCGGTGCTGTTCCGCCTTCGGCAGATGAAGCTCCCGGTGTGGCCGTACGGCGACACCATCGCGCCGGGGCTGGCCGTGGGGTACGCCATCGGCCGGCTGGGGTGCTTCATGGTGGGCGACGACTACGGCGCCCCCACCGACGCGCCCTGGGCCGTGGCGTTTCCCAAGGGCGCGCCGCCCTCCACCGCGGGCAACCTGCGCGCGTTCGGCGTAGACCTGCCCGCCAGCGTTCCCGACACCCAGGTGCTCGCCGTACATCCCACGCAGCTGTACGAGGCGGGGATGTCGTTCCTCATCCTCTTCGTCCTGTTCAAGCTGCGTCCACGCCTGGCCGACACGCCGGGGAAGCTGTTCTTCGCGTGGCTGGCGATGGCCGGCGTCGAGCGCTTCATCGTCGAGATCTTCCGCGCCAAGGACGACCGCTTCTTCGGGGCGATCTCGGTGGCGCAGCTGATCAGCATCGGGCTGGTGGCGACGGGGCTCGCCGTCCTGTACGCGCTCAACAAGCGGGGGGAACAGGCTCCGCGCCGGGTGGCTCGCGCCTGACGCCGCGCCGATGACCGATCGCGACGACGCGCCGGCCGGTGGACCCGTTCCACCGGCCGGCTCGCGTTCACCCCTCATCACGCGCAGGCGTTTTCTGGCCCTGGGCGCGGCCGGCGCGGCGGCGGTGGGGGGCGACGCCTTCCTGGTGGAGCCGCGGCGCGTGGAGTTCACCCGCCACGCCATCAACGCGCGCACCTCGCCGGAGCAGCGGCAGGTGCGGTTCGTCCAGGTCACGGACCTTCACCTGCACTCCGTCGGCCGCCTCCACCGGCGGATCGCGGCGGAGGTCAACCGGCTGAAGCCCGACTTCGTGCTCTTCACCGGCGACTCGGTAGACGACAAGGAGCGCCTCCCCGAACTGGCGTCGCTGCTCGAGTTGTTCGACCGGCGCACGCCCAAGTACGCCATCGCCGGCAACCGCGAGTACTGGGGCGGCGTGGACATGGCCGACCTGGGCGCCATCTACGCGCGGTTCAACGGGCGGCTGCTGGTGAACAAGTCGGCCGTGCACGAGGTGGGGGGCAGGGGGCTGGCCGTCATCGGGCTGGACGATCTCCTCGGCGGCCAGCCCGACGGTCCGGGCGCCTTTGTCCGCGCCGCCGCCAAGGGTGCCGATGCGCACCTGGTCCTGGCCCACTGCCCGGAGCACCGCGACCGGCTGTTCGCCAACTCGGCCTTCGGCGTCGCGGCGCCACCCACGCCGGCCCCGGACTTCGATTTGCGCCGAGTGGCGGCGGTGCTGAGCGGCCACACGCACGGGGGACAGGTGAACCTCTTCGGATGGACGCCCATCCTGCCCCCGGCCAGCGGGCGCTACGTCCGGGGCTGGTTCCGCGCTCCCGGCGCCGCGCCGCTCTACGTCTGCCGCGGCATCGGGATGTCGACGCTCCCGGTGCGCTTCGGCTCGCCCCCCGAGGTGGCCGTGTTCACGATGTGGGTCTAGCGGCGGAGTGCGTGCAAGAACCGAAAAACAAAAGCAATCACGCAGAGGACGCAGAGAGAACGGAGAGGACGCAGAGACGCTTGCATGCGCCTCTGCGTCCTCTCTTTCATCTCTGCGCCCTCTGCGTGAAACGTCTTGAAAAGCCGGCGGCTACTCCGGCAGCCGCTGCTCCACGCGAGAGTCGGGCTCCTGCACGGTGATGTTGTTGGGATCGTTCTTCAGCGCGGCTGCGCGCTTGGCCGCCTTGCCCGTGGGCCTGCCCTTCTTGCCCGTGGCCTCCGGTCCGCCGATCTCGTCGTTCATGCGCCGGGCCCCGGGTTGCGGCTCGATCCCGCTTCCTCGCTCGATCGCCCAGATCTGCGTGAACTCGGCGCCGAAAAGGATGATCATCGACGAGTAGTAGATCCACACCAGCACCAGCGCCAGCGACCCCGCCGCGCCGAACGCCTCGCCCGGGTTGCTGCGGCCCAGGTAGTAGCCCAGCGCGAACTTGCCGATGACGAAGAGCAGGCCGGTGAAGACGGCGCCCACCAGCGCATCCTTCCACGCGATCCGCGCGTCGGGAAGCACCTTGAAGATGGCGGCGAACAGCCCGGTGATCACCACCAGCGAAAAGATGAAGTTGAAGATGTGGAGCACCACCTCGTTCGCGCCCGGGATGATCTGCCCGATGAACCCGCCCAGCGCAGAGATGGCGGCGCTGAGGGCCAGCGACACCAGGAGCAGGAAGGCGATGCCGAGGACCATTCCCAGCGAAAGCACCCGCTTGAAGATCATGTTCTTGATGCCGCCCGCCTTCGGATCGGGCTCCACCTCCCAGGCCCTGTTCAGCGCGCTCTGCAGCTGAAGGAAGGCACCCGTCGCGCCGAACGTCACCGCCGCAATCCCCAGGAAGGCCTTGATCCCCCTGCCACCCGGCTTTTCCGATTGCTGGAGGATGGTGCCCACCTCTTCGGCGCCGGCCGAGCCCATCAGGCTGCCCATCTGCGTGGCCAGCGCCTCCTGCACCTGCGCCGGGTCGAACACCATCCCCGCGATCAGCAGGATCAGGATCAGCAGCGGCGGCAGGGAGAACACCGTGTAGTACGAAAGCGCCGCCGCCATCCGCGGGCATTCGTCGTCGGAGAAGTCCTTGAATGCCCGCTTCAGCAGGCCGAAGGTGCCTTTGACGTCCATCGTCCGGAGTTCCTGGTTTGTAGCAGGTTCGTCGAATGCGGAGCCGTTTGCAAAGGTGGTTCCAGCGGGAGAGCAGGGCAGGAGGGTCAAGGCCATCGGCAGCCCAGGAGCGGGTGAACCCGCGGCTGGAAAAGCGGAAAGCCCCGACTCGCGCCGCTGTCGCGTCGCGCTCGGGGCTTCACCTGCACCCGCCCCACACGATCCGAAGCGCACCGGGCTGGCTCCCTTCCCCCGCGCAGTTTGCGGGGGAAGGGCTGGGGTGGGGGGCGCTGGCGGGAGCACCAGGCTGTCCAGGCGCACCCAAACCCGAAGTGTACCCCCTCTCCCACGCTGTTTGTGGGAGAGGGTGGCACGCGTGTCAGCGCGGCCGGGTGAGGGCCCCACGGCAGCCGAGGCCTCGGGCTCCGTGACCGCTGCCGCGCCCGAGTTGGTACGCGTCCGCGGCTGGATCCTTCGGCCCGCGGCCATTGTGCTGCCGGCGAGTGCGGTGCGCCTGGGCCTCAGGATGACAGAGTTGCGTGGTTGGCTCGGTGCCATGCGCCTGGGCCTCAGGCTGACAGCGGTGCGAGGGTTGGTTCAGTGCGGTAGGGGTTAGTCCGGGGCTACGCTGAACCGGTAGACCGTGCGCGAGGTGTAGCGCTCGCCGGGACGGAGGATGGTGCTGGGGAAGGCCGGCTGGTTGGGCGCGTCGGGAAAGTGCTGCGGCTCCAGGCAGAACCCGCAGCGATGACGGTACGGCACTCCGCCTTTCCCCACGGCCTCGCCATTCAAGAAGTTGCCCGAGTAGAACTGCAGCCCGGGCTCGGTGGTGTGAAGCTCCAGCACGCGCCCGCTCTCCGGCTCCACTACCCGCGCCGCCAGAGACAGCGAGCCGCCGCCCCGAAGCACGAAGTTGTGGTCGAATCCGCCCGGGGCCTCGAACTGCGCGTCGCCATCGCCGATCTGCGCTCCGATGGCCACGGGCTGGCGGAAGTCGAACGGGGTGCTCTCGACGGCCGCCAGTTCACCCGTGGGGATCAAGGTATCGTCCACGGGGGTGAACCGGTCCGCGTTCAGCTGCAGCCGGTGTCCCAGGATGTCGCGCGCGGGATCGGCCGCGAGGTTGAAGTACGTGTGCTGCGTCAGGTTCACCGGGGTGGCGGCGTCCGTCTCGGCCTCGTAATCCACCGTCAGCGCATGGTCCGCGCTCCAGCGGTACGTCACCGTCGCCCGCAGGTTTCCGGGATATCCCTCGTCGCCGTCGGGGCTGGTGTACTCCAGCGCCACCCCGTCCTCCAGCGGCCGCGCGGACCAGAGCACCTTGTGAAAGCCGCGCGGGCCGCCGTGCAGGTGGTTCTGCCCGTTGTTGACGGGAAGCTGATACGCCCTCCCGTCGACGGAGAATTGCCCGCCGCGGATGCGGTTGGCGTGGCGGCCGATCAGCGCGCCGAAGTACGCGGGGTCGGCCACGTACTCCGCCAGGGTGTCGAAGCCCAGCACCACGTCGCCCAGCCGGCCGTCGCGGTCGGGGACGCGGATGGAAAGGATCGCCCCCCCGTACGGCGTGACCCGCACCTCGGCCCCGTCGGGCGACCGCATGGTGAACACCTCTACGACGTTGCCGTTCAGCTCACCGAACGGCGCACGCTCCACAGTCATTCGCGATCAGGAAGAAAGGTCAGAAAAGGACGCACGCGGAGGCGCGGAGAACGCGGAGAAACGGAGGAAACGCTCCGCGGCTCTCCGCGACCTCCCCGCCTCCGCGTGAAACCCGTCAGCTGGCCGGGCACTCGCCCGAGGGCCGGGCGATCTGCCGCCCCGAAGCCACCGGCAGCCCGAAGCTGGGCGATCCGTCGGCATTCCAGGTGAACATCTGCATGCGGATCACCCGGTCCCACCCCGGCGACGTGCTCGTCTTGGCGTGGTAGACGATCCAATCCTCCTTGCCGTCGGGCGACGTGGTGAACCCCGCGTGGCCCACACCGACCACGCCCTCGCCCGAAACGAACACGGGGCCGCTCTTCGTCCAGCTGGCCGGCGACAGCGGGTCCGCGCCGGTCAGCCGCAGCTGGCCCAGGCGGTAGTCGGGGAGCCACGACTCGCGCGTGGAGTAGATGATGAACGTCTGCCCGTTGCGCTGAAGGAACTCGGGCCCCTCCTGCAGGTCCAGCTCGGTCCCCCGCTCCCACGGCTCCACCGGCGAGCTGATGCGTACCCGCGCGCCGCTGATGGTGTACGGGTTGGACATCCGCGCGATGTACAGGTGCTGCGGCGTGCGGTCAGTGGCGGCGTTCTGCTCCCACCCGGACCAGGCCGCGTACATCTGCCCGTTGATGGTGGCCACGGAAACGTCGATGGCCCACTTGCTCTCGCCCGCCTGCGCCGGGTCGTCGCCCGTGTACAGCATCCCGCGGTCGACGTACGTGCCCTGCGGGTCGGTGCCCACCGACTCCAGCACGCCGCTCCGCTGGTGGACGTACGGCGGCCCGGCGCTCCCCGCGGCGTAGTAGATGTACCAGCGGTCGCCGATGCGGTGAAGCTCGGGCGCCCACACGTTGGTGGCGTTCCACCCCGTCGCCGGCGGCGTCCACACGCGCACCCCGTTGCCGGCCACGCCGGTGAGGGTGGTGGACTTCGTCACCCAGATGCCCCCGTCGCGCGACTGGACCATGTGGTACGAGCCGCCGTCGCGCACCACCCAGGGGTCCGCCCCCGCGACGACCGGGTTGGCGAAGGTGCACGCCGCCGTCGGCGGGGGCTCGATGGTGCCGGGGCCGTCGCCGCACGCCGCCAGAAGCAGCGGCAGCGCCGCGATCCGAAGCCAGTCCGTTCCTGTCATCGATAAGTCCTTCGCCAGCGGTCCCGGAAAGAAGGGCCGCGGACGGCCGCACGGGGCGGCCGTCCGCGGCTTTGAATCTCGCTGAACCCGCCCCGCCTTACCAGCCGGGGTTCTGCTTGACGTTCGGGTTCAGGTTCGTTTCCGTCGACGGAATGGGCAGCAGCGCCCGGTGCGGCGCGAAGGCGTCGAAGTCCGGGTCGCGCGAGCGCAGCACGGTGATGCGTCCCGCGTCCGCCAGCCATCCCTGCCGCGCCAGCCAGAGCCAGCGCTCGTTCTCCAGCCCCAGCTCCAGCAGGATCTGGTGCTCGATCTCGGTGCGCATGGCCGCCTGCGACATCCCCGCGGCCAGCGGCGCCAGCCCGGCACGGGCACGCACGCGGTTCACCAGCGGCCGCGCCAGCTCCACCTGGTTGTTCTCGGTGAGCGCCTCGGCATGGAGCAGCAGCACGCCACCCAGCCGCATCACCTCGACGTTCACCGGGTTGTCCCAGTCCTGGTCGGTCTTGTAGTACTCGCCGAACTTCTTCCAGAACTCGTCGCCCAGCCGGTTGCCGTAGCGGGTAGCGAAAGGCGTGCCGTACACGTCCATGCCGCCGGGGCGGTTGTAGAAGAGCGTGGCGTCGAGCCGCGGGTCCGTGCCCCCGGCGACCGTCGTTTCCCTGCGGAACTCGTCCACGTACCACTGGCGGGGCTCGCCGTCGCAGAAGCCCACGCCGCAGGGGCCCATCATCTTGATGATGTTCTGCCCGCGGCTGCCGGCCGCCAGCACTTCGGGGCCGCCGAACTGCACCTCGAAGATGGTCTCGGCGCTGTTGTCGCCCGCGGCGGTGAAGTTGTCGCCGAAGTTGGGCAGCAGCGAGTACTGGGTTCCGCCGGTGACGTCGGCGAACGCGCCGGCGGCGAGGGCCCACTCGCGCTGCTGCAGGTGCGCCCGGCCCAGCAGCGCCGCCGCGGCGCCGCGGGTGGCGCGGCCCACGTCGGTGCCGGTATAGCTGGCGGGAAGCGCGGCGCGCGCTTCCGTCAGGTCCTTCTCGATCTGCGCCCACACCACGTCGGGCGTCACCTGCGCCGGCCGGTCGGCGGGGTTCGAGGGCTCCAGCACCAGCGGGACGTTGCCGTACAGGTTCACCAGGTTGAAGTACGCCAGCGCCCGGATGAACTTGGCCTCGCCCACGATTCGGTCGCGCGTGCCCGCGTTCATTCCCGTGATGGCGGGAACGTACGCGATCACCTGGTTGGCCCGGAAGACCGTCTGGTAGTGGTGCTGAAAGATCTCGCGGTTCACCTCGAAGTCGTAGCTGCCCAGCACCGACTTGGTGAAGTTGGCCAGGTCGCCCCACGGGCTCCGGCTGTAGCCGATGTCGGAGCGCATGTCGTAGGCGAACTGCAGCCATCGGCCGTAGCCGCCGTTTTCCTGCAGCCCGCGGTAGGCGGCGTTCACCCCCATCACCGCGTCCTGCTCGGTTTGCCAGAAGGTGTCGGCCGTCCGCTGGTTGGGATCGGTCACGTCCAGCTCCGCGCACCCCGCCAGCAGCGCCGCCGCCAGCAGGGCCGGGATCACTCGAAAGGATTTCGTCATGGCTCGGGGTCTCCCCCCTGGTTGAAGGTCCATCCGTCGGCTGCGGGGCATCACAGGTTCACGTCGATGCCGAGCGAGAACGTGCGCGGGTTCGGGTAGATCCGCCCGTCGTCGATTCCGCGCGTCAGCGTGTCGCCGCCGCGGATTTCCGGGTCCCAGTTGGAGAAGCTGGTGAACGTGTGCAGGTTCTGGATGTTCAGGTAGATGCGCGACCCCTCGCCCGCGATCCCGAAGCGGCTGGTGAGCCCGGCCGGAAGCCGGTAGCCCAGCACCACGTTCTGAATGCGCAGGAACGACGCGTCCTCGATCCACCGGTCGGTGTTGGCGCGGGCGTTGTCGGCGCCCGCCGGGCCGAACACGGCGCGCGGGTCGTCGGTGCTGGTGTTCCCCGGCGTCCACGGGTCCAGGTCAGCGCGGTAGTTGCTGTTCTCGTCCATGCGGTCCGTCCAGAACCGCGCGACGTTGAACACCTCGGCGCCAAAGCTGCCGCGCATCGACACGCCGAAGTTGAAGGCGCGGTAGTCGGCGTTCAGGCTGAAGCCCGTCTCCAGGTCGGGGATGGGGCTCCCCGCCACGTAGCGGTCGTCGTCGTTGATCAGCCCGTCGTCGTTGTTGTCGGCGTAGCGGATGTCGCCGGCCTTGGCGTTGGGCTGAATGAGGACGCCCTTGCTGTTCCGGTACGCCTGCACCTCGGCGTCGCTCTGGAAGATGCCATCCGTCTGCAGCACGAAGAACTCGCCGATGGAGCCGCCCACCGTGGTGCGCGACACGTTGCCGAAGCCGGCGAAGATGGGCTGCCCGCCGTTGCCCAGCTCCGTCACCTCGTTGCGGATGGTGGTGAGGTTGGCGGCCAGGTCCAGGTCCAGGTCGCCGCGCTGCATCGTCATCTGCGCGCCCAGCTCGAAGCCGCGGTTGCGGATGGTGCCCGCGTTCACCGTGGGCGCGCCCACGGCGCCCAGGCTCCAGGGAATGGGCGCCTGCACCAGCAGGCCGCCGGACTCCGACACGTAGTAGTCGGCCGTCAGCAGCAGGTCGCCGCCCAGCACGCCCAGGTCCAGGCCCACGTTCATCTGCGTCTGGTCCTGCCAGCGGATGTCGGGGTTGGCCAGGCTGAGCTGCGTGGCGCCGGTGGCGATGGTGTTGCCGAACAGGTAGCTCTGGTTGGCGATGACCGACGCGGCGTACTGGAAGTCGCCGATGTCCTGGTTGCCCAGCGAGCCGTAGCTGGCGCGCAGCTTCAGGTTGTCGGCCCCGCCGACGAAGGGGATGCCGGCGAAGAACGTTTCTTCGCTGACCACCCAGGCCGCCGAGCCCGAGAAGAAATTGCCGTACTTGTTGCCGGGACCGAAGCGCGACGAGCCGTCGCGGCGGAAGGTGCCGGTGAGCAGGTAGCGGTCGGCGTACGAGTAGTTGGCCCGGCCCAGCAGGCCGCGCAGCGCGCCGGGGATGGTGAAGCCGCGGTTGGCGAAGTTGCTGGTGCCCGCGTCGATCTCGTTGATGTCTTCGTCGGCGAAGCCGCGGCGGTATGCCTCGATTCCGCGGATGTCCGTGGTCTGCTCGGTGATGCCCGCTACCGCGTTCAGGGCGTGCTCGCCGCGCGAGCCCTCGAACTGCAGCAGGTGCTCCTGCAGCAACGAGAGGAGGCTGCCGCGCCGATTGAGCCCCTCGTTGAAGGTGGGCACCGTGTTCTGCCGGATCTGCCGCTGACGGACGAACTGGCGGAAGTCGGTGTCGACGTACTCAGCCCCGAGGTTCACTCGGTAGCGCAGCCCGCCGATCAGCGAAAGTTCGCCGAAGACGTTTCCCAGCAACCGGTTGCTGACGTCGGTGTTGTCCTCGCGCTCGAAGGCGCCCACCGGGTTGGTGCCGAAGGTGGCCAGCGCCCCGCCGCCGCTGCCGTAGCCGAAGCCGCTGGCGTTGTTGGGGTCGTACACCGGGATCCCCGGCTGCAGCCGCACCACGTCGATCAGGGGAAAGCCCACCACGTTGTCGCGGGTGCTGCGCGAAACGGCCAGGTTCTCGCCCACGCGCCAGCGGTCGCCGCGCATCTCGCTGTTCACCCGCAGGCTCGCCCGCTCGAAGCCGGTGTTGATGATGGTGCCTTCCTGCTGGAGCCACCCGGCGCCCAGCAGGTAGCTGGCGTTGTCGGTTCCGCCGCCCACCGAGAAGTTGTGGTCCTGGATGTTGCCCGTCTGGAAGACTGCGTCCTGCCAGTCGGTGTCTACCGAGAACTGCGTGTTGTCGGCGGGCATGCCGGCGTTGGTGCGCGCCATGTTGTTGATCTGGCTCCACCGCGAGCCGCTGACGAGCTCGATGCGCTGCGGCACGTCCTGCACGCCGTAGTACGAGTTCACCGACACGCGCGGGGTGCCGGAGCGCCCCCGCTTGGTGGTGATCACGATCACGCCGTTGGCCGACTGCGCGCCGTACTGCGCCGCCGCCGAGGCATCCTTGAGCACCTGGATGGTCTCGATGTCCTCGGGGTTCAGGTTCGGGTTCTGGCGGGTGTACATCCCGTCGATCACGTACAGCGGGTCGCTGTTGCCCAGGAAGTTCTGCCCGCGGACGATGACGCGGGAGCTCTGCCCCGGCTCGCCGGTGGACTGCACCGTCACGCCCGGAATGCGGCCGCGCAGGGCCTCTTCCATCGTGGCGACCTGCTGGTCCTCGATCTGCTCGGCCGACACCTCCGACACCGCATCGCTCACGGTGGCGCGGCGCTGCGAGGTGTAGCCCACGGCCACGATCTCCTCGAGCATCACGGCCTGGGTGCCCAGGCGGAAGTTGGCGACGGCGGTCTGCCCGTCGGCCACGGTCACCGACACGGTGTTCGAGGCGAAGCCGAGCTGCCCGGCGCGGACCTGGTACGTGCCGGCGGGAACGCGGTCGATGGTGAAGCGGCCGTCGGGGCCGGAGCGCGCCCTCATCTGCGTGCCCACGACGGACACGGTTGCGTCGGCCACGGGCGCGCCTGCATCGGTGGTGACGGCGCCGGTGATCCGGCCCGTGCCCTGCGCGGCGAGGGGCGACGCGCCCCACGCGAGCAGGGCGAGGCAGGCGAGCGCGGAGAGCAGCCTCGCGGCGAGCCCGGCGCGGTTGAACAGGGAGTTCTTCATGGCGTTCCCTCGAATGGGAAGCGGGTGAACGGGCCCGGCCACGCGGGCCGGAAGGGTGAGCGGATCGTGGTGCTGCGTGCGCCGCGCCCTGGGGGGCGAACGGCCGGGTCGGAACGCGCTCATGGGTACCGCGGAACGGCAAGGGTGCGGAACAGGCGGCGGATGAGGCCGCGGGACTACCTCGATCTCAGGGCGTGGCCACGCTCCGGGCGCGCCCGCCGGCGGCGGCGGTGCCGCCGCCGTCCGCCGCCGCCAAGCGGATGCGGCCCCGCGGTGCGGGCTGGGAAACGGCCCGGGTGGAATCGCGCACCACCAGCTCGGCCTCCAGGTGAACCTTCTGGGGCGGAAGCGTTTCGCGCGACTCGATGTGCCGGATGAGCATCTGCGCGGCCAGCTGGCCCATCTCGAACTTGGGCATGCGCACGGTGGTCAGGCGCAGCGGCAGGTACTCCAGCATCTGGATGTCGTCGAACCCCACCACCGACACGTCGGTGGGCACGCCGATGCCCAGCTCGCCCAGCGCGCGGCACAGCCCCAGCGCCACCAGGTCGTTGTAGCAGGTGACCGCCGTGGGCCGCCCGGCGGGGGACAGCGCGCCGAAGTACTCCAGCCCGGCGCGGTAGCCGTCCTCCATGTGCGCCCCGGCGCGCACCACGTCGTCGTCGCCGAAGATCACGTGCGAGGCGCTGCAGGCGCGGCGCACCCCGTCGACGCGCTCCTGGCTGTGCCACGAGTAGGCGGGCCCGGCGAAGTGGACGATGCGGGTGTGGCCCTGCGCGATCAGGAACTCCACCGCCTTGCGCGAGGCTTCCTCGTTGTCCACGTCGATCAGCCCGGCGGGAACGCCGCGCAGCTCCTCGAGCAGGACGAAGGGAAAGTTGCGGCGCTTCAGCTCGAACAGGTGCGAAAGGTCGGCGTCGTAGTCCAGCACGGGCGTCAGGATCAGTCCGTCCACCTCCTTGCGCTGCAGCAGCTCCACCGCCTTGCGCTCGGCCTCGTACTCGCCCTCGGAGCTGGTCACCAGGAGCGTGTAGCCGCTCTCCTGCGCCGCGGCGCGGGCGCCGGTAACCACTTCGCCGTAGTAGGGGTTGTCGATCTCCTTGATGACCAGCCCGATGCTCCGCTCGTTCTGCGCGGCCGCCCGTCCGGAAAAGCCGGCGGGGCGGTAGTTGACGTTCTCCATCACCGACAGCACCCGGTCGCGGGTGCTGGCCTTGACCGTGCCGGTGTCGTTGAGGACGGCGGAAACGGTGGCCTTGGATACGCCCGCCAGCCGGGCGACGTCGGTGATGGTTGCGCGCTTGCTCTGCATTCGCTTGCGAAAAGGTGCCGCGGAAGGCACCGGCAGGAGGTCCCACGAGGAAGTCGAACACGCCTGAACTGGTTCGGGCGCGTTTAGGTTAGGCCGTGCGCCCCCGGGTGTCAAGCTCCTTGGTCCAGAGAACGGATGATCTGCTCCAAATCCTTGACAGCGGTGCTGGCCGCGTGTACTCTCGGATCAATTGAACCCGTTCGGACAGGTTCAGAACCTCCCCCGCGGCTCCGCCGCTCGCGTCGTCACCCCTGTACCCTCGGCACGACACATGTCCCTTCCGCAGCGCCGCAGCAGCAGGCTCCTCGCCGGCATCCTCGCCGTCCTGGCCGTCCTTCCCATGGCCGGGTGCCAGCGCAAGGACGATGGAAAGTTCACCGTGGGCTTTTCGCAGATGGGGCACGACAACCCCTGGCGGATGGCCCAGACGGCCAGCCTGCGCGACGAGGCCAAGAAGCGCGGGATGGAGATCGTGGTGACCGACGCGCAGGACCAGACGGCCAAGCAGGTGGCCGACGTCGAGGACCTGATCGCCCGCCGGGTGGACGTGATCCTGCTGGCGCCGCGCGAGTTCGAGGGACTCGCCCCCGCGCTGCAGGCGGCCCGCGACGCCAACATTCCCGTGATCCTGGTGGACCGCGAGGCCGAGGGCACGCCGGGCGAGGACTTCGTCACCTTCCTGGGGAGCAACTTCGTGGAGCAGGGGCGCCGCGCCGCCGAGTGGCTGGTCAAGGAGACGGGCGGCACCGCGGGCATCGTGGAGCTCACGGGCACGCCGGGTTCGTCGGTGGCGGCGGACCGCGCCAAGGGCTTCCGCGAGGTGATCGCCAAGCACCCGGGGATGAAGATCCTGGCCTCGCAGACGGGCGAGTTCTCGCGTGCCAACGGGCAGCGGGTCATGCAGAACATCGCGCAGTCGCTGGGTCCGCAGATCACCGCCGTCTACGCGCACAACGACGAGATGGCGCTGGGCGCCATCCAGGCGATCCGGGCGGGCGGCCGCACGCCGGGCACGGACGTGAAGATCGTTTCCATCGACGGCCAGCGCGCCGCGCTCGAGGCCATTCAGCGCGGCGAGCTGGGCGCCACGGTGGAAAGCAACCCGCGCTTCGGCCCCATCGCCTTCGAGACCATCGAGCAGATCCGCAAGGGCGAGCAGGTGCCCACGAAGAAGCTGATCTCCGACCGCTTCTTCGACCGGAACAACGCGGCGCAGTTCGTGGCAGAGGCATACTGAAGTGCGTGAGTGCGGAAGTGCGTTAGTGCGTGAGTAACCGCGCAAACGCACCTCCGCAGTTCACTTCCGCACTAACGCACTCACGCACTAACGCACTTCCCCCTCCCAGCCCCGCACCGCATGACGAACCCGGCCCCCGTGCCCCCGCCCTCCGTCGCCCCCGAGATTCTCCGCATGGAGGGCATCGTCAAGCGCTTCGCCGGCGCCACGGCGCTCGACGGCGTGAACTTCACCCTGCGCGCGGGCGAGGTGCACGCGCTCGTCGGTGAGAACGGCGCGGGCAAGAGCACGCTCATCAAGATCATGACCGGCGCCTACCGCCGCGATGGCGGGCAGATGTGGCTGGAAGGGCAGCCGGTGGATTTCACCACGCCCGCCGCCGCGCAGGCCGCCGGCGTCATCGCCGTGCACCAGGAAATTCACCTTCTCAGCTTTCGCACCGTGGCCGAGAACGTGTACCTGGGCCGCGAGCCGCGCCGCTGGGGGCTGGTGGACTGGGGCCGGATGAACACCGAGACCGCCGCCCTGCTGCAGCGGCTGGGGCTGGCGATCGACCCCGGCGCCACGCTCGGCGCGCTGAGCACCGCCGAGCAGCAGATGGTGGCCATCGCCCGCGGCGTCTCGCTCGGCGCCAAGGTTCTCGTTCTCGACGAGCCGACGAGTTCGCTGGCCGAGCGCGAGGTTTCCATCCTGTACGACCTCATCCGCCAGCTGCAGGCGCAGGGCACCGCCATCGTCTACATCAGCCACCGCTTCGACGAGCTGTACACCGTCTGCGACCGGGTGACCGTGCTGCGCGACGGCAAGCTGGTGGGCACCCATCGCGTGGCCGACCTGGAGCGGCTGGACCTCGTCTGCCTGATGCTGGGCAAGCAGCGCGACGAGCTCCGGCAGGGCACCACGGGGTTCGGCGCCAACCAAGCGGAAGCCGAGGGCACCGCGCCCCTGCTGCGCACCGAGGGGCTGCGCCGCGGGCAGAAGCTTCGCGGCGTGACGCTGGACGTGAGGAAGGGAGAGATCCTGGGCGTGGCCGGGCTGCTTGGGTCGGGGCGGACGGAGACGGCGCGCGCCATCTTCGGTGCCGACCCGGCCGAGGACGGCACCATCCAGCTGGATGGAAAGCGCCTTTCTCCGCGCACGCCGGACGACGCCATCCACGCGGGGATCGCCTTCGTTTCCGAGGACCGCAAGGGCGAGGGGATCATCCCCGAACTCTCCGTGCGCGAGAACCTGACGCTGGCCGCGCTCCCGACGCTCACGCGGATGGGGATCGTGGACCGGGCGAAGCAGCGCGAAGTCGTCGACCGCTTCATGAAGCGGCTGGGCGTCAAGGCCACCAGCGCCGACCAGAAGATCCGCGAGCTTTCGGGCGGCAACCAGCAGAAGGTGCTCCTGGCCCGCTGGCTGTGCATGAACCCCGCGCTGCTGATCCTGGACGAGCCCACGCGGGGCATCGACATCGGCGCCAAGGGCGAGATCCAGGCGCTGATCAACGAGCTGGCCGGCACCGGGCTGGGCGTGCTGATGATCTCGTCGGAGCTGGAAGAGCTGGTGGAGGGGAGCTCGCGGGTGGTGGTGCTGCGCGACGGCCAGAACGTGGCCGAGCTGCGCGGCGACGACATCTCGCAGCAGTCGATCATCCACGCGATGGCCGAGGGAAGCGCCGTGTCGGCCTCCGCGGCCCTGGAGGCCTGAGATGGAAGCAACTGCAGCGGTCCCGCGCGGCGCGGGGCTGGCCGGCCGGGGATGGGCGGCGCTGGGCGCCACGGGGGGCGCGGTGCTCGCGCTGGTGGTGCTGGTGATCGCCAACGCCCTCTTCACCCCCAACTTCGCCTCCGTCGGCAACTTCTGGAACATCCTGTTCCAGCTCGCCGTCACCCTCCTCGTCGCGGTGGGGATGACGCTGGTGATCGCTACCGGCGGTATCGACCTGTCCGTGGGCTCGGTCATGGCCATCGCCGCGGCGGTCGCGGCGGTGACGCTGGATTCCGGGCTCCTCGTCGCCATTCCCGCGGCGCTGCTGGCGGCGATGGCGGTGGGGCTGCTGAACGGCGCCTTCGTCTCGTACTTCAAGGTGCAGGCGATCGTCGTTACCCTCGCCACCCTGCTGGCCGGGCGCGGGCTGGCGCAGGTGATCAACCGCGACGGCGCCCTGATCGCCATCAACGATCCCGGGTTCCTGTCGCTGGGGCGGGGTCATCTTGGTCCTGTTCCCGTGCAGGTGCTGATCGCCGCCGTGGTCGTGGGCCTCGCCGTTTTCGTCCTTCGGTCCACGCCGTTCGGGCGGTACGTCCTGGCCGCCGGCGGGAATCCCGCCGCCGCGCGCTTGGCGGGCGTGCCCGTCAACCGCACCGTCGTCTCCGTCTACGTGATCAGCGGCTTGCTGGCGGGGATGGCGGGGCTGATCGAGGCGTCGCGCCTGGGCGCCAGCGCCGCCGCCAAGATCGGCCAGAACGTGGAACTGGATGCCATCGCCGCGGTGGTGGTGGGCGGAACGCTGCTCAGCGGCGGGCGCGCGACCATCATGGGCACCGTCGTGGGCGCGCTGATCATGCAGGTGATCGCCACCAGCTTCAACATGCTGCTGGTTCCCTACGCGTGGGCGCTGGCCTTCAAGGCGCTCATCATCTTCTTCGCCGTCTACCTCCAACGCCCGAGGCGGGTCTAGTGGAACATCAGGGGCAGATGGGCGGCGCCGCCCTCGACGTGCGCCTCGCGGAGCCCGGCAGCACGCCGCCGGGCGCGGGAAGCGGAGTCCCCTCGCGCCCGGTGCCGGCGCTGCGCGCCAGGGCCGCGTCGCTGCTGCAGCGCCAGGGCGCCGTGGTGGCGCTGATCGTGGTGTGCGTGTTCGGCGCCATTCGCTACGCGCCCTTCGCCACCCCCGAGAACCTGCTGAACGTGCTGCGCCAGAACAGCATGCTCGGCATGGTGGCGCTGGGGATGACGACGGTGATCCTCACCGGCGGTATCGATCTTTCCGTCGGCTCGGTGCTGGCGCTGGCGGGAATCGTGGCCGCCGTTCTTTCGCCCCAGGGGACGTTCGTCGCCGTCGCCGGGGGACTGGCGGCGGGGGCGGTGCTGGGGACCATCAACGGCGTGCTGATCACCAAGGCGCGCATCCAGCCCTTCATCGTCACCCTGGCGATGATGATCGCCGCGCGCGGCGTGGCGCTCGGCGTGACGGAAGAGAACTCGGTGCGGGTGGACCGGGCCGCGCAGGGCTTCATGTGGCTGGGCCGCGGGCGGATGCTGGGGATCCCCGTCCCCGTGGTCATGGCGGCGCTGGCGTTCCTGATCGGCTGGGTGGTGCTCCGCTACACGCGCTTCGGGCGCTACGTGTACGCCGCGGGCGACCACCAGGACGCCGCGCGGCTGCTGGGCTTGCAGGTGGACCGCGTGCTGATCGCCACGTACGCCATCAGCGGAGTGCTGGCCGCCATGGCGGGAATCGTCCTCGCTGGGCGGCTGGGCGCCGGGCAGCCGGTGGCGGGTACGGGCTGGGAGCTGGACGCCATCGCCGCCGTGGTCGTAGGCGGAACGCTGCTTTCCGGCGGGCAGGGCGGGGTGGGATCCACCGTCGTGGGCGTGCTGCTGTTGGGGGTGATCTTCAACCTGTTCAACCTGGAGGGCACCATCACCCCCTGGTGGCAGGGGGTGCTGCGTGGCGTGTTCCTGCTGGGCGTGGTGGTGGTGCAGAGCCGCCTGCAGCGCCGGGCCACGCCGGGCCATTGACGACCGTGACGGAAACGAACGACCTGCTGGAACACCCGCACCGCCGATTCAACCCGCTTTCCGGCGAGTGGGTGCTGGTTTCACCCCACCGCGCCAAGCGGCCCTGGCAGGGACAGGTGGAGCGGCCCGCCGCGGAGGTGCGCCCGCCGCACGATCCCGGGTGCTACCTGTGCCCCGGGAACGCGCGGGCCGGCGGCGAGCGGAATCCCGACTACACGGGCACGTACGTCTTCGGCAACGATTTCGCGGCGCTCCGGCCGGACGCGCCCGAGGCGGAGGTGGAAGTCGAGGGCCTGCTGCGCGCCCGCAGCGAGTCGGGCGTGTGCCGCGTCGTCTGTTTTTCGCCGCGCCACGACCTGTCGCTGCCGGACCTGGAGCCCGGCGCCCTCCGCGGCGTGGTGGACGTGTGGGCCGACGAGTTCGCGCGCCTGGGAAGCCGGCCCGACATCGGGCACGTGCAGATCTTCGAGAACAAGGGCGAGGCGATGGGGTGCAGCAACCCCCATCCCCACGGGCAGATCTGGGCCCAGCGCTCCGTTCCGCTGATCGCCGCGCGCGAGGGGGAGCGGCTGGGCGAGCACTTCGCCCGGCACGGCCGCACGCTGCTGGACGACTACCTGCGGCTGGAGCTGGATCGGCAGGAGCGGATCGTTTGCGCCAACGACGGTTTCGTGGCGCTGGTCCCCTTCTGGGCCGTCTGGCCGTTCGAGACGATGGTCGTCAGCCGCCGCCCCGTGCCCGACCTGCTGGCGCTGGACGACCGCGAGCGCGACGCCCTGGCTGACGTGCTCAAGCGGCTAACCACGCGTTACGACAACCTGTTCGGCGTCTCGTTTCCCTACTCGGCGGGGCTGCACCAGGCGCCCACCGACGGCCAGCCCCACCCGGAGTGGCACCTGCACATGCACTTCTTTCCCCCGCTGCTCCGCTCCGCCACGGTGAGAAAGTTCATGGTGGGATACGAGATGCTGGGCGAGCCGCAGCGCGACGTGACGCCGGAGAGCAGCGCCGAGCGTCTGCGCGCGCTCTCCGAGACGCGCGCCACGGCGGGTGCGGCGTGATGCGCATCGCCGTTCTCGCCCTTGCCGCGCTCTCCGCTTGCGCTCCGCCGTCCGGTCGCGCGCCGTCCGCGGACGCGTCCGCATCGACCGCGACGTACACGAACCCCGTCCTGGACATCAACTTCCCTGATCCGACGGTGATCCGGGCGTCGGACGGGACGTACTACGCCTATGCCACGCAGGGCGAGCGCGATGGCACTCCCATCAACATCCAGGTGGCGCGCTCCCGCGATCTGGTGGCCTGGGAGCGGATCGGCGACGCGTTGCCGGTGAAGCCATCGTGGGCCAGCCGCACGCAGGATTTCTGGGCGCCGCACGTCTCGGAGCACGGCGGCACCTTCTACCTCTACTACTCCGCCAAGCCCGACGCGGCGCTCAGCGACACCACGCGAGGGCTCTGCCTGGCCGTGGCGACCGCCAGCCGTCCCGAAGGTCCATTCACAGACAAGGGCCAGCCGCTGCAGTGCGGTCCCAGCTTCGTGAACATCGACCCGATGGCCTTCGACGATCCGCAGACCGGACGGAGGCTGCTGTACTGGGGCTCGGGCTTTGGACCGATCAAGGTGCAGGAGCTTGCGGCGGACCGCGTCTCCTTCGCGGCGGGGAGCACCCCGGTGGACCTGGTGCACACCGTGCCGACGTCGGATTCCACCGACTACCAGCGGCTGGTGGAGGGGGCGTGGGTGACGTACCGCGCGCCGTTCTACTACATGTTCTACTCCGGCGACAACTGCTGCGGCCCGCGTGCGCACTACGCGGCGCTGGTGGCGCGCTCGCGCAGCGCGACGGGCCCGTTTGAGACGCTGGCCCAGGCGACCGGCGCGCGGACGAGCGCCATCCTGGAGCGAAGCGGGCAGTGGAACGCGCCGGGGCACAACTCGGTGGTCACGGACGCGCGCGGCACCGACTGGATCGTCTACCACGCGGTAGACGTGCGCCGTCCGCGCTCCAAGCCCACGGACGACGTGAACACCCGTCGCGTGATGCTGATCGATCCGCTGGTCTACGTCGACGGCTGGCCCCGCGTGGACCGAGGCCCGTCTTCGGAGCCGCGGCCAGCGCCGGAAATGCAATGAATTCTCCCCTCTCCCGCGCAGTTTGCGGGGGAGGGGCGGGGGAGGGGGAACCGACGTGGCTCGGGCATTGGTGCTCGCTGCCGCGCCCACGCTGAGAAGTGCCGCAGGCTAGATCCTTCGGCGCGCGAAGGATGAGGTATGGGCTGGTCCGGCGCGCCTGCGCCTCAGGATGACAAAGCTCTGCTCTCCGGACGTAGTTTGTGCCGTGAGCGATGTTCTCCCCCTCCCCTGCGAAGCGGGGGACGGGGGCCGGGGGGAGGGGGCTGCCGCGGCATGCATCGGCATCCAGCCTCGACCGCCCCGACGTTCTCCCCCTCTCCGCACGTAGTTTGTGCGGGGAGGGGGCGGGGGGAGGGGCCTCCGGGGGAACTACGCCGGCGGCGGGCAGTACGGCAGCCCGTCCTCGTCCCAGCGAAGCTCCACGAGGGCGGCGTTGCGGGGCGCCTCCGGCGAGCCGAAGCGGGCATGGGTCACCAGCCACTCGCGGCCATCGGCGGCGCGGAACCAGTCGCAGTGGCCGGGCGCATGGAAGCCGTGCTCGGGAAGCGAGCCCAAAACGAACCCGCGCCCATCGCGCGTAACGTTCACCAGCGCGCCCGCGTCGTCCTCCACCAGCGCGCCGACGGCGTAGAAGCCGAAGTAGCATCCGCCGCTGTACAGGTAGACGCGCCGGCCTTGGGGATTCACCAAGCCCCCGACCGGCCCCTCGATGGTGCTCCAGCGCACGGTGTCGGTGCGCCAGTCCACGCCGGGGATGTTCTTCCACGGCATGCGGCGCGCGCCGTCGAACAGGTGCCAGTCCTCGGACGGGCGCGCCAGCAGGGCGGGGGATGACAGGACGCGCGTGAGGTCGTCGCTCACCGCCACCTCCACGATGCCGGTGCCGTACGGCTCGCGGTCCACGAAGTCGGTGGCGTACGCCATCCGCAGCGAGCCGTCGGGAGCGGGGTACACGTCGGCGTCGATGGCGAAGTCGGTATCCGGCGTCAGCACGTGGCCGGTGTCCACGAACGGGCCCTCCGGGCGCTCGCTGTCGGCCCGGCGGATCTGGTGGCCGATGTGCGCCTGCTCGCCGATGCCCGCGCCGTGCGAGTACAGCATCACGTACGGGCGCTCCAGGCCGGCCACGTACCGCACGCACGGCGCCCAGAAGGCGTAGCGCGTCGCGTCGCCCTCCAGCGTGGGCCCGAGCGGGTGCCAGGTGGCCAGGTCGTGCGAAGCGAACGCGGGAAAGGCGCCGGGGGTCGCCGTGCCGCCCCGCCCATCGCTCGTTTGGTCCCGCGTCACGTACACGTAGTAGCGGTAGTCCGCCGCCACGCCGTCGGGAATGGCGAGCAGGTAGGGATCGCCCTGGTCGGCGGGCTCGGGAAAGAGGGGCCGGTAGCTTGCCGGCCCGGGAACAGCCTCTGAGGAAGTCATACGATGAATCGCGCTCGTGGTCAGACTGCCTTCGCCCGCGCCGCCTGGGGCCTGCTCGCCGCCGCGCAGCTCGCGGCGTGCACCCCGCCCGTGCAGGCGCCGGGCACGCCCGCACCCGCCACGGGCGCGGTGTGCACGTTCACGAACCCCGTCGCCCGCGGCGCCGACCCGTGGCTGGAGTTCCGCGACGGCTACTACTACATGGCGCAGTCGAAGAACCAGGAGGGTCAAAATAGCACCATCTGGGTCTTCCGGTCGAGAAAGCTCACCGACCCCATGCGCGACAGCGTAAAGGTGTGGACCGCGCCCGACACGGGGTGGAACCAGACGCACGTCTGGGCGCCGGAAATCCGCCTGGTGGACGGCCGCTGGTACATCTACTACGCAGCCGGCCGCCCCGGGCCACAGGACGCGCCGTTCATCTACCAGCGCGCGGGGGTCATCCGCGCCGCGACCAACGATCCGCAGGGCGCGTACGAGGACCTGGGCCAGCTGGATACGGGCGGCACCCTGGCTACGCACGCCGACGACGTGTGGGCCATCGACTTTACGGTACATCGCTTCAACGGCCAGCTATACGGCATGTGGTCGGGGTGGGAGAACAACACGCCGCTCGCGCGCACGCCGCAGTACATCTACATCGCGCGGATGTCCAACCCGCACACCATCAGCGGCCCGCGCGCGCAGATCTCCGCGCCCACCGAAAGCTGGGAGCGGAGGGAAGATCCCGTCGACGGGCTGGACCTGAACGAGGGGCCGCAGGTGCTGGCGCGCGGCGACCAGACGTTCGTCGTGTACTCCACGCGCGAGTCGTGGCTGCGGTCGTACCGCCTGGGGATGCTGCGGCTGAACAGCCCCACGGCGGACCCCATGCTGCCCTCCAGCTGGACCAAGACGGGCCCCGTGTTCGCCGAGGCCAACGGGGTGTACGGCCCGGGGCACAACGGCTTCGCGAAGTCGCCGGACGGCACCGAGGACTGGATCATCTACCACGCGAAGGTGGACACGGGGCCCAACTGGAACCGGGTGATCCGCGCGCAGCCCTTCACCTGGAACGCCGACGGTTCGCCCAACTTCGGCCAGCCGGTGGCGTCCGGGGTGCCGCTGCGCGTTCCGTCCGGCGAGCCCTGCGAAGGCTGACCGGGCGCGTTCGATGAACGAAATCCGGCTCGCCGCCGTCACCGATGCGCCTTTCCGGTTCGAGGGGGCGATCACGGACGGGTGCACCCTCGTCGTCATGGGACCGGACGCGGCCGGCGCGCGGGCCGTGGGGGAGTACACCCTGCGCGAGCGGACGCACAATGGCTGGCTGGACGTCTACGCAGAACTGGCGGCGCGCTTCGGCACGCGGGTGCCGCGCAACCGGCAGCCGCCCGAGCCGGCGACGTTCCGTGCCCCCTTTCGCCCGCTGCTGACGGAGAACCTGTCGCCGGACGTGCTGCACGGGTACGGCGACCCGGCGGTGATGCGCGCGGACGAGGAGGGCGGGAGTTGGTACTACCTGGTCGCCACCTCCAACGACGCCCCCGACGCGTTTCCCATTGCCCGCTCGCGCGACCTCGAGGACTGGGAGATGGTGGGCTTCGTCTTTCCCCGGGGCCACAAGCCGGCGTGGGCGGCGGACGGCGAGGGCGTCAGCGACTTCTGGGCGCCGGAGATGCACCGGGTCGGCGGCGAGTACCGGGTGTACTTCGCGGCGCGGGAACGGGATGGACACGACCTGGCGATGGGCGTGGCGACGTCGCCCAGCCCCGGCGGGCCGTTCCAGACACCGTCGGAGCCGGTGCTACGCGGCGGCGTGATCGATCCGCACGTGGTGGTGGACGACGATGGTGCCGCCTACCTGCTGTGGAAGGACGACACCAACGGCGTCTGGCCGGGGCTGCTTCACCAGCTGCTGCACGAGCACGGCCGGCTGATCGCCGAGCTGCTGCCGGACGAAGCCGACCGCCGCACCGCGTCCCTATTGGCGACGCTCTGGCCGTGGGTGCGGACACTGGAGCCGATGGAGCGCTTCTTTGCCCAGCAGGTGCTGGTGGAAGCCGTCACCGAGCGGTTTTCGGCGGTGAGGAACCGGTTCTCGGCCATGCTCGGCCGCGAGGCGGACCCGGCGGTGCGGCAGGCCATCCGCGCGGTCCTCAGCGCGATGCGCACGCCGGTGTGGGCGCAGCGACTTTCGGCGGACGGGTGCAGCCTGGAAGGGGAACGCACCCTGGTGCTGCAGAACGACCAGCCCTGGGAGGCGCACCTCATCGAGGGCATCTGGGTCACCCGTCGCGGGGGCAAGCACTACCTGTTCTACGCCGGCAACGACTTCTCCACCGCGCGCTACGGCATCGGCGTGGCGGTGGCGGACGCGCCGCTGGGGCCGTACCGGAAGATGGCCCAGCCGCTCCTTCGCTCGACCGCGGAGTGGTGGGGGCCCGGGCATCCGTCCGTGGCGGAGGGGCCGGACGGAGAGCCGTGGCTGTTCCTGCACGCCTTCTTTCCCGGCCGGACGGGCTACAACGAGTTCCGCGCGCTCCTCGCCGTGCCGCTGGTGCTGGACGGGGAACGCGTGGTGGTGAAGGCGGACGACGAGGGCGTCGCCGCATACGATGACGTGACGGAAATGCAAACGATCGGAGTTGCGCGATGAGGGTGCTGGTTACGGGTGGGGCGGGGTACATCGGCAGCGCCGTGGTGCACCAGCTGGTGGCGGGTGGGGACGAGGTGGTGGTGTTCGACGACCTGTCGCAGGGGCACCGGGCCGCCGTGCATCCCCAGGCGACGCTGGTCGTGGCGGGGCTGGACGACCGCGGGGCGATCGACCAGGCGATGGCGGAGCACCGGCCGGAGGGCATTCTCCACTTCGCCTCGCACACGCTGGTGGGCGAGTCGATGGAGCACCCGTTCCGCCACCTGGGGAACAACGTCCGCAACGGGCTGAACCTGCTGGAAAGCGCCGTGGAGCACGGCGTCGGCCGCTTCATCCTGTCGTCGACGGCCAACCTGTTCGGCCTGCCGGACCGCGACCCCATCGACGAGGGCACGTCCATCTCGCCGGGAAGCCCGTACGGCGAGTCGAAGTTCATCCTGGAGCGGATGCTTCACTGGATGGACGACCGCTTCGGGATGCGCTATGCGGCGCTGCGGTACTTCAACGCCTGCGGCGCCCTCTCGCCCGAGCTGGGCGAGGACCACGATCCCGAGACGCACCTGATCCCGATCGTCCTGCAGGTGGCGCTGGGGCAGCGGGAGCGCGTGACCATCTTCGGCGAAGACTACGAGACGCCGGACGGCACCTGCATCCGCGACTACATCCACGTCGAGGATCTGGCCGACGCCCACATCCGCGCCCTGCGCGCGCTGGACGAGGGGAGCCGCACGTACAACCTGGGGATCGGCCACGGCTTCAGCGTGCGCCAGGTGATCGAGGCCGCGCGCGACGTCACGGGCCACGCCATTCCCGCCGTCGCCGGCCCCCGCCGCCCCGGTGACCCCGCGCGGCTGATCGCCGCGAGCGACCGCATCCAGCGTGAGCTGGGTTGGAAGCCGAAGTGGACGGACCTGCACGCCATCATCGAGAGCGCCTGGGCGTGGCACCGGACGCACCCCCGCGGATACGACGACCGCGCCGCCGCGCCCGCTTCCTGAACCTTGATCCATTTCCTGACATGAGCAGCGACAACGGCCTTCGCGCCCGCGTGACGCGGGAGTTCGAGGCGCGCTTCGGCGAGCCGCCGGCGTGCGTGGCCCGCGCGCCCGGCCGCGTGAACCTGATCGGCGAGCACACCGACTACAACGACGGCTTCGTGCTGCCGATGGCCATCGACCGCGCGGCCTGGATCGCCCTGCGCCCGCGCGACGACTCGAAGGTGTTCATCCACTCGCTGGACTTCGACGAGGACCGCGAGTTCGACCTGGACCACCTGGCCAGCACGGGCAACGAGTGGATCAACTACGTGCAGGGCGTGGCGTGGGTGCTCCAGAAGAAGACGCGCGGCCTGAAGGGATGGGACGGCGTGGCGGCCGGCGACGTGCCCATCGGGGCGGGGCTTTCGTCCAGCGCCGCCTTCGAACTGGCCTCCGCCCGCGCCTTTGCGTCCATTTCGGGAATGCCGTGGGACCCGCGCGAGATGGCGCTAGCGGCGCAGCGGGCGGAGAACGACTGGATCGGCGTGCGCTGCGGCATCATGGACCAGATGATCTCGGCCGCGGGCGAGGAAGGGCACGCCCTGCTGATCGACTGCCGCTCGTTGGAAACGCGCTCGGTGCCCATGCCGCCCCGCAGCGCGGTGGTGATCCTGGACACCGCCACCCGCCGCGGTTTGGTGGACTCGGCGTACAACGATCGGCGGCTGCACTGTGAGGAGGCGGCCGACTTCTTCGGAGTCGAGGCATTGCGCGACGTGGACGTGGAGCGGTTCGAGCGGCTGGCCCCCCGGATGGAGAACGTGATGCGCCGTCGCGCCCGCCACGTCATCACCGAGAACGCGCGCACCCTGCAGGCGGCGGATGCGCTGGAGCGGGGCGACGCCGCCACCGTGGGCCGGCTGATGAACGAGAGCCACGCGAGCCTGCGCGACGACTTCGAGGTGTCGCGGAAGGAACTGGACGTGATCGTGGAACTGGCGCAAGGTCACGATGCCTGCCGCGGCGCGCGGATGACGGGCGCCGGCTTCGGCGGGTGCGCGGTGGCGCTGGTGGACGGGGAAGGCGCCGACGACTTCGCCCGCACCGTGGCGGAAGCCTATCAATCCGCGACGGGGCTGGAGCCGCGCGTCTACGTCTGCTCGGCGTCCGCGGGCGCATCCATCGAGACCCCCGCGCCCATGCCAGTCTAAAACTGCAAAACAGTTTCACGCAGAGGACGCAGAGAAGACAGAGAGGACGCAGAGACTTCTATCAGTTCTCTGCGTCCTCTCTTTTCCCTCTGCGACCTCTGCGTGAAACTGTTTTGATCAGTGAGGTTACGCGCGTCCAGCGGCTTCCAGCTTGGGGGCGGCGGCCACGCGGTTGCGGCCCGACTCCTTGGCCCGGTACAACGCCGCGTCGGCCAGGCCCAGGAGCTCGGAAGGGGTGGCGGTGCAGTCAGGGCAGGCCGAGACGCCGACGGAGGCCGTCACCGAGAGCGGCCGGCCCTGCCAGTTGACCGTGCGCGATTCCAGCGTGCGCCGGATGCGCTCGGCCGCGTCCATGGCCTGGCGCAGCGTGGTCTCGGGAAGCAGAACCGCGAACTCCTCGCCGCCCAGCCGCGCGGGCAGGTCCACGTCGCGCACGGTGCTCTTCAGCAGCTCCGACACGTGCTGCAGCACGCGGTCGCCCGCCTCGTGGCCCCAGGTGTCGTTGAACTTCTTGAAGAAGTCCACGTCCAGCGTCACAAGCGCGAACGGGCGCGCGTAGCGGTCGAAGTAGCTGGAAAGCGCCGCCAGCCGCTGGTCGAAGGCGCTCCGGTTGGGCAGCCCCGTCAGCGGGTCGGTGGATGCGCGCTGGTCCAGCGCCTCGAAGCGGCGGGCGCTGCGCATGGGCATGGGCGCCACCGAGCACAGCAGGTGAAGGATCTCCCGCTCCCGCTCGCCGAAGCGCCCCGGCTCCGGGTGCCACGCCGCTACCACGCCGATCGCCCGCCCATCCACCATCAGCGGCAGCACCGCGGCCGAGCGCGGCGCCTGCTCCCACTTCTCGCCCGGGGCCAGCAGGGGCAGCCGGTCGCGCTCGCGTCGCAGGTCCACGTAGTTCAGGTCTACGCCGTGCTTCACCGCCAGCGACAGCCGCGACTCGCCCTCGCCGAACGCCTCGGCGCCCATGGGCATGGGCTCGCCGGACGCGTGGAGCACCTTGCCGCGCCCCGCGTCGTCCGTCACCAGGGCGACCGCCGCGCCCGCGGCCCCGGTGCCCTGGCGCACAGCGGCGGCAAGCTGCGCGGCGAACTTGTCCAGTTCCAGCTCGCCGGGAAGGGTGCGCACGGCATCCGCCATCGCCCGCATCCCCGCGTCGGCGCGGCGCACGGCGGCGCGCGACTTCAGCAGCCCCAGCAGCGTGCCCAGGTGCTGGCCTCCGCGCACCGCCGCGGCCTCGGCCCCGGGCGGCACCTGGCCGGGGTACGCCAGGGCGAGCACCATCACCCGTGCCTCCACCTCCACCGGCAGCAGCAGCATCTCCGCCGCCCAGGGCGACGGCAGGTCGCGCTTGCCCCGCTGGATGCGCTGCGGAAGCCGCTCGTCGATGGCCCACGCGAAGGGGTGCCCGGCCAGCGCCACGGGCGACTCGGCCGCGGGCACCTCGGGCGCCGCGGCGCGCACCAGCACCGCGGCCGTGCGCTGGTCGTCCACCCCGTCGGCCCGCCACAGCGCCGCCTCGTGCGCGTCCGTGGCGCGAAGGATCACCGCCAAGGCGTTCTCCACCGCCTCCGCGTCCGTCGCCTCGCCATCCCGCCGGGGCGCCGCCTCCGGCTCCGGGACCACCGCGCTCCCCATCCGCTTCGCCCCCGGCCCGTGCGCCACCCAGGCCGCCAGTCCAGCCGCCAGCGCCATCAGCAGCACCCATCCCGCCGCCGCCGTCCATACCGGCGCCGTCCCATCCATCCAGTCCGCACCGATCGCCAGCGCCGCCACAACGCCCGCCGCGGGCGCCGCCCACTTGGGCGCGCGCCGGCCGAACAGCACCACCCATCCCGCCGCGAGCGGCGCCAGGGGCGATGCCAGGTGTCCGGTGGCGGCGATCAGCAGGTGGACGGGGGGCCAGAGCGCCGCGGCGGCCCCGGCGTCCTTGCCGCGAACGCGGAACGCCCACACGGCCAGGGCCAGGAGGAGGATGACGAACAGTCCCGCGCCCCACCACGGCAGCCGCGCCGCGAGCCCGAGCGCGGCGGCGTACGCCAGCGCCGAGACGGCGAGCGGAAGCGGATGGGGAACGCGGATCGACGTGGAAATCGTCAGGCGGGCGGAAGCAGGTTGATGCGCGACGCGGCGGCCGCCGCGCCGAACCCGTTGTCGATGTTCACCACGGTGACGCCCGAGGCGCAGGAGTTCAGCATCCCCAGCAGCGCCGAGAGGCCGCCGAACGAGGCGCCGTAGCCCACGCTGGTCGGCACGGCGATCACGGGGACGGAAACCAGGCCGCCCACCACGGAGGGGAGCGCGCCCTCCATCCCGGCGATCACGATGACCACGGCGGCGGACGACAGCGTGTCGCGCGCGCTGAGGATGCGGTGGATGCCGGCCACTCCCACGTCCGTCAGCCGCTCCACCGGGTTGCCGTAGGCGCGCGCCGTCACCGCCGCCTCCTCCGCGACGGGCAGGTCGCTGGTGCCGGCGGTGACGACCAGCACGGTGCCGCGCGTCCGCCGCTCCACCGGCTGCGCGGGCGCCAGGTACGCCGTCCGCCCCAGCTCGTTCAGCTCGATGGCGGGAAGCGCGGACCGCAGCGGTTCGCGCGCCTCGGGCGCCAGGCGCGTGGCCAGGAACCCCTCCCCGCGCTCCGCGATGCGAACGGCGAGGGCGACGACCTGGTCCGGCGTCTTCCCCTGCCCGAAGACGACCTCGGGAAAGCCATGGCGCAGGGCGCGGTGGTGGTCCACCCGCGCGAAGTCCAGGTCTTCCACCGGCGCCCAGGCCAGCCGCCGCTCGGCGTCGGCGATGGACGACGCGCCGCTGGCCACCTCGCCCAGCAGCGCGCGCAGAGATTCGGGGGTCACGCCGCCGCCCCCTGCTCCACCTGCGCCAGGTAGCCTTCCAGCAGCCGCTCGGCCTCGTCCAGCCGCCGCACCTCAAACAGCTCCTGGCGCAGGTAGCGCCCGTTGGGGAGCCCCTTGGTATACCAGCCCAGGTGCTTGCGGAACTCGATCATCGCCTTTTCCTCGTCCGCTTCCCAGGCGATGGCCAGCCGCGCATGCTCGATGACGATGCGGAACCGCTCGGCCGCCTCGGGGTCGGCGGGAATGGGCCGCCCCTCCAGCGCCGCGCGGGCCTGCGCGAACAGCCACGGCGCCCCGTGCGAGCCCCGGGCGATCATGATGCCGTCGCAGCCGGTGTGCTCGCGCATCCGCGCCGCCGCCTCGCCCGTGAACACGTCGCCGTTGCCGATCACCGGGATGTCGAGCGCCTGCTTGACGGCGGCGATCTCGTCCCAGTTGGCCGTTCCGCTGTACATCTGCGTACGGGTGCGGGCGTGCAGCGTCAGCACCTCGGCGCCGGCGTCCTGGCAGCGCAGGGCGATCTCCACCGGGTTGCGCGTCTGCTCGGTGAAGCCGCTGCGGATCTTGACCGTCGTGGGGATGGAGATGGCCGCCTTCACCGCCCGGATGATGTCGCGCACCAGCTCCAGGTCGCGGAGGCACCCCGAGCCGCCGTTGCGGTTGACCACCTTCTTTACCGGGCAGCCGAAGTTGATGTCCAGGAAGTCGGGCTCGTACACCTCTTCCACGAGACGCGCGGCCTGGGCCATGGCCTCCGGCTCGGCGCCGAAGATCTGGATGCCGATGGGCCGCTCGTCGTCGTGAAAGCGCAGGTATGAGTGGGTGCGCCGGTCGTGGCGCCGGATGCCCTCGGCCGACACGAACTCCGACACGACGACGTCGGCCCCGTACGACCGGCACAGCCGGCGGAAGGGCGATTCGCTGACTCCCGCCTGCGGGGCCAGGTACAGCGGCACGGTGCCGCTCTTGAGCAGGTCGATGGCACTGGTGGACATGCGGCAATATAACCCGCCCGCGCCGGACGGTTCAACCACGGCAGCTCGCGTCCTCGAAATCCTCTCCCTGCGTCTCCGCGGCTCTGCGTGAGGCCTGTCGTTTACTGCCTTTGGATCACGCAGAGGACGCAGAGGAAACAGAGAGGACGCAGAGGGAACCCCGCACCTGGTGCAGTTCTCTGCGTCCTCTCCGTCATCTCTGCGTCCTCTGCGTGAAACTCTTTGAATGTCAGCCATCGAGCTCCAGAGTCGCAGAGCCGGCGCGGCCTACTCCCACTCGGGCTGCAGGTTCGCGTACTTGAGCAGGATGCTCTTGCGGCCCACGTCGTCGAATTCGATCGTCGCCTTTACGTTCTCGGCGTAGCCCGACAGCTCCATCACCGTTCCCACGCCGAACGTGGCGTGCCGCACGCGCGAGCCCTTGCGCAGCGAGGGCGAGTCCTGCGAATCGGAGTAGTCCACCTGGTAGCTGGGGTCGCCGTCGTACGCGGGCGCGGCGGGTGCGGAGCCGTACAGCCGCTCGCGGCGGGTGCCCGGACGCCCGAAGTCGCCGAACTGCTTCCACGGCTGCGGATAGCTGGACGTGCGCTCCAGGATGCGCGGCGTGCGGCGCGTCTCCGTCAGCTCCTTGGGCACCGACTCCAGGAACTGCGACGCCACGCAGTCCATGTACGTGGCCCCCCGCCGCCGCCGCCGCGCGTGCGACAGGTACAGCTTGCGCTCGGCGCGCGTCACCCCGACGTAGAACAGCCGCCGCTCCTCTTCCATGTCGGCGGGCTCGTCCATGGCGCGCACCAGGGGGAACAAGCCGTCCTCCAGGCCGGTGATGAAGACCAGGGGAAACTCCAGCCCCTTGGCGTTGTGAAGCGTCATCATCGACACCGCGTCGGCGTGCGGGTCGTGCTGGTCCACGTCCGCGACAAGCGCTACATGGCCCAGGAACAGGTCGACGGCGCGCGGTGAGGTTTCGCCCACCTCTTCCAGCTCCATCATCAGCTCGGGATCTTCGTCCTGCAGCCGCCGCTGCACGTCGGCCGCCCCCGCGATCAGCTCGTCCAGGTTCATCAGGCGGTCCTTGCCCTCGGGCCCCTCGGCCTTGAGCGCCTCCACCAGCCCCGCCTCGATCACCAGCTCCCGCAGCAGCCCGTCGAGCCCGATGCCCTCGCGCCCGGCGAGCGCGGCATACTTGCGGATCAGCGCGGCCATCTCCGGCAGCGCCCGGGCCGCCACGCCGCGGATTCCATCCACCGAGGCCGCTTCCTCGGCCGCGCGCAGCAGGGGCAGCCCCCGCGCCGTCGCGTGCTCCGCCAGCCGCGCCACCGACGCATCGCCGATCCCCCGCCGGGGAACGTTGACGACGCGCAGAAATGCCTCGTCCGCGGCGGGGTTGGCGACGAGCCGCAGGTAGGCCAGCGCGTCCTTCACCTCGCGGCGTTCGTAGAAGCGGGTTCCGCCGATCACCCGGTACGCCATCCCCTCGCGCCGCAGCCCCTCTTCCATGGCGCGCGACTGGGCGTTCGTCCGATACAGGACGACGAAGTTCTTCAGCGCCAGCGACGGGTTGTCGGCCATCCGCACTCGGATCTCCTCCGCCACCCAGCGCGCCTCGTCGGCCTCGTCGGCGCATTCGACCAGGGTGATGCGCTCGCCCGCGCCGGCGTCGGTGCGCAGCGTCTTCCCCTTGCGATGCACGTTCTGCGAGATCACGCGGTTGGCGGCGTCCAGGATGGTGCTGGTGGAGCGATAGTTCTGCTCCAGCCTTACCATTCGCGCGGCGGGGAAGTCCTTTTCGAAGTCCAGGATGTTGCGGATGTCGGCCCCGCGCCAGCCGTAGATGGACTGGTCGTCGTCGCCCACCACGAACAGGTTGTGCTGCTCCCCGGCCAGCAGGCGCAGGAACACGTACTGCGCGCGGTTGGTGTCCTGGTACTCGTCCACCAGGATGAACGGAAAACGCCGTTGGTAGCGCTCCAGCACGGGCGGGCTCTGCCGGAACAATTCCACCGGCTTCACCAGCAGGTCGTCGAAGTCGAAGGCGTTGGCGTCCTTGAGCGCCTTCTGGTAGCGCGGAAACACGTCGGCCACCACGCGCTCGAACGGATCGCTGGCGCCGTGCCCGTACGCCTCCGGGCCCATCAGCTCGTTCTTGGCGGCCGAGATGGCCCCGTGCACCGCGCGGGGCGAGAACTTCTTGATGTCCAACTGCAGCTGGTCGCGAAGGATGCGCTTCACCAGCCCGTCGGCGTCGTCCGCGTCGTACACGGTGAAGCCGGGGCTCCACCCCAACCGGGTGCCGTCGCGGCGCAGGATGCGCACGCCCACGGAGTGGAAGGTGCCGATCCACATCCCCGCGAGGTCCTTGCCCAGGCTGGCCCTCACCCGCTCGCGCATCTCCCCCGCGGCCTTGTTGGTGAAGGTCAGCGCCAGGATGGCGGCCGGGTCCACCCCCATCTCCTCCACCAGCCAGGCGATGCGGGTGGTGAGCACGCGGGTCTTGCCCGATCCGGCGCCGGCCAGCACCAGCAGCGGCCCCTCGAAGTGGGAGGCCGCCTCGCGCTGCTCGGGGTTCAGGTGCGACAGGTCAAACGTCATCGGTGACTGCGGTCAGGACGGTAACAGAAAACGAGATGCGGAAGCCCGGCCCAGCGGCTTCCGCATGCGATGGCGTCGGCCAAGCGCACCATACCCTCGGATGCAGTCCGCGAAGGCGGACTTCGGGCCGTCGTTGCCGCGGATTCATCCGCCCGAGCCCAGCCCGAGGGCTGAACTCAGGACGCCGCCTTCCGCGCGAAGCGCTTGGGCACCAGCTGGTCGTCCGCCGCATCCTTTTCGCGCGGGGCGGCGGGCAGGATCATCGCGAAGCGCGCCCCCCGGTCCGACGGCTCCAGGCGCAGGCGGCCGTGGTGCACGTCTTCCACGATCCGGCGCGCGAGCGAAAGGCCCACGCCCCACCCCCCCTTCTTGGTCGAAACGCCCGGGTCGAAGAGCGTGCTGCGGACCGCCGGAGAGACACCCGGTCCGTCGTCGATCACGCGGATCTCCACCCGCCGCTCGCCGTGCGCCTGCGCCTCGATGCAGATGCGCCCGCCGGAACCCGCCAGCGCGTCGAGCGCGTTCTTCACCAGGTTTTCAAGCGCCCACTCCAGCAGGATGGCGTTGCCCAGCACCGGCGGCGTCCCCTCGGGCACGTCCACCTCCAGGTCTACCCCGCGCCCCAACTGCGGCAGCCGCACGCGGATGTAGCGCTCCAGCACCCGCAGGAGGGTCCGCACGTCCACCGGGTCCTTCTGCACCGGCCGGCCGATCCACTCGAAGCGCCGCGCCACCTTCTCCAGCCGGTCCAGGTCGGCTTCCATCTCGCCGGCCACCGCGGGAAGGGTGGCCATGGGCTCGCGCTCCTCGTCCGGGAGGCGAAGGATCTCCACCCATCCCGCCAGCGACGACAGCGGCGTGGCCATCTGGTGCGCCGACTCGCGGGCCATCGCCGCCCAGATGCGCTCGCGCTCGGTGCGCTGGTTGTGGCGGATCAGGGAGGCCAGTGCGCCCAGCAGCCCCACCAGCGCGCCCACCTGCAGCAGGGGAATCCACCGCAGCCGCTCCACCGTGGGCGGATCGCCGAAGTAGATGGTGCCCAGCCCCTCCTCCGTCAGTGGCGGGTTGCGCGAGGCGAGCCGCGCGGAGTAGTCCATCACCCGGATCATGTCGGCGGTATCACCCGGGATGGCCTCGAACGGAAGGTTCACCCAGTACGCGGGAACGCCGTCCTGGTCGGCGTACACGATGGGCACGCGCAGGCGCTGGATCTCTCCCGACAGGGCCAGCAGGGTGCCCACCGGCTCGGCCTCTGGGTCCGTCAGGCCGTGGAACACCCGCACCACCATGCGCGAGTGCACCTGGGCGTCCTTGCGCATCTCGCGCACGAGCGCCTGGCTGTACACCAGGTACCAGGCCAGGATGGCCGCGGCCAGCACCGCGAGCGCGGTGGGCCAGTGGCGCCGGTTCATCCGCGGCGCGGCGGGGCGGGGGTCCGCATGAAGGAGCGGTGGATGGGGTCCGGCGCGCCCGGCGGGGCGCGCCCGGCCGCGGTCAGGGGCGAACCAGCCGGTCCGTCCCCAGGTACGGGCGCAGCGGCTCGGGAACGATGACCGACCCGTCCTCCTGCTGCCCGTTCTCCAGCAGGGCGATCACCGTGCGCGGCAGCGCCAGCCCCGACGCGTTCAGCGTGTGGACGAACTCGGGCCGGGCGCCGGGCTCGGGGCGGTAGCGGATGCTGGCGCGGCGCGCCTGGAAGTCGGTCATGTTGCTGGCGCTCGACACTTCCAGCCAGCGGTCGACGCCCGGCGCCCACACCTCCAGGTCGTACGTCTTGGCCGAGCCGAAGCCCGTGTCGCCGCCGGCCAGCAGCAGCACGCGGTACGGAAGCCCCAGCAGCTGAAGCACCCGCTCGGCGTGCCCCGTCATCTCTTCCAGCGCCTCCCACGAGTGCTCCGGCCGCTCGAAGCGCACCAGCTCCACCTTGTCGAACTGGTGAAGCCGCAGCAGCCCGCGCGTGTCCTTGCCCGCCGCCCCCGCCTCGCGCCGGAAGCAGGGCGAGTAGGCGGTGAAGCGCGTGGGCAGGCGGCCGGCGTCGAGCAGCTCGTCGCGCAGCAGGTTCACCAGCGGCACCTCGCTGGTGGGCACCAGGTAAAGCCCGTCCTCCGGCAGCTCGTAGGCGTCGCCGTCTTCCACGAACTTGGGGTACTGCCCCGTGCCCTGCATGGACTCGCGCGTCACCAGGAAGGGCGGCTCCACCTCGGTGTAGCCGTGCTCGCGGGTGTGCAGGTCCAGAAAGAAGTTGATCAGCGCGCGCTGCAGCCGCGCCCCCATCCCCCGGTACGCGGGAAAGCCGCTTCCCGCCACCTTCGCGCCGCCCGCCAGGTCCATCAGCCCCAGCTCGGCGCCGATCTCCCAGTGCGGCCGCGGGGCGAAGCCGAACGCGCGCGGCTCGCCCCAGGTGCGGACGACCACGTTCGCCTCTTCGCCGCCCTCGGGAACGGACGGGTCCACCAGGTTGGGGATGCGCAGCAGCTCGTGCTCGACGGCGCCCTCCACCTCGCGCAGCCGGGCGTCGATTTCACGGATGCGGTCGCCGGCCGTGCGGGTTTCGGCGATCAGGTCGTCGGCGCTCTCGCCCCTGCGCCGGCGCTCGCCCACCTGCTGGCTGACGGCGTTGCGGCGGGCCTTGAGCTCGTCGCCCTCGCCAATCAGCGCGCGCCGCTCGGCGTCGAGGGCCAGCACTCGCTCGATGGCCGCGCTGGTTTCGCCGCCCTTGCCGCGCGCCGCCAGCCGCTGGCGTACGGCGTCGGGGTCCTGCCGGATCAGCCGAACGTCGATCATCAGTCGGCGAGGCGCTCGTCGTCGCAGTTTTCGTTGAGCACCACCGCCAGCCTCACCGTCTGCGCCGCCGCGTCGAGCGCCGTCACCTTGGCCTTGGCGTACGTCTGGCAGCGCTGCAGGCCGTTGCCCCAGGGGCGCGAGCGCATGATGTAGGTGGTGTTCAGCACCAGCGGCACGGCTTCTTCGCCGTAGTCGGCGCCGCCGCGGGGCGCCGTGCGAAGGGCGTCGAAGTCGCGGGTGGAGAGGCCGATCTCGGCGCCGCTGCCGCCGCCCAGGGGCACGAACGGGCGCAGCACCAGCTGCGCTCCCACCTTGCGGACCGTGAAGTCGAAGCGGTCGGCGTCGGCGGGGGTTTCCGGGAAGCTTTCCAGCGGGCTCCCCGGCACCCCGGGGACCAGGTCGATGGCCGTGGCGAAGGTGGTGGCGCTGGTGGGCGCGGCAAGCGAAACCGTGTCGGTGCGGAGCCGCGGCTCACCGAAGAACGAGTTGCCTTCGCAGGCGCTGAGCGCGCCGGCGAGCGGAAGAACGAGCACAAGAGCAAGGAGCGAAAGTCGCACCGCCGGATCCCTCCAGGAGCGGCCCGGCCCGCGCGCGCTGCGCGGGTGGACGCGTGAAAAAAACAGCGCCGCCACGAGGGCGGGCGCGCGGGTAACCATAGGGGACGGCGGGAGCGCGCGTCAAGGTGGCCGCCCGGTTTTCCAGGGTTGACGCGGGGCCGCGCCCGCCGGTACGTTGCTCGCGTTCCACCGGCCCTTTTCACCACGGCGGAGAGCGCGCGAAATGCCCCAGCTCGAGACGGCCCTTTCCTCGCTTCGCGGCCACCCGGGGGTGCAGCACGTGCTGGTGCTGGGCCACGACGGCCTGCTGATCGCGCACCAGGGCGAGGGACCCCTCGATGCCGAGACGGTGTCGGCCATGGTGCCGGGCGTGGCCAGCGCCGCGTCGCAGCTGGGACGCGCCGCCGGCGCGGGCCCCGCGTCCGTGGTGGCGGCCCGGCTGGAGCGCGGCGTGGCGCTGGTGGCCACGCTTTCGCCCGAGGTGCTGCTGGCCGTGCTGCTGGGCGAGGGCGTGGGCTTCGCCCCGCTGCTGCGCGAGCTTGCCGACCGCCGCGACGAGCTGGCCGCGCTGGTGTGAGCGATACAACCCCGTCCGCGCCCAGCCGGTTCCCTTCGCACCGCCCGACCCCATGACCGAAACTCCCGACGGCGGGCCGCGCCGCGTGCTCGTGGCCGACGACGAGCCCCACATCGGCCGCATCATCCAGATGAAGCTGGAGCAGGGGCCGTACGAGGTGACCCTGGTGGCCGACGGGCGCGCGGCGCTCGACGAGCTGCAGGGCCCCGAGCCCATCGACGTGGTGCTGCTGGACATCATGATGCCGTACGCCACCGGGCTGGAGGTGCTGGCCGAGGCGCGCCAGCTGCCGCACCGGCGCGACACGCCCATCATCATCCTCACCGCCAAGGGCCAGGACGCCGACCGCAGGCAGGCGCTGGAGCTGGGGGCGACGGACTTCTTCACCAAGCCCTTCAGCCCCAAGAAGCTGCTGGCCCGGGTGGACGAGCTGTTCGGCGGCCCGCCCGCCGGGGAGGACGACGAATGACGGCCGGCGGGCCTCACCTGTGGACGGTGATCCTGGCCGGGGGCGTGGGCTCGCGCTTCTGGCCGGTCAGCACCCCGCGCCGGCCCAAGCAGCTGCTTCCGCTGGCCTCGGACCAGCCGCTGATCCGCGATACGGTAGACCGCATCACCCCCCTGGTCCCGCCCGAGCGGCTGCGCATCCTCACCGGCCCGCACCTGGCGGAGCCGCTGCTTTCGGCCCTGCCCGAGTTCGACGCCGGCAACCTGCTGCTGGAGCCGCGCGCGGCGGGAACGGCGCCGGTGCTGGCCTGGGCCGCCGCCGAGCTGGAGCGGATGGACCCCGACGCGGTGATGGTGTCGCTCCATGCCGACCACGTCATCCATCCCCCGGAGGCGTTCCGCGCCCTGATCGCCCGTGCGGCGGAGCTGGCGGCCGGCCACCGCCGCCTGTTCACCATCGGCGTTCCGCCCACGCGGGCCGAGACCGGGTACGGCTACATCCACCTGGGCGCGCCGCTCTCCGCGCTGGACGGCGACGCGCACCCGGAGCCGGGGAACGCGGTGGCCGAGTTCGTCGAAAAGCCCAACCGCGAAACGGCGGAGGCGTACCTGGCGGCGGGCACCTACCTGTGGAACACGGGCCTGTTCGTATGGCGCTGCGCGGACCTGCTGGACGAGCTGGACCGGCACGCGCCCGAGTTCGCCGGGCTCGTCCCGCTCCTGCGCCGGGGCGGCCCCGATGCCACGGTCGAGTTCTTCGCCCGGGTGCCCACCATCTCCATCGACGAGGCGCTGCTGGAGCGCTCCGACCGGGTGGGCGTGGTGCGTGCGACCTTCGCCTGGGACGACGTGGGGGCGTGGGACGCGGTGGCGCGCACGCGCACCCCCGACGAGGCGGGCAACGTCCTCCTGGGCGAGGCCCACGCGGTGGACAGCAGCGGGTGCATCCTGTACGCGGACGCCGGGCCCGTGGTGGCCTTCGGGTTGACCGACGTGGTGGTCGTCCGCACCGAGGGGGTGGCCTTCGTGGCCCAGCGCGACCGGCTGCCGGAGCTGAAGTCGATGCTGGAGCGGCTGCCGGAGGCGCTGCGGAAGCTGGACTGAACTGCAGTGCGTGAGTGCGGGAGTGCGTGAGTGCGGTAGTGGGCCTGGGTGCGCACTGCCGCACTCGTCGTTTGGGCGCGGTTTCGAACTCGCCTAGCCTAGCTCAAAAGATGCAGAGGCGCGCGCCCGGACTCACGCACTAACGCACTAACGCACTCACGCACTCACGCACTCGCTCCTCCATGCTTTCCCTGATCCTCTTCGACGACGCGATTTCCCGCGGGTGGCAGCCGTTCGCGCTCACCCGGCCGGGCGGCGAGCTGGCGTTCGGCGCCCTGTCCATGCGCCGCCGCGCCGAGCGGGTGTTCGGGGCGCGGTGCGCGGCGCACCTGGCGGCGGATCACCTGGCCGGCTTCGCGGAGGGCGATGCTCCTCCGGTGCTTGCCTACGCGGACGCGCCGGCGGAGGGCGACCGCTTGTTCCTTTCCGCCCGCGCGGTGCCGGCGTGGGGGAGCGGCGAGGTGTGGAAGGCCCGGCGCGGCGGGGCAGGGCCCATCCTGGTGAACGGCGAGGTGGCAGGCTGGTTCGCGCCGGACGGCACCCCCGGCCCCGACGCCCGCTTCTTCGACGCGCCGCCCACCATGCTGGACCGCACGGGCGCCGTGGAGCTAGCGGGACGAATGATCGGCCCCGTGTGGGAGCTGATGTCGGGCAACGGCGACCAGCTGACGATCGACATCCAGTCGCTTTTCCCCGAACCTCCCGCGGTCGACCTCCCCGCGGGCGCGCACCGCCTCGGCGAGCACGCGCTGGTGCTGGGGGAGGGGGTGCGCATCGAGCCGGGGGTGGTGCTGGACCTATCCTCCGGGCCCGTCTGGCTGGACGACGGGGTGACCGTGCGCGCGTTCACCCGGCTGGCCGGCCCGGCGTACGTCGGGCGCAACAGCACCGTGCTGGGCGGGCCTCTGGAGCAGGTGACCATCGGGCAGGGGTGCCGCATCCGGGGCGAGTTCGCCGAGAGCGTGTGCCTGGACTTCGTGAACAAGGCGCACGACGGCCACATCGGCCACGCGTACCTGGGCGCCTGGGTGAACCTGGGCGCGGAGACGACGAACAGCGACCTGAAGAACAACTACGGCAGCGTGCGCCTGTGGACGCCGGAGGGCGAGCGGGACACGGGCGAGATCAAGCTGGGCTGCTTCCTGGGCGACCACGTAAAGACGGGGATCGGCCTGCTGCTGAACACGGGCACCGTCGTGGGCGCGGGAAGCAACCTGTACGGGGCCGCCATGCCGCCCAAGTACGTTCCCCCGTTCAGCTGGGGCACCGGCGACGAGCTGACGGCGTACCGGGCCGACAAGTTCCTGGAGGTGGCGAAGCGGGCCATGGCGCGCCGCAAGGTGCAGATGGCCGACAGCTACGCCGAAGCCCTTCACCGCGCCTGGAACCTGGCCCGCGGCGGCGAAGGCTGACGCGCCGATCCGCCGGGCCCGAACAGGGTTAGACGCTCTCCCCCACTTCGATTACATTGGAGCAGGGGAGAGCGTCCGTCGTTCCGCAGTTCACTCCCGCACTCCCGCACTCCCGCACTCCCGCACTCACGCACTTCGTTTTGAACGTCACCATCCTGGGCAGCGGCAGCCGCGGAAACGCGATCCTGGTGGAATCCGGCGACACCCGCCTGCTGGTGGACGCCGGGTTCAGCGGGCGCGACCTGGAGCGCCGGCTGGCGGAGGTGGAGGTGGACCCCGCCTCGCTGACCGCCCTGCTGGTGACCCACGACCACGGCGACCACACCCGCGGGATGGGCGTGGCGGCGCGGCGGTGGAACGTGCCGCTGTACCTGACGGAGCTCACCCGCAACGCCTGCCGCCAGCTGCTGGACGGCAGCGAAGAGGTACGGACGTACGAGAGCGCGTCGCCCGTGGAGATCGGCGGACTGGTGGTGACGCCGTTCCTGACGGTGCACGACGCCATCGATCCCGTCGCCGTGACGGTGACGGAGGCGGGGACGGGCGAAAAGCTGGGGATCGCCACCGACCTGGGGCGCGCGACGGCGGGGGTGCGGCACGCCCTGCGGTGCTGCGACGTGCTGGTGCTGGAAAGCAACCACGACGAGATCCTGCTGCGCGAAAGCCCCTATCCCTGGTCAGTCAAGGCGCGCATCGGCGGAAGCCACGGGCACCTTTCCAATCGCGCCGCCGGCGAGCTGGTGACGGAGCTGTTCCACGACGGCCTCTGCGCCGTGGTCCTGGCGCACCTGAGCGAGAACGCCAACGAGCCGTCGCTGGCCAGGGAAGTGGTCGGCCAGGCGCTGGCCAGGCGGCGCTTTTCCGGGATGCTCGACGTGGCGCGCCAGGACCGGCCCACGCCCCCCATCGACGTCACCCGCATGAAGGCCCTGCGCCTGCCCCCGCAGATGGCGCTGTTCTGACCCCTTGAACGGCTGTTTCACGCAGAGGACGCAGAGATGAAAGAGAGGACGCAGAGAAAAACATTCTTTTCTCTGCGTCCTCTCCGTTTCCGCTGCGTCCTCTGCGTGAAACCGCAGTTCGTCAGGCCGCCTTTTCCTCTTCTTCGCGGCGCTTGCAGTCCAGGCAGTATCGCGCGTGCGGCAGCGCCTCGAGCCGCTGGAAGGGAATTTCGTTCTGGCAGCCGTGGCAGATGCCGAACGCCTCGGGCTCGGTGTACAGCCGGCGCAGCGCCTCTTCGATACGGTACAGGTACCGCCCTTCCTTGCTGGCGAACAGGAACGACTTCTCCCGCTCCATGGCGTCGGTGCCCTGGTCGGCCATGTGGAACGAGTAGCTGGAAAGGTCCGCGTCGGCAGAGTCGCGGCTGACGGAGTGCTGCTGGAAGCGGCCGATGGAACGCCTGATCTTGTCGCGCTCGCGCACAAGAAGACGCTCGATGGATTCGATTTGGGTCCGATCCATGTCGCCTGTCTCGACTGTCACTGGTGTGGCCCGGCGCAGGAAGCCCCGGAGCGGGGCGCGCCCGAATTCGAACGAACATCCGTTCCCGGCAGAGGTGCGGAACAGCCAGGAAATGTAGCACCAAATGGGGCGCGCGTTCAAGTGCGCGCCCCGGCCGCGCGTTTCAGCGGCTGAGGAAGCGCTCCACGTAGCGCACCACGTCGTTGCCGTTGGCCCACAGCATCAGCCCCACCACGATGATCAGCCCCACGTGCGAAAGGCGGATGCGCGCCTCCACCGAGAGCGGCCGGCCGCGCACCGCCTCCACCAGCAGGAACATCAGGTGCCCGCCGTCGAGGATGGGGATGGGGAGCAGGTTCAGCACGGCCAGGTTCACGGAAAGCAGCGCCAGGAACTCCAGGAAGCTCCATCCGCCCTGCTGCGCGCTCTGCCCCGACGCCTCGCCGATGGAAAGCAGTCCGCCCAAGTTGCGCGGCGACAGCGCGCCGGTCACCAGGTCGCGCAGCGTGGTCAGCAGCAGCTCCACCATCGCCACGGTCTGGTGCCACCCGTGGGCGATCGCCGCGCCGAAGCCCAGCCTGCGGTAGTGGATCAGCGGAAGCTCCTGCGCGCCGATCTTCCCCACCATCCGCTTCTGCCCGTCCACCTTTTCCTCTTCGGCGTCGGGCGTCATCACCACCGAAACCCGCTTGCCGCCCCGCTCCACCTCTACCTGCAGGGGCTTGCCGGGGCTGCCGCGGAAGCGCTCCACCGCCTCGTGCCACGCGACGACCGGCTGTCCGCCGATCGCCACGATGCGGTCGTTCGGCTTCAGCCCGGCCCGGGCCGCGGGGCGGTCGGGAAGGACGATGGCGAACACGGGCGGGCTGTAGGGACGCAGCGCGCCCTGCACGGTGTCGCGGCTGGGGCCGGGGGCGGGAAGCTGCAGCGTCACCGCCGCGCCGCCCTGCACGCCCAGCTGCACCGGCCCCGCGGGAAGGGCGGCCAGCCGCTCCTGCATCTGGTTGTAGTCGCCCACCGGCCGGCCGGCGACGGAGACGATTTCGGCGCCGGTGGGAATCTGCCGCACCTGCGCCGCGCTGCCGCCCAGCTCGTGCATGGGCGCAAGGCGCCGGGTGCCCACGTACGGCTCGCCCTGGCCGGCGGCCAGCACGATGTTGGCGAGCAGCGCGAAGACCAGGTTCATGATCACCCCGGCCGAGATCACCCAGGTGCGTGCCCAGATGGGCTTGGCGTCGAAGGTGCGCGCCGGGTCCACCGGGGGCGCTTTTTCGCCGCCCTCCAGCACCTCCATGGCCTCGTCGTCCTCCATCCCCGCCATCTTCACGTACCCGCCCAGCGGGATGGCCGAGATCACGAAGTCCGTCTCGCCCCACTTGAAGCCGGTCACCCGCGGCCCCAGCCCCAGCGAAAAGGTGGGCGCGGCGATGTCCACCGACTTGGCGGCGAAGAAGTGCCCCAGCTCGTGGATGAGGATCAGTACGGAAAGGGCGACCAGGGTCGCGACGACAGTCAGCACGGGGCCAGCTGGTTCAGGAAATCGTTCGTGGCGCGCCGGGCCCATCCGTCGGCGGCCAGCACGTCGTCCAGGGTATCGACGGGGCCGTTGGGCCACCGGTCCAGCGCGTCGGAGATGGCTTCGGCGATGCCGGGAAAGGTGCAGCGGCCGGCCAGGAACTCGGCCACGGCCACCTCGTTGGCGGCGTTGAACACCGCCGGCGCGGTGCCCCCGGCCCGCCCCGCCTGCACTCCCAGCGCGAAAGCGGGAAACCGGGCCGTGTCCACCGCCTCGAAGGTCAGCGGTCCCCCCGCCACGGGGTCGTACCGCCGCGCATCGTACGGCAGGCGCTCCGGGTACGTCAGGGCGTAGAGGACGGGGATCTCCATGGTGGGAAAGCCCATTTGCGCCAGCACCGATCCGTCCACCGTTTCCACCATCGAGTGGATGATGGACTGCGGATGCACCACGGCCTCGATGCGGTCGTACCCCACACCGAAGAGAAAGTGTGCCTCGATCACCTCCAGCGCCTTGTTGGCCAGGGTGGCGCTGTCGATGGTGACCTTGGCCCCCATGTTCCAGGTGGGGTGGCGCAGGGCGTCGGCGGGAGTGACGGCGCCGATGCGCGCCAGCGGCCACTCGCGGAACGGCCCGCCCGACGCGGTGAGCACCAGGCGGCGCACGTCCTCCACCCGCGTCCCCGACAGGCACTGCAGGATGGCGCTGTGCTCGCTGTCCACGGGGGTCAGCGCGCCCCCGCCGCGCCGCGCGGCCTCCAGCACCAGCGGACCGCCGCACACCAGCGACTCCTTGTTGGCCAGCGCCACCCGCTTGCCCGCACGGAGCGCCGCCAGCGTGGGCTCCAGCCCCGCGGCGCCCACCAGGGCGTTGATGACGATGTCGGCGTGGGGGTGCGTGGCGGCGTCCAGCAGCGCCTGCCGCCCGGAACGCCACTCCGTCGGTCCCGGCGGCAGGTCGCCCGGGACGGGTGCGTCGGCGATCACGGCGAGGGAGGGCCGGAGCTCGGCGACCAGCTCGCGCAGGGCGCCCGCGTTGCGGTGGGCGGTCAGGGCGACGGCGCGAAAGCGGTCCGGGTGCTGGCGGAGGACGGCGCGCGCGCTCGCGCCGATGGAGCCGGTGGCCCCCAGGATGGCGACGCCCTTCATCCCGCGGTCAGGGGCCGACGACCAGGGCGAAGAAGGCGTACCCCAGGGGCAGCGTAACGATCAGCGAGTCGAAGCGGTCGAGCGCGCCCCCGTGGCCGGGAAGCAGCGTTCCCGAGTCCTTGACGCCCACGTCGCGCTTCCACAGCGACTCGGCCAGGTCGCCCAGCTGCGCGAAGACGGAGACGAGAAGGCCGAGGAGGGCGCCTTCCCAGGGGCTGGGCTGATAGGTCCAGAAGCTGGTGAGCAGGTACGCGTAGGCGATGCCGCCGATCACCCCGCCGAGCACGGCGGAAAGCGCGCCCTCCACCGTCTTTCCGGGGCTCACGCGCGGGATCAGCTTGCGGCGCCCGAACGCGCGCCCGCCGAAGTACGCGGCCGAGTCGCTGATCCAGGTAAGGAGGACGGGGGCCAGCAGCAGCGCCGGGCCGTGCAGTTCGCCGCGCAGCTCCGGCAGGTGGCGCAGGTACAGGCCGAAGCCCAGCAGCGCCGCGTACCCCGCGCCGAAAACGGTGACCGCGGTGGAGACCAGCGGCTCGCCCTCTACCCCGCGGGCCCAGATGCACACGCAGGCGGCGGTGATGGCCAGCAGCACGAGGGCGATGGTGGGGAGCGGGTTCCGCACGCCGTCCTCGGGCATGGCGCCCGCGGCCAGGACGATGGCGGCGGCGCCGGCCGAGCCCAGGAGGGCGAGGGGCCGGGCGGGCTTCTTCTCCGCCATCCGGTACAGCTCGAACGCCGTCAGCGCGGCGCAGAGCGCCAGCAGCCCCGCCAGCACCCAGCCGCCCATCCACACGGCGGCCAGGGCGGGGGGAATGCCGGCGATGGCCACGCCGACGCGCTTCAGCGTTTCCGATGCCGCCACGGGGTAGTCTTCAGGAAGCCAGGACGCGGCCGAACCGCCGCTCGCGCCGCTGGTAGTCCAGCAGGGCGCGGAAGAAGTGCTCGCGGCCGAAGTCCGGCCACAGCACGGGGGTCACGTACAACTCGGTGTACGCCAGCTGCCAGAGCATGAAGTTGCTGATGCGCTGCTCGCCCGAAGTGCGGATCAGCAGGTCCGGGTCCGGGTCGCGCGGCGTGTACAACTGCTGGCTGAACAGCTCCTCGTCGATCTCGCCCGGGAGCAGCGTGCCGGCCGCCACGCGCTCCGCCAATTTCCGCGCGGCCAGCACGATCTCCTGCCGGGCGCCGTAGCTGATGGCCAGGTTCAGGCGCATCCGTGCGCCGCCGCGGGTGTGGTCGACGATGGACTGGATGGCGGCGCGGGTGCGCGGCCCCAGCCGGTCGAGCTCGCCGATGCAGTGCACCTCGATCCCCTTTTCCTTGAGGTCGCGGCGCTCGCGGCGCACGTACAGTTCCAGCAGGCCCATCAGCGCCGAGATCTCCGTGGCGGGGCGCCCCCAGTTCTCCTGCGAAAAGGCGTACAGCGTAAGCACCTCGACCCCGGCGTCGCCCGCGGCCTCCACGGCCTGGCGAACGGCCTGCATGCCGGCGCGGTGCCCGAACTCGCGCGGCTGCCCGCGTTCCCGCGCCCATCGCCCGTTGCCGTCCATGATGACGGCCACGTGGCGGGGCACCGTTCCGTTCAGCCGGATTTCCTGGAGGAGCTGCTCGCAAGACATGCCGGGTAAGATGGACGGCTGCGGCGGGTTTGTCAAAGCAAGTTCTTTTCGAATGCAACGAATTGGATCGTGAGACCCGGATGGCGACGGACCGCGAACGGAATCTATTCGTCGCGGCGCAGCTCCGGGATGCGCCACGCGGCAATGAGCGTCAGCAGGGCCATGAGCGCCACCCCCCAGAACACCCAGTGCAGGCTCTCCGCCAAGCCTCCGCGCACCAGCGCCAGCGCGTCGGTGCCCAGCCGGGTGGCGCGGGGGGCGGCCTCGCCCAGCAGGTCCTGGATGCTGTCGAGCGACACGCGCCTCCCCAGCCCCTCGCGCTCCAGGTAGCGCGCCATCTGGTAGTTCAGCATGCCGCCGAACAGCGCCGCCCCCAGGGCGTTGCCCAATATCCGCATCAGCATGTTGCTGGCGGTGGCCACGCCGCGCTGGTTCCACGCCACCGTGGTCTGGATGGCGACGATGGAGGTGGTGCTCACGAATCCCAGCCCCACCCCCACGAGAAAGGAGCCGATCCCCGCGGGCAGGGGTCCGCGGGACGAAAAGAGGGCGATCAGCAGCGTGCCCGCCAGCAGGGCCACGCCCCCGGTGCGCACCAGCCGCCGGACGCCCAGCCTCACCAGGCTGCGCCCCGCCCAGAACGCCGAGAGCGGCCACCCCAGCGTCATCATCGACAGGGTGAACCCCGCCAGCAGCGCCGACCCGCCCAGCACCCCCTGCACGTAGGTGGGAAGAAAGGTGATCAGCCCGATCATCATGATCCCCGACGCCAGCGTGGCCAGGTTCGCGTAGCGGATCAGCGGGCTGGCCCACAGCTCCAGGTGCATCAGCGGGTCCGGCGCGCGGCGCTCCTGGCGGACGAAGAGCACCAGCGCCACCCCGAACACCGCCAGCAGCGGTCCCGCCGCGGCCACCCCCCAGGTGCCCGCCTGGGTGAGCGCCAGCATCAGCGAGCCCACGCCCGCCAGCAGGAGCACGGCGCCGGGATAGTCGATCTGCCGCTTTTCCCGCTCCACCCCCTCGTGAAGGTACATGGCCACGAGTGCAATGGAGGCGATGCCGAAGGGCACGTTCACCCAGAAGATCCACGGCCAGCCCACGCTGTGCACCACGATGCCGCCCACCAGCGGCCCCACGATGGACGCCAGTCCCCACAGCCCCGACATGTAGCCCTGGATGCGCCCGCGCTCCTCGATGGAGTACAGGTCGCCCGCCAGCGTGGTGGTGATGGGCTGCACGGCGCCCGCCCCCAGCCCCTGCACGAAGCGAAAGGCCACCAGCATGGGCATGGTGCGCGCGAAGCCGCACAGCACCGAGCCCGCCAGGAACACGACGACGCCGGCGATGAACACCGGCTTGCGCCCCACCAGGTCCGAGAGCTTTCCGAAGATGGGAATGGCCACGGCCTGCATCAGCAGGTACGACGAGAACACCCAGCTGTAGAGCGAAAAGCCGCCCAGCTCGGCGGCGATGCTGGGCATTGCCGTGGCGATGATGGTGCCCTCGACGGCCGCCATGAACATGGCCAGCAGCAGCCCGGTGAACACGAGTCCCCGGTGGGTGGTTGCTTCCTTCAACGTGCTCCGCCTGCAAAGGACCGAAACGCGAAAAGCGGCCACCGGGCCGCCAGCCTGCTCTGGATGCACCCACCGTACCCCCGGCGGGGCAGGACGCGAAAGGGGAGGGGAGCGCGGGTCTCCCCTTCGCGCTTCCCGTCAGCCGTGCCCCGTCAGCAGCGGAGTAGCTTGCGCAAGTCGTGACAACGCCGTACCTTCGTTGTTCAGACCACCTTCCGGCCATCCCGGCCTCCGGCACTCTCAGCCCCGTCGTCCCTTCTGGTTTCGGACGTCCGCTCCGTGCGCGAGCCACGGCGCTCGCGCATTCCATTCCACCCTGCGCATCGAGAGGTCATCTCGCACAACCGCGGTACGCGTGAGTTCTCCAACACTCCCCCACGAGGATGTATGTCGAAACGAATTCTATTGTTTGTGTTGACGCTGCTGCTGATTGCCGGCAGCGCCTCCGGCCTGTCTGCCCAGCAGCGGCAGGTAAGCGGCACCGTGACCGGGCCCGACCAGCGGCCGGTCGGCGGCGCCTCGGTCACCATCACGGGCACCACCCGCGGCGTCCAGACCGACGCGGCCGGCCGCTACACGATCTCCGTTCCGGCGGGCGCCACCTCGCTCACCGTTCGCCGCATCGGCCTTGCCTCGCGCACGGTCGCCGTGGCCGCGGGGCAGAGCTCGGCCGACGTGCGGCTGCAGGACGACATCCTGAACCTGGACGCCGTCGTCGTCACGGGCCAGGCGACCGCCGTACGGCGTGAGAACCTCGCCAACGACGTGGCGGTGGTGAGCGCACGGCAGCTCGTGGGGAACGCGCCTGCCCAGACGGTAGACCGCGCGCTCCAGGGCAAGGTGGCCGGCGCGACCATCCGCACCAACTCCGGCGCCCCCGGCGGCGGCGTGCAGATCCGCCTGCGCGGCCCGGCGACCATCACCGGCAACTCCACCCCGCTGTACGTGGTGGACGGCGTGGTGGTCAGCGACGTGGCCATTCCCGGCGGCCAGAACGCCATCTCCCGCGCCGCGAGCGCCGTGGGCGTGAATTCGTCCAACCAGGACGTGGTCGTCAACCGCATCTCGGACCTCAACCCGAACGACATCGAGAGCATCGAGATCCTCAAGGGCGCTTCGGCGGCCTCGATCTACGGCTCGCGTGCCGCGGCCGGCGTGGTGGTGATCACCACCAAGCGCGGCCGTGCGGGCGCTCCCCGGTACACCTTTTCGCAGCGCTTCGGCTACGCGGAACTCTCGCGTACCCTGGGTTCGCGCGAGTGGACGGCGGAGCGGGCGATGGAGGCGGGGTACGTGGACGACGACAACGTCGGCCAGTACTTCAACGCCGACGGGTCGCCCATCGCCACGTACGACCTGGAGCGCGAGGTGTTCGGGCGCAAGGGCCCGCAGCGCCAGACCACGTTCAGCGTGGGCGGCGGCAGCGAGACCACGCAGTACTTCCTCTCGGGCCTGGTTCAGAACGACGAGGGCATCGCGGCCAACACGGGCTACGAAAAGCAGTCGCTGAACCTGAACGTGAGCCAGCAGGTGGGGCGGCGCGCCCGCTTCTCGGCGACCAGCAACATCCTGCACTCGGTGGCCGCGCGCGGCGTGACGGGCAACGACAACACGGGCGCCAGCTACGTCAGCGCCATCTCGTTCACCCCCAACTTCGTCAGCTACCGGCCGCAGAACGGCGTGTACCCGCGCAACCCGTTCCTGGAAAGCAACCCGCTGGAAACCTCGGCGCTTTCCACGAACGACGAGGACGTGTGGCGGGTGATCGGCTCCGCGAACGCGCAGTTCGACATCCTGAGCCGTGGCGCGCACGAGCTTCGCCTGGTGGCCACCGGCGGCGCCGACTACTTCAGCCAGGACAACCGCCTGTACTTCCCGCCCAGCCTGCAGGTTCAGGCCGACCCGGCCAACCCGGGCACCACGGTGAAGGGCGGCGGCACGAACCTGAACCTGAACACCAACGTCAACCTGGTGCACACCCTGCGTCCGGAATCGGGTGTCTTCTCGGCCACCACCTCCGGCGGTGTGCAGTACGAGGACCGCGACCTGCGCCTCGCCCAGGTGACCGGCCGCTACCTGCTGGGCAGCCTCGAGCTGCCGTTCCAGGCCGCCAACCAGCTTTCGGCCGGCTCGCGCCAGCGCGTGCGTACCTTCGGCGGCTACGTGCAGGAGGAGCTGCTCCTGTTCAACGAGAGCCTCTCGCTGACGGGGAGCCTTCGCGGCGACCGCAGCAGCAACAACGCCGACACCGACCAGTACTACCTGTACCCCAAGGCGGCGGCCGCGTACAGCTTCCCGCGCTCGTTCGGCTTCCTGGACCAGCTCAAGCTCCGCACGGCCTTCGGGTCCAGCGGAAGTGAGCCGCAGTACGCCCAGAAGTACACCCCGCTGTCGGTGAGCAACACGGAAGGCAATCCGCAGCTCACCATCAACGGCGCGATCGGCTCGTCCACGCTTCGCCCGGAGCGCGTCACCGAGCTCGAGGGCGGCTTCGACGCCACGCTGTTCGGCCGCCGCGCGCAGCTGGCCGTGACCGCGTACAGCCGCAACATCACCCAGCTGCTGCTGTCGCGCACGCTGGCGCAGTCGAGCGGGTTCACGACCGAGTTCTTCAACGGCGGCGAGATGCAGAGCCGGGGTGTCGAAGTGTCGCTCGAGGGCACGCCGATCCAGCGTGGCGCCTTCCGGTGGAACACCACCACCACCTTCTCGCACAACCGCACCGAGATCACCGACCTCCCGGTGCCGGAGTTCAGCGCCGGCAACTCGTTCGGCAACTCCTACGGCAGCTACCGGATCCGCAAGGGCTATTCGCCCACCACGGTGTTCGCCAACAACGGGCGCGACGAGGCCGGAGTTCTCAAGGTCGACCCGATCGGCGAGTCCGAGCCGGACTTCCAGATGGGCTTCCTGAACGACCTGCAGTTCGGGCGCTTCCGCCTCAGCTCGCTCTTCGACTGGAGCAAGGGCGGCCTGGTGGTGAACCTGACGCGCAACTACTACGACGGCGCCTACACGGCGGCCGATTACGACGCGCCCAGCAACCTCAAGCGCGACGCGGACGGCCACCTCATCGAGAGCCGCCCGTTCTCTTCGTGCGGACCGACCTGCCTCTCGGGCGAGGAGCGCCTGTTCCTCTTCGCGTCGCCCAACAACCTGCCGGTGTACATCGAGGACGGCAGCTTCGTGAAGCTGCGCGAGCTCGCGCTGAGCTACGACATCCCGGCGCAGATGCTGGGCGGCCGCATCAGCGGGGCGCAGCTGCAGCTTTCGGGGCGCAACCTCATGACCTGGACCGACTACACGGGCTACGACCCGGAAGTCAGCAACTTCGGGAACGTGTCCGCGGGCCGTAACCAGGACGTGACTCCGTTCCCGCCGAGCCGCGTCTACTCGCTCGGCGTCAACCTCGAGTTCTGAGAGATTACATGCGAATTCCTAGAAACAGGCAACGGTACGTTGCCTCCGCGCTCGCCCTGGTCCTCGCCACCGGCGCGTGCTCGGACATCAACGTGCCCGACTACAACCGGGCGGGCTTCGGCGACCTGCAGACCAGCCCGAACCGCACCCTGGTGGACGCGGCGGCGGCCGGCATGCTCGCTTCGGCGCGCATCGATGCGGCGAATCGCGTGCGCTTCACCGGGATCGTGGGCCGCGAGGCGTACTACCTGGACCCGAACGAGGGCCGGTACGTCACCGAGCTCGTCACCGGCGCGATCGACCCGTCGAGCTTCGCGGGCAACCACAACTTCCTGAACCCGTACGGCACCATCGCACAGGGGAACGTGCTCCTTACGGCCATCGACAAGGTGGCGTCGACGGAGTACTCCGACGCGCAGAAGGAGGCGCTGCGCGGCTTCGTGAAGACCGTGATGGGGAGCGAGTACCTGGTGATCGCCATGATGCACCAGTACGCCGTGGTCGACGTGAACGCCGACCCCCTCGCGGCGCCTGCGCCGCTGAAGCCGCAGGCGGAGGTCTACGCCAAGGCGCGCCAGCTGCTCGACGAAGGCGCGGCCCACCTGGCCAACGGCGGAACGGAGTTCACCTTCAAGCTGCCCTCCGGCCTGACGGGCTCGGGGCTGAGCCTGAGCAGCCCGAGCACGACGTTCCGGCAGTTCAACCGGGCGCTGCGCTCGCGGCTGGACATCCTCACCAAGGACTACACCGCTGCGCTGACGAGCCTTGCCGCGTCGTTCATCAGCACCTCGAGCGGTACGCGCGCGGAGTTCAACCGCGGTGCGTACTACACCTTCAGCTCCGCTTCGGGCGACCGGGCCAACGGCCTTGCCACGGGCACGCCCGAGGTGGCCGAGCCCACGCTGCGGACCGACGCGCAGCTCAAGGCGAACGGTACCCGCGACGAGCGCTTCCTGCTCAAGGTGGACACCACCGGCACCACCATCAACCGGTACAGCATCTCGAGCTCGCTGCGCTTCAAGCATTACCGCGCGGCGCCGTTCTTCGGCTCCAGCGGCGCGGCTTCGCCCATTCCCTGGGTGCGCAACGAGGAGCTGATCCTTTCGCGCGCCGAAGCCCGCTGGTTCACGGGCGACAAGCCCGGCGCGCTGGCGGACCTGAACTTCGTCCGCACGAACTCGGGCGGGCTGGCGGCGATCGCGATGCCGGCCAACGACGAGGCGTTCATCACCGCGCTGCTGTACGAGCGCCGGTACTCCCTGATGTACGAGGGCGGGTACCGCTGGCTGGACCTGCGCCGCTTCGGCCGCCTGGGCACGCTGACCAACTATCCGCGTGCGGGGGACAAGTCGATCGAGTTCTTCCCCATTCCCTTCGTGGAGTGCCTGTCGCGCGGGGGCGCGGGTTCGGCGCCCGGGTGCTGAGCACCGCCGGTGTAGTCTGATCGGTGCGGCGCCCGGGGGGACCCTTCCCCCGGGCGCCGCTTTCATGCCGGGCCCAGCGTCACCTTCCCATTCCTTCGCGGCTTTTCCCACCAGGGCCACGCCGCGTCTCCAACCCGGACGGAACCATGAAGAACCTGTTACGCGCGCTGGTGATGCCGGCGGCTGTTCTCGTTGCGGCGGCGTGTGCGCCGGCGTCCGGCTCGAGCCGGAAACCGGCGGCGGACCCGGTGACGGTGGAGGTCACCAACCAGAACCGGCGCGACGTGCGGGTCTACGTCGTCCGCGGCGGCACGTCGGTGCGGCTCGGTACCGTCGTGTCCGGGCGCACCGGGACGTTCACGTACCGCGGCATGTCGGCGGGGCAGTCCGAGACCCTGCAGATGGGCGCCGAGGTCATCGGGGGTGATGCCAGGTACACCAGCGGGGGCGTGCGCGTGGCGCCCGGGGAGCGGGTGGCGCTTCGCGTCGAGGACCTGATCCAGTCATCGTCCATCTCGGTGCGCAGGCCGTAGCGGCGGATCGTTGGCCGGGGAAGTGCCTCACCAGGGCCCACGGCGGCAACGTCGCCGTGGGCCGGTTTGCTGCGCGCTTCCCGGATGATCGTTTTCGTTTCGTCGAGGAGAAGGATCGGACATGGCGGTTCCCCTTTCGGTGCTGGACCTGGCGCCTGTCGCGTCGGGGTCTACGGCGAGCGAGGCGCTGAGGAACACGGTGGACCTGGCGCAGCTGGCGGAACGGCTGGGCTTCGCCCGGTGCTGGTACGCCGAGCACCACGGGATGCCCAGCATCGCCAGCTCGGTCCCGGAGATCGTCGTCGCGCACGTGGCGGCGGCCACCTCGCGCATCCGCCTGGGGTCGGGCGGCATCATGCTCCCCAACCACGCGCCCCTGCGCATCGCCGAGGCGTTCCACACGCTCAACGCGCTTCATCCCGGCCGCATCGACCTGGGGATCGGGCGTGCGCCGGGGACGGACCCGGTGACGTCGAGCGCGCTGCGGCCCTTCGACGCCGAGCAGTTTCCGCAGCAGCTGGAGGAGATGTTCGCGCTTTCCCGGGGCGAGTACGGCGAGGGGCACCCCTTCCGCGGCGTGCGCGTGGTGCCCGGCGACGTGCCGCTGCCGCCGGTGTGGCTGCTGGGCTCCAGCGGGGCGAGCGCGCGGCTGGCGGGGTCGCTGGGGCTGGGCTACTCGTTCGCGCGGCACTTCAGCCCCAGCCCGCCCGCGCCCGCGTTCCAGGCCTATCGCGAGAGCTTTCAGCCGTCGGACGCGTTCCCGGCGCCGCACGCCATCGTGGCGGTGTCCGCCGTCTGCGCCGAATCGCGCGACGAGGCGGAGTTTCTCGCCTCGTCCATGCAGCTGGGGTGGGTGCGGCTTCAGCGGCGCGAGTTCGGCCCCATCCCCACCCCCGAAGAAGCCACCGCGCACCCGTACACGCCCCGCGAGCGCGCCGTGGCCGAGAGCTACCGCGCGCTGACCTTCGTCGGCACGCCGGCGGAGGTGCGGGAGCGCATCGATGCCGTCGTGGAGGAAACGGGCGCGGACGAGGTGATGGTGATCACCACGGTCCACAGCCACGCGGCCCGCCGCCGCTCGTACGAGCTCCTGGCGCGCGAGTACGGCATCGGCTGATGGTCGCACGCAGAGCAGAAGAGCAGCAGGGGAACCGAGCGGAGTTCACCTGCTGCTCTTCTGTACGTCGCGCCGAGAATCAGGCGTATTTTCGCGCGTCGAGCACCTGGCCGGTGAACGCGCCCGAGACGGCATCCACGTAGGCGTGGGCGACGATCGCGGCGGGGAGGCCGCCGGCCGGGTCGCGGCCCATCGCCTGGAGCGTTTCGCTCACCCACGGCGGGCTGACCACGTTGATGCGGATTCCGCGCGGCGCATCCAGGGCGGCGGCCCGCGCGAAGCCTTCCAGCCCCGCGTTCACCAGGCTGATGGCCGACGTGCCGGGGGCGGGCTCCTGGCTCAGCAAGCCGCTGGTGACGGTGATGCTCCCGCCGTCCGCCACGTGCTCCAGGCCCAAGCGGATCACGTTCACCTGCCCCATCAGCTTGTTCGACAGGCTGAACGCGAAGTCCTCGTCCGAAAGCTGGTCCAGCGGCTTGAACGCCGCGCTTCCCGTGCACGACACCACCGCGTCCACGCGCCCCACCTGCCGGAACAGGTCGCGGAGGGAGTCCCGCGAGGCGATGTCCACCCGCACGTCCCCGCTCCCCCGCGCAACCGAAACCACCTCGTGCTCCGCCCGCAGCGCCTCGGCCACCGCGCGGCCGATGGTTCCCGTCGCCCCGATCACCAGCACCTTCATCCGCATCTCCCATCTGCGTGTGAGCCGACCCCCGAGGGACGGGGCTCGCCGCAAATCCCGCGCGAGCGGAGGTGCGCAACGGAGAACGCGGCGGGCCGATGCATCCGGCTCGCCGCGTCTGTCCGATCAACCGCCCGCTGTGCTCAGTGCGAAACGGCTACGGGCGAGGTGCGCCGCGTGGTGCTGCCGTCGCCCAGCTGCGAGAAGTCGTTGCGGCCCGAGCACCAGGCCTGGCCCACGCCGTCCAACCCGCAGGTCTGCTCCGATCCGGTCGTCACCAGGCCGTAGCTGACGCCCAGGGGCTGCGACACCGCGGTGGGGGTCAGCGCCCCCGTCAGCGTGCCGTCGCCGAACTGCCCCTGCGTGTTGCGGCCCCAGCAGTAGGCCTGTCCGCCACTGGTGACGCCGCAGGTGTGGGAGCCGCCCGTGGACAGCTGCGAAAAGGTGACGCCGGCGGGCTGCACCACGGCCACGGGCACCTTGCGCGGCGACACCGTGGTGCTGTCGCCCAGCTGGCCGTAGAAGTTGTAGCCCCAGCAGTACGCCTGCCCGGCGGAGGTCAGTCCGCACGAGTGGTTGTACTCGGTGGCGATGGAGGTGAACGTTACCCCCGCCGGCTGCTGCACCGCCACGGGAATGCGGCTGCCCAGGAGGGAGTTGTTGCCCACCGCGCCGTCCCCGCCATACCCCCAGCAGTACGCCTGGCCCGTGGTGGCCAGGGCGCAGGTGTGCATTCCGGCCGCGGCGATGGCGTTGAAGGTGACGCCGGCGGGCATGCGCACCGCCACCGGCGTTACGGCGAAAGTCTTGGTGCTGTCGCCGATCTGCGCGTACGAGTTGTTCCCCCAGCAGTACGCCTGCCCCGAGCCGTTCAGCCCGCAGGTGTGGGCGTTGCCCGCGCTGATGCTGGTGAAGGCGATGGCCCCGAGCGGCTTCACCGCGACGGGCATCAGGGGCAGGACCGTCGTGCTGTCGCCCAGGCGGCCGTCGCCGTTGCTGCCCCAGCAGTAGGCCTGCCCGGCGGCGGTGATGGCGCAGGTGTGGATGGCTCCCGCGCTCACCTGGGTGAAGGTGACGCCCGTTGGATGAAAGACGGCGACGGGCACGGTGGTGGAGGCGGCCGTGCTGTCGCCCAGCTGGCCGACGTTGTTGCGGCCCCAGCACCAGCCCTGGCCGGCGGAGGTCAGGCCGCAGCTGTGGGTGGCCCCGGCGTCGATGGTGGCCAGCGCGTTGGTGGGGATCACGGTGAGCGCGGGGCCGGCCGGCGGGGCCGCGCGGGGGTCCAGGGGCTGGTCGGCGCAGGCGGCCAGCGCGGCCGCGCCGAGCAGGGTGAGCGCGGCGCGGAAGAACGTTGGGGGTTTCATGGGGGGTTCCGGGTGCGGAGTGGGTGAGAACCTGCGTGGTCCCCCCAAGGTGCGCGCTCCGCCGCGCCCGGGTCAACGGAAATTTTGTCTCTATTCGGTCATTCGTGCGAAGTGCGCCGCCGCATGCGGAACGAGGCCGCGAACGACACGACGAAGATGGCGAAGGAGGCCAGGGCCGTGACTGTGGCTGTGAATTGCGCGTGCCGGTTCGCTTCGCACCCCCGCGGAAACCGTTCGCAGTCGATGGCGCAGCATCCGATCATGTTCATGCAGGAAACGAGGAGCACCAGCAGGGGCCAGCATCGCGACCAGCCTCAACACGATCACCATCCGCCGCTCCTCTCCTTTCCAACCGAACACTCGCGATAGGCCCTCCGCCGGCGCTATCTTCCGCGCACCCCGGCACAAGCGTACTCTGAGCCAGCCGGCGCCCCGTCCGCCGGCCCATCCCGCGTCCTTCTCGCATGACTCAGCATCCTTCCTCTCCCGACCAGCCGCGGCCGAACACGCCCGTGTGGGACGACGAGCCCTGGGCCGCGCTGCCGCCGCTCGATGGCGACGTGCGCGCGGACGTGTGCGTGGTGGGGCTCGGCGGCTCGGGGCTGGCCGGCGTCACGGAGCTGCTGGGCCACGGGTTCAGCGTCGTCGGGGTGGACGCGGGGATGGTGGCGGGGGGCGCGGCGGGACGGAACGGCGGGTTCCTGCTGGCGGGGACGTACGACTTCTACCACGACGCCGTCCGCAAGCTGGGCCGCGAGTGGGCGAGTTCCGTCTATGGGCAGACGCTGGAGCAGGTGGCGCGGATGGCGGCGGAAACGCCCGATGCCGTGCGGATCACCGGGTCGCTGCGCATCGCCGACACGCCCGGGGAGGAAGACGACTGCCGGAGGCAGATGCAGGCGCTGCAGGCGGACGGCTTTGCGGTGGAGTGGTACGACGGGCCGGAGGGGCGCGGCCTGCTCTTTCCCGCCGATGCCGCCTTCCAGCCGCTGCGCCGCTGCCGCACGCTCGCGCGCCGCGCCGCAGATCGGGGCGCGCGCCTGTACGAGCACACGCCCGCCGTCGACATCCGCCATGGAGAGGTGGTCACGCCCGCGGGACGGGTGCGGTGCGGCGCCGTGATCGTGGCGGTGGACGGGCGGCTGGAAGGCCTCTTCCCCGAGCTGCGGGGCCACGTGCGCACCGCCCGCCTGCAGATGCTGGCCACCGCGCCTACGGACGAGGTGCGCCTGCCGCGGCCCGTGTACGCGCGCTGGGGCTACGAGTACTGGCAGCAGCTGGCGGATGGACGGATTGCGCTGGGCGGGTTCCGCGACTTCGGCGGGGAAGGGGAGTGGACGGACGCGTGGGAGCCTTCGGAGAGCATCCAGGCGCGGCTGGAAGGGTTTCTCCGCGAGCGCATCGGCGTGAAGGCGCCGGTCACGCACCGCTGGGCGGCATCGGTGGGCTACACGCCGTCCGGGCTGCCGGTGCTGGAGGAGGTTCGCCCCGGCGTGTGGGCGGCGGGCGGCTACAGCGGCACCGGCAACGTGATCGGCGCCCTCTGCGGCCGCGCGATGGCGCAGATGGCGATGACGGGCGGCTCGGCGCTCGCCGACACCCTGCGGGAGCCCGCCGCGGTCGCGGGGCGCGCAGCCGCCGTCAGTGGCTGACCGGGTACAGCTCCAGGCCCACGTCCAGCGTGAACATCGTCTGCACGGCGCCGAGCCGGGGCATTCCCTGCACAAAGCTGCCGACCTCCGAGCCCGGCCCGATCGCCACCGCCGGCCCCAGGCCCACGTACGGGCGCACCTCCTCGATCGTGGATGGCCGCGCCTGCAGCCCGATGGTCCCCGCGGCGAACACGAACCTCGGAGGGCGCTTCGCCGTCGGCTCGCCCTCGCGCCGGGTGGTGAACGCGGAGAGCGTCGTCATGCCGATGTCGATCCCGGCAAACGTCTGGTCTCCCATCAGCCCGTAGCGCTGGGCACCGCATCCCACGGCATGCAGACCGGGCCCCACCGTAAACCCGCACTGCGCGGCAACCTCGTCCTTGACGAATCGCTTGAGCGAGAGGGTGGCGCCCAGCCGCGGACCGAAGTTCATCGAGATTCCGACCGAGGTTTCCCCCGCGGTCTGCGCCTGCAGCGGAACGGTCGCCAGGGCGGTGAACAGGATCAGCAGGGCGGGCACGCGTCGCATCCGTGAACCTGGTTCGGGGAAGGTCGGGCGCCTTTCAAGATCCCGTGGCCGGGTAGCGGAGCGCAAGAAGAACGAGGGAGCCTTGCCGGGTGCGCCACTTGGCACTTATCTTCGATCCAGATGGATCACCTCCGCCGAGGGGAAGCAATGACGATCAACGCAGCGCGCGTCGCCGACGTAATGGGTGGAGAGCGGACGCTCGGTGAACAAATCCGCAACGTTGGGCAGCTACGCCGCGCGGTGGAGCTGGGGCTCCCGGTTTCCGCGCTGGACGAAGTGGTCAGGCACGTGTCGCGCGACGACCGCAGCGCCGCCGAGCTGAAATACCGCATCGTGCCCAAGACGACGCTCCGCCGGCGGCAGAAGCTTGATCCCGAGGAGAGCATGCGCCTCGAGCGTCTGGCCCGCATGACGGCACTCGCCGAGTACGTCTGGAGCGACGCGGAACTCGCGCACCAGTTCCTTACCAGCGTGCAGCCGCAGTTGGATGGCGAGCGCCCGGTGGACCTTTCGCGTTCCGACCTGGGCACCCGGCAGGTGGAGGACCTGCTCAACAAGCTGGAATACTCGCTCCCCGTATGATCGTCGCGTGGCGCATCGCGAAAACGCGGCATCCGCCGTTCGACGGCACCGGGGCCAGGCTGACGGGGGCGCGGTGGAACTCTCCCGGGCGGCCGGTCATCTACGCGGCCGATTCCTTTGCGGGGGCGATCGTAGAGATCCTGGCCCACGCGGCCCACCCGCGTACCCTGCCCGGCCCGCACCACGCCGTTCGCATCGAAGTGCCTGAGGATGTGGCCGAGGTTCTGGACCCAGCGGCCCTCCCGGGGTGGGACGAGCGCGGATCGCCGGTTGCCCTGGCTTTCGGCGACCAGTGGCTCGGCGAGGCCCGGAGCGCCGCGCTCGTCGTTCCGTCCGTTCCGTCGCGCCCAATCGGGCGAAACGTCCTCATCAACCCCGATCATCCCGAGGCGCGTAGCATCGTCGTTTCCGACCCCTTTCCGGTGCCGTGGGACGAGCGGCTGTTCTGAACTCGTCCAGCGACCGCATCACGGACCCGTGACCGGGCGCAGGTCGGACTGCGTGCGGGGCAGGATCTCGCGGTGCGCGTCGTACTGGCCGGAGTAGCCCGTCACCTGCAGCCACTGTCCGGGGCGGATGGCGCCGACGTCGATCCCCGCCTGCGCATCCACGAACACCAGCAGCGGCCCGGAGCCGTCGTCCAGCATCAGCTTCCATCCCCACGGGCGGTCGTCCACCACCTCGCCCGTCACGCGCCCCCGCACCCGGATCAGCAGCCCCTCGCTCGCCTCGTCCACCGCGCCCGTGCGGACCGGCCGCGCATCCGGAACCGTCCCCGTTCCCATCACCTCGATGCGTGACGGCTGGATGGCGAGCTGGTTCTGCGGATCGGAGATCGTCCCGGCGATGCGCAGCCTCGTACCGGCGGGGTAGCGCGCGGAGTCGGCGGGCGGGAGCACGTAGATGCCGCCCGTGCCGTCCTGCACGGCGAATCCGCCGTCGAAGGTACCGGATGCCACGGTGACCACGCCCTCCACCGCTGCGCCCGACGTCAGCGGCAGCCGGCGCACCTGGTCGATCGAGATCGCCCCGGGCGAGGGTTCGCGCGTGGATGCGCAGGCCGCGAGGAGCGCGAGTGCGGTCGCGGCGGTCGGGAGGGGGCGAATTCGCATCGGCGGACGGGGAGGGCGGGGCGACGATGGCCATCCCAAGATCCCGATTCGTGGTGCCGGTCCGCAAGCACCGCGTGACGCGAACGGGCCCTCCGCCGAAATCCCGGCGGAGGGCCCGTCGTCCCTCTCGTCCGCGTGGCCGCTACCGCCAGCGGTGGAGGTTCTCTTCCCAGACCCAGGCCACCAGCTCGTTGTCGTTCAAAATCCCCACGACGTCGCCCCAGCTGTTGATGGCCAGGGCGCGGCTCTGCGTGGCGCCGCCGGCGTTCAGCCGCACCATGCCCGTGGCGGGATGCCAGGTGAACGCGTGCACCTGGCCGTCGAAGCCGGGGGTTGCGGGCAGGTCGCGCGTGGTGCTGGAGCCCACCACCTCGCCCCAGTGGTTCACGTCGTACGCTTCGCTGAAGTTGCCGCCCAGCGTGCCCAGGTTCCGCAGCCCGCCCTCGGGGGTCCACAGCGCCGCCCGCATCTCGGGCACGCCCCGCTCCACCTCGTCCTTCCAGCTGACCATCGCCACCGCGCCCTTGTTGCTGATGGCGGTCGCCATGCTGCCCACGTAGCCCGGAAGCGTGCCCAGCTCGCGGATGCCGCCCGCCTTGGGCCAGAGAACGGCCTTGCGCACGCCGTCGGCGGGAACCGAGTAGCCCACGGCGTCGTCGCTGTGGTTGATGTCTTCGGCGGAGCTGCCGTGCCGCTCCAGCGAGGGGAGCACGGTGCCTCCGCTGTACGGAGACCAGCGGTACGCCCGGGTGTGCATGTCGCTGTTGGTGCGGTAGTTCCCCACCACGCGGCCCCAGTCGTTGATGGACATGGCCTCGCCGAACCGCATGTCGGGGAGCGTGATGCGGCTCTTGATGCGGTTGTTCTCCCAGACCACGGGCCTGAGTTCGGACGTTCCGGCGATCAGCCGGTGCCAGCTGTTGATTGCGCGCCACTCCTCGCCGTTGTTGCGCACCAGCCCCGTGGCCTTGGACCACCGGTGTCCGGCGGCGATCACCTCGGCGTGCTCGTTCAGCGACGCGTAGCTGAAGTACCCGATGGTGCCCAGCCGTACCAGGCAGCGCCCCTTGCAGGTGGTGCTGGCCTGCGCAGCGGCGACGGGGTCGGTGCCCACCGGCGGGTCCGGAGGGGTTTCGGGCTCCCCCACCCCTGAGGGCGAATCCAGGCAGGCCGACAGGGCGAACGTCGCCGCGAGGGCAAGAAGGACGCGTTTCATTGCGTAGCTCCCGCAATCTGCTGTTTCCGGCTTTGGGATGCGCCCGGTAAAGCATCCAGCATGCCAAACATGTGTCTCCGCTGATCCCGTAGCAGGGCAAGAACTCGCGATTCCGTCGCGGGATCGGTTGATTGGGGCCCGGCCGCGCGCTATCGTCAACTCCTGGTTTCCATCGTCCCCGGCGATCCCCGAAGTGCCGTGACTTCCCGACTGATCCCGTCCGCCCTCGTTCCGCTGCTGGCGCTGGCCGCCGCGCCCGCCGCGGGGCAGCAGCTTTCGCCGCAGGAGCAGGCCATCGTGCGTTCCGTGGACGCCCACGCGGCCGACGCGGTGAACTTCCTTGAGCGCATCGTCAACATCAACAGCGGCACGCTGAATCCGCAGGGCGTGCGCGAGGTGGGGCGGCACTTCCAGGCGCCTCTGGACTCGCTGGGGTTCGACGTGCGGTGGATCGGCATGCCCGATTCGCTGAACCGCGCCGGACACCTGTTCGCCTACCGCACCGGGACGCAGGGCAGGCGCGTGCTGTTGATCGGCCACCTGGACACGGTGTTCGAAAAGGACGACGCCTTCCAGCGCTTCGTGCGCGAGGGACGGTTCGCCACCGGGCCGGGGGTGAACGACATGAAGGGCGGCGACGTGGTGATCCTGTACGCGCTGCGGGCGCTTCACGCGGCGGGCGCGCTGGAGGGCACAACCGTCACCGTGGCGCTCACGGGGGACGAGGAGTCGGCGGGGCGGCCGCTGGAAATCTCGCGGCGCCACCTGATCGAGGCGGGCAGGAACAGCGGCGCGGCGCTGGAGTTCGAGACGGGGTCGCGCGACTCCCTGGGCGAGTACGCCGTGGTCGCGCGGCGCAGCAGCAGCGGGTGGACGCTCCGGGTGCGCGGGCGCACGGGGCACTCGTCGGGCGTGTTCGGCGAGGGCTCGGGAAGCGGGGCCATCTTCGAGGCGGCGCGCACCCTCAACGCCTTTCACGAGGAGCTGCGCGGCGAGCCCAACCTCACCTTCAACCCGGGGGTGATCGTCGGCGGGACGGACGTGGAGTACGATCCGCAGCGCAGCGCGGGGACGGCGTTCGGCAAGACCAACGTGATCGCGCAGACGGCCATCGTCACCGGCGACATCCGCACGCTCACCGACGAGCAGCTGCAGCGGACGCGCGAGCGGATGACGGCCATCGTCGCCCGCCACCTGCCGCGCACGGAGGCCGAGATCACCTTTGGCGAGGGCTATCCGTCCATGCCGCCGACGGAAGGGAACCAGGCGCTGCTGGACGTGCTGAACACCGTGAACTGCGACCTGGGCACGGCGCCGATGCAGGCGTTCGACCCCGGCCGGCGCGGCGCGGCGGACGTGTCGTTCGTGGCCCCGTACACCGACGCGCTCGCGGGGCTGGGCGTGCACGGCTCCGGGGCGCACGGGCCCAACGAGCGCATCGACCTGGAAACGCTTCCGCTGCAGATCAAGCGCGCCGCGCTGCTCATCTACCGCCTGACCCGCTGAAAAAGCGGGGGTACAGAGGAACAGAGAAAAGCCAGAGATACAGAGGAAGACGGGTGCTCTGTATTTCTGGCTTTTCTCTGTTCCTCTGAAACTTCGCTGTTGTCTTTTATCCGGCCAGAGGCCGCGACGACAGGCTACGGGTTGCGCCCGTTGCCGTTGTTCCCGTTGCGGCAGCGCCCGTTGCCGTTTCCGTTGCCACGCCCGGCGTTGCAGCGGGTCTCGTCGCGGCGGCCCTTGTCCTTGTTCGGCCGCGCGTCGCGGTTCCGGTCCCCGTCACGATCGCGGCCGTCGCGCTCGCCCACGCTGGGGCGGAACACGCCGGGCACGCTGCGCCCGCGGTCGTTGCCCGAACAGGCGGAGGTGGTCAGCAGGCCGGCGGCAAGCGCCATGATGCCCAGGTGGCGCAGGTTTCTCATCGGTCACTCCGTACGCGGATTGGATCTCGTCCTTCGGCGCGCGGCTCTCGACGCACGGGCGCACCGACATGTGTTCTGCCATCCGGCAAGGTGCGGGCCGCTGCGCCCGTAGCAGATTCAAGGACGTGCGACGAGCGCGGCCGGCACTGTACACCGGGCCCGGCGCGGGGTAGTTTGCGCGCCTTGGAGGTGCCCGATCCTGACCGTGACGCCCGGGAAAAGACGCATGGACGCGCTGAAGCAAACCGACTCCGAGATCCACCGCCTGCTGGTGGACGAAGCCAGCCGGCAGGAAACCCAGCTGGAGATGATCGCCTCGGAGAACTTCGTTTCCCAGGCCGTCCTGCAGGCCATGGGCTCGGTGCTCACCAACAAGTACGCCGAGGGCTACCCGGGCAAGCGCTACTACGGCGGCTGCGAGGTGGTGGACGTGGTGGAAGACCTGGCCCGCCAGCGCCTTCTGCAGCTCTTTGGCGCCGAGCACGCCAACGTGCAGCCGCACTCCGGCGCGCAGGCCAACATGGCCGTCTACTTTGCCCTGATGCGGCCCGGCGACACGCTGCTGGGAATGAACCTGAGCGAGGGCGGGCACCTGACGCACGGCTCGCCGGTAAACTTCAGCGGGCGGCTGTACAACGTGGTGGCGTACGGCGTTCGCCCCGACGACCACCGGATCGACTACGCCGCCCTGCGCGACCAGGCCATGAAGGTGAAGCCCACGGTGATCGTGGCCGGCGCCAGCGCCTATCCGCGGCAGATCGACTTCGAAACGTTCGGCGAGATCGCGCAGGAGTGCGGGGCGCGCCTGGTGGTGGACATGGCCCACATCGCCGGGCTCGTGGCCACCGGGCACCATCCCAACCCGGTGCCCTTCGCCGACGTGGTGACCTCTACCACGCACAAGACGCTGCGCGGCCCCCGCGGCGGGCTGATCCTGTGCCGCGAGGAGCACGCCAAGGCCATCGACAAGCAGATCTTCCCCGGCATCCAGGGCGGCCCGCTGATGCACGTGATCGCCGCCAAGGCCGTGGCCTTCGGCGAGGCGCTGCGGCCGGAGTTCGGCGACTACAGCGGGCGGGTGATCGCCAACGCGCGCGCCCTGGCGGGCGAGCTGACGGAGCGCGGCTTTACGCTCGTTTCCGGCGGCACCGACAACCACCTGCTGCTGGTGGACCTGCGCAGCAAGGGCGTCACCGGCAAGGTGGCCGAGAAGGCGCTGGAGCGGGCGGGGATCACGGTCAACAAGAACACCGTGCCGGGCGAGACGGAATCGCCGTTCGTCACCTCGGGCGTGCGCATCGGCACGCCGGCGCTGACCACGCGCGGGCTGGGCGAGGACGAGATGCGGACGATCGGCGCGTTCATCGACCGCGTGATCCAGAAGGCCGACGACGAGGGCGTGGCGCGCACGGTCCGCGGCGAGGTGGCCGAGCTGTGCTCGCGCTTCCCCCTGTACGGCGAGTGGGCGCGGAGCTGACCGGCGGATCGAACGCGCCCGGGGCCGCCCCGGTGGCGCCTGGCGCGGGGCTCTGCCTGCGGGGGTACATGGAATTTGCATCCACCTGTCCGGAACAGCCCGTATTTCCCCAGCGCCGTTCAACAAGTGAACGGCATGTTCTTTGCCTGAGCATCTACATACGTTTTGCCGAAAAGCCCCGCGCCACGCGGGCTTTCGGGCCCGGGAGGTACCTGAACCCCCGTCCCACGCGCACCTGAATGCTCAGCCAGCCCAGCGGCACCGACGCACCCGAGGCGGTCGACCTTCGCGGCCGCATCTTCACCGACCTCGACAAGCTGGCCTTCTCGCTGGAAATGGAAGCCTCCGAGCACCTGGAGCGCGGCCACTCCGCCGAGTACCTGCGCGCCCAGGAGCGCCGCCTGGGCGTGCGCCTGGCGCAGCGCCTGGTCGCCGGCGTGCCGGCCGAGGAGGTGAACGGGCGGATGGAGCGCTGGGACGGCGACTACGCCCGCCGCCTGGGCGCGGAGCAGGGGTGAGGCACCTGGGACGGCTCCGGCTGCCGGTGCGCGGCGTCCGCGTCTGACACGGCACTCTCCGCGGGCGGGGGATCGGTCTCGGTCCCCCGCGCCGCTTGTGGAGCAGGCGGCGGTAGAAGTGGACGCGTTCCGCAAACGTATGTAGATGTTGAAGATGCGGGAGTGCGGTGCCGGGTGGCCCCAACGTGCTGCTTGATTCCTGGGCTCGCGGGGACGATTTTGGCCGCGTGAGCGCGCCGAACGGGACGTATCGGGTGCTCGGAGCAGGGAGGGGAAGGGCGGGCGCGCCGGGGGCGCGGCGCCGTGGGATCACCGCGAACGGAGGTGGGGAGTGTCGGCTCGGAGAGTGCTGGTGACGGGAGGGGCGGGGTTCGTGGGAAGCCACCTGGTAGACGCGCTGCTGGCGCGCGGCGACCGCGTGCGCATCTTCGACAACCTCGATCCGCAGGTTCACCCCGAGGGGCGCCGGCCGCACTGGGTGCCCTCCGACGCCGAGTTCGTCCAGGGCGACATGCGCAACGCCGGCGAGGTGCTCGCCAGCCTGCAGGACATCGACGTGGTCTATCACCTGGCGGCCGCCGTGGGCGTGGGCCAGTCGATGTACCAGATCGCCGACTACACCGCCGTCAACGCCATGGGCACCGCGCACCTGCTGCAGGCCCTGGTCGACGACCGCAACGGCCCGAAGAAGCTGAGCGTCGGCAAGCTCATCGTGGCCTCGTCCATGTCCATCTACGGCGAGGGCCGCTACGGCCGCCCCGACGGCGCCGAGCCGCGCAACACGCTGCGCCCGGCGGACCAGCTGCGCGCCCACCAGTGGGAGCCGCGCGACGTGGACGGCACCGAGCTGCGGCCCCTGCCCACCGACGAAGGCAAGCCGCTGGACCCCACCAGCATCTACGCGCTCACCAAGGCCGACCAGGAAAAGATGGTCCTGCAGATCGGCGCGGCGTACGGAATTCCCTCGGTGGCGCTCCGCTTCTTCAACATCTACGGCCCCCGCCAGGCGCTTTCCAATCCCTATACGGGGGTGGCCGCCATCTTCAGCGCGCGGCTGCTGAACGGCCAGCCGCCGCTGATCTTCGAAGACGGCGAGCAGAGGCGCGACTTCGTATCCGTGCACGACGTCGTGCAGGCGCTGCTGCTGGCGGCGGACGAAGAAGCCGCGGCGGGCAAGGCGTTCAACGTAGGCTCGGGGCGCGGCGTGAGCGTGCGCGAGGTGGCCGAGACGCTGGCGCGCGTGCTGGGGAGCGACATCGAGGCGCAGGTGACGGGCAAGTACCGCGTCGGCGACATCCGGCACTGCTTCTCCGACATCTCCCTTGCCCGCGAGGTGCTGGGGTACGAGCCAAGGGTGACGTTCGAGCAGGGGATGGAAGAGCTGGTGGCCTGGCTGCAGGAGCAGGACCGCCCGCAGGACGGGGTGGAAGCCCACGCGGCCGAGCTGGCCGCCCGCGGACTTACGCTGTGAGGAGGGGACGATGAAGGGAACGCGTGACCACATCCTGATCACGGGCGGCGCGGGCTTCGTCGGCAGCAACCTGGCGCACGCGCTGCTGCGCGACGGCGAGCGGGTGATCGTGGCCGACAACTTTTCCCGTGACGGGGTGCGGCTGAACGCCCAGTGGCTTCGCGGCCAGCACGGCGACCGCGTGCGCATCGAGCAGGTGGACGTGTGCGACGCCGACCGCATCGGCGCGCTGGTCAGGCAGAGCAAGCAGGTGTTCCACCTGGCCGCGCAGGTGGCCGTCACCACCTCGCTCGACGACCCGCGGACGGACCTGCAGACCAACATCCTGGGCACCTTCAACGTGCTCGAGGCGGCCCGCGCCATGGACGACTCGCCCCCCGTCCTCTTCACCAGCACCAACAAGGTGTACGGGGGGATGGACGACGTGAAGGTGGAGCTGGCCGGCGACGCCTACCGCTACGCCGACCGCCGCGCCGGCGTGGGCGAGGACGCGCGGCTGGACTTCCACTCGCCCTACGGCTGCAGCAAGGGCGCCGCCGACCAGTACGTGCACGACTACGCCCGCATCTACGGGCTGCGCACCGTGGTCTTCCGGATGAGCTGCATCTACGGAACCCGCCAGTTCGGCACCGAGGACCAGGGGTGGGTGGCGCACTTCGGGCGCGCGCTCTTCGGCCGCGAGCCCATCACCATCTACGGCGACGGCTGCCAGGTTCGCGACATCCTGTGGATCGACGACCTGGTCGAGGCCATGCGCCTGGCCATGGGGCGCATCGACACGGTGGCGGGGCAGGTGTTCAACGTGGGCGGCGGCGCGGCCAACGCGGTGACGGTGCGCGGGGTGATCGACCGGCTGATCGAGATCACCGGCCGCTCCGTGCCCGTGCGCATGGCCGAGTGGCGCCCCGGCGACCAGCGCATCTACGTGAGCGACAACGCCAAGCTGGAGCGGGTGCTGGGGTGGAAGCCGCGCACCTCGTGGAAAGCCGGGCTGGAGAACCTGGTCGACTGGCTGCGCGAGGCCGACCTGATGTCGCCCGTGCCCAGCCTGGCCGCCGAGGCCGACGAGGCGCTGCTGGCCCAGGCCGCCGCGGTGCCCTGAACTACCTGGAGATGACGATTCAAGACGAGACCATCACCGCGACCATGCGCGCGGTGCGGCTGACCGGCCCCGGCCGGATTGCGGTGGACGAGGTGGCGGTTCCCGAGCCGGGACCCGGGCAGGTGCGCCTTCGCCTGGAGGGGTGCGGCGTGTGCGCGTCCAACCTGACGCCCTGGTCCGGCCCCGACTGGATGAAGTTTCCCACCGACCCCGGCGGGATGGGGCACGAGGGATGGGGCGTGGTGGACGCGGTGGGCGAGGGCGTGCACGAGTTCGCCGTGGGCGACCGCGTGGCGGCCCTCTCATACAATTCGTACGCCGAGTACGACGTGGCCGACGCGTCAGCGACGGTGAAGCTTCCCGCGGCGCTGGACGGGCAGCCGTTTCCCGGCGAGCCGCTGGGGTGCGCCATGAACATCTTCCGCCGCAGCGACATCCAGGCGGGGCAGACGGTGGCCATCGTGGGCATCGGCTTCCTGGGCGCGCTGCTCACGCGCCTGACCAAGGACGCCGGCGCGCGGGTGATCGCCATCAGCCGCCGTCCCTTCTCTCTGGACGTCGCCCGGGAGATGGGCGCGGACGAGACGATCGCCATGGACGACCACTGGGCGATCATTGAGAAGGTGAAGGAGCTGACGGGCGGCGTGCTGGCCGACCGGGTGATCGAGGCGGTAGGCAAGCAGTGGCCGCTGGACCTGGCGGCGGAGATCACCAGGGAGCGCGGCCGGCTGGTGATCGCGGGCTACCACCAGGACGGCCCGCGGCAGGTGAACATGCAGATGTGGAACTGGCGCGGCCTGGACGTGATCAACGCCCACGAGCGCGATCCGGCGGTGTACATCGAGGGCATTCGCCTGGCGGTGGACGCGGTCGCCTCGGGCCGGCTGGACCCCACGCCGTTGTACACGCACACCTTCGCGCTCGACCAGCTGGACGAGGCCCTGAACGCGACGCGCGACCGGCCGGATGGGTTTCTCAAAGCTTTGGTGCGCACTGAGGCTTGAGGGGAAGTGCGTGAGTGCGTGAGTGCGTGAGTGCGGAAGTGAAACGACGGGCCGGGCGGATGTCATCCCGATGGTGGAGCGGCCACGCCGGCCCGGCACTCACACGATAGACGGCAGCGACTGAGGGATCCGCCACACACGGCGGGTCCGCCATTGAACGGACGAAACGGGGCAGCCCGTTTTTTCTCAGCTTTGTAGATCCTCCGGAGACGCGAGTGAGCGAAGTCCTGACCGAAGCGCAATCTGTGGAAGCGAGCACGGAAGCCACTTCCGCACTCACGCACTCCCGCACTCCCGCACTCGGGTTTCTCGGTGTCGGCTGGATCGGCCGGAACCGCATGGAGGCCATCGTGAAGGCGGGCTTGGGGCGCGTCGCCGCGGTCGCGGACACGTCTCCGGAGATGATCGCGGCGGCCAAGGAATCCGCGCCGGATGCGGAGGTGGTGGACGGGCTGGATGCGCTGCTGGCGATGGATTTGGATGGGATTGTGATCGCCACGCCCAGCGCCATGCACGCCGAACAGTCCATCCGCGCGCTGAACGCCGGTGTCGCCGTCTTCTGCCAGAAGCCGCTGGGGCGCACGGCGGATGAAGTTCGCGCCGTCGTCGACGCGGCGCGCGTGGCGGACCGCCTGCTCGCCGTCGACCTTTCCTACCGCTTCACCGAGGGGATGCGCGCCATCCGCGAGCGCATCGGCCGCGGCGAGCTGGGCAGGGTGTACGCGGTGGACCTCGTCTTCCACAACGCCTACGGCCCCGACAAGCCCTGGTTCTACGACCCCGCCCTTTCCGGCGGCGGCTGCGTGATGGACCTCGGCGTGCACCTGGTCGATCTGGCCCTGTGGACGCTGGGCTTTCCCGCGGCGGAGAACGTCCGGTCGCGCCTCTTCGCAGGCGGCGAGCCGCTGGGCGCCGCCGCGGACCGGTGCGAAGACTACGCGTCGGCCACGGTCGATTTGGCGGACGGGACCACGGTGCAGCTGGCGTGCTCGTGGAAGCTTTCCGCCGGGCAGGACGCGGTGATCGGCGCCTCGTTCTACGGCACGGGCGGCGGCGCGGCGCTCAGGAACGTAAACGGCTCGTTCTACGACTTCACCGCCGAGGCGTACCACGGCACCTCGCGCGATACGCTCGCGACGCCGCCCGACGAGTGGGGCGGGCGCGCGGCGGTGGACTGGGCCCGGCGCCTGTCCGAGGGCGCGCGCTTCGACGCCGAGGCCGAGCGGCTGGTGGACGTGGCCGCCGTCCTGGACCGCATCTACGGGCGATGAAGGTCCTCCTCACCACCGACACGGTCGGCGGGGTGTGGGACCACACGGTCACCCTGGCCCGTGAATTGGACGCGGCCGGGCACGAGGTGCTGGTGGCCGCCATCGGCGAGCCCCGCGACGAGCGGCTGGCCGCGCTCCCCCCCGGCGTGCAGGTGGTGTGGCGGCCGTACAAGCTGGAGTGGATGGGGGATGCGCAGGCGGACGTCCGGGCCGCGGGCGAGTGGCTGAGCGGCCTGTGCACGCTGTGCGCGGCCGACGTGGTGCACCTGAACCAGGTCGCCTACGCGGTGCACCCGTTCAGCGCGCCCGTCCTGGTCGCCGTGCACAGCGACGTGCTCTCGTGGTTCACCGAGGTCGAGGGCAACCCAGCGCCCGCCGCCGAGTGGGGCGCCTACCGCGAGTGGCTGCACGCCGGGCTGATGGCCGCCGACGCCGTCGTCGCGCCCACGGCATACCAGGGCCACCTGGTGATGCGGCACTACGGCGTGCCCGCGCCCCGGGTGATCCACAACGGCACCCACCTCGCCCCGGACGAACCCGCGCCCCGGCCCGACGCGCTGGTGCTGACGGTCGGCAGGCTGTGGGACGCGGGAAAGGGCGTGGACGTGCTGGATGCCGCGGCCGGGGTGCTGGGGCCGGACGGGCCGCCGGTGCACGTCATCGGCGAGACGGCCGCGCACGGCGATGCGTACCAGCCGCGCCACGTGGTCTCGCACGGCCGGGTGGAGCGCGCGCAGGTGGACGAGTGGATGCGCCGCGCCTCCATCTACGCCGCCCCCAGCCGCTACGAGCCGTTCGGCCTGGCGCCGCTGGAGGCCGCGCTGCACGGGTGCGCCCTGGTGCTGAGCGACATCGGCAGCTTCCGCGAGCTGTGGGACGGCTGCGCGGAGTTCTTCCCCGCCGGCGACGCCGCGGCGCTCGCGGAGGCCATCCGCCGGCTGGCGGGCGATCCCAAGCGCCGCGAGCGGCTGGCCACCGGCGCACGCACCCGCGCCGCGCGCCGCTACACCGCCGCGCGCATGGCGGGCGACTACATCGAACTCTATCACGAGCTGGCGCGGGGCGGGGAGGCGAAACGCCGACGCGCCGACGCGCTGGCCGCGGCATCATGAAATTCGTCTTCTTCGTCCACAGCGCCGTTTCCGACTGGAACCACGGCAACGCGCACTTCGTCCGCGGGCTGATGAGCGCGCTCACCCGCCTGGGGCACCAGGTGGTGAGCTACGAGCCGCGCGGCGCCTGGTCGCTGGAGAACCTGCTGCGCGACCACGGCGTGGGACCGGTGGTGGAGTTCGCCCGCGCCTATCCCGAGATCGACGTCCGCTCGTTCGATCCGCACTCCGCCACGCTGGGCGACGACCTGGCCGCCGCCGTCGCGGGCGCGGACGTGGTGCTCGTCCACGAGTGGAACGATCCGCACGTGGTGAACGCCATCGCCCCGGCGGTGCGCGCGGCGGGGGGCATCGCCCTCTTCCACGACACGCACCACCGTCCGTGGAGCCAGCCGGAGGTCATCGCCCGCTTCGATCTTGTGGCGTACGACGGCGTGCTGGCCTTCGGCGACGTGCTGCGCGACGTGTACCGCGAGCGGTTCGCGGTCGAACGCGCCTGGACCTTTCACGAGGCGGCCGACGCCGTGCGCTTTCGGCCACTTGATCGTCCGAAGACGCAGGACGTGATGTGGATCGGCAACTGGGGCGACGAGGAGCGCACGCAGGAGCTGCGCGACTACTGGCTGGGCAACGCGCGGCGCTTTCCCGAGCTGCGCTTCGCGGCCCACGGCGTCCGCTATCCCGAGTACGCGCTGGCCGAGCTGGCCGACGCGGGGGTGGAGTTCCGCGGCTGGGCGCCGTCTCTCCAGGTGCCGGAGGCCTTCGCCCACAGCCGGGTGACGCTCCACGTTCCCCGCCGCGCCTACGTCGAGGCGCTTCGGGGCATCCCCACCATCCGCGTGTTCGAGGCGCTGGCCTGCGGCATTCCGCTGGTCTCCGCCCCGTGGCTGGACTCGGAGAACCTCTTCCGCCCCGGCGACTACCTGGCCGTGCAGTCGCCGGCGGAGATGGGCGACGCGCTGCGCCGCTTCGCCACGGACGACGACGCGCGCCAGCGCCAGGCGGAGCGCGGGTTGGAAACCATCCTGGCGCGCCACACCTGCGACCACCGCGCGGCCCAGCTGCTGGACATCGTCGGCGAGCTGGCGAGCGCCGGGGCCGCGGGCACCCTCGCCACCACGGAGGCGGCATGCACCTGACCTTCTTCGGCTCGTCCCTGGTCTCCTCGTACTGGAACGGCGCCGCAACCTACTATCGCGGGCTGATCCGCGCGCTTCACGGGCTGGGGCACCAGGTTACCTTCTGCGAGCCGGACGCGTACGACCGCCAGAAGAACCGCGACCTCAAGGACGATCCGCCCTACGCCCGGGTGATCGTCTACACGACCGAGGCCGAGCGCGACGCGCTGATGGAGCAGGCGTTCGCCGAGAGCGACTGGGTAATCAAGTGCAGCGGCGTCGGCGTGTGGGACGCGGAGCTGGAGGAGGCCGTCGCCGCGCGCGCCGGAGGGACGGTGATGACGGCGTTCCTGGACGTGGATGCGCCCGCCACGCTCAGCCGCATCGCCGCGGACGAGGCGGACCCCTTCCGCGCCTGCATCCCCCGCTACGACCACGTGTTCACCTACGGCGGCGGGCCGCCCGTCGTGGAGGAATACGAGAGCTGGGGCGCCCGCGCCTGCACCCCCATCTACAACGCGCTGGACCCGGACGAGCACCGGCCCGTGGAAGGCGTCGACGTGGAGTACGACATCCTGTTCATGGGCAACCGCCTGCCGGACCGCGAATCGCGCGTGCAGGAGTTCTTCTTCCGCGCCGCCGCGCTCTGCCCCGAGCACAAGTTCCTGCTGGGCGGCGAGGGGTGGGGTTGGAAGCAGGAGATGCCGGCCAACGTCACCTCGCTGGGGCACGTGCCCACCGCGCGGCACAACACGGTGAACGCGTCGGCGCGGCTGGTGCTGAACATCCACCGCGACAGCATGGTGCAGAACGGCTGGTCGCCCGCCACGCGCATGTTCGAGGCGGCGGGCGCCGCGAGCTGCCAGGTGACGGACGAGTGGAAGGGGATCGAGGACTTCTTCGCGCCCGGCGACGAGATCCTGGTCGCTTCCAGCGCCGAGGACGTGGCGCGCATCGTCCGCGAAACGTCGGGCGGCGACGCCCGGCGCATCGGGCAGGCCGGGCGCCGCCGCGCGCTGGCCGACCACACCTACGCACAGCGGGCGCTGCAGATGGATGCCATCCTGCGCGCGCCGGTGGGGAGCGCCGTATGAAGCTCGTCGTCTTCGGCCTGACGATCTCGTCCAGCTGGGGCAACGGTCACGCGACCACGTACCGGGCCCTGCTGCGCGCCTTTCGCGCGCGCGGCCACGAGATCACCTTCTACGAGTGGAACGCGCCTTGGTACAGCGGCAACCGCGACATGGCGCGCCCAGGCTTCGTGGACCTGAAACTGTACGAGGACTGGGATGCCGTCGCCCCGCGCGCCATCGCCGAGGCGAAGGAGGCGGACGCCGTGATCGTCGGCTCGTACGTCAAGGACGGGCCGCGGGTGATCGACGCGCTGGCGGAGGCCGGCGTGGACCCGCTGTTCTTTTACGACATCGACACGCCGGTGACCGTCGCCGCACTGCGGACGGGCGGCACGGAGTACCTGCGCCCCGACCAGGTGCCGCTGTTCACCCGCTATCTCTCGTTCACCGGCGGCCCTTTCCTTCACGAGGTTCTGGAGCGCGAACTGGGCGCGCGGGAGGCGAGGCCGCTGTACTGCTCGGTGGATGTGGATCGCTACCAGCCCACGGAAATCGATCCGCTGCTGGTGAGCGACCTGGCCTACATGGGCACCTACGCGCCCGACCGGCAGCCGGTGCTGGAGCGCTATCTGCTGGAGCCGGCGCGGCGGATGCCGGAGCGCAAGTTCTACGTCGCGGGCCCGCAGTACCCGGCCGATACCGCGTGGCCGGCGAACGTGCTCCACAACCCGCACCTGCCGCCCTCGCTGCATCCCGTGTTCTACAGCAGCGCGCGCTGGCAGCTGAACGCCACCCGCGCCGACATGGTGGCTGCCGGCTGGTCGCCCTCCGTCCGCCTGTTCGAGGCCGCGGCCTGCGGCGCCGCCATCATCAGCGACCGCTGGCCGGGGATCGACCACTTCCTCACGCCGGGGAAGGAGATCCTGCTTCCCTCGACCACGGAGGAAGTCGTCCAGATCCTCGCCGACACGCACGACGACGACCGCCGCGCCATCGGCCTCGCCGCGCGCGCCCGCATCGTCGCCGAGCACACGGCCGAGCACCGGGCCGAGGAGCTGGAGTCCCTCGTGGGGACCGCGGCCCCGGTCTGACGGCTGAGAGCGGCCCGGGGCTGAAGTGCCCGGGGCCGCTCTCCGAATCATCCTCCACCCATGTCCACGATGACCTCCTCCACGTTCCGCTCCGCTCGCGCGGCGATGGCCGCCTGCGCGCTGGCCCTGGCGACCGCGTGCCAGCCCGTCCGTCCATCCACCGCACCCGAGCCCGCGGCAGCGCTGGAGGCGAGGGAGTGGACGGCGCAGTCGCCCGCGCCCGAGATCGCGGCGTGGGCGTGGCAGGGGTGCCGGCGCGCGGCCGGAGGCGCCGGGCCGTGCGTGGAGCGGGCGCTGGTCTCGCTGATCGACCAGGCGGGGGTCGGCAAGAGCATGGAGGTGCTGGACACGCTCGCGGGCCGGGAGCCCGTGGTGAAGGCGCTCGCCCACTCGCTGGCCCACGGGCTGGGCATCTCCGCGTACCGATCGCCGGAGACCGTGGCGCAGACGTTCGCTGGCTGCCCCGCGTCGCAGATGTCGGGATGCTATCACGGCGTCGTCCAGGGCTACTTCCTGGACCTGGGCGCCAAGGGCCAGGCCATCGACCGCACGGTGCTGGACGGCCTTTGCGCGCCGCACGGGGACAAGCCGTTCCTGTACTTCCAGTGCGCGCACGGCATGGGGCACGGGCTGATGACGGTGCACCAGAACCAGCTGCCGATGGCGCTGGAGGCGTGCGACCAGGCGAGCGATGCCGTGGTGCGGGAAAGCTGCTACGGCGGCGCGTTCATGGAGAACATCGTCAACGCCCTGCACCCGCACCACACGGCCACCGGCCACGCGCAGACCCAGGGCGAGGGCCACGGGCAGCACGCCGCGGCGGATGCGCACGGGTCGGGCGGCCACGATGCACACGCCGCCGCGCCGGGCCACGGCGAGTGGAAGGCGCTGGACCCGGCGGACCCGCGGTACCCCTGCAGCGTGGTCGACGAGAAGTACCAGGCGTCCTGCTACAACATGCAGAGCTCGCCGGTGATGCAGTGGACCCAGGGCGACCTGGCAGCCACGGCGCGGATGTGCGCCGGCGCGCCCGAGGGGATGCGGCTGGCCTGCTTCAGCGGGCTGGGCCGCGAGCTGACCGCGTGGATGGCGCAGGACCACGGCCGCAGCATCGAGGCGTGCCGGCGGGTGGGCGCGGCTACGGGAACGCGGGAGCAGTCGTGGTGCCTGGTCGGCGCGGCGGAGACGCTGATCAACCAGACCGCCGACGCGCGCGACGGCATCCGCTTCTGCCGCGCGGTAGACGGCGGCGAGGCCAAGCGCGAGTGCTACGAGGCGGCCGGCCGGTTCATGCGCACCCTGGTCGCCACCCCCGAGGGCCGCGCCGAGCAGTGCGCGCTGGCCGAGCCGGAGCACGTCGCCAGCTGCCGCCAGGGCGCGCGGCTGGACCCCTCGGCGAGCGACGATTGACCGGGGCTGGCCGCCAACTTGCGAGCGGGCAGGCCGATCCGCACCCGCCGAATCACCGATCCACATCCGACCGATGACATCCGTTCTTCCCCGTTTCCTGCGCGCGGCCACGGCCGGCTGCGTTGCCCTGCTTGCCGCGTCGTGCTCGCCTTCACAGCGCGGGACGTACGGTCCCTCGCCGGCCGACGTGGGCCCGCGCACCTCGCTGGCGCCCGCGTCGTGGAGCGCGCAGTCGCCCGCGGGCGAGATCGCCACGTGGATGCGCGAGGGCTGCCGCCGTCCCGAGGGGAGCAGGGCGGCGTGCGTGGAGCGCGCGCTCACGGGATTGATCGACCCCGCGGGCATCGCCAAGTCCATGGAGGTGCTCGACACGCTGGTCGCCACCGACGAGGAGGTGCGCCGCAACGCCCACGCGCTGGCGCACGGGCTGGGCATCTCCGCGTACCGCTCGCCCGAGACGGCCGCCGCCACCTTCGCCGGCTGCACGCCCTCGCAGATGTCGGGATGCTATCACGGCGTGATCCAGGGATACTTCCTGGCGCAGGTGGCGCAGGGGCAGGAGATCGGCACGCCGCAAATCGACGCGCTCTGCGAGCCGCACCGGGCGTCGATGTTCCTGTTCTTCCAGTGCGCGCACGGCATGGGGCACGGGGTGATGGCGCTGCACGAAAACCACGTTCCCATGGCCCTGGAAGCGTGCGACCTGGCGACGGACGACTTCATCCGCGGAAGCTGCTATGGCGGCGTGTTCATGGAGAACATCGTCAACGTCACGCACCCGCACCACACCGCCGAGGGCCACGCAGGCACCCAGGGCCAGCACGCCGCGGCCGGCGCCGATCCGCACGCGGGCCACCAGGCGCAAGCGGCGGACGCGCACGCCGGGCACCAGGCGGGCTCGGCGGACGCGCACGCGGGGCACGGGGCGGCGCAGCAGGCGGGGATGAACCACGGCGAGTGGAAGGCGCTGGACCGCAACGACTTCCAGTATCCGTGCAACGCCGTCGCCGAGAAGTACCGGACCTCCTGCTACACCATGCAGACGTCGGCCGTGCTGTACTTCACGCAGGGAAACCTGGGCGCCGCCGCACGGGCGTGCGGCGAGGCGCCCCTGGAACATCGCCACACGTGCTTCAGCAGCCTGGGGCGCGACATCACGGCCTACGCCGCGCAGAACCATCAGCGCTCGCTGGAGTTCTGCGGCCTGGCGCGCGGCCTGGCCGAAGGAATGGGCGAGGTGTGGTGCGTCGCCGGGGTGGCGGTGAACTTCGTGAACCTGGCCGCCGACCCGGGCGAAGGCATCCGCTTCTGCGGGCTGGTGCGGGACGAGCGCGGAAAGACGGAATGCTACCGTTCCGTCGGCCAGACCATCGCCTCGCTGGAAAACACCACGAGCGGGCGCGCGGCCCACTGCGAGCGCGCGGAGCCCGCCTTCGTCATCACCTGCCGCCGAGGCGCCGGCATCCAGCCCGCCGGCACCGACGACTAACGGACACCTTTGCTGCGGCATCACCAGACGGCCCCGCCACCGCGGGGCCGTCTGCGTCAGGGGCATTGACGAATGTCCGGTTCGTGCGCATTGTTGATCGGAGCCGCACCTCGGAGGGAATCATGGCGAAAGAAACCCTGATCGTCGATCTGGACGCGGAGATGGCGAACCGCGTCCGCCAGTACAGCCGCGAGCACGGGGCCGATGTAGCCGACGTGCTCAACGAGCTGATCGCGGCACTGCCGGTGAATGGAGGATGCGGCAATGGTGGCTCGGCGCACCAGAACGGCAACGGCAACGGCAACGGTTCAGCTACAAACCGCGGGGACGGTGCGCTGTCGTCCGGTTCGACGTTTGGTGGCGACCGCGATGAGGAATGGATTCAGTCCCTCCCCCCGATCACCAGGCGGCTGCTCGGCGTTGCTCGGCAGGGCGTAGATGAGGATGACTACAAAGAATACCTCTGGCAGAAGTACGGTCGATGAAACTTCTGGTTGACACGAACGTCGTGCTGGACCTTGCACAGCGGCGGCCGGGATTCGCCGAGGCCGCCGCAGGCGTTTTCGCTGCGATCGAGGCCAAGCGTGCGACGGGGTTCGTCGCCGGGCACACGCTCACAACGGCGTTCTACGTGATCCGTCGAACGGAGGGAACCCAATCCGCTGCCCTGGCCATTGGTGACTTGCTTCGCGTTCTGGAGGTCGTTCCCGTCGAGAGGGCGGATTTTATGGAAGCGCTCGCCTTCCAGTGGCGAGACTTCGAAGACGCGGTGCAGGCGGTGTGCGCGCAGAAAGTTGGAGTGGACGTAATCGTGACCCGTGATCTTGCTGATTTCCGGGACTCACGCATTCCCGCCGTCTCGCCTGTCGACGCGCTCGCCCGACTGGCCGCGTAGCCCCCACGCGCGATACGCGAGCCTTCTCTCTCGCGAACTGATCGGCGGCTCGGGTGTACGCGGGAGTCTTACGCCCCCCGGACCGGCAGTGCCTACCATGAAGCGAGCCTACATCGAAACGTACGGGTGCCAGATGAACATCAGCGACAGCGAGCTGATGCACGGCATCCTGGCGGAGCAGGGATACACCCCCGCCGACAAGCCCGAGGACGCGGACGTGATCCTGGTGAACACGTGCGCCATCCGCGACCACGCCGAGCAGCGCGTGATCGGGCGCGTGGGCCAGCTTCAGCAGATCCGCCGCGACAACCCCGATGTCGTCATCGGCGTCACGGGGTGCATGGCGCAACGAATGGGCGAGTCGCTGCTGGGCAAGGCGGGGGGCGTGGACATGGTGATGGGCCCCGACGCCTACCGCCAGCTCCCCGAAAAGCTGGCCGAGGTGGTCACCCGCCGCGGCCCCGCGGCGGCGCGCCTGGTGCCCGCCACGCAGGCCACAACCATCGCGGCGCGCGGCCTGACGGTGCTCAACTTCGACCCGTTCGAGAACTACGAGGGCATCACCGCCCGCCGCACGTCGGCGGTGTCGGCGTGGGTGCCCATCCAGCGCGGCTGCAACTACCGCTGCACGTACTGCATCGTGCCGTACGTGCGCGGCGACGAAAAGAACCGCGATCCGCAGGCCATCCTCGACGAGGTGCGCGCCCTGGCCGCGGACGGCGTGCCCGAGGTGACGCTGCTGGGCCAGACGGTGAACTCGTACGAGCACGGCGGCTGGAACTTCCCCCGCCTGCTGCGCGAGGTGGCGCGGGTGCCGGGCATCCGCCGCGTGCGCTTCACCAGCCCGCATCCCAACGACTTCACCCGCGAGCTGGTGGAGGTGATGGCCGCCGAGCCCACGGTCTGCAAGCAGCTTCACCTGCCCGTGCAGGCCGGGCACGACCGCACCCTCAAGCGCATGCTGCGCCGGTACACGGTCGCCGAGTACATGGAAAAGATCGAGTGGGTGCGCGAAGCCATGCCCGGCATCGCGCTTTCCACCGACATCATCGTGGGCTTTCCCGGAGAGACGGACGAGGAGTACCAGGCCACGCTGGACCTGGTGCGCGCGGTACGGTTCGACGACGCGTTCCTGTACAAGTACTCCGAGCGCGATGGCACGCCGGCCACCCGCCTGCCGCGCGACCAGTTCGTTCCCGACGAGGTTGGCCAGGCGCGGCTGGAGGGGCTGATCGCCGTTCACCGCAGAATCCAGGCGGAGATGTACCAGGCCGAGGTGGGGCGCACCGTCGAGGTGCTGGTAGAAAAGGAAGGCCGGCGCGGGGGCGTGCAGGGGCGCACGGAAAGCAACAAGGTGGTCACGTTCGAGGCACCCGCCGAGCTGATCGGCTACTTCGTCGACGTGACGCTGGTTTCCACCACCGGGGCCACGTTCACGGGCGAGCTGATTCCCGCGCTGGCGGCCGCGTGACGATCCCTCGCTGGCTGCCCCCGGCAGGGATTGCCCTGGCCGCGGGGCTGCTCACCTGGCTGAACCGCGGGGAGCGCGCCATCGTTCACCTGGGCATCGCCACGTTCTACGGCGCCCCGCTCACGGTGGTGCTGTTCCTGGCGTTCCTGGCCGGCATGCTGGCGATGCTGGCGCTCAGCCTGCGGCACGACCTACGGATGCGCGAGGAGCTGCGCGCGCGCGGGCTGCTGGGCGCCCCCCCGGTCCCGGGCACGTCCGCGTGGCCGGCCGTCGCGGCCTCCCCCGCCCGGCATCAGCCCGGGCCCGGGGACGAGACCGTGGCGTTTCCCGCCGACGACGTCACGGCCGGGTTCCCGGGCGATGATGGTCCCGGCTACGGCGCAGACGGCGAGCAGGCACATGACTCCACCCTTGCCCGTCGCCAGCAGCCCGATCCACCGTTGAACTGACATCGCGCCGTCGGTACGTCACCGCCGCTCCCTCGCAGGGGGCGGCGGTTCGTCTTTGCCGCAATCCTCATGGGGCGGAGGAGATGGCCGCCGAACTGCGGCGGCTTGCGGGAGCAGAAATAATCTCCTTGCAATCGCTACGGAAGCAGACAATCTTATGGTTGACCATCTCGCAACTCCGCGGTCGGTTTGGGGCACGAGGTGGACTTTCCGTGGTCGCGACCTCCGGTTGCGCCCGGGTGCGGCCTTTGTGGCCGCTGCGCTCACCCTCACCGGGAGATGGATCCATGAAGAAGGTCAAGCTGCAGCTGGACGAGATCCGCGTGAACAGCTTCGAAACCACGGCGGCGAAGGACCAGAAGGGCACGGTGTTCGGCGAGCAGTGCACCTGCTGGACGAACTGCACCTGTCCGGGCTGCCCCACCTGCGACGCCTCGTGCGGGGGAGGAACGTGCGAGCCGACGTCGCCTGATCCCGTCGGTACCTGCTGCGGCTACCAGTGCTGAGCCGCACGATCCGCTGAAGGGCACCGCCGCGTTCCCACCCGGGGGCGCGGCGGTTCTGTTTCTGCCGATCTGCATGTCGGGAAATGGGTCCGCACGGTGGCGGCTCGCGGTTAGGAGAATCGAGATATGCCGATTATCATGCGAGCCGTCCACATCTCGCGAATCCGTCTGCTCTCCCGGCCAGGGTGAACCAGCTTCGATTGCCCCTCGTTCTCGCGTTTTTCGCCTTCCTGGCCGGGCTGCTGATCGGGTTGCGCGTCGATGGAGTCACAGGCGGTACCGCACTCGCTGCGGTGCCGCTTCTTCTTGCCCCCTGGCTTCACCGCCGGCTGGTCGGCTCGGCAATGTCCGCGCGAGCCACGGGACTGCTCATCCTCGGCGCGATCATGGCCGCCGGGGTGGGGCATGGCGCCGGTGCGCGGGTGAATGCCGAGCGCGACTGCCGGGTGTGGCTGGTGGATGGGGACCAACTCGTCGTCCGCGGGGTGCTCGCGGCCAACTGGATGCCGCCGCCGGACTCCGCCGCGCGCCGCCCTCTGCTGCCGGTGCACGCGGGCGCCGTTTCGTCCGCGGGAGGACCGATCGCGGGATGCACGGGAGGGATGCGCGTCCGCCTGCCGCGCGGATCCAGTCCCGCCCTGGCCGGCTCGGAAGTGGTCCTCCGCGGCCGATGGCGGCCGATGCCCAAGCCCGTGCTGGGCAGCGCCTGGCCGCGCGAGCCCGCCTGGGCCGGGTTCGTGATGGCCGATTCGATCGGCGTGCTCGCCCCGCCGCGCGCCGCCGCGCACCCGCTGCTCTGGGCGCGCGGGCGTGCGGAGGCGCAGCTGCACCGGCTGATGGGGCGGCACGGCCCGCTGGCCGACGCACTGCTGCTGGGGCGGCGCGAAACGCTGGACCGCACGCTGGCGGACCGGTTCGCGCAGACCGGGCTGGTGCACCTGCTGGCCATCAGCGGCACCCACGTGGCCCTGCTCGGCGCCGTGTTCGTGCTCATCGGGCGGATGCTGCGGCTGTCGCGCTCGCGCGTCGCCTGGCTGACCATCGCGCTGATCGCCGCGTACCTGGCCCTGATCGGCGCGCCTGCGTCCGCCGTCCGCTCGGGGATCATGATGGCGCTCGCCCTGCTCGCCACGGTGCTGCAGCGCCCGTCCGCATCGCTCCCCATCGTCTCCGCCGCCGCGCTGCTGATTCTGGCTGTGCAGCCGATGGCCGCGCTGGATCCGGGCTTCCAACTGTCATTTGCAGGAGTCTTAGGGATCATCCTCCTGCGCGGCCCGATGCTGCGGCGCATCCCGGAGCGGTATCGGCGCAATCCGGCCGCGCGGTGGACGGCGGAGTCGCTCGTCGTCAGCGTGGCCGCGTTCGTTACGACGGCGCCCGTAGTTGCTCATCATTTCGGGCAGGTCGCCGCGATATCGATCATCGCGAACCTGCCCGCGATTCCCCTTAGCAGCCTGGCGCTGGTGGGGATCGGGGCGGCGGCGGTGCTGGAGCCCGTCGCCCCGCCCGTCGCGCGGCTGGTCGCGGACGGGGCGGGGCTGGCGCTGGACCTGCTGAACCGCGTCGTGGACGTGGCGCTGCTGGTTCCCGGAGGACACGCCGCGGTCGCCCGGCCGCAATGGTGGCTGTGGGGATTGGCGGGCCTCGCCTTCCTGCTCGCGCTGGACGCGACGGCGCGGATGCGCGACCGGGTGAGGTGGGCGGTCGCCGTGATGTCGTCCGCCGCGGCGTTCCTGCTGCTTCCCTTCGCGGGGAGGGCGGTGGACGGCGGGGTGGAGCTGGCGTTCATCGACGTGGGGCAGGGCGATGCCGTCGCATTGCGGACGCCCGCGGGGCGGTGGCTGCTGATCGACGCGGGGGAGCGGGACGACGGGTGGGACGCGGGGGAGCGGCGGGTACTTCCGTTTCTGCGGGCGAGCGGGGCCCGGCGCCTGGAGGCGATGGTGCTCACGCATCCGCACGCGGACCACATCGGCGGGGCGGCGGCGGTGATGCGGGGGATGCCGGTGGGTCGGCTGATCGAGCCCGGCGTTCCCGTCGGCTCCCCCATCTACCTGGAAACGCTGCAGACGGCAGAGGAGCGCGATGTGCCGTGGGCTGCGGCAAGCCAGGACCGGGCCTTGCGGGTGGACGGAGTGGAGATCGTCTTCCTCTGGCCCGCCGTGGACGCTCTTGACGCCCCAGCCGACGCAAACGACATTTCCGCCGTGGTCCGCGTTCGCTATGGCGGGTTCACCGCGCTGCTCACCGGCGACGCGCCGGCCTGGGTGGAGGAACGCATGATCCAGCGATACGGCGCCGGCGCCCTGCGCGGCGACGTGCTCAAGGCCGGGCACCACGGCAGCCGCACCTCCTCCTCCGCGGCGTTCCTGGACGCGGTGAAGCCGGAGCTGGTGGTGGTTTCGGCGGGGGCGCGCAACCGGTACGGCCATCCGCACCGCGAAGTCCTGTCGCGCCTGCGGGCGCGAGGGATCGACGCCGCGCGCACGGACGAGGACGGCACGGTGCGCATCGTGGTGGAAGAGGGCGGAACGTCGTGGACGAGGGTGCCGTGAGCCTGGCCGCGCGCATCGCCGACCGCGTGCTGGGGCCGCGGGTGCCCGACGCGGAGCTGCCCCACCCGGTGCCGCCCGGCGTGGTGATCCGCCGCAACCGGCTGATCCCGGCCATCGGCGGGGTGTTCATGGGCGGCGGCAGGGCGCCCGCGGGGGCGGTGACGCTGGGGCGCACCATCCTGTTCAACGCGGAGCAGCCCATCACCCCCGACCTGATCGTGCACGAGCTTGTGCACGTGCAGCAGTGGAAGAGCGACCCGCTGTTCGCGCTGAAGTACTGCGGCCAATGGCTGCGCCACGGGTATCGGAAGAACCCGTACGAAGTAGAAGCGTACGCGCGGCAGAGGGAGTTTGCCGCATTGGAACGGAAATCCGCACCCGCGAGGAAGGCGTGACCAGCAAGTCCCTGGTGACCATCGAGCGTCACATCATCGAGGCCGAGCGCCAGTTCCCGGAAGCGACGGGCGCGTTTTCCAACATCCTGTACGACATCGCCTTCGCGGCCAAGATGATCGCCCGCGAGGTGCGCCGCGCCGGCCTGGCCGACGTGCTGGGCTACACGGGCGAGGTGAACGTGCAGGGCGAAGAGGTGAAGAAGCTCGACGAGTACGCCCACGAGGTGATCTTCAAGGCGCTGGACCACACGGGGCACCTGTGCGGCATGGCGTCGGAAGAGGTGGCGGACTTCATCCCCATCCCCGACCGCTTTCCCACGGGCAAGTACTGCGTGCTGTTCGACCCGCTCGACGGCTCGTCGAACATCGAGGCAAACGTCAGCGTGGGCACCATCTTCTCGGTGCACCGCAAGGTGAGCGAGCACCCCCGCGGCTGCGCCCAGGACTGCCTGCAGCCGGGCTACAGCCAGGTGGCGGCCGGGTACGTGGTGTACGGCTCGTCGACGATGCTGGTGTACACCACCGGCAACGGGGTGCACGGCTTCACGCTGGAGCCGTCCATCGGCGAGTTCCTGCTTTCGCATCCCGACATCCGCATTCCCATCCCGGGGCAGCGCATCTTCAGCGTCAACGAGGGCAACTTCATGAAGTGGTCGCCCCAGCAGCGCGCGCTGGTCGACTACCTTAAGGGGCTCGACGGCACCAATCCCAAGCCGTTCAGCGCGCGGTACATCGGCTCGCTCGTGGCCGACTTCCACCGCAACCTGCTGTACGGCGGGATGTTCATGTACCCGGCCGACGACAAGAACCCGCGCGGCAAGCTGCGCCTGCTGTACGAGGCCGCGCCCCTGGCCATGATCGCCGAGCACGCGGGCGGACGCGCGTCCACCGGCACCAGCCGCATCATGGAGATCGAGCCGGAGTCGCTGCACGAGCGCACCCCGCTGTACATCGGCAGCGCCGACCAGGTGGAGATCGCCGAGCGCTTCCTGGCCGGCACCGCGGGCGCGGGGCTCGACGCCGCCCTGGAGCCGCTGGCCGCGGGGGTCTAACCGCCCGGGACGATCCCGGGCTTCGAATCGCAGAAGCGCGCGCCGGCCCATCCCGGGCGGCGCGCGCTTTTGCTTCTCGAGTAGATCAGCGGGTGGAGCCGGTCAGCGCGCGGCCCCGGCGCCCTTGGTTTCGCGCTGCGCGATGTCGATCCATTCCTTCTCGGCCTTGCGGTAGTGGCCCGGCGACACGCGCGCGTGGCGCAGGATCTCCTCGAACGCGCGCATGGCCTCGGCGTCGCGGCCCAGCCGCTTGAGGACGAGCCCCTGCCGGCAGCGGGCCTCGGCGCCGGCACCGGGGGCGGCGGCCGTGTATTCGCGCAGCGCCAGCTCCAGGTCGCCGGAATCTTCGGCGATGCGCCCGCTGATGGTCAGCTCCTCGGCCGTGGGCTGGCGTGCGCGGCGCAGGCGGTCGAACGTGGCGCGCGCGTCGCCCAGCCGCCCCGCCAGGTAGTACGCCACGGACAGCTCCGAAAGGGCCCGCGGGGCGTCGGAGTACATCCCCTCCAGGCTGCTTTCGTACATCCGGATCGCGTCGTCCAGGCGCCCCGCCTGCCGGTACGCGCGCCCCAGCGCCACACGGTTGTCGTGCGTGTCCGTGAGTGAAAGCTGGTCTTCCAGCCGGCGGATCTCCGCGCCGGGATCCAGCACCTTCTTCACCGTCTTCGTGACCGTCGACAGCCCCGAGCGGCCGGCCCGCGCGCTGGGCAGGTACTCGGCGAACAAGTACACCAGGCTGCCGACGAGCGGAAAGAAGAAGATGATGAAGAGCCAGTAGAACCGCCCGGTGCGGACGGCGTGCACGGCCAGAAAGATCTGCAGCGCCAGGATCGGCAGAGAGCCGAAGAACCAGTAGCCCGTAAGGAAGTCCATCGATCGGCCGCGCGCGGTTGAAGAGAGCAGGGGAGCGGCCGAAAGATGACGGTGCGGCGGTGCGGCTGGCAAGCATGGTGATAAAAAGCGGCGCCCGGAGCGACTGGCTCCGGGCGTCGCGTGCGTTCATTGGATGAGATCAGTCGTCCGCGGTGAGGTGCAACTCGGTGCCCCACGGGTCGGCCGAGCGCCATCCGCCATCCCTGCGGTCCGCCGTGTACCCGGCAGACCGGAAGCTCGCCGCCGCCTCGTCCGCGTCGGCTGACGTGGGGACGATGATCTGCCACGAGAGCAGCCGCGCGTCGTTCTCGCCCGCCGGGCGTGCGCCGGCGCCGGCCCAGGTGTTCAGGCCCAGGTGATGGTGATAGCCGCCCGCGGACAGGAAGAGCGCGCCGGGATAGCTCCACACCACCTTGTCGAACCCGAGCGCGCCGTGGTAGAACGACGCCGCCTCGTCGATCGTGCCGACGTGCAGGTGCACGTGGCCGATCACGGTGTCGGCCGGCATTCCCGTCCACGGCTGGCCCTCCGCGGCGCGAACGAGGCTCTCCAGGTCCAGCGGACGCGTATCCATCGCCAGCTGCCCGTTCTGCCACGCCCAGCTCCCGCGCGCCCGGTCGGCGTACACCTCGATGCCCAGCCCGTCCGGATCGTTCAGGTACAGCGCCTCGCTCACCCGGTGGTCCGAGGCCCCGGCCCGCTCGCCGACCTCCGCCAGGTGGGCGACGAAGCGGCCCAGCGCCGCGCGGTCCGGCAGCAGGATGGCGAAGTGGTACAGCCCCAGCCGTCCGCGGTGCGGAGCGGGCGCCGCGCCGGGACGCTCGTGCAGCTCGAGCAGCGGGCGGTCGTCGCCGTGGGCCGCCAGCGTGGCGTGCCCGTCCGCGCGCTCCAGCACCCGCAACCCCAGCACGTCGCCGTACCAGGCCAGCGACCGCGCCAGGTCGGCCACCTGCAGGCGCACCCGCCCCAGCCGCGTGGCGGCCGGAAGACGGAATCCGGCGGGCGCCACGCCCTGCTCGCCGCTGGCCGCGGCGCGATCGGTGATCGTCATCGTGCGTATCCTCGCGGAAAGAGGAGGAGTGCTCAGAAGCGGCCGGCGGCGTCGTCGCGGCGGCGCGCGATGGCCGCATCCACCGAGTACTCACCGGCACCCGCCATCGCCAGGGCGACCGAGCCGCCGAGCAGCGCCAGCGCAAACTCGTAGCCCTGCGGCAGGAAGAAGCCGGCCGCGTAGTGCACCATGAAAATGGCTCCGAACATGTTGATGGCCAGGCCCAACGCCGCCAGCCGGGTCAGCAGGCCCAGGATCAGCGCGATGCCGCCGAAGAACTCCAGGAACGCCACGGCGGGCCCGGTGATGCCCGGCAGCGGGATGCCCATGCCGGCGAACGAGCCCGAGACGCCCGCCAGGCCGTAGGTGAACAGCTTCTGCGCGCCATGCGCCACGAAGATGATGCCCACGATCACGCGGAGGAAGGCGAGGCCGGCGCTCACGCGGTGCGGGATGATGCTGGTTCCGTTGATGGCCATGTTCGGCTCCTGTTGTTTAGTGCATGACGATGCTCAAGAACATTATATACGTTGCAACGGATATCGTCAAGCGTACGACACCTCTCACCGGCAGTGCCGGTGTGTGGGCTGGGTCTGTAACCGGCTTTCGGGGCGATTGGAGGGCGACCGTGCAGTCCCCGGCCGCCCCCCATCCCTTCCCCCGCAAACCGCGCGGGGGAAGGGAGCCAGCCTGGTGCGCTCCGGCTGGCTCAGCGCACTCGCGTTCGCATGCAGTCCGCGAAGGCGGACTTCGGGCCGTCGTTGCCGCGACTTCAGTCGCCCCAGCGGAGTATGGGACGAGCCCCTCAGTCCGCGGCCATCGCCTCGATCTCCTGCACCTCCGCATCCGCCACCGGTGCGGGCGCTGCCTCGGGGTCCGTCGTGCGGTCCTTCAGGACCGCGTGGGCGGCCGCCAGGCGCGCGACGGGAACGCGGTAGGGCGAGCAGGACACGTAGTTCAGCCCCACGGCGTGAAAGAACTCCACCGAGCGCGGGTCGCCGCCGTGCTCGCCGCAGACGCCCACCTTCAGGTCGGCCTTCACGCCGCGTCCCAGCCGCGTCGCCATGTCCACCAGCTTGCCCACCCCCTCCACGTCCAGCGTCTGGAAGGGGTCGTCCGGGAGCACGCCCGCCGCCACGTACTCGGGCAGGAACCGGCCCGCGTCGTCGCGCGACAGGCCGAACGTGGTCTGCGTGAGGTCGTTGGTGCCGAAGGAGAAGAACTGCGCGTGCTCCGCGATCCGGTCGGCGGTGAGGGCGGCGCGGGGCAGCTCGATCATCGTTCCCACCAGGTAGTCCACCCGGGTCTCGCACTGGAAGAACACCTCCTCCGCCACCTCGTCGACGATCTTCCGCTGCCGCTTCAGCTCCTCGGCCGTGCCCACGAGGGGAATCATGATCTCGGGGCACACCGTCACCCCCTGCGCCTGCACGTTGACGGCGGCCTCGAAGATGGCCTGCGCCTGCATCCAGGTGATGTCGGGGTAGGTGATCCCCAGCCGGCAGCCGCGGTGGCCCAGCATGGGGTTGGCCTCGTGGTGCCGCTCCACCTGCTCGCGCATGCGCACGGGGTCCATCCCCAGCTTGCGGGCCAGGTCCTTGATCTCGGCCGGGCCGTGGGGAAGGAACTCGTGCAGCGGCGGATCCAGCAGGCGGATGGTCACCGGCAGCCCGTCCATCGCCCGGAAGATCCCCTCGAAGTCCGCGCGCTGCATGGGAAGCAGCTTGGCGACCGCGATGGCCCGCTGCGCACCGGTCTCGGCCAGGATCATCTCGCGGACGGCGTCGATGCGGTCGCCCTCGAAGAACATGTGCTCCGTGCGGCACAGCCCGATCCCCTCGGCGCCGAAGCGGCGGGCCACGGCGCTGTCGTTGGGCGTGTCGGCGTTGGTACGCACGCGCAGGCGGCGGAACCCGTCGGCCCACTCCATCAGCCGGTGGAAGTCGCCCGTCAGCTCCGGCTCCACCGTGGGCACCTTGCCCAGGATCACCCGCCCCGTGGTGCCGTCCAGCGTGATCCAGTCGCCTTCCTTCACCGTCGTCCCGCCGGCGGAGAACTGGCGCCGCGCCTCGTCCATCAGCACGTCGCCGGCGCCGGCCACGCAGCACTTGCCCATGCCGCGCGCCACCACGGCCGCGTGCGACGTCATCCCCCCGCGGCAGGTGAGAATGCCCTGCGACACCACCATGCCGTGAAAGTCCTCGGGAGAGGTTTCGCGGCGCACCAGGATCACCGGCTCGTGCGCGCCGCGCTCTGCCGCCTCGTCGGGGTTGAACACCACGCGCCCCGACGCCGCGCCCGGCGAGGCGGGAAGGGCCGTCGTCAGCAGGTGCACGGAGGCGCCGGGGTCGATCATGGGATGGAGGAGCTGGTCCAGCTGGCCGGGATCCACCCGCAGCACCGCTTCTTCCGGGGTGATGCGCCCCTCGTCCACCATCTCCACCGCCATGCGCACGGCCGCGCGCCCGGTGCGCTTGGCGTTGCGCGTCTGCAGCAGGTACAGCCGCCCGCGCTCCACCGTGAACTCCAGGTCCTGCGCGTCGCGGTAGTGGTCTTCCAGCAGCCGCGCCGCCTCCACCAGCTCGTGGAACGACGAGGGGAGGGCCTGCTCCATCCCGTCGATGTGAAGCGGGTCGCGGATGCCGGCCACCACGTCCTCACCCTGGGCGTTCACCAGGAACTCGCCGTACAGCCGCCGCTCGCCGGTGGAGGGATCGCGGGTGAAGGCCACGCCCGTCCCCGAGTCCGCCCCCATGTTGCCGAACACCATGGAGCAGATGTTCACTGCCGTGCCCAGGTCGTCGCTGATGCCGTTGATGCGGCGGTACGCCTTGGCGCGCGGCGTGTCCCACGAGCCGAAGACGGCGTGGATGGCGCCCCAGAGCTGGTCCTGCGGCTCTTCCGGAAAATCCGCGCGGGTGTGGTCGCGCACGAGCGCCTTGAACCGGGCCACCAGCTCACGGAGGTCATCCGCGGACAGGTCGGTGTCTTCGCTGACGCCGCGGGCGTGCTTCGTGTCCTCGAGCAGCCGCTCGAACTGCTCCGCGTGCACGCCCAGCACCACGTCGGCGTACATCTGCACGAAGCGGCGGTAGCTGTCGAAGGCGAAGCGCTCGTCGCCGCTGGCGGCGGCCAGCGCGGCGGCCGTGCGGTCGTTCAGCCCCAGGTTCAGGATGGTGTCCATCATCCCCGGCATGCTGAACGCCGCCCCGGAGCGCACCGAGACCAGGAGCGGCGCCTCGTCCCCGCCGAACACCTTGCCCGTGGCACGCTCCAGCCGCGCGAGAGAAGTGGCCACCTGTTCGCGGAGCCCGTCGGGATAGCGCCCCCCGCGAAGGTACAGCCGGCACACCTCGGTGGTGATGGTGAACCCCGGGGGCACGGGCACGCCGATGCGCGCCATCTCGGCCAGCCCGGCGCCCTTGCCGCCGAGCAGGTCCTTCATCTCCTTGCTGCCTTCCGTTTCTCCCGCGCCAAAGAAATAGACGTAGCGGTCGGCCATGGCTTCGTTTGATGGATTGGAGTGCTGTCGCGCGTTTCCCGGGCGGGGCGCCGCCCGGGCTCTGGCAATAATGAAGCCGAGGCGGGCGCCGTCGCGTAGACGCGTGGAGGGTGATCGGTTGACGAACCCCAGGCCCCGGGATACCTTTACGCGTTTCCCCGCGCGCGCCTGCCGGCGTGCGCGTCTGTTTTCGCTATGATCGAAATGTCGATCCGGGGCCACTGGCCCCTTCCCCAGCACACGTCAGAGGGTCCCCGCATGGCATCGTCCACCACCGCACGCTCCCGCCGGCCGCAGAGCACGATCGACTCCGACGACGCGTTCGCCCTTCGCGCCGCCGAGGCGGCCGCGTGGGCCAAGCGCAACGTCCGCATGATCGTCACGATCGCGGCGGTGGCGCTGGTGACGGTGGGCGGATACCTGGTGTACCGGGTGAACGCGGCCGGCAAGGCGGCGCGCGCCGCCGAGCAGTACCTGGCCCTGCGCGCCAACCCCTCGGTGTCTACCGCGGCGGGCGCCGGGCAGGTGGAGGCGTTCATCAAGGCGCACGCGGGTACCGTGGAGGCCGACGAGGCCCGCCTGCTGCTGGCGGAGATCCGCCTGAACAGCGGCAACCCCAAGGCGGCCGTCACCGCGCTCGCCCCGCTGGCGGGGAGCGACTCGCGGCTGGCCGCGCAGGCGGCGATGATGCTGGGCTCGGCGCACGCGCAGGCGGGTGACCGCGCGGCCGCCATCCGCGCCTACCAGCAGTCGGCCGACCAGGCCAATGCCGACTACCAGCGGGTGGAGGCGTTGGCCCAGGCCGCGCTGATGCACGAGCAGAACAATGACTTCGCCGGCGCGGTCGCCATCTACGAGCGGCTGCTGGCGGACGCCAAGGATGGCTCGCAGCAGGCGCAGGTGATCGAGATGCGGCTGGCCGAGGCGCGCTCCCGGGCCGCCGCGAAGCGCTGATCTCCACCGGTTCCACCGTCGTGCCGGCCCCGCTGGGGCTGATCGAGATCCCGTTCCCCCGCATCGACCCCGTCGCCCTGGAGCTCCCGGGCGGCCTGGCGATCCGGTGGTACGGGATCGCTTTCATGCTGGGCTTCTTCGCGGGCTACCTGCTGATGCGCAAGATGGCGCGCGACGGCTACGTGCCCATGGAGCAGGACTCGGTGGGCGACCTGCTGTTCATGTTCATCCTGGGCGTAATCCTGGGCGGGCGGCTGGGCTACATCCTCTTCTACGACTTCCCCACCTTCGTGGCCAACCCGGCGCGCATCATCCGCATCTGGGAGGGCGGCCTCGCGTTCCACGGCGGCCTGCTCGGCGCCCTGACCGCCGGATGGTGGTTTTCGCGCAAGCACAAGGTGCCCTTCCTGCGCCTGGGCGACGGGCTGGCGCTGGCCGTTCCGCCGGCCATCCTGACCGTGCGCATCGCCAACTTCATCAACGGCGAGCTGTACGGGCGGGTGACCACGGACGCGGTGCCCTGGGCCGTGCGCTTTCCCACCGACCCTGTCGCCGCGCGGCTGCTGGGGACCGCTGGCGCCGGCTCCATGCGCGAGCGCGAGCTGCTGATCGAGCAGGCGTACCGCACGGGGCTGTGGGACCAGGTGCAGGCGCAGGTGCCGCTGCGCCACCCGTCGCAGCTGTACGAGGGGCTGGCCGAAGGGCTGGTGCTGGGGCTGGTACTGTGGGGATTGTACGCGTGGATCCACAAGCGCGGCATCCGCCTGGCCCCGGGAACGCTCGGCGGGGTGTTCATGCTGGGGTATGGCCTGATCCGCTCGTTCCTGGAGCTGTTCCGCCAGCCCGACGCGCAGTTCACGGACGCGGGCGACCCCGTGGGCACGGTGCTGGGACCGCTGACGATGGGGCAGACGCTCAGCCTGGGGATGATCGCCGTGGGCATCTTCTTCGTCGTCCGCGGCCTGCGCGCACTCCGCCACGGCCCTCCTCCCGTGGACGCAGTTTCCCGCTGACCCACGAGGCGCGCTCCGGCGCGCCTCTTTCGTTTCTGCCGCGGCCGCGAACTTCCGCCGACTCACGCGGTATCCATCCAGGCGGTTCGCTCACGCACTGACGCACTCCCGCACTCCCGCACTAACGCACTCACGCACTCACGCACTCACGCACTAACGCACTCACGCACTCACGCACTCACGCACTCACGCACTCCCATGGGCGCCGGACACCACCACGGGCACGGGCATGGCCACTCGCATTCCCACGGCGCCGCGCGCAAGACGCGGCGGCTGAAGCTGACGCTCGCCCTGGCCGCGGTGTACCTGGTGGCGGAGGTGGTCGGCGGCATCCTGGCCAACTCCCTGGCCCTGCTGGCCGACGCGGGGCACATGCTGTCGGACGTGGGGGCGCTGGCGCTGTCGCTGTTCGCCATCTGGATGGCGCAGAAGCCGGCGACGCCCCGGCGCACCTTCGGCTATCACCGCACGGAGATCCTGGCGGCGCTCGCCAACGCGGCCACGCTGATCGCTATTTCCATCTTCATCTTCGTCGAGGCGTGGCATCGCTTCCACGCGCCGGAACCCGTGGCGGGGCTCACGGTGATGATCATCGCCGTGGGCGGGCTGGCGGTGAACGTGGCGGGGCTGTTGATCCTGCATGGCGGCAAGGACGAAAGCCTGAACATCCGCGGCGCGTGGCTGCACCTGCTGACGGATGCGCTGGGGAGCGTGGGCGCCATCGCGGGCGGCCTGCTGATCTGGGCGTTCGGCTGGGCGTGGGCAGACCCCGCCGTTTCGGTGGCCATCGCGGTGCTGGTGCTGTACTCGTCGTGGCACCTGCTGAAGGAGAGCGTGGGGGTGCTGCTGGAGGGCACGCCGGCGCACATCGACCTGGGCGCGGTGCGCGGGGCGATGCTCGGTGTGGACGGGGTGGAGGACGTGCACGACCTGCACGTGTGGACGATCACGAGCGGACTGGATGCGCTCAGCGCGCACGTGGTGGTCGGCGAGCGGATGGAGCGGCGGCACTCGGGCGAGATCCTGGCGGACCTGCACTGCGTGCTGCATGACCGCTTCGGCCTACACCACCTGACCATCCAGATCGAGCCTCGCGACTTCGAGGAGCACCGCTGCGTGGCCCTCGGGCGCGCCGAGGAGCACGCCGGGGCCGGTGCCTGACACAGAACCCTGCCGCTTTGGACAGCAATGTGTTACGATGATGGAGCACCGCACAGCGGAGGAGACGATGATCCAGCGGAAGGTGTTGTGGGAGCAGTTCGAGCAGCTGGAACCCGACGCACAGCGTCAGGTCGAAGCCCTGATCATTCGATTGGCCATCAAGGATTTCTACAAGGATCGGAAGACGAAACCTGAGACCCCGATCGAGGACGAGCCCTTCATCGGGATGTGGCGTGATCGCGAAGACATGTCGGACAGCACGGACTGGGTCCGCCAGGTTCGTGCGGAACAGTGGGGGACGTAGATGCCTCCCCGGGTCCTGTTCGATACCGACGTCCTGATCGACGCATCCCGCGGAGTACCCGATGCAGTCACGGCTCTCCGTGATGCGGCGCGAAAGTATGAGGTAGCGATCAGCGCCATCACGCGGATGGAATTGATCGTGGGCTGTCGAGACACACGTGAATTGCGCGCCACGGAGGCTTTCGTGAAGCGGTTCACGGTGCTCCCCGTCGATGAACCGGCATCGGATGAGGCCGTCGAACTGCTTGTGCAATATCGGCTGAGCCACGGGCTGCTGATTCCGGATGCACTGATCGCGGCCACCGCGATCAAGGCGAGGCTCCGCTTCGTCACCAAGAACCTGAAGGACTACAAGTATCTCCCGACGCTGGACCTCGCCCCCTACCCGCCCACCTTCTGACGTCCGTGAACGCCGAGAATGTGGAGCGCCTGAAGGAGTTGCGTCGCGAGCGGCTATACGCGGCGTATCAGGAGGCCGCCAACGACCCCGCTTACGTTGCGGATATGGTAGAAATCAATGCTGAGTTCGATGTGGCGGTTGGTGACGGACTCGAGGTCCGATGACGACGGCGGCCCTTACGCCAAAGGCTACGCGAGGTGCGGTTTGGGCCGGCACCCGTCAGGGCGGTTGAATCCAACCGCCACAGATCGCGCCGGCGGTACCTCACCACAGTACGCCTTCTACGAGGATTTCCTTCACCCGCCTCGCCCCCACCCCCCTCACGGCAGCGGGATGCGGTCGCGGATGAGGAGGAGGATGGCGTTGTGCGGCACGATCTGGTACTTGCTGCCGTCGATCTCCACTTCCACCGCGGGCGTCTTCAGGAAGATGGCGTAATCTCCCTTCTCCGCCTGCAGCGGCACGTAGCGCAGCTCGGTGCGCGTGCGGCCGGTCCACGTTTCCCCATCCGCCGCCGCCTCCCCCAGCGGGTAGCCGGGGCCGGTGTTCACCACGTATCCCTGCATCACCTGCTCCTTCTGCTGCACTCCCTGCGGCAGAAACAGCCCCGACGGCGTCTGCTGGTTCTCTTCTTCGGGCTTGATGAGGACCTTGTCCCCGATCAGGATCACTTCGCGGCTCATCGCGGATACGTCTCCCGTGTTTTTCCTCGCTCGCCCGGACCCGCCGGGGAGGCCCACAACGTAACGGATTCGGCCCGATCCTGCACGGCTGATGGAGCGTCGCTTGCAAGCCCGTGCGCGGTTCGCCGCCGGGCCAATCTCCCGCAGCGCCGTCCCGACTTTCGGACGCGCGCCACGGGAGATAAACTGTCGATGGCACGCGCCCCGTCGCACGGACGGGTGGCCGGGTGGTGAGGGCGGCGGGGCGCACCCTGGGTTCTGGTTCCCGAACAGGAGATCGTTGATGGCCGACAGCTTCGGCGCCCGCTCGACCCTATCGGTCGGCGGACGCGATTACGAGATCTTTCGCCTGGCCGCGCTGAGCCGCGAGGGCGTAGACGTGTCCCGCCTGCCGTACTCGCTGCGCATCCTTCTGGAAAACCTGCTGCGCACCGAAGATGGAGTCACCGTCACGCGCGACGACATCCTCGCTTTGGCGCGGTGGAACCCCAAGGACCCCCCGGACCGTGAGATCGCCTACTCGCCCGCGCGGGTGGTGCTGCAGGACTTCACCGGCGTTCCCTGCGTGGTGGACTTGGCCGCCATGCGCGACGCCATGGCGCAGCTGGGCGGCGACCCGTCGAAGATCAACCCGCTGCAGCCGGTGGAGCTGGTGATCGACCACTCGGTGCAGGTGGACGCGTTCGGCACCCCCGAGGCGTTCGAGCAGAACGTGGAGCTGGACTACCAGCGCAACGCCGAGCGCTACGCGTTCCTGCGCTGGGGGCAGCAGGCCTTCCAGAACTTCCAGGTGGTGCCGCCCAACACGGGCATCGTGCACCAGGTGAACCTGGAATACCTGTCTCGCGTGGTGTTCAGCACCGACGAGAACCCCAACCTGATGAAGGGCGACGTTCCGCAGGCCTATCCCGACACCTGCGTGGGCACCGACAGCCACACGCCCATGGTCAACGGGCTGGGCATCCTGGCGTGGGGCGTGGGCGGCATCGAGGCCGAGGCGGCCATGCTCGGCCAGCCCATCAGCATGCTGATCCCGGAGGTCGTCGGCTTCAAGCTCGAGGGCGAGCTGCCGGAGGGGGCCACGGCCACCGACCTGGTGCTCACCGTCACCGAGATGCTCCGCAAGAAGGGCGTGGTCGGCAAGTTCGTAGAGTTCTACGGCCCGGGCATCGCCAGCCTGGCCCTGGCCGACCGGGCGACCATCGGCAACATGTCGCCCGAGTACGGGGCCACCTGCGCCATCTTCCCGCCGGACCAGGTGACGCTGGAGTACCTGCGCTTCACCGGCCGCCCGGCGGAGCGCATTGCGCTGGTCGAGGCGTACATGAAGGAGCAGGGGCTCTTCCACACGGCCGCCAGCCCCGAGCCGGTGTTCACCGACACGCTGACGCTGGACCTGAACAGCGTGGAGCCCAGCATCGCCGGGCCGCGCCGCCCGCAGGACCGCATTCCGCTCAGCAAGGCCAAGAAGGCGTTCAAGGCCGCGCTTCCGGAGCTGATGCCCGAGAAGAAGGGCGCCCCCGTCGCCGCGGTGAAGGACGCGACGGCAATCGGCAAGGAGAGCCAGGCCGGCACGGACGCCGCGGTGTGGGGCGAGGGCTCGGGCGCGGTGGAGGAGGCGCACGCGGCCACCGACGCGTCGCCGTCGGGCGGGGCGGGGGAGATCGACCACGGGTCGGTGGTGATCGCCGCCATCACCAGCTGCACCAACACCTCCAATCCGTCGGTGATGATCGCGGCCGGGCTGCTGGCCAAGAAGGCCGCCGAGCACGGGCTGACGCGCAAGCCGTGGGTGAAGACGTCGCTGGCGCCGGGCTCCAAGGTGGTCACCGCGTACTACGAGAAGGCGGGGCTGCAGGAGTACCTGGACCGGCTGGGCTTCCATACCGTGGGCTACGGCTGCACCACCTGCATCGGCAACTCGGGGCCGCTGCCGGAAGAGATTTCGCGCGAGATCCAGGAGCGCGGGCTGGTGGCCTGCTCGGTGCTTTCCGGCAACCGCAACTTCGAGGGACGCATCAACTCCGAGGTGCGCGCCAACTTCCTGATGTCGCCCCCGCTGGTGGTGGCCTATGCCATCGCCGGGCGGATGGACTGGGACCCATACAACGAGCCCATCGGCACCGACCCGGAGGGGCGCTCGGTGTTCCTCAAGGACATCTGGCCCACGCTGACCGAGGTGCAGGCGGCGGTGCAGTCGTCCATCGACAGCGCCATGTACGAGCGCAGCTACGCCGGGGTGTTCGAGGGCGACGAGCGGTGGAAGTCCATGCCCGTCCCCGCCGGCGACCGCTTCGAATGGGCCGACAGCTCCACCTACGTGCGCCAGCCGCCCTACTTCGAGAACATGGCTCACGACGCGCCCGAGTCGGTGGGCGACATCGTGAAGGCGCGCGCCGTGGCCCTGCTGGGCGACAGCGTAACGACGGACCACATCTCGCCGGCCGGCTCCATCAAGAAGGACTCGCCCGCGGGCACGTACCTGGTGGAGCGCGGGGTCGATGCCAAGGACTTCAACTCGTACGGCGCCCGCCGCGGCAACCACGAGGTGATGATCCGGGGCACCTTCGCCAACGTGCGCATCCGCAACCAGCTGGCGCCGGGCACGGAGGGCGGATACACCACGTACTTCCCCGGCGACGAGATCACCACGATCTACGACGCGGCCATGCGGTACCAGGGCGACGGCACGCCGCTGGTGGTGCTGGCGGGCAAGGAGTACGGCAGTGGCTCGTCGCGCGACTGGGCGGCCAAGGGCCCGTACCTGCAGGGGATCAAGGCGGTGATCGCCGAAACGTACGAGCGCATCCACCGCAGCAACCTGGTGGGGATGGGCGTGCTGCCGCTGCAGTTCCTGAACGGCGAGAGCGTGAAGTCGCACGGGCTGACCGGCCGCGAGCACTTCGACATCGTCGGCGTGGGCGAGGTGATCTCCAGCAACCTGGAGACGCGAGAGGTCACCGTCCGCGCCACGGGCGAGGACGGCGAGGCCAGGGAGTTCCGCGCCCTGGTGCGCATCGACACCCCGCAGGAGGTGCTGTACTACCGCCACGGCGGCATCCTGCAGTACGTGCTCCGCCAGCTGCTGGGCGGCCGCGAAAAGCCCGAGGCCGTGTCGCCGTCCGTCGCCGCGGGCGCGGTGGTCCACAAGGATAAGGACAAGGGCAGCGCCCGCGTGACCGAGGCCGCCGAGGAGTCGTTCCCGGCCAGCGACCCGCCTGCGTACTGAAGTGCGTGAGTGCGTTAGTGCGTTAGTGCGTTAGTGCGGAAGTGAACTGCGAAGCCGCGGCGGCATCCTCTCGGGGGTGCTGGCGCGGCTCGTTTGGGGGATGCATCGGGTCCTGTCGAATGTCCCCGAAGTGCCGCACTCACGCACTAACGCACTCACGCACTTTCTTCCCTTCGCTTTCGCACTATGTTGTCTGCATGCGCGAACGCCCGCCCACCACCCCCGGCCCCCGCCTGGCGCCCGGCCCCGAGTTCGACCTGATCCGCGGCTTTCTCGCGAACGGGCCGGCCGAGGGGGCGCGGGCCGACGTGCGCGTGGCCCCGGGAGACGACTGCGCGGTCGTGGCGGCCGAGGGGGTGGCGCTTTCCACCGACATGAGCGTGGAGGGGGTTCACTTTCGCCGCGACTGGCTGACTCCGCACGAGATCGGCTGGCGTGCGGCGGCCGCCGCGCTCAGCGACCTGGCCGCCGTGGCGGCGCGGCCCATCGGCATCCTGGTGTCGCTCGCGGTGCCGGCGGAGGACGCGGGCGAGTTCGCCCAGCAGCTGATGGCGGGGTGCCGCGAGGCGGCCGAGTCCGTTGGCGGGCTGCTGCTGGGGGGCGACACCACCCGCTCGCCCGGGCCGGTGGTGGTGGACGTCACCGTCGTGGGCGAGGCGCCGCGCCCCGTGCTGCGCTCCGGCGCCGCGCACGGCCACGAGGTGTGGGTCACCGGCGAGCTGGGCGGCGCCGCGGCGTGCGTGGCGGCGCTGGAGGCGGGAAAGCAGCCCAGGCCCGGTGCGCGCGCGCGCTTCGCGCACCCGCTGCCGCGCATCCGCGAGGCCCTGTGGCTGCTGGGGCGCGGCGCTCCCTCCGCCATGATCGACCTTTCCGACGGCCTGGCGGGCGATGCCGCGCACCTCTCCGCCTCCAGCGGCGTGGCCATCCTCCTGGTTCCCGAGCTGATCCCCGTCCATCCCGCCGCCCGCTCGCGTTCGCGGGAAAGCACGCTGGGCGCGGGGCTTCACGGCGGCGAAGACTACGAGCTCTGCTTCACCGCGCCGGTCGGTGCCGTGCAGCCCCACGTGGACGCGTTCGTCCGGGCCTTCGGCGTCGCGCTCAACTGCGTCGGCCGCGTGGGCGGGGGCGCGGGCGTGTGGTTCGTGGACGCCGAGGGGCACCGGACGCCGGTGCAGGGCGGGGGGTGGCAGCACTTCCGCGACGGCGCCTGATGGGGATCGTCCGGGCGCTCTGGATGGTGTTCTGGATGACGATCGCCACCTTCACCTACGGGGGAATGGCGATCGTCCTGGCGCTGTTCGGCGTCCGCGGGCACCTGTTCGTGGCCTGGTCGCGGCAGTGGGCGCGCATCGCCCTGTGGTCCAGCGGGTCGCGGGCGGTGGCGCACGGGATGGAGAACGTGAAGCCGGGCGAGCCCTTCATCCTCGTCGCCAATCACGTGTCGTGGTTCGACGTCTTCGCCATCGCCGTGCTGCTGAAGGTGGACTTCCACTTCGTCGCCAAGAAGGAGCTGGAGCGGGTGCCCGTGTTCGGCCTGGCGTGGAAGGCCGCGGGGCACATCTCCATCGACCGCAGCAACCGCGAGCGTGCGGTGGAAAGCCTGCGCGTCGCCGGGCAGCAGATGCGGGAGCAGCGAAGCGTGGTGATCATCTTCGCGGAGGGCACGCGCTCGCGCACGGGGCGCCTGCAGCCGTTCAAGAAGGGCGCGTTCGTCCTGGCGCACGAGACGGGCATCCCCATCATCCCCACGGTGGTGACGGGCAGCTACGACATCATGCGCCCCGACACGTTTTCCGTGCGCCCGGCCACCATCCACGTCTGGTTCGAGCCGCCGGTGACGGTGCGGCCCGGCGAAGACCTGGAAGCGCTTACGGACCGCGTCCGGGCCGTGTTCGTGGAGCGCCTCGCCGAAACCGAGTCGATGCCGCCGCTGGAAGCCGGGCGAGAAGATTTTTCCGGCCCTGCCCGCCGCGCCTCCTGATCGCCGCCTCTTGACGAGCCATTCGTTTGCACTCGGCGGTCACGGCCGCCCCACCTGCCTGGGACACCTGCCCCACCAGCGCACATGAGCGACGATCCCGGCTTCACGCACCTGGACCCCGAGGGCCGCCCCCGCATGGTGGACGTGGGCCAAAAGGCGCCCACGCAACGGGTTGCGACCGCGGAGGGCCTGATCCGCATGTCGCCCGACACGCTTGCGGCCATCGTCGAAGGGCGCACCGCGAAGGGAAACGTGCTCGTGATCGCCCAATTAGCGGGCATCATGGGCGCAAAACGCACCGCCGACCTGGTGCCCCTGTGCCACCCCCTTCCGCTCGATTCGGTGGAGGTGGAGGTGGCGCCCGACCCCTCTCTCCCCGGGCTGCGGGTGACCGCGACGGCGCGGGTGGAGGCGCGAACGGGCGTGGAGATGGAGGCGCTCACGGCCGTATCGTGCGCCCTGCTCACCGCTTACGACATGTGCAAGGCGCGGGACCGCGGGATGGTCATCGAGGGCGTGCGGCTGCTCCGCAAGGAGGGGGGCCGCAGCGGAACCTGGACCGCGCCGGACGGGGGCTGACCCGGCATACCGCTTGCTCTGCTGGGGGCTCGACCTGTGAAGAACGGAGGCTCCACCCATGCATTCAATCATCCTCAAGCTGCAGGCCGAAGTCGAGGCCCGCAAAGCGCCGCGGCTTGAACTGAACGCCGCCGCGCGCACCGCCCTCACCGGGGTGGCGCTGTTCCTGTGCGCGTTCCTGCTGGGTGTGCGCGCCGCGGACGGACGTGTCGCCGTGCCGTTCGCCAGCGGCTTCGCGGCCTCGGCCCCCGAAGGCGTCATCGAGCTTCAGCAGGTGGAGATCGACCGCCTGAAGCGCATCCACGAAAAATCTGCGCGGTTCGGCATTCCCGCGGACCTCGCCGAGCGCATCGAGGACATCGCCCTGTCCGAGGGGATCGAGCCCGAGGTGGCGTTCGGCCTGGTGCGCGCCGAGAGCGAGTTCAACCGGCGCGCCGTCAGCCCGGTGGGCGCGGTGGGGCTCACGCAGCTGATGCCATCGACGGCCCGCTACTTCAAGGCCGGCGTGAACCGCAACGACCTGTTCGACCGCGACACCAACCTGCGTATCGGCTTCCGCTACCTGGCCACGCTGGTCAAGAAGTACGACGGCAACCTGCAGTTGGCCCTGCTGGCCTACAACCGCGGCCCCGAGCGCGTGGACGGCCTGCTGCGGCAGGGCGCGGACCCTAACAACGGCTACGTGGAGATGGTGCTGGGCAAGGATCGGAAGTAGCGGAATCGAGCGAAGTTGCCGTGCTCGGAAGAGCGGCGGCGGACCACCCGGAGAATGAAAGCGGCCCTCCCGAGCAAATGCTCGGGAGGGCCGAATCGTTGTTTCGACGGTTTTGCTGTGGCCTGCGCCTCGGCTCAACTCGCCAATGGGGCGGGGCTGGACTCGTCTGCGTCGGCCGGAACCTCTTCATCGACGCTGTCCTCAGCCGGTGCACCGGGCTCGGCGGGTTCGCCGTCGTCGGCGCGCGCACCGTCGTCTTCGGGTGCCCCCTCGGCCGATTCACCGTCTGCAGCTTCATCGCCGGTCGGCTCCTCATCGACAGGCGCATCGTGGTCCAGCGCTTCGACTGCTGCCGGCTGGGGCGGGTCGCTGGTGGCCGTGGGGAGGGGCAGGCCCTCTCCCGAAATCAGGCGCATGTCCAGCTTGGGCGGCAGGCAGAGGCGGAAGCTGCTTCCATCGCCCACGGTAGACTCCACCGTCAGCGTTCCCCCCAGCAGCACGGCCAGACGGCGCGAGATGGGCAGCCCCAGCCCGGTGCCCACCTGCTGGTCCGGATCCGCCAGCTGCACGAACTCGTCGAAGATGCGGTCGAGGTCCTGCGGCTCGATGCCGCGGCCCCGGTCGATCACGTCGACCTCCATCCCCCCGTCGTCGCGCCTGTGGCAGCGCACGGTGATGGGCTTGCCGTCGCCGAACTTGATGGCGTTGGAAAGCAGGTTCAGCAGGATCTGCCGCACCCGCCGCGCGTCGGTGGTGATCACCGCGTCGCCGTCGGACTCCAGCGTGAGCTCCGAGCCGTGCTCGTCGGCCAGGGGGCGCACGGTGACGAACAGGTCCTGCACCAGCGAGGGGAAGGGCGCGGGCTGCACCTCGATGTCCACCTTGCCGGCCTCGATCTTGGAAAGGTCGAGGATGTCGTTGACCAGTTCCAGCAGGTGCTTGGCCGCCGCGTGCGCGCGCTCGATGCCGCGGGACTGCTCGGGGTTCAGCGGGCCGTAGATGCTGTCGAGCAGCAGCGAGCTGTAGCCCAGGATGGCGTTGATGGGCGTGCGCAGCTCGTGGCTCATGGAGGCGTAGAACCGGCTGCGCGACGCCATGGCGTTTTCCAGCTCGCGCTGGCGCGCCTGCAGCTGCCGGTTCAGCGACTTGAGCTCCGCCGCCTGCTGGCGGAGCGCCTCTTCGGCGCGCTTGCGCTCGGTGACGTCGCGGGCGATGACGGTGTACACCCGCTCGCTGTCCAGCTGCAGGCACGAGATGGAGCCCTCCAGCGGAAACACCTCGCCGTCGGCGCGCATCCCCTCGAGCGCATGCTCGTGGAGCGCGTCGTCGTCTTCGGGAGGCTTGCCCTCGAGCACCGAGGCCGCGCGGGCCGCCGCGGCGCCGCACATCTCCTCCAGCGCCACGCCGCGGAAGCCGGGGCTCAGCAGCTCGTCGAAGGGCAGCCCCATGGCGTCGGCCGCGGGGCGGCCGAAGGTGCGCTCGGCGGCCGCGTTGAACAGGGTGATCCGGCGCTCGTCGTCGAAGGTGAGGATGGCCTCCAGCGCCGAACCCACGATCTCGGCCATGCGCGCCTCCGACTCCAGCAGCCGCGCCCGGTGCGCAAGCTCCAGCTCGCGCACCTCGCTTTCGCGAAGCCGCTTCTCCTGGTCCTTGAGCTGCTCCGTCTTCAGGTACAGGTCGATGAAGACGGCCACCTTGCTGCGCAGCACGTCGGGGTTGAAGGGCTTGGACAGGTAGTCCACCGCGCCCACCGAGTACCCCGTGAAGACGTACTGCTCGTCCTTGCTGATGGCGGTGAGGAAGATGATGGGCGTGGACCGCGAGCGCTCGCGCGACTTGATCAGCTGCGCCGTCTCGAAGCCGTTGATCCCCGGCATCTGCACGTCGAGCAGGATCACCGCGAAGTCGTGAAGCAGCACCTGCCGCAGCGCCTCTTCGCCCGAGTTGGCGCGCACCATGTCGTGCCCCAGCGGCTCCATGATGGCTTCCAGCGCCATCAGGTTCTCGGGGCGGTCGTCCACCATCAGAATGCGGGCGCGCGAGCCCGCCACTGCCTCGGCGACCTGTGTCATGCGGCCGAGCGGCAGCGGGGAACGCGGCGGCCGCGGATGGCGGCCAGGTGCGGGCCGATCTCTTCCAGCGGCAGCACGCAGGCGTCGGGAACGGCGCGCACGGCGAAGCGGGGCATCACCCGCACCTCCGACGTCTCGGGGTCCTGCACCACGCAGTGGCCCCCGGCGTCGGCGATGCGGCGCAGCCCCGCGGCGCCGTCCTGGTTGGCCCCGGTCAGCACCACGCCCACCGTGTCCATCCCGTACACGTCGGCGGCCGATTCGAACATCACGTCGATGGAGGGGCGGCTGTAGCGCACCGGCTCGTCGGTGGAAAGCGAAAAATATCCGTCGCGGTCCAGGAGAAGATGGTAGTCGGGAGGGCCCACGAACACCCCCGGCCCGATCTCCTGCTTGTCGGTCACCTCGTACACCGGCATGGGCGAGCACTCCTGCAGCAGCTCGCACAGCAGCTCCGACTCCTTGGCCCGGTGCTGCACGACGACCACGGGAACGTCGAAGTCCTGCGGCAGCGCCGACACCAGGGTGCGCAGCGCGTGAAGCCCGCCGGCCGAGGCGCCCACGACCACGATGCGGTACCCGATGGGTGGCGGGGTCACGCCAGCCTCCGGTAGATCTTTTCGCGGGCGTCCACCACCTCGTACCGGTCCTCGAACTCCGTGAACCGCAGCGTTTCCTTGTTGCCCAGCGCCAGCGCGCCGAAGCGCCCCAGGCTTTCGTAGAACAGGCCGTGCACGCGGTTCTGCAGCTTGCGGTCGAAGTAGATCATCACGTTGCGGCACACGATCACGTTGAACTCCGAGAACGAGCCGTCGGTGACCAGGTTGTGCTGCGAAAACACCACGTTGCGCGTGAGCGCCGCGTTGAACAGCGCCCCGTCGTACAGGGCCGTGTAGTACTCCGAGAACGACCGCCTGCCCCCCGCCTTCAAATAGTTCTGCGTGTACTCCTGCATCTTGTCGAGCGGAAAGATGCCCGCCCGCGCCCGCTGCAGCACCACCTCGTTGATGTCGGTGGCGTAGATGCGGGCCCGGTCGTACAGCCCCTCCTCTTCCAGGAGGATGGCCATGGAGAACACTTCCTCGCCCGTGGAGCACCCGGCGTGCCAGATGCGGATGAACGGGTACGTCCGCAGCGCGGGCACCACCTTCTCCCGGAAGGCCGCGTAGAAGCCCGGGTCGCGGAACATGGCCGTGACGTTGATGGAAAGGTCCAGCAGCAGCTTTTCCATCATCGCCGGGTCGTGCAGCACCCGGTCGGCCAGCTGGGTGATGGTGTTCAGTCCCTCCTGGTGAATGCGCTTCCACACGCGCCGCTTGAGCGACGAGTACGCGTAGCTGCGAAAGTCGAATCCGTAGTGCCGGTACACGGCCTCCAGGAGCAGCTCCACCTCGATGCGCTCCAGGTCGCGGTCGTACGCCGCGGGTGTGTCGGGCAGCTGTACCTTGGGTGCCTGCGCCACTGCGTTGCCTTCGGGTTCTCCGCCTTGTGCGCCGCGCGAGGGCTTCGCGCGGCGCCTTCAAGCGGAGGTGCACGGCAAGGTGCGTGCTTGACCCCGGCGCGCCTCAGCGGTACAGCCAGACGCGCATCAGCGAAAGCAGCTGGTCCACGTCCACCGGCTTGGTGATGTAGTCCGACGCGCCGGCCGCGATGGACTTCTCGCGGTCGCCCTTCATGGCCTTGGCCGTCAGCGAAATGATGGGCAGGCTGCCGAACTCCGGCATCCCCCGGATGGCGCGGGTGGTCTCGTACCCGTCCATCTCCGGCATCATCACGTCCATCAGCACCAGGTCCACGTCGGGCTGCGCCTTGAGCAGCTCGATGGCGTCGCGGCCGTTCTCGGCGAAGATCACGTTCATTCCCTGCTGCTCCAGCACCGACGTCAGCGAAAAGATGTTCCGCACGTCGTCGTCCACCACCATGATCTTCTTGCCGCCGAAGACCGAATCGGTCTTGTGCAGCTGCTCCAGCATCCGGCGCTTCTCGTCCGGCAGGCTGCTTTCCACCCGGTGCAGGAAGAGCGCGGTTTCGTCCAGCAGCCGCTCGGGGCTCTTGGCGTCCTTGATGATGATGCTTTCGGCGTAGCGCCGCAGGCGCGTTTCCTCCTGCGGGCTCAGGTCCTTGCCGGTGTAGATGATGATGGGCAGGTCCTGCATCTCGGGCGTGCCCTTCACCCGCTCCAGCAGCTCGAAGCCGTCCTCGCCGTGCAGCCCCAGGTCCAGCACCATGCAGTCGAACCGCGTTTCGCGAAGCCGGTCCACCGCCTCTTCGGCGCTGCTCACTGCCACGATCTCCACGTCGTCGTCGCCGATCAGCTCGATGATGCTCTGGCGCTGCGTCTCGTCGTCCTCCACCACCAGCAGGCGCTTGGTTCCATCCGACAGCAGGTTGTTGATGCGGTCGAACGCGCCGTCCAGCGCCTCCTTGCTGATGGGCTTTTCCAGGTAGTTCACCGCGCCGTTGCGCAGGCCGCGCTGCCGCTGCCCCACGCCCGATACGATGTGCACGGGAATGTGGCGCGTGTCGGGCGAGTGCTTCAGGCGGTCGAGCACCGTCCACCCGTCGATTCCCGGCAGGTCGATGTCGAGCGTCACGGCATCGGGCCGGTACTCCTGCACCAGGTCCAGCCCCGTTTCGCCGTCCATGGCCACGAGCACCTTGTACCCCTTTTCGCGCGCCATGTCGAGAAGGATGCGCGCGAAGTGCGGGTCGTTCTCCACCACCAGCACCACCCGGTCGCCCGGCTGAATGCTGGCGCGGTCGTCGTGGATCCCCGCCTGGCTGGGGTCGCGCGGGTAGCGGCGCCGGTCTTCCTGCAGCGCCGACGCGGCCTCGTTGCGGCGCTGCGCCTCGATCATGGCCGGCCCGGCGCCCGCGCCGGACCCGAAGACCACCGGCGACTCGGTTCCGCCGCCGCGGCCGTCGGGGTCGCCCGGCCAGCGCAGCGGCAGGAACAGGGTGAAGGTGCTCCCCCGGCCCTCGGCGCTCTCCACCCGGATCTCGCCGCCCAGCAGCCGGGCGATCTCGCGGCTGATGGAAAGCCCCAGCCCCGTGCCGCCGTACTTGCGGCTGGTGGTGCCGTCGGCCTGCTGGAAGGCCTCGAAGATCAGCCGCTGCTTGTCGGCCGCGATGCCGATGCCCGTGTCGGCCACCGAGAACGCCACCACCACGTCGGCGTCGTTCAGCATCTGGTTGGCGTAGCGCCGGCCCTTGTCGGCCTTGCGCATCCCCAGGGTGATGCTGCCCTCGTGCGTGAACTTGAAGGCGTTGGAGAGCAGGTTCTTCAGCACCTGCTGAAGCCGCTGGCCGTCGGTGTACACGGCCGGCGGAAGCTCGGGGTCGATGTCGATCCTGAGCTCCACCCCCTTCTGCTCCGCCTGGGGCCCGAACGAGCGCTCGGCGTAGTTGCTGATGTCGGCCAGCAGCACGTCGCCCGGGTTGATGTCCATCTTCCCGGCCTCGACCTTGGACAGGTCGAGCACGTCGTTGATCAGGTTCAGCAGGTCGGTACCCGACGCCAGGATGGTCTGCGCGTACTCCACCTGCTTGGGCGACAGGTTGCCGTCCTTGTTGTCGGCCAGGAGCTTGGCCAGGATCAGCAGCGAGTTCAGCGGCGTCCGCAGCTCGTGGCTCATGTTGGCCAGGAACTCGCTCTTGTACTTGGACGAAAGGGCCAGCTGCTGCGCCTTTTCCTCCAGCTCCGCCCGCGCCGCCTCGACCTCGCGGTTCTTCTGCTCGACCTTGCGGTTCTGCTCGGCCAGCAGCGCCGCCTTCTCCTCGAGCTCCTCGTTCACCTGCTGAAGCTCTTCCTGCTGGTCGCGCAGGGCTTCTTCCGAGGCCTTGAGCGTCTTGGCCTGCGCCTCGAGCTCCACGTTCGTCCGCCGCAGCTCTTCCTGCTGGGCCTGCAGCTCCTGCGACTGGCTCTGCAGCTCCTGCGTGAGGTTCTGCGACTGCTGCAGAAGCTCCTCGGTGCGCATGTTGGCGGTGATCATGTTGAGCACCACGCCCACGCTTTCCGTCAGCTGGTCCAGGAACACCTGGTGGATCTGGCTGAACGGAAGGAAGCTGGCCAGCTCGATCACGGCCTTCACCTCGCCCTCGAAGAGGATGGGAAGGACCATGATGTTGCGGGGCGGCGCCTCGCCCAGCCCCGACGAGATGGTGATGTAGTCGTCGGGAACGCCCGTCAGCAGGATGGGCTTCTTTTCCAGCGCGGCCTGGCCCACCAGCCCCTCGCCGGGGCGGAAGCGGTTGCTGACGCTCTTGCGCGCCTTGTACGCGTAGCTGGCGATCAGGCGCAGGAGGAAGTCCTTGCTTCCCTCGCCCTCGGCGATGAAGAAGGCGCCGTGGTGCGCGCCCACCAGCGGGGTGAGGTCCGACATGATCAGGCGCGACACGCTTTCCAGGTCGCGCTGCCCCTGCATCATGCGGCTGAACTTGGCCAGGTTGGTCTTCAGCCAGTCCTGCTCCTGGTTGCGCTCCGTGGTTTCCTTGAGGTTGGCGATCATCTGGTTGACCGAGCGCTTCAGCTCGTCCAGCTCGCCCTTGGCCTCTACGGTCACCGTCCGCGTCAGGTCGCCCTCGGTCACCGCCGTCGCCACGTCCTTGATGGCGCGCACCTGCGCGGTCAGCGAGTTGGCCATGGCGTTCACGTTCTCCGTCAGCGCCCGCCAGGTGCCGGCCGCGCCGGGCACCTCGGCCTGGCCGCCCAGCTTGCCCTCGGTGCCCACCTCTCGCGCCACGCGCGTCACTTCGTCGCCGAAGATGGAGAGTCGGTCGACCATGGCGTTGATCACCTCCTTGATCTGGAGGATCTCGCCCGCGGCCTCGACCGTGATCTTGCGCGTCAGGTCGCCGTCCGCGATCGCCGTCGCCACGGCCGACACGTCGCGCAGCTGGACGGTCAGGTTGCCGGCCAGCTGGTTCACGTTGTCCGTCAAATCCCGCCACACGCCGGCGACGCCTTCCACCCGCGCCTGGCCGCCCAGCTTGCCCTCGGTGCCCACCTCCTTGGCCACGCGGGCGACTTCCGAGGCGAAGGCGCTCAGCTGGTCCACCATGGTGTTGATGGTGTTCTTCAGCTGGAGCTTCTCGCCCTTGACGTCCGCCGTGATCTTGCGGCTCAGGTCGCCCTTTGCCACGGCCGTCGTCACGTCGGCGATGTTCCGCACCTGGCCGGTGAGGTTGCCGGCCATGCTGTTCACCGAGTCCGTCAGGTCTCGCCACACGCCGGCGACGCCTTCCACGTTGGCCTGGCCGCCCAGCTTGCCCTCGGTGCCCACCTCCTTGGCCACGCGCGTCACCTCGGATGCGAATGCGCTCAGCTGGTCCACCATCGTGTTGACGGTGTTCTTCAGCTGGAGCATCTCGCCCTTGACGTCCGCCGTGATCTTGCGGCTCAGGTCGCCCCGGGCCACCGCGGTGGTGACGTCGGCGATGTTCCGCACCTGGTTGGTGAGGTTCGACGCCATGAAGTTCACCGAGTCGGTGAGGTCCTTCCAGGTGCCCGCCACGCCCGGCACCCCGGCCTGGCCGCCCAGCACGCCCTCGGTACCCACCTCTCGCGCCACGCGCGTCACTTCCGATGCGAAGGTGCTCAGCTGGTCCACCATCGTGTTGATGGTGTTCTTCAGCTCCAGCATCTCGCCCTTCACGTCTACGGTGATCTTCTGGCTGAGATCGCCGTTGGCCACGGCCGTCGTCACCTGGGCGATGTCGCGCACCTGGCTGGTGAGCGAGGCGCCCATGAAGTTCACCGCCTCCGTCAGGTCCTTCCACGTTCCCGCCACACCCGGCACGGCCGCCTGGCCGCCGAGCACGCCCTCCGTGCCCACCTCTCGCGCCACGCGCGTCACCTCGTCGGCGAAGACGGAGAGGCGGTCGACCATCGTGTTGATCACCTCCTTGATCTGGAGGATCTCGCCGGACGCCTCGACGGTGATCTTGCGCGTCAGGTCGCCGTCCGCG
>NZ_DASWMD010000013.1:0-22562 GCF_036399935.1 Longimicrobium sp.
CCCAGGGCTCCGCCTCGTCGAGCAGGTAGAGGATGTCCTCGGGCGACAGCGCTTCGATCCCGAGCAGGTGGCGGTGCGGGAAGGGGCGGGCCATGAGCGAGGCGATAGTTGGCGGGGCCCGCCGCGACAAGCGCCCCGAAAAAATCGTGAACCTCTCTTCGAGATGAAGCGCCGGCCGGCAGCCACAGGTGCCATTTTCAGGGACGGGTGACCCGCCGCGGCCCAGACGCCTGTCAACCGGCGGACCTCGCCGCCGCCGGCGCGGGGCGCCGAAACAAGGAGACCGGAAAATTCGGTGTCAGGCACCGAATTATCGCTGGATGCCGAATCCGCCGGAAGCGGTTTTTGAATTGCGTAGGGGCGAGGATAGGATGGCTAGGCGTTTTCCTCTTGTTCTCGTGGAACGGATCGCGTACATCCCAACAATGCGTTGAATGGACGGCGCGCACGGCATAGGGGACAGCGGCCATGGCGGCTTCACTCAAGGTGGTAGGAAACTCGGACAACATGGACAGGCAGAAGGCCCTCGAGGCCGCGCTGGCGCAGATCGACCGCGCCTTCGGCAAGGGCAGCGCGATGAAGCTTGGATCGCGCGAGGCCGTCCAGATCGAGGCGATCTCCACCGGGTCGCTCGGCCTCGACATCGCGCTCGGCATCGGCGGCCTTCCGCGCGGCCGGGTGATCGAGGTCTACGGGCCGGAAAGCTCGGGCAAGACCACGCTGGCGCTGCACGTGGCTGCCCAGGTGCAGATGGCCGGCGGCGTCGCCGCCTTCGTCGACGCCGAGCACGCGCTCGACCCGGTCTACGCCTCCAAGCTCGGCGTGAACCTCGACGACCTGCTGGTGTCGCAGCCCGACACCGGCGAGCAGGCGCTGGAGATCGCCGAGGTGCTCGTGCGCTCGAGCGCGGTGGAGGTGGTGGTGATCGACTCGGTGGCGGCCCTGGTGCCCCGCGCCGAAATCGAGGGCGAGATGGGCGACAGCCACGTGGGCCTGCAGGCGCGGCTGATGAGCCAGGCGCTCCGCAAGCTGACGGGCGCCATCAACCGCTCGCAGACCACGGTGATCTTCACCAACCAGATCCGCGAAAAGATCGGCGTGATGTTCGGCAGCCCGGAGACGACGACCGGCGGACGCGCGCTGAAGTTCTACGCCTCGCTGCGCATCGACATCCGCCGCATCGGGTCCATCAAGGACCGCGAGGTGCTGGTGGGCAACAAGACGCGCGCCAAGATCGTCAAGAACAAGGTGGCGCCGCCCTTCAAGCAGGCGGACTTCGACATCATGTTCAACGTGGGCATCGACCACCACGGCATCGTGGTGGACCTGGGCGTGGAGTCGGACGTCATCAACAAGTCGGGCGCGTGGTTCTCGTACGGCGACGTGCGGCTGGGCCAGGGGCGCGAGAACGCCAAGAGCTTCCTGCAGGAGAACCCGCAGGTGGCGGCGGACATCGAGGCGCGCGTCAAGGAGGTGCTGGGAATGCGCGGCATCGTCGCCGCCACCGACGGCGCCGACAGCGACTGACGGTCCCTCCCCAGCGAACTGCGCCGGGAGAGGGGGGACTCCGGTCGGGGTTCGACGGGCTGCCTCGCTGCGGGAGCGCCCTCTCCCCGGCCCTCTCCCCCGCTTCGCAGGGGAAAGGGAGAATTCGATCGCGCTCCGGCAGGTGTGGCGTGCATGCAGGTGAAGCCCCGAACAGGACGCGCAAGCAGCCTGTGTCGGGGCTTTCCGTTTTTCGAGTGGCGGGTTCACCCGCTCACCGCAACCGGCGCGGCCTCTCGCTCGCACGGCGTTGACGCGGGCCTTCACGCTCGCAAGGTTGTCGCGCGCCCTGGTAGCCGGAGCGGTCGTGGAGCGCGGGCACAAAACCGGCTGTAGGGCCGCCCTGTAACCGGCGGCGCACCGAATGGGCGCCGCCGGGCGTCCGCATCCCGGGATCCCGTGAGCACGAACACGCACGCCGAACCGTCCGGCAAATACTTCTACGTCCTGGCGCTCACCGCGCTGGGCGTGGTGTACGGCGACATCGGCACCAGCCCCATCTACGCCATCCGCGAAGCGCTCGGGCCCCACTACGGGCTTTCGCCCACGCGCGACAACGTGCTGGGCGTGATGTCGCTCGTCTTCTGGGCGCTGATCCTCGTCATCTCCATCAAGTACCTGCTCTTCGTCATGCGGGCCGACAACCGCGGCGAAGGCGGGATGATCGCGCTTACCGCGCTGGTGGCGCCGCAGCGCAGGATGCGGCCGGGAAGCCGGCGTTGGGTGCTGGTGCTGGTGGGGCTTTTCGGCGCGTCGCTGCTGTACGGTGACAGCATGATCACTCCCGCCGTCACGGTGCTCAGCGCCGTCGAGGGGCTGGAGGTGGCCACGCCCCTCTTTTCGCCGTACGTGATCCCCATCACCATCACCATCCTGGTGGCGCTGTTCGCCATGCAGTCGCGCGGCACGGCCGGCATCGGCCGGGTGTTCGGGCCGGTGACGCTGGTGTGGTTCGTGACGCTGGGGGCGCTTGGTCTCAACCAGCTGGTCCGCCGGCCCGAGGTGCTGTGGGCCATCAACCCGGTGCACGGCTTCGAGTTCTTTGCCCGCAACGGCTGGTCGGGCTTCTTCGTCCTGGGCTCGGTGTTCCTCGTGGTGACCGGCGGCGAGGCGCTGTACGCCGACATGGGGCATTTCGGAACGAAACCGATCCGCGCCACCTGGTTCACCATCGTGCTTCCCTGCCTGGTCCTGAACTACTTCGGGCAGGGGGCGCTGATCCTGGGCGACCCGGCCGCCATCGAGCACCCCTTCTTTCTGATGGCGCCCAAGTGGGCCCTGTACCCGCTGGTGGCGCTGACCACGGCGGCCTCGGCCATCGCCTCCCAGGCCGTGATCTCGGGCGCGTTCTCGCTGACCCGCCAGGCCGTGCAGCTGGGCTACCTGCCCCGGCTTCACATCGAGCACACGTCGGAGCGGCAGATCGGGCAGATCTACATTCCGTCCATCAACTGGCTGCTGATGTTCGCCTGCATCGGCCTGGTGCTGGGCTTCCGGACCAGCGGCAACCTGGCGGCGGCGTACGGGGTGGCGGTGACCACGGACATGGTGTTCACCACCATCCTCTTCGCGTTCGTCGCGAGCCAGCGCTTCGGGTGGGCGCGGTGGAAGGTGGGGCTGCTGTGCGCCGGGTTCCTGGTCATGGACCTGGGCTTCTGGGGAGCCAACATCGTCAAGATTCCGGACGGCGGCTGGTTCCCGCTGGTGATCGCCGCAGGGTTCTTCGTCTGCATGACCACCTGGAAGACGGGGCGGCAGATCCTGGCCGACCGGCTGCAGAGCCGCACGCTGCCGCTGGCCATGTTCATGGACGACCTGGAAAAGAACGCGTTCACGCGCGTCCCGGGCACGGCCGTGTACATGTACGGCAACTCGCAGGGCACGCCGCCCGCGCTGCTGCACAACCTGATGCACAACAAGGTGCTTCACGCGCGCGTGGTGCTTCTGACGGTGGAAACGGAGGAGGTTCCCTTCGTCGACGCCAGCGAGCGCACCACCGTCGAGCAGCTGAGCCACGGACTCTACCGGGTGATCCTGCGCTACGGCTTCACCGAGAACCCCGACATTCCCACGGCGCTGGCGGCCATCCAGAACCCCGACCTGCCGCTGAAGACCATGGAAACCAGCTACTTCCTGGGCCGCGAAACGCTGATCGCGTCCAAGAAGAAGGGGATGGCGGTGTGGCGCGAGCGCCTGTTCTCGGTGATGTCGCGCAACGCCCGCAGCGCCACGTCGTTCTTCGGCCTGCCGCCGAACCGCGTGGTGGAGCTGGGCGCGCAGATCGAGCTGTAGGGAATCGGGACACGGATCGGGGACGGGCCGGCCTTGCCGCCGGTCCCGGATTTGCTCGGGGTAGCCGCGCCACACCGTTCGGATGGACGGTTCGGAAAACGGAGGAGATGGACCGTGACCGACACTGCCCGACCCAGCGGATCCTCGAAGTATGGGCTGGCCGGCATCCCGCGGTGGATGCTGGCGCTGCTTCCGCTGATCCTCATCGCGGGGATCGCCCTCGCGCGCTCCACCGCCGGGGTGTCCCGCGCCTTCGCGCCGGCCGCGGGCGTGCCCGACAGCCTGCGCGAGCTGGGCGTGGCCGCCCCGCGCACCCCCCGGCTCGTAAAGACGCCGTACCTGGAGCGGGTGGTCGAAAAGAAGGCCGATCCGCGCGAGATCCTCTGCGACCAGATGGTGGCGCGCTACAACATCACCAACACCATGGCGCGCATGGTCTACGACGCCGCGGCCGAGGTGGGGCTGGACCCGGAGCTGGGCTTTCGCCTGATCCGCGTGGAAAGCGTGTTCGACCCCGGGGCGGTGGGGCAGGGCGGCGCCGCGGGGCTGGTGCAGATGATGCCCGGCACGGCGCGCAGCATCAATCCCGAGATCGACACCAGCCGGGAGCTGATGGACCCCAACACCAACATGCGGCTGGGCTTCGGCTACCTGCGCGAGATGATCGAGCGCTACGACAAGTACGGGAACGACGCGGTGCGGCTGGGGGTGATCGCCTACAACCGCGGCGAAAACGCCGTCGACCGTGCGCTCAAGCGGGGGAAGGACCCGGAGAACGGCTACGGCGCGCGCGTCCTGGGCCCCCGCGCCCACGGCGGACGCAGCTACCAGGGAAAGGGCGTCGGCCCCCTGCCGCCCGACTCCGCCGCCAGCAAGTAGGCCGGGCACCCTCCAGGGGCGCCCGGCCTCCGTCGTCCTCGGCGCGGGGAACAGCATCCCGGCAACTTCCACCAGAGCATCATTCAATGGCCCAGACGGATTCCGACGAACTGAAGCGTGAGCTGGAGGCCGCCTCGGCGGGGCTCACGTACGGCAGCGAAGCCGATCGCCCCTTCTCGTTCTTCTTTCTCCCGGGCGCCGGAGACGAGCCGCCCGGCGTGGACGAATTCGCGCGGCTCATCTGCGAGCCGGACGGTTCTCCGGCGGAGGAGCGCGCGCTGGACCGCTTCTTTGCCGGCCATACGGAAACCAGCGATCCGTGGGACGCGCAGGCCCAGTGCATCCGCCCGCGCTACGAGGCGCTGCGGGAGCTGCTGCGCACGCGGCTGCGCGGCGCGACGGTGTACCGGCTGGGCAGGATCGAGGTGCGCTGCTACGTCGTGGGGGGTGACGGAAGGGGAAACCTGGCCGGGCTGGAGACGGTGGCGATCGAGACCTGACCGGGGCACGTAAAGCGTCATGCCGCTGATAGATACGCGTTACGGAGGCGATACCCGGGGGGGTTGATTTCCGCTGTCGAAAAAGGTATGTTACAGGGCTTCTGCTTGACGGGTCCCGCGCCTCCACCCCGTGGAGGCGTGTTATCATTCTCCCTCCCGAACGGAATCCCCCATGAGCCTTTCGACGCTGCGTGTCCTTGGGGCCGCGGTTTTCGGTGCGGTGCTGCTTTCCGCGTGTACGCAAGACACGGCGACTGCGCCCACCGCGCGCCTGGACCTGCAGGCGGCCGCCGCCACCGGGCTGGTCATCAACGAGGTGATGCCCAACCCCAACGCGGTGCTCGACGATTTCGGCGAATGGTTCGAGGTCTACAACCCCGGATCGGCGGACGTGGACCTGAAGGGATACACCCTGGCCTCGGCCAACGACGCGGCGTACGTGATCCCCTCCAGCGTGGTGGTTCCCGCGGGCGGGTTCGTGGTGCTGGCGCGCAGCGGCGACGTCACCAAGAACGGCGGCGTGAACGCCGCGCACGCCTACCGCTCCACCTTTACGCTCGCCAACGGCACCACCGACTGGCTGTCGCTGCGTGACGCGTCGGGCGCTTCGGTAGACTCGGTGGCCTGGGGCACGGCGTCGCCCCCCACGGGCGCCACGCGCGGCGTGGTGAACGCCGCCGCCGACAACGTGGTGATGAGCGGAAGCAACTGGGCCACGGCCACCAGCACCTACGGCTCGGGCGACAAGGGCACCCCCGGCGCGGTGAACGACGGCTCCACCACCACCCCGCCGCCGCCCCCGCCCCCCTCGGCGGGCACCGGCGCCATCGTCATCAACGAGATCCTGGCCGACCCCAACGCCGTTCTCGACGACAAGGGCGAGTGGTTCGAGGTGGTCAACCGCACCGCGGCGCCCGTGAGCCTGCAGGGCTGGAAGATCGTTTCGCGCGGCGACGCGGGCCACACCATCACCACCGCGGTGACGGTGCCCGCCAACGGGTACCTGGTGCTCGGGCGCAACAGCGACGCAACGACGAACGGCGGCGTGGCCGTGGGCCACGTGTTCGCCAACGTGAACCTGGGCAACAGCTCCGACCACCTGGTGCTCAAGGACGGCGCCGGCGCCACCGCCGACTCGGTGGACTGGGCCGTCACCGCCCCCCGCGGCGCTTCGCGCTCCGTGATCGACGCGGTGGCCGACAACACCGACGCCGGCGCGGGCACCAACTGGTTCACCTCGACGGCCTTCTTCGGCGCGGGCGACAAGGGCACGCCGGGCGCGGCCAACAGCTCCACGGGCGGCGGCGGGCAGCCGGGCGTGGTGGCCTCCATCAGCATCAGCATCAACACCCCGCGCCAGGTGCCGGCGGGCTACACCAAGCCGGCGTTCCCCACGGCGCGCGACGCCTTCAACACCGTCGTCTCGCCGCCCCCGGCGTACACGTGGACCACGTCGGACGCCTCCGTGGCCGTCGTCGACTCCATGGGCTACATCACCGGCGTCTCGGCCGGCGCGGTGACCGTCACCGCGACCGCCCCCAACGGCGTGTCGGGCACGGCGCAGATCACCATCCTCCCCGGCACGGCGCCCACCCCGGCCGTCTACCGCAACCACGTGGAGTTCGGCACCCCCGCGGCGCCCGGCGTGCTGCTGAGCAAGCCGCAGTTCGCCGCCTCGTACAGCGAAACGCGCGGCGGGCCGAACTGGGTGAGCTGGAACATCAACGCCACGCAGTTCGGCGCCGCGCCGCGCTGCGACTGCTTCAGCGCCGACCAGACGCTGCCCTCGGGCACCTACCGCGTGGTGGACTTCGACTACCGCAACGGCGGGTACGACCGCGGCCACATGGTGCAGTCGGAAAGCCGCACCACCACCGACCAGGAGAACGCCAGCACCTTCCTGCTGACGAACATCCTTCCGCAGGCCGGTGAGAACAACCAGGGCCCCTGGAGCAAGTTCGAGAACCACCTGAACGACATGGCGCGCCAGCAGGGCAAGGAGATCTACGTGGTCGCCGGCGGCGAGTACTCGGCCAACCCGGCCACCCTCAAGGGCCAGGGCCGCGTGCAGATCCCCGAGTGGACCTGGAAGGTGGCCGTGGTGATGGATGGCGGCGAAGGGCTGAACGACGTGCGCGGCACGGGCGACGTGCAGGTGCTGGCCATCCGCATGCCCAACGACACGGCGGCCGCCAACGGGATTCGCAACAACCCGTGGGAGATGTACGCGGTGACGGTGGACCAGATCGAGGCGCGCACCGGCTACGACCTGCTCGACAAGCTTCCGAACGCCGTCGAGCGCATCGTCGAGGCCAACGACCGCGCCCCGGTGGCGGCCACGGACGGGCCGTACATCGGCATCGAGGGCTCGTCGGTGACGCTGGACGCCTCGGCTTCCACCGATCCGGATGGCGACGCGCTGACCTACGAGTGGAGCTTCGGCGACGGCGCCACCGGCACGGGCGCCCGCCCGGTCCACGTCTACACGGACAACGGCACCTACCCGGTGTCGGTGATCGTCAGCGACGAGTACGGCGCGGCCGACACGGCCACCACGGTGGTGACGGTGATGAACGCGGCACCCACGGTGGCGGCGTTCGGCGGCGCGGCGCTGCTGCAGGGTGAGAGCTACTCGGCGGCGGGCTCGTTCGCCGACGCGGGCGACGACACCTTCACCGCCACGGTGGACTACGGCGACGGCTCGGGCCCGCTTGCGCTGGCCCTGGACGGCGGCTCGTTCGCCCTCTCGCACCGCTACACGACGGCCGGCACCTTCACCGTGACGGTGCGGGTGAGCGACGACGACGGCGGCGAGGGCGTGCGCACGGCGACGGTGACGGTGCAGTCGCCGGCCCAGGCCACGGCGGCGCTGATCGGCGTGGTGCAGAACGCCAACCTGCAGCGCGGCGAAGAGGTTTCGCTGACCGCCAAGCTTCGCGCGGCGCAGCAGTCCATCGCCCGCGGCAACGACGGCGCCGCGGTCAACCAGCTGGGCGCGTTCATCAACGAGGTGGAAGCGATGCAGCGCACGGGCCGCATCTCGGGCGACGACGCGGCTAGCTTCCTGGCCGAGGCGCAGCGGATCATCGGCAGCATCGAGGGCTGAGGTCCGCCGCCGGGCGCAGCCCCGGCACGCAGGACGGGGCCGCTCCTCCACGCGAGGAGCGGCCCCGTTTTGCATCCGCCGGTTTCTGCGATGCAAAGCCACGCGGACGGCGTGCACGGCGTAAACATTGTCCCGTTGGGGAGAGCCGGAAAGCGCCTCTTGTTAACGGCGCGCGAGAGCGATAGACTATCCAGTGTACAAAGACTAGAGATAAACGGTTTGGACGGCGGCTACAGGGCCGCGGTCCCGGGCAGGGTGGCGAATGACGCCGCCTGATCCCCGGCGGGTGCCCATCGAGGCCATCCGCGAGGCGGCGCGCCGCGCCGTCTCCGAACAGTCGCTGCGTGCCGTGGCGCGGGCGATCCCGATGAGCCCCATGGGCTTGCAGCACTTCATCAACGGGACGTCGCCCTACCGAAGCACGCTGCGCAAGCTCACCGCGTGGTACGTGAACCGGGGCGCCAGCCGGGGAGAGTTCTCGGAAGACACGGTGCTGGCCGCGCTGGCCATTCTGCTGGACGGGCTTCCCGACGAGCAGCAGCCGACCGCACGCGCCGAGCTTCTGGACCGCATCGCGGTGCTTTACGAGGGCGCCGGCACCGAGGTGCCCGCCTGGCTGAAGCGCCTGCGCCGGGACGGCTGAGGCGCGTCGGCAGAGGGAACGACCTTCACGCGGAGACGCGTGAGGAACAGAAGAGCCGCGGAGGGCGCCGAAGCCCCTCCGCGGCTTTCTGTATTCTCCGCGCGTCCGCGTGGAATCCTGTTCGGCCGGACCCGAAGACGGCGATCAGTCCGCCGCTTCGCGCTCCGTCTCTCCGTCGTCAGCCGCGCGCAGGGCCTGGTCGAAGTCGGCGATCAGGTCCGCGGCGTCCTCGATGCCCAGCGAAACGCGGACGAAGCCGTCGGGGATGCCGTTCGCCGCGCGCTCGGCGGGGGTCATCGCCGCGTGCGACGTGTGGCGCGGCTCCGAGACCAGCGTCTCTACCCCGCCCAGGCTGGGCGCCAGCTTCGCCAGCTGCAGCGCGCGCACGAACCGCGTCGCCGCGGGCCCGCCGCCCCGCAGCTCGATCCCCAGCATCGCGCCGAAGCCGTCCAGCGTCCGCGCCGCCGTCGCGTGGTCCGGGTGCGAGGGCAGGGAAGGGTGAATGACGCGGGCGATCTCGGGCCGCCCCTGCGCCCAGCGGGCGATCTCCACGCCGTTGCGGTTGTGCCGCTCCATCCGCACCGACAGCGTCTTGATCCCGCGCTCCAGCAGCCATGCCGCGTGCGGGTCCAGCACGGGCCCCCACACGCGCGCCCGCTTGCGCGCCTCGCCGATGCGCGCGCCGCTGCCCACCAGCACGCCCGCCGTCACGTCGCTGTGGCCGCCCAGGTACTTGGTGGCGCTGTGCATCACCAGGTCCGCCCCGTGCTCCAGCGGGCGGGAGTTGATGGGCGACGCGAAGGTGCCGTCGATCACCAGCGCGGCCCCGTGCGCGTGCGCCGCCCGGGCCACCGCGGCCACGTCGAGCACGCGCAGGATGGGGTTGGATACCGACTCCCCCAGCACCACGCGCGTCTCGGGGCGCAGCGCCTCCGTCCACCCGGGGGAGAACAGGTCCACGTAGGTGGTCTGGATGCCCAGCCGCGACAGCTCGGTGGAAAGCAGCGCGCGGGTGCCGCCGTAGATGGCGTCCGTCGCGACGACGTGGTCGCCCGCCTGCAGCAGCGAAAGGAGGGCGCAGGCCATGGCCGCCATCCCACTGCCGACGACGAGGGCGTCCTCGCCGACGTCCAGCGCGGCCAGCCGGGCCTCCAGCACCTGGTGGTTGGGGCCGTTGCCGTAGCGGGTGTACAGCAGGTCGCCCCGGCCCTCCGCGTCCATGTAGAACGTGGTGCTGGTGACGATGGGGTTCACCACCGGCGCGTTGGCGCGCGGCGGGGGGTCGCCCGCGTGGATGGCCTGGGTACCGGGGCCGGCCGGGTGCGGCATCATCCCTCCTGCGCGACGAAGGCGGACAGCGGCGAGATGGTGCCGTCCACGTGGACGGCGGCCACCCGCTTCAGATAGAGGTGCGCCAGCGCGGCCGTCACCGCCTCGCGGGCCACGCCGGTGTCGTCGGCCAGGTCGGCGCGGCTGGCGCGGCCGCGGCGCACCAGGGCGTCCCATACCGCGCGCTGCATGGCATCGGCTTCGCCCAGCAGCGCCACGTCGCCCTCGTCCTGGATGGCCACCAGGAGCAGGCCGTGGCGCTCCAGCACGGCCTCGATGGCCTCGACGTGGTGCTCCTGCACGTTGCGGACGACGAAGAACGCCTCGCCCGGGCGCTCGTCGCCCAGGTAGCGCAGCAGGAGCTTCGCCACGATTTCGTCGGCGCAGGAATAGTCCAGCACCCGGACCTGCGAAAAGTCCAGGATCGACAAGGTGACCTCGCGGTCCTCCATCTCGGCGAGCTGGCTCTCGACCCCGGTGCGGATGGCCCGCCCCGTGGGGCGGGTCACCAGGTTGCTGAAGAGCGAAGTCACCGAGCGCCGGGCAGCCCGGTACAGGTCGATGGGAAGCGGAGCGATCCTGCGCCCTTGAAGCATGGCCGTCAGGCCGCGGCGCCGTCACTGACGGTCACCTTCTCCATCTTGTCGCCCTTGGCGAGCTGAAAGATCACGTCCTGCCCCTCGGTGACCTTGCCGAACACCGTGTGCACCCCGTTCAGGTGACGCGTGTTCTGCTCGCTGAGCACGATGAAGAACTGGCTGCCGCCCGTGTCCTTGCCGGCGTGGGCCATCGACAGGGCGCCCACCTCGTGGCGGTGCGGGTTGCCCTGGGTTTCGCACTTGATGTTGTAGCCGGGGCCGCCGGTACCCACGCGCGGGTTGTTCACGCCGCCCGCTTCCTTGGTGATGGGGTCGCCGCCCTGCACCACGAAGTCGGGGATCACGCGGTGGAAGATGATGCCGTCGTAGTAGCCTTCCTTCACCAGCTTGGTGAAGTTCTGCACGGTGCCGGGCGCCTCGTTGGCGTACAGCTCGGCGGTGAAGGTGCCCTTGTTGGTCTGGAACGTTACGGTGCTCATGGCCCTCTGGGGTGCGAAAAAGTGCGTGAGTGCGTGCGTGCGTGAGTGCGTGAGTGCGTGAGTGCGAAAGTCGCCTAGCGGCGGACGGGTCCGGGCCGGGCGGCGGTGCGTGCCGCGGGTTCCGCGGGAGGCGCCGGCGGCTTGGCCGGGAGAACGATCAGGATCTGCGAGCCGGGAAAGTCGGCCAGCTCCGTGGCCATGGGCGGCGAATCGTCCCAATCGGGGACGTCGGAGATGCGCGCCGTGCCGCTGCGGATGGCGATCTTGCCGCCCCACCGGCCCACCTTCTTGCGGATCTGCTTGAGGCCCTGCCCGCGGCCCGGGTCGCGAAAGCGCGTGACGCCGTGGATGAACGCCGCCTCCAGCGCCGTGGCGTCGCCCCAGCGATCACCGAAGCGGCTGCTGTGCTCGCGCTCCAGCGATCCACGGAAGCCGGTGCCCAGGTCCATCACCGCGATCACCACCACGCGCTTGTCGATGCGGCGCCAGCGGCGGTACGTCTGGATGCCCACCCATCCCGGCGCGCCGGCGTGCTCGATGATGTTCTGCGACACCTCGCTCAGCAGCATGCTGAAGGCGATGGCGTCGGCGCGCGAGTAGCCCAGCTGCTCCGAGAGCAGGGTGCTGATGCGGTGCTCGTTCAGCGCCTCGATCACCCCGTGCACGTCTTCGTGCGTGTCGATCACGGTGATGGGAAGCAGCACGCTGGAGCCGTCGTTGGCCCGCGGGCGCGGCGCATCCACCATCTCGAACGCGGCGTCGGCCGCAGCCACGAACCCCATCCGCGTGAAGTAGCTTCCCACCTCTGGCGACTGGGGAAAGTGCAGGATGGGCTTCACCCCGTCGCGCGTAAAGTGCTGCCCCAGCGCCAGCAGCCCCACCATGCCGTACGGATCGGCGAAGCGCAGGTGGCGCCCGTCGAACAGCAGCCGCGCGTCGCCGCCCTCGGCCGCGCTCGCGATCATCTGGTCGAAGGCGTCGCTGTCCAGCGTGGGAGGTACGGCGATGACGTGCGTCATTGTGCGGAGCGGAGGGGCGTGATCATCCCGGGAACTTAGCACCGGGGGAGGGCGGGTGAAAGGGAAGTGCGTGAGTGCGTGAGTGCGTGAGTGCGTGAGTGCGGAACGGAAAAGGAAATCGCCGCGCTCTCCGGTGAGCGCGGCGATTCCGTTCCAGCTTCCGGCGTCAGGCGGCGAGGCGCATCCCCGTCGCCAGTTCCGAGAGGCGGCCGACGCGCTCCTCGGTGGGTGGGTGCGTGCTGAACAGCTTTCCGATGCCCCCGCCGCGAAGCGGGTTCACCTGCGCCAGCGGGGCCACCGCGGGGCTCACGTTCATCGGCACGTGCCGGGCGCCGGCCTCCAGGCGCTGGAGCGCGCTGGCCAGCGACAGGGGACGGCCGCAGATCTCTGCGCCCACGGCGTCGGCCTTGAACTCGCGCTGGCGGCTGATGGCGAACTGGATGATCATCGCCGCGATCGGCGCCAGGATCGCCAGCAGGATGGCCGCGAACGGGTTGCTGTCCTCGTCGCCCCCGCCGAAGAACAGCCCGAACTGCGCCAGGTTGCTGATGGCGCCGGCCATGGTGGCCGTCACCGTCTGCAGGAGCATGTCGCGGTTCTTGATGTGCGCCAGCTCGTGCGCCACCACGCCCTCCAGCTCGTCGCGCGTGACCAGCTTCATCAGCCCCTCGGTCACGCAGACCACCGCGTTCTCCGGGTTGCGGCCGGTGGCGAACGCGTTCGGCTGCGCGTGCGGGGCGATGGCCACCGTGGGCATGGGCAGCCCGGCGCGCTGGCGCAGCCGGTCCACCATGGCATACAGCTCGGGCGCCTCGCGCTCGGTGACCACCTGCGCACCGTACATGCGCAGCACCATCGACGCCGAGCCCCAGTACATCACCACGTTCATCAGCCCGGCAAAGGCCAGCGCCATCAGCATCCCGGCCTGGCCGCCGATCATGGCTCCCACCGCGCCGAACAGCGCCGTCAGGCCGGCCATCAGCGCGAAGACCTTGATGTTGTTCATCTCTCGTCGTCTCCCGGGTTCAACATGGGTCCGGGCACATGCCCGGACCCGGCCTCTCACCTCAGCGCGGGCGCCTGGCCCGCACGGGCACGGGCACCAGCCGCGGCTGCCGGTCGCGGCACCGCATCAGCGCGGCCCCCGCCAGACCTACCAGCGTCGTCCAGATCACGTACGCAACCATCGGCTTTCTCCCGCTGCGAGACACAAAAAGGGCGAGACCATACCACGGAACCAGAAGGTCCGCGGTGGTCTCGCCCGGTTTCCCGTCCGGCGGCCGGGGATCGTGTCCGATCCCGTCTTGACGGCCGCCGGTCCGGCGCGCTGCACGCGCCGGCGGCTACTCCCCACTGCTCACTTGTCGATTGCAACCGCCGGGCCACGCAGGTCCATCGTCCGGACCCCGCAACCTCAACGCCCACAAAGATATGCCTGTCGACGGAGCAGCGGAATCGCCCGTGGATTATCGATCGATTAAGCCACGGTCACGCCCACGTCACAGCCGCCGGAGGCACCGCCATTGGACGTGACGTGAAAACGATCAGCAGCTCGCAGCTGCCGCCAATGTCATCCCGATGGAGCGGCCCCGGTGAACCTGGAGCGTGAAGGCAGTACGCAGCGACTGAGGGATCCGCCACACAGCAGGCCGAAGCGCTTCGAGGCCGCGGCTGCACCATGTTTTTCTCCTCACTCCGCTGAAACGCCCTGGATACGGAGTAGGCATCGTTCCGTGCGGAGCGCGGCGTGTGTGGCGGATCCCTCAGTCGCTGCGGAGTACGGCGTATCGGCAGGTTCGGCGGGGGCGCTCCTTCGGGATGACATCGAAGGGTCCGGTCGGCCTCCCCGAACTCTCCCGCAGCGTCAGTCGGGATCGGGCTTGGCCGCGAGGTGGCGGATCTCGATGGGCATCAGGTCGGCGAGGGCGGCGGCGACCATGCTGCGGTGGCAGTGCGCCGGATCGGCTTCGAAGCAGAGGAGGCACACACGGCGGCCGGAGCGGACGATGTCGGCCAGGCGATGCAACTCGTCCTGCGCGGCCGGCGTCGCCAGGTGCTCCATGAAGATCTCGCGCATCTCGTCGTGCCGTCCGGCTCGCGCGGCGGAACGCCCCTCGGCCGGAGTGCCCAAGCCGCGCAGGTGCAGGTACTCGATGCCCAGTTCCTCGACGTTGGCCGCGAGCCGCGTCTTGGCAAACCCCGGCCGCCGCGAGCTGGCGACGGCGCGGACATCGACCAGCAGGTCCACGCCGCCCTCCCGCAGCGCCTCCTGGAAAGCCGGCACCGTGGTGCCCTCGTACCCGATCGTCGCCACCGTCGCCATCCCACCCGCTCCGCGCTGAGTTGCATCCGGCGAATCCCCGGTCGGAAGGCTTGCAACCCGCGCACCGTGGACCGGGGAGCGATGTCTCTACGCCGCGCGAACGCGGTCGCGGAGTTGGCGGACGAGGCCGCTGATTTCACGGATCACGCGCTCGTCGCCTTCGCGGAGGAGGGCGGCGAGGATGTGCTTGCACACCCGTTCCCGCCACAGGTGGTCCCCGCAATCGCAGCGGGGGACCAAGCGCGACCGCAGGTCTACCCAGTGCGGCTCGGTACCGCCCACGACGCGATACCGTCCCGGTCCCACCCGCTCGGCGGCGAGCCCCAGGCAGCGCTCCAACCGCCCCGTCTCGATGCCGCCCGCCCGCTCGATGTCGATCATCATCATCCGCTCACCTCCCCGAATGTCCACAGTTGCCGACATCGTTAGTACCCCGATCCAGCATCCTGGTTTCGGTTTTATTTCGGCTGCGGCAACTCGTGCGGCGTGGACGAGGAAGGAGCGACGGGGCCTCACACGGAGGTCACGGAGGAGGGCCCCGGAACGAGAAGGAGCGCGACCCCGACCGGATCGCGCTCCTTTCACTTCCGCACTAACGCACTCACGCACTACCGCACTCCCCTACCTGGGCCGCGGCGCCAGCGTGTTCCGAATCCGCTGAAGCTCCTCGCGAAGCTCACGGATCGTCCCGTCACGCTCCGCGACCTCGCGGCGCAGGCGCGCGACCTCGGCCGACTGGTCGCCGTCTCGCACCACCACCGTTTCGCCCGGCGTGCGCCGCGTGACCACCGCGGGCTCGCAGCGCAGGCCACCTGTCCGCTGCTCGCACGGAAGCACCAGGTTGCGCGACAGCAGCAGCAGGCGCACCGCCTCGGGCCGGCGCACCGGCCGGCCGCCCATGGTGTCGGCGGCCAGGTACATCTCCAGGTGCTCCAACGCCCGCGGCGCGTCGAAGCTGCGCGGGTCCAGGTACAGCGTGCCCAGGTAGAAGCGCGCCTCGGTGCCCTCGAGCGTGCCCGGGTGCTCCGCGGCCAGCCGCTGGAAGGCGGCCAGGGCGATGCGCGTCGAGTCCTGGTGCATGGCCTGGTGCGCCTGCCGCCACAGCAGGTCGCGGCTGGGCGCACCGGGCTCGGCGCCGCCACGTCCGCCGGAGGCGCAGGCGGAAAGCAGGACCAGCGACAGAACGGAAAGCGCGGTTCTCACAGGCGGACGCGTGAAAATTCGGGCGGATCAGGCCGCCTTCTGGACGGGCGGCCGCTCCGGGAGAAACACGCTGAAGCGCGTGCCCCGGCCCACCTGGCTTTCTGCAGTGATCGTGCCCCCGTGCGCCTCCACGATCTCGCGCGAAATGGCCAGGCCCAGCCCCGATCCCACCGACCGCGGCTGGGCCTCGTTGTCTACCTGGTAGAACTTTTCGAAGACGCGGGGGAGCTGGTCGGGGGGAATGCCCACGCCCGTGTCCTCCACCTCCACGCAGATCCCGCCGTCGCACCGCTGCGCATCCACCCGGATGGTGCCGCCCTTGGAGGTGAACTTGAAGGCGTTGGAAAGCAGGTTGCCCAGCACCTCGTTCAGCCGGTCCTCGTCGCCATGGATGGTGGGGGGAAGGTCGTCTGCCAGGCGCACGGGAAACTCGATGCCGTTCTGCCCCGCCAGCACCTGGAACCCGCTGGTCAGCTCGCGGAAGAACGCCCCCAGGTCGATGTCGCGCAGCTCCAGCCGCCCGCCCCCCGCCTCGAAGCGGCTGACGTCCAGCAGGCGGTGCACCAGCCGGGTCAGCCGGTCGGTCTGCGCGTTCACCGCCTCGAGCGTGGTCTTCTGCCGGTCGTTCACCGGGCCGTAGATGCCGTCGGCCAGCAGCGTCACGTAGCCGCGGATCACGCTGAGCGGCGTCTTGATCTCGTGCGAGGCCACCGACACGAACTCGGCCTTCAACCGGTCCAGCTCCAGCAGCCGCGTGGTCATGGTGTCGAACGAGCGGGCCAGGTCGCCCAGCTCGTCGGGCCGCTCCACGGGAATCCGCACGTTGGGCGCAAAGTCGCCCTCGGCCACGTTGGCCATTCCCCGGCGCAGCTCGCCGACGGGGCGCAGCAGGGTGCGGGTGAGCCAGGTTCCCAGCACCAGCGTCAGCACCAGCGCCGCCGCCAGGGCCGCCAGGGTGGTGCTGGCGGAGCGGCGGGCCACCCCCTCGGCCCGCTGCACCTCGCGCTCCGTCTGCCGGTCGATCTCCACCCCCACCGGCTCCAGCGAGGCGGCCATCCGCTGGAACGCCGGGGTGACGGCCTGGCGGCGCAGGGCCGCGGCGCCGTCGCGGTCGCCCGCGCGGATCAGCGTGCGCTCCTGCCGGGCGAAGGCGCGGGTGCTGTCCCACAGCGCCGCCACCCGGGCCGACGAGCGCCGGTAAGCCCCCCGGCTGAGCGTGGCCAGCCCGCCCGACACCGCGTTCGAGGCGCTGTCCAGCCGCTGCTCCAGCGCGGCGAAGTCCCGCGCCTCGCCGATGCCGCCCAGCGCCGAGTAGCGCACCTGCGCGTCGTTGGCCGCCTCCACCCCGTTGCGCACGTCGCTGAGGGCGTTGATGGCCTCCACGTCGCGCCCCTGCAGGGTGTGCACGGCGGAGTGCACCTGCTGCAGGGCCAGCAGCCCGTACGCGGCGGGGATCACCAGGATGATGGCGATCCCCAGCAGGGTGAGCACGATCCGTTGCCTGAGGCTCATCCGAGTCGGCGGGTGGATGGACGTCCGGGCCAGGCGCTTCGGCGGGACGGTAGGGAGGACGCGCGGCCGGCGGCCCGCGTCACGGCGCGGCGGAGGCCGCGCGCTCGCGGCGCTTCACCTCGTCCCACAGCGTGTCGAGCTCGGCGAGCGTGGCCTGTCCGAAGGCGACGCCCCGCTCGCCGGCCAGGCCCTCCAGCGCCCGGAAGCGGCGCTCGAACTTGGCGTTGGCGCGGGCCAGCGCGGCGCTGGGATGGGTCCCCGCCAGGCGGGCCAGGTTCACGGCGGCGAAGAGCAGGTCGCCCAGCTCGTCCTCCAGCCGCTCCGGGTGGGCCTCGTCGAGCTCGCGCCCCACCTCGTCGGTTTCTTCGCGCACCTTTTCCCACGCGCCGCGCGGGTCGTCCCAGTCGAAGCCGACGCGGGCCACCCGGTCCTGCACCCGGAAGGCGCGAAGGAGCGGGTCCAGCCCCGCGGGAACGTCGTCGAGCACGCTGGCGGGCGGGCCGCCGCCGCGCTCGCGCCGCTTGAGCGTGTCCCAGTCTTCCGCCGGTCCCAGGCCGTACAGGTGGGGATGGCGGCGGCGCATCTTTTGCTCCAGCGCCGCGACCACCTCTTCCCGGGAAAACGTGCCTGTCTCCTCGCCGATCACCACCTGGAAGGCCACGTTCAGCAGCAGGTCGCCCAGCTCGCCGCGCAGCGCCTCGGCGTCGCCCGCGCCGATGGCGGCCGCCACTTCGTGGGCTTCTTCCAGCAGGTACCGGGTGAGCGACGACGGCGTTTGCGCGGCGTCCCACGGGCAGCCGGCGCGCAGGAACTCCACCAGCGCGAGCGCGCGGTCCAGTACGCCGCCCGAAGGCGTGGCGGGAAGGCTGTTTTCGGCTTGCGAGTCACTCACGATGGGCCTAGAATACGCGGCTTGTGACTGATCCGTCAACCGGGGTTTCCCGGGCCTGGGTAGAGGTGGACGAGGGAGCGCTGCGGCGCAACCTGCGGCGCGTGCTGCACGCCGCCGGGGGATCGGCCGCCCTTCCCATGCTCAAGGCCAACGCCTACGGGCTGGGGATGGGCCCCGTCCTGGAGATGGTGCGCCGCGAGCTTTCCGAAAGCGAGCTGTGGGCCGCCGGCGTCGCCGCGGTCGCCGAGGGCGAAGAGCTCCGGCGGCTGGGGTGGCGGGGGCGCGCCGTGGTGTTCGCCCCGGTGCCCCCCGGCGAATACGCCCGCGCCGCCCAGGCGGACCTCACCCTCGCCCTGTCCGAAACCGCGGCCGTCCGGCGCTGGGCAGAGGCTGCCCGCGCCGTGGGACGGCGGCTGGCGTTCCACACCGAGATCGACACGGGGATGGGGCGCGCCGGCTTTCCGGCGGCCGGCGCCGCCGAATGGGGCCGCGAGGTGACGGAGGCCGCCGCGGACCTTTTGGCGTGGGAAGGGTGTTTTACGCACTTCCACTCCGCCGACGACCCGGAGCTGGCGCCCACGGACGAACAGCACGCACGGCTGCTGGACGCGCTGGAGCGGCTGCCGGCGGCGCCCGGACGGCGGGTGATCCACTCCGCCAACAGCGCCGCCTCCGTTCGCCGGGGCGGGTACGGCGGGGACGTGGTGAGGCCCGGCATCTTCCTGTACGGGGGGGCGGCGGGACCGCGCGCCGTGCCGGAGGCGGTGGCGTCGCTGCGGGCCCGGATCGCCCTGGTGCGCCAGGTGCCGCCGGGAAGCACCTGCGGCTACGGGGCCACCTACACGGCCACCCGCCAGGAGCGGTGGGGAACGGTGGCCATCGGGTACGGCGACGGGCTCCCCCGCGCGCTGGGCACGGCGGGGGGCGAGGCCATCGTCCGGGGCCGCAAGGTGCCCATCCGCGGCCGCGTGTCGATGGACGTGACGGTGGTGGACCTGACCGACCTGCCGGAGGTGGAGGCGGGCGAGGTGGCCACCTTCATCGGCCGCGACGGCCGGGCCGGGATCACGGTGGACGAGGTGGCGGCGCGGGCGGGGACCATCTCGTACGAGGTGCTCACCGGGTTGGGAACGCGGCTGCCGCGGGTGTACCTTCCCCCCGAGGGAACGGAAACCCCCTCCGCCGCGTAGCAGGAACCCTGAAGCGCGTCGGCGGCCCGGAGCCGGCCAGGTTCGCCGGCTCTCGGCCGCCGCGCTTTTACGGGTGCGAAAGCGCCCACACGCAAGACCTCTGGACGGATGCAACGCCGTATTATCCTGTTCGGCCTGGCCGCCGCGCTCCTCGCGGGCGCGGCCGCCTGCACCGACGAATCGCCGACGCTGCCGGGCGAGTTTCCGCTGGAAGCCCAGCCCGTGACGCGCGAGGTGCTGGTGCCCGCGTCGCAGTTCTTCAAAGTGCTCAGCTCGCACAGCGGCTACACCAGCGTGCACGCGGCCCAGTACCTGACGGTCGCCGAGAACTACGGGGGCCTCTACGCGCACGCGCTGGGCCGCTTCCTGGGCTTTCCGCGCCAGGTTACGTACCTGCGCGACGGCGTGTCGCGTACCGACAGCCTGTTCACCTTCACCGGGGGCGAGCTCGTCGTACGGGTGGACACCACCGAATCCACCACGCCGTTCACGCTGCAGGTGTACCAGGGCGTCCAGGAATACGACCCGGGGAGCGCCACCTGGCAGCTGGCGGTAGACACGGGCAGCGTCGAGGTGCCGTTCACCCAGCCGGGCGGCACGCGCGGCGCGCTGCTGAGCCAGGCCACCCGGGCGGCGGGATCGACCGTCGATTCGCTCGTGTTCCCGCTGACCGTCGCCACGGTTCGTGCGCTCGCCGACAGCACGTCGAAGGGCGTGGTGATCACGGCCGGCGAGCCGGGAACCAGGGTGAAGATCACCGGCTTCGTGCTGCGCGCCCGCGTGCGGCCCGACAGCGCCCGCCCCGACACCACCTTCGTGATCAGCGCCAGCGGCACCGACGCGGCGACGGTGTACACGCCCGAGCAGCCGGAGCCGGGCGCGGGGATCGTGGCGGCGGGCGGCGTGCTGGGCGCGCGGACGCTGCTGGAGATCGACGTGAACCAGCGCGTTCCCGGGTGCGCGGCGCCGCAGGCCTGCGCCGACGTGGGGCTTCGCGACGTGCAGCTGAACTCGGTGGAGCTGCTGTTGAAACCGGTGACCGTCCCCAACGGGTTCGGCCCCTTGGGGCTGCTGCCGCTGAACGTGCGGAGGGTGACCGAGCCGGAGCTGGGCCGCCGAGCGCCCCTGGGGTGCTGCGCCCCGGGCGACCAGACCGGGCTGCTGGACCAGCCGGTGTTCTACGACCCCGGGACCGACTCGCTGGCGGTGATCCCGCTCACCCGGCTGGCCCTGCAGACGGTGTTCTCGGCCGATACGCTGCCCATCACCTTCGCGCTGCTGAGCGAGCTGGGCCCGGGGCCGCCCACCTTCGGCGTGGGCTTCTTCCGGGGCGATCCGCTGCTGCGCATCGTCTACACGCTTCCCGCCCGCCGCCGACTGCCATGATCCGCCTTCGCATTCCGGGCTCCGCGCTGCTGCTGGCGGCGCTGGCCGCGACGCCCGCCGGCGCGCAGTCGCTGCTGTCGGCGTACTCGCTGGGCTATCCGCTGGAGCCGATTGACGCCCGCGGCCGCGCCCTGGGCGGCATCGCGGCGGGGTTCCAGGGGCCGCACTTTTCGCTGGTGAACCCGGCCGCGCTCTCCGGGCTTCCCGTGGCCGGGGTGTCGGTGACCTTGCAGTCCGACGCCTTCACCCCCGACGGCAGCACCGACGGGGTGAGCACGGAAACCGTGACCACGGCGCGCTTTCCGGCCATCCAGGCGGCGTTTCCCGTCGGGTCGCGCTTCGTGGCTTCGGTGGGGTACGCCGCGGTGCTGGACCAGAGCTGGGAGTCGGTGATCGAGGACTCGATCGACATCGCGGGCCAGCGCCGCTTCGTGCAGGACCGCTTCGTTTCGCGCGGCGGCCTGTCGCGGTTCCGGGCGGGCGCGGCGTACATCCTGGTGCCGCGGCTGGACGTGGGCGTGGGGCTGGACCTGTACACCGGCGCGCTGCGCGACTCGGTGTCGCGTGAATTTCCCGACGGGGGGCTGTTCCCGGCCGCCACGGGCACCGACTACGAGTACAAGGGGCTCGGCGTCTCGGTGGGCGCGCGCTACCGCGGCCCGGCGGTGACGGTCGCGGCGGCGGTCACGGCCGCGGGCGACCTGACGGCCACGGCGGCCGACTCGGCGGTGGAGGCGCGTTCGTACGCGCTGCCCCTGAAGCTGGACGCCGGGGCCACCGCCCGCGTGTCGCAGAACGCGCTGGTGGCGGCTTCGTTCCGGTGGTCGGGCTGGTCCGCCGCCAGCGAGGCGCTCTCCCAGGCGGGCGGCGCGCGCGACGTGATGCATGCGTCGGGCGGGCTGGAGTACGAGGGGCTGGGCCTGGCCGGACGCCCCCTGCCGGTGCGCGTGGGCGTGCGATGGACGCAGCTTCCCTTCGCCGCCGGTGAAGGCGACCGGTTCTCCGAAGAGCGTGCGTTCACGGGCGGCTTCGGGCTGGTGCTCGGCGGAGGCGCGGCCGCGGCCGACCTTTCCGCCGAGGCGGGCACGCGCGATGGGGGAGATCCCCTGCTCAGCGAGAACTTCTGGCGCGTGTCGCTGTCGCTGTCGCTGCTGGGCCGGTAAGGAACAGGATCCACCAGGGCTGGTGCGGGCGTTCGATTTTTCCCTGCTGCTCCGGTGATGCATGCCCCTTCTCCACCACGCGTGGGGGAGGGGCATGGGCCGATACGGGGCCAGCCTAACGCGCCAAGGCCTGTCATCCTGAGGCCCAGGCGCGCCGTGCTTGCCCGTAGCACATCTGTCGCGGGCCGAAGGATCTAGCGGCGGATGCGTACAAGGTCGGGCGCGGCAGCGGTCACCGATGCGGGGGCCTCGGCGCGGTGGGGCCCTCACCCGGCCGCGCTGACACGCGTGCCACCCTCTCCCACAAACAGCGTGGGAGAGGGGTACACTTCGGCGTCGAGGTGTGGACAGGCAAGCCCGGTGCGTGGGCCGGGGCCCCCCATCCCCAGCCCTTCCCCCGCAAACTGCGCGGGGGAAGGGAGCCAGTAGAGCGCACGAGGCCAGCCGGAGCGCGGTTCAGGTCTCCCCCTCCCCTGCGCAGCGGGGGACGGGGGCCGGGGGG
>NZ_DASWMD010000014.1:0-56693 GCF_036399935.1 Longimicrobium sp.
CCGCGGGCACTCGCTGCCCGCGGCGCGTCCTTTTCCTTCCGCGAAGGGTTCAGAACGGGGCCGTTCCTGGTTATATTGGGGGATGATCTCCGTATCCAATCTCGAAAAGTCCTTCGGCGACCGCGTGCTGTTCGCCGATGCAGCCTTTCAGCTGAACCCGGGCGAGCGCTACGGCATCGTGGGCGCCAACGGGTGCGGCAAGACCACGCTGCTCAACATTCTCAGCGGCGACGGCGAGCCCAGCAAGGGCACCGTCTCCATCCCCAAGCAGGCCCGGCTGGGGGTGCTTCGCCAGGACCAGTTCCTGTACGAGGACCAGGAGGTGCTGGCGGTGGCGCTGATGGGCCACCCGGAGCTGTGGGACGCCATGGTGGCCAAGGAAGCGCTGCTGGCCCAGGCGCACATCCACTTCGACGCCGACCGCTTCAGCGAGCTGGAAGAAACGGTGCAGCGGCTGGACGGCTACACCGCCGAGGCGCGCGCCGCCACCATCCTGGAGGGGCTGGGCCTGCCGGCGGAGGTGCACCGGCAGCCGCTGTCGACGCTCTCCGGCGGCTTCAAGCTGCGGGTGCTGCTGGCGCAGGTGCTGGCCGGCTCGCCCGACGTGCTGCTGCTCGACGAGCCCACCAACCACCTGGACATCCTGTCCATCCGCTGGCTGGAGAAGTTCCTCCAGGACTTCGAGGGTCCCGTAGCGGTGATCAGCCACGACCATCGCTTCCTGGACAACATCTCCACCTACATCCTGGACGTCGATTACCAGACGGTGACGATGTACCGGGGCAACTACAGCGACTTCCTGGTGCAGAAGGTGGAAGACCGCGAGCGGAAGGAAAAGGAGATCGAGGGGCGGCAGAAGGAGATCGCGCACCACCAGAAGTTCGTCGACAAGTTCAAGGCCAAGGCCAGCAAGGCCCGCCAGGCCCAGAGCAAGCTCAAGATGATCGAGCGCAAGGTCGACGAGCTCGAGGAGCTTCCCGGCAGCTCGCGGCGCTACCCCAAGTTCCGCTTCGTCCCGCGGCGCGAGAGCGGCAGGCAGGTGCTGAAGATTTCGGGGATCAAGAAGGCGTTCGGCGACAAGGAGGTGCTCCCCGGCGTGAACCTGCTGGTGAACAAGGGCGACCGCCTGGTGATCATGGGTCCCAACGGCATCGGCAAGTCGACGCTGCTCAAGATCGTGATGGGCGACCTGCCCCCCGACGAGGGCCAGGTGGAGTGGGGGTACGAGGCGCACCGCGGCTACTTTGCGCAGGACCACCACGAGCAGCTGGACGGCGACGAGCAGACGGCCGAGCAGTGGCTGTGGAACTACTGCCCCGGCAAGGACCGCGGCTTCGTGCGCGGCCACCTGGGGATGATGCTGTTCTCCGGCGACGACGGCGAGAAGCGTCTCTCCGCGCTGTCCGGCGGCGAGGCGGCGCGCCTGGTGTTCAGCCGGCTGGCGCTGGAGCAGCCCAACGTGCTGGTGCTCGACGAGCCGACGAACCACCTGGACCTGGAGTCCATCGAGGCACTGGTGGCGGCGCTGCAGGGGTACGAGGGCACGCTGATCCTGGTGTCGCACGACCGCTGGTTCGTCAGCCAGCTGGCCACGCGGGTGGTGGAGATCAGCCCCAACGGCATCCGCGACTATCTGGGCACCTACCAGGAATACGTGCACGCCTGCGGCGACGACCACCTGGACGCCGACACGGTCGTGCTCAAGGCCAAGCGCGAGGACAAGAAGGGCGGCAAGGCGGGCCGGCGCGAGCTGGTGGAGGCCTGACGCCCGTCCGCAGGACGGGTTTCGCGCCGAGGCGGGGCGGATGACGGAGAGCCGCGGAGGGGATTTCCTCCGCGGCTCTCCCGTTTCTCCGCGCGTCCGCCCGATGCCTTCTCCACGGCGTCAGGCGGGGACGAGCCGCGCGCGTTCGTTCGAGGGGGCGTAGCGCGACCAGTCGGCGCCCATCGCCGTCCTGATCACGTCCAGCGGAATGGGGTGCCAGTTGGCGCCGCGGGTCTGCTTGCGGCTGGTGTTGCCGGCGTGCACCAGCGCGGCGAAGATGGACGGGTCCGCGACGGAAGCGACCGAGGGCAGCGCCCACACCCACCGCGTGTCTTCGCCCTCGTTCACCTCGGGAAACGGGCGCCGCTCCCACGTGGCGCGGCGGTACAGGAGCGTGTTGCCGCCCACCCACCGGCGCGAGCGATCAGCCCAGCGAAACTCCCACGCACGCCCCTCCAGCGGCTCGAAGTAGCGCACCGTCGACAGCCCGCACACCTCGGCGTCCGCCTCCCGCAGCGCCGACACCTGCGCCTCGAGTCGCGTGTCGGCCATCCAGTCGTCATCGTCCCAGTGCGCAAGCAGGCTTCCGCGCGCCAGGGAGCACGCCAGGTTGCGCTTGGCCCCCAGCGTGGGCGAGCGCGCCGTGCGCAGGTAGCGGATGCGCGGGTCCGCGGGCACCAGGTCTTCCACCGGATCCGCCCCGTCGTCCACGATCACCAGCTCTCGCGCCGGCCAGGTCTGCCGCAGGAAGTGGTCTATGGCGTGCGGCACGAAGCGCCGTCGGTCCGCCGTGACCATCAGGCAGGAGACGAGTTCGCCGTCTTCCCGAACGTCGTGCTCCGGTGGATGGACGGGCGAGACGCGGACCCTCGGAGGTGGTGCGACGCTGGGCGAGCGGGCGAGGTAGAAGGCGCGCGCATCGGCCAGGTGCGGCGGCTCGCCGGTCCGGCGCCAGCCGGCGGCGTCCACGTGCTTGCCGCAGGCGAACTTCCACGCGTTGGCGCCGTGGCGCAGGTACACGAACAGCCCGGGCGTGTCGATGCGCTTCAGCCGCGCGCCGCCACGCACGGCGCGGTGAAGGAACGCCGCGTCCTCGGCCAGCGAGGCTGCGGGATAGGTAGCTTTGGTGCCCCACACACTGCGCCGATACGCCAGCGTGCCGCCGTGCACGTCGTGGACGAACAGGCGCCGGTGAAGCAGGTCGCTGCAGCTCCAGAACTCCCACCGTTCCAGGTCGAAGAACACCTCCGCCCGCAGCGCCGTCACGTCGGCATCGCCCGCCAGGATGGGCGCGGCCTGCGCGCTCAGTCGCCCGGGCGCGTACCAGTCGTCGTCGTCCCACTGGGCGACGATCTCGCCGCGGGCCATCTGCACGCCCCAGTTGCGCTTGGCCCCGATGCTGCGCCCCGCCGGCAGCGCCTCGTAGCGGATGCGGGGATCGTCCGGAATGCGCTCCTCCAGGCCGCTCCCCGCGTCGTCCAGGATGATCAGCTCGCGGTGCGGATAGTCCTGCGCCAGGAAGTAGGCGATGGCCTGCAGCGCAAACTCCGGCCTTCCCGCGGTCGGCATGATGCAGCTGACCATCGGCGCGCCCCCTTCCCCCGATGACGAAGTGGGCGGGGCAGGGGAGCGGACGATCGCCGGGGCCGGCGAGGGAGGCGGCGGGGCGAGCCGTTCATCCGCCGCCACGACGGGCACCGGAGGCGGATCGATGCGGATCTGCACGAGCGCCGCCGGGGCGAAGTGCTCGCAGGCGTCGCCGCGGCAGTGCGTCTCGTAGCGCGTGGCATCTCCCCGCAGGCGGAGTCCGCAGAGGCGGTCCTGGTAACGGCGCCGGCTGGTGTCGAACAGACGCCGGTCGTCGCGGGCGCGGCGGGCGGTGAACGGGGCGCGCCAGACGAACGCGGCGGGCACCCACACCCCGCGCCATCCGGCCCGGGCGGCGCGCGCGTTGTATTCCATCTCCCAGCACGGCCCCGCGCCGAACCCCTCGTCCGCCGCGCCGAGCGCGTTCCACACCTCGCGCCGCATGGCGTAGCAGAAGTCGGCGAGCGAGTACAGCGGCTCCAGGGTGCGCGTGTCGCCCCCGTGCCGCTGCGCCAGCCGCCGCCCCGCCGAGGCGATGGCCTGCGGAGACGGGCCGCACGCGGGCTCGGCGCCCTGCGCGTTCCACGAGCGGTTGGTGGACGGCCCCGCCAGCCCGTTGCGCGGGTCGGCGGCGAGGCCGTCCAGCAGCCGCTCCAGCCACCCGTCCGCCGGGATGCAGCCGCTTTCCAGCAGCACGCAGACGTCCGCGTCCGTGCCGCCGAGCAGGCGGTTGAAGCACGCCGCCCCGCCGGGCGATCCGGGCGCGGGAAGAACGCGCACGCCGGCTCCGCGCAGCGCCGCCTCCGTGTCGCCGTCGGGGTGGTCGGGAACGACGACGATCTCGGTGGACGCGGGAACGGTGGCGCGCACGGCCTGGAGCGTGGCGCGAAACCGCGCCGGCTCGGCATGGACGGCGATGCCGACGGCCGCGCGCACGGTCACTGCGGCGCGCCGGCGCCCGCGCGGCGCCGGTTCTCGACGATGGCGAAGCCCTGCCCGTCGTCTTCGGCGAAGCCGCACTCGGCGCCCCACAGCCGGGTGACGTTGTATCCGTCGGCCTCGATGCGCAGCAGCGCGCGACCGACCGTCGCTCCTGGCAGGAAGGCGTCGTGGAACAGGATCAGCCCGCCGGGGCAGACGAGCTGTACCGCCCGCTGGAACTCGGCATGGACGTACTCTTCCTCGTGAAGCGAATCCAGCAGCGCCGCGTCGTATCGCTCCCCCCGCTCGATGGCGGCATCCAGCACCTCCAGCGAATCTCCCGTGCGAGGCTGGATGCAGCCGCGCGCCGCGGGGGGAAGCGCGGCCCAGAGGTCGTCGCGCTGCGCGAACGCTTCCCTGTCCACCGTCACCACCGCCGCCCCGCGCCGGTGCGCCACGGCCGAGGCCAGGCACGCCGCGGAAACGCCGCGCGCGGTGCCCGTCTCCAGCACGCGGGCGCAGCCGTTGGACTTCACCAGGTAGTGGAGCAGGCCGAAGAGCGGAAAAGTTCCCGGATCGCGCACCTTGCCGTTCAATCCATCCGCGGTGCCGTAGAACGACCAGGCCAGCGCGCGCTGGCCATGGCGCCCCACCCATCCCCGCAGCGCCGCGACGAACGCCGCGTATCCATCGCCCCCGCCGGCGCCCGTCACGGGATCGCCCGCCTTGGCGAAGAGCCCGCGCCACTCGGGGCACTTGTGGCGGCCCAGCCCGTTGAAGTGAAGCACGCGCGCGCGCCGGCCCTGCCACCGGGCTGCGGCGCGGCCGTCTTCCCACGCCATCTCCACGTCCTGGTTGTTCATCTGCACGTTGTACACGGCGTCGAGCTCCACGCCGCAGCGCAGGTGGGCGATGGCCAGGTTGAAGACGGCCTGGTTGCGCCACCAGATGTCTTTTCGCTCGTCTACCCAGCGTGGCGCGCCCCGCCACTCGCGGAGCAGGGAATCCAGTGCCTGCAGCGCCCCGCGGCTGCCGGCGAAGATGCCGTCGTTCACCACCAGCCGGTCGCGCCCCTCGCCGCCGTCGCGCCCCATGATGCGCGCCAGGTCGCCGGGCCGGCCGCCGTAGACCGACATCACGGCGTGCTCGACGTCGTCGTAGTGAAAGCCGTTGGCCTCGCGGGTGGCCAGGATGGCGCCCGGCGCGCAGGCATCGATGGCCGCGAACACGGGATCGAGGTCGTCGAGCACCAGCATGTCGGCGTCCAGGCAAATGAACTGCTCGGCGTCGACCACCCGCGGGGCGGAGTACATCACGCTCTTCACGGTGGCGTTCACGTGCGCCTTGCGGGTGCACTCTACCACGTCTGCGCCGTACTTGGCGGCGATGCGGCGGCACGCGGCGTTGGGATCCACCGCGAACACCACCAGCCGCGCGTCGGGGCACCCGGCGTTGGCGACCACCGAGCCCAGCAGGTCGTCGAGCAGCGCCTCGAACCCGGGCGACACCACGGTGGCGATGCAGCGCCGGGCCACGATGGGCGCGGCGGGGGGATGGATGTGCACCCGCTGCAGGCAGTCGAGCAGGGGCACGTCCGCGGCCGGCGCGGCGCGGTCCAGCTCGGGGTTCAGCCAGACGGCGTGGGACGAGGCCCAGCGCGTGGTGGTGGCCACCAGCTCCAGCGTGCGCGCGCCGGTGATGTCGGCCTGCAGCGCCCGCGGCGGCGCCCCGGCCGACACGCGGTACTCCTCGGCCACGCGCCGGCCGTCGGCGTACACCTGGAAGTCGGCGTGCGAGCGCCCGGTGGGCACGTCGCCGTTCAGCGCCACCTGGCAGCGGAACGTCTTCCACTCGCCGTCGAGCTCCCACCGCACGCGGGCCGGGGGATGGGTGGAGAGCGCGTGCGAGTAGGGTGTGCGCTGCACCGTGACGGTCTTCCCCTCGTATCCCAGGCTTCCGCCCGTCCCCAGCTCGCCGTAGCCCACCGCGGCCGAGGCGGGGGGGAGCGTGTCCAGGTGCAGCACGGACGGAGGGGGCTCGGGCGCGGCGGGCGCCAGGAAGTCGTTGAGCGCGGAAGCGGGCGTGTCGAGCGTGGCGGTGGGTGTCATGGGTTCTCTTGCGGGTGGGTTGCGCGTAAGGGGAAGCGTCGTCTCGGCCCCCAGACATTCGGGCGCGGACGATTTGGCTGCGTGTCAGGCGGAACGAACGTCCACCGCTTGCACCGGGACACCCGTCTCGCGGCTGACGCGGTCGATCCGTTCCGGGGCGTCGCCGCACTCGCGGGCGTCGTAGACCACGAACACGGCCGCATCCCGTCCGCCGCCGGCTCGTTCGGCGCGGACGCGGCTGGCCCCGTCCATCTCGCGGAGCGTCAGTTCCCAGCACTGGTCCATCCGGCCCAGGCGCGCGCGCAGCCACTCGTCTCCACCAGCCGGCTGGAAAGGATGGAAGTAGCCCCGCAGCTCCTCTCCGTGGATCTCCACCACGTCGATTCCCGGCCACTCGGGGGCGGTCTGGCGATCGTATCGGGAGGGGCCGGGGGAGGGCTGGAAAGGGCGCTCGAAGAGGGTCGTTCCCCTTCGCTCCGGGTACGGTCCGTGGGACAGCACGCGGAGCGGCGCGCCCCCGCCCTCGCCGCCGGCCAGCCACGCCAGGGGCAGGACGAACGAGTCCAGGGTGTAAGGCCAGAGCCAATGGTCGGGGCTGAGCGCCAGGTCGAGAAGGTCCACGTGCATGCCCGTCTTCAGCAGCGCCAGCCACTCCCGTTCGGAGGGAACGTGGCCGCGCGGCGGTACCGTCCGCTTCGTTCGCGCGGGGGACGGTCGCTCCAGGAGCGCCGCCGCTAGCTGCTGGAGCGCACGTGTTACGGGAGACGCGAACGGCTTCGCATCGGCGATGGACTCCCAGACCTCCGTGCGGTCGGTGCCGCGGGCGTGCGACAGGATGGACAGTCCCAGCACTTCCGGGAGCACGTGCGGAAAGCCCAGGTGCTTCGCTGAGGCGGGGCGCCACCTGCCGAGCGCTTCGTCGACCAGCGCGTCCGCACGCCCGATCAGCGCCGGATCACCCACCATGTGTGTCCACAGGGCCGGCCTGAACCCAGCGGACCCCGACGCCGGGCGTGCGGCCCAGGCATCGAGAGTATCCGCGGCCAGCGTGGCCAGGTGATTACGGCTGACGGCAAGGTTGATCCACATGTGCGCTTGTCTCCTGGAGGCCTACGGTCGCGGGGGAAGCGGCTGCACCCGAACGTCGATTCTCGCGACCACTTTCTTGAGCTCGGCACCCGCGAGGTTGTACGGAGGCGCACCGAGGACGGAGCGGAACTCCCGCCAGACGTGCTCGCGCACCCGACGTAGCGTCCGGCCGCTGATCACGGCGTTCCCGGAGACGCTAAAGATGATGTCGACCCGGCCCGAGACCAGGGCGGCATGGAGGGCCTCGACCACGTCCGGGCCAAGCTCGGTCGCCCTGGCGCGGATCCTGTCCAGGTTGTCCCGCAGGCTGGTCGTCGTTTCCGAAAACTTGCTTTCCCGTCGCTTCTTCCGCTGCTCCGAAGGCGAGTAGTACTTGATGTACTCCTTGCCCTGGGACTGCGAATGCTTGGAATCGGAAATCTTCAGCCGCCCGCCGGTCAGCCCCGCGGCATCGAAGCCTGGGTGGGACGGGAGCTTTTCGTCTCTGACGAGCGCGATCCAGTCCGGGTGGCTCATGGCCAGGAACTCCCGGAGCCACCGCTCGGCAGCCTGGTGCTGCGCTTGGCCGAGTTCCGGGTGCCATTTACCCACGTTGATGCCACCGCCCTTCTTGGGCTTCCAGCGCCACCGCTTGCCGTCGGCGTCGGTTGCCCAGAAGTGCAGGTTAAGGCGGGCGGATTTCTCCTCCTTCTTCTGCACCGGCTCCTTGCTGCCGGGCGGATCGGGGAGCGTCGCCAGGTCCACGAACGGGGTATCGTCGACCGTGCCGTCCGTGGCTGGGTTCATCACGGCGGAGATCACGGGCACACCGCCCCGGTTCTCGAGCGCGAGCTTCTGGAACCGGAACCGCACCTTGATCAGGAACAGCGCCGCGCGGAAGAGCAGGAGCGGGGTCGACTTACCCCTGTGGCGCGCCATCAGGCGGCGTACCGCCTCCATCCCGGCCTTCCAACGGCGCTCCACCGCCGCCTTCTTACGCTTGTGGCCGTCGGCTCCCGACCGCTTCCTGCGGCCTTTGCGGCCCAGCTTCCTGCTGGCCCAATTCTTCAGCTTCCTGAACTTCTTCGAGATCTTCTTGCCCAGCTTCTTGAGCCTGGCAGCCACCTTCTTGAGCGCCTTCTTGATGCGCGCCATGATGCGCTGGGCGATGCCCTTCACCTTGCCGCCCACGGCCTTGGCGGGTTTCATCAGCTTGCGGAGCAGCCACTGCGCCACGAACTCGATGACGGCGATGGCGGCAGCCGCCAGCGCGGTGGCGAACTGCGGTCCCGCGTTGCCTCCCTTGACCGCCTTGAGGAACGCGATGAAGGCGCCGATGGCGGCCAGAATGCGCTGCACCGCGCCCCACGCGGCCTGAAGCCCCTCGATGATGGCCATCACCGCACCAGCCGCGGGAACGATCATGGCCACGAGCTTTTCGATCAGCAGCTCCACCAGCATCATGGGGATGGCGGCCTTGAGGGCCTCGAAGGCCATCTTGCCCACCTCGGCCATGCTGATGCCGCCCTTCTTGAGCACGTCCCAGATGGCGGTGCCGATCCCCAGGAGCGACTCGAGCTTGGAGTTGAACCACTCCTTGATGGCGGACTTGAACGCCTTCCACAGGTGGTTCCGGATGCCGTCGACCACCGCCGCGCCCAGGTTGCTGAGCCACTGTCCGGGTCCGGCGGCGATGTCCTTGATGAGCGCGGCGAAGGCGGCGAACGCGGCCACGGCGTTCTTGGCGAAGTCGATGGCCGAGGCCACCACCTTGCCCACCGCGTCGATGGCGGCCAGCAGCCCCTTCTCCAGCAGCCCCAGCGCCTTGTCGAGGGCGGCGCCCAGCGCGTCGAGCGCGGCGGTGACGCCCTTCTTGAGCCCCTCGGCCAGTTCGTTGACCTTGGCTTCGGCGGCGGCCACGCGGTCCTTGATGGCCTTGCGGAAGCGGTCGCGCAGCGCGGGGAAGCCCGCCAGCAGCCGGTCGCCGATGGCGATCAGCACGTCGCCCACCTTGCGGATGGCCGCGACGATGGCCTGGCGCGCCTTCTCGATGGCGGCCACGGCCAGCTGCTTGGCCTTTTCGATGGCCGCCTTCACCAGCGCGCGCGCTTTTTCGAACGCGGCCTGCACGGCCTTCTTGATGCCGTCGAAGAAGGCCTTGGCGCGGTCCTTCAGCCAGCCGAACACGCCGCCGGAGTCGGCCTCCTGCTCGCCCTTGCCGCGTTCGGCGGCGGCCTGGCGCTCGCCGTCGCGCCGGGCGGTGGCGGCTTCGGTGGCGCCCGCCTGTACGTGCGTGCGCGCCTCGGCGTCGGCGGCGTCGCGCTGGGTGGTCACCTCGCCCTGGGCCGCGGCGGTCGCGGTGTCGGCCTCGGTGCGCGCGCCGTCGGATAGCTGCTGCTGCTCGGTGCTCCACTTCTCGCGCTCGGCGCTCACCGCGGTGCGGGCCTGCTCGCGCTCGGCGCTCTGCTGCCCCGCGTTCTCGGCCTCTAGCTTCGCCACCTCCTTGTCGGTGGCGGCGCGCTCTTCCGTGGCCTTGGTGGCGTGCTCCTGCCGCCGGGTGGCCATTTCGCCCTGCGCGGCCGCGGCGGCTGCCTGAATTTCGCCACCCTTCTTTTCCTGGGCGATGATGGACACGGCCGCGTCGTCGTCGCCGCCCCCCCCACCGACGCCCGCGGCGCCGGCCGGCCCGCCCGCGCCTCCACCCGCCGCGCCGCCGGTGCCCCCGGCCGCGGGGATGGTGGCGCGCAGGGTTTCAGCGGGGACAACGGGGTAGATCTCGTCTTCGCCCATGGGCTGGGCCAGGTCCTGCCTGCCCTGCGCCTCGGCCCTGGCCACGCCGGCCTGCAGCTCGCCCTTCTGCTCGGCCACGCGGGCCGGGTCGGCGTTGCCCACCAGCTGCACGGTGGGCGGCGGCCCCGGATCGGCGTCCAGCCCGGCGTCGGTGGTGGGCAGGCGGCTGAGGCCGGCGCGGATGTCGGCGGGCTCTTCCGGCGCGCGGACGGCCTGCGTGGGCGGCGGGGGCGGCGCGGGAAGCGGCGCCGGGGCCGGGGTGGGCACGGCGGCGCCCTCGGGCGCCTTTTCCACCTTCTTCGGCGCCTCGGCCGTGGCCGGGGCGGCGGACGGCCCGGCGGTGGCCTTGGTCTGCGGCGCACCCGTGGGACGGGGCAGTTCGGGCGGGGCGGCGGCCAAGTCCTGCCGCTGCTTGCCCACGTTGGCCGCCGCGGACGACGACACCTGGGTCAGCGCGGCCGCCAGCTTGGTGGGCGGCAGCGCCGACACCGCGGCCATGGCAGCTTCGGGGTTGTCGGCCGGGATGGCGGGCGTGGGCGGCTCCGGCGCATCGGGCACCGCTCCGCCGCCGCCTCCGCCGCCACCACCCGGCTCGCCCCCGCCGCCTCCCTCGCCCAAGGACGAGAGCCCGGCGTCGCGCTCGGCGGGCGAAAGCTCCGCCGTCATGGAATCCGCGGCGGGGGACGGCTCGGCGCCGCCCGCGTCGGCTTCTCCCCCGGCGTCGGCTTCCGCACCGCCAGCGGCGTCGCCGGCCGGCTCGGCGACTGGCGCCGGTGCCGCGGCTTCGGGCGCGGCTGTGGCTGCGCCCGCCCCGTCGACAGACGCGGGTTCGGCCTCGCCTGCGTCGGCGGGCTCTTCGGCCGGGGCCTCTGCTTCTTCGGCTTCCTCTACGGCCGCTCCGCCTCCCCCGCCGCCTCCGACCGCGGCCGCTTCGGCGCTGCCCATAGACGGTTCGGCGACGCCGGCCTGCTCGCCCTCTTCTTCGGCGGCGGCCTCGGCCTGGCGGTCGGCCTCGGGCTGGGCGGCAGCCATCTTGGCGTCGGTCTCGGCGGCCGCGGCCGCTTCGTCCTTGCCGCCCTGCGCGTCGCCCCCCGCTTCGGCGGACGGGGCCGCGCCGCCCCCGCCGCCGCCCGCGTCGGGCGCGGCGCCGGCCATGGGCGCGGCGGCCGACCCGCCCGCGTCACCGCCCGCGAGCGCCGCAAGGCCACCCGCGCCGCCCGCTGCGTCGGCCCCCGGGCCAGCGGCCCCCGTCGCGCCGGGGATGCCGGCCGTGGCTCCTTCAGCCGCGGGCGCGGCGCCGCCCGGCTGGCCCGGAGCGGCGCCGGCCTGCGACGCGGCGCCTTCGGGGGGCGCGGGGGCCTGCACGCCGGCGGGCGGTGCTCCCGCGGGCGCGGCACCGGGCGTGGCGGCCGCTGCGCCCGGGGCCGCCGGGGCTGCTCCTGGAATCGCGGGAGCTGCTCCGGCAGCAGCGGGGCCTGCAGCGGCGGTCACTCCGGCGGCTGTGCCTCCGGCCACACCCGGGGCTCCCGGGGCCGCGGGGGTGGTGCCAGGGGCAGCGGATGATTGCGGGACGGATGCCTGTGCGGTCTGGCCCGGTGCGGCCGGGCCGCCGGGAGCCGGGGCCGCGGGGCGTGCGCCGCCCAGGACGAACGGCACGCGCAGCGTGCGGGCGCGTTCGGCGGCCGACGCGGGGGCGCCCGGCTGCGGGACGCCCGCGGGTTCCGGCGCGCCGGCAGAGGCGGGTGCGGCAGCGGGGGCAGGCGTCGCGGCGGGCGCGGGCACCGGGGGCGCTCCGGTCAGACGATCGGCGGGGGTGCGCGCCTCGGCGGCGCCCGGGAAGCGGCGCGCGGGGGGCAGCACGGGACGGGTACCACGCCCACGCGGCCCGCGCTTCTCGCCCGCGGCTTCCTCCTCGCGCTCCTCCGGACCGGCCGTGGGTGTACCCGGGGCAGCGGGCGCGGGCGTCGCTGTGCCCGTGGCCGTCGTTCCCGGTGCGCAAGGCGCTGCAGGTGTTGGCGCCACAGCCGGTGGGGCGGATACCGCGGATTCGGGCCGGGCTCCGGGTTCGCCGTCGGCCGGACGCGCCGCATCCGGCGCTGCGGGGGAGGGAGGCGTCGCCAGACCGGGCGCCGACGCGGCGGCTCCGGCGGCGGCCCCAGTGCCGGCGCTTTGGGCGCGGGCTTCGCGGCCGCGGGCGGTCTGCTCATCACGCTCGCGCTCGCGGCGGCGGCGTTCTTCTTCCGCGGCCTCCTGCGCGGCGACTTCGGCGGCGGGCGCGGCGGGGGCGCGGCGCACCACGCCGTCCTGCTGCACCACGTGGGTGGCCTCGTGCGCCATCAGCCGCGTGTCGGACGGGCTTTCGCCGCGCCCCAGCCAGATGTCCTTGCCGTGGGTGAACGCCCGTGCGCGGAGCTGCTGCGTGGCCTGCTCGGCCGCGGGGCCGGTGTGCACGCGCACGTCGCTCAGATCTACACCGATCCCGGATTCCAGGGTACCGCGCGTCTGCGGCGGCAGCGGCGAGCCCGGGCCCCGCGTGGCGATGGCGGAGCCGGCCGCGTCGCGCATGGCGGGAGATCCCCCCGCGACGCCGCCGGGCGCTCCCTTGGCCTGCACGGGAGAGGGCTCGTCCTCACGTTTCTTTTCATCATCCGCCCGCTGCACGACGGCCTCATCGACGGGCTTGGTCTGGACGGGCGCGGGTTCGTCTTCCGCCTTCTTCTCATCCTCGGGAGCGCGCTGAACGACACCCTCCGCCGGCTTGGTTTGGACGGGAACTGACTCATCGTCGCGCTTCTCGTCGTCGAGAGCGCGCTGAACGACGCCATCGGTGGGCTTCGTCTGTACCGGAGCAGGGTCGTCGTCCCGCTTCTCGTCGTCGGGGGCGCGCTGGACGACGCCGTCCGCCCGCTTGGTTTGGACTGGAGCGGGCGCATCGTCCGGCTTCTCTTCATCCTCCTTGCCCTGGACGACGCCGTCCGCCGGCTTGGTTTGCACGGGAGTCGGCTCATCGTCGCGCTTCTCGTCATCAGAAGCACGCTGAACGATCCCGTCGGCCGGCTTTGTCTGGACCGGGGCCGGTTCGTCGTCCCGCTTCTCGTCTGCGGCACGCTGGACGACCCCGTCGATCGGCTTCGTCTGCACGGGGGCGGGCGCATCGTCGCGCTTTTCGTCGTCCCCGGGCTCCGCCTGGCGTTGGACGATGCCGGGGCCGCCGCCGTCCGGGCGCTTTTCGTCGTCGTGGTCGGTGCGGTCGCCGGGTGACTTGCGCTGCACCGGCGGGGCGAGCGCGGCGGCGGTGACGCGCGAGATGTTGAGCGGCGCAGCGACGGTGCTGCGGGCGGCCACGCGGTCGGCCACGGCGTCGGCCTCGCGCTCGTACGCATCGTCCGCACGGCCGATGACGGGCTTGCGCTGCACGGGGAGGCCCAGCGCGAAGGGCGCGGCCACGCTGGCCGCGGCCCACGCGGGCGCGGCCGGCTCGGCCGCCACCGCCACGGGGGCGGAAGGGGCGTGCGGGGCGTGGGACGCGCCCTCGGGCTTGTCGCCCGGGCGGCGGGCCTTCGCCGTTTCGCTCACCGGAACAGCGCTCCGTTCGTCATCCGTGCATCACGTCTCCCGTGCCCACCCGCACCCGCGGCCGCACGGCCGGAGCCAGCAGTCCCGCCAATTCACCCGCCTTCACGTCCGTGCCCCGCTGCCCCAGGTCCCGGCGCATGGCCTGGATGAGGTCCACCATCGCGTCCTCCCCGGCGTCGGCCCCGGTCGCTTCCGGTGCTCCGCGGAGGCGCAGGTAGGCGCGCAGCACCGCGGGTGAGGCGTGCAGGAGCATCAGCTGCTCCGCCCCTTGCTCGTCGTGCGTGAGAAGGGCTGGACCGCCGCGCGGGCCACGGAGCCGGAGCACCTGCTCGTAAACCGCGGCGCGGGCCTCGCGCTGCTGCCGCACCTCGTCCCGCCGGGCCACGGCGTGCAGCCCATTTGCGATCATCGCCGCGCAGACGAAGAGCGTGACCGCGGCGGCCGCGCCTATCTGGAACGGGGTGTCGGTCTCGTCCCAGAAGCCTAGGCCCCAGCGGGCCAGGTACCAGAGCGTGTATCCGATTGCCGCCAGCAGCGCGACTCCGAACAAAGTCGAAAGAGTGGAGTTGAGCCGCATCGTGACCTCAGGATTGCAGGTAGTTGTGTCTGCCGGCGTGCTCGGGCACCGTGAACGCCCGATGGCTCCAAGTCGTCAATCGTGGCTCATGGCTTGGCCGCGAGCTTTTGCTTGTTCGGGCCGGGTGGCCAACCGCCCGTGGGCGGGTTGCCGGTGAGCGTCCAGTCCTGCGCCAGCTTGTCCATGTCCGATTTTGTGGTGGCGATACTGGTGGAGATATACGGTGTCTCCCAGCCGAGGATCGCGTCGCTTTTGTTGGTGATCCCCGTGAGTATTGCGCGGATCGGGCCCATGTACGGTCCACCCCACCGCCCTCCTGAACTGCAGAGCGTGCAGGGGCTTCGGCTTACTCGGACTTCGATTCGCGAGATTCTCGCGACCCACGCGGGGTCCTGTTGCGTGAGGAACTTCATGAACGCTGCCTCGGCATGGGAGCCCGGATCGGTCGTGTACCCCTTTTTGGTTCCACCGCTGAACGTGCGGAGGACTACTTCTCCTGCTCCTGGCTGCGGCTCTGCCACGAGCACGTGGTGTTCGCCCCGGTGGAGATTTCGCGGGGTGATCCGCGCAACCCTGCCAACCGTCTGGCCACCGGCGTCTCGCACATCGTGGAATGCCTTGACCGCGACTCCTTGCAACGGATCTGCGACCGTTATGCGTGCGGTAAGATTCGTGACGTGCACGTTGGCTTTTAGCCCAGGAGCCGCGAGGTCGAGTACTTTTTCTTCAGGGCTGGCAGCCGCATGCAGCGCGTACTCGTCGTCTGGACCGGGGCGGAGTTCCAGGGACCTGAGTCCCATGGGCCCGAACTGCTCGCGCACCCGGGCAACGATCGGCCGGAGCTCTTCGACCGTCTTGCCGTCCCCGATCTCCCGCTGCACCGCCCGTCCGGCCTGCCGCTTCACGTCGGCAGCGGCCGCATCGCTTGCCCGCGCCCCGCCCAACCCCAGCGACCGCAGCAGCGACTGAACCCCCGCCACCGCCCGGTCGATCAGCCAGTTCAGCGCGCCATCCACCATCTCGCGCAGGCCGCCGACGATCTCCTGGATCTTCTCGCCGATGTTCGACAGCCCGAACTGGTTGGCCAGGAAGCCGATCGCCACCGGGATGGCATTGGCCAGCCCGCGCTCGATCTTCTGCGCGCCCGGCGCGATCTCGCCGCGAGCCACGGCCGCCAGCGTCATCACGTAGTCGTTGACGATGGCCAGGATGTCGCGCAGGTAGTCGATGGCCGACTGCACCGCCCGGAAGAACGCGGCGAAGCTGTTGATCACCGGCATGATCCCCGTGATGTCCAGCAGGCTCATCAGCCACTGGATGGCGCGGTTGACGATCCGCTCCATGATCCAGTCCTTGGCCTTTTGCAGCACCATGTCCCACAAGCCGGTGATCCGCGTCTGGATGTACTCCCAGATCGCAGCCACGCCGCGCTGCTGCACGTCGCGCACGAAGGTCCAGATGCCCGTCAGGCGGTCGATGGCGCCGCGCACGCGGGCCACCCGCTCCGCACCCAGCCGCTCGCCCAGCTTCTGCCAGATGCGCTCGACGCTGATGCCCAGCACCTCCATCACGAATCCCAGCACCGACCGCAGCGAGAAGTCGCGGGGTGGCTGGATGCCCGCCTGGCGCAGCCCCCGGAACAGCCAGTCGGCCAGCCCCCTCGTCAGGTGCGTGACGATGTGCTCGAAGAAGCTGCTGAACCCGCGCTTCACCGCCGCCAGCATGTTCAGCAGGAAGCCCACGGGATCGCGCTTGATGTCCTCGATGGCGGCCATCGCGTTGCGGACGATGCTGCCGATCAGGTCGCTGGGGAAGTTCATGATCTCCAGGACGACGGAGATGATTTCCCTCAGCACCACGCCCACGAAGCGGAACAGCCGCGACACCGGTTCGGCGAACCGGTCGACGATGCCGGTGAAGGTGGCCACCGGCTCCGCCAGCGCGCCGATGCCCAGCGTGTCCCAGATCCCCCGGAAGATGCCGGTGATGAACTGCCACGTGATCCCCAGCGCCTCGACCGCGCCCTCGATGCGCCCCGCCGCCCGGGCGATGGTGCCCGTCTCCTGCAGCCGCGCGTAGATGGCGGCGCCGCCGGGAAGCAGGGTGATGAAGCCGCGGATGAGGTTCACCGCCGTGCGGGGCACCGCCTCGCCCGTGAACGGGTTGCGCCCCAGGATCACCGTCAGCAGGTGGAAGCCGGGGACGTCGTTGGCGAAGCTGGCCAGCCATCCCAGCAGCGCCTGCTTGATGAACTCCAGCACCCGCGCCGCCACGGTGGACGCGAAGTCCCACACGCGCTGAAGGAACCCGCCCGCGTCGGCCGCAAGCGCGCGCACGTTGTCCATCAGGTTGTGCAGGTTGGACGGCTGGATGGCGTCCCACGCGCGGGTGATCAGGCTGCGCAGCTCGCCCAGCAGCCCCATGAAGGTGGCGATCTGCGTGGCGATCCAGTTCGCGGCCTCTTCTACCTTGCCACGCTCCCGCATCTGCCGGAGGTGCTGCTCCTGCCCGATCAGCAGGAGGAAATCTTCCAGGATCTCCACGTTGGTGGCCTGCACCGCCACGTCGCGCAGCGGGTCGCGGCCCAGGATCTTCTTGATCAGCAACCAGGCGCGGTTTTCTCCCAGCAGCCGCTCGGCCACGCCGACCACCGCGTCCTTGATCAGCTGAAGGACGTGGTCCACCAGCGAGCCCGCGAAGCTCACCACGTCGTCGTACAGCGCGCCGAAGTGGCGGCGCAGCACCGCCATGTTCTCGCTGAAGCTCGACGTGAGGATGTGGGCTTCGGCCCAGGCCGCCTCGATGGTTCGCTCGAGGCGGCCCAGCGACAGGTCCAGCCGGCCCAGCTCGCCGCGCACCCAGTTGAACGCGTCGTCGACGACGCCGTGCTCGTTGAGCTTGTTGAAGATGGCGGTGCCGAAGGGCACCAGCCCCATGATGCCGCCGAGCAGGTTGGTGGCCGTGCGGTCCACGTTCCGGCGGGTCAGGGGGTTGTGCCCGATGATCACCGTGAACAGCGTCCACCCGGGAATGTGGCCCGCGTAGTCGTTCAGGCGCTCCAGGATGGAATCGGGAATGAACCGCTGCACGCGCGCTTCGGCCGGGGCCGGGGCCTGCGCCGCGGCCGCGCCCTGCTGCACCACGTGGGCGGCCTCGTGGGCCACCAGCCGCGTGTCGGCCGCGCTCTCGCCGCGGCCCAGCCAGATGTCGCCCCGGTGCGTGAAGGCACGCGCGCCCAGCGCCGCCGTGGCACGCTCGGCGCAGGTGCCGGTGTGCACGCGCACGTGACCCAAGTCCACGCCCATCCGTGACTCCAGCAGTTCGCGGACGCCGGGCATCAGCGGCGCACCGGGGCCGCGGGACGTGATGGCGTGCGCCGCGGCGTCGCGCATGTCCTCGTCGCCATCGCGCCGCCCGCGGCCGCTGTCGCGCGTCGCCCGCTGCACCGAGCACGACGCGCAGCTGCCGCAGCCGCACCCGCGTTCCTCGTCGTCCGCCTTGCGCTGTACCGTGGGCGCGCGATCCGCGTCGTCGTGCTCGGTGCGGTCCCCCGCCGTCGCCCGCTGGATGAGAGCGGACGCGCCGGGTTTCGCCAGCCGCTGCACGGAGCACGAGGCGCAGGTGCCGCATCCGCATCCCCGCTCGCTGGCGATCGGCTTCTCGGCGGCGACGGACGCGTGGTCCGGGTCGTCGTGGGCGGTGCGGTCGCCCGCGGTCGCGCGCTGGACGACGGTTTCGTCCTTGCGCCGATCGTCCGTACCCGACTGGTGCACCCGCGCGGCGGGGGTGGACGACCGGGAACGCTCCTCGGCGCCACGCTCGCTGCGATCGCCTGCGGTGGCGCGCTGCACGGCCCCGGCAAGGGCGGACCGGCGGCGCTCGCGGCCGGTGTCGCGCTGCGCCGCGGGGCGAAGCGCGAACGGAGTGACGGGGGTGATGCGCGGCGGGGCGGACGCGGGACCGGACACCACGTGGTCCGCCACGCGGTCGGCTTCGCGCTCGTAGGGGTCGTCCGCCGCGCCGATGACGGGCTTCAGCTGGATCCCGGCAGGCCGCGCCATTCCGAACGGCGGCGCGGGCGATGAGGCCCACGCCGGGGCCGCCGCACCGTCTTCCCCGAACGGCAGGGTCGACGACGCCCACGGAGAAGTCCCCTCGGCATCCACCCCGGCCGGAACCGCCGAACGCCGCGACGCCCGCGGCGAGCCCGGGGTCGGCTTCGCGACGGGCGCGTGGGTAACGGTCCGGGGTGCGCGGGGGGCGCTCATGCCGGCCGCGGCTCAGCGGATGGCGCCGAGAAACGCCGCCATCGCCCCGCCGCGGTCGGCCGGCTCACCGCGCAGGCGGGGAAACGACGCGCCCGCCTTGCGGTACTCGGCCTCGATGGCGGCGCGCAGGTCTGCCTCGCGCAGCCGGCCGTCCGGGCGGCCCAGGGCCAGCAGCCCCGCGTGGACGGCGGCGTTGCGGATCTGGCCGCCCGCCAGCTCGTAGCGCGCGGCGGCGTCCTCCACCGCCTCGAACGGCACCAGGTGGTCCGGCGGCAGGTGAAGGTGCCACAGGTGCACCCGCTCCTCCACGTCGGGAACGTGAAAGCTGACCACCGCGTCCATCCGCCGCTGAAAGGCGCTGTCGATGGACCCCGGCGCGTTGGTGGTGACGATCAGGATGCCGCTGTACGTGTCCAGCCGCTGGAGCAGGTAGTTGGTTTCCAGGTTGGCCCAGCGGTCGTTGGCCGACTTCACCTCCGTGCGCTTGCCCATCAGCGAGTCGCCCTCGTCCAGCAGCAGCACCACGTCCAGGTCCTCGGCCCGGCCCAGCACGCGGCTGAGGTTCTTTTCCGTTTCGCCGATGTACTTGTTGACGATGCTGGCCAGGTCCACCCGGTACACGTCAAGCCCCAGCGCCGACGCCAGCACCCGCGCCGCCAGCGTCTTTCCCGTGCCGCTGGGGCCCTGGAAGAGCGCCCGCACGCCACGGTTCAGCCCGCCGGGAAACCCGTCCGACAGCGCCTCCAGCAGCCGCTCGCGGTGGCGGCAGCGGCGCTCCAGGTGGCCCAGCTCGTCCAGGGTGGATGCGTGGAGGACCAGCCGGTCCCACCCGCCGCCGTCGCCCAGGCGCTGGGCCAGGGTGTCCAGCTGCTGGCGGTTGATGGCCCGCGCCGCCGCCCGCACGTCGTCGGGGGTCACGGCGGGGCGCCGGTCCAGCGCCGCGTAGCCGCGGGCCAGCTCGGCGGTGCGGCGGATGTACCGCCCGCCCAGGGTCAGCGAGCGGGCCAGGTGCTCGCGCTGCGCGCCGCCGGCCAGTGGAAGGGCGCGCTCCCAGTGCAGCAGCCGCAGCGCGGGCGGGTCGGGCGGCAGGTTCAGGGTCAGCGCGTTTTCCGCGGCCGTGCCGCCCACGCCGCCGTCGTGCCCCGCGACCACGCCCAGCGGGCCGGAGTAGCCGCGCCAGTCGGGGGTGTCGAAGGTTTCGCCCGGCCCCAGGTCCGGCGCAAAGACGGGCACGGCGTGGGTCAGCGTGGCCAGCGGCCCCAGCACGCGGCTGACGTCCGTCCCCGCGCCGGCGTCGGGGCGCGCCTCCAGGATGCCGCGGCCCAGCGCGCCGGCCACGGCGCCCAGCACCTCCAGCCGCTCGCTCCCCGGCAGCCCGCGCACCACGACGACGCGCGCCTCGCCCGCAGCCAGCAGGACCGTCAATTCCACCAGCCGGGCGCGCACCTCGCCGTCGAGCACCATGCCGGAGAGCGGCATGAACGAGCCGGCCGGATAGTGGCGCACGCCGGGAAGGGGCTCGGACGGCGTTTCGCCGCGCAGCGCCGTCCACAGCGCGGCCGGCACCCTCATCTGCCACGCGGCGCGCGGGGCGTCGGGGTTGGCGATCTCCACCAGCCCCGCTTCCAGCAGCGGCCGGCAGAGCGTCCATCCATCCCCCGACAGCCCGGGCCGGGTGATCCGTACCACCTCGTGCACCAGCGCCACCGCGGGGCGGCGGCCGCCTCCGGGTGCCTGCGCGGCCTCGAACACGTCGCCGAAGCGGGCGTCCTCCTCGATCAGCCCCGCCATCACCAGCGCCAGCACGTGCTCGTCGCCGATGCCGCGCGCGGCGTCGCGCAGGGCCAGCAGCGGAAGCCAGGCACCCTCCGCGGCGGCCTCCCAGGCGGCGCGCAGGGCGCCCACGCCGGCGACCGCCTGGTCCCACGGCGCGTCCGGGTCCAAATGCGGCGCCAGCTCGGCCAGGTATCCCTCCAAAAAGGGATGCTCGGCCAGCGGCGCGGCGGGGTCCTGGCCCGAGGCGGCGGCGCGGGCGGAGGCGTACGCCACCACGCCCAGCACGGCCTCGTAGAACACGAGCCCCAGGTGGCCGCGGGCGTCGTGCGGAACGGAGGCGAAGGGCTCGCTCACGGTCAGGCGAAGTAGAAGGTGACCACGCGCGCCAGCTCCGGCACCCAGCCGGGGTTGGCGTCCAGCCCGGCAAGGCGAACGGGGAGCGTCACCTGGTCCACGGCCATGTGCACGTCCACGTGCGTGCGGGTGGCGTCGACGGTGCCCTCGCGGCGGAAGAGCGCCGTCTCCAGCCCCTCGTCCGGGTCCGCCCCGACCGCCCGCAGCGCCGCGCCGATTCGCGCGCGGACGACGGGGATGATGACGTCCAGGAACCGGCGCAGCTCCACCGGTCCTTCCATCCCCAGCAGGGGCGAGGGCTCCGGCGAGGGTGGCGCTCCGCCGAACAGCTCGATCCACGCGTCGGGAAGCCGGTCGATGGACACCGGCGGAAAGCCGGCGCCGGGAAGCTCCTCCGGGTCGCGCCCGTCCACTTCGGCCAGCAGCCGCCAGAGCGGGTCGTCCGCCAGCCCCGCCGCGTCCGGCCCCAGCAGCGCGCGGGCGGCCAGCTCCACCCATCCCCATCCGCCCACCACCGGCGCCACGCCGAAGTGCTCGTCCAGCAGGCGAAAGAAGTCCATCGACCGCAGCACGTTCACCAGGAAGAACACGCCGCACGCCCCGCTCGCCACGCGCGCCTCCTCCACCGGTGGCGAAAAGATGCGGACCTCCCACGGTTCCGCGTCTTGGGCCGCGAGTGGCGTCTCGTCCGTCCCACGGGGCGGCGTGGAATTGACCACTTTGACCACTATGTGCGCCGGCGGCCGGTCCGTCGTGTCCGCCGCCTCATCCGCTTCATCCAACGACGCGGACGGTCTCGGGTGATGGTGAGCGGCGGGTTCGGGGATCGCCCTCCCCCCCTCGCGCTCCTGCTGGGCGGCGGCGGTGGATGGAGGAGGGTCGATGGCGAGCGGATCGGCTCCGTGCGTTCGATCGTCCCTATCCGCCGCACGCCGCGCGGCCTCCGTCCCGGATGCGGACTCCGGCTCCGCCAACGACGTCCACGGGGGGATCGGTGCACGCGGGACCGAGAGGTCCACGCCGGTTCCGGTGGATGGGTCGGAGTCCGATCGGCGATCGGCGGGCGAGGGCCGGCCGGCCGCATCCGCGCGCCAGCGGACGAAGCGGGCGACGAAGGGCGTTCCGCGGGCGACGAGCGGCGCCCGGTGCAGCACCAGGCCGAGGCCGACGAGGGCCTCCTGCTCCGGCGCCAATCCGCGCGGCACGGCGTCGGCCGGCAGGAGCCCCGCCCACGCCGCGGGGGTGGATGAATGGACCCCCCGTGGACGCTCCAGCGGCGTGGCGGCGCGGGCGGGCAGCCCGTCGGCGCGACCGGGGAGCCCGTCGACGCGAGGAGGGGCAGGTGTGGGGACGGACGGCGCGCCGTGATCGTCGCCGGACGCGCGGAACGACGGATGGGCGGCGCCGGGGAGCGGCGCCGGCGGGGGCGCGGCGAGGAGGGCCGGCGCCTCGAACGCCAGGGCGACGGCGGCCAGGATGCGCGCCGCCTGCGCGGGGGGGAGCGCGGCCGCGACGCGGTCGGCGTCACCGGTGCCGGCCAGGTGCTCCAGCGCCGCGGGAACGTGACGGGCCTCGCGCGTCCAGAGCGCGGTGAGCGCCGCGACGGGCGCGCCGGGCAGCTCCTTCATCAGCGCCTTCCACCACCATTGGCCCACGTCGCCCGCGCAGGCGTCGCGGGCGAAGGCGGCGATCATTTCCGCCGTGTCGGCAAAGAGAACGGCGTTCGCGCCGGCGGGCACGGGGCCGCGGCCGGGACGGGCGGCGCCCCGCCAGCGGTCGGCCAGGGCCGCGCGGACGGCGCCCTCCCACTCGGCGGGGGCGCGCACGTCGTCCGGCCGCGGCGCGAGGCGGCCCGGAAGGGGATCGGCCAGGGAGCGCACCACGAGCACCGCGGCGGGCGGCAGGCCGGCCGGCTCCAGCGTGGCGGCCCGCAGCAGCCGCTGCACGCGAAGGCGCATCCCCGCCGGCGCCGCGGTGCTCACGTGATCGGTGCGAACTGCGAGGCCTGCTCGCGGTACGTGCGGAACATCAGGTACGGGGTTTCCTGCCCCTGCTCCCCGAAGTAGTAGAAGCGAAGCTCCGGCGCGTCGGTAAGCAGCGAGGGCACGTCCTGCAGCGCCTCGCCCACGAGCGGCGTCACCCACTCCGCGGGCGCCGTGGGGCCCCAGGGATAATCCGAAATCCCCTCGAAAAAGGTGAACGGCTCGAACCCCGTGCTCCCGCTGGCAGCCGCGGCGCCGGCTCCCATGCCGCCCGGCAGGACCGGCGGTCCCGTGCCGGTTCCCTTGATCATCCCCTGCTCCGTGGGAACGATCATCGTCTGGGTGGACTCCACGGCCATGATCCGCTCCTGCTGGCCGCCCGCCTGCACGGGGAGGATGCCCACTGGCGGCAGGTACACGAACCACTCGCGGGCGACCACCGTGTCCGGCTCCGCGACGGGGTTCTTGCCGAAGAACGTGGAGGCATGGTCGCGGAACTGGAGGAACATGGCGGCAGACTCGGAGCGGGGCAGGGCGCCGGTGGCGATGCCGAACACCGTCTGCCCGCCCTGTGCGCTGGGCATGCGGCGCACGGACCACATGTCCACGAACTCCAGCTGCCTGCGGCTGACGAACAGCACCGCCAGCGGCACGTCGCACGCCGACAGCTGGCCGGCCTGGCGCAGCGCGTCGATGGGCGTCAGCGGGCCCGGGCTGGCGCCGCCGACGGCCAGCGCGGCCACGCGCACGTCGTGGCGCCCCCATCCCATGCACCAGTAGGCCATGGCGCTGCGCAGCTTGCTGAGCCCCTTGGTCAGCCGCGGGGTGAGGCCGGGGTCGGTGGTGTCGTTGCGCCGCGCCTTTTCGACGTCGTTGTTCACCGCCGTCAGCAGGGTGGAAAGCGTGCCCGACAGCGGCACCTGGGGGGTGGGCGAGGGCAGGGGAATGGGCACCAGCGAGAACGAGGCGCCCTCCTGGGTGAAGCGGCTGCCGCACGCGGCGCCGGTGCCGTCGGAGGCGTAGTCCACCGCGGCAGCACGCTCGCGGCTGAACGCCGTGGCCGGCCGGGCGGAAAGGAGGTAGAACCCGGCGTTGGTCAGCGAGATCTCCGCGCTCGCCGGGGTGCACGCGGCGAACAGGCCGGCGGCCGCGTCTTCCGCGGCGGTGCCGGGGGTCAGCCGCAGCTCCACGGGCTGCGGGAGCGCCACCGGGTCGCCGTCCAGGTTGAAGGCCAGCCCCGGCGTGATCGACACGGTGGGTCCCGACACCACCAGCGTGTCCGCGCCGGAGGGGGGCGAGGAGAGCGTGGGGGTGCCCACCGTCACCTCCATTCCGCGCACCACGCCTTCGCCCAGGGCGCCGGCCAGGCCGCGGTGCCGGCCGCGGAGCGCGTCCTGTTCGCGCTTCAGGTCTTCGGCCGTCAGCACGCGGCCGTTGAAGAAGTGGGTGAGCCGCACCCCATCATCCACCACCGGCTCGAGCAGGTCCGTCGTCATCGCTCAGCTCCGGTTACTTGATGGGAAGGCTGATCTCGCCGCGCGGGTAGCGGCTGACTTCCACGTGAAGGTCGCTCCGGTCGTTCTTGGAGCCGAGCTGGATCCACTCCAGCTGAAAGCGGCCCGGCTCCGGGATGACCAGCGCGGCGACGCCCCCGGCCACCGTCGCCTTGACGATGTACTCCCACTCGGTGGTCTCATCCACCCGCTCGCGCATGGCTGGGATGCCCAGCTCGAACAGGCGGTTGTCGCCGAGGGAGCCGGCGTCGAACACGGCCAGCCCCCGGTAGCTGTGTTCCGCGTGCACCAGGCCCGACTCGTCGATGATCTTGTCCAGGATGAAGTGCCCGGCCCCGACCACCTGGTACGAGCCCCCCGTCCCGAAGCGGGTGTCCGGGTCCACGGCGTCCCACGACTTGCCGTTGAACACCAGCACCTGGCCCGCCTCGGTTCCCGGGGCCACGAGCTGGTTGTTGATGCCGGCCACCGTGGGGCTGGGGTACAGCCCCGTCAGGTCGCCCCCGGCGGAACCCGTGGGACTGCCCCCGCCGCCCGCCGCGGGCGCCTGGCTGATCCACGCCGCGCCGTTCCAGGTAAGGACGTGGCCCTTGTCGATCGTGGGCCGGGGCGCGGCCAGGTACGGCTGCCCCTTCAGGCTCTTGATCCGGGTGGCCGGATAGGTGTTGTCCAGGTCGCTTTCGGGCACGTACTCCACGGTGCCGGCCACCCACTGGCCCGCCGGTGCCGCCGCGGACGGGGCCTGGAACTTCAGGAACTGCCCGTTGGCCGCGGTGGCCGGCACGGGCTTTCCCTGCATGCGCTCCACCTTCAGGGCGCCGTACGGCCCGGTGACGTCGCCCGCCGCGGATCCCAGCACGGCCTGCGGGGTGTTGGGCGCCCACTCGGCGCCGTTGTACGCCAGCACCTGGTTGGTGACGGTGGGCTGGGTGGCCGAGACCGCCTTTCCCTGCAGCGCGCGGACGGTGAGTGCAGGGTAGGTCCCCGCGACGTCACCGGATGCAGCCGGCAGGGGGTCGGGCTTCCACTCCCGGCCCGTCCAGTGCAGGTACACGTCTCCGGCCGGGGCGACGGGGGAGATGGCGTGGCCACGCAGCGCGGTCACCCGGACGTCGTCGTACCGCCCCTCGAGGTCCGCGGGACGGGAAAACCGCAGCTCCGTGGGCGTCCACTCCGGCGACGCGGGCGGCGACCCCGTCCGGCGCCACTGCAGGAACTCCAGCTCCACCGGGTCGGTGGTCGACACCCGCTTTCCCTGCAGCCCCCGGACGAGGTTGTGCGGGTAGACGCCGGACAGGTCCTTGGTTCCCGCCGGCAGCGCGCGCGGCATCCAGGTGGTGCCGTTGGAGTACAGGTACTGGTCGTTCTGCGGCGTGGTGGGCGCCACGGGGAACTTCTGGATCTTGGCGACGATGGGGAGCAGGTACTCGCCGGCCAGGTCGCCCCCCTCGAGCTTGTTGTAGACGGTGTACGCCGGCAGCGTCCACACGTCGCGGTCCAGGTACTCGCCGCTTCCCTCGCGCAGGTCGTCGGCAAGGGAGCGCGGGGGCGAGCCGGCGACCATCACCTCCCTGGCGTCGAACCTCACCTCCACCACGTCGCCGTCGTTCATGTCGTGGGGATCGCTGGCCAGGTTCGGCAGGGCGACGCGCGACGCGGCCTTGCTGGCCACCGGCTCGGGAAAGACGATGTCCCACACGTTGCGGATGCCCGCGTCGATCACGCTGATCACCTCGCGCGGCACCTCGTTCACCCGCACCTCCACCGCGTTGGGCGAAAGCGCCAGCTGCCGTTCGTGGTGCACCCACGCGCGGATGCGGTGCGGCCCCAGCACCTGCAGCGTGGCGAACGAGTCCACGTCGGGCCGCCGCTCCACGCTGTTGGCCAGCAGCCACTCCTGCAGCAGCCGGGTGTGGAGCAGGTAGGGACGCGTGTCCTGGCGGACGACGATGGAGGGCAGCTCCTCGGAGGCGTGGGCCAGCCTCCCCCCCCCGGCGACGCGAAGGTCCACCTCGGCCAGCAGCACGCAGCATTCGCCGCAGGCGTTGGGGGTCTCTTCGCCCCGGATCACCGGGCGCACCTCGGTCACCCACACGCGAAAGGCCTCGCGCAGGATCTCGCGCGCCCTGCCCACGGGGAGCAGGATGGGGCTGTTGTCCGCCGCGGGGGGGCTGGCGATCACGTCCTCGCGGATGGCGCGGGGCAGGTCGCGCACCGCCGCCAGCAGCTCGGCCTCGCCGCCCACGGCCACCAGGGTGTCGGTGGTCTCCACCCGGCCGAGCAGCTGCCCGAAGGCCTGGACCCCCCGCTCCTCCGCCTGCGAGGTGCGGTACACCGTCAGCCCGGTGGACTCCGGCCCGGGAGGCGAGCCCACCGGAGGTACGCCCCAGGGCGCGTCGTCGCGCACGGCCAGCTTCAGCTCGAAGCCGTCGCGGATGCGCGAGGGCTGCATGGCGTCGTCCTGGCTGCGGCAGGGCTCGCCGGGAACGGGAACGGTGTCGGTGGGGCACTCGCGGTGGCACAGGATCACCGCCAGCGGAAGCGTCGTGCCCTCGCTTCCGAACAGGTGCTCCAGCGACTTCTGGTGCACGCGCAGCCAGCGCTCGAGCTTCACGCACATCAGGTCGGCGACGCAGATCTCGCGGCCGCAGGGGTCCACGGCCATCCCCGGCTCCACCTGGATCTCGGGCTCGGCGCCGCCCGGAACGGGGTTCACCCGCAGCCCCCACACGGTGCCGTAGCCGTGGAGCAGCCGGTTGTGCCCGCGCCGGCCCGCGGCGTGATACAGCTGGTCCTGCTGAAACTCGTCGACGCCCAGGACCAGGCCCAGCGTGTAGTTCACGCGCTTGGAGGCGTCGGTGCGAAGGGGCCCGGCGGCGGGCGATGCCTGTGAGATCATGTCCACCTCTGAAAGTTTTCTCGCGAGTGCGGGGAGGCGCCCGCCGGGTCCCGCCCGACGACCCGCCGCCCGCGAACGTTCCATGGCTCCGTCCACCCCAGGTGCGACCCGGCCAGCTCGCCGGAGGCCAGCACCAGCGAGGTGAACCGGCTTCCCTGGCCCAGCAGCGTGTCGGTGCCCAGCCGGGCCTCGCCCACGCGAAAGGCCGCCCAGTACAGGCGCGTGCTCACGATGGTGTGAGCGGGCTTTTCCAGCAGGGCAATGCGGTGCGCCAGCTCCAGCCGGCCGCGCTGCGCCTCCTGCCCGTCGCCCGGCGCCACGGGCACCAGCACCGAAAAGCGGTGCGCCCCCCGGCGCATGGGCACGACCACCGACACGAAGGTGGTCCAGTCCGCCAGCGCCGCCGTGTTGTCCGGCAGCTCCGCCGGGTACCCCACCTCGTCCCACGACGTGTATCCCTGCCCAGCCCCGCGCCCCCACGCGCGGGCCAGGTCGCCCGGCTGGCGGTGGCGGCGCGCCAGGAAGTCGCGCCACAGCGCCAGGTCGGCCGCGGCGTCGGGGACGGCCCAGGTGAAGCCCAGCCCCTCGCGCAGGAAGCGCGTCCAGTCGGCGGCCTTGCCCGCGCTGCCCGGCGTGGTGGGCGGAAGCTTCAGCCGCGTGTCGTCCAGCGACTCGTAGTCGGGGTCTTCCGGCGCCGCGGCGGCGAGCGTGACCTGGAAGGTGGCGCCCAGCACCGCCCTCACCCTGGCCGTCTTGGCCGCCAGCGCGGAATCGTTGGGGTTCACGGTCTCCAGCCCCCACGCCTTCTTCAGCGAGCTCACGTCGGCGTAGCGGCCGGCCAGCCACTCGCGCCAGCGGGCGTGAAGCGGCTCCGGCCCCTGCGCCGGGGTCCACTGCAGCGCCGTGGTGGTCGTCCCCGGGCCCGACAGGCCGCCCATGTCGCCGTAGGCCACGCCGGGGGCGTCGCGGGTAAGGAACTGCTCCACCACCCGCACGGTGAACCGCCGTCCCGGCCCGCCGTCGTTCGCCAGATCCCCGCCGCCGGCGCAGCCGCAGCCGCATCCCCCCGCGGAGGGGGTGGACGGAGCGGCGGCGGGCGCGCCAGCACCGTCGTCGAACAGGTGCGGGTCCAGGCACTCGTCCAGCGCCAGCCGCAGGGCGCGGATCATCCCCTCGCGGGTGCCCCGGCCGGCGAACATCTCCATGGCGTGGGCCAGGAAGAAGCGCTTCTTCTCCTCGCTCCACGCGGCGTCGACGGCGGCGCCCATCCATCCCGCCAGCCACTCCAGGAACTCCGGCGGCACGGTGCGCGTGTCGAACAGCACCTGCGCGGCGGCGATCCGCTCTTCCACGGCGGTGAAGGTGCCTTCGACGTTGGCCAGGTAGCGGTCCAGGAACCACGCGGAACCCGCGTCCTCGCGGTACACGGCGGGCAGGTACTCGCGCAGGTAGGAGAAGCGCGGATAGTAGGCGCGAAGGCCCCGCAGCCGGGGGGTGATGCGCCCGTTCCCCGTCAGCGTCACCCGCAGCTGCAGGTAGCGCCCGACCGCGTTCTGAAAGAGCAGCTCCCAGGTGCCCGCCTGTCCCTGCGGACCCGGGGGATAGGTGGAGCGGTAGGGAAGCTCGGGCCCGGCCGCGCGCAGGTAGGGGGCGGGCTCGCGGCTCCACTCCATGGACGCCAGCTCCCCCCGCGTTTCGGCCGCGCGGCTTTCCACCGTCACCGACGCCTCCGGCGGAATGCAGCCGTCCAGGAACAGCCGGTGCCACACGCACCCCGGCTCGCGCCCGTCGAAGGCGGCGGCCCCGCCGTCGTCCGCGCCCAGGGCGGGGAAGACCAGCTTCGCCTCGCGGCCGAAGGTGGGGCGCGGGTACTCCAGCAGCGACACCCAGCGCGTTCCGCTGTCGTAGTGGGCCTCGCCCCCGGCCACCACCAGCGCGCGGCCGCCGTGGCGGCGCATGGGAAAGAAGCGCGGGTCGAACTCCAGCCACGGCTCGTCGGCCGGGCCGGCGATGGTGAAGGCGAAGGCCTGGTTGCCGTCGGGTGAGGTGAGCAGCACCCGGCCCGACACCGCCTCGCGCGAGCACCCCGCCGCGGGGACGAAGGCGAACTCGTGCGCGTACGGCATCTCGTGGATCACCTCGGGGTGCGCGTACAGCAGCGGGGCCAGGGGATGCACCGACGTTTCGCCGCGCTGCAGGGTGAAGCGGTGGATCACCGGCCCCGTGCCGTCGCGCCCCAGGACCAGCGCGCTGCCGTCGCACAGCACCTCGACGGCGATGGGGTCCTGCACCGAGGCGATGGAAAGCGACGCCTGCAGGCGCACCGGGCCCTCGCGCGGCTCCCGCCGGGGCCGCTCCCCGCCGTCTTCCGGGGGGAGCGCCGGGGCGAAGTCCGGCTCGTCCGCCACGCGCGAGGGGTGCACCTGGCGGACGCGGAACAGCCGGTCCAGCGACCAGAGGCGGGCGTTGTCGCGGTCCAGCACCCACACGCCCCCGTCCGGCGCCGCGGCGATGTCCCAGGGCGCGAAGGGCACCCCGGCGGGCCAGCGCACCGCCAGCGGCTCGCCCCCCGCGGCCAGGTCGAACACCAGCAGCCCGTTCTCCTCCGGGGTGCCCGCCACCAGGTAGTGCTCGCCCGTCACCGCCAGCCCGTGGATCCGCGCGGGGGGCCGGGGCGGCGGGGGCGCGGCGGGGGCGAAGTCGCTCCCCGGCGCCGGCGCGCACGAAATCTCCCGGTGCGGCCAGAACACGGTGGGCTCGGTGTCGTGGCGGCCGCGGCTGGCGATGCCGCGCCCGTCGTCCGACACCCAGTACCAGTTGCCGTGGCGGTCGCGCCCGGCGCCGCGGCGGTCCTCCGTGCGGGGCGGGCTCTCGGCCCTGCGCGGGGGGAAGACGAAGGGGAGCCGCTCCAGCCCCACGCTGGCGGTGGCGTCGTCCCACTCCGCGCCGGCCACCGGCCGGGGAAGCCAGTCGCCGCGCCCCAGGAGCAGGTGAAAGCGGGTGCCGTTGACGTCCACGCGGGCCTCCTCAGCAGCTCCGCGGAATCACCGGCACCGGGCGCCGCTTGCGCGCGGCCCCGCCCGCACCGGTCCCCGTGCCCCCCGCTCCCGTTCCACCCGCGCCCGTTCCTCCCGCGCCCGTCCCGGCGCCGCCGGTGATGGCGTCCTTCAGGTCTTCCGGGTCTCCCGTGCGCACCGACAGGTGGTCCAGCCGGGGAAGCTGAAGGCCCGAGATGCCCAGCGTGCGGATTTCCGCCCCCGCCGCGTTCCACATCCGCACCCCGCGCACCCCGCGCACGCCGGACACGCCGGGCACCCGCGCCACCTGCGCCCACAGCTCGCGGTCTTCCACGGCGGTGTCCAGCAGCCACCCACGGGCGGCGGGCTCGTCGAACGCCGTCGCGCGGACGGGATGGCCCCCCTGCAGGGGAGACAGGAAGCGCCGCAGCGCCGCCTTCACCTCTTCGCGCACGGCCGCGATGTCGCTTCCCGCGATGGCGTCGAAGCCCACCGCCAGCGACACCGGCACGTACTCCGGCCCGCGCAGGTGCACCTCGGTGGTCACCAGGCGGCGCGGCTCCAGGTACCGGCAGACGGCCTGCAGGAAGAGGCGGTCGGGGACCGGCCCCTCGGGGCGCAGGGGATCGTTGGGGATCAGCAGCAGGGTGACCACCCCCGGCGCCGGCGAGCCGATGGAGGGGTGATAGCTGGGCAGCACCTCCATCCGGCCCAGGGAGATGCCGGGCGTCTGCGGGACGATCTCGCGGAAGTCCTCGGCCGAGACGGCGCGGTCCTGGTGCTTCAGGTGAAGGGGAATGCGGCGCTCGGCCTCGGCGACGCTCTCGCCGTCGTCGCCCCCCCAGGTGGGCACGGGGTTGGATGGACGGAACCCCGCGGGAAGCCGCGGCGCCGTCCGGATGCCGCCCACGCCCACGTTTCCCGCGCGGCCGCCGCCGTGCGCGTACGCCGCGACGATGGCCGCCCCCGGGGGCGGGCGCATTCCCGCGTAGCCGCTGCCGAACGTCACCTGCCCGCTTTCACGGTCGACGGCGAAGACGCGCGGGTCGCCCGCCGCGGGCGCGGGAGCGCCGGGGGGAAGCGAGGGGTCGCGCACCGGCACCTCGGGCGGGGCGGAAAGCAGGTCGTCCACCCGCGTCCACGCTTCGCCGCCCACCGCCAGCTGCACCGAGCCGGGGATCACGGGGGTGTTGGGAAGCACCAGCGACTGGTGCGGCTCGCCCGTTCCCGTGCCTACCCGCAGGGGGGCCACCGGCACGCGCTGCGAAACGCGGGCGGCGTTGGCGCCCACCCAGCTGAAGCGTGCCTCCCACCCCTTGGAGGCCGTTCCCCCGGCGTCGGAGGCGTCCAGGCGAATGCGGATCCAGCAGAGCACCCGGTTGGCCACCTTTTCGTCGTCCAGGGCGGGGGGAAGCTCGCCCACGCCCTCTTCCATGGGGTCCAGGTCGTTCCAGGCGCCGAAGCCGCCCGCCTCGGGAAGCGTCAGCTGCACCAGGGTAAGGTTCTCCAGCGCGTCGTCGTCCGCGGCGGCGTCCAGGCGGGCGTAGCGCGGGGTGTCGCCGCTGAACTCGCCGGTGGAAATGTCGAACGCCAGGGTGGGAAGCCGGCGCGGCGGCGCGCCGCCGGGGCGCATCACCCGCTGGCTCCCGTCCCACGCCGGGACGAAGCCCAGGGTGAGCGTCTTCCCCGCGATGGCCTTGCGCACCTTGTCGCGCGCGTTCTCCAGCTTCGCGTCGGCCGGGCGCACCAGCAGCGCCATCCACAGCGTGTTGTCGACCGCATCCTGGGTAAGGCTCACCGCGCCGATCCGCGCGCCGTTCAGCGGGGCCTCGAAGGGGGTCGTGCGGTAGAAGTCCAGCGTGGACGCGTCCTCTTCCGTGTCGCCGTACAATTGCTCGTACATCCGCTGCGCCGTGTCTTCGCTGGACCCGGCGGGAAGCGGCGCGCGGTAGAACACGCGCCCCTCCACCGGCAGCACGTCGAGCGCGTTGCCGGTGACGAAGCCCACCGGGCCGGCGAACAGCTGCAGCTCCGCGGGAAGGGTGACGGTTTCCAGCGGGCCGCGCTCGTTGTCGATGGACACCACCCCCACGGCGGCGGCCGCGGGGCGCAGCGGGATCCCCAGCAGGTCCAGGAACTTCAGCCGGTTGCGCTCGGGGATCAGGTTGGCGCGGTACAGCAGGCTGTCCGTCATGAAGGCGAACAGCTGGAGCAGGGTGACGCCCGGGTCGGCGTCGTTGAAGTTGGTCCACTCCGGGGTGTGCACCGGAATGCGGGCCAGCGCCTCGGCCAGGATCCGCGAGTAGTCGCGGTCGTCGATCTTGGGAACGATGAGCGGCATGGGATGGGCCTTCAGCTTGCGAGCTGCACGCGTACCGACACCTGTTCGGCGGCGCGGTTGGCGACCAGCTGGTAGCGAACGGTGGCAAGGGCGGCCTGCGGGTCGTCGGGGTCTTCCTCCACGCTCACGTCCTGCAGGGCGATGCGCGGCTCCCAGCGGCCCAGCGCCTCCTCGATGCGCTCCTGCACCCGCCTGCGCGTGCCCACCGTGTTGGGCTCGAAGAGGAACCGGCCCGCGCCCCCGCCGAACTCCGGGAGCTGAAGGCGCTCGCCGGCCTCGGTAAGGAGGATCACGCGGACGGCCTCGCGGATGTTCTCGGGCCCCTCCGAAACGGCCACCCGGCCGTCGGGCCCCAGGCGCATGGGGAACGAGATCCCCGATCCGAACACGGTGTCGCGCGGCATGGCTCAGCCCTTGGACTTCAGCGAGGGGACGGGGAAGCAGATCTTGAACAGCGGCAGCCACCAGAAGATGATGTTCAGCAGGCTGACGATGATCATCAGCAGGATCATCGCGCAGATGGTGATGATGGGAATGCTGAACGAGCAGATCACCGAAAAGTCCAGCCCGCTCTCGCCGGGGCCCGCCTTGCCGTCCATCAGGTCCTTCAGGTTGGCGGCGCGGCTCATCTGCTTGCGAAGCTGGTCGCTGAGCATGAAGGCCACGTTGCGGTCGTACTTGCGCAGGGTGGCGGGGCTGGTGTCTACCGGCAGGGCCACCCGCAGCTGCCGGGCGGGGGCGTCGGGCTCGAAGAACGACGCCAGCCGGAACCGTTCCGAGCGGTCGCTGACCAGCGGGGGCGACTTCTTTCCGCAATGGGGGCGCAGGTACACGCAGCGGATGGTGAACCAGTCGCTTCCCTGGGCGTTGGCGGGCGCCAGGGCGGGGAGCTGCGGCATGGCCCCCTGCGCCGGCACCTCGGCCAGGGCGTCGCGCACCAGGCGGGCGACGGGCCGGTCCAGCACGGTGCCGGTGGACTGGTCCCGCGTCAGCAGGGCCAGCAGCGACGCGAAGTCGGCGTTGGGCGTGTAGGCGTTTCCCGACGGGTCTTTCTCGGCGGGGCTGGGCTGGGCCGTGCCGGGGTCCGTCCACAGCACCGGCCGAAAGCCGGAGGGCACGGTCGGCGGGGTGCCGGTCGAGGGCAGGGTCAGCGCGTCGAAGTCGGCGCGGCGCTGCCAGGCCTGGCGCAGCGCCTCGGCCAGGGTCCACGAGCCCGCGGCCAGCTTGCTCCGGCTCCACATCCGCCGGTTGCGCAGGGTGTCGAACAGCGCCAGCCGCCCGCCGGCCAGCCCGGTTCCGCTCCCGCTCAGCACCGCCGCCCACACCGCGGGAAGCCAGCGCTCCAGGAACTCGGCGAAATCCACCAGCATCAACGCCGACGAGGCCTCGTTGGCCGCGATCTCGGCCTGCAGCTCCGGCCTGGGCGTCCGGGCGTTCAACTCCGTCCAGCGCTCCTGCATGCTCACCCAGGGATCGATCACGGCGCGCTGAAAGTCCACCAGCCGCGCCTCGTCCTCGGGCTTCGCCGGCTGCCCGGCGTCGCGCTCGCGCCCGCTGACGAACGCCTCGCGCCGCGACACGGGCACCAGCCCCGCGAACAGGCGGCGCTTGAGCACGCCCCCGTCGGAGAAGGTGGTGCCGAACATCGGCAGCTGTTCCTCGTGCGCAGCCAGCGCCGCGCCCGTGGCCTTCACCCACCCGGTGCTCCCGTCCGGCCGCGCCACCCAGGCCCACTCGCCCGTTTCCGTCTCCGCCTTCGTCGCGGGGTCCACGCTCACGGTGAGGCGGCGGACCACGAAGGCCACCACCTCGCCCTTCGCCACGTCCACCGTGTGCTCCGGGAGGCCGGGAACGCGGCAGGCCAGCGAGGCGGCCACCAGGTAGAAGCGGCCGTGCACGGGCTGGTACAGCCGCAGCGGCCCCTGTGAGGGCTTGGGCGCGGCGTCCATTCCCGCGGCGGGCTCGCGCCAGGTTTCCGGCCGGGCCACGAACCCGCGGAGCTGGCGGGGCTTTTCGGCCAGCGCCGCCTGGTACTGCGGGATGAAGTCGTCGCCCGCGAAGCGCAGCAGGGCGGGCGCGCGAAAGCCGGCGGGCTTGCCCACCAGGTCGTCCCACAGGGGAGAAGGCACCAGCCAGCGTACGTGGCTCACCAGATGTTCCCCGCGCCGGGAGTGTAGCTGGCGCTGACCACCGAGTTGGTGATCAGCGTGTCGCACTGCACCACGCCGCTGAACTGCGACATCCCCGCGCTCACCTTGACCATGGCGGCGCTCACCTCGACGTTGGCCCCCGCGGTGATGGACACCTTGGCGGCGGCGGTGATGGTGATGCCCGACGCCTCGAGCTTCACGGAGTTGCCGTTGCTGTCCATGATCTCCACCACGCCCGGCCCGTCCTTGAGCGTCACCTTCTGCCCGCCGGGGGTTTCCAGCACCATCTTCTCCTGCCCGTCGGTATCGTCCATCGTTACCTGCACCCCGGTGCGGCTGCGCAGCTTCTTCACGTGGTTCTGGCCGCCCCCGTCCATGGTCTCCGGCGGGGCGTCCTGCCCGTTCCACAGCGCGCCGACGACGCAGGGAAAGCGCGGGTCGCCACCGGCGAACACCACCAGCACCTCGTCGTTCACGTCGGGGATGAACCAGCTTCCGCGGTTGTTGCCCGCCATCAGGGTGGCCAGCCGCGCCCACGCCTCGTATTTGGCGCCCGCGTCCGGCGACCAGGGGAGCGACACCTTCACGCGGCCCTGGCCGTCCGGGTCCCTGATGTCGGTGACCAGGGCGGGGTAGGCGCCGTAGAACAGCCCGCCCCAGCCGCTCGGCGCGCGCGCGCCGGGAATCTCCAGCAGGGCGCCGCCGGCCGTCACGCCGCCCTCCCCAGCCCGGGGCGCTCCACCGAGAACGCGCTGCGGAAGCCGCTGGCGGCGTCGAAGGTGTGGCGCACGCGGGTGACGAAGTACTTGCCCTCGAAGAGCGGGCCCAGCTTCTTCAGCTCCACCTCCGCCCCGGCGCGCAGGCGGGCGTCGCCCTCGGCCACGCCGGTGCCGGCCACGAACTGCCGGGCGGCGCGGGCGTAGTGCGCCTCGGCCAGGGCGCGCGCCTCGTTCTCGTTCACCGGAAGCTCGTGCACCACCTGCTGCGGGCGCCGGCCCAGCGCGCTGGCCAGGATGTCGCTTCCCGCGTCGCCGCCGTTCAGCTCGGACTGCACCACGGACTTTCCGGCCTCGTGCTTCACCGCCTGCTTCCCCGAGACGTCCCACCCCGCCACGGTGAAGGCGGTGGCCTGGTGCGCCAGGTCGGCGGTCACGGCGAACTCGATCAGCGCCTCGCCGTAGGTGAGCGTCAGCGAGCCGGCTTCACGGCGGGTGCGGGGGCGGGCCCTCAGCTTGTCGCCCTCCATCCACAGCTCGGCCCCGGCGGCGCGGGCGCGGTCGCGCGCCAGCGCCAGGTCGCTCTGGTTCACCTGCGCCACCACGCGGTGCGTGGGGCCGGCGACGTCCACGTCGGCCGACAGCCCGTGCGACTGCGCCACCTGGCGGATCACGTCGGCGTCGCTGACGTCCTCGAAGGTCCGCGTGCGCCGCGTCATGCGCAGGTCCTGCAGCCGGTCTTCGGCCATCACCAGCAGCTCCGGGGGGCGGCTGCCGGCAAAGCGCCCCTCCATGGCGGTGATGCGCCCCTCGAACACGGTTCCCGCCCCGTCGCCCGCGCCCATCTCCACCTTCAGCTTCTTGCCGAAGTCCAGCTTGGCGCGGTCGAAGTACAGGAAGCCGATGGCCCCGTCCTTGGGCCCCCAGTTGGAAAAGGTGAGCTCGGCCCGGTACAGCCCGGCCGTCGTTTCCTCGACGAACAGGGCCAGCAGCTGCGTGGCGAGCGCGGGCTCTTCGTGCCCCTCCACGCTGATGCGGGGGCGCGAGGGATACAGGGCGGGTGCGGATCCGGCGTCGGGCATCGGTCTTTCAGTGGGCGAACAGGCGAAGCTCCTGGCGGGCGCGCCGCTCCAGCAGCTCGGCGATCTCGCGCGGTCCCAGCGCCGGGGGTCCGGCCGGGGCGGGCTGCTGCGAGCTTCCCTGGGGCTCGGAAACCACGACTTCCAGCTCGTTGATGACGACGGTCATTCCACGGTCAGCGCTTGGGCCCGGAGGGGCCGGTGAAGCGAAGCGAGGCCGCGGCGGAGAGCCCCGACGATCCCGACCCCGACCCCGCGACGGTGATGGAGCCGGACGACTGCGCGGAGGCGGAGACGCCGGCGGAGGCGGAGGCGCCCAGGGACGTCGCGCCGGTCAGCCCCAGCTTCTCGGCGCCGGAGCCCGACACCGATCCCGACACGTTCAGCAGGGCGCCGGGCGAAACCATGCGCGGGTTCTCGATGCCGTTGGCCACGGCCATCGCCTTCCAGTCGCCCACCCCCAGCCGCGCCGAGGCGCCCTGGATGGTGTCGCCCGCCTTCGCCATGGCCAGCGGCTGCGTTCCCGCCGCGGGGCCCGCGCCCGGCACGCCGCCTCCCCCCGGGCCTCCTCCTCCGCCGGGCGACGTTGTCCCCGGCGTTCCCGGCTTGCCGAACTCGAACGACATGTTCTGCTTGCTGAGCGACAGCTGCATCCCGGCCCGCAGCGGCTTTCCGGTCTCGGAAAACAGCTCCAGCGTCTCGTCCATCGAGTCGATGGTGCCCTTGAACAGGAAGCTCCCCCAGTGGAACTCCACCGCCGGGGGCAGCAGCCCCGTCTGCCCCTTCTGCGTGACCTTTTGCGGGGTCATGAAGTAGGCGATTTCCTTGGTCAGGTTGCGGACGTCGCCCTTGGGGTCTGCCTGGCCCTCGGCGATGGGAAGGGTGACGTCGAACCACAGCTCCAGTGAAAGCTTGGTGGTGCTCTGACCGACGAACTGCACCGCCCCGGCCGGCTGGCTTCCCCCCGCGTTCTGGTTGCTGAAGGTGAGCTTCAGCGACTGCGGGTTGAACTGCACGGTGACCTTCTTGGCCGTGCCGCCCGTGGCGTTCACCGCCTTCAGCTCGTTGTCGCTTCCCGGCCACATCTCGGTGAGGGTGGCCTTTTCCAGCTTTCCCGGTTGGGGCATGCGCGCGTCTCCGTTAGACCAGGACCAGCGATTCGTAGGCGACCTGCATCTCTTCGATGGCGATCTGCCCGTCCTTGGCGTTCAGCGCCGAGGCCTTGAGCTTGGTCGGCAGGCATCCGCCCAGGCGAAAGTGAAGCTGCTGCCTGCGGTCGGCCCCCAGCATCAGCACGTCCACCGTGCCGCGCGCGCCGGCGTTGTCGGCGGCGCTCACCCGCTCGAACCAGCGCCACAGGTCCATGTTGGCCGTCATCCCGCGCTTCAGGGTGAGCTGGCCGTAGCTGACGGGCCCCGCCATGTGCACCGGGCCCGAGTTGCGGCCGCCCTCGCGGATGGTCTTGGGCTCCATGCTCATCTCCAGCCCGTCGCACTCGCTGAATGCCGCATTGGCCAGCTTGCCCGACATCCCGGGCACCTGGATCTCCACCGCGAAGTTGAAGGCGGTGAACGGGTGCGCGGCGGGATCGGAAGGATCGAAGGCTCCGGGCACGTCAGCCCTCCTGCACGGTGAGGCCAGCGCCGGTCTGCACCAGGCGCACGGTCAGGAATGCCAGCGGGCGCGAGGGGGCCACGCGCAGCTCGATCACCAGCCGTCCCAGGTCCACGTTCTCGGGCGGGTTCACGGTGTCGTCCGTCACCACCCGGTATCCCTCCTGGTGCGTGGCGCCGGCAAAGGCGCCGCGGACGTACAGGTTGCCCAGGATGGCGTCGAACTGGCGCTGCACCATGCGGCGGAAGGAGGGGTCGTTTGGCTCGAAGACGTAGGTGTCGCCCTCGCGCAGGGCCAGGCGGCGCAGCAGGATCATCAGCCGCCGCACGCCCACGCCGCGCAGCTCGGCGTCGTCGGAAAGGGTCTCCTCGCTCCAGCTCATGAAGCCGCGGGGAAACGGCGCCACCGCGTTCACCCGCTTGCCCAGGAAGGCGGCGCGCACGTTCTCGGGGAGCCTGGGGTCCAGCAGCGCCACCCCGTCCAGCGGCTTGTTCGCCGGCGCGGCCCACGCCCCGTCCAGGTTGGCGCGCGAGGCCATCACCCCGCAGGTGGCGCCGTCCGGGGGAATGGCGCGCATGGGCGCGGCGGCCACGGGGGTCCTCACCACGGTCCACGGGTGGTACAGCGCCCCGAAGCTCAGGCTTCGCGTGGCCGTGTCGGCCGCTCCGCCGGTCAGCGCCGTGGTCAGGGCACCGACGTGGGCCAGCGCCTGCGCCTCGCGGAAGTGGCGGGGAAGGGCCAGCACCGAAAAGCAGTCCGACCGGGCGGCGCAAAAGCGCAGCATGGCCTGGTGGATGGCCAGCGCGGCTCCCTCGTGCGGCGGGCTGGCGTCTTCCGTGTGGGTGATGGTTTCCCAGCGCTTGCCCACGGGCGCCTCGTACTTTCGCACGGGCGACCAGGGGCTTTCTTCCCCGATGCAGGGGGGCGGATCGTGCGGACCCGCCTTCTCCCGCAGCCACGAGGCGGCGCGGAAGTACAGGGTGCCGGAAAGCGGCTTCCACATCTCCGCCTTCGTGCCGCTGCCCTCGTACACCTTCTGGGGGAGGGCGAACGCGGGATCGGGGGACGATTCCACCCGGAACACGCGGTCGAAGCGCTGGCGGGCCAGGCCGACGTCCGGAGCTTCGGGAGCCGCCCGCCAGGTGATGGACAGGCGCCCATCCGCGGCGGGGCCGGAGGTCGTCGGCTCGTCCAGCAGCGGCGCATCCAGCGCGACGGCCCCGCAGGGGTCGAACTCGCCTTCGGGCCGGTCCAGCCGCGCCGTGGCGGACCAGCCGCTCCGGCCGGCCCTGGTGCGGGCGCGCACGCGGAAGTACAGGCGGTCGGGGCAGGGGCGCGGGCGGACGATGATGGCCCTGGTTCCCACCCGGCCCGGCTGCGGCGTTTCCGTCGCGTGCACGCCGGAGCGAAAGCGCGGGTCCGGCGAGTCTTCCAGCGTGTATCCCAGCGCGCCGGGCACCGGGGTCCACTCGGCGTGGATGTGCCCTTCGGCGTCGGGCTGGGCGACGGCGATGATCGTGGGCGCCTCAGGGGCCGCGGGGGGCGCCTCTTCGTCGTTCAGCCGCCAGCCGGTGTGCACCGCGTCGGGAACGGCGAGCAGCGACACCTCTTCCACGGGCAGCAGCGCGTGCATCCGCACGGGTGGCCGCGGCGGCTGGGCGACGTAGGCGTTGTGGAACGCCTCGTCCAGCAGGCGCTCGGCCGGCAGCGCCGACAGCAGGGGATCCAGGAACAGGTCCGGCGAGAACGTCCCCACGCCGTCGCGCTCCAGCGGCGCCCTGCCCGAGGTGTAGGCGGCCTGGTAGAAGTCTTCGCGCGGGATGGAGGGCACGCCCAGCGGCAGGTACGCCTGGAACCCGCCGCCGCTGTCGTCGTCGTCTTCGCCGCCGGTCCCATGATCGTCGTTGCCGCCCTTCCTGCCTTTTTTCGGCGCGTTGGCGGCGTCGCGGGCCAGCAGCTGCATGGCCCCGTGCTCGGACGCGGCGAAGGTGCCGGAATCGACCGCGGCCAGCTGCATGCGGCGTACGGACAGGTCCGAGCCGGCCAGGTCGGTGGTGGACTCGGTGAGCTGCTGCGTGGGGGCGAACAGCACCTGGTCCGGCGGAAAGGCGCCCAGGAAGCGCGGATGGCCGGGCACCAGCCCCACGTCGGGAAGGCGCACCACGGTGCCGTCCGCGCGGCGCGACCACAGCTCGATCATCAGCAGCGCCGCGTCGTCGAAGCCCTCGCCGCCGATTTCCTTCCACGCCCTGGCATGGTGCAGCGTGCGCCACGCCTGGCGGACGACGACAATGGTTTCGTCCGCCTCGCGGATCACGTTGTCGACCAGGAGGAACGCGGTCGTCTCCTTGGGACCGCCGCCGTTGTTGCCGTCGTTCCCGCCGCCGTTGTTGCCGCCGCCCTGATTGCCGCCGCCCTGGTTGCCGCCGCCCTGGTTGCCGCCACCCTGATTCCCACCGCCCTGGTTGCCACCGCCCTGATTCCCACCGCCCTGATTGCCACCGCCCTGGTTGCCACCACCCTGGTTGCCACCGCCCTGGTTGCCACCGCCCTGGTTGCCACCGCCCGGTTTGGGCGAAGGCGCCATGTGGGCGATCACACCGCCGGGGGCGGGGGAGCCGAAGCCGTCCAGCCGCGCGCGGATCCAGCACCCGGGCTGAATGCCGCGCGCGGCCAGGGGATGCAGGCGGATCTGCAGGGAGCGCTCGGCGTCCGTAACGACCACCTTCCACTGGAGCGCGTCCAGCGGCACCTGGCGCGAGCCGGCGAGAAAGACGGCGTCGCCCGCGGAATCCAGCTCGTCCCAGGGAACCGGGCGGAACCAGTACGCGTGGGAGAAGTGGCGTGCCTTGGCGGCGGTGCGCTCCGCGGCGGGAATGTCGCGCGCGTCGGCGCCGGGGTGGGGAAGAAAGAAGGCGACGGTGCCGTCGTTCCACGCAAGCCGAAGCAGCGACGTGCTTTCCGGCGACAGGACCATCCCGTTCCTGTCGACCGTGACGGCCGACGGCGCGACGTGGGTGGCCACCAGCGCGGCGTTCAGCGAAATGCCGTCGGCCCAGCTGCCGGGGGACGAGGCGAGAAGGTACGCCGCGTCGATGGCGCGCCCGCGGCCGTGGAGCAGCCCGGGGATGCGGAAGACGGACGCTTCCAGCGTGGACTCGTCGGCCACGCGGACGATCCAGCAGCGGCGGCCCCCGTTGCGAAAGAACTCGCGGACGGCGGGGGCCAGGTGGGCGTAAGTCATCTCCCCGCGCGCCACGTCCCAGGCCAGCGGCAGGTCCGGGCCGAACAGCTCGCGAAAGCGCACCTCGTCGTCCACGGCCACCGGCACCCCCACCGGCCCCGCGCTGGCGAAGCCGACGAAAGCGGCGACGTCCATGCGGGGCAGGTCGGGGGGCGACGGCGGCCGCGCGGTTTCGAACCGCAGGCCGGGAAGGCGCGGGGCGGAGGTGGCCACGGGAGGTGGACGGCTACTCGAGGTCGATGCGCTCGCTGGCCAGCACCAGCTCCTCGATGGCCACGTCGGTGCCCTTGCCCGAAAGCGAGGGGCCCGTGTACTTGGTGGGCCGCGCGTTGGTGAGCTTCCACGACTGCACGGTGGAGGCGTGGTCCTCGCTCTGCAGCTCGATGGTCACCGTCCGCAGCGCCGTCTGGCTGCCGCCGCGCACCTGGTTGATCCACTCGTACAGCGTGGTCAGGTCACCGATCACGCCGCGCTTCAGGGTGATGTCGGGCACCTTGTAGGTGCCGGTCACCTTCATGGGCGCGTTGTCCTTGAAGTTGCCGGCCCGGTACTCGGAAACGGTGATCTCCATGCCCAGCCCCGACACCTCCTGGAACGCGGCCTTGGTGCTGGCGGCGTCGGGGCCGTTCTCGATCACCACCCGAAAGTTGAACTGGCCGTACGGCCGCTCGCGCTCGACAGCCATGTGATGCCTCCTAACGAGGGGAAAAGAAGTGCGTTAGTGCGTTAGTGCGTTAGTGCGTCAGTGCGTGAGTATCGCGACGGGGCCGGGTTCTTCCGCACTCACGCACTCACGCACTGCGGTTCACTGCTTCGCGTCGCTCGTCCACTGGCCGATGCGGAAGATCACGAACTCCGCGGGGCGCAGCGGGGCCACGCCCACCAGGCAGATCAGCCGTCCGTTGTCCAGGTCGTTCTGCGTCATGGTGGTGCGGTCGCACTTGACGAAGTACGCCGACTCCGGCTTTTCGCCCAGCAGGTGGCCCTGCTTCCACTCGTTGAAGAGAAAGTCCTCGACGGTGCGGCGAACGTTGGCCCACAGCGAGTCGCCGTTGTTCTCGAACACCACCCACTGGGTGCCGCGTTCGATGGAGCGCTCCAGGTAGGCGAAGTAGCGGCGCAGGTTCACGTACTTCCACTCGGGGTCGCTGCTGGCCGTGCGCGCCCCCCACAGCCGGTTGCCCCGCCCCTCGAAGAAGCGGAAGCAGTTGACGCCCTCGGGGTTCAGAACGTCCTGCTGCGCCTTGTTCAGGGTGACCTCGAAGCCCAGCGCCCCGCGCACCACCTCGTTGGCCGGCGCCTTGTGAACGCCGCGCTCCACGTCGTTGCGGGCGTAGATGCCAGAGACGAAGCCGCTGGGCGGAAGCACGATCTCCTGGTTGGTCACCGGGTCCATCACCCGCACCCACGGGTAGTACAGCGCCGCCCAGGCCGAATCCAGCTGCGCCCGCTGCGCGCGCACGTCGCCGATGCTGAAGTCCTGCCCCGCGTCGAGCACGGCGATGCGGTAGCGCATGCGCTCGGCGTGCGAGACCAGCGCGTTGGAGACGGCCTGCGCGACCTCCTCGTTCCCCGCCGCCGAGTAGCCGGGCGCGGCCACGATGGAGATGTCGGGGATGTCTTCCAGCGCCACCAGCCCCGTCTTCAGCAGGCCGTCGTTCAGCACGCGGCCTTCGTAGTCGTCGGCGGTGGGGCGATTGCCGTCGCTGCCGTCCTCCAGCGACACCTCGAAGCCGCGGCCGCGCAGGGCGAAGACGTTGCCCGGCTCGGGGGCCGCGCCCTGCTCGCCCAGCCGCGTCTCCAGCTCGGTGATCAGCGCGCCGGCGATGTTGGTGCCGTCGGTCAGGCTGCCGAACTCCATCAGGATGGGGGTGCGCAGCTCGGTGGTGCGGCTGGCGAGGGCGGGAGCGAACACGGTGCCCAGCGACTGCCGCGCATCCGGCGTAAAGCCCAGGTTCTCGAAGGTGTCGCGGCGCAGCACGTTGCCCAGCCGGTCCACGAACGTCACCTCCACCGCCATCGACAGCGGGTACACGCGGTCCACGCCCACCGTGGTGTTCTCCATGTCCAGCTGGCCGCCGCCCTGCAGGTTCAGCCGCCAGCTGTTGCGGCCCAGGGTGGGGTTGAACAGGCGCTCGGCCCGGGCCAGCGTTCCCGCCCGCGGGTCGGCGTCGATGGGGCTGCTGGCGTCGGCCACCCACACGACGTCGTCGGGGTTCACCCCGCGGAGCACGTTGTAGACGGCCACCTGGTCGTCGCTCACCCGCTCGCGCTGCTCGGCCAGCACGTTGCCGCCCACGCGCAGGGTGAACGACACCCGCGCCTGGCCGGCCCGCCCCGGAAAACGCGCGCGGACGGTGACCCCGCCGAAGGAAGGGGCGCTGGCGCGCCCGCCCGACTCCAGCAACGCCAGCTCGTCGGTGTCCTCGGTGTCAGCCTCGGGAAGGCCGTACACCCGCGACACGTACAGGCGCTTGCCGCCGTTGTCGAAGAAGTTGCGGACGCCGTGGGCCAGGTAGTTGTGCTCGCGCTCGCCCTCGGGGTCGTCGGCGAAGTCCAGGCGGTCCAGCCCGCCGAAGATGCGCTCGAACTCGGCGAAGCTGGTCACCAGCTCCGGCAGGCCGCCCACCGGTCCGTACCGCGCGGCACCCACGAATCCCGCGGTGCTGGTGCTTACGCCCTCGATGCTCTTTGCGCGAAAGCTCGTTTCCTCGACGTATACGCCGGGGGCCAGGTATTCGGGCATCTTCCAGTCTCCTTGGGGTTTACGGGGGTGACGCGCCGGCCGAGATCCAGACGGTGGAGGCGCGCTCCCCGCCGGCCAGGGTGGTGCGGAGCACGAGCTCTCGCCCGTGCACCAGGGTATCCGTCCACTCCGCCACCGGCTCCTGGTCCTCGTCGGTCCAGGTGTCCGCGGCGCCTTGCTCGTCCAGGATGCTCTTCAGGCTGGGGCGGGCCACCCACGCCGGGTTCAGCCCGTCGCGCTCGGCGAACAGGTAGCGCAGGGCACCCGGCTGCCAGCGTACGGAAAACTCCACCGGCCAGGTGGCCGCGCGCGTGTCCACCGGGGGCGAGCCCTGCCGCAGCCGCTCGGGGGTGGGAAAGGGCACCAGCAGCAGCGCCCGCCCGTCCTGGCCGGCGATGGCGGTCCTCGTTTCGCCGGCCACCGTGGCCGTCAGCACCGCCCAGGCGGCGGGCTCGCCGGTGGCCGCGTCGGCGAAGTCGGCGCGGATCGCTGCCAGCCCGGGGGGAACGGCGCGCCCGGCGGCGGGAAAGAGGTACGCCCTGCCCGCGGCCCGCGGGGGGCTCGCCTGCGGCGGGCTGGCGACGCCTCCGGACAGGAACTCGCCGCGGTAGCCCAGCGGCAGCGTCACCCCGAAGGCCACGGGCAGGTAGCGTCCCGACGGATCGTCCACCGCCACCGCGTACTCCCTCGGCACGCCGACGGACTCGGGGTGCTCCTCGTCCGCCGCCGGACGCTCGGCCGCGGCCTGCCCGGGAAGGCCGTGAAAGGCGTACACGCCGCCCGTCGACCGCACGGCCCTCACCGGCGGGTGGGCGGTGCCCCGCAGCCAGGCGTGCACCGAAAGCGGCTCGGCCACGGGCTGGTCCAGCGCGGCGTCCCAGAAGCGGATGCCCAGCGGCGTAAAGGTGCGGTCGCGCTCCAGCACGCGGATGGTGGCGCTCATGCCACCACCAGCTGCCCGGGCCCGAACACGCGCTCCTGCACGGGGACGAACGGCCCCTCGGTGCGCGACGACTCGATCTCCAGCGTGCGGGCCACGTAGGGCACCGAAAGCTGGTACGCGTGGCCGACGACGGTTTCCCAGATCCGGAAGGTGTCCTCGACGCTCAGGTCGGTATGCGAAAGGGTCACCGTCTCGCCCGGCTGAAAGACGCCGGGCCGCGGCGCGTTCAGCAGGTCGCCGGAAAGCACGGCGGCGTCTTCCAGCACCCTCATCATCCAGCCGGCGATTTCGTGCTGAAGCGACGCCTTGCGCGCCCAGGCGGTGGCCATGAAGTGAAGGTCCAGCGGCAGCTTGGTGCGCTGCCTGCGCCCGTCCGGCAGCAGCCGTCCCTGCGGCGCCCGCGACGAGGCGCTGGGATAGATGCGGTACAGGAACAGCGAAACGCCCTGTTCCATGGGGTGCGTGAAGTCGTCGGACACGTAGACCTGAAAGTCCAGCACGGCCCCGTTGAAGTCTGCCGGGTCGTACGCGGCGCGGAGCACGCGGACGATGGCCTCGAGCGTGCTGGCGATGGCGGCCGGAGCGCTCACGGCGCCTCGGCGGGTGCGCCGCGCAGCGCCGCCAGCAGCGACGCCCGCGAAAGCTCGCCCAGCGGGGTGCGGTGCGGGCGCAGCTCGTACAGCACCGCCCGGCGCGCGTCGGCGGCCAGGGCTAGGATGCGGGAGCGGGGAGCGCGCTGGAGCATGGACAGGGGCACCGCGTCGTTCTCGGGGTCGGTTTGGGAAAGCACCACCACGTCCGCCGGCTCGGGGCCGTCGACCACCCGCACTTCGGGGTCGCTTGCCAGCAGCGAGTGGATCAGGCCGTGAAGCACGGGAGGCTGCACCAGCAGGGCGACCCTGATCAAGCAGGCTGTCCGCGAAAGGGTGGCAGGGGGCCCGGCGGCGACCGGCTTTCATGATGAGCGTCGTGCCGCGCCGGGCCTATGGGGCTTTGGGTCCTCTCCGCGGTCCCCCCGCGGCCCGGATCGCCACGCCCCTTGACCCGGCTTCGTGCCCCGTCGCGCCGCGCGAGGACTCCAGCGGTTCCGCGCCTGTCCAACCTTCGCGGAGTGGATCGAAGGATTCAGCTCGCGATGAACCTCCCGGATCGTGCCCCCCTGGTTCCTGCCTTCCTCCAACTCCGCCTCGGGTCACGCGGACGGGGCTGCATCGATCGAACGAAAAAGCCCGCACCGGAGCGGTGCGGGCTTCTGGGTGGAGAGACGAAGAGCGGAGTGCTACACGCCGGCGTGCGTGCCGCGAAGGAGCGCGCCGGCTTCGCCCCGGCTGCGCACCTCCAGCTTTTCCAGGATGCTGTGCACGTGGTTCTTTACGGTGGCCAGCTGCAGCCCCAGCACCCGGGCGATGTGCTTGTTGGAGCAGCCGCGCGCCAGCAGCTCGCCCACCTCGGCCTCGCGCGGCGTGAGCTGCCCGGCGTGCCCCGGGGGCGCCGCCACCCGCCCCTGCCGCGCCAGCAGGGCCAGCCGCGCGGAAAGCAGTGCCGCCGTGCGCGCGGAGCACAGCAGCTCGCCGCGGGCCGCGCGCAGCACCGCCTGCACCACGTCGTCGGCCGATGCGTCGCGCCCCACCCATCCCACCACCCCCGCCTCGGCCCAGGCCAGCAGCTGGTCGTCGTGCGCGTCGTCCACCGCGAACGCCACCACGCGCGTGCCGGGCGCTGCCCGGGGCATCTGCTGCACCAGCCCCAGCGCACCATCCATCGAAACGTCCAGCAGCAGCAGGTCGGGCTCCAGCCGCGCGATCTCGCGCAGGGTCGCGCAGCCATCCGCGGTCACCGCCACCACCTCCGTGGCCGTCCCCAGCGTGTGGGCAAGGCCGTCGCGGACCAGCCGCACCGACGCGGCCACCATGACCCGCACGGGTGACGGCGCCTCAGGAGCGGTCTCGGGTGCCGCCCCGTGACCGGAGGGCAGGCCTGCGACGGGGTGGATCATGGAGCGGTTCTGGAGTGTGGCGGATGTGGAATGCGCGATCGTGGCGGGTGCCCGCGCCTCACGGACGGCGCCCGGCCGGGTGATACGCGGGTTGCTGGCTGCCGGCCATGGTTCCTGCCGACCCTGGTTCGTGGGTGCACGAAAGGCGCCAAATGGGAGGAATTGGCCATGGCCGACGTTCAAGTCGAGCAGACGCAATCACTTCTGCCCAACTGCCACACGATGGATGCCGCCCGGCGGTGGGTACACCCGCGCCCCGTGTGGGGCGCGCGCTCCCCAGCATGGGGGTGCCGACCGCATTCCGATGTGACGCAGCCCGCCGCTCGGTCGTCCCTGGCATGATCCTGGCGCGGAGTGCGTACCTGAATGGGTGATCCTAATCCCTTGCCAGCGAACGGAATCGGGCGGATGAAGACAAACAAGTGGTTGGTCGCGCTGGCGCTGTTGGCGCCGGCGCTGGCCCCGGAGAGCGGGAGGGCGCAGATGGCCCTGTCGCGCGACAGCGGGCTGATCGTATCGTCCGTCGAGGCGGCCATCGCGCGGCCGGCGCGCCGGATGGAGAACTTCTCGGTGGTGGTGGACGTGTCCGACCGCGTGCTGTACGTGATGAGCGGCCAGCGCGTGGTCCGCAGCTACCCGGTGTCCGTCGGCGAGGCGGGGTACGACACGCCCACCGGGCAGTTCACCATCCGCCGGATGATCTGGAACCCCGACTGGCGCCCGCCCGCCTCGGCGTGGGCGCGCGACAAGAAGTACGAGGCGCCCGGATCTCCGGGGAACCCCATGGGGCGCGTGAAGATGTTCTTCCGCGAGCCCGACTTCTACATCCACGGGACGGGCCTCACGAGCTCGCTGGGCAACGCGCGGTCGCACGGGTGCATCCGCATGCGCAACATCGACGCGGTGGAGCTCGCGCGGCTGGTGATGGTGAACGGCGGCGATCCCAAGAACGACGCCTGGTTCCAGGAAACCGTCGCCAAGACGGACAACATGCGGCCGGTGACGCTCCCGACGCCCGTGGCCTTCCGCGTCCGCGAGTAACCGCACGGTTTCAGGTTCGACCGAGAGCCGGGGAGTGGCATGGGTGCCGCTCCCCGGATTCTTTTGTGCATCCCGACCCCGTCGTGCCTTGGAGCGCGAAGGGCATTATGTTGTGCGCCGTCACTCACGCACTCACGCACTAACGCACTCACGCACTGCCGTCATGAGCGATACCCCGGCCCCTCCCAATATCGGCGAAGACTCCGGCGACGTCGGCGGCAAGGCGGCGTGGACGGAGCGCGCCGTCACCCCGGCGCTGGGCAGGCATCCGGAGCGGCGCGAGCAGTTCCAGACCACCAGCGGGGTGGAGGTGGACCGCCTCTACACGCCCGACGACGTGGCGGGGCTGGACCACGACTGCGACCTGGGGTACCCGGGCGAGTTTCCGTTCACCCGCGGCATTCAGCCCACCATGTACCGGGGCCGCTTCTGGACCATGCGCCAGTACGCGGGCTTCGGCACGGCGGAAGAGACGAACACGCGCTTCAAGCTGCTGCTGGAGGCGGGGCAGACGGGGCTCTCCACCGCCTTCGACCTGCCCACGCAGATGGGGTACGACAGCGACCACGGCATGTCCGCGGGCGAGGTGGGGCGCGTGGGCGTGGCCATCGACACGGTCGACGACATGCGCACCCTGCTGGACGGCATTCCGCTGGACCGCGTGTCGACGTCCATGACCATCAACGCCACCGCGTCCATCCTGCTGGCGTTCTACGTGGCCGTGGCCGACGAGCGCGGCATCGACCGGTCCACGCTGTCGGGCACCATCCAGAACGACATCCTCAAGGAGTACATCGCCCGGGGAACGTACATCTTTCCCGTGGAGCCCTCGCTGCGGCTGATCACCGACATCTTCGGGTTCTGCAACGCCCAGGTGCCGCGCTGGAACACCATCTCCATCAGCGGCTACCACATCCGCGAGGCGGGCGCCACGGCGGCGCAGGAGGTGGCGTTCACCTTCGCCAACGCCATGGAGTACGTGAAGCGCGCGCTGGCCGCGGGGCTGCCCATCGAGCGGTTCGCGCCGCGGCTGTCGTTCTTCTTCGCCTCGCACAACGACCTGTTCGAGGAAGTGGCCAAGTTCCGCGCCGCCCGCCGATTGTACGCCCGGCTGATGCGCGAGCGCTGGGGCGCCAACGACGAAGGCGCCAAGCTGCGCTTCCACACGCAGACCGGCGGGGTGACGCTGCAGGCGCAGCAGCCGCTGAACAACGTCGTCCGCGTGACGGTGCAGGCCCTGGCCGCGGCGCTGGGGGGCACGCAGTCGCTGCACACCAACGGCTACGACGAGGCGCTGTCGCTTCCCACGGCACAGGCGGCCACGCTGGCGCTGCGCACGCAGCAGGTGCTGGCGTACGAGTCGGGCATCGCCGACACGGTGGATCCACTGGCCGGCTCGTACTTCGTGGAGTCGCTGACCGACGCGCTGGAAGCCAAGGCGCGCGAGTACCTGGACCGCATCGAGGAGATCGGCGGCGCGTCCGAGGCCATCGCGTACATGCAGGAGGAGATTCACCGTGCGGCGTACGAGTTCCAGATCGCGGTGGAGCGGGGCGACAAGACCATCGTGGGCGTCAACAAGTTCAAGGGGCAGGACGAGCCGTTCGACCTGGGCCAGCCCGACTTCTCCGCGCTGGAAAAGGGGCAGCGCGCCCGCTTGGCCGACATCCGCGCCCGCCGCGACGACGCCGAGGTGCGCGCCCGGCTGGAGGCCATCCGCGGCGCGGCCCGCGGCACCGACAACCTGATGCCGCTCATCATCGACGCCGTGAAGGCCATGGTGACCCTCGGCGAAATCAGCGACGCCCTCCGCGCCGAGTGGGGCGTGTACCGACCGGCCTGAACGCGACCGACCAGGACTCCGTATGAGCGACGAGCTTCCGCTGCAGAGCTTCGAGGTCCACGGCTACCGGGGCATTCGACATCTGACGCTCCCCAGGTTGGGGCACGTCAACCTTTTCGTGGGCCTGAACAACGCGGGAAAGACATCGCTCCTGGAAGCCGTCCACCTGTACACCAGCAAGACGCCGCGGGTGGTGCTCGCCAGCATCCTGCGGGAACGGTCGGGATTCCGGCCGCGTTTCTCCAGCGATCTTGAGGTCACGGCCGAACAGGTAACCGCGGCACTGGATTCGGCGCGATCACTGTTCTACGGCAGCTTTGCGGGAAGTGCCGCCGATCCCATCAGGATCGGGCCGGCTGGTGCCGATGGAAACGCGCTGACGATCTGGCTGCCGTGGGTGAGGACGAACAGCGCGGGCGAAACGGGGGATGCGCTAGATCTGGAGCTTTTCATCGAGCCCGACTCGCCCTTGATCCAGATGAGCCGTGGTGAGAACACGGCTTCGTTTTCGGTGGATTGGTTTCTACGCCGTTTCGGCGTGATGATCACGGGAGTCAAGCAGCGCACCTCGCACATTCCGGCGCATGGGCTCGACGCAGCGCGCCTGAGCGAGATGTGGGACCAGGCTGTAGAGGCCGGGTACGCGCCGGAGGTAGAACAGGCCATCCGATCCGTCGTTCCCGAGCTGGAGCGGATCTATCTGGTCGGTGAAGCCGCGGCGGGCGGGCGATCCCTGTACCTGCAACTCCAGGGCACGCCACGCCCGATGCCGCTGACGAGCATGGGCGATGGGACGACGCGCGTCTTTGGCATCGCGCTCTCCTGCGTTCGCGCGCGGGGCGGGGCGCTGCTCGTGGATGAGGTGGAGAACGGCCTCCATCACAGCATCCAGCCCGATGTCTGGGAATCCGTCATCGGCCTGGCCGAAAGGCTATCGGTACAGGTGTTCGCGACGACGCACAGTTGGGACGCCGTCGTGGGGTTTCAGCATGCCGCGACGAACAGTCCCTCGCAGGGCATGCTGTACCGCTTGGAGCGCGAGCCGGATGGGCGCATCTATGCCGAGCAGTACACGGAGAAGGACGTGGCCGTGGCGGCCAGGGCGCAGGTCGAGGTGCGCTGATGGGTGCGCGATCTCGGCCGCCGCGCCGTTCACGCCTGATCTGGGTGGAAGGAAAGGACGACAGCGCCGTAGTCCAGAGCCTTTGCGAGAAGCACTATGTGCCTGAAGCCTTCAAGGTGCTGAGCAAGGATGGTGTCGATGAACTGCTCGGAACGTTCTACACGGAGTTGAGGGCCTCCGGCGTAGACCGGTTTGGCGTCGTTGTCGACGCAAATGGAAACGCGCAGGCACGCTGGGATTCGATTCGGCACACGCTGGAGGCAGAAGGATACCGGGAGGTCCCACATCGACCGGCGCCGGACGGCATCATCCTTCCCGCGAGCGAGCACCGTCCGGTCTTCGGCGCGTGGATCATGCCCGACAACGGCTCGCCCGGGGCGCTGGAAGATTTCGCCGCCGCGCTCGTTCCCGCGGATGACTGGTTGTGGAGGAGGGCGCGGGAGGTAGTAGACGGGATTCCAGCCGAGTACCGGCGTTTTCCCGAGGTGCGCAGGTCCAAGGCTCACATCCACACGTGGCTGGCCTGGCAGGAGTACCCGGGCTCGCCCATGGGCCAGGCGATCGGCAAGGGCGACCTGGATGCGCACGCACCCGCTGCGGGCCGGTTCGTCGCCTGGCTCCGGCGGCTGATGCTGGACGATCCGGATGCTGGACCGGAATAGGCCCTGCCCAGGATACTGAGCGCCCGGTGCGCCCAGTACGCACACGGCCCCGGCGCGAGACATCGCGCCGGGGCCGTGTCGTTGATGCGGGCTACGGTTACTGCGTCCTGGCGGCGCGCTTCGTGGTCACGCGGATCACGCCGTGCGCCGCGCGGGGATCGCTGTACGCGCGGACCGCGGCGTCGCCCTTCAGCACGTCGATGCTCTCGATGGTGTGCGGATCCAGGGTGTTCATGGCGCTCGCGGGTGTTTCCACCCCATCGACCAGGAGCAGCCCCTCGAACGAGCCCGTTCCCCGCACCGTGACCTGCTGCGTCACCCCGCTGGTCGCACGGGTGGTTTCGAGGGTGGTGTTCTGGCCGCGAATGCGAACCCTCGTGCCCTCGGGAGCCGCGGTGCCGTCGGCCGCCGGCGTGCCGGTGGAAACCCGGGTGCCCGTGGTGGTGGTGACGACGCTCGGCACAAGGTCGTTGACGAGAATCCGTGTGGGCCCGCCGGCTTCCGCCGTGGTCTGGTACCGCGTACGCCGGCCGGACGAGTCGGCGGGGGTGACGACGGTGAAGATCTCGATCTTTCGCGACGGGGTCGACGTGCCCGAGGCCGCCATCGCGGCGCGGGTCACCTCGATCCGCTCGATCCGATCGCCGCCCAGCGCACGGGCCTCCTCGGCCGTCACCTGCTTGCCGTCGACGACGTAGGTGGTGCTTCCACCACTCGCGAGCGCCAGCTCGCCAGCGCGCGCCTCCACGTCGGCGACGTCCATCGTTTCGATCTCGGCACTGGTGGGCAGCGGCGTTTCGCACGCGCTGGCCAGGGCTGCGGTGGCGAGCACGCCGAACAGGCTGGCGCGCAGGCGGGCGTGGCGGGGAAGTCTCATGGTCATGGCGCGAAGTCTCCGTTCCAGGATGGAGGGCGATCCGGCGAGCGCCGGCGCACCCATGGACAGCCCGGGCCCCCGCCCGGCGATGTCGATCAGCACCGCTCCGTATTCCTGCGGTCGCACCCCGTGCCGCAGCACGCGGGCGTCGCAGTCCAGCTCCACGGCGGCGCGAAGCCTCCGCAGCATCCACCACGCGGCGGGGTTCCAGGCCATAACCGCCGCGGCCACGCATCCCACCAGCAGCACCAGCGGGTCGCGGGCGCGCACGTGCTCGCGCTCGTGGATGACCACCAGCCGCTGTTCCTGGGGCGAGGCCCCCAGTAGCCATGCGGGCACCACCACCTCGGGCCTGCGGATGCCGAGCACCGCCGGCCCCACGCCGGGCGCCACCCTCACCCGCTCGCCCGAAAGCTCCGCGACGGGCCACCCGCGCCGCGCCCGGCGCGCCCGGAGCAGCGTCGCCCCGGTGATCGCCAGCATCAGCGACGACAGGGCGATCCACCCAAGCGCCAGGCCGGCACCTGCCTGCCCGCCGAGCGCCGCCGCCGCATCCAGCCCGCGGTCCAGCTCTACCCGCAGCGTTCGCAGCGATTCGGACACTCGCGCCGCCAGCCCCTCGGCGGCCGGGATCTCCCGTGCGGCGGCGACGCTGGGCGATTCCGTGGCGTGAAGGACAACGGGCGGGCGGCTGCGCAGGGGCGCGGCGGCCGTGATCGCCACGGTGCCCAGCAGGGCACCCAGCCACAGGAAGCGCACGGCCAGCCCGCGCAGCCGGAACACCTCTTCCAGCGTCCAGGCGGCGGCCGCGAGCAGCAGGCTCACCAGCAGCGCGTACAGCATCCACGAGGCGATCATGATTCGTCCTCCAGCCGCTGGGCCAGCAGGCGGCGCATGCGTTCCAGCTCTTCGCGCCCGAGCTTTCCGTCGGATACGAACTGGGCGAACATCCGCTCCGCCGAGCCCTGGAACACGGCGTCGCGGATGCGGGCCATCGCGCTGCGGCCGGCCGTCTCGGGCTCGACGGTGGGGAAGTAGCGGTAGGCGCGCCCCTCGGCCTCGTGGCGCACGAACCCCTTCTCCTCCAGCGTCTGCAGCGCCGAAAGCACCGACGTGTAGGCCAGCTCTTCGCCCAGTCCCTCACGCACCTCGCTCACCGTCCCCGAGCCGCTGCGCCAGAGGATGCTCATCACATCCAGCTCGCGCGGGGTAAAGCTGATTTCGTCCATGGTCGTCTGTTGTTACGGGTTCTTCCGTAGATTAATCGTGCCGCTCGCGTTTGTCAACTGCTTTTTCCGTAGATGGCCTGTCGAGCGGTTGCGCAGATGAGTGGACGCACGGGTTGGCAGGTGAGCGGAGGAGCAGGCAGGCGCCCTCCAAGAGCGGGCAAACCCGCCGCTTGGACAGCGGAAGGCCCCGCCTCGGGCCGCTGCCCGCGTCCCGCTCGCGGCTTCACCTGCATCCCTCGCCGCGCCTGCCAAAGAGCACCTGTCATCCCGAAGGAGCGGCCCCGGCGAACTTGCCCGAACACCACGGATCGCAGCGACTGAGGGATCCGCCACACAGCGTGCCGCAGTCTCTTGAGCGTCGGAGGCAGCGAGACGGTTCCTCCATTCTGCTCCGCGAATGGCAACGCATGACGGAGCGTCTGCCCAGGGCAGGTGCGCAGACCAGATGGATTCGGCGCAAACCATGGAGTGGTGCGTCGCGCGGGGTGTGTGGCGGATCCCCCAGTCGCTGCGGACTACAGTTCAGGGGCAGGTTCGGCGTGGGCGCTCCATCGGGATGACATCCAGGCGTGCCGCGGCCGTTCGGCGGCGGATGGGGCGGGGGAATCCACGCGGCTGCTGCCGAAGTCCAATCGAATTCTCCCCCTCCCCTGCACAGCGGGGGATGGGGGCCGGGGGGAGGGGGCTCCCAAGGCATGCGAGGCGGCCAGTCGAACCGCGAGCCCTTACTCCTCTCTCCCGCGCTGTTGTGGGGGAGAGGTCGGGAGCGGGGGCTGCCGCGGAAGCGCCGAGCCCGATCGAACCCGACCAAAGTCCCCCCTCTCCGCACGCAGTTTGTGCGGGGAGGGGCCGGGGGAGGGGCATCCCTGGGGAGCGCCAATTCAGCCCGTTTCGCGCGCCGCAGCCGCCTTGTCCGGGGCGTCCGCCGCCGCCGCGGACTGGCGGGCGCGGTCCTGCAGCAGCCGGCGCTCGCGCGCGTTCTGCGTGAGCGACGCCGCGCGCTCGAACTCCGCCCGGGCCTCGTCGTGCCGCCCCAGCTTGGCCAGGAGGTCGCCGCGGACGCTGGGCAGCAGGTGGTAGGCCTTCAGCGACGGCTCGGCGACGAGCTGGTCGGCGATCTGCAGCCCCGCCGCGGGGCCGAACGCCATCCCCACCGCCACCGCGCGGTTCAGCTCCACCACGGGCGAGGGCTGCTGCTGGGCGAGCGCGGCATAGAGCGCGGCGATCCGCGGCCAGTTCGTTTCGTCCGCGGTGCGGGCGCGCGCGTGGCAGGCGGCGATGGCGGCCTGCAGCGCATACGGCCCCAGCGCGCCGCCCAGCTCCTCGGCGCGTCGCAGCGCCTGGAGCCCGCGGCCGATCAGCAGGCGGTCCCACCGGGCGCGGTCCTGGTCCATCAGCAAAACCGGCTCGCCGGTGGGGCCGGTGCGCGCCCGCAGCCGCGAGGCCTGGATCTCCATCAGCGCCACTAGCCCGTGCACCTCCGGCTCGTTGGGAACCAGCCCGGCCAGGATGCGGCCCAGGCGCAGGGCGTCTTCGCACAGGGCCGGACGCATCCAGTCGTCGCCGGCGGTGGCGGAGTATCCCTCGTTGAAGACCAGGTACACCACCCCCAGCACCGACGACAGGCGCCCGGCGAGCTCGTCCCCTCGGGGCACCTCGAAGGGCACGCGCGCCTCGGCCAGCGTCTTCTTCGCGCGGACGATGCGCTGCGCCACGGTCGGGACGGGCACCAGGAAGGCGCGCGCGATCTCTTCGGTGCTCAACCCGCCCAGCATGCGCAGGGTGAGCGCGACGCGCGCCTCGGTCGCGAGAACGGGGTGGCAGCAGGTGAAGATCAGGCGCAGCAGGTCGTCGCCGACGGGATCGTCGAGGGCGGCGTCCAGGCTGGCCACCACGTCGTCCGCCCGCGAATCGTGCTCGTAGCCCAGCTCCTGGTGCTTGCGCTCCAGGAGCTTGTCGCGGCGAAAGTGGTCGATGGCGCGGCGCTTGGCGGCCGCCATCAGCCAGGCACCGGGTTTGTCGGGGACGCCGGTCTCCGGCCACTTCTCCAGGGCGGCGACGAGCGCGTCCTGCGCCAGGTCTTCGGCCAGGCCCACGTCGCGCACCATGCGCGCGAGCCCCGCGATGAGCTTGGCCGATTCGATTCTCCAGACCGCCTCGACCGCGCGGTGTGCGTTGGATGCCGTCATGGCCCCGATTAGACCGGATTCGCCGTTTGCGCGCAAGCCCGGAACGTGGCGGGCCTTTCCCTTGGGCCGGCGCCGCTGACACATTATCCCTCCGCGGCGCGTAGTCCGCCCAGCATCCACGCACTCGCATCTCTCCCGCACCTCACGGACACCCATGAAGCTCATCCTGCGCTGGCTCGCGTCCGCCGCCGCGGTCGGCCTGGCGGTTTACCTGCTTCCCGGCCTGGACTACGACGGCCGCATCGAAACGCTGTTCGTCGTTGCGCTTCTGCTGGGACTGGTGAACGCCATCGTGCGGCCGATCGTCAAGATGCTGGCGTGCGGCATCATCGTGCTGACGCTGGGGCTGGCGCTGCTGGTGATCAACGCGGTGATGCTGTACCTGACGACCTTCATCGCGGGGCACCTGGGATACGGCTTCCACATCGACAGCTTCCTGGACGCCATCATCGGCTCGGTAGTCATCAGCCTCGCGACCTGGCTGCTGTCGATGTTCATCAACGACGACGACAAGCGCCGCTGACTGATCAGTGCGTTAGTGCGTGAGTGCGTGAGTGCGTTAGGGAAGCTCTGCACAGGTGGCTGAGCCCCCCTTTTCGAGCTTTGTGGAAAAGTTTTTGAACTCACGAGGCCAAAAGCGGCCTCTACAAGCTCTTTTTGCCGTGTTCAGGCGCCGTTTTGCGGCTCCTGGACACACT
>NZ_DASWMD010000015.1:0-15014 GCF_036399935.1 Longimicrobium sp.
CATCAGCGAAGTCCTGGTTCGTGAAGCGCTCGCCCTGGAGGAGATTGCTGACGGCGTGTGGTCGATCTTCTTCTACGATGCACTGCTGGCGCGATTCAACGCGCACGACGGCAAGGTGCACCCGTAAGCCGTGGCGCTTCGGCGAAGTAGAGCGCGAGCGCTGTCATTCCGCTTCGCGGCTGCTTACGCCTCCCAAGGGGGAGGACAAGAGACATCAGGGATGACTGGACTAGCGTCATCACCGTGAGGAGTTGTCAACGATCCTCCCGGTTTAAAGTGTCAGCGATCAACCCGGTTGCTCAGCGGCATGCGCCGGCCCCCATCGAGACTCCCCGGCGTTCGTGAGGGCCCCCTTCCGCATGCGCCGGCCCCCATCGAACCTCCCCGCAGCCGATGAGCAACAAAATCCGCCCCCGCCCGGAAGCCCGGGCGGGGGCGGATCTTCGTCCATCACCTTCCGTGGTCAGCGCACCGTGATCTGGCGCGCCATGCCGTGGGCGATGTGCGGCTTGCCGTCCTTGGCGTCGGGGAGCATGCAGAGCAGTGCGTACTCGCCCGGCTGGAAGTCGGCCGTGATGTAGTTCACCTCGCCGCGGTCCAGGCCGGTGGTCCCGGCCACGGGGCGCCCCGGAGGGGGCCCGTTCTCGTTCATCAGCCACGCCATCATGTCGTGCAGCGTCTTGCCCGGGGCCAGCTGCACCAGGATCACCTCGTGCGGCTGCACGGCCACGTTCTGCACCTTGATGGTCCGCCGCCCCGCCGTGAGCTCGGTGTTGGTGGCGAACGAGTAGTCCGCCAGGTTCATGTCCAGGTCCGCCACGGGAGCCGCGGCCGGCGCGCCTTCCGCGGGAACCACGGTCAGCGGCTTGACCATTCCCTTGGCCACGTGCGGCACGCCGTCCTTGGAGGGGATGAAGCACAGCATCGCATACGTGCCGGCCTTGAGGTCCAGCGTAGCTTCCGACACGCCGCCGCCGGGGACGGGCGTGTTGGGTCCGCCCACGAAGTGCACCCAGGGCGGCGGCGGCCCGTCGTGCCCGCCCATGCCCTGCATCAGCTCCTGCACGGTGTGCCCGTCGTCCAGCCGCACGAGTTGCACGTGGTGAAGCTCGGTTCCGTCGTTCACCAGGCGGATCGTCGTCATCCCCGCGGGGATGGTGGCCGGCGACTGGTAGTTGAAGTCGGCGGCGGTGATGGTCACCACGTTGGGCAGCGCGGCGGTGTCGGCCGGCTTGGCGTTGCCCTGCGTGCAGGCGGCGGAGGTGGCGGCGAGCGCCAGGGCGGCAAAGAACTTCAGCGAGGTGCGGTGCATTTTCGTCGCTCCGGGTCGGCGGTCCCCGCCGTCGTCGCGGGGAGGTCAGGTTCCGGGGCACCGTGCCCCGGAACGCGCCACAAGGATAGGCGGTTCGACCCATGCCTACATGAGTCGGTTGACCCAGAGCACGCGGATGCCCCTGTATCAGCTCTCGGCGAAGGAAGGTTCTGATTCAGGCGTTTGGAATCCAACTTGCTCACCTGCATCAACTTGCGTGCGGGAGGCCCCCGCTTCCGGACGAGGATGGGTGCGTCCGAAGCGTGGCAGGACCTTTGACCCGTCCGGCCGGCCGCCGCATATTCGTCCCCAAGCCGGAGCGCCGCGGTGCTCCGGCACAGGCGCGGAAACCGTCCGCGTGAAACCTGTTTCGAAAAGGATCGAGCGATGAAGAAGTCTGTCGCTGGACTGTTCGCGGTTGTCGCCACGGTGGCGTTCGCGGGCACTGCCCAGGCCCAGATCTGCGCGGGCTACCCCTCGTCGGACCGCGGCTTCTACTTCGGCGCGCGTGCCGACTTCCCGGAAAACGTGGATTCGTACGGCGTGGAGGCCAACTACAACTTTTCGGGCCCGCTGGGCGTCTACGGCGGCCTGAACGTAATCTCGAACGAGAACGACAACAGCGACGAGGAGAGCAACGACGAGTTGTTCGCCGGCGTGGCGTTCGAAGTGGCGTCGCTGGGTCTGATGGTGGGTCCGCGTGTCTCGGTCTGCCCCGTCGGTGAACTGCGGAACATCAAACAGTACAACGGCGATTCGTATACGGCAGTTCCTGTCGGTCTGGGTGTCGGCGCGAGCCTGGGCATCCCCGGCATCCGCGCGGCCGGTTACGTGCAGCCGCAGATCGTATTCTCGCGGGTGGAGGCCGGTGGCCAGACCGGCGACTTCCAGAACGACTTCGCCGTCAAGGCGGGCGTCATGGGCGGTGTGGGCCTGCTTACGGTAGGCGGCGAGCTGCGGCACCACTTCGTCGACAACGCCCAGACTACGTTCGGCATCCGCGTGGGCATCGCGCTCTGAGCCGGCGGACCGAACACGAAAGGCCCCGCTCGCGTCCGCGAGCGGGGCCTTTTTCGATCCATCGAACCGTCAGTAGATGTAGACCGGCGTGCCGACGGGGGCGTTCTCGTAGACGAACTGGATGTCGTCGTCGAACAGGCGCACGCAGCCGTGCGTGCCCCAGAAGCCCACGGCCAGTGGATCGTTGGTGCCGTGGATGAGGATGCCGTCGCCCGTGTCGAGCTTGAACTTGCCCAGCACCTCGGGGATCTTGCGGTTGACGGTGCCGAACGGCGGAATGTACAGCACGCCGTTGAACATCAGCGGGCGCTCGGCGGGGATGGCCTCGAACTCGCCCCCGCGCAGGATTCCCACCTTGTCGCCGCGCCGCACCACCCGCCCGCTGTCGCCCAGCGAAATGCCGCCCGCGGGGAAGGGGCGCACCACCTCGGCCTGGCCCCAGTAGTGCCAGTCGGGCGGATTCCACAGCGGGTTTTCTTCCTTGGCAAGCACCGTGCGGCGCCCGCGCGGGGTAGAAAAGTCGTAGCTGCCGATGCCGCGCGGCCCGCGCACCACACCCATCCCCACGCCCGCCGCCGCCTCGATCAGCGTGTCCTGCCCGTTGATCAGCCACAGCTTGCGGTCGTAGATGGACACCACGATCCGCCGGCCGGTCGCCGTGTTCGCCGCGCGGCGCCAGCGCACCCACTCCACGCTGTCGGCGCGGTTGCGGGGCGCGGTGGGCGCCGGGTCGGGATTGTCGACGCCCAGCTGCCGCAGGCGGTTTTCCATCAGCTCCTCGCGCGTCACCAGCCCGCGCGGGCGGTTGTCCACCATCTGCGCCGGCGTGCCGGTGCCCTGCGCTTCCGCCCCGGGCACGGCCGCGCAAATACCGAGCGCCGCCAGCCACAGGGCCGTAACCATCCGTTTCGTCACAGTACAGCTCCCGCGGGGTGTAACCGAAATCCAGCTCTATAATTGGGGCCAAACATACGGCGCGTCAATGCCGGGCGCACGCACGAGCGGGCCCCGGCGAGGTCCCGGAGCCCGCTCGTGCCGCCGGCGGCGCGGTTACGGCCGATGGCTGTTTCCGACGCCGTACCCGGTGTAGTACTGGCCGGTGGGCACGCCGCCGCTGTTGCCGTTGCGGAAGCGCTCCATGCCGTACGGCCCGTAGGCGCCGTAGCGCCCGCCCATCCCGCCGTCGGCATCGCCCAGGCCCATGCTGCCGGCGTTGTACTCGCCGCCGCCCGAGCCCAGGTTGCCCGTGTTGCCGCCGCGGTAGTCCGCGCCGTAGCGGCCCATCCCGCCGCGGTTCGCGCCGCCGTAGCCGCCGCGCATTCCGGGCTCGTCCATGTCGTTGCGGTAGCCGCCGCCGTACCCGGCGTTCCCCTGGCTGCCCATGTAGCCCCGGCCTCCGACGTGACCGCCGTACCCGCCCTGCGCGTGGCCGCCGCGATAGCCGCGGTTGTCGTCCCAGTCCACGTCCGTGAAGCCGTGCGAGGGGCGGTAGCCGCCGGTGTCGTGGCTGTCCCAGCCGTCCCGGCCGCGGCCCGCGCGGTAGCCGGCGTCGTACCGGTTTCCGCCGCCCTGGCCGGTGTAGTGGGTGGCGGTGTATCCCGAGCCGAAGTTGCCGCGGCCCATCCCGCCGGTGACGTCGCCCATCTCGCGGTAGCCCCCGTGCTGGCTCCAGCCGCCGCGGTCGTGGCCGCCGCCGTACATGCCGCCGTTGTGCATCCCGCCGCCGCGGTAGTCGTGGCCGTAGTCGTCGCGGCCGCCGAACCAGCCGCGCACGGTTTCGGCCGCGCGGTCCATGAAGTTGCGGTTCCCGTAGTCCCGTCCGTAGTTCATCCTCCGCTCCTTTTCCCGGGTTCTCCGCCTGCTCCCGCCGCGTGGCGGCGGGGTGGGTCCGGGTTGCAAGAGGCGGGCCGTTTCGCGTCCCTATCTCCTTGCCAGATGGTGCTTTGACTCTGCATTGGGGATGCCTCCGCCAGAACCCGCCACCGGTCGCGCGCGTTGACAAACAGGAGTGTGCGGCGCACCATTCACCGGCCTCACGCGTCCCCGTCGCACGTCCTCTCCCGCCGGGCCTCCAGGCCCGAACCCGCTGCGCATCCGAACATGCTTTCGCCGCGCCAGCAAGCCACGCTCGTCGCCCTGTGCAGGCGCATGGTGCCCCTGCCGGACGAGCCCGACCCGTCCGCCGCGCGCCTGGCCCGGGCCGTCGAGGTGCGCATCGGCACGCTGGGCGCCGAACGTGCACGCCGTGCCGGGTTCGTGCTGAACCTGCTGGACTCGCGCCTCGCGGGGCTGGCCGGCGCAGCGCGGCCCTCCGGCTTCGCCGCGCTGGACGCGGCGCGGCAGGATGCGTGGCTGCGGCGGTGGGAGCTGAGCCCTGCCTCGGCGCTCCGCTCGGCGTTCCAGGCGCTGCGCCGGCTGGTGCTTTCTACCTGGTACGCCGATCCCGCCAACCATCCCGCCGGCTACCGCGCCCCGTACCACCTGCGCGCCCCCGAGCTTCCGTGGGAGGGCCCGCTCCCGGGCGCCACCCAGTCCGACGAGCCGGTCGCGCGGACGGGCGGGGGAGGGCCGCGGAGCGCGCGGGTGATTTCCATCCGCCCCCAGCTGGACCTGCTGTCGGACCCGGAGATCAGCGGCGTGGTGCAGGGGGCGCGGCTGCGGGGCGACACGCGGGTGCGCGCCGGCGTTTGCGTGATCGGCAGCGGGGCGGGCGGTGCCGTGGCCGCGGCGCGGCTGGCGGAGGCGGGGCACGACGTGGTGCTGCTGGAGGAAGGGGCGTTCTGGCGGGCCGAGCAGTTTTCGGAGCGCGAGTCGGAGATGATGCCGCGGCTGTACGCGGAGGGCGGAACCCGCGCGACGGACGACCTGTCGATCCCCCTCCTGCAGGGCCGCGCCGTCGGTGGCGGAACGACGGTCAATTGGCTGGCGATGCTGCGCACTCCTGACTGGGTGCTGGACGAGTGGGCGTGCGACCACGGGGCGGTGGGGATGCGCCCCGCGGACATGGCGGCCGTGTTCGACCGGGTGGAGGAAGAAACGTCCGCGCGGCGCGTGCCCGACGACGCGCACAATCCGCCCAATCGCGCACTGCTGGATGGCGCCCGCGCGCTGGGGTGGAGCGCCGGCGCGGTCCGCGTGAACGCGCACGGGTGCGTGCGGTCGGGCTCGTGCGGGCTGGGGTGCCGGTACGGCGCGCGGCGCGGGACGGCGGACGTGTACGTGCCCACCGCGCTGGCCGCGGGCGCGCGCCTGTTCACGGACGTGCGCGTGGAGCGGATGGAGCTGGCGGAGCGCGGGGGCGTCTCTCCGCTCAAGCGGGTGCACGCCACGGTGCTGGACCGGGAGACGGGTGCGCCGCGGGGCACGCTCGTGGTCGAGGCGCCGGTCGTCGTAGTGGCGGCGGGCGCGGTGGGCACCCCGGTGCTGCTGCAGAAGTCGGGGATGGGCGGCGGCGGCGTCGGCGCGTTCCTTCGGCTGCATCCCACGACGGCGGTCATCGGCCGGTACGCGCGGGAGATGTACGGCGGCGCGGGAATCCCGCTCTCCGCCATCTGCGACGAGTTCCAGCGCGGCGGTGACGGATACGGGTTCTGGATCGAGACGCCGCCCATGTACGCCGGGCTGGCCGCGGCGTCCATGCCGGGGTTCGGCGTCCCGCACCGCGATCTGGTGGAGGCGGCGCCCAACCTGGCGTCGATGATCGTGCTGGTGCGCGACGGGGCGGAGCGCGGCCGGTCCAGCGGCGGGGTGACGGTGGATCGCGCCGGCCGCGTCCGCATCCGCTACCGGATGTCGTCGGCGGACCGCGACCGGCTGCTGCGGGGGATGGAGGCCGCGGCACGCATCCAGTTCGCCGCCGGGGCGGAGGAGGTTTCGACTCTTCACGCCACCGCCTGCCGGATGCGCTCGCCCGCGGAGCTGGGGGCGATCGCGCGGCGGCCGGCGGGGCCCAACCAATTGGGGGTGATGTCGGCGCACGTGAACGGCACCTGCCGCATCGGTACCGACACGCGGACCAGCGGCTGCACGCCCGACGGCGAGCGCCACGGCGTTCCCGGCGTCTACGTGGCGGACGGCTCGCTGCTGCCCACCGCGCCCGGGGTGAACCCGCAGGAAACCATCATGGCTGTCGCCACCGCCATCGCCGAGCGCATCACCACCCGCCACCCGGCCGGGCGGGCCGGCAGCGCGGGAGCCCTCGCCGCTGCGGCCCGAACCTGATCGGATGGAGATCCGGATGTCCGAGACATACTTGGATTACGCAATCGTCATCGAGAAGGCTCCGACGAGTTTCGGCGCATACGTTCCGGCCCTGCCGGGCTGTGTCGCCGTGGGAGATTCGGAGGATGAGGTGCGCGTGCTGATCCGCGACGCCATCGAATTCCATCTGGACGGGATGCGGGAGGACGGGGAGCCGATCCCGCCACCCGCATCACGGGTGGAGTACGTGAAAGTGCCGGTGTCGACGTAGGATTCTGCTCGTCCCCGGCCTGCCTCTTGCACCCCGCCTCGCACTTGAGCGCGGCGTGCGCGCCGCATTTCGAGAGGTCTGACGACACCGCCGGAGGCCGGAGTGGATCCCAATCAGAACCCCAACTGCGTCTTCTGCCGCATCATCGGCGGGGACGAGATGGTGAGCGTCATCCACGAGGACGAAGAGATCATCGCGTTCCTCGACATTCAGCCGCTGCACCGCGGGCACGTGCTGGTGGTGCCCAAGGAGCACTACAAGAACCTGTTCTACGTTCCCGAAGAGCTGGCGACGCGCACCTTCGCGGTGGCCAAGCGCATTCTTCCCGGGCTGCGCAAGGCGACCGGCTGCCGGGCGGTGAACATCTTTTCGCCCAACGGCGCAGACGGCGGACAGGACGTGTTCCACTTTCACGTGCACCTGATCCCGGTGCCCAAGGACGCACCGTTCCCGCTTCAGCTGCCGGACCCGAACGCCGAGGTGCCCACGCGCTCGCAGCTGGACGTGATGGCGACGCACATCACGCGCTGCGTGCACGACGAGGACGCCGACGCGTACGCCGCCGCCCCGCAGGAGCAGCGCGAAGCCCAGCCCGCGACGGCCTGATCGGTCGAGTGGGGGGATGGATTGGAACTGCCCCGCGTGATGGCCTGCGCGGGGCAGTTTCGCGTCGTGGATTCGGCCTGGACGCGTCCGCAGCAGAGCAGAGATGCCGCGGCGTCGGCGGTTCTGGAGCGCTTTGGCGGGTGTGTGGCGGATTCCTCAGTCGCTGCGGGCGGCGGTGTGCGGGCCGGCTCGTCGTGGCCGCTCCTTCGGAATGACAACCGAGGCCCGACTCGCACTCCCGCACTTTAGCACTTACGCACTTACGCACTCACGCACTCACGCACTCCCGCACTCCCGCACTCACGCACTCACGCACTTCTTGCCGTCCCCGCCCCCACACCGTAAGCTCCCCCGCCCTGAAATCCCGCGCCCGAGCCGACGCAGATGAAGCGTTTCGCAGCTTACGACCCGCCCGAGTACCAGAACTGGACCGCCGCGCCCGAGCAGCTTCGCGCGTATCGCGAGCGCATCGACGCCAGCGACGAGCGGGCGGAGGTCATCCGCGCGCTCTCCCAGGAGCAGCTGCTGGACATCTACGCCGGGCTGCTCCGCAACCGCCTTCACGACGTCGCGCTCAAGCGTTGGGTGAAGAACGGGGTGATCAGCAAGGCGTGGCTGGGCGTGGGTGAGGAGGCGGCGACCATTGGCCCGGTGCACGCGCTGCGGCGCTCCGGGCCGGGGCGCGACGTGGTGGCGCCCATGATCCGCAACTCGGGCGCGTGCCACGAGATGGGGATGCCCGTGGCCGACATCTTCCGCAGCTACCTGGGCACCGCCGACAGCCCGTCGATGGGCCGCGACCTGCACGTGGGCCACCTGGACGCGGGAGTGCTGCCCCCCATCAGCCACGTGGGCGACGTGGTGCCCGTGATCGCGGGGATCGCCCTCACGTTCAAGCAGCGGGGCGAAGACCGCGTGGGCCTCACCTGGGTGGGCGACGGCTCCACCAAGACGGGGGCGTTCCACGAAGGGGTGAACTTCGCAGGGGTGCACCGGCTGCCGGTGATCTTCATCATCCAGAACAACCAGGTGGCGCTGGGCACGCGGCTCACGCAGCACGCCGCGGGCTCGTTCGAGGACTGGCCGGCCATGTACGGCCTGGCGGGCGGCGTGTTCGACGGAAACCACGTGCTCGACGCGTACGCCGCCACGCGCATCGCCGCCGACCGCGCGCGCGCCGGTGAAGGGCCGTCGCTGCTCGTCGGCGAGACCTTCCGCATGGGCGGCCACGCCACGCACGACGAGCGGGAAGCGCGCAGCATGTTCGACGCGGAGCTGTTCGCGTCGTGGGGCAGGCGTGATCCCGTGGGGCTGTACGAGGCGTGGCTGGAGGAGGAGGGGGTCGCCCGCGGCACGCTGGACGACATCGAGGCGCGCGTCACCGCCGAAATCGACGCCGCGGCCGAGGACGCGCTCCGCAGCCGCGAAACCGCCATGCCGTCGCCCGAATCCGCCATCGTCGGCGTCTACGGCTGACTCGCTGGACGGACATCGGCCCAATACGAAAGCGGCGGCATCCCTCGCGGGACGCCGCCGCTTCGTTCGGGTGACGGTGCGCGTCAGGTCGGCAGGGCGGGGCCGCCGTACAGGCCCTCGATCACCTCGCGATACACCTGCTCCACCACCTTGCGCTTGATCTTGAGCGTGGGCGTGAGCATCCCCGACTCGATCGTGAACTCGTCCGCGATCACCGCCACCTTCTTGGGGCGCTCGTGCTGGGCGAAGTCGCGAAGCGCACTCTGGACCTCCGCCTCCAGCAGCTTTCTTACCCTCGGATCGGCGGCCAGGGCGGCGGAGTCGCCGGAAGGCAGGCCATTGGCGGCCGCCCAGGGGCGCAGGTTCTCCCACTCGGGCACCACCAGCATCACCGGGTACGCGCGCCGGTCGCCGAGCATGACGGCCTGCGAGATGTACTGCGACATCACGGCCAGGTTCTCCATGGGCGCAGGCGCCACGTTCTTGCCCCCCGCGGTGACGATCAGGTTCTTCAGCCGGTCGGTGATGCGCAGGTAGCCATCGGCCGTCAGCTCGCCGATGTCGCCGGTGTGGAACCAGCCTTCGGCGTCGATGGCGTCCTGCGTGCAATCCGGATCGTTCCAGTAGCCCCGCATCACGTGCGGGCCGCGGGTGAGGATTTCGCCCGTGGACGGCTCAATGGCCAGCTCCACGCCCGGCACCGGCTGTCCCACGGTACCCATCCGCATCTTCCCCGGCGCGTTGACCGCGATCACCGGCGACGTCTCCGTCAGCCCGTAGCCCTCGTAGACGGGAAGGCCGGCGCCCAGGAAGAAGCGCGCGACCTCCGGCGACAGCGGCGCCCCGCCCGAGACGAACGCGCGCACCCGGCCGCCCGTGCGCTCCCGCAGCTTGCTGAACACCAGCCGGTCCGCCAGGCGGTTCTGCACGGCCAGCAGCCCCGCCGGCTCGCGCCCCTCCTCGCGCAGCGCGGCCACGCGGCTGCCCACGCCCCGCGCCCAGGCGACGACCCTGGCCTTGAACCCCTCCGCCCCGATGGCCTTGCTGTAGATCTTGTCGAACAGCCGGGGCACCGAAACCGTCACCATCGGCCGCATCTCGGCCAGGTGGTCGGCCACCTTTTCCACCTGCGTGTAGGCGATGGTGGTGCCCACGTCCCAGTACAGGTAGTCCACCATCCGCTCGAAGACGTGCGAAAGCGGCAGGAACGAGAGGGTGACGTCGCCCGGGCGGATGATCTCCGTCATCCCGTGCTGCAGGCAGGCCGCCAGGTTCGCCGCCAGGTTGTAATGCGTGAGCATCACGCCCTTGGGGTTGCCCGTGGTACCCGAGGTGTAGATGAGCGTGGCTACCTGCTCGCGCGGCACCGACAGCGCGCGCTGGCGGAAGCCGGTGTATCGCCCGGCGGCCAGCTCGCGCTCGCCCTCCGTCAGCCACTCCGCGAACGATTCCACGCCGTCCGCCGCGCCCTCGAAGGCAACCAGCCGCTCCACTTCCGGAAGCTGGACCCGGAACTCGCGGATCTTGGCCGCCTGGGCGGCATTGGAGACGAACACCACCTTCGCGCCGCAGTCCGCGACGATGTACTGCACCTGGTTGGCGGGAAGGGTGGGGTAGATGGGAACGGTGATGGCGCCCAGCCCGGTGATGGCGTAGTCGCAGATGGCCCACTCCGGCCGGTTCTCGGCCAGCACCACCACGCGGTCGGCGGAAGCCACCCCGGCGGCCGACAGTGCCACGGCCAGCGCGGTCACCCGCCGCTCCACCTCGGCGTCGGAGAGCGCGTGCCACTGCCCCGCCGCCTTGTACATCATCGCCGCGTCGCGCCCGTGCCGGTCGACGCCCCCGAAGAAGATCTTGGGGATCGTGTCGCGCTCGACGGTGCGCAGCGGAACGACGGTGTTCATCTGCCGCATCAGTGCTCCTGAATGGCTGCCCGGGAGGGTGAGGGGCGTGGGTGTGGGCGCTTGCAAGGCAGAGTGCCGGGCCTGGCGGGAAGATGCCGGGCGGTGCGGAGTTGGACAAGTGCGGCGCCCCACACCGCCGGGCCCCTCCCCCCCCGGCCCCCGTCCCCCGCTGCGCAGGGGAGGGGGAGACCGGAATCGCGCTTCGGTCGGCGTGGTGCGCTCGACTACGCGTGCAGTCCGCGAAGGCGGACTTCGGGCCGTTGTTGCCGCGACTTCAGTCGCCCCAGCGGGGTTGGGGCCCTGGCACCGTACTCGCCTTTGCGCCGAATCCCGAAGTGTACCCCCTCTCCCACGCTGTTTGTGGGAGAGGGTGGCACGCGTGTCAGCGCGGCCGGGTGAGGGCCCCACGGCAGCCGAGGCCTCGGCCTCCGTGACCGCTGCCGCGCCCTGGCTCGTACGTGTCGACGGTTAGATCCTTCGGCCCGCGAGGCTCGTACTACGGGCTAGTTTGGTGCGCCTGGGCCTCAGGATGACAGGCTCTCGTTCGGATGACAGGCTCTCGTTCGGATGACAGGCTCTCGTACAGGGACCGCCCCCTTCGACGCAAACGCCCCCGCCCGAACTCCGGGCGGGGGCGTCTGGCCAGCCGAAAACCGCGATCAGCAGTAGCGGTTGAAGGCTTCGACCAGGTCCTGGGCGATGTCCTCGGCCGTGCGGCCCTCGATCTGGTGGCGCGGAATCATGTGCGCGACCTCGCCGTCCTTCAGCAGGGCGATGGAGGGCGACGAGGGCGGGTAGCCGTGGATGAAGGCGCGCGCGGCCGCCGTGGCCTCCTGGTCCTGCCCGGCGAACACCGTGGTCAGCTTCGCGGGCTTCTTTTCGTTCTGAAGCGCCAGCGCCACCGCCGGGCGCGCGTTGCGCGCCGCGCAGCCGCACATGGAATTGACGACCAGCAGCGTGGGCTCGCTGGTGTCGGAAAGGGTGGCCTGCACTTCGTCGGGGGTCTTCAGCTCCTGCACGCCCAGGCGCGTAAGCTCCTGGCGCATGGGGGCGATCAGCATCTCCGGATACATGGGCATCCTCTTTGGTTGTATCGGTTCATCGCGGGGCGGCACCTTCTTCGGCCGCGCCGCGCGGGTTCGGCATCCACGGAACATCATCGACCCCGGCGCGCCGGTTGGCAAGGCGCGCCAGGGTGAACAGCAGGTCCGAAAGCCGGTTGAGGTATCGTACCCATTCCGGGCCCACGTGTGCCTCTCGCGACAGCGTGACCACGTGCCGCTCGGCCCGGCGGCAGACGGTTCGCGCCAGGTGCAGGTACGACGCGCCGCCGGATCCGCCGGGGAGCACGAACGACTTCAGCGGCTCCAGCTCCGTCTCCGCCGCGTCGATCCACCCCTCCAGCTCCTCGATTCGCCCCGGCGCCAGCGCCGGGATCCACGGCGACTCGCGTCCGCCATCCTCCACCGAGGGCGTGGCCAGGTTGGCGCCCACGGTGAACAGGTCCGACTGCACCCCGCGCAGCCCCGCCGCCAGCTCCGCCTGCCCGTCGGCCTCAAGGTGCCACACGGCCACGCCGAGAAGCGAGTTCAGCTCGTCGACGTCGCCGTAGGCCGCCACGCGCACGTGGTCCTTGGCCACGCGCTGCCCGCCGAACAGCCCGGTCTCGCCCCGGTCGCCCGTCTTCGTGTAGATCTTCAGCGTCATGATGCTGCGTTCTCCGCTTCCGCCGCCTCCAGTCCAGCCAGCGCGATCACCACGAGGGTCCATTCCAGCCCCAGCAGCCGCCGCAGCACCTTGCGCGGCGTCCACTCTTCGCCGTCCAGCTCCAGCCGCCGTCCGCGGGCCTCGTCCGGCAGCGTCGTCATGCGGTCCACCACCAGCGCGGCGGCGGTGTCCAGCCGGGCCAGCGTGTGGTCCGGCGCGCCGGCCATGGGGCTGGCGCCCAGGCGGCTCAGCAACAACCACTGCGACCGCGCCAGGTCTTCCAGCACCTGCCGAACCGTGGCGCTTGTCATGGGCGCGGGCACGTCCAGGTTCAGGTTCCGCCGACGGCGCACGCGCGCGAGCAGCAGCCCGCGAATGTCGCCCAGCCGCCGCACGCCCAGCTCGGCCTCGTCCTGCAGCAGCGGCGCGAGGTCGGCTTCGAAGAGCGCGGTAGAGACAGCCCCGCCGACCCGCGCGTCCGTGGCGATCCACTCGTCCACGGAAACCTGGATCTCGTCGTCCGGCGCGGGGACGCGCTCCCCAATGGAAGAAAGGAACCGCAGCCAGAGGGCGAGAGACCGCTCGAATTCCTTCATCGCCTCTTCTGGAGACGCGCCGATCGCGACGCATCCGGGAAGGTTCAGCGCATGCGCCATCAGCATGCCGTCCCCACCTTCCTCCAGCCCCACGCGAATGTGCCTGAGGTCGTCCATCATCCGCGCTCCGCCACAGCCGGCTCCAGCAGTTCCAGCGTACCCGCGCCCGCGTCCAGCCGCGCGCGCACGCCCATCGGAAGCGTCCAATTGTCGTCCACGTGGCCGAAGGGGAAGCCGAACGCGATCGGCACACCCAGCCCGCCGAGCCGGTCCTGCAGCAGCTCCCGCACGGTCGGCCGCCCGTCGCTGCCCTCGTCCGGCACCTCGCTGAACGCGCCGATGGCGATGCCCGCCACGGCATCCAGCACGCCCGCCAGCTTCAGGTGCGAAAGCAGGCGGTCCAGGCGGTAGACGTGCTCGCCCACCTCTTCCATGAACAGGATGGCGCCTCGCGGCTGGATGGCGAACGGCGTCCCCAGCGTCGACGCGACCAGCGACAGGTTTCCCCCCAGGAGCGGCCCCTCGGCTTGACCCTCCACCAGCGCCTCCGCGCGTCCCGCCGAGCCGGCGGGGAAGGGGAGCACGCCCGCGGGCCGCGGCTCCGTCAGCACCGGGAGAAAGGTGTCGCGCGCGAAATCGGGGAACTCGGCCGTATGCGGATGCGGGCCGTGGAACGACACCACGCCCGCGCGCTGGGCGGCCAGGTGCACCGCCGTGTTGTCGCTGAAGCCGATCAGCGCCTTGGGATGCGCCGCCAGCGCCGGCCAGCCGATGCGGTCCAGGATGCGCATGGTCCCGTAGCCGCCACGCAGGAACCAGATGGCGTCGAGCCCGGGATCGGCGAGGGCGGCATCCAGGTCCGCCGCGCGCTCGTCGTCCGTCCCCGCCAGGTATCCGCTGCACCGGCCGCGGCAGAACCGGCCCGCGACGGGCTCCCAGCCGAAGGCACGGACGCGGTCCATCGCGCGCTCCACGCCGCCCGGGGGAAGGGGCCCCGCGGCGGCCACCAGGGCCACCCGCGACCCGGGGCGAAGGGCGGGCGGGCGGATCATGCGGCCACCTCCCCGCCGCGAACCGCCACCGCCAGCACACCCAAGGCGACGAGGGCCAGCGCCGCAGCAGCCAGGTACGGCACCGAGATGCCCACGTGGGCGAAGGCGATGCCCGCCCACCAGGGGCCGACCACGCGGGCGGCGGCCGACAGGGACTGCGAGGCGGAAAGCACGCGCCCCTGCTCGGCCGCGCCGCCCTGGCGCGAGATCATGGCGCTGACGGAAGGCACCGTCGCCCCCTGTCCCACGGCGAACACGGCCGCGGCGGCCAGCACCCAGGCGGGCGAGGGCGCCAGGGGAATGCACGCCATCCCCACCGCGGCCAGCCCCAGCCCCAGCAGCGCCGCGCGCCGCTCGCCGACGCGCCGGACCAGGCGCCCCACCATCAGCCCCTGCGCAAGGGCCGCGACCACGCCCATGGCCGCGAAGCCGTAGCCCACGGCCTCCTGCGAAAGGCCCCAGCGCCGGTCGGCCCAGAGCGAAAGTGTGGCTTCCATTCCCGCCAGCCCTAGCGTGGTGATGAACGACACGGCGTACAGGCCGCGCAGCACCGGCGGCGCAGCGAAGACGGTCCGCAGGCGCGCGCCAAGCCCGGCCTGCCGGCGCGGGATGGTGGCGCGGACGTGCGCGGGAAGGGATTCGGGGAGCCGGAAGTACGCCAGGATGCCGTTGGCCCCGGCCAGCGCCGCGGCACCCAGGAACGGCGCCGCGGGGTCGATGCGCGAAAGCAGCCCGCCGATCGCCGGGCCGAAGATGAAGCCCAGCCCGAACGCCGCGCCGATCATTCCCATCCCCCGCGCCCGCTCCGCCGGCGGTGTGACGTCGGCGATGTAGGCCTGGGCCACGCCCACGTTGGCGCCCATCGCC